>PBLF01000021.1 GCA_002722295.1 Stappia sp. | reverse complement strand
CACGTCCCTTCGGGATTTGCCCGGCCAGGGCCGGGCAACAGCGTTGCCAGCCTTTGAAAACCGGACGGTTTCCTGCAGGCTTGCGCCTCGTATCCAACCCTGGCGAACAAACCGGACCCGCCTCGTTTTTGGGGCCACACCCTAGTCCTCTGCCGCGAGGCGCTTGGTCTGGGCCTCCACCGAGGCGAAGGCCGACATGTTGACCACGCCGCGCGAGGTAACGGACGGCGTCAGGATATGCGCCGGCTGCGCGGTGCCGAGAAGGATCGGCCCCACGTGCAGGCTCTCGGTCATGACCTTCACAAGGTTGAGGGCAATGTTGGCCGCATCGAGATTCGGGAACACGAGCAGGTTGGCCTCGCCCGTCAGGCGCGACGTCGGCATGACGCGCGCCCGCATCGCCTCGGACAGGGCACTGTCGCCGTGCATCTCGCCATCGACCTCCAGGTCGGGGGCGATCTCGCCCAGGATCTCCAGCGCCTCGCGCATCTTCTCTCCCGAGGCCATGTCCCGCGAACCGAAGTTCGACGCCGACAAAAGGGCCGCGCGCGGCGTGATGCCAAAGAGGCTGATCTCCTCCGCCGCGAGCCGGGTCATTTCGGCGATCTCGCGCGCACAGGGGTTCGCGGTCACATAGGTGTCGGTGAAGAAGGTCGCGCCGGTCGCGTTGATGAGCAGGGAAAGCGCGGAGAAGTCCTGCACGCCCGGCGCCGTTCCGATGATGCTTTTCACATTGTTGAGGTGCTTGGTGTAGCGCCCCTCAAGACCGCAGATCAGCGCGTCGGCCTCGCCCCGACGCACGGCAAGGGCGCCGATCACCGTGGTGTTGGAGCGCACCATGGTGCGGGCGGCCTCCGGCGTCACGCCGCGCCGTCCGGTGAGCGAATGCAGCGTGTCGACATAGTCGCGGTAGCGCGGGTCGTCTTCCGGGTTGATGAACTCGAAATCGGTGCCGGGACGGATCTTGAGACCGAAGCGTTCGCAACGGCTTTCGATCACCGAGGGGCGGCCAATGAGAATCGGCCGCGCCAGCTTGTCCTCGAGCAGCACCTGCGCGGCGCGCAGCACGCGCTCGTCCTCTCCGTCGGAATAGATGATGCGCGTCTCGCTGGCCCTTGCGGCGGCGATGATCGGCTTCATGATCAGGCCGGACCGGAACACGAAACGGTTGAGGCGGTCGTTGTAGGCGTCGAAGTCCGTGATCGGCCGTTCGGCCACGCCGCTGTCCATCGCGGCACGGGCCACCGCCGGCGCGATGCGCAGGATCAGCCGCTGGTCGAAGGGCGAGGGAATGAGATACTTCGGCCCGAAGGTCTCCGTCACGCCACCGTAGGCCCGCGCGGCGACGTCGGACGGCTCCTCGCGCGCCAGTTCCGCGATCGCCGCCACGGCCGCGAGCTTCATCTCCTCGTTGATGGTGGTCGCGCCCACGTCGAGCGCGCCGCGGAAGATGTAGGGGAAACACAGGACGTTGTTGACCTGGTTGGGATAGTCGGAGCGACCGGTGCACATCATGACATCGTCGCGCACGGCAAGCGCCGCCTCCGGCATAATCTCCGGGCGCGGGTTCGCGAGCGCCATGATGAGCGGATTGGCGGCCATCGCCGCGACCATCTCAGGCTTCAGGACGCCAGCCGCCGACAGGCCGAGGAAGACGTCCGCCCCCTCGATGACCTCGGCGAGCGTGCGCTTTTCGGTTTCCTGCGCGAAAACGGCCTTCCATTCGTCCATCAGGCTTTCGCGGCCCTTGTAGACGACGCCCTCGATGTCGGTGACGTAGATGTTCTCGCGCTTCGCACCGAGCGAGACCAGAAGGTTGAGACAGGCAAGGGCCGCCGCGCCGGCGCCCGAGGCGACGATCTTCACCTTCGAGATGTCCTTGCCGGACAGTTCCAGCGCGTTCTTGACCGCGGCGCCGACGATGATCGCCGTGCCGTGCTGGTCGTCATGAAAGACGGGAATGTTCATCCGCTCGCGCAGAGCGCGCTCGATCATGAAGCATTCCGGCGCCTTGATGTCTTCCAGGTTGATACCGCCGAAGGTGGGCTCCAGCACCGCCACCGCGTCGACAAAACGGTTCACGTCGAGTTCGTCCACCTCGATGTCGAACACGTCGATGCCGGCGAACTTCTTGAAGAGCACCGCCTTGCCCTCCATCACCGGCTTGGAGGCCAGCGGGCCGATTGCGCCCAGGCCGAGCACCGCCGTACCGTTGGAGATCACCGCGACCAGATTCGCGCGCGCGGTGTAGTCGGCCGCCATCGAGGGATCGCGGGCGATCTCCAGACAGGGCGCCGCGACGCCCGGCGAATAGGCAAGGGCAAGATCGCGCTGGTTGCCCAGCGGCTTGGTCGCCTGGATGCCCAGTTTTCCCGGGTGCGGATGCCGGTGGTAGAACAGCGCCGCCTCATCGAGATCATGTGCGGGGTTCGCCTGCGCGGAGCTGGCGGAAGCGGGTGTCTGGTTTTTCGGCGCGTCGGTCATGGCGGTCACTCGGGCCTGGAAGTTCGGTCGGTGAAGCCTCCGGCCTGACGGCCGGCGGCGGTGGCAAGGGGATCAGGGCGTGTCTCGCGCATTCCCCGCCGGTGCGGCGGCAGGGGCTCCCTCATGAGACTTTGCCCGGATCAGCAAGCGAATCAACAAGAAGAGCACAAGCGCGTTCAGGCAATGCCATACGAAATGCGTGCCTGGCGGGAAAGCCTCGCAGGCGGGCATGTCTGCCGTGCGGAAAACGAGGGACAGCAGAAACGCCATTCCGGTCACCGCCAGCATCCCCGCTCCGGGACGGCGCATGAGCCACAGCGTGGCCGCGACGCCGAAGATCGCGCCGAGGGCGGGCACGTAGCCCCCGCTCGATCCGGCAAGCCGTCCGAACAGCGGGCCGAGCGCATAGCTCGCCCCAAGGAAGAGCAGGGTTCCGAAGACGGCGAGCGGCCAGGACAGGCCGACCAGCCGGCGCAGCGCAAGGCAGAAGTAGATGTTGATGAACAATGCGATCGGCAGCACGTCGGCCAGTGCGGCCCAGCGGGTCGCGAAGGTATGGAACAGGAAGGACCCGACACCCACCACCGCCACGATGACCGCGAGCAGGAACGTTGCGGGATCGCCCTGCCCGCGCGCGCGCCAGTCGCGAAAGGCGAAAAGGGCGGCGATCAGGAAGGCCGCGTTGGTCACCGCGTTGACCGGCTCGGCCCAGAACCCCGCATCGAGGCGCTCGCAATAGGCATCGATCGGCGCCGTCCAGTCCATCTCGCTCCTCCTCCCGCAGTCGTCGTTCCGCGCGCTCTGGCGTCCCGTTGCGGCCAAGCCTATTCTGCCGGCCAGTCCCATGCCAGCAGAGTGACAGCACAGCCATGCATCGCATCGATGACAGCCGCCCCTTCATCCCCCTCGACATCGCCGTGCTGACGGTGTCGGACACACGCTCGCTGGAGGAGGACCGCTCCGGCTCGACCCTTGCCGCGCGCATCGGTGACGCCGGTCACCGTCTCGCCGGCCGCGAGATCGTCACCGATGACGTGGACCGGATTCGCGCCGTGGTGAACCGCTGGATCGCCGATCCTCAGGTCGACGTGATCATCACGACCGGCGGCACCGGCTTCACGGGCCGGGACGTCACGCCCGAGGCGGTGGAACCCCTGTTCGAGAAACGCATGGACGGCTTCTCGGAGGTCTTTCACCGCATCTCCTACGACAAGATCGGCACCTCCACGATCCAGTCGAGGGCGACCGGCGGCGTCGCAGGGGCGACCTATATCTTCGTTCTGCCGGGCTCTCCGGGCGCCTGCAAGGACGCCTGGGACGGCATCCTGAAGTGGCAGCTCGACTACCGGCACATGCCCTGCAATTTCGTGGAGATCATGCCGCGCCTGGACGAGCATCTGAAGCGGGGCAAGCTGCGCGAGGCATGACGCCGGGCACCCCGTTCGGGCCACGCCACTTCACGGATCCGTTATCGCCTCTTTTTTCCCGCATCCCGCGGCCTAACTGGCTTTGCGGAACGCTTTCGTTCGCAAACGGGAGGCTTTGAGGACATGACGGATACGACAGTGAACCGCCGCACCCTGCTCGCCGGTGCGGCCACGGCAACGCTTGCCGCGCCTGCCCTTCTTTCCACGCTCGGTCCCGTGCGCGCCGCCGCGCCGATGATGGGGGCTTCCGCGCCCGCGTTCCATCGCATCAAGCTCGGCGGCTTCGAGGTCACGACCCTGCGCGACGCCGCACGCGCGATGGACGGCCCGCATCCCATCTTCGGAGAGGACCAGGATGCCGGTGCCGTCGCCGAACTGATGCGGGAAAACAACCTGCCGACGGACAGGATGGTCAACGGTTTCACGCCGGTGCTCGTCAACACCGGGTCCGAACTGGTTCTTTTCGACACCGGCCTTGGCGGGGAGAACGGCAAGCTCGCGGGCCAGCTCGAGGCGGCCGGTTATTCCACCGACCAGATCGACACGGTGGTCATCACCCACATGCACGGTGACCACATCGGCGGACTGATGAAGGACGGCGCCCCTGTCTTCGCCAACGCCCGCTACGTGACCGGCCAGGCGGAGTACGACTTCTGGTCCTCCGACGACCGCATGGGCACGGCGGCCGAACGCGGTGCCAACCTGGCGCGCTCCAACGTTGTGCCGCTCGCCGAGAAGATCACCTTCATCGGTGACGGGGACGCGGTCGTTTCCGGCATCACCGGCCTCGACACCTCCGGCCACACGCCGGGCCACATGTCCTTCCATCTGGAAAGCGACGGCCAGGAGCTGATGATCTGGGGCGATGTGGCCAACCACTTCGCCGCCTCAGTCCAGCGTCCCGAGTGGCACGTGCGCTACGACATGGACAAGGAGAAGGCCGTCGCGACCCGCAAGCGCATCTTCGACATGGCGGCGACCGACGGGCTGGCCATCTCCGGCTACCACATGCCCTTTCCCGCCATCGGCTACGTGGAAAAGGTCGGCGAAGGATATCGCTGGACCCCGGCGACCTACCAGTTCGAGCTTTAGGGTGTGGACCCGCCTCGTTTATGGGCCACACCCTCGGATGTGGCCCGGGCCGCTCAGGCGCGACGATGCACTGTTCAAGGGGCCGGCCAACGCCGGCCCCTTTCTCATGTGACGTGTTCACTCCGCACTGTAGGCGGGCGCGCTGTCCAGAAAGCGGGCGTAGGCATCCGCATCCGGCGGCAGAAACGTTTCCGCCAGGGGATTGCGGCGGCGCTTGCGCGCGCCAATGTCGGCAAGCAGTTCGTCCATATGGCGAAAATGATAGGGCGCCGAACACAGGCCGCCATAAACGCGTGCGGCGGGACGAACGGTTCTGCGCCATTTCAGGTGCTCGTCGATCCAGCGCCGCATGTCATCCAGGCCAGGCTGCTTCGCGAGCATCCCGTCCGCGTAGCGCACGAGCCACTGGGCCGCGATATCGCTGGTCAGGACGGTGGCGAAGCTCGAGTTGAACCCCACGAATCCGAGGTCCGGCACGTCTGGATTGGCAACCAGGCGATAGAGCCGGTACTGGCCGTCATCGTCGATCAGCGCATCCTTCGTGGCCTCGTCGAGGAAGGGCACCCCGAGTTTCCAGCCGACCGCCTGGATCGCGACATCGACCGGCAGGCGCTCACCGCCCGACAGGATCACCTCGCCGTCCTCGTACCTCTCGAAAGTGCCTTTCACGGTCCTGATCCTGCCCTTCGAGACGAGGTCGAAGAACCCTTCGGTCGCGATGGACAGGCCACAGGCAATGGTATCGTCCACCGGCGCCTTCGGGCGCAGACCGTTTTTCTTCAAGCCGAACTGGAGCGTGAGCAGCGCCTCGAGCCCTCTCCAGTTCGCCCAGACCAGGGGTTTCGTCAGCGCGCGGACCGCCTTGGCGACCCGCCCCTCGCTCCAGGGCGGGAACATGATCTCCGACGCACGGCAGTAAAGGATGTGCTTGAAGTTCACGAGCCCGGCGAAACGGTAGGGAACACGCCACACCGGCTCCAGATAGACGACCGTCACCTCCTCCGCGCCCTCCTTCACCGCATTGACGGCAACGTCGGTCGCCGACTTGGAGAAGCCGAGCACCACCACCTTGCGTCCGCGCACGATTGCCGGATCGGTGTATTCGCTGGAATGCAGGATGCTGCCGCCCCGGGCGACAAATCCGTCGTCGCCCCTGTGCCGCAACCGGTTGGGGTCCGTGAACGTACCGCTGGCGACCACGACGAAGTCGTAGTGCTGGACGCCGCTGTCACCCTCACCATCCTCGACCGAAAGGTTCCAGCCTCCACTCGCGGCCCGCTCCATGGCGGTCACCGTATGGCGGAAACGGATGAGAGGAAGCAGGCTGAAGGTGCCGGCGAAGTCCGTCAGATAGGCATGGACCTGTGCCCCGCTTGGCCACTCCGGATAATCCTCCGGCATGGACAAGCCGGTGTAGCGGTAGAGATCCTTGGGGCTTTGGGTGCGAATGCCCGGATAGGAGCGCGCAGGCCCCCAGACCCCGCCAAGCTCGTGGCTCCGTTCGAGAACGGTGACCTCATGCCCCTTGTCCCGAAAGGCGCGCGCGGACGCAAGTCCGCTCACGCCGGCGCCGATGACGCAGACGCGCTTGCGTTTGACCATGTGAAATGTCCCGGTGTCCGAGGCGTTGCCCCCCGTCCGGCGGAGGGCACGCCCATGCTGTTCAGACGCTCAGCTTGAGCGGATCGAAGGCCATGTCCTCGGGCTTGAGGAAATGCACCTCGCGCAGCGCGGACTGGCGCACGACTTCCGCCGGGTCCCCGAGATTGTGCAGATTGTCGAAGAGCTCGCGCAGGCGCCGTGCCGGACTGACCCAGAAGATCGCGCGCGCGGCGGTGTCGGTCAGATTGTAGTAGCCATGGGGAATGCCCATGGGCATTCGCACCACGTCGCCGGGATGGGCCTGATGGTGCTCGCCATCCAGGTAGAGGTCGAACCGCCCCTCCAGCACGTAGATGAACTCGTCCTGGGTGGGATGGATGTGCGGCGGCACGAAGGTTCCCGGCGGGTCGAGCGTCTCGAAGGAGAAGCATGCCTCGCCTTCGGTCTTCATCCAGTAGGTGTGGCCGAGAATGTTCCATTCCACCCCGTCATGGCCGGTCCCCGCCGGGGTGATGCCCGGATCGGTGTTGACCTTCACCATGTTGGCGATCGCCTTGTTCATAGCAATTCTCCCCTGAAACGCGCCGCAACGGCGCGCGGCTTTGCTCCGTCCTCTGGTGCGGTGCATGCTTCCGGCCCGCCGGCGCACGCGTTCTCGCCCCTCAATGAAAGCGCCTGTCCGGCAGGGGCGTCTATCCGATGAGCGCCGCGACTGTCCGCAGGGCGACGCCACGCACGGTTTTGGGCAGCTCCCCGCTCGGATGACGTCTCCACGACGCCATGCTAGGCTTTCGTCAACAAGGGCCGCGAACGGTCCGGTTTCCAGAGGACGGAACAGTCATGACAGGTGCGCCATGAGGGGGGCGCGCGTGCCGCTTGCCGACCATGCGAAAGTGGCGACGCGAGACGTCCACCAGGCGGCCGAGCAGGTCGGGCGAATTTTCTGCGCGCACCGGCTCAGCCCCCTCGACAGGGCTAAGGACTTCAACGCCCTGCACAACCACCGCCGTTTTCCAGGCGGCTCGATCAACTACGTTTCCTACGGCGGCGACGTGGAGATCGACCCCGGTTGCCTGGAACGCTTCTTCCTGCTCCAGATTCCCTTGCGGGGGTCCGCCGAGATCCGCCTTGCCGGCGGAAGCTGCGAAACCGGCCCCGGCCGCACCGCCTCGCTGCTTTCGCCGACGCGCCCCGCCGTCATGCGCTGGCGTGCATCCTGCGGCCAGCTCATCCTCATGCTCGATCGCGCACCGGTCGAAGCCGCCCTGGCAGACCTGCTCCAGGACGATGTCGGAGATCTGGTGTTCGAGGCGGGAGTGCGCCTCGATGACGGGTTCGGGCAAACGCTCCGCGCGCAGGTCGCCCATCTCGCGGCACTTGCGGACACCGCCGGCGGCGCGTCCGAGCCGGCGCTCGCGCGCCTTGGAGAGACGATCGTCCAGACACTTGTGTGGGGACAGGACAGCACCCACCGGGCGCGGCTGCTGGGAACCGCCCCGGAAACCTTCACGCCGCCCGCCCGGATCAGCCGAGCACTCGACTATCTGGACGCAAGGCTCGAGGAGCCGCTCGACATGGCCGCGCTCGCGCGTCACTGCGGCTGCTCGGTCCGAGCCCTGCAGGCGGGCTTCCGTCAGCACCGGGGCGAGACGATCACGGCCGCGCTCGAACGTCGCCGCCTCGCCCTTCTTCATGAGCGCCTGCTGTCGGGGGATGGCGACACCAGCGTGACCGAGATGATCCACGCCTGCGGTTTCACGCACCTGGGGCGCGCGGCGCTCGCCTATCGGCGGATCTACGGGGAGCGGCCGAGCGACACATTGAGGCGCTGAAGGGGCACCTGGCGCTTCACGGGATCGCCGTTCACGATCAGGACGCGACGATCCTGCCTTGTTTTGCCGGACCTCGCGGCACGATGACGAAACACCCCTGCAATTTGCGACAAGGCCGGAGCGGCTTTCGGTCCAAATGGCACCTCCATGTGGTCCGATTTTCTTTCTAACCGCAGGGAACCCTGACGTTTTTCGGCCTCATCTTTGGCCTGCCATCTTCTTATCCCTCAATGACCTTCTCCCTGACGTCTTCACGTCCGACAGCGCCACCACCTTTCCTTCCGTGGACGACACGGGATCGACCACCGGCTGACAGGCCAGAGGCCGCCGCCGAACCGGAACATGGAAAGGAAACCGACCATGAAGAAGACGATCATCGCGCTTGCCACCCTGAGCCCCCTCGCCTGGGCCGGCGTCGCCGCCGCACAGGGCGTCACCTTCGACGACATCGACGCGGACGGCAGCGGCGAGCTGTCCTATTCGGAGGTGACCGCCGTCATTCCGAACATGACCATGGAGGAGTTCACCGCGGCCGATACGGACGGCAACGGCTCCCTGTCCGAGGCCGAGCTTCAGGCCGTCGCGCAGAAGAACAGCGGCGGCTGATCAAGGGCCCTGGACCGGACCGCCCCGCCACCCCGCCGGGGCGGTCCGTTCTTCAGTCGGGCCACGCATCCCTCTTTCAAGCGCAAAATGTTCCTGTTATGTTCACATTCCGACTGGTGCTTAGCCCGTCGGCAGAACGGTTCCCCACAGGTGACGCGCAGGGCTTGAAACAATGGGATTTTCACTCCCCAAAACACCCGATCAGGTGCAAGTGCCCGAGCCGGGTTCGCGGCCCGAAGGCGACATTGCCGGCGCGCGCGGACGCGGTGCAGGCCTCAACATGGCGGGCCGATTCGAGAAGGAGGCTCTCGAAGCCTTCGATGACGGCTGGGGAACGCTAGACGAAATCCAGGCCCTTCGGACGCAGGTCCACGAGGAACGCGCGCGCACGATCATCACGCGCAACGAGTCGCCCGACATCTCCTTCGATCGCTCGATCAATCCCTATCGGGGGTGCGAGCATGGTTGCATCTATTGTTTCGCCCGGCCGAGCCACGCCTATGTGGGACTTTCGCCCGGGCTCGACTTCGAAAGCCGCCTGACCGTGAAGCCTAATGCGGCCGAGCTTCTCGAGCGCGAGCTTTCCCGACCGGGCTACACGCCCCGCACCATTGCCATCGGAACGAACACCGACCCCTATCAGCCCATCGAACGCGACTGGAAGGTGATGCGCGACATCCTTCAGGTGCTCGACCGATGCAATCATCCGGTGGGCATCGTCACCAAATCGGCGCTGGTTCTGCGCGATCTCGACATTCTGGCGCCTATGGCCGAACGGGGGCTGGTGAAAGTCGCCCTGTCCGTCACCACGCTCGACCGCAAGCTCGCACGCTCCATGGAGCCGCGCGCCGCAACGCCCGAGAAACGCCTTGCCGCGATCCGGGGACTCAACGAGGCGGGCGTGCCGGCGAGCGTCATGGTCGCCCCGGTCATTCCCGCCCTCACGGATTCCGAGATGGAGAAGATCCTGGAAGCCGCTCATGAAGCAGGGGCGCGAGAGGCCGGATACATCCTTCTCCGGCTGCCCATCGAGGTCAGCCCCCTGTTTCGCGACTGGTTGTTGCGGCACCGGCCGGACAGTTTCCGCCATGTGATGAACCTCATCCGCTCCATGCGCGGCGGAAAGGACTATGATGCCCAGTGGCAGAAGCGGATGAAGGGCGAAGGTCCCTATGCAGAACAGCTCGCCAGGCGGTTCCAGATTGCCGCGAAACGCATCGGCTTCAACCAGCGCCGCCGAAGACTTTCCGCGGAGAACTTCCTTGCCCCGCAGGCCGGCGGGGTACAGCTCAGGCTTTTCTAGGGTGTGTCCGTGGCCGAGGCTTGTCAGGCGGGACCGGATTGGGCAGGACTGTCCGAAACACGCCGCCCGTCGCCTGTCCACACATCCAAGGATTGCCAATGTCCCTGAAAGGCGCGATGCCGCTCTTCGACAAGATCGATGTTCCGGAAACGATGGACCCGGAAGCGGAAGCCCGGATCGCGGCGACCTTCGACAACCGGCTCGCGGGCATCGATGAAGCGGGGCGCGGACCCTGGGCCGGGCCGGTGGCCGTGGCTGCCGTGGTTCTGATACCAGGCGACATTCCGCATGGACTTGCCGATTCCAAGGCGCTGAGCGAAGCCACCCGTGAAGGTCTTTACGAGGAGATCCTCGCCAAGGCCCACGTGGGGGTCGCCTTCGCGTCGCCGGCCACAATCGACACGCTCAACATTCGCGCCGCCACGCTCGGCGCAATGGCACACGCGACCCGGGCGCTCGAGATCGCACCCTCCTTCTGCCTCGTCGACGGCCGCGATGTGCCCCCGGGCCTTCCCGCTCCAGGGATCGCGGTCGTGAAGGGCGATGCCCGACTGCAGTGCATCGCCGCCGCGTCCATCGTCGCCAAGGTCGCACGGGACCGGCTCATGAAGCGCATGGATCCGGTCTGGCCGGACCACGGCCTTGCCCGTCACAAGGGCTATGGCACGGCAGCCCATGCGGCAGCGCTTGCCACCGCTGGCGTGACGCCGCTTCACCGCAAGAGCTTTCGTCCGATCGCGGCGCTGCTGGATGCCGCCGGCTGATCCCGCCCAAGGCACTGTCGGGCAACCACCACACCAACGAAAATGGCCCCGGACCGTACGATCCGAGGCCATTTCACTTGTCTCTGGTGATCTCCGGAAGAGCCCGGACGATCCGCCTCATCAGTTGAGACGGGTCTTGACCTCGGTGATGCTCTTGGAGAGCAGGTCGTCCCCGACCTTGCCCGGCACCGTCTTTTCCAGGATCTCGCGGGCCGCCATGACGGCCAGATCGGTTGCCCTGGCGCGGACCTCGGCGATCGCCTGCCCCTCGGCCTGGGAGATCTTGGCCTCTGCGGCGGCGGTGCGGCGCGCGATGAGATCGTCAAGCGCCTCGTTGGCCTCGACGGTCATGCGTTCGGCCTCGCGCTTTGCCTCGGCAACGATGCCCTCGGCCTCGGCTTCCGCCTCGTTGCGGCGGCGCTGGTAGTCGGCGAGAAGGGCCTGGGCCTCCTCGCGCAGACGGCGGGCGTCATCAAGTTCCTTGCGGATGGTGTCCGCGCGCTTGTCCAGCGCGCCGGAAATCATGCCCGGAACCTTGAAATAGGCGATGATGCCCAGGAAGAGAATAAGGCCGACCAGGGCCCATGCTGTGGCGTCCATCAGAGCGTCCTCACTTCATCGCCGCGTCGACGGCCTTCTTCAGGTCCGTCTTCGTCGGCGCCTTGCCGACAAGGCTCTCGACGAGAGCGGCAGTGGTCTCTGAAGCAATCTCGCCAACGCTGGCGAGAGCCTCGCCCTTGATCTCGGAGATGCGCTTCTCGGCGGCCGAAAGCTTCTCGGTGAGCTGGCTCTCGGTCTCCTCGCGGCGGCGATCGATATCGGCCTTCAGCTTGTCGCGCGTCTCCTGCGCGATGCCGTGAGCCTTGTCACGCGCCTCCGCGAGCGCCTGCTCGTAAGCGGCGATGGCGGCGTTGCTTTCCTCGTTCAGGCGGTTCGCCTCGGCGAGGTCGCCGGCAATTCGGTCGCGGCGATCCTCAAGGATGCCGCTGATGCGCGGAAGCGCAACCTTGCTCATGATCCAGTAGAGCAGGCCGAAGGTGATGGCCAGCCACAGGATCTGCGAGGCATAGGTCGAGCCGTCAAACGGCGGGAACGTGCCGACCGAATGCTCGTCGGCGGGAATCTCGATAACGCCGTGGGCGTTGCTATCGCTCTGGGACTCGGCGCCGGTCGTGGCCATTTTCGTCTCCAATGCCGCAGACAGTCACGCATCCGGGATGCCGGATGCGCAGCCGGGCGCAAGACCTGCGCCCGGCCGAACTTTTGCGTCGCTGACGCTGATCTAACGCGGTCTTAGACGGCGAAGAGCAGGAGAAGAGCGACGAGAAGCGAGAAGATGCCGAGCGCCTCGGTCACGGCAAAGCCGAAGATGAGGCGGCCGAACTGGCCGTCGGCGGCAGACGGGTTGCGCAGCGCGCCCGAGAGGTAGCTGCCGAAAATGTTGCCGAGGCCGAGAGCGGTACCGGCCATGCCGAGGCAGGCGAGACCCGCACCGATGTACTTTGCTGCTTCAGCTTCCATGACACTTGCTCCTTGAGATGAGATTGCAGCGACGTAACGACGGCTCCGCCTTATTGCGGAGCCGAACCAAACTGACTTCTAGTGGCTCGGATGCAGGGCATCGTTGAGGTACATGCAAGTCAGAACCGTGAACACGTAGGCCTGAAGGAAGGCCACGAGGAACTCGAGACCGGTCAGGGCCACCGTCATGCCGAGCGGCAGGATGGAGAAGACCGGGCCGAACACGCCAAGCCCTTCCGCCGCGAGGAGCGACGTGACGAAGCCGGCGAAGACCTTGAGCGTGATGTGACCCGCAAGCATGTTCGCGAAAAGACGAACCGACAGGCTGACCGGACGCGACAGGAACGAGATGATCTCGATCGGCGTCACGAGAATGAACAGCGCGGGCGGCACGCCATCCGGCGTGAACAGCTTGAGGAACTTCAGCCCGTGGCGGGCGAAGCCGTAGACCAGCACGGTCCCGATCACCAGGATCGACAGAGCGAAGGTGACGATGATGTGGCTGGTGACGGTGAAGAAGTAGGGGAACATGCCGAGCAGGTTCGCCATCAGGACGAACATGAACAGCGAAAACACGAGCGGGAAGAAGCGCATCCCCTCGTTGCCGGCTGAGCTTCGCAAGGTTCCGGCAACGAACTCGTAGCTCATTTCCGCGATCGACTGCCAGCGGCCGGGAACGAGGCCGCGCCCGCTCGTCGACAGGATCAGGAACATGGCCACGGTCGCGGTCGTCACGACCATGAAAAGAGCCGAATTGGTGAAGGACAGATCAAGCCCGCCGACCTCGATCGGGACAAGCTTGGTAATCTGGAACTGATGGATCGGGTCGTTCGCCACCGGGTCAGCCCCTCTTTAGCGGTCGCATGGAACGCTTTCGCGCCGTATCTGGTTCAGGTCCGTCCGTCACGGTCGCCTCGACGCTCCTGCGCAGGGTCCGCCACAACTCCGGCGGATCGCAACACATTGAGCACCCCGGCAACGAAGCCCAGCAGCAAGAACACGATCAGCCCCCAGGGAGACGTGCCTGCACTGCGGTCAATCAACCAGCCGATCCCCGCTCCAACCAGAACGCCGGCGACGAACTCCGTCGACAGCTTCATGGCCTGAGCGGCTCCCTGACCCGTGGACGAGGTGCTTGCCGGACCGGATTTCTCCTTGGTTCCGGATCGCTCCTCGAGCTCACGAACCAGCCGGCTTCTTCGCTCGGACAGTTCCGCTTCCGTGAGCCGCCTCTCGCTGTCCGGTCCGTTCCTGTCCGGAGACATCACCTGCCGTCTCCTTTTCTCGAACCACACCGGCGAACGCCGCCTGCCCCTGAAAGTCGGGCGCACCATAGTCGGCACCCCCGCCCCTGTCAAGGCGACATAGAGTGCATTCAACCTATTGTTTTATATCGTTTTTCCAGTCCACGCACAGGCGCACAACAGTCCCTTGCGCGCTTTTTGCCGGCCGCCCCGCGCAGCCTCGATGCCCGCTTACACGACCTCAAGGAATCGCTCCGCGGTCTCCAGGTCGACGGAGACGAGCTGCGAGACCCCGCGCTCGGCCATGGTCACGCCGAAAAGCCGGTTCATCCGCGCCATCGTGATCGGATTGTGAGTGATGACGACAAAGCGGGTCGCGGTGGAGCGCGTCATCTCGTCGAGAAGGTCGCAGTAGCGCTCGACATTGGCGTCATCCAGCGGCGCATCGACCTCGTCGAGCACGCAGATGGGCGCCGGATTGGTCAGGAAGACGGCAAAGATCAGCGCCATCGCGGTGAGCGCCTGTTCGCCACCCGACAAAAGGGTCATCGTCTGCGGCTTCTTGCCCGGCGGGCGGGCGATGATCTCGAGGCCGGCATCGAGCGGATCCTCGGCATCGACAAGTTGAAGCTCGGCCGTTCCGCCGCCGAAGAGATGCGTGAAGAGACGCTGGAAATGCCCGTTCACGATGTCGAAGGCATTGAGAAGCCGTTCGCGCGCCTCGCGATTGATGTTGGAGATCGCGCCGCGAAGCCGCTTGATCGCCTCGATCAGATCGTCGCGCTCGCCGGTCAGCGTGCCGCGCTGGTCCTCGATCTCCCGCAGCTCGTCCTCGGCGCGCAGGTTGACGCCCCCAAGGCGCTCACGCTCAGCCTTGAGACGTTCAACCCGCCGCTCGATGGCGTCGGGATCGGGCAGCGGCGCGCCTTCCTTCAGTCCCGCAAGTCCCGGCAGCGCGGTCACGGGCACTTCCAGGGCCTCGTCGATCAGGGCCTCGATCTCGGCCTTGCGCGATGTGGCCGCCCCCAGCCTCTCCTCGGCGCGAATCTTTCGCTCGCGCGCCTGCGAGAGCGCGGACAACGCAGCCTGCGCGGCCTGATCCGCCTCGCGCTGATGCGTCTCGGCGGCGACCAGCGCGTCGTCGGCCGCCTGCCTCTCGGCTTCCGCCCGTGAAATCCCGCTCAGCAAGTCGCGACGACGGATCTCGATGTCGTCGGGTGCCTCGATCAGGTCCGCGCGCTCCTCTTCCGCAGCTTCCATGCGGTCGCGAAGCGTCTCCACCTGTTCGCGGGCTCCCGCCGCGCGCTGGGTCCAGGCGGCCCGTTCACGCGCGATCGCCTCGACGCGACGGCGTCGCATCTCGCCTTCCCTGGCGATCCCCTCGGCCGCCGCGCGCTCGCGCGACTGAGCGGCCCTGGCTTCGGAAAGAGCGGCGCGCGCTTCCTCGATCGCCCGGGCAAGTCCCTCGTCTTCCTCGATCTCGCGCATGGCCTCGCCCGCCTCCGCGGCCGCCATGCGTGCATCCTCAAGGTCTCCGGTCAGACGCTCCAGCGCATCGCGCAGCGAGCCGAGACGCGCCTCGGCCTCGGCATGGGCACGTTCCAGCCGCAGCACGCGCTGTCGTTCGGTCTCCGCCTGGCCGCGCAGGTCGCGAACACGCTGGCGCGCCGCTCCTTCCGCATCCCCCGCCTGCCGCAGGGCCTCTCCCAGTTCCTCGAACCCGGCTCGCCTTGCCTCGAGCGTCTCCGCGCCAAGCGCGATCTCGCCATCCAGCGCGGCAAGACGATTCTTGCGCGCAAGGCGTTGTGCTGCCGGTGTCGGCGCATCGGCATCGATCCGAAAGCCGTCCCAGCGCCACAGGGCGCCGTCCCGCGTCACGAGACGCTGGCCGGGTGCGAGCGCGCGGGCCAGCACCTCCCCCTGCCCGGATTCCACGACGCCGATCTGGGCAAGCCTACGGGCGAGCGCGCCGGGCGCCTCGACATGGGCGGAGAGTGGTTCCGCGCCGGCGGGCAACGATGGATCATCCGGCTTCCCGCCGTCGTCGGCGTTCGACCAGCGCATGGGAGCATCGCCACCCAGCGGGGCATCCAGGTCCTCGCCCAGGGCCGCGCCCAGCGCGGTTTCGTAGCCCGGACTGGCGGACATGTCCTCGACCACGGCCGGCCGGTCGCCGGACTGGCCCTCGCCCAGAACCTCCGCGAGCGTTCGGGCTTCCGTTTCCAGCCTGGAGAGCGCCGCCTCCGCCTCGCCGAGCGGCGCCCGCGCGCCCTCGTGGCGCGCCCGGGCGGACGCGGTGCGCTCCTCCGCTTCCAGCACGTCCTCCTCGGCGCGCGCCAGAACCTCCTCCGCCAGCATGAGAGCCTCGCGACCGGCTTCCAGGTCGGGCGCGCCCTCGACTTCGGCCTCGAGCCTCGCAAGGTCGGCGCGCGCCGCCTCGTGCTGACGCGAAAGCTTGGCGGATCGCGCGCGCGCGGCCTCGAAGGCCTCCGCCAGTTGACGGCGGCGGGCGAGAATGCCCGCCTGCTCCTGGGTCAGCGCGGACACGCGCTCCTCGGCACCGGCCACCACCGCATCGGCTTCTTCCACCCGCACGGCGGCCTCGGCCGCACGTTCCTCTTCCTCCAGCGTCTCGGCGCGCAGTTCCTCTTCTTCCTCGGCCAGGGTCGCAAGATGACCGTCGTTGTCGGCCAGCAGGCTCTCCTCGCGAGCAATGTCCTGATGAAGCTGTTGCAGCCGGCGGGAGAGATCCTCAAGCCGCTCGCGCACGCGGCGCTCCTCGCCATCGAGTTCGTTGCGTGCAATGACGAGCCGCTGAAGCGCGGCGCCGGCCTTCGCCGATGCCTCGCGCATTTCCGGAACCTTGTGCGCGGCGATCGCCTGAACCCGGGCCGCCTCGCCCTGAAGCGCGGCCGCCTCGCCCATCGATGCCTCCGCCGCCCGGAATTCCTCCTCGGCGGAAGAGAGACGGTCACGACAGTCCAGCCAGCGCAGGTAATAGAGGCTGGCCTCGGCGGAACGGATTTCGGCGGACAGATTGCGGAATCGCCCGGCCTGACGCGCCTGTCGGCGCAGACTGTCGACCTGGCCGTCGATCTGGACAAGCACGTCCTCCAGCCTGTCGAGGTTCTGCTCGGCGGCACGCAAGCGCAGTTCGGCCTCGTGCCGGCGCGAATGAAGCCCGGAAATCCCGGCGGCCTCTTCCAGGATCTGGCGGCGGGAGGTCGGCTTGGCGGCGATGAGTTCGCCGATCTGTCC
Source organism: Stappia sp. (assembly GCA_002722295.1). Classification (GTDB taxonomy): domain Bacteria; phylum Pseudomonadota; class Alphaproteobacteria; order Rhizobiales; family Stappiaceae; genus Stappia. Next base: position 252,171 of record PBLF01000021.1, on the reverse strand, counting down.
CTGACGCACAAGGGCCGGCGACCGCGCACCGGTGGAGGCATCCGCAAAGAGAAGCTGCACGTCGCGGGCGCGCACGTCCCGGGCATTGATCTTGTAGTTGGAGCCGGATTCACGCTCGATACGGCGGGTAACCTCAAGTGTGTCCGCATCGTTGAAACCGGCGGGCGCCGTGCGATCCGAATTGTCGAGGAACAGCGTCACCTCGGCCGTGTTGCGCGCCGGACGGTTGAGGCTGCCGGAGAAGATGACGTCGTCCATGCCGGACGCACGCATGTTCTTGTAGGAATTTTCGCCCATCACCCAGCGAAGGGATTCGACGAGGTTGGACTTGCCGCATCCGTTGGGACCGACCACACCGGTCAGCCCGTCCCCGATGACGAACTCCATCGGCTCGACGAAGGACTTGAAGCCGAGAACACGAAGCTTGGAAAATTTCATGGACGGGCCGCCCCGCCCGAGGACAGGCATTCGGCAGGCGAACAGCGGCAGACGCGCGGGCGCAAGCGCACCCGCGAGACACACCTGCGAACTGCCGCATTTGCCGCCATTCGTGCCCGGCCCCTGATCTCCTGACGCGCGACATCGCGCGAAAGATCGTGAAAGGCCGGGCCGCACGTGGCCCCGGCGTCCGATCCTTGTGTCGATCAGACCCCGGCGTCAGGCGCGGCCGATCCGGCCATCAAAGGTATTTTGCAATTTCCGCGTCGAGTTGCGCAACCGTCAGCGCGCCACCGACCATGTTCCCGTCGAAGAAGAACGTCGGGGTCGACTTGACACCGAACTTCTCGCCAGCCCGCGCACGGATCGCGGTGATGCTGTCGAGCAGCTTCTGGTCCCCGAGGGTCTTCTCGGCGGTCTCTTTCGTATAGCCGATCTGCTGACCGAGCTTGAGAAGCGCCGTATACGGGTCATCGGTGAAGGCCCATGAAGACTGGGTCTCGAACATCAGGTCGATGGCATCGAAATACTTGTCCTCGGGCAACCCGCGGGCAAGCATGAAGGCAGCGGCTGCGACCGGGTCGAGCGGGAACTCGCGGAAGACGAACCGCACCTTGCCCGTATCGATGTACTCCGACTTGAGGTGCGGATAGCTGTACTTGTGGAAGTTTGCACAGTGGCCGCACGTCATCGAGGCGTACTCGACAATCGTCAGCGGCGCATCCTCGGAGCCGAGGACCATCTCGGGCAGCGGGCCCGGCGTCATCAGTTCCTCGACATCGACGGACTGGGCAAAAGCCGGCAACGCGTTGAGCGCAAAACCTGCGGCGGCAAGTCCGGCGGAGGAACGAATGAGAAGCTGGCGGCGGTTCAAACGCACGGGGATACTCCCATAGGATACGGTCACGACGACTCGAAGGCTGTTTAGCGCCTCATACGATCCGGTCAACCGACAAGGAGAATATGGCGTCTTTGGGAAGGCGGAAAGCTTCGAGGCTCCATGCACTTCACATTTTCGCGACACCGCGCGCCAAGGCCGGCCAACGCGACAGCCCGACCATCTTCGCCAGGCCCGGGCCATTCATCGTTGCCGGGCAAAAGCCCTCGCGTCAGCGCGTCTTCGCGAGCACCGCGCGGCCAAGCTTCTCCAGCGCGGCCCCCAGCTTGGTGTTCCCGACACCGGCGAGCTTGTCGGAGAGTTCCGCTTCCTCGTCCGCGGTCAGTGGACGCGGTTTCCGGGGCGGCGTGCGTTTCGGCGGCGTCAGGGGGCGCTGCAGGATCCGGATGCGTCCGATCGCGCCCCAGCCGAAGAAGGTGTTGATACGCTCCACCACCTGACCGATGTCATGCGTCAAAAGAAGTGCCGTGGCGCCGTCCGTCTGGACAACGAGCGTGGCAGGCTGCGCCTCGGGATCGCTCACGCCTTCGGGAACACGCGGCCAGTCCACGCGCAGGGGCTGAACCTTGCCGGCATAACGTTCGCCGACGATGTCCGGCCAGTCCACGACAAGATCGGCGGCGGCAAAGCCACGCCTGCGGCAGGACCGCTCCAGCGTCTTTCCGATCAGGTCACCGATGGGGCGCGCACGGGTCACCCTTCGCAGGCTGGAGGGCTGCGCGGGCTTTCTCGACACGGCATGTTGGCGCGAATCGCTCATGTGGGCCAGTCGACTCCGGAATTGGGACAATTTCGCGACACCGCCGTCCTTCCACGCGCGAAGATAATTGCCCTCACCCCGTCCACAGCTTTGCCACAGCAATATCCGTGAAACGCTTGAATTCGCCGGACGCACGCCGATCCTTCACCGGAACACGAAAATGGAAGCCCCCTCCCTCATGACATCCCTCGCGGCCGAACTCCTGGACTGGTACGACCGACACGCGCGCGCGCTGCCGTGGCGCGTGGGGCCGAGGGAGCGCGCCAGGGGAACACGCCCCGATCCCTATCGGGTGTGGCTGTCCGAAATCATGCTTCAGCAAACCACCGTTCAGGCCGTGAAACCCTATTTCGATGCCTTCACGGCGCGGTGGCCCGACGTTTCGGCGCTCGCGAACGAGGACGAGGCGGAGGTGATGAAGGCCTGGGCGGGGCTTGGCTACTACTCGCGCGCCCGCAACCTGAAGGCCTGCGCGGAAGCGGTTGCCCGTGACCATGACGGCCGCTTCCCGGATACGGAAGAGGCCTTGCGCGCGCTGCCGGGCATCGGCCCCTATACGGCGGCGGCGATCGCGGCCATCGCCTTCGACCGGCCGGCTGCGGTTGTCGACGGCAATGTGGAGCGGGTCATGACCCGCCTTCGCGCCATGGAAACACCGCTGCCCGACGCCAAGCCGCAGATCCGCGAGGAGACGACCGCCCTGGTCCCGACGCACCGTCCGGGAGACTTCGCACAGGCCATGATGGACCTCGGGGCAACGATCTGCTCGCCGAGAAAACCCGCATGCGCCCTGTGTCCCTGGATCACACCGTGCGCCGGACGCGCGGCGGGCATCGCGGAAACCCTGCCGCGAAAGGCTCCGAAGAAGGCAAAACCGACACGGCACGGCATGGCTTTCGTCGTCGAACGGGCCGACGGTGCGGTCCTGCTGCGCCGCCGACCGCCGAAGGGACTTCTCGGCGGCATGAGCGAACCGCCGGTCAGCGCGTGGGGAGAAGGCGTGGCCAAGGACGACCTTGCCGCCGTTCCTTCGGAGCTTGATGCAATGGGTCTCGACTGGCGGCGCGTATCGGCGGACGTGCGCCACACCTTCACGCATTTTCATCTTGAACTCGCGGTGTGGCACGCGCGCGCGCCGCTTGAGGCGGAAGCCCCCGACGGCTGCTGGTGGTCCGGTGCGAACGCCCTTTCCGGCGAGGCCCTGCCGACCGTCATGCGCAAGGCCGTGGAGGCCGGCACACGGCGCTGAGCCAACGTCACGGACATGCCTGTCAAAGCCGTTGCGCTTTTCCGCAAACTGCATCATAGACGCGCGTCCCGAGTGGGCATCGTTCCAGCCGTTGCGGAGACTTCGGCCATGTTCACGCATTCCATGCCTGCGCTTTTTTCCCGCGCCGAGGCCGCCGAAGTGATCCGGCTGGCCGAAGACGCCCATCAGGCGACCGGCGGCCTCGTCGGCGGTCTCCAGCATCACAACATCCGGCGGGCGGACATCGCCTGGCTCGATGACAAAAGCTCCGCCTCCTGGGTCATGGAGCGTATCGTTGCCGGCGTCGCGCGGGCGAACCGCGAGCGCTTCGACTTCGACATCACCGACTTCGGCGAGCGGCTTCAGGTCGCGACCTATGACGAGAGCGTCGCCGGGCACTACGACTGGCATTCCGATATCGGCGACGGTCCGCTCGCACGGCGGCGCAAGCTCACGATCGTGGTGCAACTGAGCGAGGCTGACGCCTATGACGGCGGAGCGCTGGAGATCAACCTCGGTGGAGCGGTGCAGGCAAGCGAGCGGGGCATCGGCGATGCCACGCTCTTCGCCTCCTTCATGCTCCATCGGGTGGCACCGGTGACATCCGGCCGACGCCGGTCGCTCACCTGCTGGTGCCACGGGCCGGCTTTCAGATAGGGTGTGGCCTACTGGAACGCGGTTTCGGCGAAGGAGCGCAGCTTGCGTGAATGAAGCCGCTCGCGCGGCATCGCGCGCAGCTTCTCCATCGCGGCAATGCCGATCTTGAGATGCTGGGCGACCTGCCGCTTGTAGAAGTCGGTCGCCATGCCCGGCAGCTTCAGTTCGCCGTGAAGCGGCTTGTCCGACACGCAAAGAAGCGTGCCATAGGGGACGCGGAAACGGAAACCATTGGCGGCGATGGTCGCCGATTCCATGTCGAGACCGATTGCGCGCGACTGGGAGAACCGCTGCACCGGCTCCCGGTGGTCGCGAAGCTCCCAATTGCGGTTGTCGATGGAGGCGACCGTTCCCGTGCGCATCACGCGCTTGAGCTCGTAGCCGGCGAGCCCCGTGACCTCTTCGACCGCCTGCTCGAGCGCAACCTGCACCTCCGCGAGCGGCGGGATCGGCACCCACGGCGGCAGGTCCGCGTCAAGCACGTGGTCCTCCCGCACGTAGCCATGCGCAAGGACGTAGTCGCCGAGTTTCTGGCTGTTTCTCAGCCCCGCGCAATGCCCAAGCATCAGCCAGGCATGCGACCGCAGGACCGCCACGTGGTCGGTGATCGTCTTCGCATTGGAGGGACCAACGCCGATGTTCACCATGGTGATGCCCGAATGATCCGGGCGCACCAGATGATAGGCCGGCATCTGGGGCAACCGGGAAGGCCTCTCACCGGAGAGCGAGCCGTCCGGGGCGACTGTGATGTTGCCCGGCTCGACGAAATGGGTGTAGCCGCTGCCCTCCTGCGCCATCAGGTCGCCAGCCAGTCGGCAGAACTCGTCGATGTAGAACTGATAGTTGGTCAGGATCACGAAGTTCTGGAAATGCTCCGCCGCCGTGGCGGTATAGTGCTGAAGGCGATGCAGGGAATAGTCGACGCGCGGCGCCGTGAAAGGCGCAAGCGGCCGCGCCATGCCGGCGGCGACTTCATGGGTGCCGTTGACGATCGCGTCGTCCAGGATCGACAGGTCCGGAAGGTCGAAGACATCGGCGAGAGGGTGGTTCAGCGCCTCCGCGACCCCTTCCACATGCGTCCCGTCATAAAATGCGAAATGCAGCGGGATCGGAACGTCGCCGACTCCGATCTCGACCGGCACCTCGTGGTTGCGCAGCAAGAGTTCGATCTGCTCCCTCAGGTACCCCGCGAAAAGATCCGGGCGCGTCACCGTGGTCGAATGAACTCCAGGGCCCGAGACGAAACCGTAGGCGAGCCGGCTGTCGACCCGCGAGTGGGTCGCGGTGGCAATGCGGATCTGCGGATAGCAGGCCCGCCCCCGGCAGGAGGGCAGTTCTCCCGCCACGAAGTCCTTGAAGGCATCGCGCAGAAACGCGGTGTTGGTCGCGAAAATCTCGTTCAGCCGCTCGACGGCGGCATCGGGATCGGTGAAGGCGGCAAAGGGCGGATTGTCCGGCTGTCGCAACGGCATGGCATCGACCGAAGCCCCCGCCCCGCCCGACGCATCCATGCGGGTCGCATGCTCCTTGGGCCGATTGTCGGTGGTCATCGCGGTTTCTCCCGTTCTCCTGATCCGCCGCCGATACGACGCGATCGTCCTTTTGTGCCTTGCTAGCATGACCTTGCGAAAAAAATGCGCCGGGAACGAGGGATTTCGTTTCAGGCTCTCGCCATCCGGCAGCGTTAACGGATCGGGCGGGCAGTATACGCAATTTGCAAGACGCGGATCGTGAGGCTTCCGAAAATTCCGTGGCAAGGCAGCCCGTTAGGACGGAGCGCCGCCGCAAGCGGTGGAAACAGCGCGTTAACAAAGCGAAGCAGTATCGGGGACTCCGTACAACAAGGTAAACAGACTGTTGATTCAAATAGCCTTTTTTCTTTTGCCCCTTAACTCCCGATTTACCACGCCCGGTAACCATGATCCTCGTAATTGCGTGAGGTTCTGCGTCGCAATGAGTGTACAGCGTAAAGGGGTGCCCTTCGTGGCACCCCGTCTTCCCGAGGCGTCCAACGCCAACCAAGAATGGCTCGACACGATCTTCAAGGGAGACTGTGTCGCAGCGCTCGAACGCCTGCCGCGGCAGTCGGTGGATCTGGTTTTCGCCGATCCCCCGTACAACCTGCAGCTCGGTGGCGACCTGCACCGTCCCGACCAGTCGCGGGGGGATGCCTGCGACGACCACTGGGACCAGTTCGAGAGCTTCGAGGCCTATGATGCCTTCACCCGTGCGTGGCTGATGGCCGTGCGCCGGGTGCTCAAGCCGGACGGCGGCATCTGGGTCATCGGCTCCTATCACAACATCTTCCGCGTCGGAGCGATCCTCCAGGACCTCGGGTTCTGGATCCTCAATGACGTGGTGTGGCTGAAGTCCAACCCGATGCCCAACTTTCGTGGCAAACGGCTGACCAACGCCCACGAGACGATGATCTGGGCGTCGAAGTCGAAGGACTCGAAGTACACCTTCAACTATGAAGCGCTGAAGACCTTCAACGACGATCTTCAGATGCGCTCGGACTGGCACCTGCCGATCTGCACCGGGTCGGAGCGGCTCAAGGACGACGATGGCCAGAAGGTCCATCCGACCCAGAAGCCGGAGTCGCTGCTCTACAGGGTGCTGCTTGCCTCGACCAACCCCGGCGACGTTGTGCTCGACCCGTTCTTCGGCACCGGCACCACGGGTGCGGTCGCCAAGAAGCTCGGACGTCACTTCGTCGGCGTGGAGCGCGAGCAGTCCTATATCGACGCGGCACGCCAGCGTATCGACGAGATCGACACGGTGGATCCGGAAGCGCTCGGCGTCTCGCGCGGCAAGCGCGCCGCGCCGCGAGTGCCCTTCGGCAGCCTGATCGACGCGGGGCTCGTGTCTCCGGGCGACCGGCTGACCTGTTCCAAGGGCCGGCACGAGGCCAAGGTCCGCGCGGACGGTTCCCTCGTCTGTGGCGAGCACTCGGGCTCGATCCACAAGGTCGGAGCGGCCGTTCAGGGTCTCGAGGCCTGCAATGGCTGGACATACTGGCACGTGGAAAGTTCCGGCAAGCGCCAGCCCATCGACACGCTTCGCGCCGAGTTCCGCGCCGTGCACATGAGCAGTTCCAGCCGTAGCGCGGCCTGACGATCCCTTCGACAAAAAGGCGCTTCCCCGCACCTGACCTCAAGCCTCCGCCGGGAAACCGGCGGAGGCTTTTCTCCGTGACGGGCAGCGTCAGGACACGCCGAGGTCATCCTCCCCGCGTTCCAGCACCAGGGGCACGATCAGGTCCTCCTCGTCGCCGAGATGGCGCATGAGGCCGGAGATCAGGCGCCCGCTCTCACCGGCGTAGGCATCGGCCGCGCGGCGGATGCGATCCGGATCCGCCGCCTGAAGATCACGCAACAGGGCGTTGGCGCTTTCCGCGACGGCTTCGATACGAGCGTGGATCACCTCGTGATCGTTCTCGAGCAGCTCGAACCCGCGCGCCATCCGGTTTTCGGCGGCCACGAAGACCGGGAAATAGTGGTGATCCTCGATCAGGTGATGGTGATGCAGTTCACCCAGAAACACCTGCAGGCGCGGAACCAGAAGCGGCGCAAGGTCGGGCGCCGCGACGTTGCCCTCGCGAAAATCGGAAATGAGGCTGTCGAGCCCCGCTCCCATCTCGCGAAAGCCGTCGTGCCGCGAAAGCCAGAACCGCATCAATCCGCCAAGATTGTCATGTCCGGCCCAGGTCTCCCTCGGATGGACCTCCAGCAGGAAGCGCTGGTCCTCGGGAAGTCCCGGACGGGTGTCGAGGTCAGTTGGATGGGGCATAGCGGTCGGTCCTGTTGTTGCGCCCTAACATGGCCACTTCCGCGCAGCTGGCAAGACCGGCCGTCACCCGCCCGCAGTCAGACCATGGCGGCGCGCGGCGCGCCGTCCTCCGGGCCACGCAGGACAACGCCCGCCGTTTCCATTTCGTCGACCGCGTGCAAGGCTGGCTTTTCCCGCGCGGCCAGCGATCCCGCCAGGTCGACCGTCACCCGATAGCCGCGATTGCGCGCGCCAAGCGCCGTTCCCCTGACGCAATGGGCGAGGTCCAGCCCGGTCAGGGTGAGACGGCCTACCGTCTGCTCGCGCAGCCAGGCATCAAGCGCGGGATCGGAAAAGGCATCGGCCACATGCTTGACGAAGACGGGACAGCCATCCGCGTCGATATCGCGGTCGAGCCGCGCGCCCGGCCGGCCCGGATTGCCGGCGCCGCCGAGCAAAAGGCTTGCGATCCATTGCACCGCCCTGCCTTGATGCTCCTGCCGGATGAAGGCGACCGGTTCGCCGGCCTTTCGTGCGGCCGCGACGAGAGCGTTGATGCGACCAATCGCCCGGTCACGCTCTTGTCCGTCATAGGCATTCGCGCCTTGCGAGCGGGTGAAGTCCTCCTGCATGTCGATAACGAGAAGCGCGGCTTTGGTGGCATCGCGCACAATCGGCTCCCCGCGGGTCGGTCGGGCAATGCGCCGCGCTGTTGCGACGAAGTAGAGCGCCAGACCGGCAAGAGCCGCAAGCGCGACGCCGAGGATGGTGAGCCACATGTGCGATCTCCTTGCGTGAGTGTCAGGCGAGCGGACGGGGATGATCGGGATCGTCCTCGAACGGCGAGAAATGCTCGAGACAGGCGGACAGCACGGTGGATGCGGCCTCCAGCTCCGCCGGCGAGAGGCGCTCAGCAAGAGCGGCAATCGCCGCGTCCTCACGCTTGCGGATAGCTGCAAACAGTTCGCGGCCCTGAGGCGTCGCGGCGATGAGATGCGAGCGGCGATGGGCAGGATTCGGCCAGCGTTCGGCAAGTCCGGCGGCGCGGAGACCATCGACCCATTTCTGGATGTTCTGGCGCGGCAGGAAGAGCGCGCGCCCGATCGCCGGAACGCTCAAGGGCGTGCCTTCGACGAGAAGCGCCAGCACCGCGCGCTCGCCGACGCCGATGCCCGTGCCCTCCAGATGACCGCCAACCGAGCGGGCGACACGCCGGTGCAGCGGCCGCACCATCTGCAGCAGGTCGTGGAGCGTCCGAGCCTTGTCCGTCATCATCGCCTCTATATGACATCTAATATGTCAAATAGACACACGAGATTACAAAAAGCAACCGCCCTTGCGAAACGAAAACGCCCGGCACGATGGCCGGGCGTTTGCGTTGTGGCTTTGACGCGAGGCGGTGGCGCTATTCGGCCGCCGCCTGAGGCTCCACCTCACGCGGGTCGGGCCGCTCCCACTTGAGGATCGGCTTGCGCGCGGCGCGCGTCTCGTCGAGACGAGCCCGGGGGGCATGGAAGGGAGCGCCGGCGAAACGGTCGGTCTCGCCCTTCTTCGCGCTCATCACCAGATCGCGCATGGTGGCGACGAACAGGTCGAGCGAAGAGCGGCTTTCCGACTCGGTCGGCTCGATCAGCATGGCGCCATGGACAACCAGCGGGAAGTACATGGTCATCGGGTGATAGCCCTCGTCGATCATCGCCTTGGCGAAATCGAGGGTGGTCACGCCCGTGTCCTTCAGGAAGCTGTCGTCGAACAGCACCTCATGCATGCACCAGCGCTCGCCGAACGGCAGGCTCATGAGATCCTGCAGGCCGACACGCACATAGTTGGCATTGAGCACGGCGTCTTCCGACGCCTGACGCAGGCCGTCGGCACCGTGGCTCTTCATGTAGGCGAGCGCACGCACATACATGCCCATCTGGCCATGGAACGCGGTCATGCGGCCGAAGGGCTTCTCGCCGTCCTTCAGTTCGCTCTCGTTCTCCACCCAGGTCGTCGTGTCACCGTCCTTGCGCAGGAAGGGAAGCGGCGCGAAGGGCGCCAGACGTTCGGACAGGACCACCGGGCCGGCACCCGGCCCGCCACCGCCGTGCGGCGTGGAAAAGGTCTTGTGAAGGTTGATGTGCATGGCATCGACGCCAAGGTCGCCCGGTCGCGCCTTTCCGACGATGGCGTTGAAATTCGCGCCGTCGCAGTAGAAGTAGCCATTGGCGGCGTGGATCGCCTCCGCGATGGCGATGATGTCGCGCTCGAACAGGCCGCAGGTGTTCGGATTGGTGAGCATGATGCCGGCGATGTCGCCCTCATGCTCACCAATCCGCGCAACAACCTCGGAAGGGTCGACGGTGCCGTCCGCGCGTGCGGCCACCGCGACGACCTTGTAGCCGAGGAGTGCTGCGGTCGCCGGGTTGGTGCCATGGGCGGATTCGGGCACCAGCACGATCTTCGGGTCCCGTCCGGCCGCCTTGTGAGCCGCCTTGATCGCCATCATGCCGCAGAGTTCGCCGTGCGCGCCCGCCTTTGGGCTCATGGCAACCGCGCTCATGCCGGTCATGGTGACCAGCCAGTGTCCGAGCTCGGCGATCAGGTCGATGGCGCCGGGCACCGTCGACAGAGGCTGCAGCGGATGCACGTCCGCGAAGCCCGGCAGCCGGGCCATCTTCTCGTTGAGGCGCGGATTGTGCTTCATCGTGCAGGAGCCGAGCGGATAGAGGCCGGCATCGATCGCATAGTTCTTGGACGACAGGCGCACATAGTGGCGCATGGCCTCCGGCTCGGTGAGCGCGGGAAGGTCGAGCGCCTCCTTGCGGGCGTGTCCGCCAAGCGCGAAGGGAACATCCGCCGGCTCTTCCAGGTCGACGCCGCACACGTCGTTGCGGCCGACCTCGAAGATCAGCGGCTCTTCCATGGCAAGCGCCTTGTTGCCGGTGAAGGTCTCGCGGAGCGCGACCGCATCCGTCTCGACGGGCGCGGAGGGGCGTCCCTGATTGTTCATGCTCATGCCAGCACCTCCTTGAGCGCGGCGGCGAAGGCCGCGCGGTCCTCGTCCGAGTTCACCTCCGTGGAGGCGACCACGAGAAGGTTTTCAAGCTCCGCCTTGCCCGGCTCCAGGCGCGACATGGGAACACCACCGAGCACACCCTTCTCCGCCAGCGCCTCGACCACGCCGGCCGCCGGCTTCGGCAGCTCGACGGTGAACTCGTTGAAGAACGTGTCGTTCAGCACCGTGACGCCCGGCACCCCGGCCAGAAGGCCCTTAAGCTGCACCGCGTTGGCGTGATTGATCCGCGCCAGCCTCGAAAGGCCGTTGCCGCCCAGCAGGGACATGTGGATCGTGAAGGCGAGGCAGCAGAGACCCGAGTTGGTGCAGATGTTGGACGTCGCCTTGTCGCGGCGGATGTGCTGTTCGCGGGTGGAAAGCGTCAGCACGAAGCCGCGCTTGCCGTTGGCATCGACCGTCTCGCCGCACAGCCGGCCAGGCATCTGGCGCACATATTTCTGCCGGGTCGCGAAAAGACCGACATAGGGACCGCCGAAGGTCAGGCCATTGCCGATGGACTGGCCCTCGCCGACCACGATGTCGGCGCCCTGCGCACCGGCGGGCTCGACGAGACCGAGCGAGACGACCTCGGTGAAGACCGCGATCAGCAGCGCGCCATGGGCGTGGGCCTTTTCGGCGATCGGCGCGAGATCGATCAGGTGGCCGTAGACGGAGGGCGACTGGACCACGACGCAGGAGGTCTCGTCGTCGATCACGGCGAGAATGTCCTCGGTGCCTTTCGGATCCGCGGCCAGCGCCTGCGTGCGGTCGCCCGCCTGGGCGGACAGTCCTTCCACGACCTGCCGGTACTGGGGATGCAGGCCACCGGACAGTACCGCCTTGTTGCGCCTGGTGACCCGATGCGCCATCAGCACCGCCTCGGCGGTGCCGGTGGACCCGTCGTACATGGAGGCGTTGGCCACATCCATGCCGGTGAGCGCCGCGACCTGGGTCTGGAACTCGAAGAGATACTGCAGGGTGCCCTGCGTGATCTCGGGCTGATAGGGCGTGTAGGAGGTGAGGAACTCGGAGCGCTGGATCAGGTGGTCAACCGTCGCCGGCACATGATGCCTGTAGGCACCGGCTCCGACGAAGAACGGCACCGAGCCGGCGGCGACATTGCGCGCTGCCATGCGCGAGAGATCCCGCTCCACGGCGGCCTCGCCCTGGTGCGACGGCAGATCGAGCAGCCCCTCGATCCGGGCACTTGCCGGAATGTCGGCGAAGATCTCGTTGATGTCCGAGACACCCACGCGCGCCATCATGTCGGCGCGGTCGGCATCGGAAAGCGGAAGATAACGCATCGGGACGTCGTTCCCCTGTTGCGGTTACGGGTCGGGTTTCGCCCTTACTCGGGGGCGACGAGCCGCACGGGCTCCGCCTCCACCACGATGTCGCAGCGGACCGAATTGGCGATGAAACACATCTCGTGGGCGAGATGATGCAGTTCGGAGAGCTTGGCCTCGTCCGGTTCCGCCTCCGCCCGGAAGGTGATGGCCGGGCGCAGGGTCACCTTCGTGATGCCCATGCGCCCCGGCGCGATCCGCTCCAGCATGGCCTCGGCCTTGTCGGAATAGGCGGCAATCACGAAGCCGTCCCGGCGCGCGAGGTCGAGAAAGGTCATCATGTGGCAGGACGAGACGGCGGCCAGGAAAGCCTCCTCCGGGTCAACCGCGTCCACGAGCGAATAGGGCAGCGGCACCACGGCGGGAGAGGCGGAGGCGGGCACCTCCACGCCACCGTCGAACCGCCAGACGTGGCCGCGCGAGTATCGGCCCTTGGCAAAGTTCTCGCCCTCGCAGGTCCAGACGATCTCGGCGGTGTGGATGTGCCCGGCCATGGGATCAAAGCCCCTCGACGTGTGCCTTGTAGGCCGCTTCGTCCATCAGGCTGTCGAGCTGAGACTTGTCGGACAGACGGATCTTCACGAACCAGGCCGCGCCTTCCGGATCCTCATTGACGGTGCCCGGCTGGTCGGCGAGCGAATCGTTGGCCTCGACCACCTCGCCATCGAGCGGCGCGTAAACCTCGGAAGCCGCCTTCACGCTCTCCACGACAGCCGCCTCGTCGCCCTTCTTGAGCTTGCGGCCCACCTCGGGCAGTTCCACGAACACGACATCGCCGAGCTGGCTCTGCGCGTAGTCGGTGATGCCGACGGTGGCGACATCGCCGTCGACGGTGATCCACTCGTGGTCTTCAGTAAAACGGGTCGACATTGTCATCAGTCCTCTGGAAGGCCGGCTCTTGCGGCCGGCGGGTCTCCTGGATCGTATGTCCGTCAGGCGGACGGCTTGCGGTAATAGCGCTGGGGAACGAAGGGCATTTCGACGACGCTGGCGTCGAGCTCCCGGCCACGCACGACGAGCTTCACCCGGGTGCCCGGGGCATCGTGGCCGGCCGCCACGTATCCCATGGCGATCGGCGCACCGAGCGTCGGGGCGAAGCCGCCCGAGGTCAGGACCCCGATGATCTCGCCGGAGGTCGCACGCACTTCCGCGCCCTCGCGCGCCGGCGCGCGGCCCTCGAGGCGGAAGCCGACGCGGCGACGCGACGGTCCGTCGGCCAGTTCCTTGAGAATGCGCGCGGCGCCGGGAAAGTCGCCGGCCTCCTTGCGCCGCTTCTGCAGAACGAAGGTGATGCCCCCCTCGACCGGGGAAGTCGTCTCGTCGAGATCATGTCCGTAGAGGCAGAGACCGGCCTCGAGGCGCAGGCTGTCGCGCGCGCCGAGACCAACGGGAGCAACACGCTCGTCCGCCAGAAGGGCCCGGGCGAGCGGCTCCGCCGCCCCCGCGGGCACGGAAATTTCGTAGCCGTCCTCGCCGGTGTAGCCCGAGCGCGAGACATGCACGCCGATGCCGTCGAACTCCATCTCGGCCGCACTCATGAAGGCAAGATCGGCCGCGGCGGGCGCATGGGCCGCCATCACCTCGGCCGCGAGCGGCCCCTGCAATGCGACAAGCGCCCTGTCCTCGACCTTCTCGAGCCGCACGCCCTCGGGAAGACCCGCCTCGATCATCGCGTAGTCGACATCCTTGCGCGAGGCATTGACCACCAGGAACAGGCGGCCATCGTTTTCCTCGCCCAGCGGACGGGTGACCATCAGGTCGTCGACGATGCCGCCGTCGGCGTTGAGAAGCACCGTGTAGCGCTGGCGCCCGGGCTTGAGACCGGCAATCGCGGAGGGAACCATGGTCTCCAGCGCGGCGGAGACAGTCGCGTGATCCGGGCCGACAAGCCAGGCCTGCCCCATGTGGGACACATCGAAAAGGCCGGCCTTCTCACGCGTGTGGGTGTGTTCGGCAATGATGCCGGCGGGAAACTGGACAGGCATCTCGTAGCCCGCGAAGGGCACGAGGCGGGCGCCGAGTTCCCTGTGAAGATCCGTCAGGGGTGTTGAAAGAAGGGGCGTTGTGTCGGCGTCGCTCATGGAAACGTCCTGCGCTCTGGGGTCATGGTCTCGGGTTCGGTGACGCAAAGGCGGGCGAACCCTCCCCTTCACGCACCCCCTCTGTCCTGACGACCTGAGAGATTTCCCGCCCCGCGCACACCCGATGGCGCGCACTCGTTCCGGCGGTTACTCCTTCGGTGAGCCCTCACCTGTCGACGCCTCACGGCCTCGGCTTGCAGGGGCTGCTTTCCAGAGCGTTGCTCGACACGCGGTCCTTTTGCCTGAGAGTTTCCGGGGCGGTTGCTCCTTCGGCGCCGGCGCCCGTGGCGCCGAACTCTCCCGCGTATCGTCCTGACCGGGCGTTTCGGGAGGGTCCCCCCTGCTCGGCCCGCGGCGCACAACGTCTACGCCGCGTTCAGTCAGATGCGTTCCGACGAGGCAAGGTCTTCTCCCTGCCGGATCGGATGTCGCATTGTCGACAGCACGTGTCGCACTGTCAACGGTGTCCCTAATGACGCCGTTTGCCCGGCTCGTCCAGAGCAATCTGTGCCTTGACCGAAGCATTCTGGGGAACGGCAATGCCTTCCTCCACCAGCGCCCACTGTTCGGCGGGGGCTCCGGCGCCCAAAGTCACCGGCACATTGTAGACCTGCCCCTTGGGCTTGCGGCCGCGCTTCGAATCATCCTCGTCCGCACCAACGAAGGCCATGCGGATCGGCAGGAAGAGTTCACCGCCTTCCCAGGCCGGACCGGGGGTGACGCGGCCGGAAACGCCGAGCGTCATCTTCACGCCATCGGCCGTGCGCGTGCAACGGCGGGCCCATTTCTCCAGATTCGCCTGATAGAGCAGCGCCTCGGGATTGTTCTCGTTGCGCGCCTTGTAGCGCATCACGATATAGCGCCCGTCCTCGACAGCGATCGGGGGACAGGCCACTTCACGCTCGAAGGTTCGGGGATCGACCGTATCGATGACCGACTGATCGGCCGCATTGCCGGAAATGACCGTCTTTGCAATGTCGTTCCCGTAATCGCCAATGCCGCTGCCGCACCCGGCCAGCGCAAGCGTAAGGGAAAGGCCGGCCAGCGTACCGGGCCGCCGCATCCGTTTGGCGAGAGTCATGCCTGTCGATCCAGTGCTTCTCGTTCAAGGTCCAGGGCGAACCGTATATCAGGGGTCCGGCGGCTTGGCGAGAGACGGCGCCCCACCTTGACACACCTGCCTCCTCTCCCTCTATTGCCCCACACGCGGGCGACGGGGCATCCTGCGGGACAGGGCCGGCGGGCTCGGGTCGCGCGACGGAAGAACTCGTCCCGGCAAGGCGGCATCTCTCACAGGAGGCCACCATGCAGCGACGGTGGAAGGGTATCCCATGACTTCGATCCAAGCAGGAGAGACACCGGACGCGCAGGTCAAACGCACGCCGCTGGCCGTGCGCCTTTGCGCGCCGCGCGGCTTCTGCGCCGGCGTGGACCGGGCCGTGCAGATCGTGGAACTGGCGCTCCAGCGCTTCGGCGCTCCGGTCTATGTACGGCACGAAATCGTCCACAACCGCTTCGTCGTCGACGGATTGCGTGACAAGGGGGCCGTGTTCGTCGAGGAGCTCGGCGAGATCCCGGCAGGGCACGAGGACCGCCCGGTGGTCTTTTCCGCCCACGGAGTGCCGAAGTCCGTGCCGGCGGACGCGCAGGCGCGCAACATGTTCTATCTCGACGCCACCTGCCCGCTCGTCTCCAAGGTGCACAAGGAAGCCGAGATCCACCACAGGCGCGGACGCGAGATCGTGCTCATCGGCCATGCCGGCCATCCCGAGGTGATCGGCACCATGGGACAATTGCCCGAAGGCGCGGTCCAGCTTGTGGAAACGGCCGAGGACGCGCGCGTCTTCACACCGGTCAGCGACCGTCCGCTTGCATGGATCACGCAAACCACGCTTTCGGTCGACGACACGCGCGAGATCGTCGACGTCCTGAGCGAGCGCTTTCCCGACATCATCGCCCCACACAAGGACGACATCTGCTACGCGACCACCAATCGGCAGGAAGCGGTCAAGGCGGTTGCTCCGGATGTTGATGCAATGGTCGTGGTCGGTGCGCCCAACTCCTCCAATTCGCAGCGCCTTCGCGAGGTCGCCGAACGCGCGGGCTGTCCGGTTTCCGTTCTGGTCCAGCGCGCCGCCGACATCCCCTGGGAGAGTCTTCCTTCCCTGACGCGGCTCGGCATCACCGCCGGGGCTTCGGCGCCCGAGGTTCTTGTTGAGGAGATCATCGCGGCTTTCGCCGAACGCTACGACGTGAAGGTCGAAACCGTCCGCACGGCGGAAGAGACCATCGCCTTCAACCTGCCGCGCGCGCTGCGCGAGGCGGCGGAGTGATCCAGCCGCCCTCGTCGACCGGAGCCTGACCCCATGGAATGGATCGCCGTTCTCGGCGCCGTCTTCGCGATCTTCCTGCCCGCGCTCGTGCTGCCGGGACCGGACTTCATCGGCGTCGTGCGCTCTTCCATGGTCCACGGTACCCGCGCCGGCCTGCTGACCTCTCTCGGGGTCGCCTCCTGCCTCGGGCTTTACGCAACGCTCTCGCTTCTCGGTCTTTCCGCGATCCTGGTCGAGTACCAGATGCTCGCGTTCGCGGTGCGGGTCGGCGGTGGGCTCTATCTCGCATGGCTGGGCGCAAGGCTGCTCTTCTCGCGTCCCGATCCGCTTGAAATCGACACCGCGGACCGCCGAAGCGGTCGTTCGCCCTTCACTTTCGGGTTCACCGTGACACTCACGAACCCGAAGGCCGTCGTGCTGTTCACCAGCGTTTTCGCGACCTCGGTCACGCCCGACATGCCGGTCTGGGTGATGGTCGCCATGGTTGCTCTCGTCGTTGCGAGCGCGGCATCCTGGTACACGCTCGTGACGCTCTTCATTTCCTCGCCGCCGGTGCTCAGGCGCTTCTCGCGTGCGAGGCACGCCATCGAGCGGATCGCCGGCGCCTGCTTCGTCGGCATCGGCGGGTTGATCCTCGCCGACAGCCGGACGCCGCTCTCGCCCTCCTGACCCTGACGACCTGGCACAGCCAAGGCCGAAAGAAAGACGACAAAATACATGGCAGTCTATACGGACGTCTCCGACGAGGAGCTGGTCGGCTTCGTTGCCGGCTACGATATCGGCGAGGTTCTCGCGCTGAAAGGCATCGCGGAGGGCGTGGAGAACTCCAACTACCTGCTTCACACGCGACAGGGCTATTTCATCCTCACGCTCTACGAGAAACGCGTAGAACCGGCGGACCTGCCCTTCTTCCTCGGACTGATGCAGCACCTGGCGGCACGTGGCATATCCTGCCCGCAGCCGGTGGCGAACCGTGCCGGGGAAACGCTTGGCGCACTCGCGGGGCGTCCGGCAGCCGTCATCACCTTTCTCGACGGCATGTGGGTACGCCGCCCGCAAAGGGTTCATTGCGCGGAACTCGGCAAGACGCTTGCCGAATTCCACAACGCCGGACGCGATTTCGGGATTGTTCGCCCCAACGTCCTGTCGGTAGGCAGCTGGCGGCCGCTGTTCGCCCAGTCACGCGACCAGGCGGACACGATCGTTGAAGGTCTTGCCGGGGAACTCACGGAAGAACTTGACGTGCTCGAGGCCAAATGGCCCGACGATCTGCCCGCAGGCGTCATCCACGCAGACCTCTTTCCCGACAACGTGTTCTTCATCGGCGAGCGACTTTCGGGCCTGATCGACTTCTATTTCGCCTGCAACGACGCGCTTGCCTACGACCTCGCCATCTGCCTCAACGCATGGTGTTTCGAGCCGGACCTTTCGTTCAACGTCACCAAGGCACGAGCCCTCCTGAACGGCTACCGCAGCGTGCGGGAACTGACCCCTGCCGAGTTCGACAGCCTGCCGCTTCTGGCCCGTGGCGCGGCCCTGCGCTTCCTGCTCACGCGTCTGCACGACTGGCTGCGCGTGCCTGAGGGCGCGCTCGTCACGCCCAAGGACCCGCGCGAGTACCTTCGCAAGCTGCGCTTCCACCAGAGCGTCGTCACCGCCGCCGACTACGGGCTGTCGGCATGAGCGCCTCCGCGAAGATCCCCGAAGATGCCCAGCCGGTCACGATCCACACCGACGGCGCCTGCTCGGGCAATCCGGGGCCCGGCGGCTGGGGGGCGCTGCTGCGGTTCGGCGAGCACGAGCGCGAGCTTTGCGGCGGCGAGACGCGCACCACCAACAACCGCATGGAGCTCATGGCCGCGATTGAGGCGCTCAACGCGCTCAAGCGGCCATGCCGGGTCGACCTGCACACCGACAGCACCTATGTGCGCGACGGCATCACCAAGTGGATGTTCAACTGGAAGCGCAACGACTGGAAGACGTCCGACAAGAAGCCGGTCAAGAACGCCGAACTCTGGCAGGCGCTGGACGCCGCGCGCAACCGCCACGACGTGACATGGCACTGGGTAAAGGGCCATGCCGGTCACGACGACAACGAGCGTGCCGACGAACTGGCCCGCAAGGGCATGGCTCCCTACAAGAAGTGACGTTCACGAACAACCGGCGAGCCGGTCTCAGTTCCTGAGCGTCTCCATCTCGGCGTCGAGCATCTTGCCCGCCTCGGACACCTCCATGGGCTGACCGAACAGGAAGCCCTGCGCGAACTCGCAACCAAGCTGATGCAGCTCGAGCGCGTCGGACTCGCTTTCCGCCCCTTCCGCCACGACCTGCATTCCAAGATCGTGCCCCAGCGCAACGATGGAGCGCAGGATGACCGGACGGGCGCTGCGCCCGTTGGGCCGCACGAACGACTGGTCGACCTTGATCGTGTCGAAGCGGAACCGCTGGAGGTAGGACAGGCTGGAATAACCCGTGCCGAAATCGTCCAGCGAGAGGCCTGCTCCGAGGTGGCGCAGGCGTTCCAGCATCCGCGCCGAATACTCGGGATTGGCCATGACCACGGATTCCGTCAGCTCCAGCTTGAGCGTTCCGGGCGCAAGGGACGAGCGCGACAGCACCGACTTAACATCATTGATGAGATCGTGGCGCAGCAGCTGCAGCGAGGAAATGTTCACGCTCACGAACAGCGGAACCGGCAGCCGGTAAGCCGCCTGCCACTCGGAGAGCTGGCGCGCGCCACGGTCGAGCACGAAGAGGCCGAGCTCGTTGATGAGGCCGGACTGCTCGGCGATGGGAATGAATTCCGAAGGCGAGATCGGACCGCGTTTGGGATGGTTCCAGCGCGCCAGCACCTCGAAACCGGCGATGGAGCGGTCGGCAAGGCGCACGATCGGCTGGAAGTGAACCGAAATCCCGTCGGTCTGCAGGGCCTTGCGCAGGTCGGCCTCCAGCTCCATGCGGTTTGACCCGGTGGTCTGGAGTGTGGGGCGGAACACTTCCACCCGGTCTCCGCCCATGCGCTTGGCATGGTTCATGGCCATGTCGGCCTGCCGCAGCAGTTCGTCCGACTCGACCGGATTGCTGTCGGGAATGGCGATGCCGACCGAGGCGGTCAGGAACACCTCCTGCTCGCCGAAGGTGATCGGCGAGCGCACCGCGCGCCGCACCGCATCGGCAAAGGCCGCGATCCGGTCGGCGGACTGCTCCGACAGAAGCACGAGGGCGTAGGTGTCGCTGCCAAGGCGCATCAGCGCGTCCTGGGGTTTCAACTGTCGCGACACACGACGCGCGATGGTCAGCAGGATGCTGTCGCCGGCCGACAGCCCGATGGAATCATTGACCTGCTTGAAACGGTCGAGATCGAAGACGATCACCGACGGACGTCCAAGCCCCTCGGCACGCGAACGTGCGAGTGCCGCGGAAAGCCGGTCCATGAACAGTTCGCGGTTCGGAAGGCCGGTCAGGTTATCGTGAACGGCGTCATGCAGGAGACGCTCCTCGGTGACCTTCTGCTCGGTGATGTCGAGCAGCGACCCGACACAGCGGATCACCTCGCCATCGGAGCCCACGATGGGGCGGGCGCGCAGGCGGAACCAGCGATAGTGGCCATCCTCGGAGCGCAGGCGGAATGCCTGTGAAACGCGCCCCCGGCGCAGGTCGATCACCGCATCGAGCGTGCTGCGGAAGGTGTCGCGGTCCTGGGGATGGATGACGTCGAGCCAGTCGCGCGCTGGCCCTTCCAGCACTCCCGGCTTGAGTCCCAGAAGGTCCTCCACCTCGTGGCCGGTGGAAATGCGATCGCGGTCGATGTCCCAGTCCCAGACGATATCGCCGGAGCCGGTGAAGGCAAGTGCGCGACGCTCCACGTCCGAGATCAGGCCCTGGGCGATCGCCCCGCCCGCGAAGGCGTGCTGCATCACCGTGAAGCCGATGAGAAGGACGACGAGCACCAGACCGCCGGCAAGCGCCGGCTGGACGATGTCGTTGGCAAGGATCCCCGTCACCGTCATGGCCGCGCCCGTCAGCCAGGCCAGCAGCAGCACCCAGGTGGGTACGAGCATGATCGCCCGGTCGTATCCCTGAACCGCCAGTGTTGCGATCACGGCAAAGCCCAGAACACCGATGATGCCGAGCGAGATGCGCGCGATACCGGCGGCGACTGACGGATCCCAGACGGCAACGCCGAGCAGCCCCAGAACCAGGATCAGCGTCGCCAGCGCCAGATGGCTGTAGCGGATGTGCCACCGGTTCAGGTTGAGATAGGCGTAGAGGAAGATGATGAGGCTCGCCGCCAGCCCGACCTCGGCGCAGGCCCTGTAGAGCTGCTCGTCGCCCGGCGTGATCTGCAGCACCTTGTTCCAGAAGCCGAAATCGATCGTCAGATACGACAGTACCGACCAGGCGAGCACCGCCGTCGCCGGGAACATGATCGTTCCCTTGACGACGAAGAGGATCGTCAGGAACAGGGCCAGCAGGCCGGAAATGCCGAGGATGATGCCACGGTAGAGCGTATAGGCGTTCACCGTGTCCTTGTAGACGTCGGGCTCCCACAGGCGGATCTGCGGCAGCGAGGGGCTCCGCAGCTCGACGACATAGGTGACCACGGCGCCCGGATCGAGCGTGACCAGGAAGACGTCCGCCTCCTGGCTCGACTGACGCTCCGGCGCGATGCCCTGGCTCGGGGTGATCGATGCAATCCGCGACGATCCCAGATCCGGCCATACAAGCCGCGAGCCGACGAGCTGGAAGAAGGGGGCGACGATGAGCCGGTCGATCTGCTCGTCGCCCGGATTGGACAGCGCGAAAACGGCCCAGCTCGAGTTGGCGTCATCGAGCGAGTTCACCTCGATCCGGCGCACGATGCCATCCGCGCCCGGCGCCGTGGACACCTGAAGGCTCGGGCCCGAATTGGGGTAGAGCTCCACGGCGCGGGTCAGATCGATCGCGTCGGAGCTTGCAGGCACCTCCACCGCCTCCAGCGCATGCGACGGGGACGCGACGGAGAGCCACGCGGTCAGCGCGAGCGAGACGAGAATCAGGAGGCGCAATCGGATTTCCCGCAAAGGTCTGGCTTTCTCATCGAAGCGGACGCCAATCGGCCTCCGCGAAACTTACAGTAAGTCACCGGGCGGGCCCGGTTCGTCACCCGGCACGGACGGCAGGGCATGGTTCGTGACGGGCGAGAGGCACCCGGTGACCCGGGCCTCGACATCGCCGGCGACACATGCATACAGCACATGGTCACGCCACTCGCCGGCAATCCGCAGGTAGCGGCGAGCGTAGCCTTCCCGTTGAAACCCGGCTTTTTCAAGGAGGCGCCGGGAGGCGGAATTGGTCGGCAGGCAGGCCGCCTCGACACGATTGAGTCGAAGCTCGCCAAAGGCGAAAGGCAGAAGCAGCGACACGGCCGCGCTCATGTAACCCTTGCCCGCATGTGGCGCGCCCATCCAGTACCCGAGCGTGCAGGCCATCGCAACGCCCCTGCGCACATTTGACAGGGTCGCGCCGCCGAGCAACTCCCCGTCGCTCTCCCGGAACACGAAGAACGGATAGGCCCTGTCCTCCCGCTGTTCGCGGGCATAGCGCCGCAGGCGACGCCGAAAGGCTCCGCGCGTCAACTCGTCGCGCGCCCAAAGCGGCTCCCAGGGTTGCAGGAAGTCGCGACTCTCGGCCCTCAGTGCGGCCCAGGGCACATAGTCTTGTGCCAGCGGAGGCCGCAGGAACACGGGAACACCGGCCTGCGGTGCGCTTCTCAGGGTCCGCACTCCATCCGTTGTACCGAAAGCCCGCAAGAACGCCATCGCGACCCCCGGTCAAACGTCAGCCGACAACCGCCCGCCGGACCCCGGACCCGAGGTGCGCCTCGACCGTCTCGAGATTCAGGCGTACCCCCTTGGGGCCGATCGTGGAAAGTGTCACCCGGCTGGCGAAGGTCGTGCGCGCGACACGGTGAATGTCCTCGAGGGTCACGGCATCGATTCGAGCCTGGATCTCCTCCGGGCTCAGGATCTCGCCGTGGATCAGCCACTGGCGGGCGATCTGCCCGGCACGCGCCGCGGGGCTTTCCATCGCCATCATGATGCCGGCGCGAATCTGGGCGCGGGCACGATCGAGCTCGGCCTGGGTGATCGATGCGGAAGCCGAGGCGATCTCGTCCAGAAGGACGGGAAAGAGCTCAGCGATATCTTCCTCGCCGGTCGCCGCGTGAATCGCGAAGACGCCCGTGTCCTGGAACGACCAGTGAAAGGAATAGATCGCGTAACACAGGCCGCGCAGCTCGCGGATTTCCTGGAACAGTCTCGACGACATGCCCCCGCCCATGATCGAGGCCAGCGTCTGGATCGCGTAGTAGTCGGGATCGCCGTAGGAGAGTCCCTCGAAGCCGAGAACGAGCTGAACCTCCATCAGGTCGCGCTCGAGATATGCCTCACCTCCCGAATAGCGGGCCGCGACCGGCGCTTGCGCGGGCCGCGCGGAGAGCGCGGAGAAATGCTCGCGCGCCAGGGCCACGAAAGCATCATGATCGACCGCGCCGGCCGCCGAGAGGACCATGTTGCCCGGCAGGTAATGGGTCGCCAGATAGTCCCTCAGATCGTCAGGCGTGAATCCCATGACCGTCTCGCGCGTGCCCAGGATCGGCCGCCCGAGCGGCTGGCGCGACCAGGCGGTTTCCTGGAACTGGTCGAAGACCTTGTCGTCGGGCGTGTCGTGCGCGGCGCCGATCTCCTGCAGGATCACATGCTTTTCGCGCAGCAGCTCTTCGGGGTCGAAGGACGAGTTCTGAAGGATGTCGGCCAGGATCTCGACCGCAAGCGGCACATCCTCGGCCAGAACCCTTGCATGATAGTTCGTATGCTCGACGCTCGTGGCCGCGTTGAGCTCGCCTCCGACCGCTTCGATTTCCTCGGCAATCTGGCGCGCCGTGCGCTTTGCCGTCCCCTTGAACGCCATGTGTTCGAGCAGATGGGTTATGCCGTTCTGCTCGGCCGTTTCGGAGCGTGAGCCGGCGCCGATCCATATTCCCAGGGCGGCCGTGCGCAGATGGGACAGGGTGTCGGTCACGACGGTGAGACCGTTCTCGAGCCGGGTCACGCGTACATCCATCAGGACACCTCCGCCGGGCTGGTTTCGCGGGCGGCACGGGCATGATCGAGCACATGGGCCTCGACCTCCTCGCGTCCGGCCGGCAGGCGTTCCATGCGCTCGGGCGCACTCATCATCGGCTGCAACTCCTCCGGCAGTTCCGGCCGGACGCCGCTTGCCGCCTCGACCGCATCCGGGAACTTGGCCGGATGCGCGGTCGCGAGGACCACCATGGGCGTCGGCGACTGGGAAAGCTGACCCGCCACGTGAACGCCCGTCGCCGTATGGGGATCGAGAAGATACCCGCTGCGCGCAAGCGTATCGGCAATGGTGCGTGCCGTTGCCGCCTCGTCACAGCGCCCGGCCGCGAACTCGTCGCGGATGCGTTTCATCGCCCCGTCCTCCAGCGTGAACCCGCCGGACTGGGCAAGGCGCGCCATCAGGCCACGCACCGCGTCACTGTCGCGCCCGTGCGCCTCGAACAGGAGACGCTCGAAGTTGGACGAGACCTGAATGTCCATCGACGGCGAGGACGTGGGCACCACGCCGTTCATCGTGTAGGCGCCGGTCTCCAGCGTCCGAACGAGAATGTCATTGGCATTCGTCGCGATCACCAGCTTCTCGATCGGAAGCCCCATCCGCGCCGCGACGTGAGCGGCGAAGATATCGCCGAAATTGCCCGTCGGCACGGTGAAGGAAACCGGCCGATGCGGCGCGCCGAGCGCGACACCGGCGACGAAATAGTAGACGACCTGCGCGACAATGCGCGCCCAGTTGATCGAGTTCACGCCGGCAAGCTGCACCCTGTCGCGGAAGGCGGGATGGGTGAACATGCCCTTCACGATCGCCTGACAGTCGTCGAAGGTTCCCTCAAGCGCCAGGGAGTGCACGTTGGCATCCGTGGGCGTCGTCATCTGACGGCGCTGGACATCGGAAACCCGGCCATCGGGGAAGAGAATGAAGACGTCGGTGCGGTCGCGTCCGCGGAACGCCTCTATGGCCGCTCCGCCGGTGTCGCCGGACGTCGCGCCGACGATGGTCGCGCGCCGGTCCCGCTCGGCGAGGACATGATCCATCATGCGCCCGAGGAGCTGCATCGCCACGTCCTTGAACGCGAGCGTGGGGCCATGGAACAGCTCAAGGACAAAGCGGCCGGGAGCGATCTGCACAAGCGGCGTCACCGCCTCGTGGCGAAAGCCGGCGTAGGCCTCGTCGATCATCGCGGCCAGATCGTCACGGGCGATTTCGCCGGCAACGAAGGGGGCGATCACCGCCTCGGCAACCTCCGCATAGGGACGCCCGGCAAATCCGGCGATCGTCCCGGGGGACAGGCGCGGCCACTCGGCCGGAACATAAAGGCCACCATCCGCGGCGAGACCGGTCAGGAGAACATCGGCAAACCCCAGCGCCGGTGCCTCGCCCCTCGTACTCACATATTTCACGACCCTGAGGTCCTCCAGACTGTCGGCGGTCGGGAAACCGGCGACGCCCGGCGTCCTGCCGGGTCGGGCCTGTCCCGCACCCCGAGGTTCTGCTTGATCGCCCGCGCCGGCTGACGTGCCGGGTCGCGAGTGTCCGGCCCCTTTGGACCGGCCTCGGCAGAAAGGGAAACGGCCGGCTCTACCGCATGCCTCGCGCGGGAGGGGCCGCCCGGCCCATGCGCGCACCCTATCCCCGCGCCCGCCAGCGGGCAAGGCGGTTGCACGGCCTGCAAGGCAACGGAAGCGACACACCGCTCAGGCGTGTCCCGCCTCGCTGGACAACATGCCGGGATCGATGCCGATCTTGGCCAGGGCCCGATCCCACTTGCCTTCCGTCACGGGGTCGAAAATGATCTCGCTGTCGGCCGGCCCGGTGATCCAGCCGTTCTCCTGAAGTTCGGTCTCGAGCTGCCCCGCACCCCAGCCCGCATACCCGAGCGCCAGCATGGCGCGGCGCGGCCCCCGTCCCTCGACGATCGCTCGCAGGATGTCGAGCGTCGCCGTCAGGCATATGCCGTCCTGGATCGCCATGGTCGAATTGGCGACCACATAGTCCTCCGAGTGCAGGACGAAGCCCCGCCCGGTCTCCACCGGCCCGCCGCGATGGACTTCCATGCGGTCCGCCGGGGCGGGAAGGACGATATCCGCCCCCCCATCGACAATCTCGAGCTGGCGCAGAAGATCCGGGAAGGACAGGCTCGGCGTCTTCTGGTTGAGGACAATTCCCATCGCGCCCTCGTCGGAATGGGCGCAAAGATAGACCACGGAATGGGCGAATCGCGTATCCGCCATCTGCGGCATCGCGATCAGGAACTGGCCTGCCAGCGAGTTCGGCATGTTGTGATCCGGCACCATGTCGCATCATCCCGTGAAGAGCGGTCGCGGCTCCGTGCCCGCCTACGCCGCAGTTTCAGGCACCGGCCAGGGAGCGAGCGGGAAAACGTCGCGTCTCCCGCAGCTTGCACGTGGCACCTCCGCATGACTTTACGCCGAAGGCGGGGCGATGTTAACCGCCCCGCGCGCTCCGGTCTTCGCCGTTCACGCGCTTGTGGTCTCGCCGCGACCGGCGGAAGCTGGACCGGACACGGGAATTGCGGCACTCCTGAGGGCCTGCCAGCCGCCGTGCCGCAACCGGTCCGGCCAAGGCCAACCGGACCCGGGCTCAACTCATGACGTCTCGCACTCTCAATGGTGCTCTTGCTCTCTTCCTCGCGCTCTTCATGCCTCCCCTCGCAACCGCGAACGCCGGTGCGGGCGCATGGGAGACCGTGGCCGGTGCCCGCGTTCGACTGATCGTGGCGGGCGCCCCGGAACAGGGAGCGGGCGATGCAGTGTCGCCGCCGCCGGACGCGGCGCTGGAATTCGAGATGGAGCCGGGCTGGCACACCTACTGGCGCTTTCCCGGCGAGACGGGCATTCCGACGGAAGCCGACTTCTCCGCCTCCAGGGGGCTGGAAGCAGCAACACTGCGCTACCCCGCCCCAGAGCGCCATGACGACGGGTATTCAACGTCGATCGTCTACAAGGACCATGTCGTCCTGCCCATCGACCTGGTCACCGACGGGTCCGCAGATCCGGCTGTCCTGCGCGCGACCGTCCGTTTCGGCATCTGCAGCGATATCTGTGTGCCCGGCGAAGCGCACCTCGAACTTCCGCTTGCCGGAGAACGTGACCTTACACAGCAGATGAAGATCGCGTCCGCCCGGTTGAAACTCCCGCTCCCGCAGGACGACACCGCGCCCCGTATCGTATCGGTGACGATCGAGGACTCAGGCGGATCCGATGCATCCACGATCCTCGTCGAGGCGGATCTGTCAGGCTCTGGCACAAGCATCGACCTTTTCGCGGAAGGAGCGCCGGGTTCCTACAATGCCGTTCCGCGACTGCTTGAGCGGAAGGGGAAATCGGCACGCTTCACGCTGCCCGTCACCGGTTTGAAGTCCGCCGATGACGGATCGCGTCCACTCGAGTTGACGCTCGTGGAAGGGGCACGTGCCGTAACCTTTCAGACGGACATTCCCGGAGATGCCTCGCCCTCACGGTAGGAGCCCGCAGGCGCTTGCCCCTCGACGGAAGTCCGGTTTCATCCTATGTCAGGGGGAGCCGTGGCACGCCCCGGTTGCGGGCGTTGCACCTCACGGACCACAACCACGTTCCGGAGTTTTTCCATGACCCTCAAGGTTGGCGACACGCTTCCCGACGCGACGTTCAAGATCATGACCGCCGACGGTCCGGCCGAGCGCGACGCGAAGTCCCTGTTCTCGGGCCGCACCGTCGTACTCTTCGCGGTGCCCGGCGCCTTCACGCCGACCTGCCACAACAACCATCTTCCCGGTTTCGTCGAGCACGCCGACACGATCCTGTCGAAGGGTGTCGACGAGATCGCCGTGGTGTCGGTGAACGATGTCTTCGTCATGAGCGCCTGGGCCAAGGCGAGCAACGCCGGCGACAAGATCACATTCCTCGCCGACGGCAGCGCCGACTTCACCAAGGCCATCGGCATGGAACTGGACGCATCGGGCTTCGGCATGGGCATCCGCTCCAAGCGTTACGCGATGATCGTCAAGGACGGGAAGGTCACCACGCTGAACGTCGAGGAGAGCCCGGGTTCGGCCGAGGCGTCCGGCGCGGCCGCGGTGCTTGCCGCTCTCTAACCCCTGAACGCTTGCAGACAGCAAAAGGCCGGCCCTTATGCGGGGCTGGCCTTTTTGTTGCCTGAACGAAGACAGACGCGATCCCGTCAGTCGGTCCCCGCCGCACCATCCTCGTGTGAACGTCCGAGATGACGGCGCACGTACACCACATAGACCACGACCAGTACCGCAGCGAGGCCGTACCAGGTCACCACATACTGGAGATGGTTGTTGGTGAAGGTGATGATGGTCTCTCCGGCCTGCGGAAGCCCTCCCGCAGGCGTGAAGCTCGCCGTGAGATCCAGGGTGAACGGCGCGACGTTATCTCCGCGCTGCCCCAGTTCCGCGGCCATCTCGCGCGCGTCGCGCACGAACCAGATCCGCTTGCCGAGGTCGGGCGCAAGGGTCAGGAAGTTGCCGTGTTCGTTGCGCCGCCACAGACCGACGATGGTCGTCCGGCCTTCGTCCGCCTCACTGCCCGGTCGTGTTTCCGGCAGACGCCTCGTGTCCGGCACGAAGCCGCGATTGACCATGACCACGAGACCGTCTTCGGTCTCGAAGGGCTGGTAGACGAAATACCCGGGACCACCGACGTCGCCCCGTGGATCGCTGAGGGAGATGAAATAATAGACCTCGCCCAGCAGAAAACGGCCGCTGACCTCGATGGGCCGATAGTCCCATTCCTCGTCCGTGAGGTCTGGCCAGGCAGCGGGGCCGGGCATCGCGACAGGCGCGGCGTCGCCCCGCGCCTCGACCCGCTCGATCAGGTCGAGCTTCCACTTGAGGCGCTGCACCTGCCACGTCCCGAGCGCGAGCAGGATCGCGAAGGCAATCAGTGACAACACGCTGAGGAGCACGAGCCCGCCCTTGCGCGGGGTCTCCCGTGAAACGGAGCTTGTGTCGGAGGAGGGCATTCCGGTGCTCACTCAATCCTCGGTCGTGTCTTCGAGGCGTCCCTCGCGGGCACTGTGGGTATATTGCTGTGCAATCATCACCCCCTTGAGCGGGCGCAGGGTGAGAAGGCAGAGAATCACGGTCAACGGCAGCCAGAGAACCAGATGCAGCCAGATCGGCGGCTGCCAGGTGAGTTCAGTGACCAGCACCAGCGCCACGACGATGAAACCGACCAGCATGATGATGAACACCGCCGGCCCGTCCCCGCTGTCCGCGAAATCGTAGTCGAGGCCGCAATTGGAGCAATGATCGCGCGTGGACAGGAAGCCCTTGAAGAGGTTCCCCTGGCCGCAGCGCGGGCACTTTCCGGCCAGCCCCGTGCGGATCGGATCCTGCCTGGGGTAAAGCGCGCTGTCCTTGTCATGTTTCATGGCGTTTCGCCTTTCCGGCTCTGGTCCGGGCACAGGCCGCAAGGTCTCTCGTCAGCCTGCCGCTCAGGAGCGGATCTCGATCGGCGTGCCATTCGGCACGAGGCTCCAGATCTCCCGAATTTCCTCGTTGGTGACAGCGATGCAGCCGTCTGTCCAGTCCATCAGGCGATGCGCCGCACCGATCCACCCCAGACCGTTTCGCATGCCATGGATCATGATCATGCCGCCGGGATCCTCCCCGCGGGCGTCCGCAGCCTTGGTGTCGACCGCATCCGGATAGGACAGATGCAGGGACAGGTGGAACGCGCTTCGCGGGTTGCGCCAGTCGAGCAGATAGCGCCCCTCGGGCGTACGACCGTCACCTTCACGCTGCTTGTGGCCGACCGGTGAACTCCCGAGAGCGACCTCATAGCGGGCAACCACCGCGCCATCCCCGTCGAGGAGCTCCAGCCGCCGCTCGGCCTTCGACAACGTCACCAGCGCGACGTCCGTCTCGCCATGACCCGGCACCGGCGGGACCTCCGCTTGGCCATCGAACAGTGCAAAGCCGGCCACGCTCAGGACGACCAGAACGGAGAAAGCGATCGAAGTGACTCTTCGACGGCGCAAAGGGCACTCCATTCGTGACCGGAGGCGGGGCAGAAAAAAGGAGCCCGGCACTTGGCCGGGCTCCGCGATCATCAGGAGTGGTAGGAGCTGCCCGCGCCCCAGATGTAGATCGACACGAAGAGGAACAGCCACACCACGTCGACGAAGTGCCAGTACCAGGCTGCCGCCTCGAATCCGAAATGCTTCTGCGGGGTGAACTGGCCGGCCGAGGCACGGATCAGGCAGACCGCGAGGAAGATCGTGCCCACGATCACGTGGAAACCATGGAAGCCGGTCGCCATGAAGAAGGTGGCACCATAGATCGAGCCGGAGAACCCGAAGGTCGCGTGGCTGTACTCATAGGCCTGCACGAAGGAGAAGAACACGCCGAGCACGACGGTGAACACCAGGCCCCACTTCAGGCCCTCGCGGTCATTGTGCAGCAGGGAGTGGTGCGCCCAGGTGACCGTGGTTCCGGAAAGAAGCAGGATCAGCGTGTTGAACAGCGGCAGATGCCAGGGGTCGAAGGTCTCGATGCCGTGCGGAGGCCACACACCGCCGGTCGCCTCGAAACGCGAATACTGCTGCGCCTCGCCGACGAAAAGCGACGCATCGAAGAAGGCCCAGAACCAGGCGACGAAGAACATCACCTCGGACGCAATGAAGAGCAGCATGCCGTAACGCAGGTGAAGCTGCACGACCGGCGTGTGATCGCCCGCGATCGACTCGCGGATGGTGTCGCGCCACCAGCCGAACATCACGTAGAGAACCATGAGCAGGCCGACGGCGAAAATGCCCCATCCGGCAAGATCGACGCCGAAAAGAAGGAACGGCACGCCCTTGTGCAGCTTGAACAGGCCGATCGCGCCAAGCGCCATGATGAAGGCGCCGACACCGCCAAGGAACGGCCAGGGGCTCGGCTCGATGATGTGGTAATCGTGGTTCTTGGCGTGGGCCATGGGTCTTCCCCCGATCTTTCTCTGTCTTGAGGCACCGTCACCGGGACGGGCCACGGTCCTTACAAGCTGTTCTTCTCTTCACCCGCCCCGGTGGCCTTGGCGGCGACCGGCGTCTCCGCCGACTTGTCCGGGTAGAAGGTGTAGGAAAGCGTGATTTCCTTGATGTGCTTCAACTGCGGATCCTTGTCCATCTCCGGATCGACGAAGAACACCACCGGCATTTCCGCCGTCTCGCCGGCGGCGAGCGGCTGCTCGGTAAAGCAGAAGCACTGGATCTTGTTGAAGTAGGCCCCGGCCTCAAAGGGCGTCACGTTGAAGACCGACGTCCCGACGTTCGCGTCTCCGGCCAGGTTGGTCGCATGATAGGACATCGTTCCCGTCTCGCCCATGCGCAGCGTCACGGCATGGGTGTCGGGGCCGAACTTCCACGGCAGCGACGAGTTCACGTTGCCATCGAACCGCACCGTGATCTTGCGATCGATGATCTCGCCCGTCACGCTGTCGGAGCGCTGGGTCGTCCCGCCATAGCCGGTAACCTGGCAAAAGATCTGGTAGAGCGGCACGGCGGCATAGGCCGCGCCAACCATCAGCATGACACCGCCGAAAGCGCCGATCGCGACACGCCGGTTGGCACGCCCGCGACGGCGCGCCGCCTCGTCCGCGGCGGTCTCGGGCGTCGTATTCTCAGGTTTCCGCGTCATGCAGTCCTCCTCATCCCCCAGCCCGATGCCCTACAGCGAGCGATCAAAGACACCCGGCCCCATCTTGACCAGGGTGATGACGTAAAACAGCACCACGAGGCCGGCGAGAACCAGACCGATGGCGATCGACCGGTTCCGCTGACGGCGCTTCTGCTCTTCGCTCATCCGGATTCCGTTCTCGCTCATGCCATGCCTCCCGGAAGCAGCGCGGACACAAGCGGCGCAAGCGTGCTGTCGGCAAGCAGCAGCGCGAAAACGAGGAACAGGTAGACGAGCGAGAACTTGAACAGGGATACGGCCGCCTTGCGGGCCTCGTCGCCCTCGCGGCGACGCCAGACCGTGATCGCGTGCACCACGAACACCAGCCCCAGGACGATGGCGACCGCCCCATAGATCGGCGAGGCAAAGCCAAGCAGCCAGGGAGCGACACCGATGGGTGCGAGCAGCACCGAATAGGCAAGAATGTGATTGCGGGTGACATCCTCGCCGGCGACGACGGGAAGCATCGGAATCTTCGCGTCCTCGTAGTCGCCGCGCTTGAACAGCGACAGCGCCCAAAAGTGCGGCGGCGTCCACATGAAGATGATGAGAAAGAGCGTCACGCTCTCAACACTGACCGAACCGGTCACGGCCGCCCATCCGATCATCGGAGGGAACGCTCCGGAAGCACCGCCGATGACAATGTTCTGTGGCGTCGAGCGCTTGAGCCACATCGTGTAGACGACGGCATAGAAGAAGCTGGTGAAGGCGAGAAGGCCTGCGGCAAGCCAATTGGTGGCGAGCCCAAGGATGCCGACCGAGAAGGCCGAAAGCGTCAGGCCGAAGGTCAGCGCCTCGCCAGGCGCGACGCGGCCCGAGGGCACAGGCCGTGACCGGGTGCGCGACATCACCGCGTCGATATCGGCGTCATACCACATGTTCAGCGCACCCGATGCACCCGCGCCGATGGCGATGCACAGGATGGCGACGAGCGCGAGAACCGGATGGATGCCGCTGGGCGCGATCAGGGTCCCGACCAATGCCGTGAAGACGACGAGCGACATGACACGCGGCTTCAAGAGGGCGAGATAGTCGCCGACCTCTCCCTGTCCGCCGAATGCGGCGGCATCGTCGAGCGGTCCGTCCCGAAGTTCTGCAAGCGACATGATCGGTTCTTCGTCCCATGGGTTCCCGGCAGCCATGCTTGGCCGGGGTCAGGTCAGTGCTCCTGTCCGGACGCGGAAAGTCATCCCGGGCAGGCGGCTTCCCCGCACAGCTCGTGACATGTGCGGGGAAGCGTTTCGTCGAGGCCGCTTACTTGATGCGCGGCAGGGTCTCGAACTGGTGGTACGGCGGCGGCGAGGACAGGGTCCACTCCAGCGTCGTCGCACCTTCGCCCCACGGATTGTCGCCGGCCTTGCGCTTCTTCGCGAAGGCCTCGGCAATGCCCGCCAGGAACACCAGCACGGCGAAGGCCGAAATGTACGAACCGATCGAGGAGACAAAGTTCCAGCCGGCCATCGCGTCCGGATAGTCCACGTAACGGCGCGGCATGGCCTGCAGACCCAGGAAGTGCTGCGGGAAGAAGACCAGGTTCACGCCGATGAACGTGATCCAGAAATGCGCCTTGCCGATGGTCTCGTTGTACATGTAGCCGAACATCTTGGGGAACCAGTAGTACCAGGCTCCGAAGATGCCGAACACGGCACCCAGCGACAGGACGTAGTGGAAGTGCGCCACCACGTAGTAGGTGTCATGCATCGAGCGGTCGAGGCCGGCATTGGCGAGCTGAACGCCCGTGACGCCGCCGACGGTGAACAGGAAGATGAAGCCGATCGCCCAGAGCATCGGCGTGCGGAACGAGATCGAACCGTCCCACATCGTCGCGATCCAGGAGAAGATCTTCACGCCCGTCGGAACCGCGATGACCATCGTCGCCGCGACGAAGTAGGCCTGCGTGTCTACGTCGAGACCGACGGTGTACATGTGGTGCGCCCACACGATGAAGCCGACGACGCCGATCGCGACCATGGCATAGGCCATGCCCAGGTAGCCGAAGATCGGCTTGCGGGCGAAGGTCGAGATGATGTGGCTGACGATGCCGAAGGCCGGCAGGATCAGGATGTACACCTCGGGGTGGCCGAAGAACCAGAACAGGTGCTGGAACAGGATCGGATCACCGCCACCGGCCGGATCGAAGAACGTGGTGCCGAAGTTGCGGTCCGTGAGCAGCATGGTGATGCCACCGGCGAGAACCGGGAGAGAGAGCAGCAGAAGGAACGCCGTCACCAGCACCGACCAGGCGAAGAGCGGCATCTTGTGCAACGTCATGCCCGGTGCGCGCATGTTGAAGATCGTGGTGATGAAGTTGATCGCACCCAGGATCGACGAGGCGCCCGACACGTGCAGCGCAAGGATCGCGAGGTCCATTGCCGGTCCCGGATGCCCGCCCGGAGCTGCCGAGGAGAGCGGCGGGTAGGCCGTCCAGCCACCGCCGAAGCCGTAGCCGCCCGTGGGTCCTTCGACGAACAGCGAAAGCAGCAGCAGCATGAAAGCAGGCGGAAGCAGCCAGAACGAGATGTTGTTCATCCGCGGGAACGCCATGTCCGGCGCACCGATCATGATCGGCACGAAGTAGTTGGCGAAGCCACCGATCAGCGCCGGCATCACCATGAAGAAGATCATGATGAGACCATGCGAGGTCGTGAACACGTTGAACGTATGCGGATTGCTGAAGATCTGCATCCCGGGCTCCTGGAGCTCCATACGGATGCCGACGCTCAGCGCGCCGCCGATGATACCCGCGATGATCGCGAAGATCAGATAGAGGACACCGATGTCCTTGTGGTTGGTCGAATAGACCCAGCGCGTCCATCCGGTCGGATGGTCATGGTCGCCTTGCGCGTGCGCTGCATAGGCCATCTTCCAGCTCCCTCGTTGTCGATTCCGGGTAACGGGCCCGGCCCGTCGTGGGCCGCGGGCGACAGTCCGTCCGCGGCGATTCCGTAACTTGTGCCGCTCGTTCAGCGGGTCGCGACGGCCATCGAAGCGCCCGCATCCGCCGTCGAATTGCCGGCGGCGATCGCGGCCATCAGCTCGTTGGTGGCTTCCTCGACGTCGGTCTTGGCGGCCTCGGCCCAGGCGTCATACTGGTCCTGCTCCACCACGCGGATGGCGATCGGCATGAAGGCATGGTCCCGGCCGCAAAGCTCCGAGCACTGGCCGTAGTAGATGCCGGTCTTCTCGGCCTTGAACCAGGTCTCGTTGAGGCGGCCCGGGATCGCGTCGATCTTCACGCCGAAGGCCGGCATGGCGAAGGAGTGGATCACGTCGGCTGCCGTCACCTGAACGCGAACGACCTTGTCGACCGGAACGATGACCTCGGTATCGACCGCCAGAAGACGCGGGTACTCGCTCTCGGGGCGCTTGAAGGCCGCGGCCCTCGCCTTGCGCTCCGCTTCGTCGCGGATAAGCAGGCTGTCGAAATAGACATCCTCCATGCCCTCGTCCGCATACTGGTAGCCCCAGTACCACTGGTAGCCGGTCACCTTGAGCGTCATGTCATAGGCCGGCACGTTCACTTCCTTGTAGAGAAGGCGGAACGAGGGAATCGCGATCACGACGAGAATCAGGATCGGAGCGATCGTCCAAACGACCTCGATCATGGTGTTGTGCGACGTGCGCGAAGGCGTCGGATTGGCCTTCGAATTGAAGCGGAAGATGCACCACAGCAGCAACGCCAGCACGAAGAGAACGATCACCGTGATGATCGTCAGCGTGAAGCCGTTGAACCAGGTGATGTCACGCATGATCTCGGTGACCGCCGGCTGCAGCGTGATGTGCCAGGGCTCGGGCTGCGCCGCCATCGCGGCGCCCGCGCCACCAAGAAGCGCCGTCGCGGAGACCAATGCCATGTTCGTCAGACGCCTGACCTTCCGCGCCAGTTCGACCATCTGTGTCACGTCCGTGCTCCCTTCCTGACCCAGCCCCGACGGGCATCATGGGTCCTTGTCTCATAAATCCAAGCGTCGCGCGACCGGTCGGGCCGGACCAAGGACCCGCTCTACGGCCCTTCGCCTACCTGCCGGTGCCCCCGGGCCCGGGTCGTCGCTGCGCCAAAAGAGCGCGGTCGGCCTTACGCCGCAAGGCTCTTTTCGGCCACACTCGTGTTGCCAAAGTGTAGCTTAACTCGAGATCGCGGGAAGGAGCGTCAAAACGCCGCAACCGCGCATGATCGAGATCAAAGCGGGGATGAAAAACCACAAGCCGCCCCGTTTCGCAATGCAGTAGTTTCGGAAGTGCCCAAATTCCGGCCAATTCCCGACCTCGCGTATCATGGGCAGCCGCGCGTCGCGGCCCGGCATGACGTTTGGTGGCCACGCAAGAGGACGGCGGAAGTGTTTCGCCTTGAAATCGACCTTTCCAGCGGAGAAAAAGCTCAAGGGTGCTGTTTCCGGCGAATCAAGTCACGGATGAGCGGCCCCGAGACAATCATCCGGTCGGCCGCCGGACCGGAGCCGGCGACTGGTCCCGCGCCGCGAACCAACGGAGTTTCGCCTGTGTCCCTTGCCACAAAGCCCCTGACGCGCCTCCTTGCCGTGGCGGCTCTCGTTCTCGCGCATCTCGGTGCGACCGTGACAACCGCCAGCGCCCAGGGCGCCGTGCGCTCGGTTCACGGCGACTGGCAGATGCGCTGTGACACCCCGGCCGGTGCACAGGAAGAGCAGTGCGCCCTGATCCAGAACGTGACCGCCGACGACCGCGAGAACGTCGGCCTGTCCGTGATCGTCCTGAAGACCGCCGACAAGAACTCCCGCCTGTTGCGGGTGCTTGCCCCGCTCGGTGTCCTGCTTCCCATGGGACTTGGCCTGCGGGTCGACGACGCGGACGTTGGCCGGGCCGGTTTCGTGCGTTGCCTGCCCAACGGCTGCATCGTCGAGGTGGTGATGCAGGACGACCTGATCGAGAAGATGAAGACCGGCAACGCGGCCACCTTCGTGATCTTCCAGACGCCGGAAGAGGGCATCGGCATTCCGATCTCGCTGAACGGCTTCTCCGAAGGCTTCGACGCGCTTCCCTAGGACAAGCCGAGCGTCGCGCGCGAACACGCCCCTTGACCGGGCGCCCGCGTGCGCAATCCTTGTCATCATCGCCGCGACGCCCAAAGGCACCGGCGCGGAAACCCGAGGGTTCCGCGTCACAACACGTCAGGACCCTGCCCGTGACCCTCTCCGTTCCCGATCTGCTCGCCGATACCGGTCTCGACGAGGCCGACGTGCGCCGCGTCGTTGCGGACGCGCTCGCCGGGGCGGATGACGGCGAGCTGTTTCTGGAATACCGGGAAGCCGAGAGCCTCGTCTTCGACAACGGCCGGCTCAAGGGAGCGAATTTCGACACCTCCCAGGGTTTCGGCCTGCGTGCCGTGGCGGGCGAGGCCTCGGGCTATGCCCAGTCCGGCGAGATCTCGATGGCGGCCCTCAAGCGCGCCGCCGGTGCGGCGTCCGCCGTCGCGGCCGGCCATTCGGGCCGGTATGACGATGCGCCGGCGGGCACCAACGAAAGGCTCTACGGCGATCTCAACCCGAGCGCCCGGCCGGATTTTTCCGAAAAGGCCCGGCTTCTCGCCGAGGTCGACGCCTTCGCCCGGGCCCGCGATCCGCGCGTGCGCCAGGTCAGCGTCTCGCTCGCCACGTCCTGGCAGGTGGTCGACATCCTTCGTGCCGATGGCCACCGGGTGCGCGACATCCGCCCCCTGGTGCGCTTCGGCGTTTCCCTCGTCGCGGGGTCCGGCGACCGGCAGGAAAGCGGCTCGCATGGCTTCGGCGGGCGCGAACCGCTCGAGACCTATCTCACCGAGGCAAGCTGGAAGCACGCGGTCGACGAGGCGCTCCGCCAGGCGCTGGTGAACCTGGACGCGGTGCCCGCTCCCGCCGGCAGTTTCGACGTTGTTCTCGGGTCGGGCTGGCCGGGAATCCTGCTGCACGAGGCCGTCGGCCACGGACTCGAGGGCGACTTCAACCGCAAGAAGACTTCGGCCTTCGCCGGTCTCATGGGCCAGCGCGTCGCCTCGAGGGGCGTGACGATCGTGGATGACGGCACCATCGCCGGCCGGCGCGGCTCGCTCACAATCGACGACGAAGGCACGCCGACGGGGCGCACGGTCCTCATCGAGGACGGCATCCTGACCGGCTACATGCAGGACCGGCAGAACGCGAGGCTGATGGGCGTGAAGCCGACGGGGAACGGACGGCGCCAGTCCTTCGCCCATATCCCCATGCCCCGCATGACCAACACCATCATGATGGCGGGAGACAGGGATCCGGCGGAGATCCTGGAGGGCGTGAAGGACGGCATCTATGCCGTTTCCTTCGGCGGCGGACAGGTCGACATCACCAGCGGCAAGTTCGTCTTCTCCTGCACCGAGGCCTACAGGGTCGAAAATGGCAAGGTCGGCGCTCCGATCAAGGGCGCGATGCTGATCGGAAACGGCCCCGACGCGCTCACGCGTGTCAGTGCCATCGGCAACGACATGGCGCTCGATCCGGGCATCGGCACCTGCGGAAAGCAGGGTCAGGGCGTTCCGGTGGGCGTGGGGCAGCCGACCCTGCGCATCGATGGCATGACCATCGGCGGCACCGCTCTTTAGGGTGTGGCCCCATCGCGGCTCCCTGCCCTCCAGCAGATTTCAGCAGACGCCCTCGCACAGGAACGAGAGCAACACGCGCAGCGTCTCGGCCGGATTTTCCTCGACCATGAAATGCCCCGCATCGACGGGCGCGCCACTCACGTCGTCGCCCCAGGTCGACCAGGTGTCGAGCGGTGTTGCCGTCTTGCCGGCAAGACCGGCCGCGCCGTAGATCACCAGAAGCGGACAGGCGATGCGACGCCCGGCCTCTCGGTCGCGGGTGTCCAGGTCCATGTCGATGGTCGCCCCCGCGCGGTAGTCCTCGCAGGCGGCGTGCTGGCGGGCTTCCTGCCGGAAGGAGGCCCGATACTCGGCGAGCGCATCCGGATCGAAAGCCGAGAGATCCTTCGTCGCCGTCCAACTCGCCAGCGTGTAGTCGAGATAGAAGTCCGGCGCACCGGCGATCAGGCGTTCGGGCAGGGGCTTCGGCTGGGCCAGGAAGAGCCAGTGGTAGATCGCCATGGCATAGCGCCAGTCCATGTTCTGCCAGTAGTCGTAGGTCGGCAGGATATCCAGGACCGCGAGGCGGGTAACGCTGTCGGGATGGTCGAACGCCATCCGGTAGGCCACACGGCCTCCCCTGTCATGCCCGGCAACCGCGAAACGCTCATGACCGAGCGCGCGCATCACCACGATCATGTCGCGCGCCATCTGCCGCTTTGAGTAAAGCATGTGGTCCGCGTCCCCTTCCGGGGCACCGGAACGGCCGTAGCCGCGAAGGTCGGCGATGACGACCGTGAAACAACGGGCGAGATCGCCGGCGACCGGATGCCACATGGCATGTGTTTGCGGGTAACCGTGCAGCAGCAGAAGCGGTGGACCGCTGCCCCCGATACGGCAATGGATCTCCACCCCGTCCCCGGCCAGGGTCCGTTCCTCGAACCCCGGAAACAAGTCCCGCTCTGTATTCAGCATCCCACGCTTCCCCCCGCGCGCCTCCCCGTGCGCCTCCCCGTGCCGCGGAATCGCGCGCTTTTGCATCGCCGGGGGGAGCAACACGCCGCGAAGAATGCTGGATTATGCGTTGTTTCTCAAGGTGACAATAGCCACAAGGGCAGGCACCGCTGGCCCCGCCCTGGCCTGTCGGGAAACGTTGCGAAACACACGGCGGGATCAGCGTTTCAGGGCACGCCAGCCGATATCGGTCCGGCAAAACCCTTCCGGCCAGTCGATGCGGCCAACCGCCGCATAAGCGCGGGCCTGTGCCTCCGCGACGCTGCTTCCGAGAGCTGTGACATTGAGGACGCGGCCGCCGTTCGCAAGGATCCTGTCTTCCTGCGAGCGGGTGCCCGCGTGAAACACCTTGAGAAGCGGATCGTCCTCGAGGTCCGCGAGCCCCCGGATCTCGGTGCCCTTCTCATAGGTTCCCGGATAGCCCCTTGCGGCGAGAACGACCGTCAGGGCCACCTCGTCACGCCAGACCGCCTTCGCCTCGTCGAGATGCCCGTCGCAGGCGGCCTCCAGAAGATCCACGAGATCGCTCTCCAGCCGCATCATCAGAACCTGGCACTCGGGGTCGCCGAAGCGGACATTGTACTCGATGAGCTCGGGCCCCTTGTCGGTGATCATGAGCCCGGCATAAAGCACCCCGACGAAAGGCGTGCCGTCGGCGGCCAGCGTGTCGATGGTGGGACGGATGATCTCGTCCATGGCCTGCCGGGTCAGTTCGTCCGTCATGACGGGTGCTGGAGAATAGGCCCCCATGCCGCCTGTGTTGGGACCGGTGTCGCCATCGCCGACCCGCTTGTGGTCCTGGGCCGTGGCAAGCGCGAGACCGGTCCTGCCGTCGC
Organism: Stappia sp.; assembly: GCA_002722295.1. Taxonomy (GTDB): domain Bacteria; phylum Pseudomonadota; class Alphaproteobacteria; order Rhizobiales; family Stappiaceae; genus Stappia. The sequence goes on along the minus strand of PBLF01000021.1, from coordinate 212,377 downwards.
AGATCACGAAGAGGCTCGCCTCCTCGCCCTGAAGGAAGGCTTCCACGACCACTTCGGCACCGGCGGCACCGAACTCGCCCTCGAAGCACGCATCGATGGCCTCGAAAGCCTCGTCCCGGGTCATCGCGACGACGACGCCCTTGCCGGCGGCAAGGCCGTCCGCCTTCACGACGATGGGCGCGCCATTGGCCTCCACATGCGCCCGCGCGCTGGCGGCATCGGCAAAGCGCCCGTAGGCGGCCGTGGGAATTCCTGCGCGCGCGCAAAGATCCTTGGTGAAGCCCTTGGAGCCTTCCAGCCGGGCGGCGGCGGCGCTCGGGCCGAACACCTTGATGCCCGCCGTTTTCAGGCTGTCGGCGAGGCCATCCACCAGCGGGGCCTCGGGACCGACGACAACCAGTTCAATGTCATGATCGCGACAGAAGGTAATGACCGCCGAATGATCGGACACATCGAGCGCGATGCAGGTCGCCTCGGCGGCGATGCCGGCATTGCCGGGCGCGACATACAGGGTTTCCGTACGCGGCGAGCGCGCCAGGGCCCAGGCAAGGGCATGTTCGCGTCCGCCGGAACCGATCAGGAGAATGTTCATGGCCTTCGCGCGCCCCGTGCTCGTGTGCGGCGGGCCGAAAAGGCGCGCCCGTTGCTCATCCGCGGCCAGCCCGCGACCCAGCGCGGACGACCGTCGCGCGGGTCGTACAGCGCAAGGGAGCGGGAGACAAGCCCCGCCCTTGCCTTGCGCCCACCCTTTCATCGGGCGTGCAAAGCCGCTATCACGTTCACATGCTTCAAACCGGCTTGGAACAGTGATGAACGACGGCACGATCAGGGGACAGGTCGCGGACGCGGTGCGCGGCCATTGGGTCGACAATCATGCTCCCGAATGGCTGAGGCCCTATGCCAGGCTCGCGCGTTGGGAACGGCCAATCGGCTGGCAGCTTCTGCTGTGGCCCTGCTGGTGGTCGGCGGCAATCGCGGCAATCGCCGGCGGCCACGCGGTGCCGAACATCTGGCATCTCGTCTTGTTCATGATCGGCGCGATCGCCATGCGCGGCGCGGGTTGCACCTACAACGACCTCGTCGACCAGGATATCGACGACAAGGTGGCCCGTACCCGCTCGCGCCCACTGCCGTCCGGCCAGGTGACACCCTTCCAGGCCAAGCTCTTCCTGGTCGCGCAGGCGCTCGTCGGTCTTGTCGTGTTGCTCCAGTTCAACCGCTTCACGGTGCTGCTCGGCATTGCCTCGCTTGCGGTGGTCGCGATCTATCCGTTCATGAAGCGGGTGACCAACTGGCCGCAGCTCTTCCTGGGGCTGGCCTTCTCGTGGGGAGCCCTGATGGGCTGGGCGGCAGCCTTCGGAAGCCTTTCCTGGCCTGCCTTCGCTTTCTACGCCGGCGGCATCCTGTGGACGATCGGGTATGACACGATCTATGCTCACCAGGACAAGGAGGACGACGCCATCGTCGGCGTCCATTCCACTGCCCGCCTGTTCGGAAGCCACACGAAACCGGCGCTCACCCTGCTCTATGGCGGGGCGACGGTGCTCTTCGGAGCGGCACTGTTCGGAGTGGATGCGGGTCCGGCCGCCTTCGTCGGCCTGGCCCTTGGCTTCGGTCATCTCGCACGCCAGATCGTCGTGCTCGACATCGACGACAACGACCAGTGCCTGAAGCTCTTCCGCTCGAATGCGGGCTTCGGATGGATCCTGTTCGCCGGCCTCGTCGCCGACGCGCTCATCCAGGCCCTGCTCTGACGCAGGAGTGCGGGCGCAGGAGTGCGGGCCGCGGCCCGGCACATCCGCGTTTCAGTGCCGGGCGATGATCTCGCGTTCGCCGCCGTGGACGGTGGCCGTCCCGGAGGCGCGCCCCGCCTTGCGGCGGTTGAGGAAGCGGGGACGGCGCGCGGTCAGCGCCGCAACCCGGCGGCGGGTCGTCACGCCGGTCGGACGCGTCGTCATGCGCTTGCGCGGCATCGTCGAGGGACCGTCGAGACGGGTCACGTGACCGTCTGCTTCCAGAAGCAGCAGCGGCAGTTCCAGGGCATCCGCCCAGGCCCGCCAGTCGGCGGCCAGGGTTTCCAGTGCATCACCCCGTGCCAGTTCGATGGACTGGTCGCGGTCGCGGTGAAGCAGGCCTATGCGGGCGGCGAAAGTGCCCGGTTCGACACCGGGAGACACCTCGGCGAAGACGCCGAGATAGGCGCTGACGGGTTGGGCCATGGTCAGGGGAAGCCCGCCGAGGCGGCGTTTCACGATGACCTGGACCCGGTCGATGTAGACGTCGAGGGATGCGGCCTCCCCCGCCTCCCCGAGGCCAGGGCCCCGGGCGGCGAAGCGATGCGGCATCTCGGCCGGATCGAGCCGCGTGGCGCGGCCCGATCCGTGTGCGACGGCATCCTGATAGGCTGTTTGACGCTTCAATTCGCTCTCCATCGGGCCTGTTTGTTGTCGGCCTCTGATGGTTTCGAGACTAGCAGCCAGGCGTCCCGATCCGCTTAACGAACGCGGTTAAGTTTTGGTGTCTGCAACCAGGGTTAGTGATTGGTCACCGGACAGGGCAAACAAATGGTGACCGGCCACGAACGCCTTCCTTGCCGGGGGCGTCGGCTGCGACTAGTTTCAGCGCACATTCCCCCAACCCGGATCTCCCGCCAGATGACCTTGCCGATCGATCAGTCCCGTCTTGCCGAAAACGCGGCCCGCCTCGTTGATCTTGCCCGGCGCGCCGGTGCGTCCGAGGCCGAGGTCGTCGCAGCGACCGGCCTGTCGCTGGGTGTCGACGTGCGCGACGGCGCGGTGGAAGAGACCGACCGCTCGGAAGGAGACGACGTCACCTTGCGTGTCTTCGTCGGCAAGCGCGTTGCCTCGGTGTCCGCCAATGCCTTCGGCGATGGGGAACGCCTCGCCGAGCGCGCGGTCGCCATGGCAAGGGCCGCACCGGAGGATCCCTACGCGGGGCTCGCGCCGGAGGAAGACCTTCTCAAGGATGCATTTCCCGACCTGGAGCTGCTCGACACGACCTCCGTGGCGGCCGAGGCGCTTGTGGAGCGGGCACGGGCGGCGGAAGCGGCGGCCCTTGGCGTTTCCGGCGTCAGCAAGTCCGGCGGCGCGCATGCGTCCTGGAGCATCAGCGGACTGGTCCTCGTGACCAGCAACGGCTTTTCCGGTGGCTATCTTGCCTCCCGCCACGGTGTCTCGGCCACGGCGATCGCCGGCGAGGGCACCGCGATGGAACGCGACTACGATCATGACGGGCGGGCGTTCCTGGAGGATCTCGAGGCGGCGGACGCCATCGGCAGGCGCGCCGGAGAACGGGCCGCGGCGCGCGTCAACCCGCGCAAGCTCTCCAGCCAGCGGGCGCACGTCATCTACGAACCGCGCACCGCGCGCACATTGCTTGGACATTTCGCCGGGGCGATCAACGGTGCGGGCATCACGCGCGGCACCAGCTTCCTGAAGGACCGGCTCGGGGAAGCGGTCTTTTCCCCCACGATCACCATCGACGACGACCCGACCATCCGGCGCGGCCCCGCGAGCCGGCCCTTCGATGGCGAGGGCCGTGCGGCCTGGCCGCTGCGGCTCGTGGAGGAAGGGCGTTTGACGCAGTGGCTTCTCGATGGCGCCTGCGCGCGCGAGCTGGGCCTGACCTCCAACGGCCGCGCGGCGCGCAGCGGGGCGGGCACCAGCCCCTCGCCCACCAATCTCACCCTGCGCCCGGGCACGCGCTCGCGCGAGGAGATGCTGGCGGAGATCGGGACCGGCCTGCTCGTCACCGACCTGATCGGCCACGGCGTCAACGGCGTGACCGGCGACTATTCGCGTGGCGCCTCAGGGTTCTGGATCGAGGACGGCGCAATCGCCTATCCGGTGAGCGAGATCACGCTGGCCGGCAATCTGGTCGACATGTTCGCCTCGCTGGAGCCGGCGAACGATCTCGACACGCGTTCCGCGCTCCGCGTGCCGAGCGTTCTGGTGAAGGACATGGCCATTGCCGGTTCGTGACGCACAGACCGACCGGGACGATACCGATCTTCTGACCGAAGCCGCGCGGGCCGCGGGCGAAATCGCCCTGACCTTCTTCCGCAAGGATCCGCGTCGCTGGACCAAGGAGAACGACTCTCCCGTCTCGGAAGCCGACATTGCCGTGGACCGGCATCTTGAAGAGCTGCTGCGGGCCGCGCGCCCCGGCTATGGCTGGCTGTCGGAGGAAACCGCCGACGATCGCATCCGGCTGGAAAAGAGGCGCAGCTTCGTGGTCGATCCGATCGACGGCACGCGCGGCTTTCTCGCCGGCTCCGACGAATGGACGGTCGCGCTCGCGGTGGTGGAGGATGGCAGGCCGGTTTCGGCGGTCGTCTACCGTCCCGTCAACGGCGACCTCTACCGCGCGACGCTTGGTTCGGGCACGACCCTTAACGGCCAATCCGCCGCCATCTCGCGGCGTACGGCGCTTCAGGGCTCCAGTCTGGCCGGTCCGCGAACCCTGAGCGACGGGACGAAGCTTGAGGGCCACGGACTGGCGCGTATCGGATATGTGCCCTCCCTGGCGCTGAGGCTGGCCATGGTCGCGGCAGGCCGCGTGGATGTCGCCGTCGCCCGCGAGAATGCGTGCGACTGGGATCTTGCGGCGGCCGATCTTTTGGTGCAGGAAGCGGGCGGACGGCTGGAGGACATGAGCGGCACGCCGCTCGCCTACAACCGGCCAAGCGTCCGCCATCCGGCCCTTCTCGCCGGACCGCCCGCGCTGGTCGATCCGTTGCGCGTTCTTCTGGCCGATCCCGGCTGAAGCCGCCGGACGATCCCTCGCTCGGGTCTGCGGCTACAGGCAAGAGAATGCGCCGACCACTGGCCGGCCCGGTACAAGCGACGTGCGCGCAGGCACACCCGGAGACAGACCATGACCGATGCAGCACCCGGCAAGCAGTTGCTCCACCTCGTGTTCGGCGGTGAACTCGAGAAGATCGACGGCAATACGTTTGCCGATCTCGACGCCCTCGACATCGTCGGCATCTACCCGAACTACGCCAGCGCCTACAAGGTGTGGAAGCAGAAGGCGCAGCAGTCGGTCGACAACGCCCGGATGCGCTACTTCATCGTCCACATGCACCGGCTCCTGGACCCGGAGAGCGACGATAACTGACCCGTCTGATTTCCGGGCTCCGCGGCTCGCCGCGCCCCCGCGCCGGGGCCGGCCATGCTGAAGCGCGCCGGACGCAGCCCTATCGTCCAGAAGCTGATCGGGAACGGACTCGCCGCGTATCTGAAGACGGTTCGCGCAACGAGCACGCTCGTTCTCGATCCGCCCGACTTCGGTGAGCGGGTTCTCCCCGACCTGCCGGCCATCGTGACCATGTGGCACGGGCAGCATTTTCTCGTGCCTTTCGCACGGCCCGAGACCCATGATGTCCGGGTGATGATCTCCAAATCCGCGGACGGCGAAATCAACGCCATTGCGGCCCGCAAGCTGGGCATGGGCATCGTCCGCGCCTCCGGCGCCCACCGCGCACACCAGATCGCCAAGCGCGGCGGGGCACGCGGCTTCATCGAACTGCTGCGTGTCCTGAAGCAAGGCGCGAGCGCCTCCATGACCGCCGACGTTCCCAAGGTCGGACGTGTCGTCGGATCGGGTATCATCCAGCTCGCGCGCTATTCCGGTCGCCCGATCATGCCTCTCGCCATGACCACGAGCCGGCGTATCGACCTTTCCACCTGGGACAGGGCGACGATCAACCTGCCGTTCAGCCGCATGGCGCTGTCGCTCGGCGAACTCGTCTACGTACCGCGCGATGCCGACGAGGCGGCAATGGAAGAGGCCCGGCAGGCCCTGCAGCGCAGCCTCGACCGGGCAACGGAACGCGCCCGTGCCCTCGCGGACGGCGAGCCGCTTCCCGGAGCGCTCGAAACGGCTCCCTCATGAGCGGTGCCCGTCCCACGAGCGAGCGCATTTTCTCGCGGATCGCCGGCGAGACGCTTCTTGCCGGATACCGTCTTTTCGGGCGCCTCGTGACGCCGCTGCTTCCCCTGCTGCACGCGCGGCGGATGCGACGCGGCAAGGAGGACCCGGCACGCCGCGGCGAACGGTTCGGCCGCGCCTCCCTGGCGCGTCCGGACGGACCGCTTGTCTGGCTGCATGCGGCGAGTGTCGGTGAGATGAACGCCGCGCAGGCGCTCATAGCCTCTCTGGCGGAAACCGGTGTCACCGTGCTTCTCACGACCGGAACGGTGACGTCGGCCCGCATCGCCGCCAGCCAGCGGCGGCCCGGCGTTCTGCACCAGTTCGTGCCCTACGACACGCCGGGAAACATCTCCCGTTTCCTCGACCACTGGCGCCCCGACCTGGCGATCACGCTGGAATCGGAAATCTGGCCGACAACGATCCACCTGCTTCATGCGCGCGGCATTCCGCTTGTCATCGCCAGCGCGACCATGTCGGAACGCACGCGCGCGGGCTGGAACAAGGTGCCCTTCGTGGCACGCCGGATCTTTTCACGCCTCACGCTTTGCCTTGCCCAGACGCAGGCCGACGCGGAGCGCCTTGCCGGCTTCGGCGTGCCACGCGTCGAGGTCAGCGGAAACCTCAAGTACGACAGCCAGAAGCTTGCCGCCGATCCGCACGCCCTCGAGGGGCTGCGGTCCGCTCTCGGCTCACGTCCGCGCTGGCTTGCCGCCAGCACGCACGAGGGCGAGGAGACGATTGCCGCCAGCGTGCACGAGACCCTTGAGGCAAGGGGCCTCGCGGACCTTCTGACCATTGTCGTTCCGCGCCATCCCGAGCGCGGCGAGATCATCGCGAACGACCTTTCCGCGCGCGGCCTTCGCGTCGCGCGCCGCAGCGCGGGCGAGATCCCGGACGCGGGCACCCAGATCTATCTGGCCGATACGATCGGTGAACTCGGACTGTTCTACAGGCTCGCTCCCGTCGCCTTCATCGGCAAGTCACTGGTGCCTGAAGGCGGCCAGAACCCTCTCGAGGCGGCCAGACTGTCCACCGCGATCCTGACGGGGCCGCATGTGTTCAATCTCCAGGACATCTACACGCCGCTGATCGACGCGGGCGGCGCACTGGTCGTGGAGGATGAGGCCGGGCTCACCGACCAGGTAGAAAGGCTGCTTCGCGACCCCGATGCCGCACGGCATGTCGCGGTCCTTGCAGGGGACGTCACGGACGCCGGAAGCGGCGCCCTTGCGGCAACGCTGGACGCGCTTTCCTCCTGGCTCCCGATCCCTGCACGACAGGACGGCACGTGATGGTCGGGTTTGGCGCTCCCGGTTTCTGGTGGCGACCGCGCATCACGCTCGCCGCCCATCTGCTTCTGCCGTTCTCGCTTGTCTACGGCTTCCTCTCGTCGAGACGCATGGAGCGCGCACCCGCCTTCACATCCCCACTGCCCGTCATCTGTGTCGGCAACTTCGTCGCCGGAGGCACGGGGAAAACCCCCATGGCGCTCCTGCTGGCCTCGATGCTTCGGGAGACTGGAGAGGCGCCCGTGTTTCTGACGCGGGGGTATGGCGGCACGCTCGGGCGCGACGAACCGGTCATCGTGGAGGTGCCCCTGCACGGAGCGCACGAGGTCGGAGACGAGGCGCTGCTGCTGGCTGCCGAAGCACCGACCATCGTCAGCGCCGACCGGGCGGCAGGCGCCCGGCTGGCCGGGACGCTGGGATCGGTGATCGTCATGGACGACGGCTTTCAGAACCCGACACTTGCCAAAAGCCTGTCGCTGGTTCTCGCGGATACCGCCACCGGCGTCGGCAACGGGTGCGTCATTCCCGCCGGCCCCTTGCGCGCACCGCTCGAGGTCCAGCTTCCACGTGCCGATGCCGTGGTGCTCGTGGGGCGCGAGGCCGCCGCCGGAGACGCGTTGCGCGCCCGCGCCCGGGTCTCGCACCGGCAGGTTCTCTCGGCCCGGCTCGCGCCTGTTCCCGGTCACGGGCTTTCGGGTCGCCGCGTTCTCGCCTTCGCCGGCATCGGGCGGCCGGAGAAATTCTTCGAAACACTGGAGCGGGAAGGTGCCCGGATCGTCGAGCGACACGTTTTCGGCGACCACCGGGCCTATTCGGTCGCGGATGCGGCCCGCCTGATGGCGCGGGCGGAGGCGCGGGATCTCGTTCCGGTCACGACGGAGAAGGATTTCGTGCGCATGGCGCATGGCGCAACGCGCGAGGACCCGGCGGTTGCCGGACTGCTCGCGCGCTGTCAGGTGCTGAAGGTGCGCATGGTGGCCGACGACGCGCCCGCGCTCGCCGCGTTGCTTGACGCGCGGCTCGGCCGCGTGCGCGGTCAGGCCTGATTGCCACTCTCGCGGTAGCGGGCGAGCGCCGCATGGGCGTCGACGTAGGCCTCCTGGCGCGAGACGCTCCAGTACTTCAACTCATCGAGCGGAATCTGCTGCCCGGTGACCGCGCACAGCACGAATGTGCCGGGCGACAGGAGCTGATAGTCGGCGTCGAGATAGCGGATACGGGCCTCGCCCTCCGCGCGCGGGATGTCCAGTCTGTTCATGCCGTTCCTGCCTCCGGCAGCGCGAGGACCTCGCCCCTGCGGCGCATATCGCCCGCCCCTGCCGTTTCGTCTCATGGTCTCACGCCCTACATAGCGGCCCAGTCACGCGTTGACCACCGCCGATCGCCTGCCGCTCACGGCCCTGTCGCGTCATCCCCGGTGCCGTCCGCATCCTTCGGCGTGGCGGAAGCCCGGCGCGGCGTCATGCGGTTGATGCGGTCCGCTCCGGCGCTCGGCCCGTCGCGAAGCTGAAGCTCGAGACGTTCCAGGTCCCGGCGACGCACATCCTCCTCGATCTCCTCGATGCGATCCCCCGTGATGCCCAGCGCCTCGAGAGCCGCGCGCCCGAAGCTGAGGCTCGATTCGAAGGTCTCGCGAATGTGGTAGTCCACTCCCCGGCGGGCGAGTTCCAGTGCGTGCAACCGGTCGGTCGCCCTGCAGTAGATCTTGGCGTGCGGGAACTCCTCCCGGATCAGGTCGACCGCCTGCCCCATGACCTTGTCGTTCTCGATGCACAACGCGATCAGAACGGCGTCGTCGCCGCCGGCCGCCTTGAGCACGTCGGCGCGGGTCGCATCACCGACATAGACCTTGTAGCCGAGCTTGCGTGCATAGGTGACACGGTCGGGCCGGTTGTCGAGCGCGATGATGCGAACGCCCTCAGCGGTCAGCATCTCCGACACCATCATGCCGAACCGGCCGAACCCGATGACCATCACCGCCGGACGGGTCTCGGCGAAGACCTCGATCGCATCGGACACGTAACCGCGCTTTTGCAGGCGCCTGGCGATGATGTCATGGATCGCGCAGCCGACCGGCGTCAGCAGCATGGTCACGACGACGATCGCGAGAAGCAGCGTCATCTGGCCCGGCGCCAGGATCTGCGCGGCGCTGGCGGCGGTAAAGAGCACGAAGGCGAATTCGCCGCCCTGGGGAAGCGTGACGGCAATCTTGAGCGCATCGGAATTCGACGACCCGAAGAGGCGCGCCAGCCCCCAGATCAGGGCTCCCTTCACCCCCATCACCGCCGCGACGCCAATGGCGACCCGATGCCAGCTCGACAGGACCAGGCCAAGATCGAGCGACATGCCGACGGAGATGAAGAACAGCCCCATGAGCAACGCGCGAAACGGCTCGATGTCCGCCTCGAGCGTGTGCCGGAAGCTCGATTCCGCCAGCATCACACCCGCAAGGAAGGCACCAAGCGCCATGGACAGCCCGGCGGCATGCATGATGCCTCCGCTGCCCAGCGCGACGAGCAGGGCCGCCGCCAGCATGACCTCGCGCGCGCGCACCGCCGAAAGAAGCGTGAAGAGCGGAGAAAGCAGATAGCGCCCGGCCGCGATGACGCCACCCACGGCGGTAATGGTAATGCCCAGTTCGACCAGGACCCCGCGTCCCGCATCGGCATCGGATTGCGGTGCCAGGATCGGGATCAGGGCCAGAAGCGGCACGATAGCCATGTCCTGTAGAAGCAGGATGCCGAAGGCCCGCTGGCCATAGGCGGTCGTGAGCTGGCCGCGTTCCTGCAGGATCTGCAGCGCAAAGGCCGTGGAGGAGAGCGCCAGGCCCATGCCCGCGATGACGGCGACTTCAGGACTCGTGCCCACCAGCAGGAGCAGCCCGGCAAGAGCCGCCCCGCAGGCAAGCACCTGGGATGTTCCCAGGCCGAAGATATCCCCCTTCATCTGCCACAATCGCGCCGGTTCGAGTTCCAGTCCGATCACGAAAAGCAGCAGCACCACGCCAAGTTCCGCTACGCCCCTCACATCTCCCGCACCCGCGATGAGGTCCAGGCCGTAGGGCCCGAGCGCGATACCGGCCGCCAGAAATCCGACGACGGATCCAAGCCCGATGCGCTTGGCAAGCGGAACCGCCACCACGGTCGCGGTGAGAAAGAGCATGGACTCGACAAAGAACGGCGGGGCTGCTTCGCTGGCCATGGGCCTCCCTCGGGTGTGCGGAACAAGGCATCCTTCACCGGCACCCGGTGCGAAGAGCACGGGGCCCGGGCGAAAAACGCCAAGAGGAACGGCAGACGTTTCGCGAATCTCGCAGGCGTCGGTTCCCCTGTCCACTATACCGGGCGGAGCGGGCGGGCGACATCCGCGCCACACCAGACCGCCTTTCACATCGGGAGGCAGCTTCCGTATCCTGTCTTGATCTTACCGCTTTTCGCGGCGACACCATGGACGTTGCAGGCAAGGTTCCGACGCAGGAGGCATTTCGAATGAGCGGACCGCGGATCGGCGTCGCGCTGGGGGGCGGAGGTGCGCGCGGATTGGCGCATGTTCCGGTTCTTGAGGCGATCGACGACCTCGGCATCAAGCCGGTCGCCATGGCGGGCACGTCGATCGGAGCGATCCTGGCGGCCGGCTACGCCGGAGGGCTTCCCGGTGAAGAGCTCAGAGCCGTGGCCACGGAGATCTTCCGCGACCGAAACGCCGTCGCCGCACGGCTTTGGAAGCTGCGCCCGCGCCGTTTCGGCGAGCTCTTCTCGTCGCCGGGCATCATGCAGTTCGATGCGCCGCGGGTGCTCGAGACCTTCATCGGCAACCATATCCCGCCCGCGTTCGACGATCTGGGCATTCCACTGACGGTGATCGCGACGGACTTTTTCGCCTGCCGCGAGATCCGCCTGCGTGAGGGCGATCTGCACCGGTCGGTCGCCGCCTCCATGGCTATCCCGGCCATATTCAGGCCGGTGGTCGTGGACGGCTGCGTCATGGTCGACGGCGGCATCGTCAATCCCCTGCCCTTCGACGCCCTGCCCGACGACATCGACATCGTCGTGGGAAGCGATGTGGTCGGATCCCCGATACCGCGCAAGGGCAAGACGGTTCCCGGCACGGGCGACGCCCTGTTCGGCTCGATCCAGATCCTCATGCAGTCGATCACCCTGGAGAAGCTCAAGAGCCGCCAGCCCAACGTGCTGGTGAAGCCGGATCTTCCCGGCTACCGGGTTCTGGACTTCCTCAAGACCGAGGAGATCCTGGCTGGCGCGGAGCCCTTGCGCGAGACCGTGAAACGCCAGCTCGGCGAGGTCATCGAGGCCCACCTCAAATCTGCTGCCGCCGGCTGACGGGCAGTCCGGCCCTTGATGAGCGGCGCCTCGGCGCTACCCTTGTTTCACAAGGACAGGTTTCCGCCGGCGCCTTCCCCCCTCTCCCGTGGTTCCGGCACAGCCGGAGCGCGCGCCCATGCCGTTTGCCCTTCACCTCGTCTGCCCGCGCCTTCGCGCGCGTCCCCTGCCGATCCTCTCCCCGCTCGTTCACGGACTGCTGCTGCTTGCCCTGGCGCTGCTGCTCGCGCCGCTTCCGGCACGCGCCACCTGCCAGATGCTGGCCGGCACGGACCCGTTGCAGAGGCGACTTCCGGTGGTCATGGCGGCGCTCGCGCCCGACCAGGTCGCGATCACCTATGTCGGTCATGCCACCTTCGAGATCGAGACGCCGGACGGGCTTCGCATCGCGACCGACTACAACGCGGTGCATCGCCCCGAGCGCCTTCCCCATGTGGTGACCATGAACGGGGCCCATGGCACCCACTTCACGCTCAACCCGGATCCCGGCATCGAGCACGTGCTTCTGGGCTGGAATCCGCAAGGCGGCGAGATGACCCACGATCTTTCGATCCGTGACGCGCGCATCCGCAACCTGCAGACCAACACGCGCGGATGGGACGGGACAACCCGGCTGCTGGGTAACTCCATCTTCGTCTTCGAGGTGGCGGATCTCTGCATCGCCCACCTGGGTCACCTGCATCACCGCCTGACGGAAGAAGACCTTGCCGTGCTCGGCACCATCGACATCGTCATGGCGCCGGTGGACAACGCCTCGACGCTGAAGCTCGACACGCTCGTCGACGTGCTTGCCGCGCTCAGCCCCCGCATCGTCATTCCCATGCACGCCTATACCTACGGCTCGCGCGAGAGCTTCGTGGCACGCATGAGCGGCGAAGGCTATGCGGTCGAGACCTCCGACAGCCCCCGCTTCGTCGCGCGTCGCACCGGCCTGCCTGTCACGCCAACCGTCCTCGTGCTGCCGGAACGATAGTCTCCTACCCCTTGTGAGCGTCGAGACTGTCGGCCGGCACCTGCGCCCGTTCGTCCATGCCATAGTCACGCAGAACGCCCGCGACCCTGAGCCGGTAGTTGGCGAAATGCGCGTTTCTTCCCGCCGCCTGGGCGAGGCGGTGTTCCGACGTCCTGCGCCATGCGGCCACCGCCTCCTCGTCGCGCCAGAAGGAGAGCGACAGGAGCTTGCCGGGCTCCATCAGGCTCTCGAAGCGTTCGACGGAGATGAAGCCGTCCGCCTCGGCAAGCAGCGGCTTGAGTTCGCCGGCAATGTCCAGATAGGCCCCCTTGTGGCCCTCTTTCGGCCAGACCTCGAAGATCACCGCAATCATTTCGTCCCCTCCTCCCGCTTCTGACGGAAAAACCCTTTGAGCAGGTCCGCCGCGTCGACTTCCGCGAGACCGGAATAGACCTCCGGCGCATGATGACAGGTCGGCTGCGCGTAGAACCGAACGCCGTGCTCCACCGCGCCCCCCTTTTCGTCGCCCGCGCCGAAGTAGAGCCTGCGGATCCGCGCGAAGGAAATCGCCGCCGCGCACATGGGACAGGGCTCAAGCGTTACATAGAGGTCGCAATCCGGAAGCCGCTGGCTTGCAAGCGTCCGGCAGGCAGCGCGCAGCACGAGCATCTCGGCATGGGCCGTCGGATCCGCGAGTTCCAGGGTACGGTTGCCATCGGCGGCCAGCACTTTTCCCTCCCGCACAAGAACGGCGCCGACGGGAACCTCGCCGCGTTCAGCGGCCTTTCGCGCCTCGGCCAGGGCAAGATCCATGAAGCCGCCCTGGCGCTGCGTCGGAGACGGTGGCGGGGGGCCTTCGGGGGGCGGTGGATCGGGGCGTGTTCGGTCGGTCATCGGGCGGATCATCGGGTGCGGGCGCGCCTTGTCAATCCCCGCCCCGTCACCCATCATGCCGGCAAGCGCTGAGCCCTGCGAAAAGCGCGCTTCCCCGCCCCCCGCTGCTCTGGTATGACGCGCGCCATGACCAAGGATACCCGCCCCCGAAAACCCTCCGGACGCCCCGCCGGGCGCTCCGGCAAGCCCTCAGGCCGTCCGGCGCGTCCGGCCGCCCCGGGCCGTACCGGCGACAAGCCCGCCTTCTCCAAGAGCGAGGGCGGCCGCCAGAAGTTCGCCGGCCCGTCGAAGGGCGGCAAGCCGCCGCGCGCGGGCAAGCCCGTGCGTGCGCCGAAGGTCGCGGCAAGGGAACCCGCGGGGGGAGAGGCGCCCGAGGCGGAGCGCGTCGCCAAGGTGATCGCGCGCGCCGGCCTGTGCTCGCGCCGCCAGGCCGAGAGCTGGGTGGTGGACGGCCGCGTCGCCGTCAACGGTACCGTCCTGAAGACCCCGGCGACCATCGTGCGCCCGTCCGACACGATCACGGTCGATGGCGAGCCGCTGCCCGAGCGCGAGCGCACCCGCCTTTGGCTCTACCACAAGCCGCGCGGGCTGGTGACGACGAACAGCGATCCGGAAGGCCGGCCGACGGTCTTCGACCGCCTGCCGAAGGACCTGCCGCGCGTGCTCAGCGTCGGCCGTCTCGACATCAACACCGAGGGCCTGCTGCTGCTCACCAACGACGGCGGGCTGTCGCGCGTCCTGGAGCTTCCGGCGACGGGCTGGCTGCGCCGCTACCGCGTGCGCGCCTATGGCCGCATCACCCAGGCCGATCTCGACAAGCTGGCCGACGGCGTTTCGGTCGACGGCGTGCTCTATGGCGCCATCGAGGCCAGCCTCGACAAGGAGCAGGGCGACAACGTCTGGCTCACGATCGCTCTGCGCGAGGGCAAGAACCGCGAGATCAAGCGCGTGCTCGAGCACCTCGGCCTGTCGGTCAACCGGCTGATCCGCGTTTCCTTCGGCCCCTTCCAGCTCGCGGAGCTCGGCGAGGGCGAGGTGCGCGAGATCCGTGGCCGCGTGCTGCGCGAACAGCTTGGCGAGCGCCTCGCCACCGAGGCCAACGCCGACTTCGAGGCACCTCTGCTCGCCCAGACCGGCGAGAATGCCCCGGCCAAGGCGAAACCGGCCGAAAAGCCGCAGCGCGGCCGGCAGACGCAAGGCGAGGGACGCTACCTTTCCAAACGCGAGGGCGAGGCGGCGGCCGACGGACGCGCGGCACGCAAGTCGCGCGGCGAGCGCGGTGCGGGCCGCAAGGGCGACGATCGCGGCGCGGGTCGCAAGGAGCCGGAGACCAGGAGCACCTATGTCTCGCCGCGCTCGCGCTTCCGCTTCACGCCGGACCTGATGCCGAAGGAACGCCAGGCGGCCCAGGACGAGACCCGGCGGCGACGGGTCTGGGACGAAGACGGCAAGCTGATCGAGGAAACCGCTCCGGCGCAGGAGCGCGGCGCACGCCGACGCGACCGCGACGACCAGCCTATCCGCTCCTATGGCCTTGGCGCCCCCAAGCGCCAGCGCGACGATGTGGGCGACGACCGCCCCAGGCGCGGCGGTCCCGACCGTGGTGCCGGAAAGGGCTTCGGCAAGGGCCCCGGCAAACCTGGCGGCAAGCCTTTCGCGAAGGGTGACGGCAAGCGCGGCGGGCCTGACCGCGGCGGCTCCGGCCGAGGCGGTCCGGGACGTGGCGGTCCGTCGCGCGGTGGTCCGGGGCGTGGTGGCCCGGGCAAGGGAGGCAAGCGTTGAGGATCGTTGCCGGGCGCTATCGCGGCACGGCCATCGAGGCTCCGCGCGGAGACGGCACCCGTCCGACCAGCGACCGGCTGCGGGAGACCGTGTTCAACGTTCTCGCCCATGCGCATGCCGACAAGCTCGACGGGACCCGCGTGCTTGACCTGTTCGCGGGAACCGGTGCGCTCGGACTGGAGGCCATGAGCCGTGGCGCGCGCCATTGTCTCTTCATCGAGGAGGCCGCCGGCGCACGCGCGGCAATCCGCTCCAATGTGGAAGCCCTTGGCCTGAACGGCGCGACCAAGCTCTTTCGCCGCGATGCAACGCAACTCGGCCCCGTGGGAACCATCGAACCCTTCGACCTCGTCTTCGCCGACCCTCCCTACCGCAAGGGGCTTGGCGAAAAGGCGCTGTCCTCCGCACTCGCGGGCGGCTGGCTGAAGGCCGGCGCGCTGGTCCTTCTGGAAGAGGATGCGAAAACGGAGGTCGAGGTCCCGGACGGCTACGAGGAACTCGACCGGCGCATTGTCGGCGACAGCCAGGTGCTGTTTCTCGGGCTCGCGGCGCGCGACTGACGCGAGGCTTGCTTCACGCTCCAGGGTGCGGATCCCGCCTCCGGGCGGAGGGCAGCACGGAAAGCGGGGGCACCTTGCGTCGCGGACGGCTGCGGCGCAGCACCGAGGCGAGCGTGCGCGGCGCCCTGTCCTCGACCCAGGTCATGGCGGCATCGAGCGGATGCCAGGAACGCCGGTGTCCGCGCAACCAGCGCGCCGCCTGACGGCTTGAGCCAAGAATGAGAACGGCGCCTGCCGCAAGCAGCGGAACCCCGGTGGGAATGGGCATCCACACGGTCAGAAGGCCGAGCAGGATCAGCACTCCCGCAGCCGACCAGACAATCACCTTCATCGACGCCAGTTTCCTTGAAGCCCGTCGCGTTCAAGGAGCCATTACACCACGATACCGGCGACAGATCGGTGACACCCCTGGCGTATATTTCCGACCATTGCCGCGCGACGTCTCACTTGCGCCCGAACAGCCGTTCGATGTCGGAGAGCTTGAGCTCGATCCACGTCGGGCGGCCGTGATTGCACTGGCCCGAGTTCGGTGTGTCCTCCATCTCGCGCAGCAATGCGTCCATCTCCTGGGGCCTCAGCCTGCGTCCAGCGCGCACCGAACCGTGGCACGCCATGGTCGCCGCCACATGATCGAGCCGTTCGCGCACACGTGTCGCCGTGTCCCATTCGGCGAGATCATCGGCAAGATCGCGCACCAGTCCGCGAATATCGATCTGGCCGAGCATGGCCGGCGTCTCACGCACGGCGATCGCGCCCGGCCCGAAGGGCTCGAGCACCAGCCCGACCGTGGCAAGTTCCTCCGCCCGCTCGGCCAGACGGGCAACGTCCTCTTCCGGCAGTTCGACGACCTCCGGGATCAGGAGCCCCTGTGTCGCGACGCCCCTTGTGGCGAGCGCCGTCTTGAGCCGCTCGTAGACGAGGCGTTCGTGTGCGGCGTGCTGGTCGACGATGACGAGGCCCGTCTCCGTCTGGGCGATCACATAGGTCTCGTGGATCTGGGCACGCGCCGCACCAAGCGGCCGGGCCATCCGTTCCTCGCTCGCCTCCTCCTGATGCGCGCGCGCATCCGCCGAGGGCATCTGGAACCCGGCCAGGCCGGTCTCCTCGCCGCCCTCCCGCAGCGCACCGAACGCGGCTCCGGCATCCCCTTGCGGTGTGCCGAGCGGACGCTGGGGCGAGGCTTGCCAGTCGGACCAGGACGGTGTTGCCGGTCGACCCGGATAGGCTGAAGGGCCGCGGGCTTCGACCCCGCTGCCCGCAAAGGCGGCAAGAGCGGCCGTCGCGTTGTGGGACGACGACATGTGCCCCGAGGCGGCGAACGCCTGCTTCAGGGCACCGACCACGAGGCCGCGCACGAGCTGGGCATCGCGGAAGCGCACGTCGGCCTTTGCCGGATGCACGTTGACGTCCACCTGACGCGGATCGAGCTCGATGAACAGTGCCACGACCGCGTGCCGGTCGCGGGCGAGCACATCCGCATAGGCGCCGCGCAACGCCGACATCAGCAGCTTGTCGCGCACCGGCCTGCCGTTGACGAAGAAGAACTGGGAGAGGGAGTTCGCCCGGTGATAGGTGGGCAGGCCCGCCAGCCCGAACAGCCGGACGCCCTCGCGCATCGCATCGATCTCGCAGGCGTTCTCGACGAATTCCTCGCCGAGAACCTGGGCGATGCGTGCGGACAGGGCACGCTCCCCGGTCGCGGAGGCGAACGTCAGCGTCTGCCGGTCGGTTCCCGACAGTTCGAACCGCACGTGCGGATGCGCCAGGGCAAGACGTCTCACCACATCGGTGATAGCACCCGCCTCGGCGCGGTCGGATTTCAGGAACTTGAGCCGGGCCGGCGTCGCGAAGAAGAGGTCGCGAACCTCCACACGGGTGCCCTTCGGCCGGCTCGCCGGGCGCGGTTCCCCCTTTGCGCCGCCTTCCACGTCCAGCGCCCAGGCGTGGGGCTCCGCGCCGTGGCGCGAGGTGATGGACAGACGCGACACGGCGCCGATGGAGGGCAGCGCCTCGCCCCGGAACCCGAGGCTGCGAATGTCGAAAAGATCTTCCTCGGAAAGCTTCGAGGTGCAATGGCGCTCGACCGCAAGCGCCAGGTCGGCGGCGCTCATCCCGCCGCCGTCGTCCTCCACCCGCATCAATGTCTTGCCACCGGCGGCCGTCACGACCGAGATCCGGCCGGCTCCGGCG
This sequence comes from Stappia sp., assembly GCA_002722295.1. GTDB lineage: Bacteria > Pseudomonadota > Alphaproteobacteria > Rhizobiales > Stappiaceae > Stappia. The sequence continues at coordinate 194,415 of PBLF01000021.1, read as the reverse complement.
TCAACGGCATTCTCCACCAGCTCCTTGATGACACTGGCGGGCCGCTCGATCACCTCTCCGGCCGCGATCTGATTGATCGCGTGGTCGCTCAACTGCCGGATCGCCATGGGGGCCGCCACTCCGAATCGTCGTCATCCGCTGCACCAGCATCCGCGCTTTGAAAGCACGATGCCACTCCCGCCGGACTGCACCGCATGGCGCGCGCCGTCAAGCACGGCACGCGCACCGCCGCACGGATCTGTTGACGACCGCGGCGACCGGCCCCCAACCGGAAACGTCTGCCCCATTTCCCGGTGCCGGGCGATCGGGTATCGTCGCGCCGCGTCACGCACCTCCGGGCCGCGCGCCCCGCCCTTCGCCCCCTTCCATCCGCACGAGGCATTCCATGACCGCGACCACGCCGCTCCTGATCCCGGGCCTTTCGGTCCTCGCCCCCTCCTACCGCGCGATCCTGTGCGATGTTTGGGGCGTGCTGCACAACGGCGTCGCCGCCTTCGCTCCGGCCTGCGAGGCGCTTGCCGCGTTTCGCCGCGAAACCGGTGCTCCGGTCGTTCTCATCACCAACGCGCCGCGCCCCAACCCGCCGGTGAAGGCGCAGCTCGCAAGCCTTGGAGTGCCGCGCGACGCCTTCGACGAGGTGGTCACCTCCGGCGACGTGACACGCGACGCGATCACCGCGCTCGACGGCGCGCCGATCCAGCACATCGGGCCGGAGCGCGACCTGACGCTGTTCGAGGGCTTCGCCAACCCGCTCGTGGGCGAGGAGGACGCACAAGCGGTCGTGTGCACCGGCCTCGTGGACGACGAGAACGAGACGCCGGAAAGCTATCGCCCGGCCTTCGAGCGGATGATCGCGCGCGGCCTGACCTTCATCTGCGCCAACCCGGACATCGTCGTGGAACGCGGCGACAAGCTGGTGTGGTGCGCCGGGGCACTGGCACGGCTTTACGAGGACATGGGCGGCAAGGTGACCATCGTCGGCAAGCCGCACACGCCGATCTACAACCTTGCCATTGCCCGGGCCGAGGCCGCCGCCGGCGCGCCCCTGGAGCGATCGTCCATCCTCGCCATCGGCGACGGCCTGCCGACCGACATTCGCGGCGCCTATGCCAACAGCCTCGACGTGCTGTTCATCACCGGAGGCATTCACGGCGCGGATTTCGGTCCCGCCGGAGCGCCGGAGGAGGATCTGGTGCGCAAGCGGCTGGCGGAGGAAGGGCTTCGCGCCCGCGCCGCCATCCCCGAGCTTCGCTGGTAAGGGCACGGCGAGGGAGAGAAACGAAAAAGGCCGGGCCCGTGACGACGGGTCCGGCCTTCTTCGGTTTTTCCGGCCACTCGCGGGGGCTGGCCCGGAACCGTCGGGCGACCGCAAGGGCAGACGCCGATCTCGTGACCCTGGAACGCTTGCCGGCAATCCCGGCCGCAGCGACCGGGCCCGGTGCGTTCAGTCGAAGAGCTTGTCGATGTCGGCCTGGCTCTCGCCGGCCATCATGCTGTCGATGTCGGCCTGGGAGACGCCCTCGCCCTCGTGCTGGGGGCCGTGCAGAATCAGCTCGCGCTTGCGGCGCTCCTCCTCCGTCTCCTCCTCGGGAGACTCATCGGTCTCGGCGATGCGCAGGCGCTCGACGAAGCCCGACACGCGCCGGTCGATCGCATTCAGCGTGCCGACGACCTTGGAAATGCGCTGGCCCGTGATGTCCTGGAAGGAGCAGGCCTCGAAGACCTCGATCATCTTGTCGTTGACCAGGGCGCGATAGTCGGACTCGCTCATGTCGTCCGCGCCCATGATCGTCTCGGCCGCCTCCATGATGGTGACGGTCGCGGATTCGGTCGCCTCGACGATGGCGTCGAGCTCGCGTCCGGCCTCCGGAATCTGGTTCGCCTTCATGTCGTGCGGGCGAAGCTGCTGGATCTCGACCTTGAGGCGGCCGATCTCGTCGGCAATGGCCATGAGCTCGGACGTGATGGTGGGCTGGATCGCGGAGAGAAACTCGCGCATGGAACCGGTCATCATCTCGGCGAGATGAATCACGTCGTTCAGCGTCACGTCCTTCTCGCGGTTCTGCTCCAGGAAGGAGATCAGCCCCGCCACGTCGTCTTTCGTAAGTGCACCCATGACTGCCCCTTGGCTGCCCCCTCGACCGTTGGCCGGTCTCCTTGTCCGTCGCGACACACGTCACCCGCACGGGCAGGCGCTCGTCGCCTGACCGACACGTGGCGCCGGGCGCCTGCGTCGACTGTCCGGGGTACCGCTTGCGCGGATTACTCCGAGAACACCGCCTCGATCTTGCCCTTCAGCGTCTGCGCGTTGAACGGCTTCACGATGTAGTTGTTGACACCTGCCTTCTTGGCGGCAATCACGTTCTCGGTCTTGGATTCCGCCGTCACCATGATGAACGGCGTCTTGCAGAGGCCGGCATCGGCCCGCACCTGCTTGAGCAGTTCGTAGCCGGTCATCGGCTCCATGTTCCAGTCGGAAATCACCAGGCCGTAGCGGCGCTGCTTCATCTTCTCCAGCGCCTCGGTGCCGTCGGCGGCATCGTCGATATCCTCGAACCCGAGCTGCTTGAGCAGGTTCCGAATGATGCGGATCATCGTCTTGTAATCGTCCACCACGAGGACCGGCATCTGAACATCGAGGGCCATTGTCTACTCCATACTGTCAATCTGCCCGACCCGTTGTGAACGGGCGCTTGATGCTTCCTGTCACTTCGGAGGGATGGCGCTTGCGCGCTCCTGCCTCCCATGTAGCCTCACTTTACGAACCGCCCCTGAAAACTCCGTTAATGCCCGCGACTTCTTCTTCCAAAGGCGTGTTGCGCCCCGTTCTCCCGCCCAATAGGCTCATCGGAATGCGGCAGACGACGGGGTGAAAAAGTCATCGTGCTTTCCTTGCAGACACTGTTCTACGAAGATCTCTCGCTCGGACAGACCGAGAGCCTGACCAAGATCGTGAGCGCCTCCGATGTTGTCGGTTTTGCTGAGGTTTCGGGGGACCGCAATCCGATCCACCTCTCAGAGCACTTCGCCGCGAGAACGCCGTTCCGCACCCGCATCGCGCACGGCCTTTACACCGCCAGCCTCATCTCCGCGCTGCTGGGAACCCGCCTGCCGGGGCCCGGTGCGATTTATCTTTCCCAGACGCTGAAATTCCGCGCTCCCGTGCGAATCGGCGACGAAGTCGTCGTTTCGGTGACCATCGCGGAGCTGATCGAGCGCGGTCATCGCGCCCGTCTCGACTGCCTGTGCAAGGTCGGCGACACGGTGGTTCTGGAAGGCGAGGCCACGGTCAAGGTTCCCAGCCGCTCCGAAATGGCCGAGACGGCGGGACGCGAGCCGGAAGACGGTTAGACCGAGGCCCCTTAAACGGGACGGGGCCGGCGGGCCGCGTGCTTGACCTTTTCAGGGCGAATGGGCAGGGTCCGCTGGCACACAGGCATCGGCACACTTCGGCACCGGCTCGACCGGTCTCCGGCTCCAGGTGCCGGCGCTCCGGTTCACGCTTCATCCGGTCCGTCCACGTCCATGACCCACCTGCCCGCCCTCCGCTTCACGTCCGTCACCGATCTTGCGGAGTTTCCCGACCACCTGCGCGGCGCCGTGGTGGCAATCGGCAATTTCGACGGCGTGCACCGGGGTCACCGGGCGGTTCTCGACGCGGCGCTGGCCGTAGCGCACGGGCGTGAGGTTCCGGCCTTCGTGCTGACCTTCGAGCCGCATCCGCGCACGGTATTCGCACCCGACAAGCCCGTGTTCCGGCTGACACCGGCCGAGGAACGGGCAAAAATCGTGGCCGCCTACGGCTTCGACGGCATCGTCACCGCCCCCTTCACCCGCGCCTTCGCGTCCATCGAGGCGGAAGCCTTCGTGGAGGACATCCTGCGCCAGCGCATGGGCATCGTTCACGCCGTCACCGGCTACGACTTCCACTTCGGACGCGCGCGGCGCGGCACGCCGGAATTCCTCGTCGAGGCGGGTGCCGCCGACGGCTTCGGGGTCACCATCGTTACGGCGGAGACGGACGAGTCCGGCGAGGCCGTGTCCTCCAGCCGGATCCGCGCGGCACTGGCCGAAGGCGATGTCACGCTCGCCAACGCGCTGCTGGGCTACCGCTGGTTCTTCTCCGCCGAGGTCGCCCATGGCGACAAGCGCGGACGTGAACTGGGCTACCCCACCGCCAACCTCGCGCTGGCGGAGGAAACCGCCCTCGCCCACGGCATCTATGCGGTGCGGGTGCGGGTCGACGGGCGGGTGCACGACGGGGTCGCGAGCTTCGGCCGGCGTCCGACCTTCGACAACGGCGCCCCCCTCTTCGAAGTCCATCTGTTCGATTTCACCGGCGACCTCTACGGCCGGAAGATGGAGGTCATGCTCGCGGGTCATCTGCGTCCGGAGGAGCGTTTCGACAGCGCGGAGGCCCTTGTCGACCAGATGAACCGCGACTCCGCCGAGGCGCGCGTGCTGCTCGCCTCCCTCACGCCACTCGGCGATCTCGACCTCGCCCTCAACGCCTGGCCGGACCAATGAGCTCATCCAAGGACTCCGGCGTCGCACCCGGCGACGTCATGCGCGGCATCATCCTGATGACGGTCGCGATGCTGATCATCCCGATCATGGACGTGACGGCGAAATATCTCTCCGCCTTCATGTCCTCGCTTCAGGTCACGCTCGGCCGGTTCGCGTTCCAGATGATCTTCGCGCTGGCCGTTGCGGCGATCGGCCCGGGACTTGCCGTGCTGCGCGCGCCCAACATCTGGCCGCACCTGTTGCGTGGCGTCTTCCTTTCAAGCGCCTCCCTCTGCTTCTTCACGGCCATCGCGACGATGCCGGTCGCCGATGCGATCGCCATCTTCTTCATCGAGCCGATGATCCTCACCGCGCTGTCGGCGCTGGTGCTGCGCGAGCGTGTCGGCCCGCGCCGCTGGGCGGCCGTGGCGGTCGGGCTCGTCGGCGCGATCATCATCATCCGGCCCGGCTTCGCCAATTTCGGCGCAACGGCACTTCTGCCGCTGGCTACCGCCTTTCTCTTCGCCCTCTACCTCATGATCACCCGACAGCTTTCGGGCTCGGGCGGAATGCTGTGCGTGCAGTTCACGGCGGGCCTGGCTGGCACGGCCCTGCTCGGCAGTGCCTTCATCGCCGCCAACATCGTCGGCTACGAGCCGGCCGAGGCCGTCATGCCGGACCTGCCCGGCTGGGCGCTCCTGGCGGTGGTGGGCGGCATGTCGTTCTTCGCGCACGGGCTCATCGTGAAGGCCTTCGCCAATGCGCCGGCATCCGTGCTGGCCCCGTTCAACTACCTGGAAATCGTCAGCGCCACGCTGTTCGGCTTTCTCGTCTTCGGCGACTTCCCCGACGGCCCGACGTGGTTCGGCATCTCGCTCATCGTCTGCAGCGGCATCTACATCGCCAACCGCGAGAACCGGCGCCGGCAGACCGAACTGGCCGCACGCATCGCCCCGACGGGCCCGCCGGACTGAAGCGCTCGCCCCTCATCTCGCGCACGCCCTTGCCGCCCGGCCCTCGGCGCGCATTGCGATTGACGGAAAGGGGCCGGCTTCCCATGTTGCGCGGGATATCCGCTGCCGGCGCCGGGCGCCATCCGAAGGAGAGCCTTCATCCATGACCTCGCCGTCCTCCCGGGGCCGATCCTCGTTCCGCGTCTGGGGGCCCTACAGCTTCCTGATCCTGGTGGTCGCGGGCCTCGGCCTCATCGCCGACCAGGGCTTCAAGCTCTGGATGCTGGAGGGTTTCGATATCGCCTCTCGCGGCCGGGTCGCCGTCACGCCGTTCCTGGATCTGGTGATGGTGTGGAACTACGGCATCTCATACGGCCTCTTCCAGCAGGAGGCGGACACGGGGCGGTGGCTGCTCGTGGCGGTAACGCTCGTCGTCACCGTGCTGTTCTGGCTGTGGGGAGCGCGCGCGGACCGGCGGCTGGCCGCATGGGGCTTCGCCCTGGTGATCTCGGGCGCCATCGGCAACGGCATCGACCGGGTCGTGTGGGGCGCGGTCGCGGACTTCTTCCACTTCCACGTCGGCGACTTCTCCTGGTACGTCTTCAATCTTGCCGACGTGTGGATCGTTGCCGGTGTGGCGGCTCTCATGTATGACAGTTTCCGTGGCAGCCCTAATGATGCCGCAAAAGGACGGTCTGAGTAGACTGGCTGCGGGTGTGGGTGAAAAGCGCATTCCCGCAAGACGGTCAACTCGACCCGAACGACACCGGATCGATCACCGGACAAGGATTTCTGCTGTGCCGCGTCGCCTATCCTTCCTGACCCGCTCCTCCCGCCCGGGAACCCGGCGCGGCCTGCTTGCCGCCGCCGCCGTCGGCGCGCTGGCGCTCGGCGGCTGCCAGTCCGGGTCCGACGGGTTCAGTGACGGCTCCACCAACGACGAAGCCCCGGACGTGGCGATGGTTCGCTCGCTGATGGAAGGGCTTGGCGCGGTCGACGCGAAAACCGACAAGAAGATCGAATACACCCCGCGTGCGCCGCTGGCGATGCCGAGCAAGGTCGACACCCTGCCGCCGCCGGAAGAGCGCGAGGTCGTCGCCAACTGGCCCGAGGCCAATGACGGGGACCTGAAGAAGATCCAGGACATCTATCGCAACAAGAACCCGGATCAGCTCGAGGATGCCGGACCGAGCAGCCCGCTGCAGTCGCGTGGCATCAAGCAGCTCGCTTCCGGTGGCGCAAACCGCAATATCTCCGAGGAGATCCGCAAGGAAAACCGTCTCGAGGACGCGCGCCTGAAGCCGAACGAACTCGGCCAGCGCGTCGGTGTCGCCAAGGCCGACACGCGCGTTGTGGACGAGAACGGCAATCCGGTCCGCCGTTACCTGATCGAGCCGCCAACGGCCTATTCCAAGCCGTCGCCCGACGCCCCCATGCGCGCGCCGGAAAAGGTGGAGCAGGATCAGCCCCGCATCAGCACGACCGAGCAGCTCATGGACGGCAAGTCCGCGCGCACGCTGCGCTGACGGACCACGTCCGGGCCTTTTCGGCACCGCTGCCCTTGCGACATCGCAACGCCGCGCCACCTTGGCGCGGCGCATTTGCATGAGCCCCGCCGGGCCGTGCCGGAGCGCCCCGCGAACCTTACGAAAAGTTCACGGGCTTTCGCCGCCCCACCGCCTATATCTGGTCTCAAGGTGATGCGTCGCATGCGCGCCGCGCGCGAACGCGCGTCACCTGCCCGGCGGGCCGCGCGCCCGTGTCCGACTTTCGCCCGGAGCCAGCTTCCGCCAGCCCGAAGGGCACCGCCAAACGGAGAGTATTCTTGCCCCGACCGACCCTTCCCGCCCATGCCATGCGCCGCTCCCGGCCCGGCATTCGCGCAACGATCCTTGCGGCGCTGCCCCTGGCCGCGGCGCTCGTTCTCGCACCGCCGGCGATTGCCGAGACCGCATCCGCAAGCGATGCCGCCGCCTTTTCCGACATCCGCATCGGCGGAGAAGTGAGCCGCTTCACCCTCGACAACGGGCTCCAGGTTCTGGTGATCGAGGACCATCGCGCGCCGGTCGTGACGCACATGATCTGGTACAGGGTCGGCGCCGCCGACGAGGAAGCGGGCACCTCCGGCATCGCCCATTTCCTCGAGCACCTGATGTTCAAGGGCACGAAGAAGCACCCCGACGGCGCCTTTTCCGCCCGCGTCGCGGAAATCGGCGGCCAGGAGAACGCCTTCACCTCCAGCGACTACACGGCGTATTTCCAGCGCGTCGCGCGCGAACACCTCGCCGAGATGATGGAGTTCGAGGCCGACCGGATGGAGAACCTCGTGCTGACGGACGAGGTCGTCCTTCCCGAGCGTGACGTGATCCTCGAGGAGCGCCGTATGCGGATCGACGGCGATCCCTCCTCGCAGCTTGGCGAAACGCTGTCGGCCATGCTCTTCGTCAACCATCCCTACGCAACGCCGGTGATCGGCTGGCGGGACGAGATGGAGAAGCTCGACCGCGAGGACGCCATCGCCTTCTACGACCGCTACTACACGCCCAACAACGCAATCCTGGTCGTTGCCGGTGACGTGACGCCGGACGAGGTGCGCAAGCTCGCCGAAGAGACCTATGGCAAGGTCGCCCGCCGGGCCGAGCCGGGGCCGCGCGTGCGCCCCGAAGCCCAGCACCTTCGCGGCGCGCTCGAGGTGAGCCTGTCCGACGAACGGGTCAAGCAGCCGAGCCTGCGCCAGGCCTGGGTCGTGCCGAGCTACACCTCCGCCGCACGGGAGGATGCGGAAAAGGGCCCGCGCGTCGCCGCATCGCTCGACGTCCTGTCGGAGATCCTGGGTGGCGGCAGCACCAGCCGGCTCTATCGTGAGCTGGTGATCGACAGACAGGTCGCGACCTCCGCCGGCGGCTGGTACCAGGGCAACGCGCTCGATCCCTCCCAGTTCATGCTCTACGCGGTTCCCGCCGATGGCGTCGCAATGGAGGACGTCGGCAAGGCGACCCTCGAGGTCGTGGCGGACATCGCCCGCGACGGTGTCAGCGACGAGGAACTGGAGCGTGCCCGCCGCTCCCTTCTGGCCGGGGCCCTCTACGCCCAGGACAACCAGGCGAGCCTCGCGCGCATCTTCGGCGTCGCGCTCACGACCGGTGCCACGGTGGAATCCGTGCAGGCGTGGCCGGCGCTGGTCGCCTCCATCACCGCCGACGACGTGCGCGAAGCGGCGGCAAGCTATCTCGCGGATGCTCCCGTCACCGCCTATCTGCGCCCGCAGGAAGGCACGAGCGACGATCCGGCCGATGCGGCTGGGGCTCCCGCCGTTCAGCCGATGTCCGATACGGTGACCCGGTGACCGTCCCGGCTCCCTTTCCGGCCGCTCGGCAGGCCCTTTCGATGATCCATAATCCGGAGACCCTGTTCATGGGACCCACCGACGCCCCCGCCCGCGCCGCCAACCGCACCGCGGGCCGTTTCCGGCGCGCCTTCGCCGCCGCGCTCACCCTGTCGCTGATGCTTCTCGTTGTCGCCGCGCCGCGCCCGGCCGAGGCCATGGAGATCCAGACCGTCACCACGCCCGGCGGCCTCACCGCCTGGCTTGTCGAGGACGACTCCGTGCCGATCGTGGCCGTGAACTTTGCCTTCGAGGGTGGTGACAGCCAGAACCCGGACGGCAAGGAGGGGCTTGCAAACCTTCTGTCCGCGACCCTCGACGAAGGCGCCGGCAACCTCGATTCCCAGGCCTTCCAGGCCCGGCTTCAGGACCTGTCGGTGCGCCTGAGCTTCAACTCGGGCCGCGACAATTTCTACGGTTCGCTGCGCACCCTGTCTCCGACCACGGACGAGGCCTTCGAGATGCTGCGGCTGGCGATCAACGAGCCGCGTTTCGACGCCGAGGCGGTGGAGCGCATGAAGCGCCAGATCGTGGCCGGGCTGCGCAACGAGGAGACCGACCCGAACGCCATCGGCGGTCGCCGCTTTGCGGAACTCGCCTTCCCCGATCACCCCTACGGCAAGCCGCGCGACGGCACGATCGAGACGGTGACGGGCCTGACGTCGGAGGATCTCGCGAGCCTGCGCCAGCGCCTCTTTGCACGTGACGGGCTCAAGATCGCCGTCGTCGGCGCGATCGATGCCGACAAGCTGGCAACGGAGCTCGACAAGGTGTTCGCCGGACTGCCGGAGACGGGTGACCTCACCCCGGTCGCCGACATCACCCCGCGGACGGACATCACCGAGACCGTGTCGCTCGACGTGCCCCAGACCTCGATCCGCCTCGGCCTTCCCGGACTGAAGCGCGACGACCCGGACTTCATTCCCGCCTTCGTCATGAACCACATCCTAGGCGGCGGCAGCTTCTCTTCCTGGCTCTACGAGGAAGTGCGCGAAAAGCGCGGGCTCGCCTATTCGGTCGGGTCCTATCTCATCGACTACGCCCATTCGGGAATGCTGGCCGTGGCGACCGCGACCCGCGCCGACCGGGCAGGCGAGACGCTTTCGATCATCGACGAACAGGTGGCCCGCATGGCCAAGGACGGGCCGAGCGCCGAGGAACTGGCCAAGGCCAAGGCCTATCTGACCGGATCCTACGCACTGCGTTTCGACACGTCGGACAAGATCGCCGGCCAACTTCTCGGCCTGCAGGTGCAGGGCATCGGCAAGGAGTACATCGAGGAGCGCAACGACCTGATCGAGGCGGTGACGCTGGAGGACATCGCCCGGGTGCGCAAGCGCCTGCTGGACGGCGCGGCCCCGCTGGTGGTGACGGTCGGCCCGCAGGCACCGGCGGTGGCGCAGTAAGCGGCGACGCAAGCCCCCGCTTCAAACAACACGAAGGGCCGGAAGCGATCCGCTTCCGGCCCTTTTCATTTCGGCTTGCTTTCCCGTTTCGCGTCTTTCGGCTCGCGACGCTACTCGGCGGCGCGGCGCGTCGGCCCCCTTGCAGGGGCGCCCGTGCGTCCGCCTGCCGACTGGAGCACCTCCGGGCGCACCGGGCGCGGGGGAGAGAACAGGTAGCCCTGGGCGATGCGCACGTCGAGGTCGAGAAGTTCCAGCACCTGCGCCTCGGTTTCCACGTGATCGACGATCAGCTCCATGGCGTAGCGGCGCAGAAGGTCGCCCAGGTCGGCGGGGTGGATGTGGCTCGCGTGCATCCGCTCGCTGCCCAGAAGACGCGCGGCGCGCAGCTTGAGGAATCGGAACCCGCGTTCCGACAGGGCCTTGAAGTCCATGCGCAGGTCATCGACCCGGTCGATGGAAAAGCGGTATCCGAGCTCGAACAGGGCGGCCAGGCTCTCGTGCTCCAGCGCGCCCATCTCGGCCACGTCGGCCTGGGAGAACTCGAAGGTCATCATCCCCGAGAACCCCTCGTTGGCCCGCAGGAAATCGAGGAAGCCCGGGAAGAAGCGCTCGTCGGCCAGCGTCTGGACCGACAGGTTCACGAAGAGGCCGGACTTGCGATTGCGGCTCGACAGGCGGCGCAGCACCTGGATCGAGCGCAGAAGCATCAGGTTGTCGATGGCCGGCATCAGATGAGCGCGCGTCGCCTCGTCGATGAAGTCGACCGGCTCGAGGACGCCGTCGTTGCGGTCGCGAATGCGGGTGAGCGCCTCGTATTCGCGCACCTGGCGCTGAGGCAGGGTCACGAGCGGCTGCAGGTAGAGGTCGACACGGCTCGCGTCGAGCGCCTCCTGAATGAGGGCGCGCATCTCCGGGTCGGACGACTGGCTGCGGCTGGCGGCGGCCCGTCCCGGACGCACGGCGGCCTCCTCGTTGCCGGCTCCGCTCCCGCCAAAGGACGTTTCGCCGCCCCGGTGGAAGGCGGCATCCTGCGGCGAGACGGGGCGAACGGTCGGCGCCTCCGGCTCACGGGCCGGGGCATGGTTCACGGGAATGCGGTCCCGCTCGTCGTGAAACCGGTCCCGCTCGTCGTACATTGGGGCGCGCGGTTCGCGGAAACCCGAGGCGGGCGCGGGAGCCGGCTCCGCCGGTGCGCGATGCTGCGGCTGGTGCGAAACGGGCTGACGCGGGGCGGCGGGCTGGGCGTAGCCGAGCGCGCGCGGCGTTTCCTCGTAGCGTGCATAGCGCTCGGGCGGCGGAGGCGGTTCGAGCTGGCTGCTGTCCTGCTCGTCGATGCGCTCTTCCATGCCTGCCATGGCCTCGGCCATCTGCTTGATGAGGCTGCCAAGCACCTCGACCTCGGCAAAGAGCGGATCGATCTCCTCACGGGTGCGGCGGGGCAGGTTGCCCTCCATGCCGGTCAGGCGGCCTTCCAGGTTGCCGATGTCCTCGTCGACCTCGAGCACACGCTCCTCGAGTTCGGCGACCTTGCGGGTCACCTCGGACCGCTCGCGCTGGCGGGTGAAGACGAGATGGGTCACCACCATGGCACACATCAGCGCCAGGCCGAGCGAGATCGCCTCGCCCGGAGGACGGGCGAACTGGAACAGCATGATCGCCGTCACCGAAGCGGCAATCACCCCCATGCAGAGGAAAATGAAGATGCTGGTCGCCCGTGCCATACCCATCCGGCCATACTCAAGGGACTTGCCGAAGCCGAATCCACCCTACCGCGAATAGCCCATGAATAGAACGATTCTCGAGATTCGCCAGCATTCCCGCACTGTCCGCCCATTCCGGCGGCGGCACGATGTCGCGGCAATGGCCATCCTTGGCGCTTGACCTTCCTCTTGCTGGAAGGTGCATGTGGAGAAAGACAGGATGCTGCGGCGTCCCGCCTCCCCAATTCAGGAGATGTTGCCATGGACCAGACCACCACCACGGACGAAGCCGGCAGGATGACCCTCATGATCGAGGGCATGGACTGCCAGGGCTGCGTACGCTCGGTTGAGAACGCGATCCGCAAGCAGGATCCGAAGGCGGAGGTCGCCATCGACCTCGCCACGGGCCGGGCGGACGTCGGAACCACGCTCGCGCGCGACGGGGTCGTCGCCGCCATCGAGGGCGCGGGGTTCGACGTCACCGGGTGACCCTTGCCACCCGCCCCGGTCGTCGCCAGCCCCAGGCGGACGGCCGGGGACCTTTCCTCCAGGGCGTTAACACCTGCCCTTGGGTGAGGTGTGCGCCACCGTCAGCGTCCTCCGATTTTTTCTCCCTCGCCAACGACCGGCACGCGGCCTCCCACGACCGTCACGACCGACAGCCACTTCAAGCAACCATTTGTCTTTGAACGACTTTTCCACCCCTCCGGCGAAACGGACGGCCGATTCCACCTGCCATGTAACGCGTTGATGCGGCGCGAGCGGCAAGGCACCCCGACTTGGCAACACTTTGTTTACCATGTCGGCAGAAGATTCCGGTCGGCAAATCAATCCGATGCCGCCTGATGCGGCACAAGAGCAAGGGGGACGCCACTGCATGGAATCCATGCCTGGCGATCAGGGGCAGATCAGGCTCGCCGTTCTCGACGGCGAGGGTGAAACACGCCGTCTGGCGGGGTCGGTCGCGGACGCGATGGACCATGCCTGCGCGGCACCGCTGACCTATCACAGTTTCGAACCGTTCTATGCCGCCAGCACCCAGGTGCAGCCGGATGTGATGATCGTGGATCTGGAGACGCTCGGCCAGGACGGCTTCCTTTCGCGCCTCGCCGCCGCGCAGCCGCAAGCCATGCTGATGGCGGTGAGCGCGCGGGAATCGCTCACGCGAAGCCTGGCGGCGATGGAAGCCGGCGCCCATGACGTGATCTCCTTCCCCGCCAACCCCAGGGCCGTGGCCGAAAAGATCGACCGCTTCCTGATCCAGAACACGCGCTCCCTGCGCGACACTGCGGCCCCTCGCCACCTGCGAGAGGGACGAGGCCGGCTCCCGACCGGTGAAAGAAACGGGACCGAAAACACCCACGCGCTTCCCGAGGCGACAGCTCCCTTCAGGTTCGAACGCTTCGTCGGCGGCTCCCAGCGGATGCGGGAGGTCTACGACCAGATCCGCCGCATCGCGCCGTCAAACGCGCCCGTCTTCGTCACCGGCGAATCCGGCAGCGGCAAGGACCTTTGCGCCGCCGCCATTCACGCACGATCGCCACGCAAGAATGCTCCCTTCATCGCCATCAACTGCGCCGCGATTCCCGGCGAACTGATGGAGAGCGAGATTTTCGGCCACGTGCGCGGGGCTTTCGCCGGCGCCGCGGACGCGCGCACCGGGGCGGCGGAACTTGCCGACGGGGGCACGCTGTTCCTCGACGAGATCGGCGAGATGGATCTCGCCCTGCAGTCCAAGCTTCTGCGGTTCGTGCAGACCGGCCTTGTGCAGCGCATCGGCGACACCCGCACGCGGTCGGTGGATGTCCGCATCGTCTGCGCGACGAACCGCGATCCCCATGTGGAGATCGCCGGAGGCCGGTTCCGAGAAGATCTCTTCTACCGGCTGCATGTGCTGCCGATCCGGATGCCGGCGCTGCGTGACCGGCGGGAGGACATCCTGCCCCTGGCGACGAGCTTCCTTGCCCGCTTCGCCGAGGAAGAGGGACGCGCCTTCTCCGAGATCGCTCCGTGCGCCGGCGAACGGCTGCTCACCCACGGGTGGCCCGGCAACGTGCGCCAGCTCGAGAACGCCATCCGCCAGGCCGTTGTGATGCACGAGGGCACCCGGCTTCTGGCCGACATGCTGCCCTCCTTCCTGACCGGCCAGGGGCTTTCCACCCGGCTCGAGCCGATACGCGAACGCGGCCCGCGCCGCGCCATCGAGATCGAACCGCTGTGGGCGCAGGAAAAGCGGATCATCGAAAGCGCGCTCGATGCCTTCGACGGCAACATCGCCAAGGCGGCGGCGGCGCTGGAGATCAGCCCGTCCACCATCTACCGCAAACGCCAGTCCTGGAGCGGACGTGGCGAGGGGAGCGCGGACTTTACCGGTTTTGCCGGATAATCTTGTGGCGGTTTCCCGTCGGGGCTATACGGTGCGCTGCGAAATCGCGCGGCCGCGCCCCGGCGCGGTCCGACCATCTGCGGGGGCAGACATGACGAGACCAGCACGCAACACCGGCCTGCGGTTCGCGGGCCGTGCAACCGCCGCCCTGGCGGGCGCGAGCCTTGTGTTCCTGACCGCCCAGACGGCTCTGCGTGCCGAGACGACAACGGCCCTCCCCGCTCCGCTCGCCGATGCCTGGTCGGCGCTCGACACGGCCTGGGATGCCGCCCCGCTCGCCTTCACCACGGCGACATTCGTCAAGGGCAAGGTGGAAGGCTTCGGCCGCTACACGCCCCGCGAGGATGCCCGCTTCGCTCCCGGAGAAACCATGGTGGTCTATGCCGAGCCGGTCGGCTTCGGCTACGACAGGGTCGAGGACGGCTACAAGGTCGACCTCGTGGCCGACTTCGAGATCCTCAACGCCTCCGGGCAGGTTCTCGCCAGCCAGACGGGTTTCGCGGATCTCGGCATGACGGCGCGCAGCCGCGTGCACGAGTTCCACACGACGCTCAGCTTCGCCTTCGAGGGGCTGCGCGCCGGGGAGTATACGCTCGCCGTCGCCCTGCATGACCGGGCCGGCGACAAGAGCGTGACGCTCTCCCTGCCCTTCTCTGTCACGCAACCGACGGCGGACTGACCCGGACGCTCCACAGCGCATTTCGCAAGCCGCATGTCTCGACCGACGCACACGGCTTGCGGGCGAAACGCTTGGACGCTACCATGAACATATCAGGAACATAAATTGCCGTTTCGCGCGACTGCGCGCGCGGCCACGAAAGGACATTGCGTGAGCGAGACCGCCGACACCTCCACCAGCCCGAGCGACGAGACGCTGCCCCGGGGGCTGTTGCGCGGCGAGGACGGGCGGGTCCGCTGCGCCTGGCACGGCAACAGACCGGACTACCTCGCATATCACGATGCCGAGTGGGGCCGCCCGGTGGACAGCGACCGGCGCCTGTTCGAAAAGATCTGCCTGGAAGGCTTCCAGTCGGGCCTTTCGTGGCTGACCATCCTGCGCAAGCGGGAGAACTTCCGTGCCGCCTTCGCGGGATTCGATTTCGATGTGGTCGCCGGCTTCGGCGAGGCCGACGTGGAACGGCTGCTCGCCGACGCGGGCATCGTGCGCCATCGCGGCAAGATCGTCTCGACGATCAACAACGCGAAACGCGCCCGAGAGCTCGTCGCGGAGTTCGGATCGCTCGCGGCCTATTTCTGGTCCTTCGAGCCCGGACCGCAGGAACGGCCCGAACGCTGCGACCATGCAAGCCTCTCCGTGCTTGCCCAGACGCCCGTCTCGAAGATGATTTCCAAGGACCTCAAGCGACGCGGCTGGTCCTTTGTCGGTCCGACCACGGTCTATGCCTTCATGCAGGCCATGGGACTGGTCAACGACCACCTGGAAGGCTGCTGCGTGCGTGAGGAGGTGGACGCCGCGCGCGACGCGTTCAAGCGCCCCGGCCGCGGTGTCTCCCCTGCGTAAAACGCCCGTTGAAAGAGTTGCATAGTCGGCGAGCCTTCGTTTACCGTCGAGGGGTCCGCGTCGCCGGGATCAGGCGTGCGGGTGCGATGCATCGCGACAAAACGCGAGCGTCGCGGAAGGAGGCCGGCCATCCGCAAAGGTGAGCCGGAAGACACGATTGACCGACGGTTGCCCGTGGAGGACGGGCGGGTCCGGTGCCAGCAGCACCGACGCCGGCGGTGGGTCGTGATCGTGGTCCCCGCAATCCGGGGGGCCGCATGATTGCGTCCTTTTGCGTGGGGTCCAAATCCCGCGCGAGGGGCGTGCCAGGGAGGAACAGGAATGAAGCTCTTTCGCCTTGCCGCCGGCGTTGCCGCCGGTCTCGCGCTCACCGTGTCGGCGGCCATGGCCGAGACCACGACGCTGCGCATCACCCTTCAGTTGCCGCTGAAAAGCCATCTCGGCGAGAATCTCTCGGTCTTCAAGTCGAAGGTCGAGGAGATCTCCAAGGGCGACATCGCCGTTGAGATCTACGATTCCGCCCAGCTCTACAAGGACAACGAGGTTCCCGAGGCCGTCGGTTCGGGCTCCATCGAGATGGGCGTCGCCTCGCTGACGCGCTATGTGGGCGACGTTCCGGCGGTGGACCTGTTCTACCTGCCCTTCCTGCTCAACAGCGAGGACCTCGTGCGCAAGGCCGTGGCGCCGGGCAGCCCGGTGCGCGCGCCGCTTGACGAGGCAATCGCGGAGACCGGCGCCAAGGTGCTGTGGTGGCAGGCCTACGGTGGCTCCGTCCTGCTGTCGAACGGCGGACCGATCCGCACGCCCGCCGACCTGGAAGGCAAGAAGGTGCGCGTCTTCGGCAAGACGCTCGGCGAATGGATCAAGGCGGCCGGCGGCGCGCCGACGCTGATCTCCGGCTCCGAACAGTACATCGCCTATCAGCGCGGCACCGTCGACGTGGGCATGACCGGCGTGTCCGGCGTCAAGAGCCGGCGCCTGTGGGAGGTGATGGACACCATCACCGTCACCAACAACGCCGACATCGAGTTCATCGTCGTGGTCAACGAGGACTTCTGGAACGGGCTGCCCGAGCAGCACCGCGACTGGATCACCGAGGCCGCGCTCTTTGCCGAGAAGGACGTGCGCGACCGTATGACGGCCATCGAGACGGAGGCCTATGACGCGGCGCGCTCCAACGGCATGACCGTCTACGAACTCTCCGATGCGGAAGTCGAGGCATGGCTCGCGGCCGCGCAGCCGGTCTACGACCAGTATCTGGCCGATTCCGGCGCGCTCGGCGAGAAGGTGCTTGCCGCCGCCCGCGCGCTCAGGAACTGACGAGTTCACACGAGCCGGGCCGGGTGCCCCTGCATCCGGCCCGGCCGCTTCGCGACGGATCCCGCCATGTTCAACGTCATCGACCGGCTGTCCCGGTACCTGGGGACGCTGGCCGGATGGGCCTATTTCGTGATCGCGCTCATGCTCGGTTACGAGGTGCTCATGCGCTATGCGTTCACCGCTCCGACAATATGGGCGGAAGAGCTGTCCAGGCTCCTGCTCGTCTGGGCGACCTTCGGGGGTGCCGCGATCCTGGTGCATCGCCGTCAGCACATCACCATCACGCTGGTGACCGACATGCTGGGGCCGCGCGCGCGGCGATGGCAGGAGGTCTTCGCGCTGCTGTTCGTCGCGGCCCTTGCCGCCGTGGTGGTGAAGGACGGCAGCGGGATCGCCTATGATTCCTTTTCGCGCGGCCGCACGACCGGCTCCATGCTGGACATGCCGGCGTGGTGGGCCCAGGCATCGCTGCCCGCCTGTTTCCTGCTGCTGTGCCTGCAATCCCTCGTCGAGGCCGCCCGCGTCGCGCTGGCGCCGGCGGGCACCACGCCGCCGCCCTCCCGTCCGGAGCACTGATCCCGCATGGTGACGATCCTCATTCTCGCCGCCCTGTTCGCTCTGCTGCTTTCGGGGATACCGGTTGCCTTCGCGCTCGCCGGGCTCGGCTTCGGTCTGCTTGCGATCGGTGGCTTCTCGCCACTGATGGTGCCGCAGGGCCTGCTTTCGGCCGCCGACAGCTTCGTGCTGATCGCCGTGCCGTTGTTCCTGCTCATGTCGAACGTGCTGCTCAAGGGCGGCGTCGGGCGCGACCTCTTCGCCGCCGTTCAGGCCTGGGTCGGTCACTGGCCCGGCGGCCTCGGCATCGCGACAATCCTCTCCTGCGGCATCTTCGCCGCGATCTCGGGATCCTCGGTCGCGACGGCCGCGACGATCGGAACCGTCGCGATTCCGGAGATGACGAGCCGCGGCTATCCCCGCCGCTTCGTGCTCGGCCTGCTCGCCGCCGGCGGCACGCTCGGCATCCTTATCCCCCCGTCGATCCCGATGATCGTCTATGGCGCGATCACCGAGGAATCGATCATCGCGCTGTTTCTCGCCGGCATCGGGCCGGGCCTGCTGCTGATGGCGCTGTTCATCGGCTGGTCGGTGCTCTACGCGAGCCTTGCCTCGGACTATCAGCCGAGCCCGCGCGCGAGCTGGGCGGAGCGGCGCGCCACTGCGCTGCGTGCCCTGCCGACGATCCTGCTGGCGGGAACCGTCATCGCGGGGATATATGCCGGCGCGGTGACGCCGACGGAGGCCTCCGCCGTGGGCTTTCTCGGCGCCCTCTTCATCGTCACCGTGGTGCTGCGAACCCTGGACTGGCCGAAGTTTCGCGACGCGGTCGTGGAATCCATGACCACGACCGTCGCGATCCTTCTGATCGTGGCCGGCGCCAAGGTGTTCGGCAAGGCGATCACGCTCTACCGCATCCCGCAGGACATCTCCATGTTCCTGTCACAGCATATTGAAACGGCAGGTCTTTTCATTCTCGTTGTCGGGCTGGTCCTGCTGGTCATGGGCCTGTTCCTGGAAGCCCTTTCGATGATGCTCATCATGGTTCCGGTGCTGTCCGGCGCACTGATGGGGCTTGGCATCGACCCGATCTGGTTCGGCGTCTTCTTCGTCATCATGGTGGAATGCGCGCTCATCACGCCGCCGGTGGGGCTCAACCTCTATGTGATACAGGCGGTGGGGAAAGCCTCCATGGGCGAGGTGTCGGCAGGCGTGTGGCCGTTCCTGCTCATCATGCTGCTGTCGGTGCTGCTGATCTTCTTCTGGACCGACCTTGTCCTCTATATCCCCTTCCACCTGTGACGGGCCCCTGCGCCCGCGCCGACACCCGAGACGAGAGCGACGATGACCTCACCAGCCGCCCGCCTGCGCGCCCATCTCGAGGCAACGCCCTTCACGCCCATGCCCTGCTGCTTCGACGGCCTGTCGGCCCGCATGATCGGAGAAGCGGGCTTTCCCGTCACCTTCATGTCCGGCTTCGCCGTTTCGGCGACCCGCATCGGCGAGCCGGACACCGGCCTCATCTCCTATGGAGAAATGGTCGACACGGCCCGCAACGTGGCGGCAGCCACCTCCGCGCTGGTCATCGGCGACGGCGACACCGGCTACGGAAACGCGCTCAACGTGAAACGCACGGTGAAGGGATATGCCCGGGCCGGACTTGCCTGCGTGATGATCGAGGACCAGGTGGCGCCCAAGCGCTGCGGCCACACCAAGGGCAAGCTGGTGGTGGACAGGGTGGAGGCCGTCAACCGCATCAAGGCGGCCGTCGACGCGCGCGAGGAAGGCGACGACATTCTCATCCTGGCGCGCACCGACGCCCGCCATGGTCACGGACTGGACGAGGCGCTGGAACGCGCGCGCCTCTTCGCGCAGGCCGGGGCCGACATTCTCTTCGTGGAAGCGCCTCAAAGCATTGAGGAAATGGAGACGATCTGCCGCGAGGTTCCGGGCTGGCACATGGCCAATCTGGTGGAGGGAGGCGCGACGCCGCTGCTGCCTCACGCCGAGCTCGAGCGTATCGGGTTCCGGCTTGGCGCCTACCCGCTGACGCTGCTTTCGGCGATGACCAGGGCCATGCGCGACGCACTGGCCGTGATCCGGGCCGGCCAGCATCCCGACGACCTGCTCCTCGACTTCGCCGAGTTGCGCCGGCACGTCGGCTTCGATGCCTACTACGAAGAGGAATCGCGCTACGCCGACCGGCGCGATTGAGGGTCGAACAGCGCAAGTCGCGGCAATCCGGAAAAGAAAACTTGCAAGAATTGAGTCGAAATTGCGCGAGATTGCCCGTCTCGCGCGGTGGCGACGGTGATCGGCGCTTGCACCGCCTCCGCATGTGATCCACCCGGTTGTCCCCGGCGTAGACGTTTCAGGCGACGCGGTTTGTCAAACCCGGCGCCCCGCCAACGGGGTCCACCCGATCCGGCCCCGCATCGGAGACCGCTTCTTCCCCCGGAAGCGGTCTCCATTTCGTTTTGCCGCCCGTCAGGCCTTGCCGAGATCGGGCATGCGGGAGACCCAGTCGGTCGCCTGCTCGTAGGCGCTTGCGGTGCGCAGGACGCCGAGATCGTCACGCGGACGGCCGATGAGCTGCAGCCCCGTCGGCAGACCTCCCTCGCCGAACCCGGCGGGCACCGAGACCGAGGGCAACCCGAGCAGGCTCGCCGGAACCACGCATTCCATCCAGCGGTGATAAGTGTCCATGGACCGGCCAGCGATCTCCTTCGGCCAATCGAGCGTGACGTAGAAGGGGAAAAGCTGGGCAACGGGCGCGGCCAGAAGGTCGAAGTTCGAGAACAGCCGCTGCGCTGCCCGGTACCAGGCGCTCCGGGTCTGGCTGGCCGCCTCGATCTCGGAAAGCGACAGCGCGCGGCCGCGCTCCACCTCCCACACGGCGGCGGGCTTGAGCGAGTCACGCGTTTCCGGCGCATCGAGAATCGCGCCAAGCTTGGCGGCCATGCGCCAGCTCCGCAGGTCGGTCCAGCTTTTCCAGATGCGCTCCGCATCGAAGCCGAGCGAGGCCACCTCGACCTCGGCCCCGAGATCGGACAGGACGGAGAGCGCCTGCCGGTTCAGGTCGAGAATGCCGTCTTCCATCGCCATATGGCCGCCGAAGTCTCCGAGCCAGCCGATGCGCAGCCCCTTGAGGTCGGCGGGAGGCGGCGCTTCCGCGAGCGCGGCGAACTCCGAGCCGTCACCGGGCAGGGACTGCGGCGCGCGCGGATCGTAGCCCGCCTGAAGCGACAGCAGCAGCGCCATGTCGGCGACCGTGCGCGCCATGGGGCCTTCGGTGGCCATGCTGTCCATGAAGCACTCCGGCCCGGGACCGGAGGGCACCCGACCATAGCTCGGACGAAACCCGTAGACGTTGCAGAAGCCGGCCGGGTTGCGCAGCGAGCCCATCATGTCGGATCCGTCCGCGAGCGGAAGCATTCGCGCGGCCAGGGCAACGGCGGAGCCGCCGCTGGAGCCGCCGGCCGAGCGGGAGCGGTTGTAAGGATTGCGCGTCGCGCCGAAGACCGGGTTGTAGGTATGCGATCCCAGCCCGAACTCCGGCGTGTTGGTCTTGCCGATGAAGATCGCGCCCGCCTTGCGAAGGCGCGCGACGGCGATGCCGTCCTCGGCGGGCACCTGCCTTGCGAAGACCGGCGAGCCCATCGTGGTGGGAATGCCAGCCGTCATCGCCAGATCCTTCACCGCATGCGGAAAGCCATGCAGCACCCCGCGCGAGCGTCCCTTGGCCAGATCGGCGTCGGCGGCCTCCGCCTCGCCGAGCAGCTCCTGCGTGTCGCGCAGCGAGATCACCGCGTTGACCGAAGGATTGACCGCCTCGATGCGGGCCAGCGTGGCCTCCATCAGCTCGCGGGCGGAAATCTCGCGGGCATGGATGGCGTGGGACAGGGCCAGGGCCGACTGTTCGTGCAAGGGGCCCTCAAGCGGGGCGTGGGAAGACCGGGTCATGACACCTACTCGTGCAAGCTGCGGGGCCGGCTCGTGGAACCTGCGGGATGGAACGGGCGCGCGGCGGCGACCGAATAAGGGAAGGATGCCAAGTGTTTCATGCGGTTGGCTGATTGCCAAGAGAAAGCGTCATCTGTGGGAGCCGCCCGTTTCACGCGTCGCGGCATCTGTGCAAGTCCGCTCCCCGCCTGTACGCTCGGCACGAACACGGACCACGATGGAGAAGATCGAGTGAGCGAGCACGTCGACAATGAGACCCCGGAAGGCGAACTGACGCTGCGCACCATGGCCATGCCGGGCGACACGAATGCCTCGGGCGACATCTTCGGCGGCTGGGTTCTTTCCCAGATGGATCTCGCCGGCGGCATCGCCTGCGGAGAACGCTCCGGCGGGCGGGTGGTCACCATCTCGGTCGACCGCATGACCTTCATCCGGCCGGTGCGGGTCGGCGACGTGCTGTGCGTCTACTGCAAGCTGCTCGGGGTCGGTCGCACGTCCATGAAGGTGTGGATCGAGGCCTGGGCCCGTCGCCAGCGGGTCGGCGGCCGGGTCAAGGTGACGGAGGCGACCTTCACCTTCGTGGCCGTCGATGACGAGGGCCGGCCCGTGCCGGTTCCGCCGGAACAGCCCGCGCTGCCCGACTGATCCGGATATCGTCGATAGGCGATTTTTGTAAGGTCCGTCCTGTGGTGACGGTGATGCGGCTCAACCAGCCCGGCTTCGGCGCAGGCGACGTCGCACCCTGCGCGCAAGGTCCGGGTGGCGCGCGGCGATGTCCAGATACAGCGTCTCGTCGACGAGGCGCCGGCACCCGCCCTGCCACAGCAGAACGAGCTGTTCGAGGCGGGTCTGGCGTTCGCTCTCGTCAAGAAGCGTACGTCCGGCCGCCCCGCGCGCCGCGCCCGGCGCGGCAAGACCGGCCCCGGCGGCGAGAACCCTCAGTTCGACCAGCGTGATGCGATGCGTGCGACCGGCCTCCTGCACGGAGGCGGCTTCGGCCGGGCCGCGGCCGGCAACCGGAGCCTCATGCCCGGGGCGGAGGGATTCGACCGGCAGGCGGGCGGTACGGGACGCGTGCGACATTAAAAAATCCTCCATCGGTTTCCCGAGGAGGACTGGCGCAGGTGCGAGATGAAAAATCTTCGACCGCTTGGTTGCCGCTTTCGCGGCCCCATCCCCAAGGTCGGGACCCTACGGGACCCGGATCAGGGAAACCACCTTGCCCGGTCGGGCAGGTTGGCGAGGGCGCCAGCCCTTCTCTTGATGATGGGATCTCTATGCCACGCACCACGACCGGACGCAAGGGGAGCGGTCAGGAAACGCGCTCCGGCCCTCCCTGGTCGCCCTCCCCGCCCGGCAGGTCGTCGGGAGCGGTTTCGGAAGCGGCTTCCGCGTTTTCGTCCGGCGTCTCCGGTTCCTCGCGAACCTCCTCGATCTCCTCCTCCTCGGCGCGCGGATCCATGGTCAGCGTCTCGGGCGTGGAGAAGCGCACACCGGACGACATGGCCACGAAATCCTCCTTGTCGGCGGTCGGCATGGCCTTGCGCCTGGAGATGCGCCACAGGGCAAAACCGATGATGCTGGCGTGGGCCAGCGTCGTCACCTGAAACAGGCCGGCGGGCGTGGTCAGGGTCATCATGCCGGCGGCCAGCAGGGGCCCCACCACGGACCCCACGCCGAACAGCAGAAGCAGGCCGCCGCTCGTCTTGAGGAACTCGCCGGCGGGCGCGTGATCGTTGGCATGGGCAACGATCACCGGATACATGGAATAGATCGTGCCGCCGAAGGCACCGATCAGCGCGATCACCACGAGGGGCGCAAGGCCCGCGCCGAACCCGAGCGCGATGCCGATCGCCGATCCGGCCCCGGCGAGGCCGATCAGCACCACGCGGCGGTCCATGCGGTCTGACAGAAGACCGACCGGAACCTGGATCAGCGATCCGGCGAGAAGCGCCACCGACATCATGGTGGCGATATCGGTGACGCTGAGGCCGATCTTGCGTCCGTAGACCGCCCCGAGCGTGCCGAACGCACTGTTCGAAATGCCGATCAGCATGACGCCGATCACCGCGACCGGCGACTGGCGCCACAGCGCGCGGACATCGAGGCGCACGCGGGCGAGCGGCACGGGCTGGGCGGCGGTCGAAAGGGCCGTGGGCAGCAACGCCAGCGAATAGATGATCGACCCGATGACGAAGAACAGGTAGCCAGCCGGATCCCCCAGGGTCAGAAGCATCTGACCGATGGTCGTCGCACCGAGGTTGATCATCGTGTAGATGCCGAAGATGCGGCCACGGTTTTCCGGCGAGGCACGCTCGCTCAGCCAGCTCTCCACCACCATCGCGCCACCGGCGAAACAGAAGCCCGACAACGCGCGCAAGGGCACCCAGAACGCGGGGTGCATGAGGATCAGGTTGAGCAGCACGACGATGCCCGCGAGCGAACACAGCACGCCGAAGGTGCGGATGTGCCCGACCCGCGACACGATCGGCGGAATCAGCAGGCAGCCGGCGATGTAGCCGATCGCCCAGCCCGTTCCCAGCAGGCCGAGGCTCGCGTCGCTGAACCCCTCGATGGAGCCTCGCAACGGCAGCAAGAGGCCGTGCAGGCCGCCCGCCATGAGGAGCAGCGCCGATCCGGCAAGCAGGGCGGCGATGGGAAGAATATGCGTCATGACGGGAACGGATACTCGCTCGATGACCCAGGGCTGCACCCGGTCCCCTTCCGGGTCCCGGACAAGGACGACGGTCAGCCTATCAGATCAATCCCGTCCGGCCAGTGCCGACATGCGCCGCGCCAGGACGGGGCGCAGGGCTCAATAGTGCGGCGGCCTTGCCACCGGGTGCTGCTCGATGGCCTCGCCCAGGTCCTCGATCTCCCCGGCCAGCGCCTCCATGCGGGAGGTCAGCCGGTCGATCAGCTTCGCCTGGGCCGTGACCACGGCGTTGAGATCCTCCACCACCCGCGCCTGGTGGGCGAGATGGCTTTCCAGGTCGATGACCCTGTCCTCGAGGGTCTTTGGCGTCTCGGGCGATGTCATGTGGAGCGGTCCCGCTGCGTGATTGGCGTGGCATCGCGTGGTGCTACCCCAAACGCAGCGGGTTTTGAACCCGTTCCGCGCACCTATTCGCCGGCCTCCGGCCGGGGCGAGTGGGCGGCGTCGATCTCGCGGGCAAGGCGCGCCTCCTCCTCCGCCTTCGGCTTGATGAAGCGTCCGAGCAGGAGATAGGCGACGGGGGTCAGATACAGGGTCGAGAGCGTGGAGAGGCCGAGGCCGCCGACGATGACCCAGCCGAGCGCGATGCGCGCCTCGGCGCCCGCCCCGCTCGCCAGAATGAGCGGAAGACCACCGACGATGGTGCAGATCATCGTCATCATGACCGGACGCAGGCGGATGTTGGCGGCGTTCTCGGCCGCCTCTCGCACGCTCTCGCCCCGGTCCCGCAACTGGTTGGCGAACTCCACGATCAGGATGCCGTTCTTGGCCATGATGCCCACGAGCATCACGAGCCCGATCTGGCTGTAGACGTTGAGCGT
Source organism: Stappia sp. (assembly GCA_002722295.1). Taxonomy (GTDB): domain Bacteria; phylum Pseudomonadota; class Alphaproteobacteria; order Rhizobiales; family Stappiaceae; genus Stappia. The sequence continues at coordinate 169,182 of PBLF01000021.1, read as the reverse complement.
CGTGCCGGTCATCAGCATGGCGAAGATCGCGCAGGCGAGGCCCAGCGGCACCGTCGCCATGATGATGAGCGCGCTGATGAAGCTCTCGAACTGCGCCGCCAGCACCAGAAGGATGATGACGAGGGCAAAGCCGAAGGTCCGCACCATGCCGGACGACTGCTCCCCGAGCGTCGCCGTTTCCGCCAGCGGAATGATCCGCGCGCCCGGCGGCAGCAGGGGCTCGGCCAGTTGCTGCGCCACCTCGTAGGCCTCTCCCAGCGCGAAGTCCGGTGCAAGCGCGGAGGTGATGGCGACCGAGCGCAGCTGCTGCTCGCGGGCAAGCGACGGCGGCACGGCCTTCTCCGTCAGGCTCGCGATGGTCGAGACCGGCACGAAGCGCCCGTCCCCCGTCCTCAGGAAGATGTTTTCCAGATCGGTCGGATCGTTGACCGGGTTGGTCGTGGACACGAACTTCACGTCGAAGGCACGGTCGGCGACGAACACCTGGCCGATCTTGCGGCCGTCGAGCATGGCCTGCATGGCCGCGCCCAGCCCGTTGATGTCGATGCCCAGATCCGAGGCCCGCTCACGGTCGATCGAGATGGAAAGCTGCGGCTGCGTCGCCTCGCTGGACAGGCGCGCCTGCCGGAACCTGGGATCCTGCTGCAGGGCGGCGACGATCCTGTCGGCCGCCTCGCCCAGGACCGCGTAGTCAGCGCTGCCGGCAACGGCGAACTGGAGACCGGACCCGGCGCCGCGAATGCCCAGGCTGTTGGGCTGGAAGGCGAAGGCCCGCACGCCGGGAACCTCGCGCACGACCCGCGAGATGTCGGCCATGATCGCCTGCTGCGGGCGCTCGCGCTCATCCCAGGGGGCAAGCCGCATCACCATGAAGCCGCTGTTGGACGAGCCGCCCGAACCGACGACCGAGAAGGTGCTGGTGACCTCGCCGGCATCGCGGAACGGCTGCAGCAGCCGTTCGATGCGCTGCATCTGGTCCGAGAGGTAGTCGAGGCTCACGCCCTGCGGCGCGGAAATGCGCATGAAGGCGATGGAGCGGTCCTCCGACGGGGTGAGCTCGGACTTGACGGAGGGAAACAGAACGCCGGCGGTGGCGGCGAAAAGGATCGAGACCACCACGACCACCAGCGGCGCGTCGAGACAGGCGCGCAGGCTGCGACGGTAGAGGCCGGACAGGGCGTTTCCGAGCCGGCCGGTCGCGCCGCCGCCGTGACCATTGTGGTCCGCACCGCCCTTGAGGATGCGCGAGGCGAGCATCGGGCACAGCGACAGGGCGACGACCGACGACAGCAGCACCGCGATCGCCAGCACGAAGCCGAACTCGCGGAACAGCCCGCCCGTCTGACCGGGCAGGAACGACAGGGGCACGAAGACCGCCGCCAGCGTTGCCGTGGTGGCGACGACGGCGAAGAACACCTCCTCCGTCGCCAGGACGGCGGCCGCGCGCGGGCCGATGCCCTCGTTGCGTCGGCGCACGATGTTTTCCAGCACCACGATGGCGTCGTCGACCACGAGACCGGTCGCAAGCACCAGTGCAAGCAGCGTGAGAATGTTGATCGAGAAGCCGGCCAGATAGATCGCCGCCAGCGTTCCGATCAGTGCCACGGGCATGGAGACGCCCGGAATGATGGTGGCGCGCCAGTCCCACAGGAAGATGTAGATGATGAGCAGGACGACGCTCACCGAGATGACGAGCGCGATCTCCACCTCGTGGATGGCGCCGTTGATGAAGGTCGCGTCGTCGCTGGTGACCTCGATCTTCATGCCCTCGGGCAGGGTTTCCTGGATGCGGGCGGCAGCCGCCCGCACGCCCTCGGAAATCTCCAGCGTGTTCGACTGGGCCGAGCGCACGATGCCCAGGCCGATGCCGGATTCACCGTTGGCGCGCAACTGCGACTGGCCGATATCCGGACCCAGCGTCACCGTGGCGAAATCCCTCAGCCGGACGCGCCGGTCGAAGATGATGTTCTCGAACGCCTCGGGGGTATCGAGCGAGGCGATCGCGCGCACGATCAGGTCCTGGTCGCGACTGGTGAGCGAGCCGGCCGGCGTGTCGAAGGCCATCGACGACAGGGCGGTGGCGACATCGCCGACGGTGAGGTTGAGGCTGGCCATCTTGGCCTGGTCGATGTCGATGCGGAAGATCTTCTCCCGGTCGCCGTAGACCTGCACGTCCGCGACGCCCGGAACGGCGGCGAGCTGGTCGGCGATCTCGTCCTCGACAAGCACGGTCATGTCCTCGACCGACATGGTGTCCGAGGTGACCGCGAGACGCACCACGGGCTGCGAGTTGGCGTCCGCCTTGATGATGCGCGAGGGGTCCGCGTCCTCGGGAAGGTCGTTGGTGATCCTCCCCAATGCATCGCGCATGTCCGAGGCGGCGGTGTCGATGTCGACATCGTCGGAGAATTCCACGGTCACACGGCTGCGGCCGAAGGACGAGGTCGAGGAGATCGACTTGACGCCGGAGACACGCGACACCGCGCCCTCGATGACACCGGTCAGCTCGCGGTCGATGGTCTCGGCCGCCGCGCCCGTGTAATCGGTGCTTACCGTGATGACCGGGCGGTCGACGTCGGGCAGCTCCCGGATCTCGACGCCGAAGGCGGCCGCGAGGCCGGCAACCACGATCAGCATGTTCATCACGAACGCCAGCACGGGGCGGCGAACGAAAAGTGCGGTCAGGCCGCCGTCTGTCTTGCGCTGCATCGTCGTCGGCTCCGCTTCACGATCCGCTGGCACCAGGGGCGGGCTTGCGCGAGACCGCGCTGCCACTCTCCTGGCCGATCACGGTGACCTCGCTTCCCTCGCGCACAAGATGCAGCCCCTCGATCACGATGGGCTCACCCACGGAGAGTTGCGCATCGACGAGAACCGCGTTGGCGTTGCGCTGGATGATGGCGACCGGAACGCGGTGCGCGCGTCCCTCCCGCACGGCCCAGACATAGGCTCCGTCCGTACCCCATTGGACCGCGAGCGGGCTGACCGCCCGGAACCGGTCGCCGGCGAAGCGCATGTTGACCTGGAAGGACATGCCGGCACGCAGGCGGTCGGCGGTGTTGTCGATACGCGCCTGCACCTGAAGCGTGCGGCTGGCGGAATCGATGCGGTTGTCGACCGCGCTGACCTCGCCGGGGAAGGTTTCGCCCGGACGCGCCACGGAGGACGCGGTCAGCGGCGCACCCACGGTAACGGAGGAGGCGTAGCGTTCCGGCACCCAGAAATCGATCAGGATCTCGGAGCGGTCGTCCACGGTGGCGATCACCGTGGAGGAGGTGACGTAGTTTCCGGCGGTGATCGGCAGGATGCCCACGATGCCGTCGATGGGAGATTCGACCGAGCGCCGCGACAGCGCCAGTTCCGCCTCGCGCAGCTCGAGCCTTGCATTGCCGACGGCAAGCTCGGCATCGGTGACCTGCACGAGCGTCGCCGTCCGCGACTTGCGCAAAGCCTGCATGCGCTCCAGGCGCGCTTCCGTGTCCTTGAGCGCGATGGCGGCGCGTTCCGCCGCGATCTGCTCGGCCTCGGAATCGAGCTTGGCGATCACGTCGCCGCGCTTGACCGGCGTGCCGGACCGGGCGAGCAGCTCGACCATGCGGCCACTGGCGTAGGGCGTCACCTCGACCGAGCGCACGGCACGCCCGGTGCCGATAGCCTGGAGGCGGTCGTTGATGGTGACCTCGACGACCGGCGCGGTCACGACACCGCTGCCGGGCGCGCGGCGCGGCGCCTGTGCGCCAGCCGTTTCCTGCGGGGGCGATCCGGCGGTCGCGAACGGCAGCCAGTCAACGCCCCAGCGCGCGAGCTGGTCGCCCGCCCCGGGATAGAAACGGGCCCAGACCGTCGCGGCCACGAGGACCACGACCAGAGTCAGGGCTATCTGCCTCCAGATCGACATCGATACTCCAGTTTGCTGACCGTCCTGCGCACCGTCCGCCCTCCGGGCCGGTGGCTCACGCCTTGCAGAAGACGCAGGCCGCGACCGAACTGCAAGGGTTCTTTTGTATCAGAATATGACAAGCATCCGGCGCTGTCACAGCTTCGCCGCCACCCACGCCGGACGGGGCCGCGCAAAAGAAAAGCCCCGCCGGAGACCCGGCGGGGCTGATCCAGAAATCCGGGCCGGCCGAAACCGGCACCGGTGTTCCTGCGACAGTTCGCGACAGACTTCTTAGAAGTCCATGCCGCCCATGCCACCCATGCCGCCACCCGGCATGGCCGGAGCGGCGCCTTCCTTCTTCGGAAGCTCCGCGACCATGGCCTCGGTGGTGATGAGCAGGCCGGCGACCGAAGCCGCGTCCTGGAGAGCCGTGCGCACGACCTTGGTCGGATCGATGATGCCGGCCTCGACCATGTTGACGAACTCTTCCGTCTGGGCGTTGAAGCCGAAGACCTCGTCCGCGTTCTCGAGGATCTTGCCGACCACGATCGAGCCCTCGACACCGGCGTTCGAGGCGATCTGGCGGATCGGAGCCTCAAGGGCGCGCAGCACGATCTTGATGCCGGCCATGATGTCCGGGTTGTCCGAGGACAGACCCTCGACGGCCTTCTTGGCACGCAGGAGAGCGGTGCCGCCACCCGGGACGATGCCTTCCTCGACGGCCGCACGGGTCGCGTTGAGGGCGTCGTCGACGCGGTCCTTCTTCTCCTTCACCTCGACCTCGGTCGCACCGCCGACGCGGATCACCGCGACGCCACCGGCGAGCTTGGCCAGACGCTCCTGGAGCTTCTCGCGGTCGTAGTCCGAGGAGGTCTCCTCGATCTGCGCCTTGATCTGCGCGACGCGGCCCTCGATGTCGGCCTTGTCGCCGGCACCGTCGACGATCGTCGTGTTCTCCTTGGTGATCTCGACCTTCTCGGCGGTGCCGAGCATGTCGAGCGTCACGTTCTCGAGCTTGATGCCGAGATCCTCGGAGATCACCGTGCCGCCCGTCAGGATGGCGATGTCCTCGAGCATGGCCTTGCGGCGGTCACCGAAGCCCGGAGCCTTGACGGCGGCGATCTTCAGGCCGCCACGCAGCTTGTTGACCACGAGCGTGGCAAGAGCCTCGCCCTCGACGTCCTCGGCGATGATGAGCAGCGGACGCGACGACTGGACGACGGACTCGAGGATCGGAAGCATCGCCTGCAGGTTGGAGAGCTTCTTCTCGTGGAGAAGGATGTACGGCTTCTCCAGGTCGGCGACCATCTTCTCGGCGTTGGTCACGAAGTACGGCGACAGGTAGCCGCGGTCGAACTGCATGCCCTCGACGACCTCGAGCTCGGTCTCGAGCGACTTGGCCTCCTCGACGGTGATCACACCCTCGTTGCCGACGCGCTGCATGGCCTCGGCAATGTCCTTGCCGATCTGCGTGTCGCCATTCGCGGAGATCGTGCCGACCTGGGCAACCTCGCCCGAGGTGGAGATCTTCTTGGAGCGGGACTCAAGGTCCTTCACGGCAGCGGCGGCAGCCATGTCGACGCCACGCTTCAGGTCCATCGGGTTCATGCCGGCGGCAACGGCCTTGGCACCCTCGCGGACGATCGACTGGGCGAGAACGGTCGCGGTGGTCGTGCCGTCACCGGCGATGTCGTTGGTCTTCGACGCGACCTCGCGCACCATCTGCGCGCCCATGTTCTCGAACTTGTCCTCGAGCTCGATCTCCTTGGCGACGGAGACGCCGTCCTTGGTGATGCGCGGAGCGCCGAAGGACTTCTCGATGACGACGTTGCGGCCCTTCGGACCCAGCGTCACCTTGACCGCGTTGGCCAGGATGTCCACGCCGCGCAGCATCCGGTCGCGAGCGTCGGAGGAAAACTTGACTTCTTTCGCCATTCTTCAGGTCTCCTAAAAGAGTGTCGTGGCCGCCAGGCGGCGGAAAAAGCAGGCCGGAGGGCCGTCATGCCCCCGCAGGGGCCGCGTCTCGATCCGGTCACCGCCCGATGCGGCCGGTCTTTCAAGCGTCAGAAAGGGGTGCGGCTCAGCCGACAACGCCCATGATGTCGCTTTCCTTCATGATCAGCAGGTCTTCGCCGTCGATCTTGACCTCGGTGCCGGACCACTTGCCGAAGAGGACACGATCGCCAGCCTTGACGTCGAGCGAGATCAGCTCGCCGTTGTCCTTGCGTGCGCCGGGACCGACAGCGACGACTTCGCCTTCCTGCGGCTTCTCCTTGGCGGTGTCCGGGATGATGATGCCGCCGGCGGTCTTGGCCTCGGAATCGACGCGGCGGACAACGACGCGGTCATGCAAAGGGCGGAATTTCATGTCTTGCTCTTTCCTTTCCTGGCCAGCGTGGTACTTCCTCCGCCGCGTTCACGCTTCCCGGGAACATCGATCCCCGGTAGCGCGGATCCGACGACGGAAGCCGCGGACCACGTTGGCACTCTGTGAACGAGAGTGCTAACAGCGCGCCTGATGTAAGATGGCCCCGGCGGGCTGTCAATGACTCGCAAGCGCGATTTTTTTCACGTTCGCAAGTGCGAAAAACGCACGGTATTGCAAGGATTTCGAAACCTTGCGCGCATAGCCTGCCCGCATGAAATCCGATCACCGCCCCTTGCCTGGCGGACGCCTTCGCGCGATCCGCATTCCGTCGCTGCTGCGGATGCTTGCCCGCGACCGGCGTGGCAACATCGTGATTCCGCTGGCGATCTGCGTGGCGCTCATGGTGCTGATCGTCGGAGCGGGCATCGATTTCGCGCGGGGCTACAATGCCAAGGTAAGCCTTCAGGCGGCGGTGGACGCGACCGCGCTCGCGGCGAACTACGACAGCAACGGCCTGTCCGACGGCAAGATCCGGCAGAATGCCGTCGACTATTTCAACTCCATCTACACCCCGCCGCCCGGCGCGACCCCCAAGCTCGACGTCTCGGTGGAAAAGGGCACGGTCACGGTCAACGGCACGCTGGACCTGCCCGCCAACTTCGGCGGCATCCTCGGCATGAGCTCGATGGAGATCGGCGTCCAGTCCCAGACGGTGGTCGGCAAGGCGACCTTCGACGTCGCCATGGTGCTCGACAACTCCGGCTCCATGCGCGGCAGCAAGCTGACGACACTCAAGAACGCGGCGAAGGATCTCGCCGAAACGCTGCTCGAGGTCAACCAGGTCAGCGACAAGAAGGACCGGGTGAAGATCGGGCTCGTCCCCTTCACGTCCTTCGTCAACGTCGGCTCGGACAAGTCGGGCGCGGCCTGGATGGACCAGGAGGGGCTCTCACCGATCCACTGGAAGAACTTCGAGGTCCGCGCGGACGGGACACCCGATCCGAAGGAGTTCGATTCCCGCTATATGACCAACGGCCGCCCGAGCCGCTTCACCCTGTTCAAGCAGCTCCGTGGCACGGACTGGCGCGGCTGTGTCGAGGCGAGGCCCTCGCCCTATGACGTGACCAATACACCGCCTGGAACCGGCAACCCGGCCACGCTCTTCGTGCCGCAGTTCTCGCCCGACGAACCGGACAGCCAGAACAAGAAGTGGTACGATGACGTCTACAATTCCTATCTCAACGACGACAAGGGCGCCTGCACGCGCGACGCCAAATACGTCTACTCGTCCAAGGGCATGGACCGCTGGGAATACGCCCAGAAGCGGCTTTGCAAGTACAAGAACCAGCCGCAGAACTTCGGCACCACATGGCAGAAGGGGCCGAACTACAACTGCCGCACCGAGCCGCTGACCGAACTCACCGAGAACAAGTCGACCGTGCTGCAGGCGATCCGGAACCTGCGCGCCGACGGCAACACCAACATCCACATGGGCGCCGTGTGGGGCTGGCGGCTCCTGTCCAAGGGCGCGCCGTTCAACTCCGCGCGCACGGAGGAGGACAATGAGGACGGCGAGCACGTTCGCATCCTCATCGTCATGACGGACGGCCAGAACACCTATGGCAGCCGCTACCGCTGGTTCATGAACACCGAACCGGAAGCCTATGGCTACGGCGCGGAGGAGCGTCTCGGGCCCGGCATCAATTCGTCCTGGTCGATCGCCAACACGATGGACTCGCGACTGGCGACCACCTGCACCAACGCGAAGGCTGACGGCGTTCAGGTCTACACCATCGCCTTCCAGATCTCCGACCAGAACACCGTCAACATGATGCGGAACTGCGCGTCCAAGGCTGCCATGGCCTTCGACGCCCGCTCGAACTCGGATCTGGTCGACGCGTTCAAGCGTATCGCCGACGAGATCACCCGGTTGCGCCTCAACAGGTAAGGCGGACAGGTCTTCCAGACACGAAAAGGCCCGGCCGGGGATCCCGACCGGGCCTTTTCCTCAACTCAATCCATGCCAACCCGCTCAGGCCGTGCCGGTCTCCGGCGAGCCCACCACGATGATGTGCAGGGCGCGCGGCCCGTGAGCGCCGAGCAGCAGCGTCTGCTCGATGTCGGCGGAGCGAGACGGGCCGGTGATCATGTTCACCGTGCGCGGCATCACACCCTTGCCGAAGCGGGCGCGGACACGGTCCCACAGGCTCTCGTAGTCGCCGGCGACGTCCGAGGCCTCCAGCACCACGATGTGATGCTCGGGCAGGAAGTTCAGCGTGGTGGGATTGTCCGGCCCCGAGGTCAGCATCAAGGTGCCCGTTTCCGCAACGCCGCCCAGCGCATGGGACAGCGTCGCGAAATCCTCGTTCACCGCGCGACCGCGCAGGACCTCCACGTGCCTCTCGCGATCCCACGGCAGGCCGGCGAGCAGTTGGTCCTCGCCGAAACGGATGCGCGCGGGAAGGTTCTTCTCCTTGAGGTAATCGGCGACCGCATGGGGAATGTCGGAGGCCGACGACACGCGCGCGACGCTTGCCTGCACGCCTTCCGCCATGCGGCAGAAGAGATCGAGACGCTCCTTCGGATCGAGGCGCCCGCGCGCGGGGATCAGCCCGCGCGGGCTCGCGCCCAGACGTTCCGCCACGGCGGCACGGCGTTCCGCGTCATCCGCCTTGCGGCCCATGGAGGCGCGCATCCGCGCCAGGATTGCCGTTCTTGCGTCGCTCATCATCCCCTCCCCGCGGCCGCTTGGGCCTGGCGTCTCGCCCACTGCGCCTGGAAGGTGCCGCCTTCGGGAGCCGGAAGGTCCCGGTGTTTCGTCCAGCCGCCGGCAAGCGGCAGCGAGGCGAAGCGGCCGCGTCCGCGCCCGAGCCAGCCAAGCACGCCGGCCGCGAGCCCGGCCGCGCGCCGGTAGAGCGCGGGGCGTCGGGCGAACCAGGCCCACAGCGCCAGCCCGTAGCGCGCCGTCGCCGGATTGAGGTTTCGCGAGAACTCCCGCTCGCGCCAGTGGCGCATCATCTTCGGCAGCGGGATATGCATGGGACACACGCTCTCGCAACGCCCGCAGAACGTGGAGGCATTGGGCAGGTGCCCGGACTGGTCGACGCCGACGAGCGACGGTGTCAGCACCGCGCCCATGGGCCCGGGATAGACCCAGCCGTACGCGTGGCCGCCGACCGCGTGATAGACCGGACAGTGGTTCATGCAGGCACCGCAGCGGATGCAGCGCAGCATCTCCTCGAACTCGGTGCCGAGCATGGACGAACGGCCGTTGTCGAGCAGCACCACGTGGTAGTTCTCCGGCCCGTCCGGATCCTCCTCCCGGCGCGGCCCGGTGGAGACGGTGGTATAGACCGACATGTCCTGCCCCGTGGCCGAGCGGGCCAGCACGCGCAGGATCTGCGACAGGTCCTCGAGCGTGGGCACGATCTTCTCGATCGAGGCGACCACCACATGGGTCTTCGGCAGGATCTGGGTGAGATCGCCGTTACCCTCGTTGGTCACGATCACCGAGCTTCCCGTCTCCGCGACGAGGAAATTGGCGCCCGTGATCCCGAGATCCGCCTGGAAGTATTTCTCGCGCAGCACGCCGCGCGCCTCCGCGAGCAGCGTGGTCGGCTCCTCGAGGTTGCGCTGGGGATCGAGATGGGTGTGGGCGCGGCGGAAATCCGCCTCAACCTGATCCTTGTTGACGTGCACGGCCGGCGCGATGATGTGGCTCGGATGCTCGCCGCGAAGCTGGATGATGTATTCGCCGAGGTCCGTCTCGACCGGTGCCACCGAATGCTCCTCGAGGAAGGCGTTGAGCCCGATCTCCTCGGTGATCATCGACTTGCCCTTGGTCACCGTGCGCGCGTTGGTGTCGCGGCAGATGCCGAGGATGATGTTGCGCGCCTCTTCCGCGTCGCGCGCGAAATGGACATGGCCGCCGGCCGCCTCGACCTTCTCCGAATAGGCTTCCAGATAGAGATCCAGGTGCGCGAGCACGTGGTTCTTGATGTCGCGGGCATTGTCGCGCAGCGCGTCGAACTCGGGCAGCGCGGCGGCCGCCTTGGCGCGCTTGCCGATGAAGCCGGAGCGCACGTTGCCGAGCGCGCGCTGGAGCGCGGGATCGTCAAGCGCCTCGCGGGCGTTGCTCTTGAACCGGGGTGATGTGATCTGCAAGGCTCTCTCCCTCCCCGACGCCTAGCGGCGCCGTTCGCCGATGGCCGGCTGGTCGGTCATGCCCGCCAGCACCTCGGCGACATGGCGGACCTCTATCGCCTTGCCCTCGCGCTTGAGCTTTCCGGCCATGTTCATCAGGCAGCCGAGGTCGCCCGCCAGCAGCAGGTCGGCACCGGTTCCGGCAATGTCGGCGGTCTTCTCGGTGACGATCTTGTCGGAAATGTCGGGATACTTGACGCAGAAGGTGCCGCCGAAGCCGCAGCACACGTCGGGATCCCGCATCTCGGCGAGCTCCAGTCCCTCCACCGAGGCGAGCAGCTTGCGCGGCTGGGCCTGGATGCCGAGCTCGCGCAGGCCCGAGCAACTGTCGTGATAGGTAACCTTGCCGGAGAACGCGGCCTCGACACCGGTCACGCCAAGCACGTCGGTCAGGAAGCTGACCAGTTCGTGCACCCGGCCCGCGAAGGCCTCGGCCCGCGCAAGCGCCGCCTCGTCGCCGGCGAAAAGCTCCGGATAGTGCTTCTTCAGCATCCCGGCGCAGGAGCCGGACGGGGCGACGACATAGTCGTAGCCCTCGAAGGCCCGTATCACCTGCTCGGCGATGGCGCGGGCATCGGTCCGGTCGCCGGAATTGAAGGCGGGCTGGCCGCAACAGGTCTGCGCGGCCGGCACCTCCACGGTGCAGCCGGCGTCTTCCATCAGCTTGACCGCGGCAAATCCCACGCTGGGGCGAAACAGGTCGACGAGACAGGTGACGAAAAGTCCGACCCGGAGAGGCGCTGTGCCCTGCCCCCCGGAAGCCCTTGCGGGCGCATTCTCACTCATGACGATTCCTCGTCCTCCCTCACTCGCCGCGCGGAACGGCGCTTGCGGCCCTCGCCGCCCTCCTCGACACCGGCGGTCCGGTCTCCCTCGACCCGGCCCGTCCCCGGAGCCGCCTCGCGGCGCGCTCCGGCCTGTCTCTGCTCGAGACGAAGCGCGGAGACCACATCCCGGTCGCCCGCGCGCACCACCTCGTGCACGACCTGTCCGACAAAATCCATATGGGCCATGGCGGCGGCTCCGGCCGCATCGGCATCCCCCCGCATCACGGCATCGAAGATCACCTGATGCTGACCGAAGATCTTCTCGCTGGAGCCGGAATAGCGATAGAACGCCGCCCGATTGTAGAACACGTCATCGACGAGCAGACGGTAGCAGGAGCGCAGCGTGTGCAGCAAGACGATGTTGTGCGCCGCCTCGCCAATAGCCTGATGAAACTCGACATCCAGGTCCACCTCACGCTCCGTGTCCCCTGCGTCATGGGCCGCGCGCATGGCCGTGAAAACGGTGGTGATGATGTGCCGGTCCGCATCCGTCGCCCGTTCGGCGGCGAGACGTGCCGTCAGCCGTTCGATCTCGCGGCGGTATTCCAGGTAATCGGCGATCGCGGGAGGGTGCCTGCGAAACAGTTCCGCCGTCGCGGGTGAAAAAACCGGACCGATCACATCGGCCACGAAGGTTCCACCACCATGGCGCGAGTAGATGAGGTTCCGGTCCTCCAGTTCCTTCAGCGCCTCGCGCAGGATCGGGCGCGACACGTCGACCATGCCCGCAAGCTCCCGCTCCGCGGGAAGCCTGTCTCCCGGACGCAGGACACCATGCAGGATCAGCCTCTCCAGCTGCCCGATGACGGCGTCCGACGTCCGGTTGTGCCGGATCTTTCTAAAAATCATACAAATACCCTCCCGAACACGCGATATCATACTTTTGTACTAGGAAAAACAACCCCCTTCCCGAGAGTTCCCGAAGGCATTTCGCCTTGGTTATTGCGTCAAGTGGTCAATATTGTTATCCAGTCTGTGCGGCAGGTGACCTGTTTGGGAGGCAGGCCACGCACCGCCACAAGCGGCCGGGCGCGACGTTGCGTGCCCCCTGCCCGAAAGATCCGGACGATGCAAAGGCGCCTTGGGAGAGGCCCCTGAAACGGCACCGCCGGGCAATCGGGACTGCAGGGGCGCACGGAAGCAAAAAGCGGCGCGCGCCACGGTGTAGAGGGGCCGGCACCGCCGGGAGCGGTGCCCTTTGGAAGGAGAGACTGCCGACGGCGAAAGGAGCGCCACGGCAGGTGTCGCCTGGTCGGCAACGACCCGGATGACGTCTCTATCTGGGAGGAATCCACGTGAAATCATTGCTTTCGTCCGTCGCCATCGCGGCGTCTCTCGTCGTCGGCGTGGCCGGCTCCGCGAATGCGCTCGATCAGATCGACTGGGACATGCAGTCAACCTATCCGGGTACGCTGACCCAGCTCGGCACGCTCGGCAAGGTCCTTTCGGAGCGTCTGAACGCCGTTTCCGGTGGAGAAATCAACCTCAAGTTCCAGGAACCGGGCGCCATCGTGCCCGCTCTCGAGGCCTTCGACGCGGTCGCCTCCGGCGCCGTCCAGGCGGCCTGGTCGACGCCGGGCTACTGGACCGGCAAGGACACCTCGCTGGCGCTGTTCGCGGCGGTTCCCTTCGGTCCGCGCGCGTCCGAGTACATCGCATGGATGAAGTTCGGCGGCGGCAACGAGCTCTTCGACGAGGTCTATTCCGCCTATGGCATCAAGTCGCTGCCCTGCGCGGTCATCGCGCCGGAAGCCTCCGGCTGGTTCCGCAAGGAGATCAACTCCGCCGATGACCTCAAGGGCCTGAAGATGCGCTTCTTCGGCCTTGGCGCGAAGGTCATGCAGAAGCTCGGCGTCTCGACGCAGCTTCTCGCCGGCGGCGACATCTTCCCGGCGCTGGAGCTCGGCACGATCGACGCGACCGAGTTCTCCATGCCCGCCATCGACCTCAAGCTCGGCTTCTACCAGGTGGCGAAATACTACTACTTCCCCGGCTGGCACCAGCAGTCGACCATCTTCGAGCTGATGCTGAACAGGGACGAGTGGGACGCGCTCGACGACCAGACCAAGGCGATCTTCGAGACGGTGTGCGACGCCAACATCACCTACGGCATCGCCGAGGGCGAGGCGATCCAGCCGGCCGCGCTCGCCGAGCTGGAGAAGAACGGCGTCAACATCAAGTCCTGGGACCCGGCGATCCTCGACCAGCTCCGCACCGCGTGGCTCGAGGTCGTGGAAGAGGAGAAGGCCGCGAACCCGAACTTCGCCAAGGTCTGGGAATCGCTGTCCACGTTCCGCGAGAACTACAAGACCTGGTCCGAGCTCGGCTACCTGCGCTGATCCCGGGCATGTGACGGAAACGTCTCCCGCGCGGCCGGACAAGGCCGCGCGGGCCTTTCCTTCCCGGTCCCGGGCCGCAGAACGGCCGGGACCCGGAGCGCCCCCTCCACGGCACGGGGGAGCGCGACCGGCGGCGGAGATCCATTTTTCATGTCAACCCTGCTTTGCGTGTTCGGCATCGCACTCGCGGCCCTGGGCATCATCGGCCCGGGCATTCCCGGCTACGTGCTTTGCCTCGCCGGCTTCGCGCTCTGCGTCGTCGGCGGTTTCCTTGGCGGACGGCTCTCGCTTGCCATCTTCGGCATGGTGTTCTGCGCCTTCGTCTTCGCGGTCCTGCCCGACGGCATGAGCGCCGTGATCGAGATGAACGGCGCCAATCCCCGACGCTTCTTCAAGATCTACGACGGCCTGTCGGGCCTGATCGGCGCGCTTCTGGTGCTCGGACTGACGCTGGCGATCCTGCGCAGCCGCGCACCGCGATCGTTCGAGACGATGCTGGGGGCTTCCGACGACATCGACCGTGTCGTCAACGGTGTCGGCAAGCTCGCCTCCTGGCTCTTCGTGCCGATGATGGTCGCTATCTTCTACGACGTCAGCCAGCGCCAGTGGCTCAACTACGACACCGGCCTCATCGACACGCCCTTCTACATCGACAGCACCAAGCTGCAGGAGCTCGAGTGGCACCTGCATGCGACGCTGTTCCTGCTGTGCCTGGGCTTTGCCTACCGCAAGGACGCGCATGTGCGCATCGAACTGGTGCGCGACCGCATGAGCCGGCGCGGCCGGGTCTGGACGGAACTGGCGGGCATCGTGCTGTTCCTGCTGACCTACTGCTACCTGATCGTCGAGTTCGGCTGGGTGTTCTCCTCCAAGTCCTACTCCCTCAACGAGGTTTCGGCGGCCCAGACGGGCCTGTCCCACCGCTGGATCATCAAGGCCATGCTTCCCTTCGGCTTCGCGTTGCTGTTCGCCGCCGGCGTTTCGGCCGCGCTGCGCTGCCTCGCGTTCCTGTTCGGCCCGAGCTACCTGCGCGAGGAAGCGGGCGACTATGCCGGAACCCATCACGCCGACCTGCCGGACGACGTGAAATCCACCGGCCCGATCACGGACTGACCGGAGACCCCGCCTCATGACATTCGTCGAACTGCTCCCGGTCTTCATGTTCGTGGCGCTCGCGCTGCTGCTGTTTTCCGGCTTTCCCGTCGCCTTCATTCTCGGCGGCGTCGGCCTCGGCTTCGCCTTCCTCGCCCAGGAACTGGGCGCCTTCAACGTCGCCCGGCTGGTCATCATTCCCAACCGCATCTTCGGCGGCACCATGGAAAATCCGGTGCTCGTCGCGATCCCCATGTTCATCTTCATGGGAACGATGCTGGAGAAATCCGGCGTGGCGAAGGACCTGCTGCACTGCCTGCAGGTGCTCACCCGGCGCGTGCCCGGCGGCCTGGCGCTGTCCGTCACGCTGATGGGCACGATCATGGCCGCCACCACGGGCATCATCGGCGCATCCGTGGTGATGATCACCCTGCTCGCCCTGCCGGTGATGCTGGAGCGCAACTACAACATTCCGCTGGCGACCGGCACCATCGCCTCCTCGGGAACGCTCGGCATCCTCATCCCGCCGTCGATCATGCTGGTGATCATGTCGGACCTGATGTCGATCCCGGTCGGCACGGTGTTCATCGCCGCGATCCTGCCGGGCCTGCTGCTCGCGGGGCTCTACGCGCTCTACATCATCGTGCTGTGCCGGCTGAAGCCGCATCTCGCCCCGCCGCTGCCCGACGACATCGGCCCCACCAACCAGGGCGAGTTCTGGACGATGATCTTCAAGAGCTTCGTGCCGCCGGTGTTTCTGATCGTCATCGTGCTCGGCTCGATCTTCGCCGGCGTGGCGACACCGACCGAGGCCGCTGGCGTGGGCGCGCTCGGCGCGACCCTGCTTGCCGTCCTCAACCGGCAGCTCACCTTCAAGGTGATGCAGGACGTGTGTCATCGCTCCGCGCTGACCTCGGCGATGCTGTTCGGCATCTTCCTCGGCGCAACCTGCTTCTCGCTGGTGTTCCGCTGGCTCGGCGGCGAGACGCTCATCGACGAGTTCATCGCCTGGGCGGGCGTGGGGCCCTGGGGCATCCTGTTCGTGCTGATGGGCATGATCTTCTTCCTCGGCTTCTTCTTCGACTGGGTGGAGATCACGCTGATCGTGCTGCCGGTGTTCGGACCGATCGTGTCCGGCCTCGACTTCGGCACCCATCTGGCCGGCTTCGAGGGTGTCGGCGAAGTGGCGCTGATCTGGTTCACGATCCTGGTCTCGACAAACCTGCAGACCTCGTTCCTGACACCGCCCTTCGGCTTCGCGCTGTTCTACATGAAGGGCGTCGCGCCTCCCGGCGTCACGATCCAGCACATCTACAAGGGCATCATCCCCTTCGTGATCCTGCAGCTCATCGGACTGGCGCTTTGCATCCTGTTCCCCGGCATCGTGCTGTGGCTGCCGCAGGTGCTGCTGAACTAGGGAGTGAGCCTACCCGGCCGCCGCGCACCGCGCGCGGCGACCGGTCGCAGGCGCCTCGCGAGGATTGCCAAGAGCCCCTTGGCTGGCCGAAGCTTTCACCACGCAGACGCAACGGCACGAAGGCGCGCATCGATGACACAGGACGAGGACGGCGGGGAGCGGTCCGGCAGACAGGAGCGGCCCGGGCCGCGGGCGACGGCCATGCCGGCCTTCGCGCCTCATCCCGCGCGCGACCTCGTGCTCGGCGAGATCCACGCGCGTCCGTTCCACCCTGTCACCAGCACGCGAACCTTCCTGCGCTACGGCTTCCAGGTGGATGACGCCGGCGCGGAAGCCGACCGGCAGTGGTTCGCCGGTCACTGCCGGGCCAGCGGGGCGGCCGGCCCCGAACCCGCGTCGCGGCACCACATGGTCCGCATCGGCGACACGGTGCTCCAGCGCGAGCGCCACGGCGAGTTCGTCACCTACACTTGGGACGGCCCGCTGGACCCGACCGCACCGCGTGACGCGCCGCCGCCGGACCATCCCTTCGGCGCCGGCTTTCGCGCCGCCGGGCCGCTGCTCGTCGCAGCGCGGCTCGATTTCGTGGATGCCGACACGCCGGCCTTCGCCGAGCGCCTGGCCGCGTTCGACGGCACCAGCCTCTCCGCCTCGGACGTCGACAGGGGGGCCGCGACCATCGCGACGGATTTCCGCCAGGACCGGGACGGGCTCACGCGCCTGCTGGTTGGCGCGCGCGACCTCACCGATGTCCAGGCGGGCGCACTGGTGCAACGGCTGCTGGAACTGGAAACCTACCGCACCTTCGCCATGCTCGGCCTGGCCGAGGCGAACCGGCAATCGCCCAGCGTTTCGAGCATCGAGGCCACGCTCCTCTCGCTCACCGAACGGATGCGCCAGAGCGAGGGGCTGGAGGCAAACCGCGCGCTGCTGACCGACCTGACCCGCCTCGCCGGCGACCTGGAAGCGGGCGCTGCCCGGAGCGCCTACCGTTTCGGCGCCAGCCGCGCCTACTACCAGATCGTGCGCCAGCGGCTGGAGACCATCGGCGAGACCTCGCGCCAGGGCCACTTCACCTTCACCCAGTTCCTCTCCCGCCGTCTCGCGCCGGCCATGCGCACCTGCGAGACGCTGGAGGAACGCCAGGCGAACCTGTCACGCAAGCTGGCCCGGGCCGCGACGCTGCTCAGGACGCGCGTGGACGTGGAGCTGCAGGAACAGGCACGCGGGCAGCTTGAAGCCATGAACCGACGCGCGCGGCTGCAACTGCGGCTGCAGCAGACGGTGGAGGGGCTCTCCGTCGCCGCCGTGAGCTACTATGTCGTGGGGCTGATCGCCTATCTGGCCAAGGGCGCGAAGGCGGGGCCGCTGAAGGGCCTCCTTCCGGGACCGGAAACGCTGACCGCCCTTGCCGTGCCGGTGGTGCTCGTCGTCGTCTTCCTCACGGTCCGCCGCATCCGCAGGCATCACGGCGAGGCGGACGGCGAAGGCTGAGCAAGCCCCTCTCCGGGAACGAAAAGGCCGGGCACGAGGCCCGGCCTGCAAACCATGACGGGACACGACGGCCGGGGGCCGCGCGTGTCCCTTGCGTCACTTCGCGGTGCCGTCCGCGTTGAACTGCTCGAGATAGGCGATCACGTCGTCGCGCTCGGACTCCTTGCGCAGGCCGGCGAAGGCCATCTTGGTGCCCTTCACGACATTGCGCGGCTTCTCCAGATAGGAATGCAGCAGTTCGTCGGTCCACTCCGGGTGTTCCTCGCCGAACGACGTCATCGCCTTGGAGTACTTGTAGTCCTCAACGCTGGCGACCTTGCGGCCGACGATCCCGTTGAGCTCGGGCCCGACCTTGTTCTTCGCGCCCTCTCCGACGGCGTGGCAGGCGGCGCACTTCCTGAAGACCTTCTCGCCCTTGGCCGCGTCGCCGTCGGCCATCGCCTGGCCCGCGGTGAGCGCAACGGCGGCGGCGCCGACCAGCATCATCACTCGATTCATCATTCTGTCTCCCGATGTCCTGGGCTCTCCCGGTGGCCGCTCGTCGCCACCTTGTTTCGCAATCCCGGACACTAACACGTTGATGCGCGGCGTCACCCCGAGATGGCACTTTGTCGCAGGACCGCACGTGTCGCTCACGTCGCGGCCGCCCGCCCTCCCGCGCCCAGAAGGTTCGCGTCGAGCCCCTCGTCCCAATAGGGGGACGGCCCGTAGAGATCGGCCAGGAAGTCGATCAGGACCCGCACCTTGGCGGGCAGGAACCGGCGGCTGGGATAGACCGCGAACAGGCCGACATCCTTGGAGGCGCGGTAGTCGGGAAGCACCAGCGCCAGCTTGCCGGCGCGCAGCTCCGGCCCCACGTCCCAGGTGGACCGCAGCGCGATGCCGAGCCCGGACAGGACCGCCTCGCGCACCACCTCGCTGGAGTTGGTGCGGATCGGTCCGCCCGTGCGCACGAGCCGCACGCCATCGGGCCCCTCCAGCCGCCACACCTCCTGCTGGGTGGTGGACAGGCAGACATGGTTCGTCTCGAGATCCGCGATGGAGCCCGGCGCGCCGGCGCGCTCCAGATAGGAGGGGGCCGCGCACAGGACACGGTGCACGGGCGCGAGACGGCGCGCGACGAGGCTCGAATCCTCCAGCTCCGCGATGCGGATCGCCAGGTCGTAGCCCTCGCCGACGATGTCGACCAACGCGTCGGTCAGGTCCAGATTGCAGGCAAGCTCGGGGTGGGCCTCAAGGAACGACGACAGGTGCGGCGCGATGTGCATCCGGCCGAAGGACGTGGGGGCGCTGACCTTGAGCGTGCCGCGCGCGACCGCCGAACGCCGCGAGACGAACGCCTCCGCCTCCTCGACCGAAGCGAGAATCGCAACGACGCGCTCGTAGTAGCCCTGCCCCGCCTCGGTCAGCGCGAGCTGGCGGGTCGTGCGCTGGAGAAGGCGCGTGCCGAGCCTGTCCTCGAGGCGGCGCAGGCGCTTGGAGACGACGGCGGGAGACAGCCCCATCTCGCGCCCGGCGGCCGACATGCTGCCGGCCCCGACCACGCGGGCGAAAATCTCCATGTCGGTAAAGCTGCTCATTTTCAACGTCCCGGAGTTTATTCTTGTCCACTTTAGACTATTTTACCGATACGCATCCCCTGCCAGACTGGATGACGTAGCTTTCAGGATCGCGCCGCCCGGCAGGGTGCCGCGCGGAGGGAGGAACCTGCCATGACAGGCATCGCCATGCCCGCGCCGGACGCGGACGTGATCGCGCGGCGCGCCGACATCGTCAAGGCGCTCAGGGCCATCGTGCCGGGCGAGGGCGTGATCGACACCGAGGTCGAGATGCGCGCCTACGAGACGGATGCGCTCACCGCCTATCGCCAGCTCCCGCTCGTGGTCGTGCTGCCCGAAACGGTGGAGCAGGTCTCGAAGGTGCTGCGCTATTGCCACGAGAACGAGGTGAAGGTGGTTCCGCGCGGCGCCGGAACCTCGCTGTCCGGCGGAGCGCTGCCCGTTGGCGACGGCGTGCTGCTGTCGATGATGAAGTTCAACCAGGTGCTCGACATCGACGTGGCCAACCGCGCGGCGGTGGTGCAGCCCGGCGTCACCAACCTCGGCATCACCCGCGCCGTGGAGCATCTGGGCTTCTATTACGCGCCCGATCCCTCGTCCCAGATCGCCTGTTCGATCGGCGGCAACATCGCCGAGAACTCCGGCGGCGTGCACTGCCTGAAATACGGTCTCACAACCAACAACGTGCTGGGCCTGGAGATGGTGCTCGTCACGGGCGAGGTCATCCGGCTGGGCGGCAAGCACCTCGACAGCGAGGGCTACGACCTGCTGGCGCTCATGACCGGATCGGAAGGGCTTCTGGGGGTCGTCACCGAGGTGACCGTGCGCATGCTGCAGAAGCCGGAAACGGCACGCGCGGCGCTGATCGGCTTTCCCACCAGCGAGGATGGCGGGCGCTGCGTTGCCGACATCATCGGCGCCGGCATCATTCCCGGCGGCATGGAGATGATGGACGAACTGGCCATCAACGCGGCCGAGGACTTCGTCAACGCGGGCTATCCGCGCGAGGCCGGCGCGCTGCTCATCGTCGAATTGGACGGACCGGAGGCGGAGGTCGACCACCTGCTCGCGAGCATCGAGGCCATCGCCGCCGACAACAAGGCGACGTCGGTGCGCGTCTCCACCAGCGAGGAGGAGCGGCTAAACTTCTGGGCCGGCCGCAAGGCTGCCTTCCCGGCGGTGGGACGCATCTCTCCCGACTACCTGTGCATGGACGGAACGATCCCGCGCAAGGCGCTGCCGCAGGTGCTCACGCGGATGCGCGAACTGGGCGAGAAGCACGGACTGCGCTGCGCCAACGTCTTCCACGCCGGTGACGGCAACCTGCATCCGCTCATCCTCTACGACGCCAACAAGCCCGGCGAGCTGGAGGCCGCGGAAGCCTTCGGCGCGGACATCCTGCGGCTTTGCGTCGAGTTCGGCGGCGTGCTGACCGGCGAGCACGGGGTCGGCATCGAGAAGCGCGACCTCATGCCGGAGATGTTCTCCGAGGACGACCTCAAGCAGCAGCAGCGGGTGAAATGCGCCTTCGATCCGGCGCAGCTCCTCAATCCGGGCAAGGTGTTTCCGGTGCTGCACCGCTGCGCCGAGCTCGGACGCATGCACGTCCACAAGGGGCAGCTTCCCTTTCCCGACATTCCGCGCTTCTGACCCTCGCATCAGCAGGACACGCCGATCACGATGGCCGACACCTTCAAGCCCCGCCACCCCGAGGAGGCACGCGACGCCGTGCTCTGGGCCATGGCAGAAGACCAACCTCTCGAGATCCTGGGCACCGGCTCCAGGCGCGCTCTCGGACGCCCCGTGCAGGCCGCGCATGTGCTGGATCTCTCCGGCCTGTCCGGCATCGAGCTCTACGAGCCGGCCGAACTGGTGATGACCGCGCTTGCGGGAACGCCGATGGCCGAGATCGAGGCAACCCTTGCGGACAAGAACCAGGAACTCGCCTTCGACCCCATCGACTACGGGCCGCTGCTCGGCCAGCCGGCGGGAGAAGGCACCGTCGGCGGCGTGGTCGCCGCCAATTTCGCGGGCTCCAAGCGGCTGAAGTTCGGCGCCGCGCGCGACCATATTCTCGGGCTCGAGGCGGTGTCGGGACGCGGCGAGATCTTCAAGTCCGGCGGACGCGTGGTGAAGAACGTCACCGGCTACGACCTGCCGCGCGCGCTCACGGGCTCCTGGGGCACGCTCGCCGTCTCCACGCGCATCACGCTCAAGGTGCAGCCGCGCGCGGAAACCGAAGCGACGCTGGTCGTTTCCGGCCTCGGCGATGCCGCCGCCGTGGAGGCCATGTGTTCGGCCATGGGGTCGTCGGCGGAGGTTTCCGCCGCTGCTCACCTGCCGGACCCCGTCGCCGCACGGCTGGCGGCTGAGGGACACGCACTGTCCGGCCCGGCAACCCTGTTGCGCCTCGAAGGCTTCGGCCCGTCCGTCGACTATCGTTTCGCGCTGCTGGAAAAGCGGCTCGGCGGTGCCGGGCGGATCACGCGGCTTGACGTCGACGCCTCGCGCGCGCTGTGGCAGGCGGTGCGGGACGTGCTTCCCTTTACCGGCACATCGGGCCTGGTCTGGCGCGTCTCGGTGGCGCCCGCCGCCGGCGCCCGTTTCGTGGAGACGCTCCGCGAAACGCTTGCGGGCGAGGTCTATTACGACTGGTCGGGCGGGCTCGTCTGGCTGGCGGTCGAGGGCGATGACCCGCGTGCCGACGAGGTGCGTGCGGCGGTGACGGCGGCGGGCGGCGGTCACGCCACGCTGGTGCGCGCACCGGCGCCCATGCGTGCCTCGGTGCCGGTGTTCCACCCCCAGCCCGCGCCCCTTGCGGCCCTCAACGCGCGCATCAAGGCGCAGTTCGACCCCAAGGGGATCCTCAATCCGGGCCGGATGGGAGCCTGAGCCGATGCAGACCAATTTCTCGATCCATCAGCTTGCCGACCCGAATGTGGCCGAGGCCGAGTCGATCCTGCGCAAATGCGTGCATTGCGGCTTCTGCACGGCCACCTGCCCGACGTTCGCGCTGCTTGGCGACGAACTCGACAGCCCGCGCGGGCGCATCTACCTCATCAAGGACATGCTCGAGAACGACCGGCCGGCGGACGCGCGCACGGTCAAGCACATCGACCGCTGCCTGTCCTGCCTGTCCTGCATGACCACCTGCCCCTCCGGCGTGCACTACATGCATCTGGTCGATCATGCGCGCGCCCATATCGAGGAGACCTACAAGCGCCCCCTCGCCGACCGGCTGACCCGCAGACTGCTGGCCTTCGTGCTTCCCAGGCCGGCGCGCTTCCGCGCCTCCCTCATGGCGGCCTTCTACGCCCGGCCGCTCGCGCCGCTGTTCAAGGCGATCGGCGGCCCGCTGAAGCCGCTCGGCGCCATGCTCTCGCTTGCGCCCACCCGCGCGCCCGAGCGTGCGCGCTACGCCGCGCCGGCGACCCATGCGCCCGATAGCGGCACGACAACGGGCCGCGTGGCGCTGCTTTCGGGCTGCGCCCAGCCGGTGCTCAAGCCCGGCATCAACGATGCGACCATCGCGCTGCTCACGCGCCTCGGCATCGAGGTGGTGCTGCCTAAGGGCGAAGGCTGCTGCGGCGCGCTGGTGCACCACATGGGCCGCGAGGCGGATGCGCTTGCCGACGCCAAGCGGAACGTGGACGTGTGGACGCGCGAGATCGAGACCAAGGGTCTCGACGCCATCCTCATCACCGCCTCGGGCTGCGGCACGACGATCAAGGACTATGGCTTCATGCTGCGCGAGGATCCGGCCTATGCGGACAAGGCCGCCCGGGTCTCGGGCCTCGCCAAGGACGTGACGGAATACCTGGCGACACTCGACCTCGGCGAGCCGGCGGTGCGCCCGGAGCTGACGGTCGCCTATCACTCGGCCTGCTCCATGCAGCACGGACAGAAGATCACGACCCTGCCCAAGCAGCTCCTCACGGCGGCCGGCTTCACCGTGCGCGACGTGCCCGAGGGGCACCTGTGCTGCGGATCGGCGGGCACCTACAACATCCTGCAGCCGGAGCTGGCAAAGCGCCTGCGCGACCGCAAGGTCGCCAACATCGAGAAGACGACCCCCGACCTGATCGCCACCGGCAACATCGGCTGCATGACGCAGATCGGCGGCGGCACGGACCTGCCGATCGTGCATACGGCCGAGCTTCTCGACTGGGCCTACGGCGGCCCCATGCCCTCCGCCCTTTCGGAACGCCACGCCGGAGCGGCGTGACGCGACAGGCGGCAGGCCGCACAAGACCACGAAAAAAGCCCCCGCACCTGACCGGCGCGGGGGCTTTCGTTCTTTCACACCATCGCTCGGCGGGTCGTCAGATGACGCGCACCGAGGTGCCCACGCCGACGCGGCCGTAGAGATCGATCACGTCCTCGTTGCGCATCCGGATGCAGCCCGAGGA
Source organism: Stappia sp. (assembly GCA_002722295.1). Lineage (GTDB taxonomy): Bacteria > Pseudomonadota > Alphaproteobacteria > Rhizobiales > Stappiaceae > Stappia. The sequence goes on along the minus strand of PBLF01000021.1, from coordinate 145,594 downwards.
AACCGCCTTGCCGATGGTCCAGGGCTCGTTGGAACCGTGAATGCGGTAGAGCGTCGACCCGAGGTAGAGCGCGCGCGCGCCGAGCGGGTTCTTCGGACCGCCGGGCATGAACGCCGGCAGACCCGGCTGACGCTTGCGCATCTCCGCCGGCGGACGCCAGTCCGGCCACTCCGCCTTGCGCGTGACCTTGTGGGTGCCGGCCCACTCGAAGCCGGGACGGCCCACGCCGACGCCGTAGCGGCGGGCAAAGCCGTTCTTCTCCACCAGATAGAGATAGCGGGCGTTGGTATCGATGACGATCGTGCCGGGCCTCTCGCCGCCGTTCCAGGAAACGGTGGTCGGCAGGAAACGCGGATCGATCCGCCGCGCCACGCTCTGGCGACGGGGCTTGCCCGGCGCGGCAAGGCGCGGCGTCGTGGCATAGACGGCCTGCCGCCGGGTCTGCGTGCGCGGCTGCAGCAGCGGACGCTGGGACACCTGCGGACGCACCGCACGACGCTCGGGCCGAAGCTGGAGCACCCAGGGCTCGGTCAGATCGGGGGACAACATAAGCGGCGGCGCTCCGGCGCCGCGGCTGCCGGCGGAAGCCGGAGTGATCGCGCCCGCCAGACCGGCGGCCAGCGCGAGGACAAGAAACGCTCTTTTTCGCATCGACGTACTCGCAACCTGTTTCGTCGAACGGGACTGACACGCATCCCTCCCCGGTTGACGAAAGATGGACGCGAAGGAAGAGCCTAGGCAGGCTCCGGCAGGATTTCGTAAACCCTTCCGCCCGGGACGAGGGAATCTGGTCGCGTGGTTAGCGCGCGGTTTCCAAAGCTGGTGAAGAAAGCGTGAACGGGCGCGCGGGAAGCGGTCTAATGCACCAGCGGACGCACGGTGCGCACGATCGAGGGCAGCATGGGGCGCACCACGTCGGGCCGCATCCCCGGCTTGATGCGCGAATCATACAGCATGTTCAGCAGCATCCGGTCGAAGGACGTGAAGCGGCTGTGCCGGGACTTGTCGTTGAAGACCGAGTGGGAGAGCGACGGGTCGTCGTTCATGGGGCCGAGCCCCTGGAGGATCTCCTCCACCATGCAGCGGCGGAACAGGAAATCGCCCTCGTCCGAGACGATCACCGCCGCCGACTGGGAAATGCCGGAGCTGTCCGACACCACGCGCACCATGCAGCGACCCGGCGCATCGGCGCGCGAGTCCTTGTAGATCGAGCGCCGGACGACATCCGTGTACTGGTCCCGGTCGACCACATAGACGTGGAAGTTCGCCTCCGCCGGGTTGGCGACGATCGCCGTCGAGAGACCGCGCACGCTGCTGCCCAGTGTCTCGATGAAGCGATAGACCATGGGCTTGCGGTTCTTGCGGGCGAGGTTGTGCACGTGGAAACGCACCGGGCCGACGTATTTCTTCACCAGATAGGGCTGCCAGCTCCACGAACGGTATTCGAGCCCGAACACGGTCTTCATGAAGCCGTCGATCAGCTCCTCGGTGGAGAAGGTGTAGGACGCGGCCCGCGTCTCGCGCGCGAGCGGGAACGACAGCGCGACGGCGACAAGGAAAACGAACAGGAGGGGGAGAACTCGGCGCACTTTTGTTCGACGTCCTGGCACTTCTTCAACCCAGCGGCCCCGCCTCATCGAGCCGGAACCCCCTGATTTCCCTGCCGGAGCGGCCCGGCATCCCGGCCCTGAACGCGTATGTTCCAGGCCGGGCAAGCATATAGAACCGGACTGCCGGGAGGAACGACAAAATCATCTGCGCGACAGGTCCGCAACAGGAACAATTCCTTAAATCTCGCAAGCTATAGATTGTCGCGACCAAACGAGAACCTCCAGGCCAGCCACCGGGGAGACGGACACGATCATGACGGCAACTAAACGAGCTTTCCGAGCCGAGAGCCTTTTGCAGAAGGCTCAGGTTGCCGGCGCGCCCGAGGGAGCCGCCTCTAGGGCGCAGCATCAGGAGCTGATGGCCGAGATCGCCTCCATCAAGGACCTGATCCGTCCGGTCGAGGACATCAGCGACCAGATGCTGTCCAAGTTCCGCAAGGAGCTGGGCGAGGCCGCGAAGCTGAAGTCCGAGCTGGATTCGATCTACGAGGCGATCGCCAAGACCAAGCACGAGATCGCCACGCTGCACAGCACCACCAGTGCCGACAGCCGCGACATGAGCCGCGTCACCAACGAGCTCGACGCCGTCGTTCACGGCACCGAGGGCGCGACGGAGACGATTCTCTCCTCGGCCGAGTACATCGACGAGACCGCCAACACCCTGAGCGCGCGCCTTGCCGGTCAGGACGCCGAACTGGCCAACGACATCCAGGAAAAGGTCCTGCACATCTTCGAGGCGTGCAACTTCCAGGACCTTACCGGCCAGCGCATCACCAAGGTCATCAACACGCTGCGGTTCATCGAGGACCGCATCATCAAGATGATGGACATCTGGGGCGGCATCGAGAGTTTCCAGACCATCGAGCCGGACACCATGCCCACGCGCGAAGGCGACGCGAGCCTGCTCAACGGCCCCTCGCTCGAGACGGACGAGGGCGTGGCGAGCCAGGACGACATCGACGCGCTGTTCGCCTGAGGCCCGTCCCCGGAACACGCCAACCGCAGCTTTTGCCGATTCCGCCTTCCCGCCACGCGTGAGGCGCACACGAGAACGTGCTGATGCGCGCGTGCGCGCCCGGTGATACATTCATCGCAAAGAATGTGACCGGGAGGGATCCATGCTGAACCGCAGACAATTCGCCACCGCCTCGCTGGCGGCGGGGGCCGCCACCGCCCTTGGCATGGCGCCGGGGCGCGCGGCGACGCTCGGCGACGACGGGCTCTACAAGCAGGACTGGTTTCTCGACAGCTTCCTCGACATGGGCGACGACCTCGCCGAGGCCCATGCGGCCGGGAAGCATTTCGTGGTGATGTTCGAGCAGGCCGGCTGTCCCTTCTGCCGCCAGACGCACGAGGTGAACCTCACGCGCGAGGACTATGTGCCCTGGCTGAAGGAGAACTTCACCTTCGTTCAGCTCGACCTGTTCGGCGCCCGCGAAACGACCGATTTCGACGGCGAGGCGCTGGAGGAGCGCGCGCTGGGGCGCAAGTGGCTGGTCAACTTCACGCCGACCATCGTGTTCTTCCCCGCAGATCCGGCCGCCGTCGCGGGCAAGGACGGACACAGCGCCGAGATCGCCCGCATCCAGGGCTATCTCCCGCCCTTCTATTTCTACCATTTCTTCGAATGGGTGCGCTCCGGTGCCCATGCCGAGGAAGGGTTCCAGCGGTATTCCAACGCGAAGCTGGAGGAGATGCGGGCGAAGGGCCAGACGCGCGAGACCTGGCGGCGGGGCTGAACGGCAGGAGACGCCGGAATGACCTTGCAGAACCGGGTCTCCCCCGATGGCGAGATCCACGCGGATCCCATGCGCGGCATGTTCATGGGCAACCGTGGCGGACGTTTCCACGACCCGCACACCCGCGAACTCGCTCGTGCGCGCTGGCGTTCGCGTGCCTGGATCTGCTGCCGGACCGCCTTTCGCGACAGCCACCGGCAGGTGATGGGCCAGGGCTACACGGAACTCTTCTTCCTGGACGAGGTGAGCGCCCTTGCCGCCGGTCACAGGCCCTGCTTCGAATGCAGGCGGACCGAGGCGCGCGCCTTCCAGGCGGCCTGGGCGAGGGCCGGGCTTTCCCCCGACATGCCCCGCGCCGGCGGGATGGATGCGGTTCTCGACGCCGAGCGGCGGTGCGGGCGTGCCAAGCGCGTTCACCCCATGGCGTTCGAAGCGCTCCCCGACGGCGCGATGTTTCGATCGGGCGAAGACGTGCTGGTGAAGAACGCCGGGCGCTTGCTCCGCTGGGGTTTTGCGGGATACCGCGAGGTTCGCGAACTCAGCCTTTCGGGAAGCGTCGACGTGCTGACCCCGCCAGCCGTCGTGCGTGTGCTTGGCGCCGGGTACCGCCCCGTCTGGCATGAAAGCGCGCACACCTGACGGGTGACCGATCAGCGCCGCGCACCGGGACCCATCAAAAATCGGAACTGGTCGCCTGAAACGGCATCGGCTATGCCGTTCGCGGCCCGCAGGCCTTTCGACCGTGGAACCCGCCATTTCCCGGCCTTTCGCATCAGGATCGTGACATGACTTCCCTCGGCGACACCGCTCCCCTTCGCGACGAGGCCGGCCTCGACGCGGGCGACCTGGGGCTCTACGGCCTGACCGTGCTTGCCTGGGGGTTCTCCTGGTACGCGATCAAGCTCCAGGTCGGCAGCGTCCCGCCGGAGGTCTCGGTGTTCTGGCGTTTCGTGCTAGCGGCCGCCGTCACCATGGGCTGGGCCATGCTGCGCGGGGCACGGCTGCGGTTCGCGCCGAAGACCCACCTGCGCTTCGCCGCTCTCGGCGCACTGATCTTCTCCACCAACTTCACCCTGTTCTACTACGGCGGGGCAACGGTTCCCTCGGGGCTTTTGTCGGTGGTGTTCTCTCTCACCGCCGTCTTCAACATCCTGCTGGCCTTCCTGATCTTCGGGCAGAGAATCAGCCGCCGGGTAATGGGTGGCGCGGCCCTCGGCTTCATCGGCGTGGCGCTGCTGTTTCGCCCGCAGATCATGGGCACCGGCGCGGCCTTTGACGCCCAGGCCTTCATCGGCCTCGGCTTCTGCATCGCGGGCACGCTGTCCTTCTGCTTCGGCAGCATGGTTTCCGCCTCCAACCAGAGGATCGGCATCCCGGTCCTGTCCGCCAGCGCCTGGGGCATGACCTATGGCGCGCTGCTGCTGGGCGCCTTCTCGCTCGCGCGCGGTCACTCCTTCGCCGTGCCGATGACGCTGCCCTATCTGGGCGGGCTGGCCTATCTGGCCATCGTCGCCTCGGTGATCGCCTTCGCCTGCTACCTCACGCTGATCGGGCGGATCGGTTCCGCGCGGGCGGGCTATTCCACGGTCATGTTCCCGGTCGTGGCGCTGCTCGTCTCGACGGTGATGGAAGGCTTCGAATGGGGACCGGGGGCGCTCGCCGGGCTTGGCTGCGTGCTCGCGGGCAACCTGCTGGTGCTGCGCCGGACCCGCAGCCGACCGGCACCCGAGACGGGCTAAAGGTCACGCCTCACCGTCTCCCGAGCGACCGGACGGCGGATCACTCCGCCGCCATGAGCTCCGTGCTCACATTGCCGATCGCGGCGCGAATATGCGCGCAAAGCGCGTCATGCACCGGGTCCGTGGCACTCGCGGCGCGCAGGAGCGTGATGTCGCAGGGCGGCAACGCGGGAAAGCCGTCGCTCTCGCCCAGAATCCGCATTCCGGAGCGGATCGCACTTTCGGGCAGCACGGCAACCGCCAGCCCGGCCTGGACCGCGCCGATGAGGGCTGCCGCACTGGATGATGTATAGGAGATACAATAGGGGCGGTTGATGCGGTCAAGCAGCGTCGTGGCATCGCGCCGCCACGAACAGGTGGTCGGCCCGAGCGCCAGGCGCACGGTCTCCTCGCAATGGATGCACAGATTGGCCGGCGCCACCCAGTGCAGCGGCTCGCGCCGGATCACCTCGCCGGGCAATCGCACGCAATCGCCCGAGGGCACGATGGCGATGTCGAGATCGCCGCGTTCCACCATCTGGCCGGTGAAGATCGAGCCCTGGCACTGCACCGAGGTTTCTATGGCCGGGTTGAGGCGGGCGAAGGCCGCGAGAACCTGGGGCAGCAACCGCTCCGCATAATCGTCGGGAAGCCCCAGGCGCACACGCCCGACAATGCTGGCCTCGCTGAAGGCGCTCATGGTCTCGTCGTTCAGCCGGATCATCCGCTGGGCGTATTCGACGAGCCGGTGGCCGTCTTCCGAAAGCCGCGACTGACGTCCGTCCTTGACGAAGATCGGGCGTTCGATGCGCTCCTCGAGCCGTTTCATCTGCATGGAGACGGCGGACTGGGTCTTGTTCACCGCATCCGCTGCCTTGGTGAAGCTGCCGAGCTCCGCAATGGCGAGAAAGGTTCTCAACTGGTCGATGTCCAGGGCATGGGCCATGCCGGCCTCCTGCTTCCTTCAGGGCCTGCGCGCCACCGGAGACCGGCAAGCGCCTCACGTCACCCCGCGATGGCGCGGTTTTCGGCGACTTTCGACCAATACATCACAATACCGTATGGGTTTCCATAAAAAACATTCGTTTGTTAAATGCGTACCTGATCGATAGATATCATCATACGAAAGACGTAGGGAGCAATACCGCCTTCCCTGCCCAACCAAAAGGTCCAGTGGGACCGGAAAGGAGAGTGCCGCCATGACCCAGGTCGTCACACCCGCGAGTGCAAGATCCAACCGCGCCGTCGCCGCGTCGCTCTTCGCCGGCCTGTCGGGTCTTGCGAGCCTCCTCGTCGAGGCCTTCGAACGCCGTCGCAAGCGTCGCGAGATCGCCGAACTGCTGACCTACGACGACTTCATGCTCGCGGACATGGGAATCACCCGCGACGACGTCGCCTCATCCCTGATGTCGGGCGATTTCTCTGATCCCAGCTCCCGGCTCTGCCACCTGCGCAACGAGCGCTCCGGCACCACACTCGCCCAGCGTCGCCGGCGCCGCGCCTGAGCCATCCCATTCGCGCCGGGTGGAGACCTGCCCGGCGCACCAGAGGCCCTGTCGGCCCCTCGCCGACACACCTGGCCCGCCTCTTCGGAGGCGGGCTTTTTTTATTCGGGGTTTGGTTTCAGAAGGAAACGCGCCCGGATCAGGTCTTGCGGGTGCCGCGATCAGCCCGGTCGAACAGGGTCTCGAAGTGGCGCACCTGACTTTCCTGGATGTTGCGGCCAAGCTCGAGCCACCCTTCCACGAGACCGGCGCCCGCCCGTTCCTCGCCATCGCCCGGGGACGTCTCGGCGGATGCCTGTTCGCTCGCCTGGCCGGCCTCTTCCGGCTCCGTAGCCTCGTCCTGAGAGGCGGGCGGCTGGAACAGCCCCATGTAGCCGTCCCAGAACGAACGCACGGCGTCCGTGTAGGGAGCCATCATGCGCATGGGATTGGGCACGGGCTTCGGACGGCCACGGGCATAGCCGGCCAGGAAGGCGTCGAGAAGATCGCGCGCCGGCCCGAACGTGAACTGGCGCGCGACCTGCCCCAGTGCCAGCGTCGCGGCGACGGGCATCATGGTCTCGACGCCGGGAAGCTCCAGCCCGGTCTGCTCGGCCACATGACGGGCAATCCTGCGGCGGACGTCCTCGGGACCGAAGACGAAGGCAAGCGGCTCGCCGACGAAGTTTTGCGGCGGCGCAGAGGCAGCGCGTCCGGGGCCCGGCATCAGTGCCATGAGCGCCTCGAAGCCCGACGGAGTGGATCCGAAATGGCGAATTCCGGCGAGGGCCGCAGGCATCAGCGCCTCGGCCGCCTTGCGGATCTCCACCTCGCTCCAGCCGAACTGGCGCTGCATCGCCTCGCTGACCGAAGCGGGATCGAAGGCGGTGAAACGGGGAAATTCGTCCGACATCCCGGGCCCTTTTCTGCCTGCTGACGCCGTATCATCGACCTTCACGCAGGCCGGGTCAAACCCGCGCTTGCGCGCGGATGCCGGCAAGCAAGCGCGCGACGGCCCAAGGGGCCCGCCGCGCGCCGGACGCTCGTCCTCAGTAGGCGTAATCCTTGAAGACACGCGAAAGATCGCCGCCCCATGCACCCTCGTAGCGGGCGAGCATGACATCGGCCGGGCTCATGCCGCTGGCAAGCGTCTCCTCGACGGCCGCCAGATGCACGCGCTCGTCCTGACCGCCGTCGTTGAGGCGGGCGCGGCGCTTGAGGCCTTCGCGCGACAAGGCCACCATGTCCCTGGCAAGGTCGAGAACCGTGCGGTTGCGGAAGCGCGTGGCAAGCCCCTCGCGCGGGACATCGTTGCGCAGGCCATCACGCTCTTCCTGCGTCCAGTCGCGCACCATCTCCTCCGCCTGCTCAAGCATGCCCTGGTCGTAGAGCAGGCCGACCCAGAGCGCGGGCAGCGCGCAGATCCGCCGCCACGGACCGCCGTCCGCGCCACGCATCTCGAGGTACTTCTTGAGGCGCACGTCCGGGAACAGCGTCGACAGGTGGTTGTTCCAGTCGCCGATGGTGGGCAGGCCGTCGGGCACCGTGTCCTTCAAGGCGCCGTTCATGAAGGCGCGGAAGGTGGTGCCGGTGACATCGTAATAGGTCGAGCCGCGCTTGACGAAATACATCGGAACGTCGAGCGCCCACTCCACGTAGGCTTCGAAGCCGAAGCCCGGATCGAAGGCGATCGGCAGGTTGCCCGAGCGGTTGTTGTCCGTGTCCTTCCAGACTTCCGCGCGGAAGGACCGGAAGCCGTTCGGCTTGCCCTCCGTGAAGGGCGAGTTGGCGAAAATGGCGGTGGCGACCGGCTGGAGCGCCAGGCTCACCTGCATCTTGCGCCGCATGTCGGCCTCGCTCGAGAAATCCAGGTTCACCTGGATGGTCGAGGTGCGGAACATCATGTCCAGGCCCAGCGTGCCGACCTTGGGCATGTAGCGCGCCATGATCTGGTAGCGCGACTTGGGCATCACCGGAACCTCTTCCCGGCTCCAGTTCGGCGTCATGCCGAGGCCGAGGAAACCGATGCCCAGCGGCTCGGCCACCTCGCGCACCTGCGCGAGGTGGCAGTTGGTCTCGCGGCAGGTCTGGTGAAGGTTCTCCAGCGGCGCGCCGGAGAGCTCGAACTGTCCGCCGGGCTCGATGGAGATCGCTCCACCGCCGACGGGATCGGCCAGGCCGATGATGAGCCCGTTGTCCTCGATGCGCTCCCAGCCAAGGAGCTTCTCCATGCCGGTCAGGACGGCCTCGATGCCGCGCGGACCCTCATAGGGAATCGGGGAGTTGTCGGAGAGATTGAAGCCGAACTTCTCGTGCTCGGTGCCAATGCGGAAATCGCTCTCCGGCTTGCACCCCGCCTCGAGGGTCGCGGCAAGTTCAGACACCCCGGATACGGGGGTGGTATCGATGGTATCGCGGGCCATGAGAACAGGTTCCTTCGCGGTGTTGGCGCGCACCTTACTCAGGCGGTCCGGTCAAAACAAACGCGTTTTTTTGTGATGATAGATCAAGGTTTCGGGCTTGATCGCATGGCGAATCCCGCCAAGCGACCGTCGTTCTAGCGCCAGTCGCCAAGCACCGCCTGCACCACCGCGAGCGCGGCAACCGCCGCCGTGTCGGCGCGCAGAACGCGCGGACCCAGCGGCACCGGCGTGACAAAAGGAAGCGCCCTGAGGCGCGCGCGCTCCTCTTCCGAGAAGCCGCCCTCGGGCCCGATGAGAACCGCGAGCGGCCCGCGCTCCAGTGCCTGAAGCGGGTCCAGCGGGTTCTGGCCCGCCTCCCCCTCGTCGCAAAAGATCAGCCGGCGACCGGGCTCGTTCTCCTCCCAGCCGGCGAGCACGGCCTCGAGCGGCACCGGATCGCCGATCTCCGGCACGGAAAGAACGCCGCACTGCTCGCACGCCTCCACCGCGTTGGCGCGGGCGCGCTCCAGGTTCAGCCGGTTCGTCTGGGTGTGCTGCGTGAGGACGGGCGCCAGCCGCCCGGCGCCCATCTCCACCGCCTTCTGGATCATGTAGTCCAGCCGGGCATGCTTGAGCGGGGCGAAGAGATAGAGCAGGTCCGGCAGTGGCGCCTGCGCACGGGTCTCCCCGACCGGCACCAGGCTCGCCGCCTTGCGCCCCTCGACGGCGATGCGCGCGCGCCATTCACCGTCGCGGCCGTTGAAGACCAGAACCTCGTCGTCCGACTTGAGCCGCAGGACGTTCAGCAGGTAGTTGGCCTGGGCGCGATCGAGGGCGATCGGGGTGTCCCTGCTGATCGCCGCGTCGAGAAACAGGCGCTGCATTCGGAATTCGTAGCGGGGCATGGGGTCCTTTCCGCGCATGAGCGGGACGCACGCGCCACCGGGTAAACCAGCAGGCGGCTGTCGACAAGCCCGCAGCGGGCCTTGACGCGGCCGGCCGCGTGGGCTCCCCTTCCGCGACACGCCCCTGATCCCCTGCGCGAGGAAGCGAACGCCTTGAGCGAGACCAGCAACATCGCCGAATACTCGGTGTCGGAACTCTCCGGCGCGATCAAGCGCACGATGGAGGACACCTTCGGCTTCGTGCGCGTGCGCGGTGAACTGGGGCGCATCTCCCGGCCGGCGTCGGGACACATCTATCTCGACCTGAAGGACGCCCAGTCGGTGCTGGCGGGCGTCATCTGGCGCGGCAATGCCTCTCGGCTGAAAATCCAGCCCGAACAGGGTCTCGAGGTGATCGCCACCGGCAAGATCACTACCTTCCCGGGGCAGTCCAAGTACCAGATGGTGATCGACTCCATCGAGCCCGCCGGCGTCGGCGCGCTCATGGCTCTGCTGGAGGAACGGCGCAAGAAGCTAGCCGCCGAGGGACTCTTCGCCGAAAGCGCGAAGCGTCCGCTGCCCTATCTGCCGCGCGTCATCGGTGTCGTCACCTCTCCCACCGGCGCGGTGATCCGCGATATCCTCCACCGGATCTCGGACCGGTTTCCGCTGCATGTCCTCGTCTGGCCCGTTCGGGTGCAGGGCGAAACCTCCGCGCGCGAGGTGGCGAACGGCATCGCCGGGTTCAACCGGCTGGAGCCGGGCGGGGCGATCCCGCGCCCGGACCTGATCATCGTGGCGCGCGGCGGCGGCTCGCTTGAGGATCTTTGGGGGTTCAACGAGGAAGTTGTCGTCAGGGCCGCCGCGGCCTCCGGGATCCCGCTGGTCTCCGCCGTCGGCCACGAGACCGACTGGACCCTGATCGATCTTGCCGCCGACCTGCGCGCGCCGACCCCGACGGGCGCGGCGGAAATCGCCGTTCCCGTACGTGGTGAGCTTCTGGCCAGCGTCGACGATCTCAAGCGCCGCCAGATCGCCGGGCTGCTGCGCTATGTCAGCGCGCGACGAACGGAACTGCGCGCGGCCGCCGCCGCCCTGCCCTCTCCGCGCGACCTTCTCGCGCTGCCGCGCCAGCGCCTCGACACCTACGGCGAACGCCTTGCCCCGGCGCTGCGCTCCAGCCTGCGCGACCGGCGCTCGCGCCAGCAGGCCGCCGCCCAGCGCCTGTCGCCACACATGCTGGCCAGGAGCGTCTTGATCGCCCGCGAGCGCCTCGACGGGCTTTCGGCGCGAGCGACCCGCGCCCATGCCAACCGTCTGGCACGTGAACGCGCCCGGCTCGATTCGACGGCAAAGCTGCTCGACAGCCTGTCCTACAAGAACGTTCTGGCGCGCGGTTACGCACTGGTGCGCGACGATGCGGGCACCCCGGTGCGCTCCGCCGGCCAGGTGGCGCCAGGAGCCCGTCTTGCCATCGAGTTCGGCGACGACACGCGGCTCGACGCGCTGGCCGTGTCGGACGGCGCCGCCCCGCCGACGGTCAGGAAGCCGCGCAAGACCAGGCCCAAAGCCACGGCAACGCCGAAGGACCAGGGCTCGCTGTTCTAGGGCGTGGACAGGGAATTGCCCCCGCGCGCTCTTGCCGAGCCGCAAGAACGGCATGCAACGCAGCCAGTGACCCGAGAACATCGCGCCAGACGTTTCATGCCGCGTTGCCGTCATCCCGGGCAAGGGCTGGAAGCCCGCGACCCCGGACCCATTGGCAACCCCGGCCAGCGCCGAAATACAGGGCAACCGCGCGCCTCTCGCAAGCAGTTACGGAAATGAGCTGTGAGGCGGTGGTCTGCGCCGGGACTTCGGCTCAGGAGGGCTCACGAGCAGCGGAGAATTGTTGGTGGGGCCGGCACATGGCGCGCCGGCCCTGGACCATCACATGATCGACGGCAGGAAGGTCACGATCGCCGGGAAGGCAACCAGCCCCGCGATGGTCAGGATGTCGGCGACGAAGAACGGCGTGCAGCCCCGGAACACCTCCTGCACGGGGATGTCCTCGCGAACGCCCGCCACCACGAAGCAGTTCAGGCCGATGGGTGGCGTTATGAGACAAAGCTCCGCCATCTTCACCACCAGGATGCCGAACCAGATCGCGCAAAGCTCGCCCGACATGCCGAAGGTGCTGTCGACGGCCGAAACGCCTTCGCCTCCGTTGAGCGCCATGACGGCCGGATAGACGACCGGAAGCGTCAGGATTAGCATGCCGATGGCGTCCATGAACATGCCCAGCACCGCGTAGGCGCACAGGATGAGCACGAGCACCAGCCAGGGCGAGAACTCCAGCGACACCACGAAATCGCGGAACGCCTCGGGAAGCTGGGCGAAGCCGAGGAAACGGACGTAGACCAGCACGCCCCAGATGAGCGTGAAGATCATGCCCGTCAGCTTCGCGGTTTCGTGCAGGGCCTGCCAGAGCTGCTTGCCCCGCATTCCGTTGACGAAGGCGGAGATCAGCACGACGAAGGCACCCAGCGCTCCCGCTTCCGTCGGCGTCGCGTAGCCGAAATAGAGCGAGCCGAAGATGATCACCACCACCGCGACGATCGGCAGGGTCCCCGGAATCGAGGCAAAACGCTGGCTCCAGGTGAAGCCGCGCACCGGGGGAGCGTCCCCCTTCCACATGGCCATGCCGACGATGATCGCGACGTAGACAACGGCGGAAAAGATGCCCGGCAGGAAGCCTGCGATCAGCAGCTTGGCGACCGACTGCTCCACCAGGATCGCGTAGATGACCAGGATCGCCGAGGGCGGGATGAGGGAGGCCAGCGTGCCGCCGGCGGCCACGACCGCCGAGGAGAGCCGCTTGGAGTAGCCCACCGCCAGCATCTCGGGAATCGCGACGCGGGCGAAGACGGCCGCCGTGGCGACCGAGGCACCGGAAACGGCGGCGAAGCCCGCGGTGGCGAAGACCGTGCCCACGGCCATGCCCCCCGGCAGCCAGCCGAGCCAGCGCTTTGCCGCCTCGAAGAGCTGCCGCGTGAACCCCGCGTAGAAGGCCAGGAAGCCGATCAGGATGAAGGTCGGCAGCACCGACAGCGAATAAGTCACCGATTTCGAATGCGGAATGGTGCCCGCCATCTTGATCGCCACGACCACACCACGCTCGAAACCGAGCTTCTGGGTGAAAATCGCGATCAGGCCGACGACGCCGACGAAGGCCGCGGCAAAGGCGACGCGCATTCCAAGAACGACCAGGACCAGCAGAACGCCGGACATGATCAGGCCGATTTCAAAAGGGGTCATCCGCGTGCTCCTCCCGTGTTGCCGGGTTTGCCGCCGGATGTGTCACTGCCGTTTCCGTCCTCCTCGTCACCGTCGAAGGTTTCCTCGATCTCGTGACGCGCCTGGGTCTCGATGTCGGCAAGCACGGGAACCGCGATCGGCTCGGCCTCGGGATCACGCACGAGACGCAGGTAGCCGTAGATCTGCAGGGTGAGGCGCAGCAGCAGCAAGGTGAGCGCCACGGGGATCACCAGCTTGGAGGGCCAGGTCGGCAGGCCGATGTCCATCGAGCTGTCGCCCAGCTCCCACGAGCGCATGAAGTGGAACCAGGAGCCGTAGATCAGCGTCGCGACGACCAGCCAGATCAGCACCACGCCAAGCGTTTCGGCGATCCAGAGCGGGCGCCCGGACAGCTTGCCGAGGAAGAGCTCCATGCGGATGTGGCCGCCAAGGCGCTGGCAATAGGCAATGCCCATGAAGGCGAAGACGGCCATCGCCTGCTCGGCGATGTCGATGAAACCGGGCACCGGCATGTCGAAACCGTTGCGCCCGACGATCTGCGCGACGGCAAGCAGCATCAGCAACAGGATGCTCGCGGCCGCGACAATATTGAACGCGTTCTCGACCCGCCCCAGCCATCCGTCGAAACGGATGTAGGTCTCGGGCCGTCCACGCGTCGTGGAGGTGGATGTCATGACGAACTCCGACCAGCCCGCTCGACGGGGAGACGGGGCGGAAAAACAGGGATCCAGACGCAAGTGACGCGGCCGCCGGGCGCGGCCACTGCGGGACGGGGCGTGCCCACCGTCAGGCGGTGGTGCCCGTGTGGCCGATGAGGGACGGCCGGCGCATTGCACGCCGGCCGTCATGCGCCGGAAGCCGGCGCGGCACTCAGTTCAGCTTGGACTGGACCAGGTCGAGAAGTTCCTGCCCCGGAATGCCCTTGGCATCCATCTCGGCGACCCAGGCGTCCCAGAGCGGCTTGCCCGCCTTCTCCTTGAACGCGTCGAGCTGCTCCTTGGGGAAGGTGATCTGCTCGATGTTCATCTCCTCGAGCGTCGGATACCACTTGTCGTAGACCTTGGCATAGGTCGCCAGATAGTGGTCGATCGCCGGCTCGATGGAGGAATCAAGCGCCTCGCGGAAGTTGTCGGGAAGCGCCGCATAGGCGTCCATGTTGACCACCACCGGGCAGTTCACGGTGCCCGGGTTCAGGTTGGTGGTCCACCAGTTGCCCGCCTCGACGGTCTTGAACGCAAGGTGGGCGTGCGGGGCGAAGGACGCCGCCCGCACCGTGCCGGAATCGATGGCCTGGAAGGTCTCGGACGCCGTAACGGTGGTGGGAACGGCACCGATGGTCTCCATCGCCTTGCCGACGCCGCCGAGCGCGCGCACGCGCATGCCCTCGAAGTCCGCCACCTCGGTCGGAGCCTCGCCCTTGCCGACGAAATTGTACTGCGGCATCGGCGAGGACATGATCAGCTTGGCGTTCCAGCGCGCCAGATCCTTCTCCACCGCCGGATGGGCGTAGACGGCACGGTCCAGCTCGACCTGGGTCTCAAGGTCCGGAACACCCAGGAACGGCAGTTCCAGAACGCTCAGGGTCGGATTCTTGTCGGTGTGATAGGACGCGCAGAACTGCGCCATCTCGAAAGCGCCGATGGAAATGCCGTCGAGGTTCTCGCGCGACTTCGACAGGGCCTCGCCATAGGCGAGGTTGAGCGTGAATTCGCCGTTGGTCTTTTCCTTGACCAGCTCGGCCAGCTTCTCGATGTGCTCGGTGAAGGCCCGGCGCTTGCCCCACACGGACACGTTCCACTCGAGCGCGAATGCCTCGCCGGCAAAGCCGAGGCCAAGGCAGGCAGCCGTGCCGAGCACGACCATCTTGCGACGCAAGGTCATGGTAAGTCCTCCCAAGAAAGCCCTCCGGGCGTCCCGTCTCGCGCGACGCGATCTCCCCCGAACGGCCAGACAACAACACGCGTCATCCCTCCCGGATGACGGCCGACAAGAGAGTAGCAAGCCACGTGCCATACATCACGCCCCGTCCGGACGGCGGAACGCTGCGGCAACGCACCGGTTGCTCCCCTGAAAAACAAACGAAGTGAGCGGAATTCCGCCGAATGAACGGATCCGATCGGCAAGATCTTGCCGAAATCTCGTTTCCCGACGATCAGGGACGGCTCAGGCCCAGACGGCTCATCTTCTCATTGAGGGTACGGCGTGGCAGGTCGAGTTCGGCCATCACGTCGATGACGCGCCCCTCGTGACGGGCAAGCGCATCGGCGATGACGCGCCGCTCGTAGTCTTCCATCAGGTCGCGGAGGCGTCCGCGCGCGGGCGCCTCCCGGCCGGGTTCGCCACCGGTGACGAGAGCCCGCAGGCTCGGACGCTCGAGAGCGGAGGACAGCACGAAGCGCTCGGCCGCGTTGCGCAGCTCGCGCACGTTTCCCGGCCAGCGGTAGGCAGCCAGGACCTCCGCGTCGTCCGCCGACAGCCGCGGGGGATCGATGCGGTAGTCGGCACCGAACCGGTTGGCGAAACTGTCAAAGAGCAGGCGCGCATCGCCCCCGCGCTCACGCAGGGGCGGTATGCGAAGCTCGATCGTGTTGAGGCGATAAAGCAGATCCTGACGCAGGAGGTTCCGCTCGACCGCCTCCCGCGGCTCGATGTTCACCGCGCTCACGACGCGAATGTCGACCGGAACGGGCGCGCGGCCACCGATGCGGTCGACCTCGCGCTCCTGAAGCACGCGCAGCAGCTTGGGCTGCAACGCCATGGGCATGGCGGAAATCTCATCGAGAAACAGCACGCCGCCGTCCGCCTGCTCCACACGCCCCATGCGCTCGCGGTCCGCGCCGGTGAAGGCCCCCGCCTCGTGGCCGAAGAGTTCCGCCTCCACCATGCTCTCGGGCAGGGCCGCACAGTTGAGTGCGACGAACGCCCCCTCACGCCCGGGCGACAGGTCGGCAATGGCGCGGGCAACCACTTCCTTGCCGGTTCCGGTCTCGCCGACCACCATCACCGAGGCGTCGGTCGCCGCGTAGTGGCTGATCTCGGCACGCAGGCGCCGCATCTCGGCACATTCGCCCAGCAGCCGCGCCTCGAGCCCCTCCATGTCGTCGAGCCGGCGCGACAGGGCACGGTTTTCCAGAACCAGGCGGCGGTGCGCGGCAGACCGGCGCACGACGGCGGCCAGCACGTCCGGATCGAAGGGCTTCTCGATGAAGTCCGCAGCCCCCTCACGCATGGCCTCCACCGCCATGGGCACATCACCATGCCCGGTCAGAAGGATGACCGGCAGGTCGGGATCTATCGCCTTCACCTTGCGCAGGAGCTCCACGCCGCTCATGCCCGGCAACAGCACGTCGGTGACGATGCAGCCGGGAAAACGCTCGTTCACATGGGCAAGTCCGCCTTCCGCGTCGACCGCCTCAAGCGGCTCGAAGCCGCCGAGACGCATCCACTGGCGCAGGCCCGCGCGCATGGCGGGATCATCGTCGATGACAAGAACGGGAGGACGCGGCTCTCCCTCGCCGCCCACGCCCCCGGGCGTCTCCGTGCCCGCTCGATCCTGCTTCGCGGTTGCCCTGTTCATGTCTCCCCGCATTCCTCCGCACGCGCCTCGGGCACGGCCTGTCGCTGCTCCGCCTCCAGCGGCACGTGGAGCACGAAGCAGGCGCCACCGTTTTCCCCGGTGCCGATCGTCAGCGTTCCGCCAAGGTCTTCGACGATCCGCGCCGAAATCGCAAGGCCCAGCCCCAGTCCGCCGGACGCGGGTTTGGTGGAGAAAAACGGCTCGAAGATGCGGTCGCGCAGGTCCTCCGGCACGCCGAGGCCATTGTCGGAGATGCGGATCACCGCAAATCCGTCCTTGCGGCCCAGCCTCCCCTCAACGCGCGGCGACGGGGCGGCCTGACAGGCGTCGACGGCATTGCGCAGAAGGTTCACCAGCACCTGCTCGAGCCGCAGCGGCGCGGTGGACGCGACCACCGCCTCGCCGGGAAGATGCAGCGCGAGGGACGTGCCGGTTTCCTCCACGCGCGGACGCAGGAGTTTGGCGCTCGTCTTGAGACACTCGCGCAGATCCACATTCTCGATGCGGGATTCACCGGGTCGGGCGAACCGCTTGAGTTCCTGCGTCAGCGTCGCCATGCGGTGGCGCAGCGCATCGATCTCGTCCAGGTTCTCGCGCAGCCCCTCGCCGTCGCCACGTTCCTCGAACAGCCGCGCCCCGGACACGAACATGCCGAGCGCGGCCAGCGGCTGGTTGAGTTCATGCGCGACCGCCGCCGACATCTCACCGACAGCCGCGAGGCGGCTCGCACGCGCGAGACCGGCCTGCGTTTCGCGCAACTCCCGCTCCACGCGACGGCGCTCCTCGATCTCCGCACTCAGGCGGCGGTTCAGACCGCGCAGGTCGGCCGCATGACGTTGCAGCCTGCGGGTCGCACGCCCGAGCGCGCGGCTGCGCAGGAGCAAAAAGACCAGCGCGTAAAGGAGGACCAGCGCCACGGCCGCCAGCCAGACAATGTCGCGCCCGGCGTGAAGCCGCGCCTCGGGCGTGAGATAGTGCACGGTCCACCCCAGCACGCCGACCTTGAGCTGCCCCTGGCGCCAGGCCTCGCCATCGAGGGAGAGCACCTCCGCGTCCGCCGGCCCGTCCTGAAGGCTCGGCAGCGGAACGCCGCCGTACTGGCGGTTCGAACGGATCGCGGCCACCACCATGTCCGAGAGGGGTTCAAGGGAGGAATAGAGCCAGTCAGGCCGGGTGCCGAGGAAGATCACCCCGTTGCGGTCGGTGAGGAAGACCGTCTCGCCCGCGTCACGCCAGCTCTGCTGGAGACCGGCGAGATCCACCTTGACCACGAAGACCCCGCGCGGCCCTTCGCCGGGCGGGGTGGCGCGGGCGAAGAAGAAACCAGGTTTGCCCGTCGTCGCACCGACCGCATAGAACTGGCCGAGTTCGTCGTCCAGCGCCGCGCTGAAATAGGGACGGAAGGAATAGTTGCGCCCAACGAAGGAGCCGAGACTGTCGTAGTTGCTCGCCGCGACCGTTAAACCTTCCTCGTTCATCACGTAGAGCGCGTCGGCACCGGTGGTTGCCGCCATGTCCTTGAGGAAGCGGCTCGACGCGAGCATCATGGCCGGATCCTCGATCACCGCCGCCGCGCGCGGATCGCGGGCCAGCACATGCGGAAGATAGCGAAACTTCTCCAGTTCGCGCAGCACGGTCTCGCGATAAAGGGAGAGGCGTTCGCGCGCCCGCAGTTCGCCCTCCTCGACCGCATCCCTCTCGACGAGGCCGGCGACAAGCATGGCAAGGGCGAGAAGCCCGGCAACGGGAAGCAGGAACAGGCTCCAGCGTGCCAGTGACCTCCAGAGGCCCGAGGGCACGTCACCGCCTTCCGCAACGGTGGTGGACGACGACACGCCCGAAGAAGCCTCGCCAGAGGCCGTGTTCCTTGCCATAACCGTGTCCAGCGCCCCTCGGGATCCGGCTGAAAGATGATTGGGAGGACGGGATGGATTTTGCCCTCAGCGAGGAAGAGTATCTCATTCGGGACACGGCACGAAAGCTTGCCGCCGACCGGATCGAACCGCTTGCCGAAACGCTCGACCGGGGCGAGGGCCGCGAGGCCTTCCTGTCCAATCTCGGGCTTCTGGCCGAAAACGGCTTCATGGGGCTGAATGTCTCTCCCGATCATGGCGGAACAGGTGCCGGAACCGTCGCATTCGCGCTGGCGGTGGAGGAGATCGCCCGCGCCTGCGCATCGACGGGCGTCACCGTATCGGTCTCCAACATGGTCGCGGAAGTGATCCAGGCGGTCGGCTCAGACACGCAGCGAGAGACCTATCTGCCGCGCCTGACCGGAGGCGACTATCCCGCCGGCGCCTTCTGCCTGACGGAAGCCGGAGCGGGATCCGACCCGGCTTCCATGCGCACGCGCGCCGTCGCCGACGGTGACTCCTACGTGCTCGACGGCGCCAAGCTCTACATCACCTCTGCCGAATACGCGGGCATCTTCGTGGTCTGGGCGGTGACGGATCCGGACGCGCCGCAGGGCAAGGGCATCACCTGCTTCCTGGTCGAAGCCGGCACGCCGGGCCTGATCATCGGCAAGGAGGAAAAGAAAATGGGTCAGACCGGATCGGCGACCAACGAGGTGCTGTTCCAGAATTGCCGCGTGCCCGCGAGCGCGGTCATGGGCAAGCTGAACGACGGCTTCCGCATCGCCGTTGGAGAGCTCGCCGGGGGCCGCATCGGTGTCGCCTCCCTCGCGCTCGGCATCGCCCGCGCGGCGATGGAGCGGGCCAAGGCCTTCGTGAAGGAGCGTCGCCAGTTCGGCCGGGCGATCGCCGACATGCAGGGCATCCAGTGGATGATCGCCGACCGGGAGACGGAGCTAGAGGCCGCCCGCCTGCTGATCCTGCAGGCCGCCGCCCTCAAGGATCAGGGCAAGCCCTTTGCCCGGGAGGCCTCCATGGCCAAGCTGTTTGCCTCCGAGGCGGCCCAGCGCGCAACCTACACCGCGCTGCAGCTCCACGGCGGAGCCGGCTATGTGCAGGACTATCCGCTGGAGCGCCATGCACGCGACGCGCGCATCACGACGATCTACGAGGGCACCTCCGAGATCCAGCGCCTGATCATCGCCCGCGAGACGATGAAGATGGTGTGAGAGCGGCACGAACGGCGAAACTGTCCCTACGGCATGGGAAATCCACCTATTGAATGCCTTGCCCTTCATTGCGTTAACTGGACGCGACGCGAAACGAACCCGTTTGATTCCGGTCAAGGACCGGTGATCCCGATCCGCCTAACCTGCATTCAACGGTGAACGGATCAGCGGACACGCTTCGGATCCGTGTCACGCAAAGGAGGGACTACCCAATGGCAATCAAGGACATTCTCACGCTGGTCGATCTTGCCGGCAAGCAGCACGCGGCGCGCGCGGCCCTGGACTTCGCGTCGCGCTGCGACGCCCATGCCACCGGCCTGACCATTGCCTTCGAGCCGGTCGTTCCCGGCTTCGTCGCGGCACCCATGCCGGCCGACTACATCGAACTGGCGCGCAACCAGGCGCTCAAGGCCGCACAGGACGCGGGCAAGACCTTCAATGACATGGCCCGCATGGCCGGTGTGAAGGCGGAAGTGCGCACCGCCGAGATGATCACCGGCGGATCGGCGGAGACGGTGCTTGCCCATTGCCGGCTCACGGATCTGGTCGTCGTCGGCCAGGAAAACCCGGACGAGCCGGAGCCGATGCGCGAGATGCTCATCGAATCGATCCTGTTCGAGTCCGGCGTGCCGGTTCTCATGGTGCCCTATATCGGCGGGCAGCTTCCGCTGAAGAACGTCATGGTCGCCTGGGACGGCAGCCCGACCGCGAGCCGCGCCGTGCATGCGGCGATGCCGATGCTGCAGATGGCCGACAAGGTCACCGTGATGATCGTCGAGAACGGCCGGCGCGCCCACGGCGAGCCGGGCAGCGACATCGCCACCTATCTCGCCCGCCACGGCCTCGACGTGACCATCGACGTGGTTCCGCGCCCGAGCGGCGGTGTTGCCGACGCGATCCTCAACTACGTGTCCGACAAGTCGATCGATCTCGTTGCGATGGGCGGCTACGGCCATTCGCGGATGCGCGAGTTCCTGTTCGGCGGCGCAACGCGCGAGATTCTCGCGGCCATGACCGTACCGGTGCTGATGGCCCACTGACACAGACGGAAAGGGCGCCATGTATCGGCGCCCTTTTCGCAAGCCAACGTGCCTGGGGGGTATCCTGAGGGGATGCGACAGGCACGGGGACGCCGCCGTTCGGGGGGATGGCGGCGTCCCGCCTACCACCCGTGGCGGGGAAATGCCGTAACGGGGTGGCAACGACCGCAAGGCTGACACAGACTTCGGGGAGGATGGACCGCGGAAGGAAAGGACCCACCGTGACGATCCGAAACCTCGAAGGACTGTTTCGTCCGACCTCCATCGCCGTCGCGGGGCCAAGCAGATTGCCCGGCGGCGCGCTGAAGCTCCTTCTCGACCGGCTGGCACAAAGCGGCTTCACGGGGCCGTTGTCGCTCGTTGGCGGCAGCGAGTCCGATCTTGCCGACATGCCCGAACGGTTCTCGCACGCGCGCGCGATCGAGGATCTCGCGACACCTCCCGACCTGCTGATCCTGACCGGGGCTCCGGGCGAGGCGGCCTCTCTCGTTTCCGCCGCCGGTGCCGCCGGAACCCGTGCGGCGATTGCGCTTTCGGCCGGCTACGACCGGTGGAGCGCGGAAGATTCACACGCCGCCCTTCTGGCCGCACGGCCTCACCTTCTGCGCCTTCTGGGGCCGGGCAGCCTCGGGGTCGCGGCACCGGCAAGCCGGCTTGCCGCACATCTGGGCGCCTGCGAGGCCGGAGCGGGTGACCTCGCCTTCGTCGCCCGTTCGGGCACGGTGGTGAACGCCACGCTCTCCTGGGCCAGGGCGAATGGAACCGGGTTCTCCGGCATCGTCTCGCTCGGCCAGCGCTCGGACGTGGATGCCTCCGACCTTCTCGACTGGTTCGCCCTCGACTACCGCACCCGGGCGATCCTGCTGCACCTCGAAACCATCGTGCACCCGCGCAAGTTCCTGTCCGCCGCCCGGGCCGCGGCGCGGTCCAAGCCGGTGGTGGTGCTGCGCTCCGGCGCCAGCCGCGAGCGCTCCCATGACGGCATCACCCACGCCGGGCGCATCGCGCGCCCCGACGCGGTCTTCGATGCGGCGCTCGCCCGCGCCGGCGTGCTCAGGGTCGACACGCTGGACGAGATGTTCGAGGCGGCGGAGACCGTGAGCCGGCTCAAGCCCGTCACGGGACGGCGGCTCGGCATCGTCGCCACGGGCGGCTCCCTCGCGACACTCGCCGGCGATCACCTCAAGCGGCTCGGCGGCGAACTCGCCAGCCTGTCCGAGGAAACCACCGGGGCACTCGCGTCCCTGCAAAGGCCGGGCCTTGCGGAGGCCAATCCGCTCACGCTCGACGAGACCGCCCCCTCCGAACGCTATGCGAGTGCGGCCTCGACGATGCTAGGTGACAGGAATGTCGACGCGGTTCTGACGGTCGTCGCCCCCTCCCCCTTCGTGGACATGAGCGAAACGGCAAACGCGCTCGCCTCGCTGGCCACGCCGGGGCGGGGCGGACATGCGCGACGCAAGCCGTTGCTCGTGGCATTGACCGCCGGCGCGCCCCTTCCCCGCAAGGCGCTGGACGCGGCCCGCGTGCCCTGCCACGGCACCGCGTCGGAATCCGTTCGCGCCTTCATGCATCTGGCACGCTATGCGGAAGCCCGCGACCAGCTCATGGCCGCTCCGCCCAGCCTGCCCACCGATTTTTCACCCGATGTGGAAAGCGCGCGCGCCGTCGTTCGCGCGACCCTGGACCGTGGCGAGACCTGGCTGACGCCACCCGACGTGCGCAAGGTGCTTGCCGCCTACGGCATCGCGCAGGTGGAAAGCCGTTTCGCCAGCGACCCGGCGCAGGCCGCCGCGATTGCCACCGAGATGCTGCCGGCCGCGGGCCGGCTGGCGCTGAAACTCGTCTCGCCCGAGTTGCCCTTCAAGTCCGACGTGGGTGGCGTGGTGCTCGACCTGACCACGCCCGAGGCCGTGGAGGCCGCGGCCGGCGACCTGCTGGCCCGCATCGCGACGACCCACCCGCAGGCACGGGTCACGGGCATCGTGCTTCAACCCATGGTGCGCCACGCCCATGCGAGCGAGATCTTCATCGGTCTCGCGGACGATGCGACCTTCGGTCCCGTCATCGCCTTCGGCCACGGCGGAACGGGGGTCGAGGTCATGGGAGACGTGGCCCTTGCGCTGCCCCCGCTCGACCTCAACCTTGCCGAGGCGCTCATCCGCCGGACGCGGGTCAGCCGCCTTCTGGAGGGTTTCCGCGACCGTCCGCGCGCCGACATGCATGCCATCGCCCTCACGCTGGTGAAGGTGTCGCAGATCGCCATCGACATTCCCGAGATCCGCGAGATGGACCTCAACCCGCTGGCCGCCGACCATCGCGGCGCACTGGCTCTCGACGGACGCATCGCCGTCGCCGAGCCGGTCGTGCATCCGGGCCGTAGCGGACGCTCGCGGCTTGCCGTCCTGCCTTATCCGCAGGAATGGGAGCGGATGCTCACGCTCAAGGACGGCAGCACGGTCAAGGTGTCGCCGGTAAAACCCGAGGACGAGGACCGCTATCGCCGCTTCTTCGAGGAAAAGGTGACGCCCGAGGACCTTCGTCTTCGTTTCTTCGCGCCCGTCAAGGAGTTCAGCCACGCGTTCATGGCCCGCCTGGTGCAACTCGACTATGCGCGCGCCATGGCCTTCGCCGCGTCGGATCCGGCGAGCGGCGAGATCCTCGGTGTCGTGCGCCTGCACGCCGATCCGGACCACCAGACCGGCGAATACGCGATCATCGTGCAGTCGGGCCTGAAGGGCAAAGGGCTGGGCTGGGCGCTGATGCAGCTCATCATCGACTATGCCGCCGCCGACGGAATCGCCACGATCAAGGGCGAGGTGCTGAAGGAAAACACGACCATGCTCGCCATGTGCGGCGCACTCGGCTTTTCCGTGCACCCCTCGCCCGACGACGAGTCGATCGCCGAGGTAACCCTGCCCGTGGCGGCCGGTCACACCGCCGCGGACTGATGGGATGGGAAAGGCCGGACGGGAGGCGCACCACGCGCCACCCGCCGTCCCCAGGCGGCCTCAGCCGGCGCGGATCTCGCTCAGGCTGCGCACCGGCGTGATGGCTTCCGGGTCGAGCTTGAGGTGCAGGAGCGCCGGCGTCCCGGACGCCCGCGCCCGCTCGAAGGCCGGACCGAAGTCCTCCGCACGCTCGACCGTTTCCGCATGGGCGCCATAGGCCCGCGCAAGGGCCGCGAAGTCCGGGTTCACAAGGGTCGTCGCCGAGACACGCCCCGGGAACTCGCGCTCCTGGTGCATCCGGATGGTGCCGTACATGCCGTTGTCCACCACCACGAGGATGATGTTCGCCTTCTCCTGGCAGGCGGTGCCGAACTCCTGCATGGTCATCTGCAGGCAGCCGTCTCCGGCAAAGCACACGACCTCGCGCTCGGGATACCTGAGCTTGCCGGCAACCGCCGCCGGAAGGCCATAGCCCATGGAGCCGCTGGTCGGCGCAAGCTGGGTATTGAGCCTGCGGAACCTGTGAAAACGATGCACCCAGGTGGCGTAATTGCCCGCGCCATTGGTCAGAATCGCGTCCTCGGGAAGATTGCCCTCCAGCCAGTCCATGACCTGCGCCATCTGAAGCGCGCCCGGCACCTTCGGCCGCGCGCCCGACCAGGCGAGATAATCCGCGTGGGCCTCGGCGGCGGCACCTTCCCACGGGCAGGCATTGGGCGGCTGCACGGCCTCGAGCGCCGCACAAAATCCGTTCGGCGTCGCGTTGACCGGCAGATCCGCCTGATAGACGCGGCCAAGCTCTTCCGCACCTGCGTGAACATGCACGAGGGTCTGGCCGGGCCGGGGAATGTCGAGCAACGCATAGGATTGGCTCGGCATCTCCGACATGCGCCCGCCGACGAGAAGCAGAAGATCCGCCTCGCGCACCCGCGCTGCAAGCTTCGGGTTGATGCCGATGCCGACGTCGCCGGCGTAGTTCTCGTGAAGGTTGTCGAACAGCATCTGCCGGCGGAAGGAGCAGGCGACGGGAAGCTGGAAACGCTCGGCAAAGCGGGCGAAGGCCGCGCGGGCCTGCTCGCTCCAGCGGCTGCCGCCCAGGATCGCCAGCGGACGTTTCGCGGCCCAAAGGCGCTTTTGCAGGTCCGCCATCTGGGCAAGCGAGGGATGGGTCTCCAGCGGCTGGTGCGCGGACAGGCTCGCAACCTCCGCAACCTCGGCCAGCACATCCTCGGGCAATGCCAGCACCACCGGCCCCGGCCGACCCGAGGTGGCGGTTGCATAGGCGCGGGCGATCATCTCGGGGATACGGGCCGCATCCTCGACCTCGGCGACCCACTTCGCGATCGAGCCGAACACCTGGACGTAGTCCACCTCCTGGAAGGCGTCACGGCCACGCATTC
Source organism: Stappia sp. (assembly GCA_002722295.1). Taxonomy (GTDB): domain Bacteria; phylum Pseudomonadota; class Alphaproteobacteria; order Rhizobiales; family Stappiaceae; genus Stappia. The sequence continues at coordinate 120,410 of PBLF01000021.1, read as the reverse complement.
CGGTCTCGATCTGGCCGACGAAGAGGATCATCGGCGTGGAATCCTGCTGGGCCACATGCACGCCGGCGGCCGCATTGGTGGCACCGGGCCCACGGGTGACCATGCAGATGCCGGGCTTGCCGGTCATCTTCCCCCAGGCATCCGCCATCATGGCCGCACCGCCTTCCTGACGGCACAGCGTCACCGGAATGCTGGCATCGTGAAGCGCATCGAGCACGGGCAGGTAGCTTTCGCCCGGAACGCAGAACACGCGCTCCGCGCCCAGTTCCTCCAGCGCGCGCACGATGAGCGCGCCGCCCGTGCCGCTGTGCCGTTCACCCCGGTTGGCCATGTCGATTACCCCGATCCATCAAGAAACTGACTGATCCGGGTATAGCGACGGGAAAGGCCCCGTGCAAAGCCGGGAACATCGCCAACCAATTCCGAATTGGAATGACTCCGGACGGCCGGCACGCCCTGCCCCGCAGGCCTACACGTCCTGGACGGTGACGACCTGGAACGTGTGGAGTTCGCCGTCCTCGTCGCGGATCGAGACATACTCGCCCACGTTGAAGGCGTGACTTCCAAACCTGTAGCCGGCCTCGTCATCCTCGTCGCCGCCGATGTCGTAATGGAACGCCCAGGACCCGCCCGGCCGGTGCATGAGGTGGCCGATATCCTCCTCCTCGTCCGCCCAGAACCGGCGCACGCGACACTTCTCGCGCAGCTTTTTCCAGGCTGCCGCATCGATGTGCCCGTCCGCGTCGAGCGGGGCGGTGAACTCGTATCCGTGCCGCGCGGAGCCGCCGGGGAACTCCTTCGTCCGGGCGAGGTTGAGCCGGATCAGCTTCAGGTCCACGGAATCGCTCATGAAGGCTTCACTCCCTTGCCGCCGGCTGATCGAGCCGGCCCTTGTCGTCTTGTGTCCGGTTCACTCCCGCCCTCACCGGGAAGGAACAAACCGCATTCAGGGTACCCTGACACAGGCGCGGAGGAAAACATTGAGCAAGGTCAAGGGGACAGACGCGAGAGGACGCGGCAAACGCCCCGGCGCCGGAGACGGGAAGGATGGGACCGGCGAGCCGGCCCCTGCCATGAGAGACAAAAAGGCGGGACCGGCAAGCCGGTCCCTGCCACGTGGAGATAAAAAAGGCGGGACCGGCAAGCCGGTCCCGCCGGGGCAAACAACGCAGGACCCGGGAGGGGGGAGGTCGAGCGTCGTTCAACCCAATACGTGGGGGGAGACGACCGGGTATGTGACCCGGTCGCGTTCGGTCAGACCGCGATGGCTTCGATGCGCGCCTGGCGCGCCGGAGCGGTCTCGACCGTCTCGGCCCGGCGGCGCTGGCCGCGATAGGCAAGGCGGTGATGGAACTCGCAGTAGGAGCGGCCGCTTTCGGCATCCACACTGCAGAAGTGGAAGTCGGGATCCGCCGGATCACCGATCGGCCACTTGCAGGTGCGGCTCGTCAGCGTCATCAGCGTGACGCGCTCGCTGGCATCGCGAGGACCCTGAACGGCCTCGAAATTGGCCTTCGCCAGAGCGAACGCAAACTCGTCGCGCACCGGAGCTTCCCGAACATCGGGACGGGCGGAGGGACGACCGCCGACGCAGGCAAGAGAGGGCTTTCCACGCTGCACGCGGACCTTGGGACGCTGGCTCGTCGCCGGAGAACGCTTGGGAAGCCCCATTCGATGAGCCTTGCCGATCACTGCGTTGCGCGTGATACCCGACATGACATAGGCGATCTGGCTGGCACTCAAGCCCTGCAGCCACAGCTTACGGAGCAAATCTTCGCGTTCCTGGTTCCAAGACATGGTCTGCCTCGCTTCTTGTTATAGCCGGCCAGTGACCGAGACGCGGATACAAGGGTCCCGTTTGGTTCCGCAGGGTAATGCGGCCCAATGCCAAGCTTCGTCCTCACTGTGCGATCGAGATCGCCGATGGGTCGACCCGGGGGTGTCGCTTTATATGTGCTTCCGGGTCACGTGCTCGATGTCGTGATCGAGTATGCGTAGAATATAATTAATCAATGTTTAACAAGTCAATTTAATCTATTTTCCAGAATGATTTTTACTTACTTCTTTCCAATATTATTGCCGTAAGGGATTTTACGACCGCATCCAATACATCTCTTTGAAAAATATTATTTACGAATTCATCCCCTTGATCCGGATGAGCGAAACCAACATCATCGGATATCGAAAAATATATCTTTCCCGCTTCTTTTTTCGAGATCAGGACGCCGTCTTCGCACAGTTTTTCGACCTTTCTCCTGACAGTCGAATACGGAATATCCGTTTCTTCCGAGATCGTTTCAATATCAGGATGTATTCTATTGGCATTCGCGATGGAAATCGTTGTGATGATCATCAGATTTCCAAGATCCTTTACCCCATACTCTTCCATGAAACGGAACATGAGCGCGAAAAACATCTCGTAAATTCTCAAAATACGATGAGACTCAGTTGAAAGCGTGCCGTCTCCCAACGCCATGGCTCGATCCCTCCGCTCAAACTTCGTCAATTTGACGAAAAGTACGCCATTTTTCGGTCTTATTGGCCAGCCCCGAGCATTCGGGGAATCGGCTCGGCTTTCGATTCGCACGTAAATCCATGCTTGTTTCAGTTTTCCACATGTTTTGACGGCAACGTTGTTACGCCATGTCAATCGTTGGAAATGTCGAGAACCATGGCCATGACCGAGCGAACCATGTCCACGCTCATGTCCGGCTCCGGCTTTTCGTGATGGTCGAAGGAGAGAAGGTAGACGACGGACTTTCCGCGCCGCTCCTTGAGCACGCGGCCCGAGGCCAGATAGGAGCGCAGCCGGCGCTCTACGGTCGAACGGGAGGAAAGGAGCTTCTCGGCGAGGAGTTCGGCATCCATGGGTGCGCCACGCAGATCCGCGATACCGATGAGCACAAGCATGAGCACATCGGAGACATCCTCGACGCCGAGGTGATCCTGGATCTGGAGTGTCAGGTCGAAATAGCTTTCGAGCAGACGGCGCGTGCGGAAGGAAGCTCCTCCGCATCCCGACGGACCGCCTGACTGCGGCTCCTGTCGTTTTCTGGGCACCGCTCCCGACCGCTCCCGTTCAGACCTCGCGGGCACGCCTCCCGCGCAGCCCTTCCACAAGACTGCCCGAAGGGCACGCGACACGCAACGTGCCGCGCAGGGAACGCAGGAAGGCCGGCAACTATCGCGATGGACCGCGAAGAGCGCTTGTCACCGAAGCCGATTTTAAGGAAGGAGGCGAATGGTACAGACGGTTGGAGTTGAACCAACGACCTTCGGAGCCACAATCCGACGCTCTAACCAACTGAGCTACGTCTGCACGTCAATTCGGTGGCGGAACCTAGTGCCAATTCAGCGGGAATGCAAGAGCCCGCGACACGCCGCGACCACGCTCGTCCACAGGTGAGGGAAAGCGGGCGCGACACCACAAACCGCCAAGCGCGAAGGGGCCCGCCACGGTCTCGCGGCGGGCCCCTTCACAGGTGCTGTGTTCAGGCGCGATTTACGCGACCTTGAAGTCCTTGGACGCCTTCTCGACGGCGCCCTTGACCGTGTCCGACACTTCGCCGGAGAGCTTGGTGGCAAGCTCCTGCATGTCCTTGGCCTGCGCCGTGAAGGCGTCGAACTGGCTGCGGATGAAGCCGGTCTGCAGCTCGATCGCCTCGGCCAGCGACTTCACCTCGAACAGGTCCTTCGCGAACTGGAAGGTCGCGTCGGAGTTGGCCTTGGCGGCGTCGAGGGCCTTGTGGTTCAGGTCGAGAACGCCGCGACGGCTGGTCTCGAAGCTGTCTTCCATCATGTCCGTGGCGTCCTCGGCCATGGTCTTCATGCGTGCGTAGGTCTCACGCGCCTGCTCGATGCCCTTCTCGGCCATCTCGCGGGTGGCGGCGGGGATTTCCATCTTCGGCATGGCAAAAGCCTCGAAATTCGGGAACGCGACGACAGTCTCGTCAGCGGTCTTGGTGGTCTTGGCGCGCGGTGCTTTCGGCGCGGCGGTCTTGGTCTGCGTCTCGGTCATGCTTGCAACTCCTTGTTCCGCTCCAGACCGCCCGGCAGGGGCCTGCCCGGCGGTGCGGGAAGAGGTCGTGCGATCGCCAAGCAACACATGCTCCGATCGCCGTTGTACGACCTCCAATATAGGAGCACCTCTTGTGCATTGCAACATAATTATTGCGACGCACAAAAAAATTGGGCGGAAGGAGGGCGTGCATGATGCACGCCCTCCTTCCGCCCTGGATATACAAGCCTGCGGATTGGCTCAGTCGCCGGAGGATCCGCCGCGCGTTGCCGACTGGGCGGCGGACTGGGCCGCCGTCTGCGCCGCCTTGGTCGCCTTGTCGCCGAGATCGCGCACCTGCTCGCCCAGCGACTCCATCTGCTTGCGCAGGTAGTCGCTCTGAAGCTTCACCATCTCGTTGACATCTCCGGCGCGCACCATCTTCTGCGCCAGTTCGAAGGCGGCGGCGATGTTTTCCTCGCTGTACTCCAGCGCCGTGCGCTGGATGTTGTCCGCGTCCGCCTTGGCCGTTTTCGCCTGGTCCTCGACCGTGCCGACCGCCTTGCGCGCGGCCACCATATAGTCATCGAAGGCCTTGCGGGCCTGCTCGACGCTGCGGTCGGCGAGATCACGCATCTGGTCGGGGATCTCGAAGCCAGGTGTCTTGCCCGTCGTCATATCGCCTCTCCTTGCATTGCCGGTGGTCGTTCGTTGCACTGGTCGTCGGCTGCAATGGGCATTCATCGCAGCGACCCTGGAAACGTCACATGGTCACATCACAAGCCGAAGCGCCCGAACACCGCATGCCTCCGTCTGGGGGCACACAACCGCGCCGGGAGCACTTTCGCCCTGGATGCAACCCTTAGCGATCCTAGATGAAATCGCGATGAAATGGAGCCCCGTCTATCGTCGGGACTTCGAGCGGGCAGACGTCAGGTTAACCACTGCGGGAAAGAATCGGCCAATCAACCGCCCGGAACGTGGACGACTCGTGGGCAAGGCGATATTTACACTCTGTTTACCGCACCGGGCGCAGTGAGGCCAAGTGACGGCCATTTCCGCGACCTTGTTCGCGTGCAACAGTCGCGGCGGCCGGGACAGCGGAGCCAGACGGGCTGAAAGGCGGAGGCGACATGCCAATGGACAGCCAGTTGAGCACCTTCATGACATTGAGCGGCTTCGCGGCCGCGAGCCTGCATCTGGGTGATCAAAGACCGGCCTGGATCTGGGCACGGGACGGCAAGACGGTGCTCTGGGCGAATCCGGCCGGAGCCGCCTTCTTCGGCGTGCGCTCCCTGGCAGCCCTGTCCGACCTGTCCGGCCATGAGCGCGCTCCCGCGCGCCCGCACATCATGCGCGTCGCTGAAAGCGGCCCGGTCGACCGCGACACGACGGACCGGCTTCGCTTCTATCGCGGCCTGCGTGTCATGCTGGTGACCTGCTCCTGCCGCCGCATCACACTTCCCGGCGGGGAAAGCGGAGCGCTCATTGTCGCCCTCGATGCCGGCACCGCCGTGACCACGCCGCTCTCGCAGGCACTCGTCGACCTCGTGTCAGGCGGGGCCGCCGCACGCGAAACCTCCGCGATCGTCTTCGACGCGAAGGGTCAGGTCGCCGCAAGCTCCTCAACGCTCGGCACTCCGGACTTCGACGATGTGTCCAGGGCCCTGCGCGCGGCCAAACATGCCCCGGCGCGCGCCATGCTTTCGCTTGGCGACGGCGATCACGCGAGTGTTCTGCTGATGCTCGACAGCGGCGAGACCCTAGTGCTTCTCGATAATGAGGCACAGGCCGGCGTCGATGAAACCGCCCCCCCTGACGCGCCGGATGCCATCTCGGAGATCGACACCACGGATGCCATCGCGGCAGACGAGGCCCCGGGCGAGGACGTTGCCGACAGCGCATCCGAACCGGAAGCCGACGAGGAGACCGTGCCGGATGCCCGTGACGGGTCGCCCGTGCGGCAACGCATTGCAAGCGCCACGGGTCTCTTCGCCTTCGCCAGCGCGACACGGTTTCTGGCACGCAAGGAGCCTGCCGCCGAGCCCGTGACCTCGGAAAATCAAGAGGCCAGCGAGCCCGACGCCCCGGAGACGTCCACCGCTGACGCCACTTCGCCCCAGGAGGGTGTTTCCGCTTCGCACCTGCCGGAAACGGGGCGCGAGGACACACTCTCGGCGGAGACGCTTGCGGCCGAGGAAATGCTCGCGGAGGAACTTCTGGGTGAAGAGCCCTCTGCGGAGGAGGCCCCTTCGCAGGATGAGCAGTCCGTCTCGGAAGACGACACAACCGATCCCGAGGCCACAGTCGGGGCGAGTGCGGAAGCGCACGCCGAAGCGGAAAACACTTTCGGGGAATCCGTCACGGAGGCAGCCCACTCCCGTCCCCTGGTGGCAGACGACTCGCGCACGGATGTAACCCTTCCGGCCCCGGCCGATTTCACCGAGGCGATGCCCGTCGGGAGCGAGACGGACGAGACTGTCGAGGAAGCCCGGACTGGCGACGAGGAAACGGTCGATGAGCCACGTGCCGCGCCGGCGCTCGCCGCACATGCCGATGATGATTTCGTCTTCGAACCGCGCGACCGGGCCATCCGCTTTGCATGGAAGATGGATGTGGAGCGCCGGTTCACCTTCCTCTCGCCGGAGTTCGAGGACGCGCTCGGACCGCTTGCCGCCGATATCGTTGGCAAGAGCTGGGACGAGATCGCCGAACGCTTCGAAATCGATACCGACGGACGCGTCGCCGCCGCGCTGAAGCGCCGCGACACGTGGAGCGGCCGCACCGTGCTGTGGCCGGTAAGCGGCCATGCACTGCGCGTTCCGGTGGACATGGCCGCCCTGCCGGCCTTCGACCGGCAACGGGTGTTCGAAGGCTTCCGCGGGTTCGGCGTGTGCCGCACCGGCGAGGCGGAGACGGATCCGGAGGCCCTTGGCATTCGCCTGGCCATCGAGGACACGCCGGCGCAGCCCGAAGACCAGCCCGCCCAGGATGAGCCTCAGGCCGCCGGCGATCCTGATGAGAGCGGCGCGGCAGCGGCCATCGCGCCAACCTCCGCAGCCGATGGCGCGGCGGTTGCGCTCGCATCGGACCTGGAAGACGCCCCGGACAACGCCGGGGAGACTCCGGAGCCTGAGGTGTCTGAAACGCCAGAATCAGACGCGGCCGAAGCCGCCGAAGAGGACGCGGACGACGAGGCTGCGGTTGTCGAGCCGGAAGCCGGACAGGACGAGCTCGAGGAGACCGAGCCGGAACCCACCGGACATGCATTCGATGCGGATGACGCAACGGTCGATGAGAACGACTTCCTCGAGGAGGCAGAGCCCGAGGACGAGGCCGCCATCGACGCGGTGGACGAGGACGTTGAAGACGTCTCAGGTGCCGAAGAGAAGCCGCAAGAAGCATCCGACGAGATTTCGGCGTCCCCTGCCGATGCCGGCCTGACGGACACGGACGACAACGCGGAGCCCTCCTCCGTTCTGGAGATGGACGAGGATCTTTTCGCTCCCGCCGCTGCTGCGGCGGCTTCGGCGGCAGCGGCCGTGGTCCTGTCGGAAACCGACGACGACGCGCCCCGGCAGCAGCCCGAGGCGGAGGTGGAAGAGTTCCTGGAAGCCGAGTTCGAGGAGATCGAGCCGGACGACCAGCAAGCCGATCCCGTCGAGGGTGAGGAAGCCGTCTCCGAGCGAGACATGCCCGACCTCCCGGCGTCAATGAGGGACGATACGGGGACGCCGGTCGACACGGCGCTGGAGACCTCGCGCCTGTCGAAGCCGGAGCGGGACGCCTTCCGCAAGATCGCCGAGGCGCTGGGTGCCCGCACGGCGGACGAGGCCGAACCCGAGCCCCATGCGACGGACGGACAAGCCGCTCCCCGGGCGCCAGAGCGTGCCGGCCATGGTGTGGTGGAGCCGCTTGGCATCATCGCGCGTCCGGTCGAACCGGCAAAGCGCACGCCGCGCACGTCGCTTCTCGACAAGCTGCCGGTTGGCGTCGCGATCATCGCCGACGATACCGTCATCTACGCCAATACGACGCTGCTCACGCTGTCGGGATACGCCAATCTTGCCGCCCTGCAGGAAGCCGGCGGTCTAGACGCCCTGTTTGCCGAACCGGAGGACTGGCCCAGCTCCCTGCCCGGCTCCATGACCGAGCGCACCATGCGCCTGCGGCTCGCAGATGGCGGCGCCAAGCCGGTGAAGGCCCGCCTGCACAGCGTGGAGTGGAACGACGACACGGCACTGATGATGTCGCTCGTCGACCGTCACGATCCGGCGCAGGAAGCCGCGCTCGACCGGCTGCACGAGGTACAGACCGCACTGGCCCTTTCGGAAGAGCAGGTCGCCGAAATGGACGCCGTGCTCGAGACCGCGACCGACGGCGTGCTCATTCTCGATGAGAACGGCGCCATCGTGAAGGTGAACCGCTCGGCGGAGGCCCTGTTCAACGCCTCCCGCGACGAGATGAACGGCGCGCCCCTCATCAATTACCTGGCGCCGGAAAGCCACCGCGACGCGCTCGACTATCTCGACGGGCTGGCCCGCAACGGGGTCGCGAGCGTGCTCAACGACGGACGCGAGGTGATCGGCCAGGTGGGATCGGGTGGTCTCATTCCGCTGTTCATGACCATCGGCCGGGTCGGCCATGGCGCGGACGGGCCGCGCTTCTGCACGGTCCTGCGCGACATCACCCAGTGGAAGAAGGCGGAGGAGGAACTCACCGACGCCAAGCGCCAGGCGGAAAGCGCCAGCTCCAAGAAGTCCGACTTCCTGGCCAAGATCAGCCACGAGATCCGCACGCCGCTGAACGCCATCATCGGGTTTTCCGAGGTGATGATGGAGGAGCGCTTCGGCCCCGTGGGCAACGACCGCTACAAGGGCTACCTGCGCGACATCCACAATTCGGGCTCGCACATCATGAGCCTGATCAACGACCTTCTCGACCTGTCGAAGATCGAGGCGGGAAAGCTGGACCTGACCTTCGAGGCGGTCTGCGCCAACGACATCATCCGCGAGTGCGTTGCGCTGATGCAGCCGCAGGCCAACCGCGAGCGCGTCATCATTCGCGCCAGCCTGCCGACGTCGGTTCCCAAGGTCGTCGCCGACGGACGCTCGGTGCGCCAGATCGTGCTCAACCTCCTGTCCAACGCGATCAAGTTCAACCAGCCGGGCGGACAGGTGATCGTGTCGACGGCGCTGGAAGACAGCGGCGAGGTGATCCTGCGCGTGCGGGACACGGGGCTCGGCATGAGCAATCAGGATCTCGCGGCGGCGATGGAGCCCTTCCGGCAGTTGCACACCGCCCGCCACGGCGGCGGCACGGGCCTCGGCCTGCCGTTGACCAAGGCTCTGGTGGAGGCAAACAGGGCGAGCTTCCGCATCGACTCCGAGCTCAATCACGGCACGCTGATCGAGATCACCTTCCCGCCTCAGCGCGTACTCGCCGAATAGGCAGGCCCAACGGCACGCGGCGGCCAGCGCGGGCATTGACCGCGCGTGGCCTCCGGGCCAGTCTTGGCAACCCATTCCAAACGACGTGCACGCAACCGATGTGCGCGTCCTTTCACGCCGGACCTGCCATGCTGACACTCGCTGCCATCGAGGATGCCGCGGACATCGTCTACCGCGCCATGAACCCGACCCCGCAATACTCCTGGCCGCTGCTCGGGGAGGCCATCGGACGCAAGGCCTGGGTCAAGCACGAGAACCACACGCCGACCGGGGCCTTCAAGGTGCGCGGCGGTCTCGTCATGATGAAAGGGCTTGCCGAAAGGCTGCCGAGCGGCTCCGGCGTCATTTCCGCGACGCGCGGCAACCATGGACAGAGCATGGCCTTTGCGGCCGCGCGTTACGGGCTTGCCTGCACCATCGTCGTGCCGGAAGGAAATTCGCGCGAGAAGAATGCCGCCATGCGCGCTTTCGGCGCGGACCTGATCGAGCACGGCGAGGACTTCGATGCAGCCAAGGCGCACGCCGTTATGCTGTCGGAGGAGCGCGGGCTGACCATGGTGCCGAGTTTCCATGTGGACCTCGTGCGCGGCGTCGCCACCTACGCGACCGAGTTCCTGCGCGCCGTCAAGGATCTCGACGTGATCTACGTTCCAATCGGGCTCGGATCGGGCATATGCGGCGTGATTTCCGCACGCGACGTGCTGAACCGCAAGACGAAGGTCGTCGGCGTCGTGTCCGACCAGGCCGATGCCTATGCCCGCTCCTTCGAGAGCGGCACGCTCACGGACACCGCAAGCGCGGCAACCTTCGCGGACGGCATGGCCGTTCGCTGCCCGGACGAGGCCGCACTTGCCGTGATCCGCGCAGGCGCGGAAGACGTCGTGCGGGTCAGCGACGACCAGATCGCCGAGGCGACGCGCCTCTACTATCGCGCCACCCACTCGCTGGCTGAAGGCGCGGGCGCCGCCGCCCTCGCCGCGCTCATGAACGACACGCACAGAGGCGAAACCACCGGCGTCATCCTGAGCGGGCAGAACATCGACGCGGATCTGATGGCCCGTGTCCTTGCCGGCGAAACGCCGCGCGTCTGAAGCCGCGTCGACACGAAGTGGCATCCTGGATGCGGCGGATGCGCCGCATTTCCCGCCAGCGGCCCACGCGCACGGGAACCCGCGACTTTATAATCATTCCAAACTATTGATTTCGCACCCGATATATCTTGACACGGACACTCCTGTTTTTAAGATACGCGCGCTTGAGTGTCCTAACGTCATCTCGAGCATATCCCCCCACGTCAGGGTCTTGACCCCTGACCGTTTGGAGACAGTGATGACACGCTTCCTCGACAAGACCCGCAAGACCCTGGTCTCGGGCCTCGTGCTCGCCGCAGTTGGCGCCACGCCGGCCTTCGCCGACGGCGAGGTGAACATTTATTCCTATCGCCAGCCGTTCCTCATCGAGCCGCTGCTGAAGGCGTTCACCGAGGAAACCGGTATCAAGACGAATGTGATCTTCGCCTCGAGCGGCCTCAGCGAGCGCATCCAGGCCGAGGGCGAGAACTCGCCGGCCGACGTGCTGCTGACCGTCGACATCGGGCGCCTCGACGGCGCCAAGCAGCTGGGCATCACCCAGCCGATCGAGTCGGACGTGGTCAACGAGAACATCCCCGCGCAGTACCGTGACTCCGAAGGCCACTGGGTTGGTGTCACCACCCGCGCCCGCGTGGTCTACGCCTCGAAGGATCGCGTCGAGCAGGACGCCATCACCTACGAGGAGCTGGCCGACCCGAAGTGGAAGGGACGCATCTGCACCCGCAGCGGCCAGCACGTCTACAACGTTGCCCTGTTCGCAGCCATGGTCGCCCACAAGGGTGAGGAAGCCACCGAGACGTGGCTCGAGGGTCTGCGCGACAATCTCGCCCGCAAGCCCGCCGGCAACGACCGCGCCCAGGTCCAGGGCATCTATTCGGGCGAGTGCGACATCTCGATCGGCAACACCTACTACATGGGCGCCATGCTCCAGAACGAGAAGGAGCCGGAACAGAAGGAATGGGCGAACTCCGCCAAGATCCTGTTCCCGACCTTCGAGGACGGTTCCACACATGTGAACATCTCGGGCATGATCCTGGCCAAGCACGCGCCGAGCAAGGCCGAAGCGATGAAGCTCATCGAGTTCCTCAGCTCGGACGAGGCGCAGAAGATCTACGCGGAGGCCAACAACGAATATCCGGTCGAGCCGGGTATCGAGCCGTCCGAGCTGGTCGCGTCCTGGGGCACATTCAAGCCCGATACGCTGCCGCTCGAGGAGATCGCCAAGAACCGCAAGACCGCCAGTGAGCTGGTCGACAAGGTCGGCTACAACGACGGTCCCGCGAGCTGATCCTGGCGCGATCCCCGCAAGCTTCCGGCGCCCGGTCCATGACCGGGCGCCTTTGCCGTTTTCCGGAGAGGGCGGCAAACGGACATGACACACCGATGAGCGAACGGACCGGCCTGCCGACGGGCGACGGGACCGGCCATACCGAGCAGACATGACCGACCTGTCCCATCCCTTGCGGTCCGACGCCGCGCAGGCACCGCGCTCAGCCGCGACACGCTCCGACCGGCTGTGGACCCTGGCGGGCGTCATCGTCGCCGCCCTCACCCTGCTTCCCGTGCTGTCGCTCGCGCTTCTGGCCGCCCAGCCGACGGGAGACGTCTGGACGCATCTGGTCGGCACCGTGCTCCCTCGCTCGCTGTGGACGACCTTCCTGCTGATGGCCGGTGTCGGCGCGCTGACACTTACCCTCGGGGTGGGCACGGCCTGGCTCGTGACCATGTGCCGCTTCCCCGGACGCGCCTTCTTCGACTGGGCGCTGCTCGTTCCGCTGGCGGTGCCCACCTACATCATCGCCTACACATACGTCGAAATTCTCGACTACACGGGTCCGGTCCAGTCCGTGATCCGCGCGATCTTCGGCTTCACCACCTCACGGGACTACTGGTTTCCCGAGGTGCGTTCCCTTGGCGGCGCCATCTTCGTCATGGGCTTCGTGCTCTACCCCTACGTCTACCTGACGACACGAGCATCCTTCCTGCTCCAGTCCGCCTGCGCGCTGGATGTGTCACGCACGCTGGGCGCGGGCCCCATGCGGCTGTTCTTCCGCGTGGCGCTGCCGCTTGCCCGCCCGGCGATCGTCGTCGGCGTGTCGCTTGCGCTGATGGAGTGCCTGAACGACATCGGCGCGGTAACCTTCTTCGGCGTCCAGACCATGACGTTCTCGGTCTATGACACCTGGATCAACCGCTCAAGCCTGGCCGGTGCCTCCCAGCTTGCAGTCGCGATGCTGGCGCTGGTTTTCGCGTTGTTGTGGATCGAGCGCCATGCCCGCCGGCGTCAGCGCTTCCACGTCACCTCCTCCCGCTATCAGGCATTGCCCGGATACCGTCTCGGTGGCGCGCGCGCGCTCGGCGCCATGATCGCCTGCGCGGTGCCGATCCTCGTCGGCTTCGTGTTTCCCGCGATGCTGCTTGCGGACTACGCCAGCCGCCGGCTCGACGAACTGACCTCGCCGGCGCTGGTCTCCGCGATGACCAACACGCTCACGCTGTCCGTGATCGCTTCGCTGATGACCGTGGTGATCGCGATCGTGCTGGTTTTCGCCCAGCGGGTGCGACACAACGCGCTCACGCGCGTTTGCGGCAGGATTGCCGCCATCGGCTACGCCATTCCAGGAACCGTTCTGGCCGTCGGCATCCTTATCCCTCTCGCTCGCTTCGACAACATGGTGGACGCCTTCGCACGCTCCACCTTCGGCGTCTCGACGGGTCTCCTGCTGGTCGGCACGGGAACGGCACTCGTCTATGCCTACATGGTCCGCTTCCTGGCCGTCGCCCACGGCCAGATCGAGGGCGGGCTCGGCAAGGTGACGCCCCACCTCGACATGGCCGCGCGAACGCTCGGGCGCACCTCAGGCAAGGTGCTCTGGGAAGTCCATGTGCCGATGATCCGGCCCGTGCTGCTGACAGCCCTGCTTCTCGCCTTCGTCGACTGCATGAAGGAACTGCCGGCAACGATCCTGCTGCGGCCCTTCAATTTCGAGACCCTGGCGACCACCGTCTACAACGCCGCATCGCGGGAGGCCTTCGGAGATGGCGCCCTGCCCGCGCTCGTCATCGTTCTGGTGGGACTTGTGCCGGCGATCCTTCTGGCACGAACCTCGGCCAGAAGCTTCCGCGACAGGGGATCGGCCCGCCAGGCAGGCTGATACCCAGTCTCAGCCGATCCGGTCGCGCAGGGCAAACCAGCTCATGGCAAGGACAAGGATCGGCCAGCGGAAGAGGCGCCCGCCGGGGAATGCCGGTGTTTTCAGTTTCGCAAAGACGTCGAAACGCTCGCTCTCGCCCAGCATGGCGAGCGCTGCGGCATGGCCCGCGAACCCCGAGATGGCGACGCCATGGCCGGAAAAGCCCGCGGCCACATACACACCGGGCCGGGTGCGGCGCAGGCACGGCAGGCGCGTCTGGGTGACGGCGAGGGTTCCGCCCCAGGCGTGCGACACCTTCAGCCCCGTGAGCTCCGGATAGACATTGGCCAGATGCCCGCGCACGAAGGCCGCCACGTCACGCGGACCACCCTTGCGATAGGTTTCGCCGCCGCCAAACAGCAACCGGCGATCCTTCGTCAGGCGCCAGTAGTAGACGACGAAACGGCTGTCCGAAACAGCTTCACGCCCGGGGATAAGGGCATCGGCCGCAGCCTCGTCGAGAGGTTCGCTGGTCAGGATGTAGTTGCTGATCGGCATGACGCGGGCCTCGCTGTCCGCATCGAGGCCAGAGAGATAGCCGTTTCCGGCAAGGAGCACCATATCCGCCTCCACGAAGCCGCCTTCGGTCACGACCCGGACGCGACCGCCGGCGAGATCCTCCAGCCGCGTGACAGGGCTCTCTTCGTGAATGACACCCCCTGTCGTCTCCAGCGCCCGTGCCAACCCCTGCGCAAGCTTGAGCGGATGAAGGTGCCCGGCCCCTGGATCCCGCACGCCACCATGATAGAGATCCGTGCCGATCGCGGCGGCAAGCTCGTCGCTTTCCAGTCGCTCGATCCCCTCGTAGCCGTATTCACGGGCAAGAAAATCGGCGTAGTCCCACTCTTCCTGGACAAACCGAGGCTTGTGCGCCGCCTCGATGAGCCCCGGCATCCAGTCCATGTCGATGCCGTAGCGGGCCGCACGTCCGTGCAACAGGCTCTTCGCCTCTTCCGCCATTTCCCAGAGACGACGCGCCATTTCGGGGCCGTAGGTGTCATGCAGGTAGTGCTGGTCGCGCCGCTGGCCGGAGTGAAGCTGCCCGCCGTTGCGCCCGCTCGCGCCCCAGCCGACCCGTTCCGCCTCCAGAACGACAACGCTGCGCCCCGCCTCGGCAAGAGTCAGCGCCGCGTTGAGGCCCGTGAAGCCGGCTCCGACAATCGCCACATCCGCGCGCGCGCCCCCCGAAAGGGACGGGCGCGGCGGTTGCTCGGGCACGGTTGCCGCGTAGTAGGACGCCGCATGGTGGCTGCGAACGGGTGCCAAGACCTGGTCTCCGGAACGACGGACGGGCGCGGCGTCACGCCGCGATACGGCCCTGTTTCTTCAATGCGGAATAGGTTTCGTCGAGCGTCTTTTCAGCGCGTTCGACCAGTTCGTCCGCCTCCTCATGCGTCAGCACGAGCGGTGGCGAGATGATCATGCTGTCACGCACCGCCCGCATAACCAGGCCGTTGTCGAAGGAGATGTCGCGGGCAAGCGTCCCGACCTCGCCCACGGGAGCGAAGCGTGTCGCCGGCGCGCCCTTGTCGGGCACAAGCTCCAGAGCCCCGACCAATCCCACCATACGCGCCTCGCCAACCAGGGGATGGTCGCCCAGCGCGATCCACTTCTTCTGCAGGTAGGGGCCGATGTCGTCGGCGACGCGCTCCACCAACTTCTCGCGCTGCATGATCTCCAGGTTGGCAAGCGCGGCCGCACAACAGGCCGGATGGCCGGAATAGGTGTAGCCGTGAAAGAACTCGCCTCCCTTTTCGATAAAGGCGTCGGCCACGCGGTCGGACACCATGACCCCGCCGATCGGCAGGTAGCCGGAAGAGACGCCCTTGGCGATCGGCATCAGATCCGGCTCGATGCCGTAGTATTGCGAGCCGAACCAGCGTCCGAGGCGGCCGAAACCGCAAATCACCTCATCGGCGACAAGCAGGATGTCCCGCTCGCGACAGATGCGCATGATCTCCGGCCAATAGGTGTCGGGCGGAATGATCACGCCGCCCGCGCCCTGGATCGGCTCCGCGATGAAGGCCGCCACCGCGCCCTCGCCCAGTTCGTCGATCTTGCGTTCCAGTTCGCGCGCCGCCCAGATGCCGAACTCGCCCGGATCCATGGCCGCCCCTTCACCGAACCAGTAGGGCTGCGCGACGTGATGGACGCCCGGCACCGGCAGATCGCCCTGACCGTGCATTGCGGTCATGCCGCCAAGGCTCGTTCCGGCGAGTGTTGAGCCGTGGTAGCCGTTCCAGCGGCCGATGATCGCCTTCTTCTCCGGCTTGCCCATGAGATCCCAGTAGGTGCGCACCATGCGGAACACGGTGTCATTGGCCTCGGACCCGGAGGAGCAGAAGAAGACACGGTTGAAATTGTCAGGCGCGATACTGGCGAGCTTGTCGGCAAGCTCGACGACCGGCGGATGGGTCGTCTTGAAGAAGGTGTTGTAGTAGTCGAGTTCGCGCATCTGCTTCTCGACCGCCTCGACGATCTCCTCACGCCCGTGGCCCACCTGGCTGCACCAGAGCCCGGCCATTCCATCGAGGTACTGCTTTCCCTCGCTATCGGTGAGCCACACGCCACGCGCCGACGTGATGACGCGGGCACCCTCCCGGTTCAATTCGCCCGTGTCGGTGAAGGGGTGCATGTGGTGAGCCGCGTCGCGGGCGCGATATTCGGCGGTCGGATAACGGTTCGAGGCAGCGGTCATGGCGGCGCGTCTCCCGATCTTGTTGTTGATGTCCCGATCTTGCGGGGCGTGGTTATGAACACATGCCCGGGAGGCTGATCACCCGGGCACGCATGTCCTCAAACGTTGAGCAGCAGGTACTCGCGCTCCCACGGACTGATGACGCTCATGAAGGTCTCGAATTCCTCCTGCTTCACCGCCCGGTAGGTCGCGACGAACTTCTCGCCGAAGACGTCGATGAGATCATCGCACTCTCCGAACAGGTCGACCGCCTCCAGCAGGCCACGCGGCAGCGCGTGCATGTGCTCGCTGAAGTTCCCCGCAATCGGCTCTCCGGGGGTCAGCTTCTGCTTGATGCCGAGGTAACCGCAGGCGAGTGACGCCGCGATGGCGAGATAGGGGTTCGTGTCCGACGAGGGCACGCGGTTCTCGAGCCGACGCGCGGCCGGCTTCGAATTGGGCACACGCAGGCCCACGGTGCGATTGTCGTATCCCCAGTGCACGTTCACCGGCGCCGTGGTCCCGCGGGTATAGCGGCGATAGGAATTCACGTAGGGAGCCAGGATGCAGGTCACGGCGGGAAGATAGGCCTGATGACCGGCAATGAAGGACAGGAACTCCCGGCTCGCCTCTCCGTCGTCACGCGAGAAGATGTTGGCGCCGGTCTCCTTGTCCATGACCGACTGGTGGATATGCATGGACGAGCCGGGCTGGTTGGTCATCGGCTTGGCCATGAAGGTCGCATACATCTCGTGCCGAAGCGCCGCCTCCCGGATGGTGCGCTTGAACAGGAACACCTGGTCGGCCAGTTCCAGCGGGTGGCCGTGACGCAGGTTGATCTCCATCTGCGCCGCTCCCTCCTCGTGGATCAGCGTGTCGATCTCCAGACCCTGCGCCTCGGAAAGGTCGTAGATGTCGTCGATGAGGTCGTCGAACTCGTTGAGCGCCGAAATGGAATAGGACTGTCGGCCAACCTCCGGACGGCCCGAGCGGCCCGTGGGCGGCTCCAGCGGATAGTCGGGGTCGGTGTTGGGGCGCACGAGGTAGAATTCCATTTCCGGCGCGACCACCGGATCCCAGCCCTCGTCCTCGTAAAGCGCCAGAACGCGCTTGAGCACGTTGCGCGGCGAGGTCTCGACGGGGATGCCGTCACGGGTGTAGGCATCGTGAATAAGCTGGGCGGTCGGATCGCTCTCCCACGGAACGCGTGTCAACGTCGCATAGTCGGCGCGGAAGAAGAGGTCGCCGTCGGTGGGATTGTGCTGAAAGCGCTCGTCGTCGGGCGGATAGTCGCCCGAAATGGTCTGGGCGAAGATCGACGAGGGCATGGTCATGACCGGACCGGAGAAGAACTTCTCCGTCGGCATCATCTTGCCTCGCGCGACGCCGGCAAGATCCGGCACGATGCACTCGATGTCCTCGATGCCACGCTCCGAAAGCCACATGCGCGCCTCGTCCAGGGAGGCGACGCCGCGCCGGCTTTCGATCTGGCGCGCGACTTTCTTCTTCTTGCTCACGACAGTCCTGCCTTTCCGGCGCGCGTGGGATGCACCTGACGAAGCCGCCGGTCCCGGGCAGGACCGATCGCGCGCCTCGACCTCAACGCGCCAATCTTGTGATCACATATCGTCCATTGTCAATCTGCGGCCAGACCGGCATCCGCCAGAAGCGTCATCCCGCAGCGGATGTCTCCCGCGACCGCTGCCGCCAGCGCCTCGGTGTCCGCCGCACGGATCGCGGACACCGCTTCCTTGTGATGGTCCACCAGGGCGGCCGTTCCGAGCCGACCGTAGACCGTACGCATGAAGGGACCGAACTGCAGCCAAAGGGTTTCCACCAGCGGCAGGATGACACTCGAACCGGCGGCAGAATAGATGCGAAAATGGAAGGCGTGGTTGAGGCGCATGTAGGTGTCCACATCGCCGTTCTCGAGACTGGCGTCGATCTCCGTGTCGATCGCCTCCAGCTCCGCCGCATCCCCGCGCCCCAGGGTCGGCGCCGCCCGGCGCGCCAGCTCCGGCTCCAGAAGCAGTCGTGCATCAAGGATTTCGCCAAACCGCTCCGCCGTCATGCGCGGCACCTGGATGCGCCCGTTCTCGCGGATCTCCAGCGCATTGCCCGCAGCCACCGTCCGCAGGGCCTCCCGCACCGGCATCGGGCTCACACCCAGCTCTCCGGCGAGCCCGCGCAAGGTCACAGGCCGTCCGGGAACGAAGCGGCCGGTCAACAGCGCATCGCGCAGGGCGCGCTCCACCTCGCCCCGCCTCACACCTCTTTGGGGGGAACCGTTCGGCCCGGGCATCTCACCGGATATCGCCTGCTCGCCCGCCGCATCCGCAACCGGCCCGGTCATCCCGGCCGCCGCCTCACGCCGGGCTGGCGACGGCGTGCGCCGCGATATCCGGCCCCTTTCATCCACCATCCGTCTCCGGCCTCGCTTGACAGCTTTGCCGACAAGTGATCACATTTTCACAGTTTCGGCAATCGACCTCGGAGGCATTCATGTTGCACACCCGGCGCGCGGCCTGGAGCCGGCCGGCCAGTTGCGAGAACTGGGAGGAGGTGGTGCGACGCTTCGAGGAGCGTCACGGCGATCTCGACACGCTTGAGGTCATCCTGCCAGACAGCAACGGCGTGCTGCGTGGCAAGTGGCTTCCTGGAAGCGCCCTGCGCAAGGTCTTCGAAAATGGAGTCGCGTTGCCGTTCTCCCTCTTCGGCCTCGATGTCTGGGGCCGCGAGGTCGAGGAAACGGGAATGCACATCGAGACCGGCGACAAGGACGGGGTGTGCTGGCCGGTGCCGGGAACGCTCAATCTCGTACCCTGGATGGACCGGCCCACGGCACAGGTCCTGCTTTCCATGCACGACCGGGACGGCAAGGCGTTTCTGTGCGACCCGCGCCACGTTCTGGCGCGAATGCGCGACAGGCTCGCCGAACACGGACTGAGCGCGACGGCGGCCTTCGAGCTCGAGTTCTACCTCTTCGAGGATCAGGACGACGGCGACTGGTCGGGCGCGCCGACTCCGGTCTTCGCGACCCACCTCGGCCCTGCCCGCCAGAACATGTATGCGCTGTCCGACCTCGAAGCGCTGATGGGGGTGGTGGACGAGTTGCGCCGTTCCGCCGATGCGCAAGGAATTCCGGCAGATGCGGCCGTCTCGGAGGCCGCGCCCGGCCAGTTCGAGCTCAATCTGCACTATCGGCGCGACCCGCTGCTGGCGGCCGACGATGCCGTCCTGTTGCGAAGGCTCGTCGCGGGCGTGGCACGCAAGCACAATCTCAAGGCCTCCTTCATGGCCAAGCCCTTCGTGGAATGGCCGGGCAACGGAATGCATGTGCATGTCTCCATGGAGGACGGATCGGGCAACATCTTCGCCGACCCCGAACAGGGAGAAGCCCGTCTCGGCCATGCCATCAAGGGCCTGCTCGACACGATGCAGGAGGCCCACCTCCTCTTCGTGTCCACGTTCAACGGCTTTCGTCGCATGCAGCCGGGCTCCTACGCCCCCACGTCGATCTGCTGGGGACACGACAACCGGTCCGTGGCCCTGCGCGTTCCAGCCGGCACGCCGGAATCGGCGCGTATCGAGCACCGGATCGCGGGCGCGGACGCCAATCCCTATCTGGTACTGACGGGAGTCCTGGCGGGAATGCTGCAGGGCGTGCTCGGCAAGGTCGCCCCGCCGCCGCCGGTCGAGGGCAATGCCTATGAAAAGACCGCCCCGCACCTGACGCCGTGGATGGACGAGGCGATCGACGCCTTCTCGGCCTCACGGCGCATGGTCGACGCTGTCGGCACCGACATGCACAAGGTCCTGACCGACATCAAGCGTCATGAGCTCTTCGCATTCGGCCGCGAGATTTCCTCTCTGGAACGTCAGACGTATCTTTGATGGGGAGTTGGGGCTCCTGTAACGCAATCATGCACTTGAGCCGGCCGCCCATCGCTTCTACGCTACGTCCTCGAGATCATCGCGCATCGCAAGACGCGTCACGAAAAGCCCCCAGACTTCGCCCGTACGACCATCGCGCGGACGAGGGGCGCGGATCGCCAGAACGGAGGCAGGAAGAATGAAGAAGCTCTTGTTGACGGGCATTGCCCTTGCAACGATCGCCGGCATTTCCGGGGCCAGCGCCCAGGAGAAGACGGTCCGCGTCTACAACTGGTCGGACTATATCGACGAATCCATCCTGGAGGATTTCACCAAGGAAACCGGGATCAAGGTCGTCTACGACGTGTTCGACAGCAACGAGATGCTGGAGACGAAGCTGCTCGCGGGCGGGACGGGCTATGACGTCGTCGTGCCGACCGGCACGTTCCTGGGCCGGCAGATCCAGGCAGGCGTGTTCCAGAAGCTCGACAAGTCCAAGCTTCCGAACATCGACAACCTGTGGCCGCAGATCATGCAGCGCATCGAGAAGTTCGATCCGGGCAACGAGCATGCCATCAACTACATGTGGGGCACGACCGGCATCGGCTACAACGTCGAGAAGATCAAGGAGCGCATGCCCGACGCGCCGGTCGACAGCTGGGACATGGTGTTCGATCCGGAGATCGCGGCCAAGTTCGCCGACTGCGGCATCCATTTCCTCGACACCGCCGACGAGATTTTCCCGGCCGCGCTCAACTACCTGGGGCTGGATCCGGACAGCAGCGATCCGGAAGACTTCGCCAAGGCGACGGAACTCCTGCTGAAGGTCCGCCCCTATATCCAGAAGTTCCACTCCTCGGAGTACATCAACGCGCTGGCGAACGGAGACATCTGCATCGCCATCGGCTGGTCCGGCGACGTGCTGCAGGCGCGCGATCGCGCGGCGGAGGCCGACAACGGCGTCACAGTTGCCTATTCGATCCCGAAGGAAGGCGCCATGATGTGGTTCGACAACATGGCCATCCCGGCGGACGCTCCGCATGTCGAGGAGGCTCACGCCTTCCTCAACTACATCATGAAGCCGGAAGTGATCGCCAAGGCGACCGACTACGTCTTCTATGCCAACGGCAACAAGGCCAGCCAGGAGTTCGTCAGCAAGGACGTCCTGGACGACCCGGCGATCTATCCGCCCCAGTCCACGATCGACAAGCTGTTCTCCACCACCACCAAGTCGCCGAAGGCGCTGCGGTCCCGCACCCGCGAGTGGACCAAGGTGAAGACCGGCCAGTGATGCCCGGGCAAGGGCCGGCCTGAGCGCCGGCCCTTCGCCTTTCCGGATCTTTCGCGTTTCTCTTTCGTTTCGCCGCAGTCCGGTCGCCCTCCCGAAGAGGCCCGCCGGAGATCTCAGAGGGGGTGATCTTGGCGAAGAAACCGGTTGGACCCGTCCGTCGCGACTTTGCGCCCTGGGAGGACCCAGCGGCACGACCGTTCATCGAATTCCGAAACGTGACGAAGACCTTCGGCGACTTCACCGCCGTCGATGACCTCAGCCTGAAAATCCACGAGCGGGAGTTCTTCGCTCTTCTCGGCGGGTCCGGCTGCGGCAAGACGACGATGATGCGCATGCTCGCCGGCTTCGAGACGCCGAACGCCGGAGAGATCCTTCTCGACGGACAGAACCTCGCCGGCGTGCCCCCCTACCGGCGACCGGTGAACATGATGTTCCAGTCCTATGCCCTGTTTCCGCACATGAGCGTGGAGGCGAATGTCGCCTTCGGCCTCAGGCAGGAGGGCATGCCCCGGACCGATATCGCCTTGCGCGTGTCGGAAATGCTCAAGCTCGTGCGGCTCGAGCATTTCGCCAAACGCAAGCCTCACCAGCTTTCCGGCGGCCAGCGCCAGCGTGTGGCCCTGGCGCGTTCCCTTGCCAAGAAGCCGAAAGTGCTCCTTCTCGACGAGCCACTCGGCGCTCTCGACCGCAAACTGCGCGAGGATACCCAGTTCGAGCTCATGGACCTGCAGTACGAGCTCGGCATGACATTCCTGATCGTCACCCACGACCAGGA
The DNA here is from genome assembly GCA_002722295.1 of Stappia sp. Taxonomy (GTDB): domain Bacteria; phylum Pseudomonadota; class Alphaproteobacteria; order Rhizobiales; family Stappiaceae; genus Stappia. The sequence continues at coordinate 98,062 of PBLF01000021.1, read as the reverse complement.
AGAGGCCATGACGGTGGCCGACCGCATCGCGGTGATGGACAAGGGACGCATCATCCAGATCGCCACGCCGGCGGAGATCTATGAGGTCCCCAACTCCCGGTTCGTTGCGGACTTCATCGGCGACATCAACATGATGGAATGCAAGGTCGTCGCGCATGCCGAGGACGGGATGCGGCTGCACTGCCCGCTGTTTTCCTGCGACATCGACGTGGCGCAAAAGGTTGAGGCCGGCATTGGCGAGACCGTGTGGTTCGCCATTCGTCCGGAGAAGGTGCGGATCTCCTTCGACGAGCCGGATAGCAAGGTCAACGCCGTGCATGGCGAGGTCTGGGACATCGCCTACCTGGGCGACGTCTCGATCTATCATACGCACATCGCCGATGAGGAAACGGTCCGCGCCACGGTCGCGAACCGCAGCCGCACGGTCGAGAAGCCGGTGGGCTGGGACGACAAGGTTTGGCTGAGCTGGGATCGGGACGCGGGCCTGATCCTGACACGCTAGGCAGGTGAAGGGCGAAGGACACGGGGAACGGCCATGAGCAATGTGGAGCAGGTTGCCGCAGTTCCTGCACCGGAGCCGACGGGCGAGGACCCGGAGCGCCGCGTCGTGGCTCGACCCGTGCGCCGGCGCCGGGCGCTTGGCGGCATACTTCTCATCGCCATGCCCTATGCGTGGCTGCTCTTCTTCTTTCTTCTGCCGTTCTTCATCGTCTTCAAGATCTCCTTTTCCGAGATCGCCGTGGCGATCCCGCCGTATGCCCCGGTGTTCGATCCGGCCGCCGGCTGGGAAGGCATCAAGGCCATGTTCGCCGCCTTCTCCTTCGACAACTACCTGTGGCTGACGGAGGACGACCTCTACTGGCGGTCCTATCTCTCAAGCGTGTCGATCGCGGCCATCTCGACGCTCATCACCCTGATCGTCGGTTATCCGCTCGCCTACGGGATGGCACGGGCGCCCAAGGCCTGGCGTGCGACACTGCTGATGCTCGTCATCCTGCCGTTCTGGACGAGCTTCCTGATCCGCGTCTACGCTTGGATCGGCATCCTCAAGAACGAGGGACTTCTGAACCAGGCCCTGCTCTGGCTGGGCGTGATCGACCAACCGCTGACGATCCTGAACACCAATGCCGCGGTCTATATCGGCATCGTCTACTCGTACCTGCCGTTTCTGGTCCTGCCGCTCTATGCAAGCCTGGAAAAGCTCGACACCTCGCTGCTCGAGGCCGCAGGCGACCTGGGCTGCCCTCCCTGGCGCGCGTTCTGGACCATCACGGTGCCGCTGTCGCTGCCCGGCGTCATCGCAGGCTGCTTCCTGGTGTTCATTCCGGCGGTGGGCGAATTTGTCATTCCCGATCTGCTCGGCGGTTCCGAGACGCTCATGATCGGCAAGACGCTGTGGATGGAGTTCTTCACCAACCGCGACTGGCCGGTGTCCTCGGCGGTCGCCGTGGTTCTGCTCCTCATTCTCGTGGTGCCGATCGTGCTGTTCCAGAACCAGCAGCAGAAAGCCCAGGAGAAGGGCACATGAGCGGCAAGAAGGGGAACAGGTAGATGCGCCAGGGTCCAAGCTGGTTCAACGTGACGTCGCTGGTGCTGGGCTTTTCGTTCCTCTACCTGCCGATCGTCCTGCTCGTGATCTATTCGTTCAACGAATCCCGGCTCGTGACCGTATGGGGCGGATTTTCGACCAAATGGTATGCGGAACTGCTCAACAACCAGCAGCTTCTCGACGCGGCCTGGGTGACGCTGCGCATCGCCTTCGTCTCGGCATCGCTCGCCACCGTTCTGGGCACGCTGGCGGCATTGGTGCTGTCCCGTTCGGGGCGCTTTATCGGCCGGTCGGTCTTTTCAGGCATGGTCTATGCGCCGCTCGTGATGCCGGAAGTGATCCTCGGCCTGTCCCTGCTGCTGCTTTTCGTGGCCATTGACCAGGCGCGCGGCTTCTGGACCATCATGATCGCGCATACGACATTCGCCATGTGCTATGTGGCGGTCGTCGTCCAGTCGCGGCTCGCCGGCTTCGACCGTTCGCTGGAAGAGGCCGCCCTCGACCTCGGCTGCCCGCCGCTTCAGACGTTTTTTTTCATCACGCTGCCGATCATCCTGCCGGGCGTCATAGCCGGATGGATGCTGGCCTTCACGCTCTCGCTCGACGATCTGGTGATCGCGAGCTTCACCACGGGGCCGGAAGCCACCACATTGCCGATGAAGATCTATTCGCAGGTACGCCTCGGCGTGACACCAGAGATCAACGCGGTCTGTACCATTCTCGTGGGGCTTGTCTCGCTCGTGGTGATCGCCGCGTCGATCGTCACCAAGCGCCAGGAGATGCGCCGCGAACGCGACATGCGTCAGGCCGAGGCCCAGGCCTGAGACCCACCCCGCTACCGCGTGGGCCGCTCGTCCACGCGCGTAAGGTCAGGGACGATCAGCGGCTCGAACACCGTACCGCGGACGAGCACGGGCAAGCCTGCCGTCTCTCCTGACGCTTCCGGCTCCACCGACCCGCCGGTGGAAGCCCCGTCACTGGTTTGTGCAGGACCATCCCCAGGAAGGCGTTTCCTCAGGCGTCCTCGCAGGGAAAGCGTTCCCGAGGGCAGGCTCACGCGTCCGCTTGCGCTCAGGACATGGTCCGGCGTGAAAGCCTCGGCGGATGAGAGGTCAAGCGTTTCAGCCGACCCGACCAGTTCCACGGACACGAAGTCGAAGCTGCTCGGCAGATTGGGATCCGCCACCGTGTCCGAACCAAGAAGACCGGCAAGCAGCGTATCCGCGCCACCCCCGGAAAACCGAAGACCGGAGGCCTTCAGGAGTACCGTGCCGCTCGCGGAGGTGAGGAGGGCATCAAGATCCTTCCCCCGCCCGTTCCATTGTGTTCGTCCGGAGAGAGTGCCAGCGACCGGGACGGGCCCTTCCACGGGAAGCGGCAGGCGTCCGGCCGGGATGGCGTCGAGCACCAGGGTCGCCGCTCCCAGAAAACCTTCCCCCGCCGGGTCGGGGCGCAGCCGCGCGGAGAGATCGAGCCCGCCACCATCGACCCGGGTCTCGCCCACATCGATGCTCAGGTCGCGATCGCGCAACAAGATGGAAACCGCGGTCGGACCGATGGAGACATCGCCGGTGACAAGGCGCGTGGCCGACAGCCGCAGGTCGATATCGGCAGGCGCAAGCACCTCTTGCAGAGGCTGTCGCAGCCAACCCGCCGCGGCCGCTTCATCGCCGACCCCGGCAATACCTTCAGTCACATGCGCGGAGAGATCCAGCGTGTCGAACGCCAGTGTCCCCTCCAGGCGCGGGCGTGGACCGGCGAGGTCAAGAACCAGCCGTCCGTCGCCGGAATTTCCGTCGAATTCGATGTCCGCACGTGTCATGGAAAGAGCGGTTGCGGAGATCTCTCCAGACCCCGCGAGGCGAACCGCACCAAAGGCCGCCCCTTCTCCGTCGAGATCATGGCCGAAGCGTTCGACAAGTCCGCGCAGATCGCTTGCGGCAAACTCCATGTTGCCGCGAAACCAGGCCATGTCCGCGCGCAACAGCGTGCCGTCGAGACGCAAGGTCGCGAGCGGTGATGCAAGATTGACGAGAAGCGCCGCTTCTCCCGGCCCCTCCAGAACCGCCCGGTCGGAAAGGGTTGCCGTCCACTGCAAGGTCTGGTCGCCGGCATTGAGTGAACCGCGCAGGGTGACGGCGCCTGCACCGGACGCGGACAGCCGCAAGGAAACGTCACGTGCCAGAACGCTTTCCCTGCCCTCCGGATTCACTTGCACAAGCGTAGTACCACCGACCGTCAGCGGATGGCGCAGGAGACGCCGGAGCTCTTCGGAGAGTGAGGACGCAAGTGCGCCTGCATCGGCGAACACGCCATTGTCGCCATGCCAATCGGGCAGAAGGATGCGTCCACCGGAGATCGAGATGGACGAAACCCGCGCCTGCCCGGACACAAGCCCCGACAGGGCCAGGTCAACGTCGATCGTCGCTCCATGAAGCGACCACCCCCCACGCGTGTCCTCGAGATCCACATCGCGCAGGGTAAGAACAGGCGTCGTGCGCAGGGACAGCGCGACCGGCGATCCGACGCTGACGCTGGCACCAAGCCAGCGCGACAACTCCGATTCGACGCGCGCACGGGTGCTCTCGCCCGTGACGAAAGCGGACAGCGATACGAAACCGATTGCCAGGACGGCGGCAAGCACCGCCATCCCCAAGAAGAGGCGTTTCATCATTGGTGTTCACGCGCCGCTGGAGCGGGTTCTCATGGCCGACACCGCGCGTTCAGCCTTCCCGGCCCGGGAATAGGCGCTCTTTGAACCGCGTTCAAGCCGAAAGGCCGCAGCCATCCGCCAGGTGCGGGGTTGGCGCTTGAGGAAAGCGGGTATCAGCGGTATCACGGGGTCACGCTCCCGCCGGCCTGGCGGGAGGTGCTCGCGTCGCAACTGCGGGCACAGGGAGAGGTTCTTGCGAGGAGACGCTGATGAATAAGATCTACCCCGACGCGGCCGCCGCGCTTTCGGGATTGACCTTCGACGGCATGACGGTGATGGCCGGCGGGTTCGGCCTGTGCGGCATCCCAGAGAATCTCATCGCCGCGCTTCGCGACAGCGGCGCGAAGAACATGACCGCCATTTCCAACAACGCCGGTGTGGACGATTTCGGTCTCGGCCTGCTGTTGCAGACGCGCCAGATCAGAAAGATGATCTCGTCCTACGTCGGCGAGAACGCCACCTTCGAGCGCCAGTACCTCAACGGTGAACTCGAACTCGAGTTCAACCCGCAGGGCACCATGGCCGAGCGCATTCGCGCGGGCGGCGCGGGCATTCCCGGCTTCTACACCAAGACCGGCGTCGGCACGCTGATCGGTGAAGGCAAGGAGCACAAGGATTTCAACGGCGAAACCTACATCCTCGAGACCGGCCTCGTCGCCGACCTGTCACTGGTCAAGGCGTGGAAGGCGGACACCGAAGGCAACCTGATCTACCGGAAGACCGCGGGGAACTTCAATCCGATGATGGCAACCGCCGGCAAGGTCACCGTGGTCGAGGTCGAGGAAGTGGTCGAGGCCGGCGAGCTCGATTCCAACGCCATCCACACGCCGGGCATCTATGTCGACCGTATCATCGTGGGCAGCCACGAAAAGCGGATCGAAAAGCGCACGACTCGCGCCGCCTGAGGCGGAACCCGAACGATCGACAGATGGGCCGACCCGTGCTTGCACGCGTCGGCCGGCGCCCCGGTGGCGCCGCGTCCTGAAGGCGCTGGCGGCCCCGCGGCAGCAAGGAGGATACGGACATGGCCTGGACACGCGACGACATGGCCCGCAGGGCCGCGCAGGAACTCGAGGACGGATTTTACGTCAATCTCGGCATCGGGATCCCGACACTCGTTTCCAACTACATTCCCGATGGCGTGAGCGTCACGCTTCAGTCGGAGAACGGAATGCTCGGCATGGGCCCCTTCCCGACCGAGGACGAGGTCGACCCCGATCTCATCAATGCCGGCAAGCAGACCATCACCGAACTGCCGCAGACGAGCTTCTTCTCCTCCGCCGACAGCTTTGCGATGATCCGCGGCGGCCACATCGACATGGCCATTCTCGGCGCCATGGAAGTGTCGGAGAAGGGCGATCTCGCCAACTGGATGATCCCGGGCAAGATGGTCAAGGGCATGGGTGGCGCGATGGATCTCGTCGCCGGCGTCAAGCGTGTCGTCATCCTCATGGACCACACGTCCAAGGCGGGCGATCCGAAGCTTCTGCCCGAGTGCACGCTGCCGCTTACCGGCGTGCACTGCGTCAACCGCATCATCACCAATCTCGGCGTCTTCGATGTGACAGATGACGGCCTTCTGCTGGTCGAACTCGCCCCTGACGTAACGGTGGACGAAGTGAAGGCGGCAACCAAGGCAAAGCTCACCATTCCCGCCTGACGTCGGGGGCTTGAAGCCTCCGTCACAACGGGACCAATCGTCGCGCCTCCCGCCGGATCTCCGGCGGGAGGCTTTTATTGACGCAGCGCAGAAAGCAACTTAGCCGCTCTCCTACCGGATTCCGTCCACATCGGTATTATCATCCATTTTACTTCATCCCTGCATTAACTACATGAATTACATCGTATTTCTGGAGCACTCGCCATGTCGCAGGTTTTGCTTGTCGAGGACACCGCGTTCTTCGAGCGCGTCATCCGGCGCCAGCTCTCCGAACTTCCCGGTCTGACGGTTCTGTCGGCCGCCTCACATGAGGAGGCCCGGGAGCTGTTGGCACGACCCGACGTAAACCCGGTCCTGGCACTCGTTGACCTCACACTGCCCGACGCACCGGACGGCGAGATCGTGGACCTGGTGCTCGCCGCCGACCTTCCGACAATCGTCTTTTCCGGGCGTTTCGACGAGCGCATGCGTCACACGCTGCTGGCCAAGGGCGTCGTCGACTACATCCTCAAGGAAAATCCTGCGAGCCTCACCTATCTCACCTCGCTGGTGAAGCGGATCTACAGGAACAGGGAAGTGGATGCCCTGGTTGTCGATGACAGCAAGGTCGATGCGGAAGTGATTGTGCGCAGACTGCGCCGCTATCGCCTGAGGGTCCATGTGGCGAACGGTTTCGAGGCGGCTCTTGCCCACATCGAAGCAACCGAAAACCTTCGCCTCGTCATCCTCGACTATGTGATGCCCAAGGTCGACGGCTTCTCGCTTCTTCAAACCTTGAGGCGCCGCTTCGCCCCGGAGGATCTCGCCGTCGTCGGCTTGTCCGGACATGCGGAGCCTGGCGCGGTCGCGCGCTTTCTCAAGTCAGGCGCGAACGATTTCATGATGAAGTCGTGCTCGCCGGAAGAGTTCATGCTGCGCATCTCGCAGAACCTGGACATGCTCGACCGGCTCGACGACCTGTCCCGCATGGCTCATCGCGATGAACTGACAGGGCTTTCGAATCGTCGGCATCTGTTTTCACAAGGCCGGGTCCTCTACGATCAGACGCGCCGCGCAGGCTCGCAGATCGCAGTCGCGGCTCTCGACCTCGACATGCTCAAGGCCGTGAACGATCGCCACGGTCACGAACGCGGCGACGCACTGATCCGCGCCTTTGGTGAACTCCTGGCACGCATGGCGCCGGCCGGTGCCTTTCCCGCGCGTCTCGGCGGCGACGAGTTCTGCGTGATCCTGCCGGAAATCGGCCCCCGGGAGCGCCATGCGTTCGTACGGTCCGTCGTCGAGGCCCTTCCAGGCCTCGGCCACCCGGGTGGCGGACTGGAGGACATCGGCCCGATCACCATGAGTGCCGGCGTCTCGAACGGCACGGAATCCAGTCTGGACGAAGCCCTGCGCAAGGCCGACGCACGCCTCTATGAGGCCAAGAACGCCGGTCGCAACCGCATGGTCGGCTTTGGTGAGGAGACGAGCCGGGTTCTGGTCAACACCAACTAGGGTGTGGTCCCTATCGTCCGCCGAGCGCCTCATAGATCTTGCGCCCGGGACGACCGGTGACAGGGAGGCCGTGGCGCGCCTCCGCCTTGCGAATACCCTCGCGCGTGGCCTGCCCGACCCGTCCGTCAGCCTCGCCAATATCGAACCCCGCGCGCAGCAGGAGCTCCTGCAATCCGAGCCGCTCGGCACGCGACAACCCCGGATCGTCGGTCGGCCAGTCTGTCGCGAAGGATCCCGCTCCCCACAGGCGGTCCGAGAGATGGGAGATCGCCAGCGCGTAACTCTCGGCCACATTGTAGGAGTAGATGGCGTCGAAGTTCCGGAACACGAGGAAAGCCGGACCATTCTCTCCGGCAGGCAGCAGCAACCCGGCACTCGCATCCCCCTGAAGCCTGCCACCATCGAGATGGGTCACCCCGCGCTTGCCCCAGGATGTCACGCTCGCCTTCCGCTTTCGCCCTGAAGGCCCCTTGTAGCCCTTGGGTAGCTTGACCTCATATCCCCAGGGCATGCCCGTGACCCAGCCGGCCTTCTTCAGATAGTTGGCCGTCGAGGCCAGTGCGTCGGGAACGGAGTTGACGAGATCCTTTCGCCCGTCGCCATCGTGATCGACCGCGAGCCGACGATAGGTGGAGGGCATGAACTGGGTCTGGCCGAACGCTCCCGCCCAGGACCCCTTCAGGTCTGACAGGCGTACATCGCCACGGTCCACGATCTTCAGCACCTCGATGAGTTCGGATCGGAAGTATTTGGCCCTCCGTCCCGCACAGGCGACATTGGCCAGCGCATGCGGCACGTGGAAGTCGCCATGGAACTGGCCGTAGTCGCTTTCCACACCCCACACGGCCAGCACGATGTACCGGTCAACCCCATAGGCCTTTTCAACGGCGGCGAGGGTGTTGGCGTGCTTCCTGAGCATCGCCTTGCCGTCGGCAATACGCTCCTTGTCCACCAGAAACGCGAGGTAGTCCCAGATCGGGGTCTTGTATTCGGGCTGGGCACGGGAGAAGCGCACCGCCTTTTCATCGAAGGCCACGGACCCGAGCGCCGCATTCACGGTACGCTCGCTCACGCCGGCCTTTACCGCCTGCTGGCGCAGACGGGACAGACAAGTGTCGAAACCTGCAGCCGAGGCGGGAAGCACCATGGCGGCGAGCACGAAAGGCAGAAGCAGCGTCCGTAGAAACGGGCGCCGGCTTTGCCGCCAACACCCGGGCCTCGTCCCGAAAACGCCCATTGGCCTCCCTCCCCGCTCCACGCACATGCACCATTTTGCAGCGGAAGTTCACCGCGCCATCTTGTCACCATGATGGCGGCTCCTCCACACAGCAGGGGCGAGAACTCAGACCTTGAGGCTGAGCTTACCGAAGTTCTCGCCCGAGAAGAGAAGGTTCAGGGTTTCGGGGAAGGCCTTCAGTCCGCCCTCGCGCACATCCTCGCGGAAGGTGAGCTTCTCCTGGGCAACCCACTGCGAAAGATCGGCGAGCGCGATCGGGATCTCCGAAGCGAAATCAAAGACGATGAACCCCTGCATCTTGAGGCGGGACGTCAGAACATGGCGCAGGTTCTGCGGCCCCGGAGGCGGCGTCGTGGCATTGTAAGCGGAGATCAGACCGCACACCGCAATACGGCCGAAGGTGTTCATGTTCGGTAGGACCGCATCCAGCACCTCGCCGCCGACATTCTCGAAATAGACGTCGATACCCTCGGGGCAGGCCGCGCCAAGATCCTTGAAGAGGTTCCCCGCCTTGTAGTCGACCGCGGCGTCGAAACCATGCTCCTCCACGAGAGCACGGCATTTTTTCGCGCCACCGGCAATGCCGACTGCGCGCGCGCCCTTGATGCGTGCGATCTGCCCGACAATCTGGCCAACGGCACCGGAAGCCGCGGAAACGACCACGGTGTCGCCCTCCTTCAGCTCGCCCACGCGCAGCAAGCCGAAATAGGCCGTCCATCCCGGCATTCCCAGACCCCCGATCCAGGTCTGGAGCGGCGCGATGGACGTATCGGCACGCTGTACGTTTCGGCCGTCGGAAACAGCATGGCTTTGTGCCCCGAGCAAACCCGCCACCGCGTCTCCCTCGCGAAAGTCCGGATGACGGGAGGTTTCAACGTAGCCGGCCGAGAAGGCGCGCATCACCTCGCCGATGCCGACCGGAGAAATGTACGACTTGCCCTCGTTGACCCAGCCGCGCATGGCCGGATCGAGCGAGACATACTCGATGCGCACACGGAACTCCCCCTCCCCGGGTTCGGGCAGCGGCTCGTCCCGGATCTCGAACACGTCGGGCGTAAGCACTCCCGGCGCGGGGCGGCGGGCTAGGCGGACGGTCGTGTTCCGTGTCATGTGAAACCTTCCTGTGAAGTCGTGGCAGTTTCGGGTTCAGCAGAAGAGTTCGGGCCGCTTCAGGCGCAGGGCCTGGAGAAGAAGCAGCGTCTTGGCATCGATGCCGCCATCCCTGGAAAGGGCCTCCTCCAGCCCGACAAGAGGCATCTCGAGGATTTCGATATCCTCGCCCTCGTGGTCAAGGCCACCGCCTTCGCCCTCGTGGACGTCCTCCTCACCGAACTCGGCCAGGAAAAGCGACAGGCGCTCTGTAATCGCCCCTGGCGACACGAACACCTCACCAACGGGATCGAGCCGCGCAAGCCGCACGCCAACCTCCTCGAAGGCTTCCCGACGTGCACTCTCCTCGGGCGTCTCCCCCTCGTCGATATGCCCTGCCGGGACCTCAATCAGAAAGCCGTCCTGGTCGCCCCGCGCCATCAGTGGCACCCGGAGCTGGCGGGCAAGACGCACGCACTTTCGCACCGGATCGAACGGCAGCACCGCAACCACGTCCGAGCGTATCTGGTACTCACGTGAAATCCGGAAGGTGTCGCCGTTCCCCCTCTCCTGCTCCACGTCCATTTCCTCGTAGGCGCCGAAGCCCTGATAGAGGACCCGATGAGCGATAACACGGGCGCTACGGGAAGATTTGGTCATGCTGTCGTTCTCCCGGCTCTGTCCTGCGTTCGGGACGGAACTGACGAAATCCCGCGCAAATTGTCGAGGCACCGGTCCGTGAAAGCAATGCCGGGGCAAGCGCCGTCATGCCTCCTGGAAAACGCAAGAACGCGGAAAGGTGTTTCACCTTCCCGCGTCCGCATATCAGTCGGTTGTCTGCAATCAGCCGACGAAGGCGCGCTCGATGACGAACTCCGCAGGCTTGTTGTTGGCACCCTCGGTCAGCCCCCGCTCCTCGAGAAGCACCTTGGTGTCCTTGAGCATGGCCATGGAACCGCAGATCATCGCACGGTCGACGGCCGGATCAAGCGGCGGCACGCCGAGTTTCTCGAACAGTTCGCCGTTCTCGATCAGTGTGGTGATGCGCCCCATGGTCTCGTAGGGTTCGCGGGTCGTCGAGGTGAAGAGCTTGAGCTTGTCGGCAGCCAGCTCGCCGATGAGCGGATCTTCCTTGATCGCTGCAACGAGCTCGCGGGAATAGGCAAGGTCGGCCACGTTCCGGCAGGTGTGCGTGACGATCACTTCCTCGAACTTCTCGTAGGTCTCCGGATCCCGGATCAGGCTTGCGAACGGCGCAAAACCGGTACCGGTGGAGAACATGTAGACCCGCTTGCCGGGCACGAGCGCGTCGTTGACGAGCGTTCCGGTCGGCTTCTTCTTCATGAGGACCGTATCGCCCGGCCTGATCTTCTGCAGGTGCTGGGTCAAGGGTCCGTCCTGAACCTTGATCGAGAAGAACTCCAATTCCTCGTCCCAGGATGGCGAGGCAATGGAGTATGCCCGGAAAACCGGTTTCTCACCGACCATCAGACCGATCATCACGAATTCGCCCGACCGGAAGCGGAAGCTCGCCGGACGCGTGATACGGAAGCGAAACAGCGCGTCGGTGTAATGCTGCACCTCGGTGACGGTCTCGGCGGTGGCGCCGGCCGGCACGACCGTGCTCGGGTCCGCGGCAACGTTGACCAGGTTCATGGCTCTATCCTTGACGTCAAGATCTCGGGTCTTCTTGAAACTCAATCAGCTTGCACTGCACGTGCTGGCCAAAATAACCGCATCCGGGCGATCCGGCTTCAGTATTGCTGCGCACCGGTGGAGGGGCGCCGCGCCCATGACCGGGCGCCGCCGGGCACTTCACGCGTGCATCCGACGGGTTGGAGATATAGCGGGACGCCGACGTCCTGACCAGCCTCCAGCGCGCGCCGCGTCGGCTCATGGGTTATGGAGAATGCCGTGAAACCAACCCGCTTCATGAGCGGAATCTGGTCGAGAAGGACATCGCCGACCGCGCGGATCTCACCGGAAAACGCCATGCGCTGACGCAGGAGACGGGCACTCGAATAGCCGCGACCGTCTGAGAACACGGGAAAATCGACCGCGACCATCTCAACCCGGTCGAGATGCGGGACGAGCCTGGAGACATCCTCGCCGCTTGCCACGAGGACACCAAGCCGCAGGTCCGGGCCAAGACCGGAAAAGACCTCCAGAAACCGCTCGAGCGGAAGCACGATCGCCTCGCCCGCGTCGGGAACGGGAGCCTCGAGATCGAGAAAGGTCCAGTCATCGGGCACAAAGGCCCCGTCGCGGTATAGCGTCGCAGTCATGGTCAGATCCCCGCTCCCTGCTCATTCTCGAGCGGCAGCGCGAGATGGATGCCGCATTCCGTCTTGTCCTTGCCCCGCCAGCGTCCGGCACGTGGATCCTCTCCCTCGGCCACCGGGCTGGTGCACGGCATGCAGCCGATCGAGGGGTACCCCTTTGCCACCAGTGGGTGGGCGGGAAGGTCGTGTTCGACCACATGGGCCCGGAGATCCGACGGATCCCAATCCGCAAGCGGGTTCACCTTGATCCGCAGACCGTCGCTTTCGAAGACGGGAATGTCGGAACGCGAACTCGCCTGGAAGCGCTTTCGCCCGGAAATCCATGCGGAAAACCCTGCAAGTCCACGCGCCAGCGGACGCACCTTTCGGATGTCGCAGCAGGTGTCGGTGTCCGACATCCAAAGCGATCCACCCGGATCGCGTTCGGCAAGGTCGTCCCGATCCGGGCCGAGCGTGCGTACGTCCGTGAGGCCGAAACGCTCGACCAGCGTGTCGCGGTAGCGCAGCGTGTCGGGAAAAAGCTTGCGCGTGTCGATGAACAACACGGGAATCGTCGGGTCGACCTCGGCCGCCAGATGCAGGAGTACCGCCGACTCGGCGCCGAAGGAGGAGACCAGTGCCAGCCCGTCGCCATAGCGATCGCGTGCGACCGAGAGAATTTCCCGCGCCCGTGCGCCACGGTAGAGCCGGTCAAGCCTTACCGCTTCCGCGACAAGTCCATCGGCACCATCGGCGAATGTCTCAAGCCGTGCCATAAAGCGCCTCCTTGAAGGGAGCCTCGCCAACCCGGCGGTAGGCCGCGAGGAAGTCCTCGTCACGGCTTTCACGCAAGTCGATATAGGTATCGACCAGCTTCTCGATCGCATCCACGACTTCATCGTAGGCAAAGCCGCGTCCGATGATCTCACCGATGGAGGTGTTTTCGTCGGCCGAGCCGCCGAGTGTGATCTGGTAGAATTCCTCGCCCTTCTTCTCCACGCCCAGGATGCCGATGTGGCCCACGTGGTGATGACCGCAGGCATTGATGCAGCCGGAGATCTTGATCTTCAGATCGCCGATCTCCCGCTGGCGGTCCTGGCTCGCGAACCGCTCGGAAATACGCTCCGCAACCGGGATCGAGCGTGCGGTGGCAAGCGCGCAATAGTCCATGCCCGGACAGGCAATGATGTCGGTCACGAGCCCCGCGTTTGCCTCTGCGAGTCCCGCTTCCGCAAGCCTTGCGAAGATGGCCGGAATATCGTCCTTGCGGACATGCGGCAGCACCAGGTTCTGCTCATGGCTGACACGGATCTCGTCGTGCCCGTAGGTCTCGGCCAGATCCGCGACAACATCCATCTGGTCGGCGCTGGCGTCGCCCGGAGCCTTGCCGACCGGCTTCAGCGAAATCGTCACGCTGGCATGTCCCGCGGCGTGGTGGGCATGCACATTCCGCTCGGCGAACGCGGCAAACGCGGGATCGGAGGCGCAGGCCACGTCGAACTCTCCGGTGCCCGCATTCCCGTCCAGAGTTGGCGGGGCGAAATAGGCCACGATCCGGTCGATCTCCGATTGCGGCAGCGTCAGCACGCCGCCACGCGTCTCGGCGAACTCGCTCTCGATGTCCGCCTTCAGGGCCTCGAGCCCCGTCTCATGGACGAGGATCTTGATACGCGCCTTGTACTTGTTGTCGCGCCGCCCATAGCGATTGTAGACGCGAAGAATGGCCTCGCAATAAGCCAGAAGGTCCTCTTCGGGCAGGAAATCGCGCACCTTGCGTCCGATCATCGGCGTGCGCCCCAGTCCCCCGCCGACATAAACCGCGAAACCGACACCACCATCCTCGGCGCGAACCGCCTGCAGGCCGATGTCATGCACCTGGACCGCCGCCCGGTCGTGCGGCGCGCCGGTGACGGCGATCTTGAACTTGCGCGGCAGGAAGGTGAACTCGGGATGGAGCGACGACCACTGGCGCAGGATCTCGGCATAGGGACGCGGGTCGACGATCTCGTCGGCGGCGGCACCCGAGAAATGGTCCGCGGTCACATTGCGGATGCAGTTGCCCGAGGTCTGGATCGCGTGCATCTCCACCTCGGCAAGCTCTGCCAGGATATCGGGAATGTCCTTGAGCCGCGGCCAGTTGAACTGGATGTTCTGTCGCGTGGTGAAATGCCCGTACCCGCGGTCATACGTGCGCGCAACATGGGCAAGCCGTCGCATCTGCGCACCATTGAGCGTGCCATAGGGCACCGCAACGCGCAGCATGTAGGCATGAAGCTGGAGGTAGACCCCGTTCATCAGGCGCAGCGGCTTGAACTGCTCCTCGGTCAGGTCGCCAGCGAGGCGTCGCCTGACCTGATCACGAAACTGATCGACACGGGCGGACACGAACTGGGTGTCGAACTCGTCATATCGGTACATGTCTTCACTCTCCCTCGGGCAGGCCGGCGCGCCTGTGCCGTGCGCCGGACGTCGCCCTGCCGGATGAAACGGGCAGCGGCGGCCGCCTGTCAGGCAGCAGAACTTTCCCGCCGGGCCTGCTTGCCGAGGTCGTGGCGGTTCGTGGGGCCTTGCGCCCGAATTCTCTCGCGAAAGCGGACGGGCTCGACGGCGGCATCGCCGTTGCGACGAAGGTCGATCAGATAGGGGTCCACGATCTCACGTGTGGCGACGGCCTCGGCACCGATGCCAAGCGCCTCTTCCTCGCCATCCTTCGTCTCCAGGACACGGGCCAGATCGAGGGTCTCGACCCAGCCGCCGGTGCGCCCGAGCCAGACGACCTCGCCATCGATCAAGCGGTTTGCCGTCAGTGCCTTCATGCTTCCAAGCCTTCCTTTCACGTCATGCGTCACGCCGCAGCCACCGCACGCTCGGACGCGGCAAGCGGTCCTGCGGCGGCAAGATCCGCCGCGCCGACCACATCGCCGATAATGATGAGAACCGGACCGTTCACGTCCTCGCGCTCGGACAGCGCACCAAGGTCGGCAAGGGACCCGGCCAGAACGACCTCGTCCGCATGGGCCGCATTCTCGACCACCGCGACGGGTGTCCCCGCTGAAAGCCCGGCCTCGCTCAAACGCGCAGCGACACGACCAGCGACGGTGCGCCCCATGTAGACAGCGACCGTCGCTCCCTTCAGCGCCAGATCGCCCCATGCGGGAAGGGTCTCGCCATCCCGGTCGTGACCCGTGGCAAAAACGATACTCGAGGCGACACCGCGCAGCGACAGCGGCAGGCGCAGGCTGGCGGCGGCCGCCAGCGCGGCGGTAACGCCGGGCACCACGTCATGCGCGACACCTGCGGCACGCAGGGCGTCCAGCTCCTCTCCCGCGCGCCCGAAGATCATCGGGTCACCAGCCTTGAGACGCACCACGCGACGTCCCTTCCCGGCCTCGTCCACCAGAATTCGGTTGATCTCACCCTGGGAGACCGAATGCGCTCCCTTGCGTTTTCCAACGGCAATACGCTCCGCATCACGTCGCCCCATCGCGACCACGACATCGGGGACCAGCGCGTCATGCACGATCACGTCGGCTTCCTGAAGCAGACGCTGAGCACGGAGCGTGAGAAGGTCTTCCGCGCCGGGCCCTGCTCCCACCAACCAGACAAAACCGGCATCCTCCGCCGTACCATTGAGCAGCTTCTGCGCCTCGGTGCGCGCAGCTCCCGGCTGTCCCGCCTCGACATTGGCCGCCACGGCTCCGGAGAAGAACCGCGCCCAGAAACGCCGGCGAGAGGATCCGTCGGTCAGGACGCGCGCGACCGTGGTTCGGAAACTCTCCGCGAGGCGCGCCAGGTCTCCGGTCTCGCGTGGCAACATCGCTTCGATGCGCGCACGAATGTGGCGTGCCAGAACCGGCCCGACGCCCGTCGAGGTAATGGCAACGGCAACAGGGGCGCGGTTGACCAGCGCGCCAACGTAGAAGTCGCAGATCTCGGGCCGGTCGACGGCATTGGCGGGAATGCCGGCCGCACGCGCGGCCCGGACCACGCCTGTGTCCACGGCTTCGTCACCACTTGCGGCGAAAACAAGCGCTGCGCCCTGGAGATGCGCGGGCGCGAAAGGCTCCGCGACCAGTTCGGCCCCGGATTTCTCGATCGCGGACAAAAGCGCCGTTTCCGGAGACACGGCAACGACCACGAGACGGGCGCGGGTCTCATTCAAGAGCCGCAGTTTCGCCGCTGCCTCCTCGCCCTCGCCGACGACCACGACTCGTCGCCCCTCGACCTTGTGGAAGGTCGGAAACACCGCAAGCTTGCGGTCGTCGCGCGCGGCATCATCTGTATGCGCCATCCGGTCCATGCCAATCGTCTCCGGCATTGCGTCGAGCATTCCAAAGACATAAGGGCTTGAGGGGAAGTGTGCCGGGCATGGCTTTTCAAAGCCGGGGCATGGGGGAGAAAAAACATCCCGCGCCGGAAGGCGCGGCCGAGGCAGCGCGGTCCAAGTGCACCGGATAGACCATCCTGCGAAAAAGGCGGATGCCAGAGCACGCGCGGATACCCTCGGTTGATTCAACAGGTTGAACAACCCCGTCAGGCCCGCCACACTCGGACAGTTTCAAGCTGGGTGCATGCTGTGGTGAAAGCAATTTTCTTTGATGTTTTCGGAACCATCGTGGATTGGCGCAAGGGGCTGACGGAGGGACTGGGACGCGGACTCGCCCGTTTCGGCGCCGACATCGACATACCCGCGCTTACCGGGACTTGGGTCGACCAGATAAGGCAGGAGCAGGCAAGGGCCGGAACATCATCCGGCTCCTGGAAGGCAAGCTGCCGCACCGGTCTCGAGGCGGCACTTCGTGCTCACGCAGGCGAGCTGCCGCTGACGGAACGGGACTACGAGACGCTGGTACGGGCATGGGAGCGCCTTCCGGCCTGGCCGGATGCCGTGCCAGGCTTGCGGGCGCTACGCCGCGAGTATGTCATCGCCCCCTGCTGCGATGCTCCCGTCTCGACCATGACCTGGCTCGCCAAGACCGCGGGCCTGCCGTGGGACATAATCATCGGACCGGACATAACCGGTACTCGCCTTCCGGACCCCGAGCACTATCTGGCGTCGGCGCGCCTCCTTGCGCTTGACCCCGAACAGATCATGATCGTTTCGGCCCACAATGCCGATCTCGCGGTTGCCCGGGCCAGCGGCTTCAGGACCGGGTTCTTCTCCAGGCCACGAGAGCACGGCCCCCATCAGGAGGCCGATCTGGCACCGGCGGAAGCGTGGGATATCGTGGCGTTCGATCTGCTCGACCTCGCCCGCCATCTGGAGGCAGCGCTCTACTGAGCCGGCCGGCGACGCAAACGAAAAAGGGCGCCAGCGCATTCGCGCTCGCGCCCCTTCCTTGCGTATTCAGGCTGAAACCGGCAGGAGCTTCAGCCTCCCGTGTTGTTCCTACTTGAGGGCCTGAAGGACCGACACGTAGTTTGCGACCGCAGCGCCGCCCATGTTGAAGATGCCACCAAGTTCCGCATCCCTGACCTGGATGTCGCCGGCCCGCTGGCTGAGCTGCATGGCGGAAAGCACATGCATGGACACGCCCGTGGCGCCAATGGGATGACCCTTGGACTTGAGCCCCCCGGACGGATTGACCGGCAGCTTGCCATCCATCTGTGTCCAGCCCTCGAGGATGGCGCGATGCCCCTCGCCCGGCGCCGTAAGGCCCATGGCCTCATATTCCAGCAGTTCGGCGATGGTGAAGCAGTCATGGGTTTCGACGAAGGACAGGTCGTCGAGCGTCACCCCCGCATCGGCAAGCGCCTTGCGCCATGCGGCGGAGCATCCCTCGAAGGCCAGAATATCGCGCCTGGACATTGGCAGGTAATCCTGCACGTGAGACGTGCCACGGAATGCGATCGCCTTGTCTCGACCGAGCGCCGTGGGAATGTCCGTCAGAACAAGTGCTGCCGCGCCGTCGGAGACAAGCGAGCAGTCCGTACGCTTCAGGGGCCCCGCGACGAAGGGGTTCTTTTCGCTCTCGTTTCGGCAGAAGTCGAAGCCGAGGTCCTTGCGCATCTGCGCGTAGGGATTGTTGACGCCGTTCTTGTGGTTCTTGGCGGCAATGGCGGCCAGCGCATCTGAACGGTCACCGTATTTCTGGAAATAGGACTGGGCGATCTTGCCGAAAACGCCGGCGAAACCGGCTGGCGTATCGCCTTCCTCCGCCAGATAAGATGCCTTGAGGAGGTTCTTGCCGATCTCCGGACCGGGAGACGTGGTCATCTGCTCCACGCCCACGACCAGAACCACGCGCGCATCACCGCTTGAGACCGCACGCACGCCTTGCTGTACAGCGGCCGAGCCAGTCGCGCAGGCGTTCTCCACGCGCGTTGCGGGCTTGAACCGCAGACCCGGATCCGCCTGCAGCACCAGCGACGCCGTAAAGTCCTGGGCCGAAAAGCCCGCGTTGAAGTGGCCAAGAACGATCTCGTCAATATCGCCCGGCTCGAAGCCGGCATCGGCGATGGCATCGCGCGCCACCGACACGATGAGGCTCTCGACCGTCTCGTCGGCATGCTTGCCGAAAGGCGTGTGCGCCCATCCCACAATTGCAGCTGTCATGACCGTTTCTCCCTTCCCGTCACCGACCGCTTCGCCGGCCTTGTTCCTGGCGCCCCTTCATCCGTTCGGGACAGCCGGGATCACACATTTCGACCTCCACGATTCCATTTCATCGCATGACGGGCAAGAAGTTTATTGACCAATACGTCAATCAGTCGTGTTTTTATATTACATTACAATGTATTATATTGATATTTTTACGCAAGAGCCGTTCGCTCGAGGTGCCCCGCAGCGGTCCCACGCTGCCCTTTGCAACTTCACATCACGGACGATAACCGCATTTTCCCGAAGCTGTTCCACCCAGCGAAATATTAACTTGGCAAAGCGCGTCCCTCACGCTTTGTATCAAGAATGCATCGCGAAGCGCGTCGCTCACCTTCGGTGACCGCTTTTCACTGTCGCGATGGAAAGAAGCTCCGGTTTGCATGCGACCACATGCAGGCAAAGGGGAACACTGGGAGGAATGGACCCGTGACCCGCCGGCTGGCGCTTTTGGCTACTGTGCTTGCTGCCGGCGTCTCTCTGCCAGGGTTCCCGGGCCTGCCCATCTCATCACCCGCCCTGGCCGCGACACTGACCATCTCCTGTGGCGCCGTTGCGATGGAATATCGGGTATGCCGCGAGGGTGTGCAGGCCTGGGAGCGCGAGACCGGCCACAATGTCACGGTGATTCCGGCGCCGAATTCCAGCACCGAGCGCCTGGCCCTGTATCAGCAGATCCTCTCCGGCGGCACGAGTGACATCGATGTTTTTCAGATCGATGTCTACTGGCCGGGGCTCCTTGCCGGCGGGCTGATGGATCTCTCACCCTACGCGCAAGATGCCGTGGCAGAACATTTCCCTGCAAGCATAGCCAACAATACCGTCGAGGGGCGCCTGGTCGCCATGCCCTGGTTCGGCGACGCCGGGCTCCTGTACTATCGCAAGGACCTGCTGGAAAAATACGGCAAATCTGTCCCGACCACCTGGCAGGAACTGACCTCCACGGCTGAGGCTGTCCAGCGCTCGGAACGGCTGGATGGTCAGCCCCATCTTTGGGGTTTTGTCTTTCAGGCACGGGCCTACGAGGGGCTTACGTGTGTCGCCCTGGAATGGGTGGCAAGCTTCGGTGGCGGAATGTTCATTGCCTCCGACGGAGAGATCTCCATCGACAACCCCGCGGCCGAGCAGGCTCTTGCCCTTGCCGCATCCTGGATAGGGCACATCGCCCCGGTTGGCGTTCTCAACTACACGGAAGAGGAAAGCCGTCGGGTCTTCCAGTCCGGGAACGCCGTCTTCATGCGCAACTGGCCGTATGCCTGGGCACTCGTCAACGGCGAGGACAGCACCGTACGGGACAAGGTGGGTGTCGCCCATCTGCCACGTGGCGCGGATGGCGCACCCGCCGGCGGAACGCTCGGCGGCTGGCAGTTGGCCGTCGCCAGAAACACGATCTACCCGCGCGAGGCTGCCGACCTCGTCCTCTACCTCACAGGCCGGGCCGAGCAGAAACGCCGCGCCATACGCGCAAGCTTCAATCCGACGATTCCGGCGCTTTACCGGGATCCCGACGTGCTGGCTGCAGTGCCGTTTCTCGAAAAGCTGCGCGATACGTTCGACATGACCTTTGCCCGACCGTCAGGCGTGACAGGGACACGTTACCCCCAGGTCTCCCAAGCAATCTTCACAAGGATACACGCCGCGCTAAGCGGTCACTCGACTTCACGCGAGACCATTGCCACGCTTGCACGTGACCTCAAGGCACTTCGCCGCGACGGCTGGTAGGGAATTTCACGAGCAGGCTTGCAAGGCCCGGTGCCGGGCACTCGGCGTCGTGGCGGCGGAGTAAAAAACGACTGGCTGGACCAGCCGCTCTTGTGTGAAAGCGCCCTCTCACACCCTCGGCCCGCCAAGCCTCAATGGCTTCGAGCGGAGCCTTTCCGTACCGCGCTGCGAACACGCCCCGTCGCAACCGGGACACACGCCCCTGCCCAAACAGAAACAGCATGCACAAAAGAAAAGACCCGGTGGTTTCCCACCGGGTCTCTCCCATCAAATCCTATGAAGGATCAGATTAGAACGTGCGCTGCACGCGGAAGATACCAGCCAGAGTGTCCTGGTCCGCGAGGCCGGAAGCGGCCTTGAAGTTGCGGTTGCGGTACTCGAGCTCGATGCCGGTCGACAGACCAGCAACCGGACGCCACACCAGGTTACCCTGGACGTTGATGTCGGCGAAGTCAGCCTGCGTCGCAGCCTGGTCGATCTTGTTGTAGGACGCGGTCAGCGACGAGGAGATCGCCGGGGTCCAGAAGTGGGTGAAGCCAGCGCCGATGCCCCAAGCGTTGGACAGCTTCAGCTGGCCAGCCGCGTTGTAGGAACCATCAGACGCACCACCGACGCCGTCCCAAGCGGACGAAACGTAGCCGACAGCACCCGAAGCGTAGGTCGCCTGGATCGAGAAGCTGTCACCAGCAGCGATCATCGGCAGGTTGAACGTGGCGCCAGCGCCGATCGCCCAGCCGAGCTTGCCCTTACCCGGGATGCCAACGCCGAGAGCAGCGCCGCCAGCGAGGTCGGTCGGAGCCAGCGAACGGCCGTAGACGTGGTGCAGGGCACCCATGATCTGAGCCGAACCCCAACCCTGGTCAACACGCAGGTTGGCGACGAAGTCCGGCACCTTCATGCCGCCGTAGCCGTCGATGTTGGTCTGCAGAGCGACACCAGCGGTGCCCGGGGTCGCGAGCTGCAGGCCGGTCACGCCGATCTGGCCGCGCTTGTTCGGAGCTTCGACCGACACCGAGGCCGAAAGACCGTTGCCGAACTGAGCCGTGTAAGCGAACAGGTTGGTCTCGCCGTAGTCAGCGAAGCCCTGATCGAGAACCGCACCCCAGTTGTCACCCGTGTAGAACTGGAAGTACGAAGCGGTACGACCAGCGACGAAACCGCCGAGCTGGATGAACGCCTCGTCGAGGGTCAGAACCTCGCCGTTCAGGTTGTCAGCCGTGATGTAGGCAGCCACGTAGGTGCGCAGCAGGCCATACTCGGTGTTGGTGCGGCTGTCGAAGTTGAAGTAGCCACGAGCACGGAAGCGGGTCGACTCGTCGGTGCGAGCGTCCCAGTTGCTGCCGCCGTCCGAGAGGACGTCGTTCATGCGGGCCTCGACGCGAACGCCGCCGCCGATCTTCAGGCAGGTCTCGGTGCCCGGGATGTAGAAGTAGCCGGTGCCGAAGGCGTCGCAAACGCGAACGTAGTCGACCGGCTCCGGAGCCACCGGGAGATCGGCGGCCTGAGCGCCCGTGGCCGCCAGGGCGGCAGCGGAAGCGCCGAGCAGGATGCTCTTGATGTTCATTTCCTGACCTCGTCGTTTTTCCCTGTATGACCTTGTGGCCGAGGGAGTGATGAGTTGAGCAAGCTTCCCCGCGAGCTCGAGTTTGGTTCTAAGCCACCCCCCTCCCGGGTCGCAACCGGCAAATGCCCCTGCACGGCACTGAACGGACACACTGTGTCTTTGTGGTGACACCTTGTTAAGACGCCGTTAGGACTTCATTTACCTCCCGTTAGGAATTGGCCCGTTTTCCCGCTGAATTGCGCGATTTCGGTCGTCCGGGCGCAAAAATCGCGGCGAACAGCCTGCACAGGCCCCCTCCCGCTCCCTGTCCTTCCACCAGAGGGTACAGTAAAGACGCGCACACGGGCGCGCCACGCGTACCGTGGGGAATCGGACCTGGGGGAATCATCCGCCAGCGCCAACACGCGAAACAGACAGGAGCGAAGGAAAACGGGATGCCACAACGGCCCTCGATCTCCGTCTTTATTATTGCGCGCGACGAGGCGGACCGGATCGGCGCCGCGATCGACAGCGTTTCCATCTTTGCCGACGAGGTGATTGTCATCGACAGCGGCTCACGGGACGAGACCTGTGCGGTCGCCGAGGCGCGCGGCGCGCGCGTCCTTTACAATCCGTGGCCGGGCTATGGTCCGCAGAAACGGTTCGGGGAAGACGCCTGCACCAACGACTGGCTCTTCAATCTCGATGCGGACGAGGCCGTCACGCCAGAACTTGCGGCGGAAATCCTCAAACTGCGCGATTCGGGCCGGATGACGGATTGCGCGTTCTGGCAGGTGGCGATCCGCGATGTCTTCGCCCATGAGAGCCGCCCCGCGCCATGGGCCTACGGCTACATCCAGATTCGCCTCTATGACCGGCGCGCGGGGCGGTTCTCCGAATCGTCGGTGCATGACACCGTCCGCCCCCCGAAGGACGCGAGGCTCGCCAGGCTCAAAGGTGCGATGTCCCACCGTTCGATCCGCTCGGTCGCCTTTCAGGTCGAGAAGATGAACCGTTATTCCACGATGCAGGCCGATGACCTGGAGCAGCGCGGACGGCGCCTGGCCCGCTGGCGAATCCCGGGCGAGTTCCCGCTTGCCTTTCTCAAGGCCTATGTGCTGCGGCGCTATGCGCTCTACGGCTGGTGGGGGCTGGTCATTGCGACCAACTACGCCTACTCGCGCTTCCTGCGCGTCGCAAAGGCCTACGAACGCGAACTCCTCGCGCGCACCAGGAAAAACAGCCAGACATGAACATGCCTGAGAATCGCGACGCTCCGACCGTCGCCATAGTGGGTGCGGGGCCGGCCGGCCTGATCGCCGCCGACCTCCTCAGCGCACGTGGCGCACGCGTCACGATATATGAGCGCATGCCGTCGGTGGCGCGCAAGCTGCTGATGGCGGGACGCGGCGGGCTCAATCTCACCCATAGCGAAGACCGTGAGACATTCCACGCCCGCTACCGGGAGGCGGAGCCGCTGCTCGCGCCCATGCTGGACGCCTTCAGCCCCGCAGAACTGATTGCCTGGTGCAAGGATCTCGGCATCGAGACCTTCACCGGGACCAGTGGCCGTGTGTTCCCCAGGGCACTGAAGGCATCGCCGCTGGTGCGGGCGCTGCTTGCCAGGCTCGGCACCCGTGGCGTGACGATTCGCACCCGATGGCGACTTGTCGGCCTTGAAGGCGACTCCCTTGCCTTCGAAACCCCCGACGGACGGCTGGAACTTCCACGCCCCGACGCCGTGCTTCTCGCTCTTGGCGGAGCGAGCTGGCCGCGTCTTGGCAGCGACGGGACCTGGCGGGATCTGCTTGCTCCGCAAGGGGTCGCCCTCTCGCCCTTGCGCCCCGCAAACGCCGGCGTGACCGTTGCCTGGTCGGACTTCTTCCGCCAGCGCTTCGCAGGCGTACCGCTGAAACGCATTGTCGTGTCGGCCGCCGGAGAAACCGTTTCCGGCGAAGCCATGGTCAGCGCAAGCGGATTGGAGGGCGGAGCGATCTACGCGCTCTTTTCCGGCATCCGGGAAATGCTGGTGCGAGGAGAACGCGTCTCACTCACCGTCGACCTGCGCCCCGACCTCTCCCTTGAGGAGTTGAGCCGCCGGCTTTCGGCACCGCGTGGCAAACGGTCCCTTTCGACCCATCTGCGCAAGGCAGCCGGACTGCCTCCGGTCGCGGTGGCGCTTCTGTCGGAATTCTCGCCAAGGCCGGGTGAGCCGGCAGAGCTGGCCGGGAGAATCAAGGCACTCGATATCCCCGTCACCGGACACGCGGGCATGGAACGGGCCATTTCCAGTGCTGGTGGCGTCGCTTTTGACGCCGTTGACGACGACCTCATGCTCAAGGCAATGCCGGGAACGTTCGTCGCAGGCGAGATGCTGGACTGGGAGGCACCGACGGGCGGTTATCTGCTTCAGGCGAGCTTCGCGACCGGAGCGCGGGCAGCAACGGCTATCGCGCATCGCCTGGGTATCTGACCTGCAAACGCGGAAAAGGCCGGCACGAAGCCGGCCTTTCTCGATCAGGCGGAGTTCCTGTGTCAGCGACAGAAACGCTGGCGCCCCGAATAGGTGACGAAATAACCCGTGTCCGGGTTGAACGAACGATATTTCGACGAGCAGTAGCGATACCACGCAGGCGTCCAGGGCTCGGGGTGACCGTAGTAGGCTGGCGCCGGAACATACTCGGGAGCCGGCTCGTAGTAGCGCGGCTGGGTCAGCGCCGAACCGACCAGCGCACCGGCGACAAAACCACCGGCGGCGGCCCAGCCGTTGTTGTGGTGCCACCCCTTCTTGGCTTCGGCTCCCGTGGTGGAGACACTCATCAGGGCGCCCGCGCCCAATGCCACGGCACATCCGGTCATTGCGATCTTCTTGAACATGACGACAATCCCTCTAAAGGACCCTGAAAAGGGTTTTCTTGTTTTCGTATTCAGGACGACCTTGCTCGCGTCCATATCCTTATCTGTAACGAAACTCCTGAAATCGATGTGTGACCGGAATCACGAAGATCTAAAATTATCAGAATGCGTTCCAATCAGATTTTTCCTCAAGGTAATTTCAAAAATCATCTTCCTATAATCCTTGAATAGACATCAGGCCCAACAATCCAGGGCGCCGCCCCTCACCATGCCGACCGGCATCGGGCCTCCTTTCAGGGCCGCTCGTTGACATGAAACATGAATCATGCGTCATATAATTGTCGCTGCCGACTGGCAGCCTCTCGCGTGCGTCCCAGGCACCGGCAGGCTCGCCGGGACACGGCGGACCGCCGGTACGGGAGAACCGGCGCATACCCGGCTCGGGCCGCACGTCTGTTTCCGGGACGGGACTTTCAGGGAGGAGATGGGAATGAAACGCATTCTCGCCGCCGTCGCGCTCGTCGCGGTCGGCATGACGGCCGCCCAGGCCGCAGACGACATCACCATCGCTCATGTGTACGGCAAGACCGGTGCACTCGAGGCCTATGCCAAGCAGTCGCATACCGGTCTCATGATGGGCTTCGAGTACGCCACGGACGGCTCCATGGAGATCGACGGGCGAAAGATCACCGTCATCGAGAAGGACACCCAGGGCAAACCCGATATCGGCCGCGCGGTGCTTGCGGAAGCCTATGGCGACGACGAGGTGGACCTTGCGGTCGGTCCCGTTTCCTCGGGAGTGGCACTGGCCATGCTTCCGGTCGCCGAGGAATACGGCAAGATTCTCCTGGTGGAACCGGCTGTCGCCGACTCGATCACCGGCGAAAACTGGAACCGCTACATCTTCCGCACGGGTCGCAATTCCTCGCAGGACGCGATCGCCAACGCCGTCGCCCTCGGCGCCGAGGGCGTGACCATCGCGACGCTGGCGCAGGACTACGCTTTTGGTCGCGACGGTGTCGCCGCCTTCCGCGAGGCACTGGCCCCGACCGGAGCCAGGCTCGTCTTCGAGGAATATGCCCCCACCGACACGCAGGACTTCACGGCAAGCGCCCAGCGCATCTTCGATGCCCTGAAGGACGCGGAAGGCCGCAAGTTCCTCTTTGTGATCTGGGCCGGCGGCAACAACCCGATCGGCAAGATCAAGGCGATGGAGCCGGAGCGGCTCGGCATCGAGATCGCCACGGGAGGCAACATCCTTGCCGCGATGAAGGCCTACACGGCCCTGCCCGGCATGGAGGGCGCGACCTACTATTATCACGACATCCCGCAGAATCCGGCCAATGACTGGCTCGTCTCCGAGCACATGAAGCGTTACGGCACGCCCCCGGACTTCTTTACCGCAGGCGGCATGTCGGCCGCGATCGCCATTGTCGAGGGCATCCGAACCGCGGGGTCCACCGAGACCGACGACCTGATCGCGGCCATGGAGGGCATGTCCTTCGAGACGCCGAAGGGCACCATGACCTTCCGCCCGGAAGATCATCAGGCGCTGCAGGCCATGTATCACTTCAAGATCCGCGTCGAAGACGATGTCGAATGGGGCATTCCCGAACTCGTGCGCGAGTTGAAGATCGAGGACATGCAGATCCCGGTACGCACTGGGAACTGAAGATGGCAGCAGGGCGACGAGGGAGCGAGGCTCGGGCCACCGCCCCCTCATCGTCCCCGGCCAGCATTTTCCCCCTCACCCACGACCGGGAGTGCCCACGTGACGCGCGAACCACCCGTTCTCGCAACGCAGGACCTGACAATCCGCTTTGGCGGACATGTCGCCGTCGACGCGGTTTCATGCGCCTTCGACCGGGGGACGCTGACGGCGATCGTCGGTCCGAACGGTGCGGGAAAAACCACCTATTTCAATCTGATCTCGGGCCAGCTCACCGCGAGCGCGGGGCGCGTTCACCTCAACGCAGAGGACATCACCCGCCTCGGACCGGCCGCTCGCTGCGACCGTGGCATCGGGCGCGCCTTTCAGCTCACGAGCCTGTTTCCGAGCCTCAGCGTTCGCGAAAACGTGCGGCTGGTGGTGCAGTCCCGGGCGAGGCGCGGTTTCGACCTGTTTTCGCGGGCGGATTCCCACGTGGAACTGGCCGAACGTGCGGAGCACGTGCTCGCCGAGGTCCGGCTCGCCGACAAGCGCGACATGACCGTCTCGGCCCTGCCTCATGGCGATCAGCGCAAGCTCGAGGTCGCCATGATGATCGCGCTCGCTCCGCAAGTTCTCATGTTCGACGAACCCACCGCCGGCATGAGCGTGGATGAAGTCCCGGTGATCCTGGATCTCATCCGCGATCTCAAGGCCGATCACGACCGCACCATTCTCCTGGTGGAGCACAAGATGGATGTGATCCGCTCGCTCGCCGATCGCATCGTGGTCCTGCACAACGGCACACTTGTCGCCGAGGGCGACCCGGGCGAAGTCATGAAAATGGATGTGGTGCAGGAGGCGTATCTCGGGCGAGCGCCGGCTGCGGGAGCGGAGGCACGTCCATGACCGACATGCTGCTGACGCTTTCGGGCGTACACACCCACATCGGCCCCTATCACATCCTTCAGGGCGTGGATCTCAACGTCCCGCGCGGCGGCGTCACCGTGCTGCTCGGACGCAACGGAGCGGGCAAGTCCACCACCTTGCGCACCATCATGGGGCTCTGGAAGCCGGGGGCCGGCGAGATCGTCTTCGATGGGAACCGGATCTCGGGCAAGACCACCCCGGACATCTCGCGCTCCGGCCTCGCCTACGTGCCCGAAAACATGGGGATCTTCTCCGACCTCACGGTGGCGGAAAACATGCGGCTTGCCGCCTGCTCCGGCCCGATGGACGAGAAGCGCCTGGGCTGGATCAAGGACCTTTTTCCCCCGATCGGCACCTTCTGGGAGAAGGCGGCGGGCACGCTTTCAGGCGGACAGAAGCAGATGCTCTCCGTCGCACGCGCGATCATCGAGCCCCGGCGCATGATCCTCATCGACGAGCCGTCCAAGGGCCTCGCGCCCGCGATCATCGCGGCAATGACCGAAGCGCTGCAGGAACTCAAGCGTACCGATACGACCATCCTTCTCGTCGAGCAGAACTTTTCCATGGCCGCCGCCCTCGGCGACACCGTCGCCGTCATGGACGACGGGCGCATCGTGCATGCGGGTGACATGAAAGACCTCGCCGGCGACGCCGTCCTTCAGGAACGGCTCATGGGCCTCAGTCTGGAGATGCACCAATGAGCGAGACCGCAATCCGCCCCAAGCTTGTCGCCGCGACTCCGCGCGAACGGCTCGTCAATGCGACGCCGGTGCTCCTCGCACCCGCGCTGGCGCTCCTCGGCCTGCTGGCCATAGGCTCGCCCTCGACCTGGCTGACACTCACCGTAGCCGGTCTCGCCATGGGCCTGATGATCTTCATCATGGCTTCCGGCCTGACCGTGGTCTTCGGACTGATGGACGTCATCAACTTCGGACACGGAGCCTTCGTCACCGTCGGAGCCTTCGTCGGCTTCTCTGTGCTCGCGTGGATGTCCGGCCTCGGCCAGTCGGAAGCGGCCTTCGCCAATCTTGCGGCGGTTTTCCTTGCCATCCTTGCGGCGATGGCGATTACCGCGCTTCTCGGGCTCGGTTTCGAGCGCCTCATCGTGCAGCCGGTCTACGGGCACCACCTCAAGCAGATCCTCGTCACCATGGGCGGGCTGATCGTGGCACAGCAGATGATCCACGTGATCTGGGGCCCGGACGCGATCCACGTGGCGCGCCCGCCGCTCTTCCAGGGCTCACTGGTCGTCGCCGACGCCATCATCGAAAAATACCGACTGTTCGCCGTGGCGGTCGGCCTCGTGCTGTTCCTGGCCATGCGTCACGTGCTGAAAGGCGACCCGCATCGGCCTTCTGGTGCGCGCGGGGGTGGAGAACGGCGAGATGGTGGAAGCACTCGGCTACCGCATCCGTCGCCTGTTTCTGCTGGTTTTCATGACAGGCTCGGCTCTCGCCGGCCTCGGCGGCGTCATGTGGGGCCTCTACCAGGAAACGATCACCTCGCACATGGGCTCGGAGATCATGGTCCTCGTTTTCGTCGTGGTCATCATCGGAGGCCTTGGCTCGGTCGAGGGCTGCTTCATCGGCGCGCTGCTTGTCGGACTCCTGTCGAACTACATGGCCTTTCTCGCGCCCAAGGCGGCTCTCGTGTCCACCATCGCGCTGATGGTCTGCGTGCTCATGTGGCGGCCACAAGGGCTCTATCCCGTGGTCAAGGCGAAGTAGGGGCCGCAACATGTTCGACAAGCTCGTTTCCGGGGACCGCCCGCAGAGCCGCACGCTCGGCGCGATCCTGCTTCTCATCGCGCTGGGGCTCGCCTTCGCGCCGTTCCTGTTTCCCGGCACCAAGTCGCTCGACACGGCGGCACGGATCTCGATCTTCATCGTGCTGGTGGCAAGCTACGACCTGTTGCTGGGCTATACAGGCATCGTTTCCTTCGCCCACACGATGTTCTTCGGCATCGGTGCCTATGGAGTGGCACTGACGCTCTCGGCATTTGGCGCCTCCTTTGCCGCAATCGCGCTCGGCACGCTCGGCGGCGCGGCACTCGCTGGCCTTCTGGCGCTCGCGATCGGCCTGTTCTCGCTTCGGGTGAAGGCAATCTTCTTCGCCATGGTGACCCTCGCGGTCGCGAGCGCCTTCGCCGTTCTCGCCTCGCAGCTTTCCTGGCTGACCGGCGGCGAGGACGGTCTCACCTATCGTATTCCCAGGGCCTTGACGCCGGCGTTCCGCTTCGCCGATTTCCGCATACTCGACGTGCGGCTCGACGGACGGCTGCTGGCCTACTATCTGGTCTTCGTCAGCGCGACGTTGCTCTTTCTTGTGTTGTTGCGGATCGTCAATTCTCCCTTCGGGCGCACCCTGAAGGCCGTTCGCGACAATGCATTTCGCGCCGAGGCCATCGGCTATCGCGTGGTCTGGTATCGCACCACCGCAAGTGTCCTGTCCGCCGTCGTCGCCGCGCTTGCCGGTGCCCTGCTCGCCATCTGGCTTCGCTACACCGGACCGGCGACAACGCTGTCCATGGAAATCATGATCGATATCCTGCTGATGGTCGTGATCGGCGGCATGGGCACCATGTATGGCGCGATGATCGGCGCAACACTCTTCGTGCTCGCGCAAACCTACCTGCAGACGCTGATGGGCGCCGCGGAAAAGGCGACGGAAGCCTTGCCCCTGATCCCTGTGCTACTTGCCCCGGAACGCTGGCTTCTGTGGCTCGGAGTGCTCTTTGTCCTGTCCGTCTACTTCTTCCCGGACGGCATCGTCGGGCGGCTGAGGTCCCGCCGGTGAACACCAACGGTTCGCTTCACGTGCGCCGCGCCGGACGGCTGCGCCCGGGCGTGCGACCGATCGTGTTGCTGCACGGGTGGTCCTGCCATGGAGGGTTCTTCGGGCCACAAATGGAGAGTCTTGGCCGGGAGACTCTCGTGCTCGCACCGGATCTGCCGGGTCACGGCCGCAGCAGTGAAATGCGGGCGCGGACCATCGAGGCCGCGGCGGACGCGATTCACGCACTGCTCGTCGCGGAAGATCTGCAGGAGGTGGTCGTCGTCGGCTGGTCCATGGGCGCGCTGGTCGCCTGGTCGATGATCGAGCGCCATGGCGAGGACCGGTTGGCCGCACTCGTGATCGAGGACATGTCGCCGAAAGTGCTCAACGGACCGGACTGGGCGCTTGGCACGCGCAACGGGCTCGACGCCGCACGCAACAAGGTGTTCATGCGCGCCCTTGTCGCCCAGTGGCCACGCCTTGCCGGCGCCACCGCGCGCCGTTGCCTCAGGAAGGATCCCGATCCGGAGCTTGCCTCATGGATGGAAAACGAAATCCGCAAGGCCGACGGCGAGGCGCTGTGCGAGATGTGGGCCTCCCTTACACAACAGGACTTTCGCCCCCTCCTGCCGCGCCTGACACTGCCGGTGGTTCTGGCGTGCGGAACCGACAGCCAGCTCTACGATGCCGAGGCCGCTCTTTGGCAAAAGAAGCACGTCGCGCACGCGCGTCTCGCCACATTCGCCAATTCCGGTCACGCGCCACATCTGGAAGAAAGCGCGCTTTTCAGCCAGATTCTCCGCGACCTGCTGCAGAATAACACTGCGTAATCGCCACAATTTCTTCACTTGCTGGAATTCTCTCTTTCGCCTATATTGAGGTGGGTGAAATTGTTTTTCGCCCAGCGGGCTTGAAGATTCGAATCCCGGTTAAGAAAGTTTCGGTATACGGCGCATAACCGGCCATAGAGCCGGGAATGTCGAGAAGAACTGCCTTTCCCGTTTCTGAATGCAACGCTCGCGCAAGCAAGTGCGCTTACTTGCGCTCTTTTTGGACTAACAGACTACGGGATAGGAGTTTCCCATGCGCCAGACCGGCACCCTCAAGTTCTTCAACCACGAGCGTGGTTTCGGCTTCGTCACCCCGGCCGAGGGCGGCAAGGACATCTTTGTCCACATCACCGCTTTCGAGCGTTCGGGCCTGGCCGTTCCGGCCGAGGGCACCGCGCTCTCCTTCATCGCCGAGGAAGACCGTCGCGGTCGCGGCCTGCAGGCTGCCCAGCTCGAGCTGGCCTGATTACTCAGGCACAGGGCGTCTCGCACGCTCCGTGAAAGAACACGAACGCCGCCGGTCACCCGGCGGCGTTTTTTGTGCCGCTGTTCAGGCCACGTCAAAGGCGTTTGCCACGTCCCGCACATAGACAAGTGCCCGACCGCTCGCGATCTTACGACCACGCGCATCGGTGCAGACCGTTTCAAGGTCGACGAGATGCTTTTCCGGACGCAACCGCGTCACGGTTACCGTGGCCACCAGCGGTACATCGAGGCCCGCTCTTGCATGGAATGTCATCTCCTGCTTGAGGTAATTGGTGCCCGATCCGGGCAGTCTTACTCCAAGCAGATAGGAAAAAAGTCCGCCAACCAGTGGCTCAGGCACTGTCGAGGGTACATCTTCAAGACCCGCGAGAGCCGCGAACTCCGCAGCATCCTCCCTGGAGAAGCTCGCGGTCGTCTCCGCGATCTGTCCGATCTCAAGGCTCATTGTCCGTCCCCCGCATTTCCGGATCGCTCAAGGCGGCACTCGGCAAGAAGCACCTGTGTTCCGTCCGCCTTGCGTCTAACCTCGATGTTGAGCAGCCTTGGGTCGTCGTCAGTTGGCGTGACCACGATGCTCAGCGGTTCGCCGGCGAAAGCCGGATGGGGAAACATCAATGACTGGGCAACATGGTCAGCTTCAGGCCACGCCCGGCGGATCAGGCCATAGACCTTGGTGTAGAGCAGCATTCCGTGGGAGACGGTGCGCCCGAAGCGGGTTCTCGCCGAAAACTCAGGATCCACATGGATCGGGTTGTCATCCCCCGAAAGAGCCGCGAAGCGGTCGAACTCGCTCTGGGACGGCGTCCACTCCATCACCACGGGCTCACGGCCTCGCGGCACGGGCTTGTCGCTCATGTCTTTCCCTTCCCTGTCATGCGCTGAGCGTGCGTGCCCTCAAGACGGTCCTTGAGGACGTGTTTCTGCACCTTGCCGGCGGCGGTGCGAGGCAGATCGCCGGCAATCTCGATGTATCGGGGCACCTTGTACCCGGCGAGTCGCTCGCGGCACCAGGCGACCAGTTCGTCGCCATCCGGCCGCGCGCCCGGTCGCGGGATCAGCCATGCCGCGCCGGTTTCGCCCCACCGCTCGTCGGGCACACCCACGACGACCGCTTCCAGAACATCCGGATGAGCGACGAGAACCCGCTCGACCTCCGCCGGATAGACGTTTTCGCCGCCGGAGATGTACATGTCCTTGATCCGGTCCACGATGGAGAAATAGCCATCCGCATCGCGACGCGCCACATCGCCGGACCGCAGCCAGCCACCTTCGGCAAAGGCCTCGGCCGTCGCGCGCTCATTCGCGAAATAGCCCAGGGTCACACCGGGGCCTCGGATCTGAAGCTCGCCTTCGCCTTCTCCTTCAACCACCTTGCCGGCCGCATCGACAAGCCTCACGTCGGCGAGCATCTGCGCCTTGCCGACCGATCCGATCTTCTCCGCCGCCCGCTCCGGGTCGGAAAGAAACACAGTCGGCCCGGTCTCGGTCATGCCCATGCCGTTACATACCGTCACACCACGCGCCAGATAGCGCTCCAGAAGCGGCGCGGGCATGGGCGCGCCGCCACAGCCGAGACTTCTAACGCACGAGAAATCCGTTGCGTCGAATGTCTCCTCGAGCGCCAGAGCCTGATAGATGGCGGGAACGCCGAAGAAGGCCGTGATTTCGCCCGATCCGATGAGCGACAAGACGCTTGCCGCTTCGAACTTCGCCAGCACGCGGGACGCGCCACCGGCGAGAAACAGGGGCAAGGTCAAAAGATTGATACCCGCAGTGTGAAACAGCGGCAGAAAATTGACCGACCGGTCGGTGCCGGTCAGGTCCGTTGCCTGCGTGTAGTTGACGGCATTTGCCCAAGCCATGCCTGCGGTCTGGATGACCAGCTTCGGCGTACCGGTGGTCCCGGATGTCGCCAGGAGATACCAGGGGGCCTCACCATCAACGCGGGTGTCGCCCGTCGGCAATGAGGCGACAGCCTCCACCGCCTCCAGAAAACGCGCGGCCTTGGTTCCAGCTTCAGACCTTGCATCGGCGAAGGCAAGCGGCTCCAGTCCGCTCAAGACCCCGAGCGCCTCGGCGGTTTCCCGGCTTGCCTCGTCATGCAGGAGCATCACGGGCGCTGCCAGCGTCATGGTCGCCGCCAACTCGGCAGCCGGCTGGCGCCAGTTGAGCGGCAACAGGAGGATGCCTGTCTTCTGGGCCGCGAAAAGCAGGACGAAGACATCGGCATGATTGCGGGCGAGCAACGCGACCCGGTCACCGCGTCTCACCCCAAGTGCCAGCAAGGCCCGGGCCATGCGATTTGCACGCGCCTCTACTCCCTCAAATGTCAGCCGCGCTCCGCTAGTCACGTCGATGAACGCAGTCCGGTCGGGAGATATTTCCGCCCGCTTCGCCGCCATGTCCGTCACGAACGCCATAACACCTCTCCCCGATGCACCGCATGTTCCACGCAAGCGGCTTCCATTCGCTCACGTGGAGCCTTTTCCCAGGAAAGCCTTCATTCTCCGAGCGGTCTCCGCACGGCCGACAAGCTGCAGGAAGCCCTGCCTCTCGCGTTCAAGCGCCGACGCCACCCGCTCCCTGCGTTCAGGCGACCAAATGAGGGAACGCGCCATGGCAAGCGTGCCCGCATCCTTCTGTGTGATCTGGGCGACAGTCGTTTGAAGAAGCGCCTCGAGATCCTCGGGCGCTGCCAGAGCGTGCGCCAGACCAAGTGACAGGCAGTCGGCAGGCGAATAGCGCGTGTTGAAAACCTGTACGGCCATCGCCCGGGCCGCGCCGATGCGCTCGGGCAGAAGCGCGGTCCACCCGCCATCGGGACAAAAGCCCACCTCCGAGTACCAGGGCTGAAGAAAGGCGCTCTCGCTCATGAGAACAATGTCGGAGGCGAAAACCAGCCCCGCCGAACCACCGGTGACAGGCCCGTTGACGAGCGCAATGACCGGCGCCGGAAAGGCGAGAAGATCGAGGATCGCACCATTCAGCTCACCCACAATCTCGGAAGAAAACGCCTGCAACCTGGCCGGATCACCGGCGGCATCGGCAAAGGCGGACACATCGCCACCGGCTGAAAAAGCCCGCCCGCGTCCCGTGAGAATCAAGGCCGGAGGATGAAGCGTCGACGCCCGCTCAATTGCCCCGCGCAGATCACGCAGCAGTTCCGGCACGAGCGCATTGCCACGGCCGGGCCGGTCGAGAACCAGGCGCACGGCGCTTCCAACGCGTTCGACCGCGACAAACGAATCCTCCCGCTCAGCCACGATCACCTCCGCCGGAGGGTACCCCGGCACGCAAACCGTTCTCTATCAGGTCGTGCGCCGTTTCCACCAGCGCATCGATGGAATGGCCTCCGTTGAAGACAACCTGAAGCTCGCCGAGCGCGCGTGCGACCCCCATCAGTGCCCAGGCGCGGATCTCCGCATCACCGGCGCTGATCGTTTCCTCCCACGCGGCCTTTTCCAGGCCCTCGCGATAGCCTTGCGCAAACGTTCTGAAGTAGGCGCGGTAGGCTTCCGGATCGACGAACTGCGCCTCCTGCACGATCCTGTACAACTCGGGATGAGCGGAAACGAAGGTGAGAAAAGCTCGCAACCCCTCCCGTTCGGCTTCAAGGCGATCATCGAAACCGGACGTCGCTTCGGCGATCACATGGCGCAACATCCGCCCCATCTCCGCGACAAGCTCGGAGAACACCTCGTCCTTGCCGGCGAAATAGATGTAGAAAGTCCCCTGAGCCACGCCTGCCTGGCGCGTGATCGATCCGATGGAAGCCTCGCTGTAGCCCTGACGGCCGATGACAATCTCCGCAGCGCCAAGGATAGCGCGTCGCGTGGCCTCTCCTCGCGCGGTCTTGGGCCGCAAAGGATCAGACTGCCCCCTTGCGGAGGCGCTCGCTTTCGCAGACGCTTTGCCTGTCTGGCGGGCCCCCCTTCCGGCGGCCTTGCCCGCCGCTTTCACAGGCGTGTCACCTCTTGTTCCGCCGTGTCGCCTCGAAGGCTTCTTCACGTCGCATCCTCCCTCGAACATGAATTATGAATCATAATTCATGTTCGAGGTGTATTTGCAAGGGGCGAGACGGAAAGTGAGGCGACTTCGGGTTTTGCCTCCGCCAGCCCCAACCGGATCAGCCGCACCCTTCGACGTCGGAGGACAGCCTGGCGACTTCCCGCTTCAGCCGGTCATTCTCGGCACGAAGTGTCTCCATTTCCTCCCGCACAGGCGCAATCACCGTTTCCAACTCCTCCAGGGTAAACCGTTCAGGGATGTGCGCCGGACAGTTCCAGTCGAAAGCCTCGACATCGATCACCACGGCCCGTTCGGGGCGGGCCGGATACTCCCGCGGCATGAGCCTGGTGAGCAGGCCCGGGTCCTGCGCCGCCTCCACAAGGCTCGCCCTCCCCCATATCTTCAACCGTCTGCGGTTGGGATAGTCCATGAGGATCAGGGCCACCCGTCCGTCGGATGCGATGTTTCCGGCGCTCAGGTACTGCCGGTTGCCGCGATAGTCCGCATAGGCGATGCGGGTCGCATCGAGCACCTTCAAGAAACCGCACGGGCCGCCGCGAAACTGAACATAGGGCCAGCCAGTCTCGCTGACGCTTGCCTGGTAAAAGCCATCCCGCAGGGAGATGAAAGCCGCCTCGATCTCGCCGAGCCGATCACCACGCCCGGTCTCGGGCTGCAGCAGACGCGCGTAGGCGGAACGTGATCCATTAACCGCCTGAGCGGCAAGCACGGAGGGCGTGAAAGCGATTTCGGCAAAGGCACGGGCCAAGACAACCACTCCTTGAGGGGATCCTGTCGACATCGGGAGCAGGGCCAATCCCTGCCGTAACATCCCGGAACAGACCACTGACGACATCCTGATCCCGATATAATTATTTCACATATTTTGATAATAATGATTATTTGAAAAATATAATTCCTTATAATGCAATAATGGATCGAATAACCGAACTTGAAGCGCTTGTAGCGCTTGCGGAGACGGGCAGTTTCAGCGCCGCCGCCCGCCAACTGAACCGCTCTCCCGCGACCATGACCCGGCTCATCGCCAGTCTGGAAGCGCGTCTCGATCTGAGCCTCGTCGCGCGCTCGACACGTCGCGTGGCCCTCACCGAGCCGGGCGAGCGTTTCGTCGGCGAAGCACGACGGGTACTCACCGCCATGATGGAAGCGGAAGATGCAGCTCGCGGAGCGTCCGGCCGGATCGCCGGGAACTTCACGCTCACCGCGCCGGTCCTCTTCGGCGAGATGTTCGTAGCTCCCCTTCTGCGTGACTATCTTGAGCGCTGGCCCGACGTCCGAGCAAAACTGGTTCTCACCGACCGTGTCGTGGACATGCTTGAAGAGGGGGTCGACCTGGCACTGCGCATCGGCACGCTTTCGCAAGCGGGGCTCACCGCACGCAAAGTCGGCAACGTGAGAGCTGTCCTTGTGGCATCTCCCGACTACCTGGCCCGTTTCGGGTTGCCCGAGACACCCGCTGATCTCTCCCGCCACCGCATTGTCGCGACCGAAACCGGAGGCGACCTTCCAGGTGCGACCGGGCCGCTATCATGGTCATTCGAGAACGAAAGCGATCGCGAAACCGCTCTCCTCATGCCCAGGCTTACGGTCTCATCCATCCGATCCGCCATCGATGCGGCACGTGCCGGCTTCGGCATCGCGCGCGCGTTGTCCTATCAGGTTGCCGACCCTCTGATATCGGGCGGGTTGGTGGAGTTGCTCGCCTCCTTCGAGACGCGCCGACAGCCGGTGAGTCTGGTGCACAGATACGGACAACGCGCGCCGGCGCGGGTGCGAACATTCATCGACTTCACCACCGCCGCTCTTGCACGGCAGAGACACCGACTCGACGGCAATGTACACGCCGACTCACAAAAACATGAGTGAATGACGCAAGTTTATTGTACAGGCCGGTTGACGTAACGCGCGACAGGACGCATATAGGTTCTCATGCGCCTGACACAGCAAACCAACTACGCGGTCCGCACCCTCATCTACTGTGCGGCAAACCCGGACAGCCCGAGCCGTGTTGCCGATGTGGCTGCCAGTTTCGAGATGTCGGAAGCACATCTCTTCAAGATCCTGAAGGTGCTCGTCAGCAACAACTTCGTCCGAACGCTTCGAGGACGCAACGGTGGCATCATGCTGGCGCGCCCGGCTGAACGCATCACCGTCGGGGAAGTGGTTCGCGCTGCCGAAGAGAGCTTTCTTCTTGCGGAGTGCTTCGACTCCGGCAGGCGCGACTGTCCGCTTATCACGTCCTGCGGCTTCAATGGCCTGCTCCACGAGGCGCTCGAGGCATTCATGAATGTGCTGGATGCCCACACGATTGCCGAACTTGCCGAGCAACGCAGCGAGATCCGCTTCCTTCTCAAGATGGATGACGTGACAGCGCCCGGCTCGAGCGCGGCCAAGACATCGTCACAGGTCGCCGCGATCCAGCAGTAGCGTCTCCGTTTACCCACGTTCAAGACAGAAGGGCCGATCCAGCAAGGATCGGCCCTTTTTATTTCGGCTCACCGGGGGCAGCCCCCCCCCAACGGGGGCGATGTGTCCGACGCGCGGAAAAGCACCCGCGCGCCGGACTGTTTTTACTTCATCTCGGAGACAACCTCGAAAGCGTCACCAGACACCTTGAACAACGAATAGTTCCCCGGAACATCGCCGTTTTCATCGAAGTTATGATCACCGGCCGCGCCCTTGTAGTCGATGGCCTTTCCGGCCGCGATCAACTCCTTGGCCTTGGCCCACTCACCCGGACGGATCGGCTCGCCTTCACCGCTGGAAATCTCGCGCAACGCCTCGTGCACCTTGGCCTTGTCGCCACCGGCCTTCTCGATGGCAAGCGCCAGCATGAACGCCGCATCATAGGAGGTGGTCACGAAGATCGCGCTCGGGTCACCGCCCACGTCGGAGAAGGCCTTGTTGAACATCTCCAGCGCATCGGACTGTTCGCCGACCGGAGCCGAGGCAAGGAACGTGGTCAGGTTTTCCGCGCCCAGCTCCTTGATCGGAGCGTCGGACTTCATGCCGTCACCGCCCACGAAGTTCTCGAAGAACCCGTTTTCCAGGGACTGACGCAGCATGGTCAGACCCGAGCCGTCGCCATAATCGAAGATGACGAGCGTGTCGGCACCGCCGGAGGCAAGCTCGGCAAGGTTCGAACGGTAGCTGGCTTTCTCGCCCTCATGTGCCGCGAAGCCGGCGATCTCGCCGCCCTTCTCCTCGAACTCGGCCTTGAAGGACTCCGCGAGCCCCTTGCCATAGTCGTTGTTGAGGTAGGCCACCGCCACCTTCTTGGTTCCACGGTCGAGCAGGGTGCGGGCCAGGGCACGCCCCTGATAGTCATCGGAAGGCACGGTCCGGAAAACGGTGTCGTTGTCCTTCAGGGCGGTGATCTCCGGGGACGTGCCGGACGGCGAGACAATGGTGACGCCGGCCGGAATGGTCACCGAGTTGGCAGCGGCGAGAACCGCGCCCGAGCAATGCGGACCGACGATGGCAACCACGTTCTCGATGTTGACCGCCTTGGTGGCAGCATCCGTACCGTTCTGCGGGTTGCACGCGCTGTCACCCACCGACGCCACGAGCTTCTCGCCATCCAGAATGCCGCCATTGTCGTTGACCTGCTTGATCGCCAGGTTGGCCGCATCGATCATGGCCGGAGCCATTGCCGCGATCGGACCGGACACGCCACCGACGAGACCGATCTTGACGTCGGCCTTTGCCGGCGCCGCGAGCGCGGTCGCTCCGAGCAGCACAGCCGCGAGGGCGGCAGAAAACTTGGTCATCACTCACCTCCACTAATCATGATCGCCATTTTCCGTGGCTGGATTGCCACGTGTCATGACTGGCGCGCAAAGCCGTCGGACGTCGCGTACCTCTCGCACATCGCCAAGCCTTGCGGTTCTGGCCGGGATGCCCGAAGGCCTTGCCCAACCATGCTTTCGCGGGATGTCAGCCCCGTCTGATCGCCAGTTTCAACCGAAACGTGAGACCCTTCAAGCCCGCCGTCTCAAGCAGGCTCTCCTGTCCCCCGAAAGCCCCTCATGTTCTCCGGCAAGATGCACTGCGGACGGCCGCGTCTCCGATGTGCGCCAACCGGCACCCTTGCAGGCAAGGCACATCCGGTTTGCTCTTCAGGACCTGAAGATCTCGTCCGACCGGAGGCTGCGACGCTGCGGATCACAGCCGTTTCCGCTCCAAAGCGTCCCGTTTGTGGGGAGATGACCCAGCCCGTAGCTTTGCGGAGGTGACGTCCGCGGCTGTTCTTGCTTCACTGGGATCGGAGGACCGGTTCAGGGAGGAAATCATGGCGTCCGATACGACACCTGCGGCTGAGAGCGATGCGGACACTTTCGTGCGCCCGCCGGATCCCACGCGCGTAAACGCAATCACGGTCAGCGACATCGTTGACGCGCTCGCCGCCGGGATGCGCGATTTTCGCAAGGCCCCGGCTTTCGGCCTGTTCTTCGGAGCGGTCTTTGCGCTTGGGGGAAACCTCGTGCTGCTGACGGCTTCCGCGCTCCAGATGAGCTACCTGAGCTACCCCCTCGCGGTCGGCTTCTGCCTCATCGGGCCCTTTATCGCGGTTGGCCTCTATGAGGTCAGCCGACGCCTTGAGGCGGACCGTCCCCTGACCTGGAGTGGCGTGCTCGGCGTCATCTGGGCGCAGCGCAGTCGCGAAATCGCCTGGATGGCGTTCGTCGTCCTGTTTGTGCAGATCATGTGGATGTACCAGGTTCGGCTCCTGCTGGCCCTCTTCCTTGGATTTCAGTCGTTCGCGAGCTTCGGTGAGTTCGTGGAGGTAATCGTCTCAACGCCGGAGGGGCTCATGTTCCTTCTGATCGGTCACGTGGTCGGCGCGGTGCTCTCGGTCGTGCTGTTTTCCCTGACCGTTGTTTCCTTCCCAATGCTCCTTGACCGGGAGGTGGACTTCATCACCGCCATGATCACCAGCGTTCGCGCCGTCGTGACCAGCCCCGTGCCCATGATCGGCTGGGCCCTGGTCGTCACCGTTACGCTTCTTGTCTCCATGCTGCCGTTCTTCATCGGTCTGCTGGTGACACTTCCCGTGCTCGGCCACACGACATGGCACCTCTACCGCGCGATTGTGCCAGAGGCCGACACGAGCGAGGCCAGCTAGGGTGCCGCCCTAGATAGGCTTGCCAGTGGTTTCGGCGACCTCCGCCAGATAGGCGGCACGCGAGGCGAGGTCCTCTTCCGCGGAGCGATAGTCGACCTGGGTCAGATACAGCCCGTCCGGTGGTGCCACCGGACCGCAGGCCTCGCGGTCGCACGCGGCAAGCGCATTCGCGACGTCGGCGGCCGACCAGCGCCCCTCGCCCACAAGCCGCAAGGTTCCAACCATCGAGCGGACCTGATTGTGCAGAAAGGAGCGTGAGGAGCATTCGGCGATCACGATCTCGCCCTCGCGGCGCACGGAGAAGGCCTCAAGGGTCTTCCACGGGCTCTTCGCCTGGCAGCGCGAATGCCGGAAGGTGGTGAAATCATGGTGGCCGACAAAAGCCTGCGCGGCTTCGTGCATGGCACTGGCGTCGAGCGGCTTCTTCACATGCCAGGCGAGACCGCGCTCGTGGGTGAGCGGCGGCAGGCGATTGGCAATCCGGAAGCGATAGTGACGGCGGATCGCCGAAAACCGAGCATCAAAGCCCTCGTGCATCTTCGCGACCGACAGGATCGCCACGGGGTCGGGCTGGCAATGAAAGTTAAGCGCCCCGTAGATCGTCGACTCGGGCCATTCCCTGGCGAGGTCGACATGGGCGACCTGCCCGGTCGCGTGCACGCCGGCGTCCGTGCGTCCGGCGCCGCCGATTGTCACGCTCTCACCCGAGAACGCCTTGACGGCACGTTCGATCACCGCCTGGACGGAGGGACCGTTGTCCTGGCGCTGCCAGCCAACGAAAGGGCGGCCGTCGTAGTCGATAACGAGCTTGTAGCGGGGCATGTCCTGTCCGTCGCGACCTTTGGGTGGCCCTTTACTCGAAGGCTTCGAAAGGCGTGGCGAAAGTCCCCTCGATGGGCAGCGCGGCGCGAGCCGCAGGCGTCAGGGCGAGTGCCTGAAAGGCTGCTCCGGCATAGGGCGCGGTGACCTGGCGAGCGAGCCCGGCATCGAAACCAAAGCGCGGATAGTAGGACGGTGGCCCCAGAACAAGCACGAGATCGATGCCCTGTTCGCCAAGCTCCTTGAGACCGGCGCGAATGAGGGCTTCTCCGATCCCGCTCTTCTGCCGATCAGGAGAAACCGCAACCGGCGCCAGGCAGGCAATGGAAATGCGATGGGCGGCTCCGGCCCCCGTGACGCGCGAGAACCCGACATACCCCACGATGCGACCGTCGGGGTCAACGGCAACCAGCTCACACAGGAAGGCACCGCATCCCCTGAGGTCGTGGACCAGACGTGCCTCGGCATCCTGACCGAAGGCGGCGCCAAGAAGCGTCGAGACGGCTTCAGCGTCAGCGGACGCGAAAGGCCTCAACACGGGCTCGAGAGCAGGATGGGTCATGACTGGGTCCGGTTCCTCGTGCTCACTGGCGGCATATCCCGCATCTGGCTTTTCTCTCGCAACGCTGCTTTTGTTCTCTTGCCGACCGGCACCCAACATCGGATCAGGCCAACGTCGCACCCGGCGCAAGCTGGGCACCGCGCAGGAAGTCTCCCACGCCCATGGGCTTGCGCCCCGCCCGCTGAACCTGCACGAGACGCACTGCTCCGCTCCCGCAGGCAATCACAACGCCACCGTCGGCATTGGCGACAAGGACACTTCCCGGCGCCGCATCACCTGCAACGTCCTGTGCGGCAACGGCCGAGCGCAGCACCTTTACCCGCTCGGGAGAAGAGCCGAGTGGCATCTCGCACCATGCACCGGGAAAAGGGGACAGGCCGCGGATGTGATTGTGGACCTCGCGGGCGGGCCGCGTCCAGTCGATCCGGGTCTCGCCCTTCTCTATCTTGCGGGCATAAGTCACGCCGTCCTCCGCCTGGGGCGTGGCCGTAAGGCCGCCACGCGGCAAAGCGGCAAGCGCACGAGCCATCAGGTCGGCACCGAGCACCGCAAGACGGTCATGCAGGTCACCAGCGGTCATGGCATCGTCGATCGCGACCTTCTCGGCCATGTACACCGGCCCCGTGTCGAGGCCAGCCTCCATGCGCATCACCTCGACGCCCGTCTCCGCATCACCGGCCATGATCGCCCGATTGATGGGAGCTGCCCCGCGCCAGCGCGGAAGAAGAGAGGCGTGAAGGTTGAGGCAACCGAAGGCAGGTGCCTCGAGAACGGGACGCGGCAGGATCAACCCGTAGGCGACCACGACGGCGACATCTGCCTCGAGTTCGGCGAAGCGGGCCTGCTCTTCCGCATCCTTCAGGGTGAGCGGAGTGCGTACCTCTATGCCAAGCGTGTCCGCTGCCTGGTGTACCGCCTGTCGGCGTTCCTCCATCCCGCGCCCCGCCCGGCGCGGCGGCTGGCTATAGCAGGCGACAACATCGTGGCCCTGCCCGACGATCTCCATCAGCGTGGGAACCGCGAAGTCGGGCGTCCCCATGAAGACGATGCGAAGGCTCATCTGGTGCCGTCCTTTTCGTATTCGAAGCCCAATCGCACCGCTCCGTGCGAACCGCCGCGACGGACAAGGTCACCGTACAATCCTGCACGCAGGTCTCTTGCGGCACGTTCGGCGAACCGTGATCGTGGTGCGGTGGGCGTCCGGACCTCAGCCCTTCTCCGCGAAGCGGGCCTGTTTCTGGAATTTCTTCATGACCCGATCCCGCTTCAGTCGCGAGATGTGATCGATGAAGAGAACACCATTCAGGTGATCGATCTCGTGCTGCAGGCAGGTCGCGAGCAATCCGTCGGCCTCGATCTCGCGCGCCGCGCCTTCACGGTCCAGGAAACGCAGACCGATACGCTGCGGGCGCTCAACATCCTCGTAGTAGTCCGGGATCGACAGGCATCCCTCCTGATACGCGGACAGCTCGGGCGATTCCCACACCACCTCGGGATTGATGACGACCAGGGGATCAGGCTCTTCCCCCTCGCGTGCGACATCGAGCACCAGCATGCGCTTCGGCACGCCGATCTGAATCGCGGCCAGACCGATGCCGGGAGCCTCGTACATGGTTTCCAGCATGTCGTCGGCAAGCTGGCGGACCTCCGCATCGACCGTCGCGACGGGCTCGCTCACAAGCCGGAGCCGGGGATCGGGGAGGATAATGATATCGCGCTTCGTCATGCCGCTGAGATATGTGAAAGGCGCGCGGGCGTCAACGCACGCTCGTTTCGTGACACAGCCGGATGTTCTATATTTGTTTCCATGACGACGATTCTTGTCACGATCGCGGGTCACCCGCTCACCGTCGCCGAAGCTCTGGCGGGCGCAGGCATCGCCATCACAGCCCTTCTTCTCGTG
This sequence comes from Stappia sp., assembly GCA_002722295.1. Taxonomy (GTDB): domain Bacteria; phylum Pseudomonadota; class Alphaproteobacteria; order Rhizobiales; family Stappiaceae; genus Stappia. The sequence continues at coordinate 54,233 of PBLF01000021.1, read as the reverse complement.
CTCGTTCTCATCGCGGCCGGACAGGCGCGGGCGCGCCGTGCGGCGGATGCCCGCAGTGCGGAACAGGCCTGGGAACTGGAGGAACGCGTCGCCGATCTGCTCAAGGTGCAGGCCGAGATGACCGGTCGCATGCAGACAATGGCCGAGATCTTCGGCTCACGGCAGGGAGATCTCGCGCGAGCGCTCAACGACCGCCTCGACGGCATGAGCCACAAGCTCGGTCAGTCGCTTGCCGAGACGACGCGGCGCACCCACGATGGCCTTCGCCATCTGCACGAGCGTCTGGCAGTCATCGACCGGGCGCAATCCACCATTTCCTCCTTGTCGGGGCAGGTCGGTCAGCTTCAGGCAATTCTGGACAACAAGCAGACGCGCGGCGCCTTCGGCCAGGGCCGGATGGAAGCCATCGTGAAGGATGCCCTGCCGGAAAGCTCCTATTCTTTCCAGGCCACGCTCTCCAGCGGCTCGCGGCCGGACTGCCTGATCCACCTGCCCGGCGGAGCACCTCCTCTCGTCATCGACGCCAAGTTTCCCCTGGAAGCGCACACAGCCTTGCGGGCGGCGGGCGATGCCGAAAGCCTGAAGCAGGCGCAGGCACGCTTTCGCCGCGACATCGCGAAGCACATCTCGGACATTCACGACCGCTATCTTCTTCCTGGAGAGACACTCGACACAGCCTTCCTCTTCGTGCCTTCGGAAAGCGTTTTTGCCGAAATTCACGAGCGTTTCGACGATCTGGTCCAGCGCGCGCACCGCGCAAGGGTGGTGATCGTGTCGCCCTCGCTTCTGCTTCTGTCGATACAGGTGGTGCAATCGGTGTTGCGCGATGCGCGAATGCGAGAGGAAGCCCACCGCATCCAGATCGAAGTCGCACATCTGGTTGACGATGTATCCCGGCTCGACGAGCGGGTGCGCAAGCTCCAGACGCACTTCGGGCAAGCTGAACGCGACATCGAGCAAATCCTGATCTCGAGCGAGAAGATCACCCGGCGAGGTCGCAATATCGGCGAACTCGATCTTGACGAGGTGTCCGGAACCGGCCCGAACGAAGCCCGGACAGCGCCGGACGCCAATGGCGCGGGGTCCGCCCCCTAAGCGCCGCCGGCGGCTTTGCCTCGGGCCGGACAAGCAGCTAATACGGGACACCAATCCTCAGACCGGGAGCCCGTTCATCCATGTCCCTGTTCATTGCCGTGTCCGGATGGAACCCGCAGCCGTGGGTGAAGAGACTTTCAACCCGTCTTCCCGATCACAGGGTTGCGAGCCACCCCGCAAGCGACAGCGACCTCTCAAAGGTGCGCTACGCGCTGGCCTGGAAACCCGAACCGGGACTTCTCGCACGCTGCCCCAATCTAGAGGTGATCTTCTCGCTCGGCGCGGGCGTCGATCACCTTCTGTCCGACCCACACCTTCCGGATGTTCCCCTGGTGCGTGTCGTGGACCCGGACCTCACCGCTCGCATGAGCGAATGGGTTACCCTGCAGGTCCTTCTGCACCACCGCCGACAACTCACCTATCTTGCGCAGCAAAGGGCACGGGTCTGGAAAGACTACGAACAGGCTGCTGCGCACCGCGTACGCGTCGGCATTCTAGGGCTCGGGGTGCTGGGCAAGGAGGCCGCGTCCGTTCTGGTGCGGCTCGGGTACGACGTTGCCGGATGGGCTCGCAGCCGCAAGCAAGTGGATGGCGCAGCCTGTTTCGCCGGCGCGTCCGAGCTCGATGATTTCCTCGCGCGCACGGACATTCTCGTCAATCTTCTGCCGCTGACCGACGAAACCCGGCATCTCGTCGATCATGGCTTCCTGTCACGGCTCGCGCGTGACGGCGCGATCGATGGGCCGGTGTTCATCAACGCGGGGCGAGGTGGCAGCCAGGTGGAAACCGATCTGGTACGCGCGCTCACCGATGGAACACTTGCCGGCGCAAGCCTCGACGTCTTCGAAACGGAACCGCTCGCTGCGACAAGCCCGCTCTGGGATCTTGAGAACGTGGTGATCACGCCGCATATAGCCGCCGACAGCGATCCTGAAGCCATCTCCGACTATATCGCCGAACAGATACTTGCCCACGAGGCCGGAAACCCACTGGCCAATCTCGTGGACAGAAACGCCGGCTACTGAAACCGCGCGGGATCAGCAGTGGAAGCGGCGCGCGCGATCGAACCAGAGGCTCACGATCGCCTCGACGACCGGGCGCAAACCCTTGCGGCTGTCACACTTCTGGTAGACCGCATCGAACCAGCTCGCGGCCTCGCTCTGGGGCGCATCGCGCGCCAGCCCGATGATGGGAAGCGTCGCCGTGTCGTAACGCTGGCGCAAGCGGCAGGCGAGATCTCGTGCGCTTCCACCCGCAATCCCCGTGGACGCAACGACGCAATCGAAGGGAACAGCCGAAGGATCGTCGACGGAAAGCAGATCCAGCGCCTTGGCGATGGAACTTACCCGGCGAACGCGTACATTTCCGGTAACCGTGGAGAGGACGTCACGGAAAAGCCGGGCATCTGCCGCGCTGTCCTCGACATGGAGGAACACGGCATCGGGAATGACATGCAACATGAAACAGAAGGTCCGTCCGGCTCCCGCGACAACAGCCGCCCTCCCGGCTACCAAGGCAGTGTCGAGGAGCTTTTTACCAAGGGTCGCGGCGTGCCGGGCAAGAGTCCCTCCTCTGCCGACCGGCCACGATCTGATCATATGTCCAGATGATTGCTGGACGAATTGACGGCTGTCTATTCGGATTCACCTGTAGGGGCAAATGCATATATTGCATAGCTGCCCCAACGTAAAAGACACACCAAGAACAAATTGCCGGCCAAGGATTAGTAAAACGAATAAAATTTCACAAAACAATTTTTGAACGACATTATCGATGCCGGTCGTATGCTCCAACCAGATCCCCCGCAGGGTACGCCAAGAACGACAGCCTCAGCGCAGCCGCCGCCACCCCGTAAGCGCTCCCCACTCGACCTTTGAAATACGGGACAAGGCTTCGGCCACGGGTTCCCTGGCAACGCTCATCGTATGGCCATTGGCATGTAGAAGTTCGTCCGGTGACAAGAGCACACCAACATGGCCTTTCCAGAACAGAAGATCGCCACGCCGCCGGTTGCCCTTGCTGAAATCCTCAAGCGGCAGCGCATCGCCGGCTTCCCCGGCCTGCATGTCACTGTCGCGCGGAACAAGGATGCCGGCTTCGGCGGCGGCAAGCTGGATCAGCGCGGAACAGTCAAGCCCGAGTGAGGAGCGCCCTCCCCAGAGATAGGGCGTTCCAAGAAACATCTCGGCCACGGACACCCAGTCGTCCACGCGGGCGCCGAGAGGCGCGAGGTGGCGGGCAACCATGGCAGAACCATCCGCAAGAAGCGCATAGGTCAACCCGCGCACCACCGTTTCGCCGATCACTGCGACGCGTGCACCCAGTGAGAGCAGACCAAGCGGCGGGCTCTTCAACTCGGGAGAGGGATAGCGGTAGCTGCGCAAAGCCGTGACCCGATGGGTCGGCGTCTCCCCTGTGTCTCCAAGTGCCGAATACGGCATGTATCCCACATAGCCGTCCGTTCCGAGCTGTCCCCAGGCCCAGCCATCATCGGAAACCTCGAAGACGGTTACCTGCTCACCAAAGATCGCCTGGCTGTCGATGGAACGACATGGATCGGGCACAGGCCGAATGTCGACAAGATCGGCAGTGACATGCATCAAGGTGCCATCGGCAAAACGGGGAACATCGACGCGCCCCTCATAGGCGCGCGCCGCAAGATCGGTTCGCACGGGATGGCGACGGCGATCCAAATCGGCAAGCTCGGCTGTCCCGGTCATGCATCACCCTGACTGGAGGAAGTTGAACACCCCGCATCTGCCATGCGGCTTTCAGCGTGTTATCTCGGCAGCCTTCACACTGATCGTGTCGCCAATACGCTCCAGATACAAGGCACCGGCAACGGTCCGCGTTACGACCACGTTGCGCCGGTCGGCCTCATCGCGGCGACGCGACAGAAGCTTCATTGCTCCCAGCGTATCCAGGGCACGGGTAATGACAGGCTTGGTGACGTCGAGGCGCGCCGCCAGCCCCCGCACCGTATGGGGCGGCGGCTCCAGGTAAACAGTGAGAAGGATCGCCATCTGGCGCGACGTCAGATCCTGGTCACCATCGGTCACCAGCGACATCGTCACGTCGTGCCAGAGCCTCAGCGCCTGTGCCGGCCGGATCTCGATTCCCATCCGTCTGATGTTCCTCCTGCCCCGGGTGGTCCGGGCGTCCCAGGCGACACTAGCGCGAATATCGTTTCGGATCCGTTATACGTCGGCCACCTTCCGTCACGCAGCCTGGCTCCCTCCGTACCGCTCCTTCAGCAGGTCAAAGAGGGCACGCACGGCCTGCGCTTCTCCGCCTGCCGGTCGTGCCGGACGGTCGGACGGGTTCCAGGCGTAGATGTCGAAATGCGCCCAGGTTTTGGCCTTCTCGACAAACCGGGCCAAAAAGAGCGCGGCCGTTACCGATCCCGCGAACCCCGCACCGGAGGTGTTGATGTGATTGATATCGGCAACCCTGCTCTCCAGATAGCTCTCATAGGGCCTCCACAGAGGAAGCCGCCAGAGCGGATCCGACACCTTGAGTGCCCTTGCAGCCAGATCGGAGGCAAAGTCTTCGTCGTCGGTGTAGAAGGGCGGCAGTTCCGGCCCGAGCGCGACACGTGCAGCTCCCGTAAGCGTCGCCATATCCAGAAGGATCTCCGGCTCCTCCTCATCGGCCAGCGCAAGCGCGTCCGCAAGCACCAGCCGTCCCTCGGCATCCGTGTTTCCGATCTCGACGGTGATCCCCTTGCGGCTCGGCAAAATGTCGCCCGGCCTGAAGGCATTGCCGGAGATCGCATTCTCAACGGCGGGAATGATGACCCGCAGCCGCACTGGCAGTTCCGCATCCATGACCATGGCCGCGAGAGCGAGAACGTTGGCCGCGCCGCCCATATCCTTCTTCATCAGGGTCATGGCGCTGGCCGGCTTGATGTCGAGACCACCTGTATCGAAAATGACCCCCTTGCCCACAAGCGTCACCTTCGGATCCGTCTCGTCGCCCCATGTCGCATCGATCAGGCGCGGCGCGCGCGTGCTTGCCCGACCGACCGCATGTATCATGGGAAAGCCTTCTTCCAGAAGCGCTTCCCCTTCGACGACCCGGCTCGACCCGCCATAGGTGCCAAAGAGCGTGATAGCGGCGGTGGCGAGTTCTTCCGGGCCGAGGTCATTTGCCGGGGTATTGACGAGATCCCGTGCGATCTGCACCCCGGCGACAATGCCCAGTACCGCGTCCAGATCGACATCCGGTTCCACCATCAGCACCGGCCGGGCCTTGTCCGAAGGCTTGCGATAGCGCTCGAACCGATAGGAACCAAGCGCGAAGGCAAGGGCCGCCGCCTCCCCGGCAATACCTGCCCCAACGATACGAAATGTCCCGCCGGGAAGCTTGCGCGCCAGGTCGCCGAGCGCAAAGCCGGGATCTGTCGCGTTCGCCACGCCAAACAGAACGGTTGCAATGGCTCCGTCCGCATCCGGAACCACGAGGACCTGGCCGACGGCAGCCTCAAAGCCCGACGCTTTCGCAAATCCTCCGACCGACGCAGGCAGGTCGGCAAGCGTCTCGGCCAAAGATTGCTTGTCAACGACATGAACCGGAACGGTCGGAAGGGATGACTCGAAGGCTGCAAGAGCATGACGCACGGAACTGACCTCATTTCACCTGGCCACGCGGCGGCGTGGCAACACCGGAAGGCTTCCAGCTTAACCGATTGCCCGGACGCCGCAAATCCGCGCGCACCCCAGTTTCCAGGCAGACGCTCCGCCCCGATTTAACGAAGCATTAGGGTTAACGGCCTATTGCTTGGAAAGCCAAATTGCGACCCTCGCCAGTCCGGGCGCGAACAGATCGCGGCCGGCTTGGCGGGCACAGTCCAGGAGCCTGGTTTCATGCCCTTCTTCCGACGCGATATCACGCGATCGACCCCGCTCCGCATGACGCTTGCGGTCTCGATGGTCGCTCTCCTGGCGGTCGGCGGCTGCGCCTCGTCCAAGCGGAGCGTGGGGACCCATGGCGCGAGCGGCCAGAACTATGTCGCGCCCGGCTCGGACGCCGCGCGCCAGGCGGTGGGGTACTGGGCCAGGGCCTACGAGAGCGACCCGAGCGACCGCGAGAACATTCTGAACTATTCGGCCTCCCTGAAACGAAATGGCCAGGTCGAACAGGCCGAAGCCGTTTTGCGCAAGGCCGTGATCACCCATCAGTCGGACCGGGACATTGCCGCCGCCTACGGCAAGGTGCTGGCCATGAGCGGCAAGCTGGCAGAAGCGCTTCAGGTGATCAACGGGGCCCAGACACCAACGAATCCGGATTGGCGGCTAATGTCGGCGGCAGCGGCGATCAATGACCAGATGGGCAACACCGCCGAGGCACGCAAGCTCTATACCCAGGCGCTCCGTATCGCCCCGCAGGAGCCCAGCCTGCTCAACAACCTCGCCATGTCCTATCTGCTGTCAGGCGAGGTGCAGAAAGCGGAAAAGATCCTGCGCGACGCGTCCAACAGCCCCCGCGCCGACAGCCGTATCCGGCAAAACCTCGCGCTGGCAATTGGCCTGCAGGGACGCTTCGACGAGGCGGAGCAGGTCGCTCGCGCCGAGATGGACCCGCGCCAGGCGAACGAGAACATTGCCTACCTTCGCAAGATGCTATCCCAGAAGAACACCTGGGCGGAACTGTCCGACGGTGACAAGAGGAAGAAAAAGAGCGGAAGCTGATCCGGACGGCTTTCGCCTCTCCTGACGGACAAGAAAGCGAAACAATGCAAAAGGCCCGCCGGAAAATCCCGGCGGGCCTTTTGCATTGTTTCCATCGGCGACCACGCCAAACGGCATCGGCACGAAATGGCCCTACCGGAAGGTCGCCATGGCCTGAATGATGACGGGACCGATGATAACGGCCAGAAGCACGGGCAGGAAGAACACGATCATCGGCACGGTGAGCTTTGGCGGCAGGGCGGCGGCCTTCTTTTCGGCGGCCTGCATTCGCTGCGACCGGCTTTCGTCCGCCATCACACGCAGTGCCTGGGAAACGGGCGTGCCGTACCGCTCGGCCTGAATCAGCGCAAGCGAGACATTCTTCACCCCCTCGAGGCCTGTCCGCTTCGCCAGATTCTCGTAAGCCTGCTTGCGGTCTCCGAGATAGGAAAGTTCGGCATTCGTCAGCGTCAGCTCCTCGGCGAGCGGCACGGACTGAATGCCGATTTCTTCCGCGACCTTCCGGAAGGCGACCTCGATGGACATGCCCGATTCCACACAGATCAGCATGAGATCGAGTGCATCCGGCCAGGCCCGGTTGATGGAGGTCTGGCGGTTCTGGATGCGGTTCTTCACATAGAGGTCCGGAGCGTAGTAGCCGATGAAGGCGATCACGCTGGCAATCAGCACATTGACCATTGGCGGCTGTTCGAGCTGAAGCACGATGAACGTGTAGAACAACGCCACCACGAAAAGGATCACCGGCATCACGAGCCGGGCGAAGAGAAACGTATAGAGCGGCCGCGGACCGCGCAGGCCGGCCTGGACGAGACGGAACGCCGTCTTCTCGTCCGACATGAGGTTCTTCAGGTTAAGCTGGTCGACGATGCTTTGAAGACGCTTCTTGGGCGCGTTGCGCAGCGAAACCCGCGACGACTGCTTCTCATTGGCGAGACGGGCACGCTCGCGCGCGCGCAGCTTGTCCCTTTCCAGGGCGACCGACTTCATCCGGCTCTTGAGTTTGTCCCCCTCGATAAACGGGATGACCAGCGAATAGACCGTGCCGCCCACCGCCAGAACGGTCAACGCCAGGATGATGGTCTGCTGGGACAGAAGCTCGGACATGGACATGGCTGGACCACTCAGAAATCGAAGGCGATCATCTTCTTCATGATCAGCATTCCGGTCACCATCCATATGGCTGAGAACGCCAGGATGATGTTGCCGGTAGGATCCGTGAAGAGGAGCATGATGTAGGACGGGCTGGTGATCGTGAGGACACCGGCCACGATAAAGGGCAACGAGCCGATGATCGCGGCGGAGGACTTCGCCTCCTGACTCATCGCCTTGATCTTGCCCTTCATCGCACGGCGCTCGCGCAGCACCTTCGAAAGGTTGCCGAGCGCCTCGGAAATGGACCCGCCGGCCTGGGACTGAATGGCCACCACAATGGCAAAGAAGTTGGCTTCCGCGACCGGCATGCGCTCGGGCAGGCGCGCCACGGCCTCAGGCAGCGAGATGCCCATTGCCTGAGCCTCGATAATCCGGCGGAATTCGGTGCGGATAGGCTCGCGTGCCTCCTGAGAAACGATCGTCAGACATTCCGCCAACGGCAAACCGGCCTTCGTTCCGCGCACGACCACGTCAACTGCATTGGGCAATTCGTTCAGAAAAGCCTCGATGCGCTTGTTGCGCCGACGTGACAGGTAGAAGCGCGGCAGACCGAAGAAGCCGATGAAGGCAAACGCCGCGTTCAGCAGCAGCGACCCGGTGATCAACATGCCGATGATCAGCATGACAACGCCGCAAATCGCTGAAAAGACATAGAAACCGCGTTTGGACCACTCGAGCCCGGCCTGGTCGAGCCGCTCCTCGATGGAGACCTTTGCCGCCTTTTGGGCCTTCTTCTTTTCGCGCTGCTCAAAGTCGCGAAGCTGATCCTGAACCGACTTTCGGCGCTTGTCCGCATCCTTCGTGCGTCTCACCGCCTCCAGAGACGGGGCTCGCGTGGCAATGCTTTTCAGCCGTTTTTCGCTACGCGAACCGCCACTCAGCATGGGCTGGAACACGGCATAGAGAATGCCGACGATCGAGAAGGCCGCCAAGCCCGCCAAGGCGAGCCGGGTCACTTCAGGTGTCAGGAGTGCCTGGAAATCAACCACGCCCGTCCTCCAGAACTTCCGAAGCGTCAAGGGCTGCGGCAAGCCGCTGCTCTTCACCGAAGTAGCGTGCCTTCTCCCAGAACTTCGGACGACCGATGCCGGTGGAGCGATGGCGGCCGATCAGGCGTCCGTTCGCGTCCTCGCCCAGGATGTCGTAGAGGAAGACGTCCTGGGTGATGATGACGTCGCCTTCCATGCCCACCACCTCGGTCACATGGGTGATCCTGCGCGAGCCGTCACGCAGGCGCTGCGCCTGAACGATCACGTCGATGGAGGAAATGATCATCTCGCGCAGCGTCCGCGACGGCAGCGAGAAGCCCCCCATGGTGATCATGGATTCCAGTCGCGAAAGCGCCTCGCGCGGGCTGTTTGCGTGAAGCGTGCCCATCGAACCGTCGTGACCGGTGTTCATGGCCTGCAGGAGATCGAACGCCTCCGGGCCACGCACCTCACCGACGATGATGCGCTCGGGACGCATGCGCAGGCAGTTCTTGACCAGATCGCGCATGGTCACTTCGCCCTCCCCCTCCAGATTGGGCGGACGGGTTTCGAGACGCACCACATGGGGCTGCTGGAGCTGAAGCTCCGCGGCATCCTCGCAGGTGATGACACGCTCTGTCGCATCGATGTAGGCGGTCAGGCAGTTGAGAAGGGTCGTCTTGCCCGAGCCGGTACCTCCTGAGATCAGCACGTTGCAGCGGGAGCGGCCGATAATCTCCAGGACCGAGGCTCCCTCGGGCGAGATCGACCCGAACTGCACGAGCTGCTTGAGGGTCAGCTTGTCCTTCTTGAACTTACGAATGGTGAGCGTGGGGCCGTCGATGGCGAGCGGCGGCGCGATCACGTTGACGCGCGAGCCGTCAGCCAGGCGCGCGTCACAGATCGGGCTCGACTCGTCAACGCGTCGTCCGACCTGGCTCACGATCCGCTGGCAGATATTCATGAGCTGCCGGTTGTCACGGAAGCGCACGTTGGTCTGCTGCATCCGGCCCTCGGTCTCGATGTAGACCGTGTCGGCGCCATTGACCATGATGTCGGCGATATCGTCGCGCGCCAGAAGCGGCTCGAGCGGCCCGAAACCCAGCACGTCGTTGCAGATGTCCTCCAGCAGGTCTTCCTGCTCGGAAATGGACATGATCACGTTCTTGAGCGCGATGATATCGTTGACGACATCGCGGATTTCCTCGCGCGCCTCATCTACACTCAGGCGCGTGAGAAGCGACAGGTCGATCGCCTCGACCAGCGCGTTGAAGATCGACGCCTTGGTGGCGTAGTACTCCTGCGAGCGTTGCGGCGCCTTGATCTTGACCGTTTCCGTCTGCGGCCTGGCCTGGGCTCGCGGCTGGGGTGCTGCAGCGGGCGTAGCAGCAGGAGCCTCCGGAACGGTAGCCTTCGGCGCGACCGGGGTGGCGTGCTCCGCCGGAGACGGCGATGCCGGCTCCGCAGGCGCGGTCGGCGCCGGCGCCTGCTGGCGCGGCGGCGGGGCTGCCTCGGGGCTGGAACTCGAAGTTCCGGATGTCACACCACGTCGACCGAACATCGCTACCTGCTTTCAGATCGTCTTGACGGACGCCCCGGACGGATCACGCGCCCGCCCGGCCCTTCTTGAGCAAGCGCCCGACGAGAGCGCCGAGCGCCAGTCCCTTGTTTCGCTGCACTTCAGAACGCCCCGTCACCACCTGCGAGATCCGCGTGAACAGTTCGGCTGTCGCGTGACGCTCGTCCTGCTCGCCGATCATCTGACCGTTGTTGGCAGCCGTTCCGAACAACTGGGGCTCGAAGGGGATGGAGACGACCGCCTCGACACCCAATGCATCGGCAAACTCGGCGGCCTTGATTTCAGGCCGCTTGGGAACGCCCACCCGGTTCAGGACCAGCCGCGGAGGTCCGTCGTTCGGCCGGAGCTGTCCGAGCGTATCGATCATGTTCTTCGCATTGCGCAGATTGGCGAGATCCGGCTCGGCCACGATCACCACTTCGTCGACCGACGCCAACACCTTGCGAGTCCAGCCCGACCAGCCGTGCGGCAGGTCCAGAACCACCGAAGGCGCTCCCTGGCGCATGATATCGATGAGACCGTCGAAACTCTCCTCGGATGGATCGTAGGTACGCTCCAGCGTGGCAGGCGCCGCGAGCAGGCTCAGCCGCTCGGTGCACTTGGACAACAGCCTGTCGAGCATGGTCTCGTCGAGACGCTCGGGAGATGAGATCGCCTCGAACACGCCCTGCAGCGGGTCCTGGTTGAAATCAAGCCCGGCGGTGCCGAAGGCAAGGTCGAGGTCGGCGATCAGCACGTCCCGCTCGATCTGGCGTGCAATCGACCAGGCGACGTTGTGGGCAACCGTGGAGGATCCAACGCCTCCCTTTGCGCCGATAAAAGCGGTCACCCTGCCCAAGGGATCGGCTTCAGGACTCGCGTAAAGCTCACCGATTGCCCCAATCACCTGATAGAGGCTGACGGGAGCGACGAGATAGTCGCTGACGCCCCGATGGATGAGTTCGCGGTAGAGCACGACATCGTTGACGTGCCCAACGATCACGACCTTGGTGCCGGGATCGCAGACCTCGGCAAGACGCTCCAGATCCTCAAGCAGGCGAGCCGACTGGTTGCGGCTTTCGATGATGATCAGGTTCGGCGTCGGGGCCTGACCGTAGAACTCGACAGCTGCTGCGATGCCGCCTCGGTGCACCTTCACATGCGCCTTGGACATTCGGCGGTCCTGCGCCACCGTCTCGATGACGCGCGTGACATCCTCGGTCTCGCAAAAGGCCTGCACCGCAATGCGCGGCACCATCTTCAGGTCGAGCGTGTCGACGGGCGGTTCCAGTTCGGCACCGGAAGGCACGCGCGGCTCCCGGTCGGCGTCGATTTCCGGCAGGCTCAGGTCGTCATAGGACAGGCCGTTCATTCCTCTACTCCCCGCCTCACTTGCCGGCTGCATCGGACACCTTGGCGCCGCTGCCTTCCTTGTATTCGGATGCCGTCTGCTCGCCGTTGCGATAGGTCTCGTAGATCTTGGCGCGGCGGTTCTGGTCAGCCGGAGAAGACGCGCGCGGATAAAGCAGGTCTGTCGGATTGTCGACCATGGCGGCAAGGTTCGCCTGCTGCGCGCATCCGAAGTTGTAGTACTGGGTGTTGTTGAGCTGCGGGTTGTGACGCTTTCCGTCGCCGCCGCCGGTGATGTTGTCCGGCCACTGGCCGCACGGTCCCGCCTTCGCCTGAATGCCCGAATAGGCCAAGCGGATCGGCGCCGAAACGCTCGGATCTCCGACCGGATAGCTGCGTGTCACGATGCGCTTCGACGAGATGCCTCCACGGGCCACCGCGCCGCGCAGCTTCGGCAGGACCGCGTGAACGGCCGCCTCATTCGCGGACCCGGACGGCACGACGATCTCCATGGAATCGGCTCCGCGCGAGCGGGCCTCGCCGGCAAAACTCGAGACAGCCGCCGACAGTGACGGCGAGATCGAGCGCATGCCGCTGCCCACCGGCACATCCAGCGTCTTCGTGCCTTCAGCCACGATGATCGGATGACGAAGGCGGTAGTCGTTGAGCGCAAGCACCTCGGTCGTGGGCTTCTGCGTGTTGCACGCGCCCGTGATCAGAGCCGCGGCAACGGCAACCAGCGGCAGGCTCGCGCGGATCGTCTGGCGACCTGTTTCCGTTCCATGGCGGGAGCCGCGACGGATCGGGCGATTGGCGGGGCGGGACGTCATGGTTCCGTTCCTCACTCGTAGATGAAGCCGACCTGGCCGTGATAGGAGCCCTCGCCCGGGTTTCCGGAAACCCGATACATGCGATTGAGCCGGTTCAGGAAAATGGTGTCGCCGTCGGTCGCCGGAGCGAAATTCTTTGTCGGCGTGACGAGCTCGGAGCGAGCGACCGGGCGCACCGTGTAAGGTGTGACGAAGACGACGAGTTCGGTCTCCTGGCGCAGGAAGTCGCGGCTCTTGAACAAGGAGCCCAGGATCGGAACCTGCATGAGGCCCGGAACGCCGTTGAGATCCTGCTTGTAGGTCTCCTTGAGGAGGCCCGCCATCACAAGCGTGCCACCCGAGGGAAGTTCGACGGTGGACTCCGCCCTGCGCACCTTCAGCGCCGGGATCGTCAGCGTGCCGATGTTGACGGCACCGTCCTGGGTCAGCTCGCTGACCTCGGTCTTGACCCGCAGCGAAATGCGTCCCTCGTCGAGGACCACGGGCGTGAAGTCGAGCCCGACGCCGAACTTCTTGAACTGCACCGTGATCTTGTTGTTGTCCTGAGCGATCGGGATCGGGAACTCGCCACCCGCCAGAAAGCTGGCGTTCTCGCCGGAGATCGCCGTCAGGGTGGGCTCGGCCAGCGTTCGGATGACACCGTCACGCTGCAGTGCCTCGATGTTCGCCTTGAGCTGGGTTCCGCCCGCGACAAAGCCCGAGGTCGAGTTGGGATTCGTCGGGTCATAGAGCCCGCCAGCCCCACGGTTGTTGATGTTCGAGTTGACCGTGTAGCTCGGCGAGTTGTTGAAACCGATGTTGTAGTTTCCAAGGCCGATGTTGCCGGCGAGGTTTACGCCGAGCTGCTTGATGATCGAGCGCTCGACCTCGGCCACGGTCACCTTGAGGTGAACCTGATCCTTGCCGGTGACGGCGATCATGTTGAGAACCGGCTGTGCGTCCTCGCCCTTGCTCTGGGTAAAGCGGGCGGCAAGATCGGCAGCCCGCTGTGCTGCAGCGGTGCTCGGGGCCCGGCCCGACAGGACGATATTGCCATTCACCGACTCGGCACGGATCTCCGCACCGGGAATTGCGCGGCGGAACATGGCATTGAGGTCCGTCGTGTCGTTCTCGACCGCCAGGTCGAAGCTCGCGATCTGGTTGCCCGCGCGCCCGAACAGAAACAGGCTCGCCTGCCCGGCCTTGTTGCCCATGATAAAGACCCGGCGCGAGCTGCGGACGACCGCATCGGCGACTTCCGGGTTGGAGACGATGACGTCAGCCACCTCCTCTCCCAGGTTGACCACCACCGAGCGACCGATGCCCACGCGCAAGAGCCGGCCGGCAACGCGCTCGCCGGCAGAGATCGTCACCGACTTGGGAAACGATTCCGCGTGGGCGGCCGTCGGGACACCGAGGCCGCTTCCTGCCGCCAGCCCCAGAGCGAGCGTCACGACAAGAGCAGCGCGGGTGCCGATGCCTTTGAAACGTTGAGCCAGCATTCGAGTTCTCCTTGCCGTCGTCTTCCAGCCGACCCGCGCTTCAGCGCTGGGTCTGCATCTGGCCGGACACGCCGAACTTCACAAAATTCACCCCGCCGCCGATCTCGTCGGTCTCTGCGTCATCGGCGGAGTCTTCAACCGACCGCAGCACAAGGGAGATGGTGCCGAGCTGCGACGCCTGCGCGACGACTTCCGCCTGTGCGGGAAGCAACTCCAGGGTCGCGGTCTGACCGGGGGGCAGCGCCTTCTCGTCCTGCTCGCCGGCGGTGGTGGTGTCGATGGCGAGGACGCGCACGTTCTGCAGGATGGTCTCGCTCATGAAGGAGTTCGACCCCCGGCTGCCGGACTGACGCGTCAGGATCACGTCCACCTTGTCACCGGGCAGGATGAAGCCACCGGCAGCCGTCAGGGCCTCAACCGAGACGGCGATGGCGCGCTTGCCCTTGGGAAGGATTGACGACATGAAGCCGCGGTCCGAGTTGATCAGGCGCTCCTCACGCAGGGGCTCGCCCGCATAGACCGGTGCCTTGGCGATACGGCCCGCGATCTCGCCGATGGCGTCGGGGCGCATCGAGCGCAGGATCGCGTTCGCTGGAGCCAGATCGCGCGGCCATTCCGCCCAGCGCATGTCCCCATCGTGAACAGCCGTGCCGAGCGCAATGTCACGGTCGGCGACAAGGACCTCGTCCTTCTCGACCTCCTGCTCGGCCACAACGGGTTCCGCCACCGGCTCCGGGCCGGTGCTCAGCACCATGCGTGCCACGAGAAGCCCGGCCGCAAGCGAGACACCAAGGATTGCCAGTCGTGCGATCTTCATGACCAATACCCGTAGAGATCGAATCCGGCCGTCGAGCTGAGACGCTCCGGCCATGTTCCGATTACTTTGCGGGACAAATGGTCAAGACATGGTTAATCAGGTATGAGCAACGTTGATTAACAGAATTAAACGTTTTCGCATTTCGAAAATCCGGGCAAGCTTATTTACCAACCGTTAACAACATGAAACGGCGACCGACAACAGGTTCAATACGGCTTACGGAGAGGGAAACAGGCGCGGGCCAGCGGCCCGGCAAATGGATCGCGGTGGCGGAGAGGCCCCCGGGCGATCAGCCGATCAGCTTGAACCACATGGTCAGCGGGTAGACCTGCAGCGCTGCGATGGCAATCGTGATGCCATACGGAATACCGGAGCGGTCATCATGAAGACGCAAAAGCCATTCTGTACGGCTATTGGCGGGGAGCGGAAGAACAGGAACCTGGCGGAACATCAGCAGCGCGATTGTGAGCAGGCCACCATAAATGCCCGCAAAGGCCAGAAACAGCAACGTCTGCTGGGTAAAGCCGAACCAGAGGGCAACCGCAGTTGCTATCTTTGCATCTCCCCCTCCCATCCAGCCGAAGGCAAAGAAGGCAAGGCAAAGGAGAAAGACCGCACCCGCTGCCGCCAGATGAAAGCCAATATCGACAAGGCCAAGGCCGGCGGCCGGAGCGAGCAGGCAAAAGCCGGCGACAAGCAGCAGGGAAACGCGGTTCGGAATCGTCATCGTGAAGAGATCGGACGCGCCGGCGAAAGCAACCAGCGTCGGAAAGATGACAAGCAGGGCCGCCTCGATCATGTCCGGTTTCCTCGCGAAATCCGATGGCTCCAAGAAAAGCGGGCGGCCGAAGCCGCCCGTTTGCCGGGATGGCCGGCGTCGCTGCCGTTCGGCGCGCGCCCGACCAAACCGATATCGCGTCAGGGAATTACTTGACGCTGCCCTGAGCGGCGGTGAGCTTCGTCGACACGGTCGTGAAGATCGAGGAGATCGAACCGCCGGCGGTGGTCACAGCCGTGACGATGCCGATGGAGATGAGGCCGGCGATGAGGCCGTACTCGATGGCGGTCGCACCGGATTCGTCCTTGGCAAAGCGAGCGAGAAGATTCTTCATGGTTTGGCTCCTAAGTTTCCATTCGATTTGACTGCACCACCTCGTCGGCCTTGTTTTTATTTCCGACCGATCGAAGTTGACCTGAATGTAGACTTGACACCTTGCCACAAAGTTAAATTCACCCAACGCACGGATGACTTTCGAGATCTGCCGAATTTTGGTTAACGACTTGAGAATAACAAGTTCTCGCTATTAACCACAATCGAAAACGACTCCCGATCATGACGTGCGAAGAACCTGATTTTCGCTCTCCCCAAGCTGCCTGGAGAGTGCAGATTTGATGGATCACCAATATTGATAAATTTAACCATGCCACCTGATTGCAACGACCGTTAGCGGTTCCTTCACCAATATCGTTGACGTTCGGGTAGGAATTCTGAGAAGGAGCCGAAGGGCATGTCTCGACATCGCGCAATTCTGGGCGCGGCGATTGCCGCCGCCGCGGTTCTCGCCCCTGCTTTCGCGAGCGGCACCATGGCCGCCGAAGGTGGCGCCGTTCATGTCATGACCGACCGGGCCAAGGTGTTTCGTATCGATGCACCGGCGGATACCGTCATCGTGGGCAATCCCGCAATCGCGGATGTCGCGATGTACGACCGCCAGACGGTGGTCGTGACGGGCAAGCTCTACGGCACCACGAACCTGGTGATCCTCGACAAGGCCGGTGAACCGATCATCGACGAAGTCATTACCGTCGGAGCCCCCTCGAGCGACGTCGTGACGGTCCTGCGCAGAACCGCGCGCAGTTCCTACTCCTGCGCGCCACAGTGTGAGCCGGTGCTTCGCGTTGGCGACACGGAAACCGCTTATGACGCGATCGCGAAGCAGTCCACCGCACGTACCGAGATGTCTGAAAAGGCAGCCGGCGTCGGCAACTGACGTCCCCAGGAACCGCTCCCGACGTGAAGAGGTGAGAGACGTTCATGGCTGACAGGAGCGGCAAGACACGGCTCGGGTCACTCCGCCGCCTGCTTCGTGCGTTCGGCCGCGACCGCGAAGGTACGGCGGCGATCGAATTCGCCTTCGTGGCCATTCCCTTCATGCTTCTTCTTTTCGGCATCATCGAGATCGGCCTCGCCTTCTTTGCCGATCAGGTGCTGAACAACGCCGTTCTGGATGCGGCGCGCATGATCAGGACCGGCCAGGCCCAGGCGGAAGGGTTCGATGCATCGAAGTTCAAGGAGCAGATCCTCGCCAAGACAAGCGGCTTCCCGATAAGCGCGGACCGGCTGACAATTGACGTCGAAAAGATCGACTCTTTCACCAGTTACAAGTCCAAGCCTCTGATCGAAGACGGCCAGATGACGGATGACGTGGGCTACGACCATGGCGAGGCAAACGAGATCATCATCGTGCGTGCCATGTACCGCTGGCCGATGTTCTCCTCGCTGATGGCGACCAACTTCGCCGACCTCGCGTCGGGAGACCGTCTGCTGGTGGCAACCGCGATCTTCCGCAATGAGCCGTTCCCATGGTCGACGAAGCCCAACAGCTAGGAGACCGTCCGGTGAGGCCCTTGAAGTCCGTCCCCTTTGCCAGCAAGGAGCGTTCCGGCCGTACAGGCGGAGTTTTCGCGCGCTTTCGCCTGCTGCGCCGCCTCGGCCGGGACAGTCGCGGCGTCGCGGCGGTCGAGTTCGCACTCGTTCTGCCGTTCATGCTGCTCCTGTTCCTGGGGATGGTGGAGCTTGATTCAGCGCTTACGGTCGACCGCAAGGTCAGTCAGGTGGCCAGTTCCATTGCCGACCTCGTCGCCCAGACCGACAAACTCAACGAAGCCGACATCAGGGACCTCCTCAAGATGTCGGACGCGGTGCTCGATCCGTACCCCGCGAGCAATCTGAAGCTCGTCGTGGCAAGCATCTGGATCAAGGAAGTCAACAAGCCCCGCGTGAAATGGAGCCGGGCTCTGAATACGGCCCAGTGGTCCGCGAACGGAGCTCCTCCCGTCGATATTCCGGAAGGCCTGACGAAACAGAAGGACACCTATCTGATCGTGGCGCAGGCGACCTATACGCATCGGCCGACCTTCGCCGCACTTCTGAAAGACGTGTTCGCAACAGATACGATCGAACTGACCGACACCTACTACATGCGTCCGCGTGTCAGTTCAGAGGTAGAGTGCTGTTCCTGATACAAGCCTCTTGACGCCGGTGCCGCCTCTTAACGCGGCACCAGCGGACGCAGCCGGCCACGCACCGCGTTCTTGACGCCGCCTCCTGCCGTGAGAGGCGCAAGCAGATCGAAGTCCTTTTGCGAAACGGGCTGAAATGCGCCGCTTCCGGCAGGATGCTCTCCCGAACCGCCCCAGGTTGCCAGCACGCCGCGCAGCTCTTGCCGAAGGCTTTCGGGAAGATCCGTGCGGGCAACATGCGGCGCGGAAGGGATCGGTCCCAAAAGCGGTATGGCATCGACCGCAGGAACAACGCCGTTGCGTGCCAGAAGTGCGGCAAGCGTTCCGCCTTCCGCAAACGTTCCATCACGTGTTGCCGGCCTCCAGCCAAAGGCGACATCCGCCCTCCCCGCAAGCACCGCCCCGACCGCTTCCAACGGTCCGGCCTCCTCCACCAGCCTCACCTCATCAGATGAAACGCCCGCGGCCTCCAGAAGTGCAAGCGGCAGGCGCCGCCCGGCCGTCGAACCTTCCGGAGCCAGTGCGATGCGGGCAGAGCCAAGGTTCTCCAGGCCGGAAAAGCGACGGCCTTTCGGCACGATCGCCAGCAGGGTCCAGCCGCTCACCCCAGCCTCATCCATCGGAACGGCGAGGGGGTCCAGGCAGGAACAGCGTTCCTGAGCATCAACGAAAGCGGTGGTGGAAAGCGACGCATAGTCCACCTCCCCGCGCAGCAGCCCCGCCTGCAGCCGTGACAGACTCGAAAAGGCGACAACAACGGCGGGAATGCCAAGCCGTTCCTCGAGGTTTGCACGGAAAGGCTCGACCCCGCCGAACTCCCCTTGCGCCGGGTCGAGAACCATACCGATGCGCAACACGGGCCACATCGCAAGGCGTTCGGGATCGAAAACCCTCGCCGATCCGTCGGAGTTGTCTGCGTCGGATACGTTCTCCCGGTCGTCGCCTTCGGACATGGAGGCTTCCGGCCATGGAAGAAACATGGCGGCGTCGGCCTCATCCTGTCCCGCGACGTCGGTGTCCAAGGGCACGGGCAGACCGTCGCCGTCCTGCGCTCGAACACCCACGAGGGGAAGCGCCACGGAGAAAACCAGCAGGAAGGCAGCCACGTGAACCAGGCCGTGTGCGGCAAAAGCCCGAATGCGCCTCACGCCGACATGAAAGCTTCGCTTTTCGCGTTCAAACCCTTCGGCGATCATGCGCCTGTCGCTTTCCCTGTCACTCAGGAGCCTTCATGTCCCGTCAGCCCGATACGGTCGTATTCGACTTCGGAAACGTTCTCATCGAATGGGATCCACGTCACCTCTATTCCCGGCTTTTTTCCGAGGCAGAGGCAGTCGATCATTTCCTCACCGAGATTCTGCCGCCGTCATGGAATCTCGAGCAGGACCGGGGCCGCAGTTTCGCGGACGGCATCGCTGAAGCCCTTGCCCGCCATCCCGACTACGAGGAGGAGATCCGCGCCTGGGATACCCGCTGGCACGAGATGGTTCCCGGTCCTGTCGATGGCTCCGTCTCGCTTCTCCAGGACCTCAAGGCAGCCGGCGTGCCGCTTTACGCAATCACCAACTTCAGCGCCGAAAAATACGCCGAATGTCTTGAGCGCTTCCCTTTCCTGGCGGACAGCTTTCGTGACACGGTCGTCTCCGCACACGAGAAACTGCTGAAACCCGACACGCGCATCTACGACGTGCTTTTGACCCGGAACGCCCTTTCGCCCGAGCGCACGGTCTTCATCGACGACAGTGCGGCCAACGTGGCGGGTGCGCGGGACGCGGGGATGCACGCAATCCACTTCACGGGCGCCGACGCGCTGCGACAGGCACTGCGCGACCACGGCTTCCCTGTCTGATCCGGGCCGCCGAGGGCGCCTTTGTCAGGCGCCCTCGAAGCCCGCGAGTGTGTTGACGCAGTTCACGCCGATGGCCTCGACGGCATACCCGCCTTCCATGATGAAGGTGGTCGGCAGCCTCAGGCCGGCCAGGCGCTCGCCCATCCTGAGAAAATCCTCCGAGACGAGACGGAACCGCGAGATCGGATCCTTCTCGTAGGTGTCGAGACCGAGCGACACGATCAGTGTGTCCGCGCCAAAGGCCGAGATACGCCCAAGGCTCTCCTCGAGCGCAGCACTCCAGATCGCCCAGTCCGCTCCTGGTGCCAGCGGCAGATTGACGTTGAACCCTTCGCCGTCACCTTCTCCCGTCTCCTGCGCATGACCCAGAAAGTAGGGATATTCCTCCCTCGGATCGGCATGAATGGACAGGAACAGAACGTCGGACCGGTCATAGAAAATCGATTGGGTGCCGTTGCCGTGATGGTAGTCGACATCCAGCACGGCAACCCTGGCCGCGCCATTGTCGCGCATCCACTGTGCGGCGATCGCGGCGTTGTTGAGAAAACAGTAGCCACCGTAGTAGTCGGCCGCCGCGTGGTGGCCGGGCGGGCGGCTGAGCGCGAATGCGGAGCGCTCGCCGCCTGCGACGAGCCGGGCCGCGGTCAGGGCAGAGTTGGCGCTTGCCCGCGCCGCCGCGAAGGTGTTCTCGCCAAGCGGCGTTCCCGCGTCGAACGAATAGCGCCCCAGAAGTCCGTCGATGTGCTCCGGAACCGGCTCTGTCGACAGGCCCCGCACGGGCCAGACGAACGGAAAGGCTTCACCACTGCGCCCCGCATCCGTCCATCGCCCCCAGAAGCTTTCAAGGAAATCGAGATAGCCCGCATCATGTACGCGCTCGAGCGCTGCGCGTCCGAATTCCTCCGGCTCCAGGATGCTACCAAGTCCTTCGGCAATAACCCGGTCCCGCACCATGGTCGCGCGGGAGGGAATTTCCACGGCGGGTTTCAGCATGCCGTCCGAGATTTCCTGCTTGGGATCATGTGCAAGCTGCACTGGGGAGAAAACGGTCTTCATAGGAGGCTTTTCCCGTATCGAAACAAGGCGTCGGCACCTCAGGTGCGAGACGTGAAAATATAGTCCGTCACCTGGCGCGAGGTTTCACCAGGCCGCAGCACGCAGCCGGCAAACCCCTCGTGGTTGATGGCATCCGGCCAGAACTGGGGCTCCAGACACAAACCCGCATTCGGGCCATAGCCTCGCCCGTCGTGCCCCGCAAGGGGAACGTTCACCTTCGCCCCATCGTAGACCTGCAGGCCCGGGGCCGTTGTCGCCAGATCGAGAGCAAGACTGCCGTCGCCGGCCTCAAGCCAGGCAACCTTGCGCGGCTGCACGACAGCCTCACGTGACAGGCAGAAATTGTGGTCCAGCGGCTCGTGTCCCGATTGTTCGCCGATCACGCGTGGCTCGCGAAAATCGAAAGATGTTCCGGAAACCGGTCTGATCTCGCCCGTGGGGATCAGGTCCCCATCCACCGGCAGGAACTCATGCGCATCGATCCGGAGCCGGTGGGCGAGAACATCTCCCGTCCCATCGAGATTGAAGTAGCTGTGCGCGGCGGGATTGAACAGGGTAGGCGCATCGGTCCTGCCCTCGAGTTCGATCCTCAGGCTCGTGTCGTCAAGCAACGTATAGCGGCAGGTCGCCTGCACCGTTCCTGGATAGCCCTGATCGCCGTCCGCGCTCTCGAGCGAAAGCAGGACGCTGTGCGCATCCGCCTCTTCAAGGGTCCACAACCGTTCGGAAAAGCCGGCGGTTCCACCGTGAAGGTGGTGGCGGCCGGCCTCATTGAGCGGAAGATGGTACTCCCGGCCCTCGAGAGTGAAACGGCCGTTGGCGATACGATTGGCGCATCGGCCGGCGATGGCACCGAAGTAGGGAGACTGGTCGATATAGGGCTCGAATGTGTCGAAGCCGAGCACCACGGAACGGCCGCCGACCCGCAGATCCTGAATCACCGCGCCGAACGTGAGGATGTCAGCCTCTATACCACCGCGCCGCAACCTGACGCGCTCCACCGGGCGCCCGTCGGCAAGTCGTGCATATGCCATGTCCGCCCTTTCGCAGTGCACGCCGACCCGGTGTCGGGACCGATCAGCTGCCGGCGGACTATCGCTTTCCAGGGGCTATTGAATCAACCGCATCGTGCCGGACCGGATATCGACCTTGGCGAGACGGTTGAGCGCGGACATTCCGATCAGCGGAACATGCAGCGCGCCATCGGGGAGAACCAGCGCGTCGACGTTCTTCAACCGGATCGTGCCGAGACGCAGTTCGCGCAAGCTGACACGCGCGGCTCGCGCGGTTCCGTTCGCGGTGTTCACCGGGACCTTGAAGTCGCTCTCTGCGGGATGAAGGCCGGAAGCACGCGCCACATCCGCCGGCAGGGCGACAACAGATGCTCCCGTATCGATGAGCGAGTGCACCGGACGGCCATTTATGTGTGCATCGACAGAGTAGTGGCCGTTTTCACCGACCGAAAGCACAAGTGTTCGCGGTCCCCGGGCAGGCTCGGGCTCATTGGTCGCAACAGCCACGGAGGCCGGCCCGCCATTGGCCACCACCAACATGTCAGCGGCCTTGGGAGCGATCATTGCAATGACCGCCACGCCGATGGCGATGAACAGATAGCGTTCCATGTGCCGTCTCCCGTGCCGGCTGCCGCACGCGGGAAATGCGTGTATCAGGCAGTCTGAACGCGAGGCGTTGCCGATTGGCTAAGGCGCCGCGCCGATCCGTTTCGAAGTAAACGGGCGGTTAACGTTTCAGCGCGTCACGGGCGCCGTCTCCACGACGAGCGTGTCCGCAAGTTCGGCTATGGCGCCAGCGTCGGGGGAACTCGATTGCGCTCCGGTCGCCGTGCAGGCAAGTGCACCGGCCGCAGTGCCTTCCGCCAAGGCACGAGAAATGTCCGCGCCCCTGTCCAGCGCGGCGGCGAGGGCTCCGACGAAGGCATCACCGGCACCGGTCGTGTCGAGCACCTCGATGCGCGGCGCGGCAACGCGCCAGATCCTCTCGGCCGTCCGCGCGACAAGCCCGTCGCCGCCAAGGGTTACAACAGCAAGACGCGAGTTCCCGCAAAGAGCGGCGCAATGCACCTCCGCACCCTCGGCCCCAGGGCAACCGAATGCCCCTGCCAGTTCTGCTGCCTCCACGGCATTGGCCACGAGAACATCCACATCCCCGATCAACCCTGCAAGCGCGGCGTCGCCTGAAGGTGCGGCGTTGAGCAACACGCGCGCGCCTACCTTGCGCGCCCGCGCGATCGCCCCGGAGATCGGATCGGCGGACAACTCGCGCTGGAGCACAAGAAGATCGTCCGGCTCGAGCACACCGTCGAGCCAGTCAGCCGCGACGCGGGCGTTCACGCCGCTGGCGCACATGATCAGGTTCTCGCCTTCCGCATCGATGCCGATCATGGCAAGTCCCGTGGTGCCCTCCAGGTGACGGACGGCGGAAAGATCCACACCCGCAAGATCGAGGTTCGCAAGCGCCGGTGCCGAATGGGCGTCCCTTCCAACCGCTCCGACCATGCGCACCGAAGCGCCTGCGCGGGCTGCGGCAAGAGCCTGGTTCGCTCCCTTGCCGCCGGCAAAGGTCTGGTGATCGGGACCAACGACCGTTTCGCCCGGCACCGGCAGGCGTGGCAGGCAGACCACCAGATCCAGGTTGATCGAGCCGAAGACGGTGATCATCGCGAACGCCCCTGTTTAGCCTCGCCCCTCAAGGCCGCTCACTCAGATCCAGCCGCCGTCCACCACATAGGTCTGATTGGTGCAGGCCGCTGCGGCGTCGGAGGCGAAAAAGGTCACAACCGAAGCCACGTCGGAGGGGACGAGCTTCCGCTTGAGGCACTGGCGTGCCTGGATCTCGCGTTCGCCCTCTTCGTCCAGCCAGAGCTCGATCTGTCGGTCGGTCATGATCCAGCCCGGCGCAATACAGTTCACACGGATGTTGTCGGGCCCCAGGTCACGGGCCAGCGAGCGTGTCAGACCGACGATTGCCGACTTGGCCGAGGTGTACCCTGCCATGCCTCCCTGACCGATCATCCAGGAAATGGAACCCATGTTGACGATGGCTCCGCCGCCAAGCCCGCGCATGTCATCCACCACGGCCTGCGAACAGAAGAACTGGTGCCGCAGGTTTACCGCCATGCGCTCGTCCCAGTATTCGGGGGTGACATCCTCGAGCCTGTGGCGCTCGTCATGAGCGGCATTGTTCACGAGAACCGCGATTGGCCCCAGAGCGGCGCGGATCTTGCCGATCGCCGCTCTCGTTGCGGGAATGTCGGTGAGGTCGGCCTTCACGAACTGAATGGCCGCACCCGTCGCGGAAACCTCCTCGAGGACGGAACGCGCGGCTTCATCGTTACGGTCGATGAAGCCGACGCGACATCCCTGGGCCGCGAAGTGACGCACGATCTCGGCACCAATGCCGCTGCCGCCTCCCGTCACGAGCACCGTCTTTCCCTTGAGGCCGGGATAGATCGCCGAACCGATGGTCGCGCTGGTCATGTCGTCCTCCTCCCAATGTCTGGCGTCCTCGCGCGCGCCCGTCAGGAAGAGGGCCCGCGTTCATGCGCCTACTTTGTGCCGTACATGCGATCTCCCGCATCGCCGAGGCCGGGCATGATGTATCCCTTCTCGTTGAGGCGGGCGTCGATGGCGGCGGTAAAGATTGGTACGTCCGGATGGGCCTCGTTGAACTTGGCGATCCCTTCCGGCGCGGCCAACAGACACAGGAAACGGATATTGGTCGCGCCGCGATCCTTGAGGCGCTGCACCGCCGCAATGGCCGAGTTGGCCGTTGCAAGCATGGGATCGACAACGATCACGAGGCGTTCGCCGAGATCTTCCGGCGCCTTGAAGTAGTATTCGACCGGCTGCAGCGTCTTGGGATCACGGTAAAGGCCGATATGGGCCACACGCGCGGCCGGGACCAGCTCCAGCATCCCTTCCAGAAGGCCGTTTCCCGCCCGCAGCACGGAAGCAAAGACGAGCTTCTTTCCTTCGATCACGGGCGCGGCCATCGGCTCCAGCGGCGTCTCGATCTCCATCGCGGTGATGGGCAGATCGCGCGTCACCTCGTAGGTGAGCAACACCGAGATCTCCCGCAGAAGACGGCGGAAGCCTTGCGTGGAGGTGTCCTTCATGCGCATGTGAGTGAGTTTGTGCTGGACCAGAGGATGGTCGATCACTGTGGCTCCGGTCATGGCGCGTCCCCGTCTGTCGATGCCTGATGTTCTGAAGGCGGACACGCGGCAACGCCCTGGGCGCGCCCGGTCTCCCTTCTCTTTTGTTAGACCAAGCTGCCGCAAATCGGAACAAGCGGGAAGACCGTGAAGGCCTCGATCCACCATTCGATGCCCCGTTGGTCAGCTTTCCCCGTTCCCGTGTTCCTCTATCCTGCCCATCAGGCGCATCCGGGTCGCGGGATCGCAAAACGCACCGCGCACCGCCTCGCGCGTCATGTCGAGCATGTCCGCCCCGCTCCAGCCGAAGGTGGTCGCGCAGCTCTCGTATTCCTCGGCCAGCGACGTATGAAAAAATGGCGGATCATCGGAGTTCAGCGTTATGCGGCAACCCGAGCGGCGCAGCAGGTTCACCGGATGGAAACGCAGCCGCTCATAAAGGCCCAAGGCAAGATTTGATCCCGGACACACTTCCAGAACCACTTCGTCTTCCACAAGTCTGCGCACCACCTCCGGATCCTCGATCGCCCGAACGCCGTGCCCGATGCGCTGCACGCGCAGGAAATCAAGGGTCGCCGTCACGCTTTCCGGCCCGCACACCTCGCCCGCGTGCGCGGTAAGCCCGAGGCCCGCCTCTCCGGCCATCCGAAAGGCGCGCGCGAAGTTTGCCGGATGCCCCTCGCGCTCGTCGCCGGCAAGCCCGAAGCCTGTCACCAGCGGATGCGGCGCGGCGATCACCTGGCTTGCGACCTGTTCCACGGCCCGCGCACCGAAGTGACGTACGCCCACCGCGATCATGCGCGCCTCTATCCCCGTCTCCGCCCGGGCACGGCCGATCCCCTCCGCCAGTCCGGCAACATAGTCGACATAGGACAGGCCGGCTCCGGCCGCATGATCGGGCGAAATTGTCAGTTCCGCATAGATCGCCCCGTCAGCGGCAATCTCCTTCAGGTAGGTCTCGGACAGCACCGCGTAGTCTTCCGGCGTCCGGAAGACACTGGCCGCCCGGTCGTAGGCATGCAGGAAGCCGGTGAAATCCTCCCAGCGATAACGGCCCTGGTCGTCGAACACGCCCTCCAGATCCAGGCCGTGACGTTCCGCAAGCCTTGCCACGAGCGCGGGAGGCGCAGCCCCTTCCACGTGAACATGCAGTTCAGCCTTGGGCAGGCGGTGGGACGCAGCCTCGGTCGTCGCCATGGGCGTATGTCGTCCTTTGTCTCGGTGTCACATGCAAACGCCCGGTGAGCACCGCACGCTACGGTTGGTTGGAGGCCTGCCCTCAGAGAAAGGGCGCCCCGTGTCCGCCAGGTGCGACTCCGAGATGACGGGCAACCGTCTCGCCGATGTCCGCAAAGGTGTCGCGAATGCCGATCGGAACCTCGCCGCGTCCTGGCGCAACGCCGATTACCGGCACGCGCTCACGGGTATGGTCGGTTCCACGCCACGTCGGGTCACATCCGTGGTCGGCGGTCAGAATGAGCAGATCGTCCGGCTCGAGACGCTCGAGCAGCTCCGGCAAGCGGCGGTCGAAGGCCTCGAGGCCCGCCGCATATCCCGCCACATCCCGGCGGTGACCATAGAGGCTATCGAAATCGATGAAATTGGCGAAAACCAGATCGCCGTGGCCCGCCATGTCCAGCGCTTCCAGGGTTCGGTCGAAAAGTGCATCGTTTCCGGCGGCCTTCAGCACCTCACCGATCCCCTGATGGGCAAAGATATCGGCGATCTTGCCCACGGTCAGTGTCCGATGCCCGGCCGCGACGACACGGTCAAGCAGTGTCGGCTCCGGTGGAAGGACGGAATAATCGCGCCGGTTCGCCGTCCGCTCGAAGGTTTCCGCGTTCTCGCCAATGAACGGACGGGCAATAACGCGACCGATGCGATAGGGGTCGACGAGTTCGCGCACCGTCTCACACAGGCGATAGAGCCGCTCGAGACCGAAATGCGTCTCGTGCGCGGCAATCTGGAACACACTGTCGGCGCTCGTGTAGCAGATCGGCTTGCCCGTGCGCAGATGCTCCTCGCCGAGTTCGGCGATGATGGTGGTTCCGGACGCATGGCAGTTGCCGAGAATTCCGGGAATAGCCCCGGCCTCGATGACCTTGCTGACCAGTTCATCGGGAAACGTCGGCACTTCGTCCGGGAAATACCCCCAGTCGAAAGCAACCGGGACTCCGGCGATCTCCCAATGTCCGGATGGCGTGTCCTTGCCGCGCGACGTCTCGCTTGCCGCGCCCCAGATCCCTTCGGGCGCGATCGAAAGATCGAAGCCCTCCGGTGCCTCGCCACTCGCAAGCCGACCGGCATGTGCAAGCCCCAGGCGTGCCATGTTGGGCACATGCAGCACGCCGCACCGCAGCCCCTCGCGATCCGCCTCTCCACGCGCGCAGGCAGCGGCGATATGCCCGAAGGTGTTCGCTCCCTCGTCGCCGAAGCTGGCTGCATCCGGCGCGCCGCCGATGCCGAAACTGTCCAGAACGCAGAGGATGGCACGCGCCATTTGATGTCCCCGTCTTGCCGCCCAGTCGGCTTTGCCGGCCCAGGCGTATCTTCTCGGCTAGGTTCAGCCAGGAATGCCGATACGCTCGCTCACCACCGGCAGATCGTCGATATCCGCCGGGCTGCCGAGGCGGTAAGCGGCCTTGAGAGCCGCGCCGGCCCGGGCTGCCGCAGCCTCGTCGGCCGCATGCACGATGGCGAAAGGCGAATCCGTATCGACCATGTGGCCGACACCGGCCAGATGCGTGAAGCCAACCGAAGGATCGATGCGGTCGCTCGACACGCGGCGTCCGCCGCCAAGCTCGATGACCGCCACCCCGACCGCGCGGGTATCCACGCCAACGACCGTGCCGGGCCGATCGGGATAGATCGCCCGCTCGACCGGAGCCTTGGCAAGATAGCTGTCCGCTCGCTCGATGAAATCCGCCGGGCCGCCCAGTCCGGCCACCATGCGGGCGAACCTCTCGGCCGCCGCACCGCTTTCGAACGCATTGCGCATCATGCGGCTGCCCGCATCCGTGTCCTCGGCAAGGCCGGCGGTGGCAAGAACCTCCGCGCCAAGCGCCACGGTCACATCGAAGAGGCGATTGTCGATCTCGCGGCCGGTCAGGAAGTCGACCGCGTTTTTCACCTCGACCGCATTTCCGGCGGCGGAGGCGAGCGGTTCATTCATGTCGGTCAGAAGCGCGGTGGTGCGGCATCCAGCCCCGTTCGCGACCGTGACGAGACTTTCCGCAAGCGCGCGCGCCTCGTCCTGCGTCGCCATGAAGGCTCCCGTCCCCCATTTCACGTCGAGAACAAGCGAGCCAAGGCCCGCGGCAAGCTTCTTGGACAGGATCGAGGCGGTGATCAGATCAAGGCTTTCGACCGTGCCCGTCACGTCGCGGATCGCATAGAAGCGCTTATCGGCAGGCGCAAGGTCGCCGGTCTGGCCAATGACCGCGCACCCCGCCTCGCGCACCACCTTGCGGAACAGCGCATTGTCGGGCTGGGTCGCGTAGCCGGGCACGGCATCGAACTTGTCGAGCGTGCCGCCGGTATGACCAAGCCCGCGACCGGAAATCATGGGCACCGCCGCACCACAGGCAGCCAGGGCCGGCGCCAGCATCAGCGAGACATTGTCGCCAACGCCGCCGGTGGAATGCTTGTCGACAACCGGAGCGTCGAGATCGGACCAGTCCAGCACGGTGCCGCTGTCGCGCATGGACAGGGTCAGCGCGACGCGCTCGTCCAGCGAGAGGCCACGAAAGAACACGGCCATGGCAAGTGCGGAAATCTGCTCGTTGCTGACACTCTCGTCGGTCAACCCCTTCACGAAGAAGCCGATTTCCTCGGCGCTCAACGTTCCGCCATCGCGCTTGCGACGAATGAGTTCCTGGGCAAGCATCCTTCAGTATCCCTCGCCGGTCGCCGCTTCTTTGCCATCGAGCGCGGCCAGAAGCGCGTCGAGCAGGCCGCTCGCGCCGAAACGAAAATGCGCGGCGGAAACCCAGTTCGCCCCCAGAAGCCGGTCCGCAATGGCCAGATAGGCACCGGCATCGTCCACGGTACGGATGCCACCTGCGGGCTTGAAACCGACCTCGCGGCCACCCTCGCGGCGAATTTCCTCGATCACGGTCAGCATGATTTCCGCCGCCTCGAGCGTCGCGTTGACCTTCACCTTGCCCGTGGAGGTCTTGATGAAATCCGCTCCGCCCGCAATCGCCATGTTGGCCGCCGCGTGGACAAGCAGCGCATCTCCCAGCTCGCCTGTTTCCAGGATGACCTTCAGCGTCGCATCCGGACATGCCGCACGCACACGGGTAATCTGGGTTTCGGCAAAACCGCGCCGACCGTCCAGAAACGCCTGCCAGGGCATGACGAGGTCGATCTCGTCGGCGCCCTCGGCGACGGCGGCCCTGGCTTCCTCCACGACGGCCAGCGTCTCGATGCCTCCGGCGGGAAAATTGACCACCGTCGCGACACGCACGCCGCTTCCCCTGAGCTGCGTCGCCGCCTGCCCCACGAACCGAGGCCAGATGCACACGGCGGCCACGGGTCCGTGTGGCGTCACGGCCCGCCTGCACAGCTTTTCGATGTCGGTGGGCTTGCAGTCATCCTCAAGGTTGGTCAGGTCGACAAGTGGAAGGGCCCTTGCGGCAATTGCCGCCGCGGTCGCTTCAGTCATGTATTTGTCCTTCACGTATCGAGATCCCGCACGAAACCCCGGATCAGGCGCTTGAGCGCGTCGACGGCGGTCAGAGCCGTCGCCTTGGTCTCCGCGTGGGACAGGGCGTGGGCCTGCAGCCCGGCGCCATAGTTGGTGATCGTCGAGATTGCGGCGACGCGCATGCCAAGATAGCGGGCGAGGATGACCTCCGGCACGGTCGACATGCCGACGGCATCGGCCCCGAGCACCTGCGCCATGCGGATTTCCGCCGGCGTCTCGAACGAGGGGCCCGAGAACCACATGTAAACGCCCTCGCCGAGCGCGATCCCCTCTTCCTTCGCCCGCGCCTTCAGCTTGTCGCGCAGATCCGCATCGTAGGCAGCGCTCATGTCGAGAAAGCGGTCCTCGCTTTCCTCGCCGATGAGCGGATTGAGGCCCGACCAGTTGATGTGATCCGAGATCAGCATCGGCGTGCCGGGCGCGAACGCCTCTCGCAGGCTTCCGGCCGCGTTGGTGAGCAACACGGTCTCGCAACCCAGATCCTTCAGCGTTTCCAGCGGGGTCCGCATCACGTCGGCCCCACCGCCTTCGTAGTAGTGCGCCCGTCCCGAGAGGACCACGACGGAAACACCTTCCAGCGTGCCGGCAACAAGCTCGCTGCCGTGGGAGGAAACCGTGGAAACCGGGAACCCGGCCAGTCTCGTGTAGGGCACGCGCACGGCATCCTCGATCTCATCAGCGAGACTGCCAAGTCCCGAGCCGAGGACGAGGCCCAGCCGGTAGGTGCCCGGCCGCGCCGCCCTGACGATTGCAGCGCTTTCCGTTCCGTATCCGCTCACGATTGCCCCTTTCACTTGAGCACGAACTTGTGGGGCAGAAGCTCGCCCAGCGTGAACGTTTGGACCACCCCCTTCGTGTCGCAGACATGAACCGGCGTCGTATCGTCCGCGAACTCCGCCAGCCGCTGGCGGCACCCGCCGCAGGGCGTGCACAGCGCCGCATCGGCCATGACGAGAACCGCTTCCACCCGGACCTTTCCCTCACTGGCGACCATATGGCCAAGCGCCGTGGTCTCGGCACACCAGCCTTCGGGAAAGCTGGCGTTTTCCACGTTGCACCCGGCATGGATCGTGCCCGACGCGGTCAGGATCGCCGCCCCCACCGCAAAGTCCGAATAGGGCGCATGCGCTTTTTCCCTGGCGTTCTTCGCCGCCTGGAAAAGCGCATCGATCTCACTCATGTCAGGTCCTTTCCTTGACATAGGCCGTGCCTCCGGCCCGGGGCGGAACCGCCTTGCCGATGAACCCGGCAAGAAGGATCACGGTGAGGATGTAGGGCAACGCCTGGATCGCCTGGACGGGAACCTCGCCGATTCCCGGCACGTCCTGACCCTGAAGCCGGATTGCGACCGCATCAAGAAAACCGAAGAGCAGGCAGGCGAACATCACCGGAACCGGCTTCCACTTGGCGAAGATCAGTGCGGCGAGCGCGATGAACCCCTTGCCGGCCGTCATGTCCTTGATGAAGCCCGCCGACTGGGCAATGGAGAGATAGGCACCGGCAAAGCCACAAAGGATGCCGGTGCAGATCACGGCCCTGTAACGCAGCCACTGCACGGAGATCCCCGCGGTGTCGACGGCCGCCGGATTCTCGCCGACCGCTCTCAGTCGCAGCCCGAAGCGCGTGCGGAAGAGAATCCACCAGGAGAGCGGCACCGCCACGAAGGCGGCATAGACAAGAATGTTGTGGCCTGAAAGCAGTTCCGAATAGATGCCGCCGATCAGCGGCACGTCGCGAAGGCTGTCCGCGAAAGGCAGTGTGATCTCCCGAAAACGCCCGCCGGAGGAAAGCGGGGGCGTTCGCCCGCCCTGGCCGAACCATGCCTGCCCGAGCAGTGCCGTCAGGCCCATGGCGAGGAAATTGATCGCGACGCCGGAGACAATCTGGTTGCCCCGGTTGGTGATGCAGGCGAACCCGTGCACGAGCGCAAGCCCGACGGAAATGACCATGGCGGCGATCAGTCCGATCCAGGCGGATCCCGTGAGTGCGGCCGCAGCACCGGCGGCGAAGGCCGCGCCCAGCATCTTGCCTTCCAGACCGATGTCGAAGACGCCGGAACGTTCGGAGAAGAGCCCGGCCAGTGCCGCGAGCAGGAGCGGTGTCGCGAGACGGACGGTGCTGTCGAGAACGAGGATCATCGTATCGAACATCTGTCCCTCCTCACGCGGTCTTCGTCGCCGGGGAGGCGATCACCCCGAAGACACGCAGCAGGGCGGGGCGGAACATATGCTCCAGCGCTCCGGCGAACAGGATGACGAGGCCCTGGATCACCACGATCATGTCGCGCGTGATGGTCGGCATCTCGAACGCGAGCTCGGCGCCCCCCTGATAGAGGATGCCGAAAAGAATCGAGGCCAGCACGATGCCGACCGGGTGCGAACGGCCCATGAGCGCCACCGCGATGCCGACGAAACCATAGCCGGACACGAACTCGATCAGAAGCCGGTGCTGCGAGCCCATGATTTCGTTGACCGCCATCATGCCCGCCAGACCACCGGAGATCAGCATCGTGACGATGGTTATGCGGGATGCGGAAATACCGGCATAGGCCGCGGCCGTCGGGCTTGCGCCGAAGACCCGGATTTCATAGCCGAGCCGGGTCCGCCAGATCAGCAGCCAGCAGGCCACGCAGGCAAGCAGCGCGATCAGGAAGGAAATGTTGACCGGCGCGGACCCGAAGTCGATCCCCGCGGGCAGGACGCTTTCAAGCGACGGCAGCCGACCACCCGCCTCGAAGGTTCTGGTCTCGGGCTGCATGGAGCCCGGCTTCGACATCACGTTGACCAGCAGATAGACCATCACCGAGGCGGCGATGAAATTGAACATGATCGTGGTGATGACCACGTGGCTGCCGCGTCGCGCCTGAAGAACCGCCGGAACGAACGCCCACAGGGCGCCGAAGGCCGCCGCTCCCAGCACCGCGACGGGAAGCGTCACCCACCAGGGAACGAGCCGGTCGAGCGCCAGACAGGCCAGGGCCACACCGAGCCCGCCCAGATAGGCCTGCCCCTCGCCGCCGATGTTGAACAGGCCTCCATGAAAGGCGACCGCAACCGCAAGTCCGGTGAAGATGAAGTTCGTGGCGTAGAAGAGGGTAAAGCCGATACCCTCGTTCCAGCCGAGCGCACCCCACAGCAGTACCTCCACCGCCTCGATGGGATTCTCGCCGATGAGAAGGACCACGAGACCGGCAACGAGAAACGCGGCGATCACGTTGATCGCCGGCATGAGACCATAGTCCGCCCAGCGCGGAAGCTGTCCGACCGTCATTCCGCGGCCTCCTGTCCGGCGGCGCCCGCCATTAGCAGCCCGAGTTCGCTTTCCGCGGCCTCCGGCTCGCGTTCGCCGACGACCTTTCCGTCGAACATGACGAGCACGCGATCGGCGAGTGCGCGGATCTCGTCGAGTTCAACCGAAACCAGCAGGATTGCCTTGCCGGCATCGCGCAGGGCCACAAGGCGCTTGTGTATGAACTCGATGGCACCGATGTCGACGCCCCGTGTCGGCTGGCCCACGAGCAGCACCGCCGGATCGCGTTCGATCTCGCGCGCGAGCACAACCTTCTGCTGGTTGCCGCCGGAGAAGTTGGCGGTCTTGAGCATGCAGTCGGGCGGACGGATGTCGTATTTGTCGATTTCCGTGCGGGCGAAGGTCTTCATTTTCTCGGGATCCAGAAAGGGACCGTTTCCAAGCGCGGGATCCCGATGATAGCCAAGCACCGCGTTCTCGTATTCGACGAAGCGGGTGACAAGGCCCATGCGGTGCCGATCCTCGGGCACGTGCGCCAGGCCAAGCCTGCGCATCTCGGCCGCATCCGGGTCCGTGGACGCGAGATCGATGACGGTGCCGTCGATGTCGAGCGTGCCGGCTGTCACCTTCCGGATACCGGCGATCGCCTCGAGAAGCTCCGACTGGCCATTTCCGGACACTCCGGCAATGCCGACAATCTCGCCGGCCCGGACACTCAGCGAGACGTCCTTCACGAGTTCCACGCCACGGCTGTCGTGCACACGCAGACCGGAGACGGTCAGCAGGGGCCGGCCCGGCTCGGCCTTCTTCTTCTCCACCTCGAGCAGCACGCGACGCCCGACCATGAGTTCGGCAAGCTCGCCCATCGATGTCTTCGCCGTCTCGCGGGTGGCGACGATCTCGCCGCGTCGCATCACCGAGACCTCGTCGGTCACGGCCATGATCTCGCGCAGCTTGTGCGTGATCAGGAGGATCGTCTTTCCCTCGTCGCGCAGCACCCGGAGAATCCGGAACAGATGATCCGCCTCGGCCGGCGTCAGCACGCCGGTCGGTTCATCAAGGATCAACACCTCGGCTCCACGGAAAAGCGCCTTGAGGATCTCGACACGCTGCTGAAGACCGACGGGAAGCTCCTCCGTCACGGCTTCCGGATCGACCTTGAGATCGTAGTCGTCGGCAAGGCGCTTCAGTTCGGCACGGGCGCGAGCGACGCCCTCCCCGAGCAAGCCGCCGCCCTCCGCCCCGAGGATCACGTTCTCCAGAACGGTAAAGTTCTGCACCAGCATGAAATGCTGGTGCACCATGCCGATACCTTGCGCGATCGCCTCCTGGCTGGAGGCAAGCGTCACGGACTTGCCGTTCATGCGGATCTCGCCCGCATCGGCATGATAAAAGCCGTAGAGGATCGACATCAGCGTCGACTTGCCGGCTCCGTTCTCGCCGACGATCCCGTGGATGGATCCCTTGCGGACCTTCAGATGAATGTCGCGATTGGCCTGAACAGGGCCGAAGCTCTTGTCGATGCCGACAAGCTCGATGGCGAGTTGCTCGGTCATAGCGGGCAGGCTCCCTCGCTCACCACATCATGGACATGAACGGCACCCGAGGCGATATCCGCCTCGGCCTTGCGCGCCGCCTTTTCCATTTCAGGTGTCACCAGCGCGCGGTTGTTCTCGTCGAGGACCCAGTCCATTCCGCCCTCCTCCAGGCCAAGCACCTCGATACCGGGTGTCCAGCGCCCCTCTCGCGCATCGATGAAATTCCGGTAGACGGCGGTATCGACCCGCTTGCGGATCGAGGTCAGCATGTGTCCGGGGTGAAGGCCGTTCTGGTTGCTGTCCGTGCCGATGCCGAGGACACCGCGATCGGCGGCCGCCTGAAGAACGCCGATCCCGGTGCCTCCCGCTGCCTGAATGATCACGTCGGCACCACGTCCGATCTGGGAGCGGGCAAGCTCGCTGCCGCGCGCGGGGTCGGCAAAGGCGGCCGGCGTGTTGCCCGCAATGGCGAAGAGGACCCGCGTTCCCGGCCGCCCGGCTTCCGCGCCCTGCCGATACCCGCAGAGGAACCGCCGGATGATGGGTATGTCCATGCCGCCAACGAAACCGATGGTTCCGGTCTTCGATGCCATCGCCGCAAGGAGACCCGCGATATAGGCCCCCTCCTGTTCGCGGAACACGACAGAGCGCACATTGGGGGCGTCGACCACCATGTCCACGATGGAGAACCCGGTCTCGGGGTAGGCCTTCGCGGCCGACTTCACGGCCGATGCCTGATTGAAGCCGATCGCGACGACGGGACGCGCCCCGCGTGCGGCAAAGGTACGAAGGGCCTGCAGGCTGTCCGCGTCGCGGGCGATCTCGAAATCCCGGTAGGAGGCACCGGTCTCGGCGACGAAGCGCTCGGCACCGCGATAGGCCGCCTCGTTGAAGGAGCCGTCGAACTTGCCTCCAACGGAATAGACAAGCGCCGGTTCGCTCCTCGCCGGCGCAACCGAGACACCCATGCCGAGCGACAGACCGACCAGGACCAGCAGGGCCGCCAGCGGGCGAAAACGGGTCGTATGGAAGGTCATCGACGCACTCCGGCGGACAGGTTCCATGTCGGGCCGACGGCAAAAGCGGACGGCGAACCGGAGTATCGCCATCCGCTGCTGTCAGGGTCGGATCAGAACGGACACTCGCCTTCGGCGATGTAGTCGTGGACCTTGATGTCGCCGGCAATGATGTCGGCCTTGGCCTTCTCGACAGCGGCCTTCATCTCGTCGGTGATGAGGTCCTTGTTGTTGTCGTCGAGCGCCCAGTCCACGCCGCCTTCCTTGAGGCCGAGCGAATAGATGCCGGACGTCCACTCGCCATCACGCGCATCCGTGAAGGTCTTGGCGACGGCCACGTCGACACGCTTCAGCATCGAGGTCAGGATCTGGCCCGGATGGAGAGCGTTCTGGTTGCTGTCAACGCCGATGCCGAGTTTGCCTGCGTCCGCGGCCGCCTGCAGGACTCCCAGACCCGTGCCGCCGGCGGCGTGGTAGATCACGTCCGCGCCACGATCGATCTGGGACTTGGCGAGTTCGCCGCCCTTGATCGGATCGGTCCAGGCCGCGCCGGTGTTTCCGGTCATGTTCTCGAAGACCTCCGCGTCGGGGTTGGTCTCGAGCACGCCCTGCTTGTAGCCACAGGCGAACTTGCGGATGAGCGGAACGTCCATGCCGCCGACGAAGCCGACCTTCTTGCTCTCCGAGGCCATGATGGCCAGCTTGCCGACGATGTAGGAGCCCTCGTTCTCCTTGAAGACGATCGAGCGCACGTTCGGCTTGTCCACGACCATGTCGACAATGGCGAACTTGGTCTCGGGGAACTCCTCGGCCACCTTCTCCAGCGCATTCGCGTGGGAAAAGCCGATGGCGATCACCGGGTTGGCGCCACGACGCGCGAAGTTCCTGAGCGCCTGTTCGCGCTGGCTGTCGTTCTGGATCTCGAAGTCGCGGTAGTCCGTACCGGTATCGGCCTTGAACTTCTCGGCCCCCATGTAGGCCGACTCGTTGAACGACTTGTCGAACTTGCCGCCGAGGTCATAGACGACGGCCGGCGCGAATTCATCGGCCACGACCGGGCCGGCCAGAAGCGCCGCAGCCGCGACGCCGAGCATGATCCGTTTCAACACTGCATTCACCTCCAGATGGTTCCCGTGCCCGGCGTCATGCCGTTCGCACATTCTTCTCTTGTTCGTTCGATGCCGAAAGGTTTCGTCCCAGTTCCTCGTCGACGATCAGATCCGTGATCAGGCCGGAGCGAAGCGCCGCCCGCGTCGCCTTGAGCTTGCCAAGCCCCCCGGCGAGCGCCACCACACGCGCGCCGCGCACCGCCTCGAAAGGCAGGCCCACCGCCTTGTCGCCAAGCTTCGCGGCGACAAGCGCCCCATCGCGCCCGATGAACCGGCCCATTAGGTCGCAGACCGCCCCCGAGGCGATGAGGTCCTTCTGTTCTTCCCGGGAAATCAGGTCGCGACGGATCAGATGGCCGTCGTCTTCCACCGACCCGATGCCGATCACGAACAGGTCGGACCGTCGCGCGCGCGCCAGGAGCGCCTGAACACTGCGCTGCCCCAGGAACATGTCACGCTCGCCAACACTGTCGGCGAGATAGGGAACGGGAAGATAGTAGCCTTCGCCGCCGGTCCGCTCGGCCAGTTGCTGCACCACATCGAAGGGATTTGCGGAAAGCTTCCTGGTCAGCGACCCGGAAATGGAGACGATGGCGATATCGGAGCGCTGGACACGCGGCATCCGCTCGATCGCCGCGCGCAGTGTCCGCCCCATGCCGACGCCGACCTGTGTGACATTCGGTGCCGCCAAAAGGTTGGCCAGATGCGGCCCCGCCACTTCCGCGATGGCGCGAAAACCGCTGTCCTCGCCACCCGCGCCGATGTCAGGCGCGATCAGGCAGGATGAAAGTCCGTATTCTTCAACAAGCGCCGCCTCGATCTCCAGACAGTCGGCCGGACGGCCGACAATCTGGAAGCGCACCAGACCGGTACGCTGCGCATGAGCGATCAGCCGATGCACCTTGGCCGTGGAAATGCCAAGGCGGCTCGCGATCTCGCCCTGCGTGGCGCCGCCCACAAACGACATCCACGCGGCACGAATGGACATGTCCGTGGTCCAGTCGCCCTGAGGCATAAGGATGCCGTCCCCTCGCCGACGGGCATCGCCGCATTTTTTTGCGGACCGCTGACACCCGAAAAATAATTCAAGCTTTGTGTTTTATTTCATTCACAGTGCCCAAAGCGACTGGCAGGGTCAAGCCTCTTTACGCAGCGGTGGCAGCTCTCCCCGGCCCTCAAACCGGCAGCTATTGCCGGGTGACCGGCAAGATTTGCCGTGTCGACATGCACATGAACATCGCCAGCGCACAGAATTTCATCACGCCCACTTGTGCAACAGACCCGATGCCGTCACCGCCATTCGCGTTCGGCTTCACCTTAACCGGCTGAGCAATCGCAACAAACGCGGGCACCGACACGACAGCCCGGCCAGGCAGAAATGACGCAGCTTCTCACTTGTGTTTCACAGTCTTTCAGGACCGTGAAATGGCATGACCCTTGCGTATTTTTCATCACGCCAGGCCGGACGGTCGCTTCATTGGCTGGGGGACATGAGACGATCTCGAGGAAGATAAGGCGCGGAGGGGAACAGGAAGAGAAACGTCGGACGAGGTGGGAGCCCTTCAGATCGGTTGAAGGAGTTCGACCATGCGCGATTATGTCCCCACCCGCCAGCGCGGACGCCCGGCAAGGGCCCGCCAGAGTGGTCTCGCAAGGCTTGCCGTCCTCGCACTTGCCGTTCTTGCATTTGCAGGTGCAGCCCAGTCTTCTTCCATCATTAAGGCGGGCGCCCCGCAACCACGTCTCGGCTATGGCTACGATCCGAACCGCGAGGTCGATGTCGAACTCGGCCTCGCCGTCGACGTGTCCCAGTCGATGGATGTGGACGAGCAGGAAATCCAGAGAGCCGGGTATGTTTCCGCACTGACCTCGCCCCAGGTGCTTGACGCCATCCGCTACGGACCGACCGGCCGCATCGCCGTTACCTATTTTGAGTGGGGCGGAAAGGGCGAGCAGGTCGTGGTCGCCGACTGGGCGGTGATCCACGACGAGGCCACGGCCGCGGCTTTCGCCACACGGATCGCGGAAGCGCCACTGAACCATCGCCAGCGAACATCCATCGCATCCGCGCTCAATCGTGCCACCACCATGGTCGCCACGAACGACTACGAAGGGCTTCGGAAGGTCATCGACATCTCCGGCGACGGCCCCAACAACCAGGGCGGAACGGTTACCGCCTTCCGGGACCGGGCAATCGCCGCCGGCATCACCATCAACGGCCTGCCGCTGATGATGAAGTCGGACAAGGACTCATGGCAGACGCTCATGAACATCGATCACTACTATGAGGACTGCGTGATCGGCGGACCGGGGCATTTCTTCGTACCCGTCCACTCCAAGGCCCAGTTCGCGGATGCGATCCGCATGAAGCTGGTGCTTGAGATCGCCGGGCTCTTGCACGACCCGCGCATCCTGCCGGCCTCTGGACGCAAGCCGGTCAACTGCAGCCTCTTCGATTGATCCTCGGCGGAACGAACATGGGCCGGACGGAGGCAGTCGCCGTCCGGCGACGCAGGCACGAGCCACGCCTGTGGCTTCCAAGCAGGTCCGGAACGCGGTAGACCCTTGTAGGAGTTCTCAAGGCTGTCAGGTGCCGCCGGCCTGCCAGGCGCGGACAGGCCTTGGCGAGAGAGCGACCGAAAGTCGAACAGGGACAGGACCGCTTCGTGACGCATCAAGACCAGGCCATTCTTCCTGCACTCGCTCTCATCGCCCACGACGCGAAGAAGGACGAGATGGTCGCCTTCGCAAGAGCCCATGCCGACAAGCTCGCCCGCTATCGCCTCTTCGCAACCGGAACGACCGGAGGCCGGATCGCCGATGCCTGCCCCGATCTGGATATCACGCGCCTCAAGAGCGGCCCGCTCGGCGGAGACCAGCAGATCGGCGCGATGATCGCCGAAGGCCGCCTCCAGGGCATGATCTTCCTGGTCGATCCGCTGTCGCCAATGCCTCACGACGTGGACGTCAAGGCGCTGATGCGCCTTGCGCTCGTCTACAATGTTCCCATGGCGCTGAACCGGTCGACCGCGGATATTCTCCTGCGCAGCGCGCGTCTTGCCGGCCTCCTCTCCACGTCGCAAACGCCGGAGGTCGAGACGAGCGCATCATGACATCGTCGGACGCACATCTCCCAGAAGGCGCCCCACGCCATTTGAGTTTCCCCGTGCTCGTCGCCGACATCGGTGGAACGAACGCGCGCTTCGCGATGGTGCGCGATGCCCATGGTCCGGCAGAGGCGATCACCCGCGTCGCGACCGATGCCCATCCAGGATTTGCCGAAGCCGCTCAAAACGGCCTTCTGGATCACAGCGCGCTCCTGCCACGCACGGCGGTCATTGCCGCTGCCGGGCCGGTCACGGGCGAACGCATCCCCCTGACGAATGCAAATTGGGTCATCGAGCCGCTGAAGCTCATCGAACAGCTCGACCTCGAGCAGGTGATCGTGCTCAACGACTTCGAGGCCCAGGCCCTGGCCCTTCCGGGCCTCGAGGGCGATGCGCTCGAACAAATCGGACCGGGGACGGCGCAACCCCACGGAGCCAAGGTCGTTCTGGGTCCCGGCACCGGCCTCGGTGTCGCAGCCATGGTTTATGCCCATGGCACATGGGTTCCGGTTCCCGGCGAAGGGGGGCATGTCGAGCTCGGGCCCGTGTCGGAGACGGACTATCGCGTCTGGCCGCATATCGAACGGCTTGAGGGAAGGATCACGGCGGAGCGGATCCTCAGCGGCGCCGGTCTTTTGCGCCTTTCGCGCGCGGTCGCCAGCGAAGCCGGTCTCGAGAGACGCTTCGCGACCCCCGCCGATGTGACAGCGGCCGCGGATTCCGGCGACGAAATCGGGCTTCGAACGATGGAGGTCTTCGTGCGCGCCCTCGGCCGGGTGGCCGGCGACTTCGCACTCACCTTTCTCGCTCGCGGCGGCGTCTTCCTGGGCGGCGGAATTCCCGGCCGCATCAGCCGCTATCTCGCGCATCCGGCCTTCCGCGATGCCTTCGAGGCCAAGGCACCCCACGGCGCGCTCGTGCGCTCGATCCCCACCTACCTCATCCGTCACGAAATGCCCGCGCTGGAGGGACTTGCGGCCTTCGCGCGCACGCCGACGCTGTTCGCGGTCGAGACAAGTGGGCGTTGCTGGAGAGCGCAGGCCTCCGCGCCCGCGTCCTGAGAGGTCCGACATGACGTCCACCGGGCCGCGTCCCGCCCGTATCGAGACGGGCCTGCCGATCGAGAGTGTCCTCGCGCCGCTTTGCAGCGCGCTTGAGAAAAACACCGGTGCCGTTCTCGTTGCCGAGCCGGGTGCGGGCAAGACGACCGTCGTTCCCCTGGCCCTTCTCGAGGCATTGTGGCGCGGTGACGGGCGCATTCTCATGCTCGAGCCGCGCCGTCTTGCCGCCCGTGCGGCAGCGGCGCGCATGGCCCGTCTCCTGGGCGAGGAGGTCGGCGAAACAGTCGGACTCAGGGTGCGCATGGAGACCCGCGTCTCACGCCGGACACGAATCGAGATCGTGACCGAGGGGGTCTTCACCCGGATGATCCTCGACGATCCGGAGCTTTCCGGGATCGCCTGCGTGATTTTCGACGAGTTCCACGAGCGCTCGCTTGACGGCGACCTCGGTCTTGCGCTTGCGCTCGACACGCAAGGCGCCCTGCGCGAGGACCTGAAAATCCTGCCCATGTCGGCAACCCTGGACGCCGCCGCTGTCGCGCGGCTTCTGGGGGATGTGCCGGTCATCACCTGTCCGGGCAGGACCTTCCCGGTCGAGACGCATTATCTGGGTCGCGACCCGCGCAAGCCCGCCGCCGATCAGGTTGCCTCGGCGGTGCGCAAGGCACTCTCGCAGGAAAGTGGCTCGGTGCTCGCGTTTCTTCCAGGCCAGGGCGAGATCCGCCGGGCCGCCGATCTGCTTGAGGGAACCCTTCCGCGCGATACGGACCTCGCCCCGCTCTACGGCGCGCTCGACCCCAGGGCCCAGGCGGCGGCGATCCGTCCGGCTCTGGAGGGACGACGCAAGGTGGTGCTCGCAAGTGCCATTGCCCAGACCTCTTTGACCATCGAGGGCGTACGCGTGGTCGTCGACAGCGGACTGGCCCGCGTTCCCGTCTTCGAGCCCGCCACCGGACTGACACGTCTCGAAACGGTGAAGGTCTCCCGCGCATCGGCCGACCAGCGACGCGGACGCGCGGGACGAACCGAACCCGGTGTCTGCTTCCGGCTGTGGGACGAGGGACAGACAGCGGCCCTCGCCGCCGCCGACCGCCCGGAGATCCTGGAAGCGGACCTCTCCCGTCTCGTTCTCGACCTCGCGTCCTGGGGCGTCGGCGACCCGACGCGACTTCCCTTCCCCGACCAGCCTCCCGCCGCCGCATGGGCGGAGGCTGTGGCGCTGCTCAAGGAGCTCGACGCGCTGGACGGGAACGGCCTTCTGAGCGAAACCGGCAAGCGCATGATGCGCATTCCGCTCGCCCCCCGCCTTGCGCACATGCTGATCACGGCCGGCGACGACGATGCGGGGCGTCTGGCTTCCGAGATCGCCGCGCTATTGTCGGAGGCCGGCCTCGGCGGACGATCCAGCGACCTGCGCAACCGTCTGGCCGAGGTGCGGCGTTCGCGCGATCCACGTGCCAGGGCCGCACTTGGCCTCGCCGCACGCTGGCGCGAGGCTGCGGGCGTTACCCTGGGCAACGCAAGTGACCAGGAAGCCGGGCGCGTGCTTGCCCTGGCCTATCCCGACCGGGTCGCACAGTCGCGGGACGGACGCGGCGGCTTCCGAATGGCGAACGGACGCGGTGCAAGTCTCGAGGAAAGCGACGCCCTTGCACGCGAGCCGTTCCTTGCCATCGCCGAGGTACAGGGCACGGCCGCACGCGGCCGAATCCTTCTTGCGGCTCCCATCGACCGTGGCGAAATCGACACCCTCTTTGCCGGTCATATCGTGACGCGAACGGAGGTATCCTGCGACAACGAGGGGCGTGTGCGGACCCGCGAGGTAACCCGTCTCGGAAAGCTTGTCCTGTCGGAGACTTCGGCCGGCGCGCCCGATCCCGAAGCCGTCGCGTCCGCACTTGTCGAGCACGTGCGAAAACGTGGCATCGACCGGCTTGCCTGGACAAAAGCGCAACTCGCCCTTCGCGCCCGGGTCACGACCTTGCGCCGACTTCTCGGTGACGAAGCCGCCACGGACTGGCCGGACGTGTCGGATGAAGCGCTTGGCGAAACGCTGGACGACTGGCTGGCTCCCTATCTCGCCGGCGTGCGCAACGCGTCGGACATCGATGCGGAGGTGCTGGGCGCCGCGCTGTCCGGCCTGCTGCCGCAACACAGGCTTTCCGAACTCGACCGGCTGCTGCCATCGCACTTCGACGCGCCGAGCGGATCGCGCCTGCCCATCGACTACGACCGCGACGAGGGTCCCGCGTTGCCGATCCGCGTGCAGGAGCTTTTCGGTCTCGACCGCCATCCGGCAATTGCCGGCGGCAAGGTGCCGCTGCTTCTG
Source organism: Stappia sp. (assembly GCA_002722295.1). GTDB lineage: Bacteria > Pseudomonadota > Alphaproteobacteria > Rhizobiales > Stappiaceae > Stappia. The sequence goes on along the minus strand of PBLF01000021.1, from coordinate 10,853 downwards.
GAGCTTCTTTCACCCGCCCACCGGCCGATCCAGCTGACCCGCGATCTCCCGGGCTTCTGGCGCGGTTCCTGGGCAGCGGTGCGCAGCGAGATGAAGGGACGCTACCCGAAGCATCCCTGGCCGGAAGACCCGGCCTCGGCACAGGCCACCGCGCGGGCGAAGCCGCGCGGCACCTGAGGCAAGTCAGTCCTCCTCGGCCATGGCGATGAGGCTTGCATTGCCGCCAGCGGCGGCCGTGTTGATCGAGACGACCTGTTCCAGCGCGAAGCGCGTGAGATAAGCCGGACCGCCCGCCTTGGGCCCCGTGCCGGAAAGCCCGGAGCCACCGAAGGGCTGCGTTCCGACCACCGCGCCGATCGTGTTGCGGTTCACATAGACATTGCCCACCGACAATCGGTCGACCACCTGCGCGGCCATGGCATCGATGCGCGAGTGCACGCCGAGCGTCAGGCCGTAGCCGGTTGCGGCGATGGTCTCCAGCATCTTCGGCAGATCGGCGGCCTTGTAGCGCACCACATGCAGGATCGGACCGAAGGTCTCCTTCGTCAGCGCGTCCGGCCGGTCGAGTTCGATGATGTGCGGCGCCACCCAGGTGCCGCCGGCCAGCCCGCTGTCCGGCGTCCTGCCCGCATAGATCAGTCTTTGCGATGCGCGCATGTCCTCGACATGGGCAAGCAACCGGTCACGCGCCGTCGCGTCGATCACCGGCCCGATATCGGTCGCCGGATCGATCGGGTCGCCAAGCGACAGTTCCGCCGCCGCGCCCGAAAGCATCTCCAGGTGCTTGTCGGCGACATCGTCCTGCACATAGAGCAGGCGCAGGGCCGAGCAGCGCTGACCGGCCGAGCGGAACGCCGACATCATGACGTCGTCGCAGACCTGCTCGGGAAGGGCCGTCGCATCCACCAGCATGGCGTTGATGCCGCCCGTCTCGGCGATGAGCGGCACGATGGGACCGCGTTTTTCCGCCAGCGCCCGGTTGATTGCCCAGGCCGTCTCGGTGGAACCGGTGAAGGCGACACCCGCGACACGTGGTTCTGCAACGAGCGCCGCACCGAACTCACGCCCACCGGGCGCAAGAAGCAGCGCGTCCTCCGGAACCCCAGCCTCATAGGCAAGCTTCACCGCCTCGTGCGCGACCAGAGGCGTCTGGTCCGCCGGTTTCGCGATGACCGCGTTGCCGGCCAGAAGGGCCGCCGTAACCTGCCCGAGGAAGATCGCAAGCGGGAAGTTCCAGGGCGAGATGCACACGAAGGTGCCACGTCCGCGCAGCCGGTAGCGGTTCTCCTCGCCTGTCGGTCCGGGCATGAGAGTGCCCTCGCCGAAGTGGCGGATCGCCTCGGCGGAATAGTATCGGCAGAAGTCGACGGCCTCGCGGATCTCCGCAAGCCCGTCGGGAAGCGTCTTGCCCGCCTCGCGGGAGCACAACGCCATGAGACGCGCACAATCGCGCTCCAGCAGGTCGCCAAGCTTCGCAATCGCCGCGGCGCGGACCTCCACCGGGGTACGCGACCAGCTTGCAAAGCCCTTCGCCGCCGCATCGAAAAGTGCTGGAACCTCATCGACACCCGCTTCGCGCACCGACCCGACCCGTGTGACGCCATCGACCGGAGAGACAATGGCCCGGCCGGTTCCTGCATCCGGCGCACCCGGGTAGCGCGGATGGGCGGTGTCCACCTCAACCTGGGTCTTCGAGAGGGCATCCACCAGGTTCATGCGATCGGCTGAATAGCCGAACTCCAGGCCGGCTGAGTTGACGCGCGAGGCTCCATAAAGCTCGGCGGCCAGGGGGATCTTGCGGTTGCGCGCCTTCGTGCCTCCGGCCAGCGCCTCCTCGGGACGGGCGAGAAGCCTGGAGATCGGCACGGCCGAGTCACCGACCGCAGACACGAATGACGAGTTGGCGCCGTTCTCAAGCAATCGGCGCACGAGATAGGCAAGAAGGTCGCGATGGCCACCAACGGGCGCATAAATACGGCAGGGATGGCCGTCACGCTCGGTCACCGCCTTGAACAGGCTCTCCCCCATGCCGTGCAGGCGCTGGAACTCGAAGCCGCCCTCGTTTCCGGCAAGCTCGACCACCTGCGCCACGGTGAGCGCGTTGTGGGTCGCAAACTGCGGATAGAGCACATCGCGGGCGTTCAGCATGGCGCGGGCACAGGCGATATACGAAAGGTCGGTTGCGGCCTTTCGCGTGAACACGGGAAACTGCGCCAGACCCCGCTCCTGCCCGCGCTTGATCTCCGTGTCCCAGTACGCGCCCTTGACCAGACGCACCATGAAGCGGCGGTCGAGCTTGCGCGCCAGATCGATGATCCAGTTGACGGTCTCATGGGCGCGCTTCTGATAGGCCTGGATCGCCAGCCCGAAGCCGTCCCAGCCGGCAAGCGAGGGATCGCCCGCAACCACCGCGATGATGTCGAGCGAGATTTCCAGCCGGTCGGCTTCCTCGGCATCGACGGTGAAGTTGAGATTGTGGCGCTTCGCCGCCTGGGCAAGCTCCAGCAGGCGCGGTGCGAGTTCGTCGCGCGCCCTGGTCCCCTTCACCGCCTCATAGCGCGGATGCAGTGCCGACAGCTTGACCGAGATACCCGGCCGCTTCGGCAGGTCCTCGCTTCCCGCGCCCTTGCCGATCGCCTCGATGGCATCGGCATAGGAGCGGAAATAGCGCTCCGCGTCCTCGGCCGTTCGGGCGCCCTCGCCCAGCATGTCGTAGGAATAGCGGTACCCCTTGGCCTCCATCCCCTTCGCGCGCGACAGGGCATTCTTGATCGTCTCGCCAAGCACGAACTGATGGCCGAGAACACGCATCGCCTGGCGGGTCGCACCGCGCACCGCCGGCATGCCCATGCGCTTGACCAGCGAGGAAAGGATGGTGTTCGGCTGCTCGCCGGGATGGATCAGCCGCGAGGTGACGCCAAGCGCCCAGGAGGAAGCGGAAACGAGCCAGGTGTCGGACGTGCCGCCCTCACTTTCGTCAAAGCGTGCGGCGGCAAGCTTGTCCTCGATCAGCCTGTCGGCGGTCGCAGCGTCCGGAACGCGCAGCAGCGCCTCGGCGAGCACCATGAGCGCCAGACCCTCGCGCGTGGAGAGCCCGTACTCGCGCAGGAAGTCCTCGACGCCGCCGAGCCCTCCGATGGCCTTTCGGATCGACTGGATGTAGTCCGTGGCCAGATCGTCGATACGTGCATCGGCAGCCGTGTCGAAATCGACCTTTCCAAGCAGACGGCGCACCGCCTCCTCGTCCGAAGGCGCATAGGCCGCGCGAAACGGCTCGATCCGCGATACCGCCGAGACGGCGGGGCGAGGCTCCATGCCCAGGTTCATTCGGCAACTCCCTCGAAAATGGCAGGGCCGGGCCGCGTCAACGCAGGCCCGACCTCAGGCGTTCCGGCAACCAGGCCGCGACGCCCTGGCTACGTCTTATCTTTCTCAAGTGTATTTCTGTTTTGACCGCGCTTCCCGGCGAATTTAATTTCAAATTCCTGACATTTCACGCTCAACGGAGAATAAACCGTGACATCCACCGATCTCGACCGGACCGACCGGCGCATCCTCGATGTTCTGCAGGCCGACGGCCGCATCACCACGACGGACCTTGCCCAGCGCGTGAACCTCTCCCCCACCGCGACGGCGGAACGGATGAAGCGACTCATGCGCGAGGGCTACATCCTGCGCTTTTCGGCGGAACTCGATCCCGAGCGACTGGGACTGGGGCTTCTGGTTTTCGTTCAGGTCAAGCTCGACCGCACCACGCCCGATGTCTTCGATGCCTTTGCCGAGGCCGTGAAGCGCGTGCCGCAGGTCCTTGAATGCCACATGGTCGCCGGGGGCTTCGACTACCTCGTCAAGGCCCGTGTGTCCGACATGACCGCCTACAGGCGCCTGCTGGCGGATGCGGTTCTCGACCTGCCCGGCGTTCGCGAGACCCACACCTACGCGGTGATGGAGGCGGTCAAGGACACGCATCTCCTGCCCGTGTGAGCGCCTTCATCTGCCCTTCGGCATCTCACGAAGCATAACACAGCCGTGTCTTGACCGGGTCTCCCGCCTCCGGCACGAAAAGTTCAAACGGGAAGGACGACACATGACCGAACTGCCTCGCCATCTGCCGCGCCGCCTGCTCGGGCCGGCATTTGCCGCAACGCTCGCGCTCGCATCGATGAACGTTCATGCGCAGACCGCGCCATCTCCCTCCGACTGGGACGGCGTGCTCGAGGCCGCACGCGGTCAGACCGTGTACTTCCATGCCTGGGGCGGAGAACCGCGCATCAACGACTTCATCGCCTGGGCGGGCGAGAAGCTGGAGCAACGCCATGGCGTCACCGTCGAACAGGTGAAGGTCGACGACACCGCCAACGTCGTTTCGCGCATCGTGGCGGAAAAGGCAGCCGGCAAGGACACGGGTGGCGCCGTCGACCTTGTCTGGATCAACGGCGAGAACTTTGCCGCGCTGAAGGACGCCGGCCTTCTCATGTCGCCGGACTGGGCGACACGGCTTCCGAACTGGAAGCTGGTGGACACGCGCAACAAGCCGGCGGTCCTAACCGACTTCACCGAACCGACAGAGGGACTGGAAAGCCCCTGGGGCATGGCCAAGCTCGTCTTCATGCATGACACCGCACGCGTCGCGGAACCGCCCCGCTCACTTGCGGATCTGGCAAGCTACGTCTCGGACCATCCCGGAAGCTTTACCTATCCCCAACCACCCAACTTCCACGGATCCACCTTTCTCAAGCAGGTGTTGGCGGACACCATCGACGACCCGGACAAACTGAAGCGCCCCGTCGATCCGGCAACCTTCGAGGACGACGTCGCACCGCTGTTTGCGTTTCTCGACAAGCTCCATCCGAACCTGTGGCGGCAGGGCCGCGCCTTTCCGCAAAACCAGCCGGCCATGCGCCAGCTTCTGGCCGACGGCGAGGTCGATATCGCATTCACCTTCAACCCGTCGGGCGCCTCGGCGGCGATCGCCGCCGGCGAACTCCCCGACACGGTGCGCACCTTCGTCTTCGAGGGCGGCACCATCGGCAACGCCCACTTCGTGGCGATCCCCTACAACGCCAATGCCAAGGCGGGCGCACTCGTGCTCGCGAATTTCCTGATCTCTCCCGAGGCCCAGGCCCGCAAGCAGGACCCGCAGGTATGGGGCGACCCGACCGTGCTGGACGTGGCCAGCCTTTCCGAAGACGAGCGCGCCCGTTTCGAGACGCTTGACCTCGGGCCCGCCACGCTGTCACCGGAGGACCTCGGTCCGGTCATCGATGAGCCGCACGCGAGCTGGATGACCGGGATCGAACGCGCCTGGGTCGCCCGCTACGGCACCCGATGACACCGGCAGGGCAGCCGGCAAGGCAGCGCGTGGGGCCCCTGCTGCGGCTGGCTCCGGCGGCAACGATCGCGCTGATGCTCGGGCCCGTCGCGGCGGGTCTTGCCGGGACAATGCTGCCCGCCTTCGGCTATCTGCCCGCTCTGGGCGGCACCCGGGTGTCCCTCGACCCGTTTCACAGTCTTGCCGGTGAACCCGGGCTTGTCCGCTCACTCATGCTCAGCCTGTGCACGGGACTTTGCGCGACGCTTACCGCCTTTTTCCTCGTCGTGATCTTCACCGCGCGCTTCGAGGGATCGCGGGCCTTCGCGGCCCTTAAGCGCGCGCTCTCGCCCGTCCTTGCGGTTCCCCACGCGGCGGCGGCCTTCGGCCTCGCCTTCCTCGTGGCCCCGTCCGGCTTTGCCATGCGGCTCGTTTCGCCCTGGGCGACGGGGTTTGAACGTCCGCCGGACGTTCTGGTGATCGGGGACCCGCTCGGCATCGCCATGACCGCCGGGCTCGCGATCAAGGAAATGCCGTTTCTCTTCCTCATGCTTCTGGCTGCACTTCCGCAGACGGACAGTGAGAGATCACGGCAGATGGCGACAAGCCTTGGCTATCGCCCCGTCGCGGCCTGGCTGAAGACGGTCCTGCCGCAGGCCTATCCCCAGATCCGTCTGCCGGTTTTCGCCGTCATCGCCTATTCGACGTCGGTGGTGGATGTGGCGCTGATCCTGGGACCGACCACGCCGGCGCCGCTGGCCGTTCGCCTGGTCGGCTGGATGAACGACCCCGACATCTCGATGCGCTTTGTCGCCTCCGCCGGAGCACTGCTCCAGCTTGCCGTTTCGGCCGGAGCGATCGGCCTGTGGATCCTCGGCGAGCGACTGGTCGCCCGCCTCGGCCGCCGCACCTATGCCAGCGGCCGGCGCGGTTTCGCGGAACGTCCCCTGGCGCTTGTGGCAGGCCTTGCCGTTCCCCTCGCCCTGCTTTCGCTCTACGCGGGTCTCGGGCTGCTTGCCCTATGGTCGCTCGCCGGTCCCTGGCGCTTTCCCGAGGCCGTGCCTGCGTATCTGACGTTTTCCACCTGGAGCCGGCATCTGGGCGAGGCCACGGATGCGGTGGCAACAACGCTTGCCATAGCGCTCCCGGCAACGCTCGTGGCATTGGGGCTCGCCCTGGCCTGTCTTGAAAGAGAGGAGCGGACGGGGGAAAGCCGGCCGCATCGCGGCCTGCCGCTGCTCTACGTTCCCCTGCTTGTGCCGCAGGTTGCCTTCCTCTTCGGGCTGCAGGTACTGCTGCTCGTCGTCGGGCTGCACGACACGCTGGCGGCGGTGGCGCTCGCCCATCTGGTCTTTCTGCTTCCCTATGTCTTTCTCGCGCTCAGCGACCCCTGGCGGGCCCTCGACCCGCGTTATGCGCAGGTAGCCGCCGGGCTTGGCGCGTCGCAGAACCGCATCTTCTGGCGCGTGCGCCTGCCGCTTCTCGCCCGCGCCGTGGCGGCCGCCGCCGCCCTGTCGATCGCCGTCTCCTGCGCGCAATATCTGCCGACACTCCTGGTGGGCGGGGGGCGCATTTCCACCGTGACCACCGAGGCCGTCGCCCTTGCGGCGGGCGGGAACCGCCGACTTGTCGGGATCTACGCCCTGTTGCAGACCCTCCTGCCACTCGCAGCCTTCGCCTTGGCCGCCGCGGTGCCTCACATTTTCTTTCGCAAGCGTAGCGGCATGAGGGCCGGCTGATGAGCGAGCCTTTCGCGAAGACCGGGAGTACCGACCGCCCAGGCAATGGGCTTACCTTCGAGAAGGTTCGCATCTCGCTTGGAGGGCAGCCGCTTGTCGAGCTCGACCGGCATGTGGAACCTGGCCAGGTGCTGACGGTGATGGGGCCGTCGGGCATCGGAAAATCGACGCTGCTGGCCTATGCGGCCGGCTTTCTCGCTCCCGCGTTTTCACCCCGTGGGCGGGTACTGGTCGACGGCACGCCGGTCACGGACCTTCCCGCGCACGCAAGGCACATGGGCCTGTTGTTTCAGGATCCCTTGCTGTTCCCGCATATGTCGGTGGGAGAAAACATCGCCTTCGCCTTGCCGGCGGACATGCGCGGACGAGCCACAAGGGATGCCGCCGTTCGGGACGCACTGGCGAGCGTGGACCTGTCCGGCTTCGGGGATCGCGATCCCGGGACCCTTTCGGGCGGGCAGAAGGCGCGGGTGGCACTGATTCGCGTGCTTGCCAGCCGTCCGCAAGCTCTTCTGCTCGACGAACCTTTCTCGCGGCTCGATACCGCCCTGCGCGAGCAGGTCCGCACCCTGGTCTTTTCCATGGCGCGGGCTCGCGGCCTGCCCGCCCTTCTCGTGACGCACGACCGGGATGACGCGCGAGCAGCCGGCGGAGAGGTGATCGAACTGGGGACTTCCCGGCTGGACGAGGCATGACCGGGCGGCGGCGAACCGCCCGGCCGGGAGTGCATCACTCGGCGGCGGAAGCATCCGCCGACTGCAGAAGCGCGTAGCGCTCGATCCCGATGTTCTCGATGAGCTGAAGCTGGGTCTCCAGATAGTCGATATGGTGCTCCTCGTCGGCGAGAAGCTCCTCGAACAGCTTCATGGACACGTAGTCGCTCGCCGCATGGGTTATCTCGCGCGCTTCCCGGTAAAGGGCGCGCGCGGAATATTCGCCGGCCAGATCCGCCTCGACGACGTCCTTCAGCGACGCCCCGATCCGCAGGGGATCGAGCGTCTGCATGTTCGGAAAGCCCTCGAGGAAGAGAATCCGCTCGATCAGCTTGTCGGCATGAACGCGCTCTTCCTCGGCCTCGGCCTGCTCTTTCGCGGCAAGCTTGGCGTAGCCCCAGTCTTCCAGAAGCCGCCCGTGAAGCCAGTACTGGTTGACGGCCGTCAGTTCGTGACGAAGCGCCTTGTTGAGATACTCGATGACCTTGTCATCACCCTTCATTGTCCGGCTTTCCCTTGTCCTGCGGCGCCGCGTCGTCCTCCGGCGCCTCCTCGTGAATCATCGGAATGATTGTCTTGAAGCATCCCCCGCAACGGGGCCGCTTGCCAAGAGCGCGAAACACCGCACCGGGAGTGACAACAGACCGCTCCGGCCCGGACTGCAGCTCGCGGGCAGCGCGGCGCAGTTCCTTGTCGGTCAGTACGTTGCAGGAGCAGACGATCACGAGGAGATCCGTTTGTCGCGGGGCGCGGGCGAAGGGCACCACCTGTCCGCATTACATATGAGACGGATGCGCAGTATTCAACCTGATCCAACGAGTCAAGTTTTCGCGCCTTTCTCCTTGACGATCAGCAGCCCCCGTCTTTGCGTCATCCCCATGCCACCTTCCGCGTTGCTGTCCGGCCGGATCTTCATTCCCCAGAGACAGAAACGAATATTCCGCACCGCAACACGGTAGAGCAGACACATTCGTGCATCTTCCGCATCCGCATAACAACTAATTTACCTCCTCAAAGGAAAATTCCCCAACGATATTCCGAATAACACTGGCACATTCTTCCGGGGGAATGATCATGCGCCTCATTTCAAGACTGAACCTCGTTTCGATCGTCTCGATTGCATCCGCTGCCGTCATCGTTCTCGCGCTGGCGACGGTGGGCAGTGTTGTCTATTTCGTTCTCAACGACCGCATCCAGGCGGATGCACAGGCCCGTCAGAACACGAGCCTTCGCGTCGCCGCGACAATCGTCGAACGCGACATGCCGGGGACGAAGATTTCCCGGAACGCCGACGGGAATGTCTCGCGCGTCCAGATGGACACCATCCCCGACGAGATCACCGATCACGGCATGATCGACGAGATCGGCAGGATGACCGGCGAAACCGTGACGGTCTTCAAGTGGGATGACGAGACCCGCGACTTCTGGCGCAAGACGACCAACATCATCAAGCCGGACGGCAAGCGCGCGGTCGGCACGAAGCTCGGCCAGAACGGCGCCGTCTACCCGGTTGTGATGAAGGGGGAGACCTTCCGCGGCGAGGCGGTGATCCTGGGAACTCCCTACTACACGATCTACGCCCCGATCTACGGCCCCGACGACAGCATCAGCGGCATTCTTTACGCCGGCGTGCGCAAGTCCGCGATCACCGCGATCATGGGCAACATGACCAACACGCTTCTGATCGCCTTCGTGCCGATCCTGATCGTTTCGGTGGCCGCCATGGCGCTTCTTTCGCGCCGGCTCCTGCAGCCGCTTCCCCGCCTTGCGGGCGTCGCGCATGACATCGCCGAGAACAATCTCGAGGTGGAAGTCCCCTTCCGCGAGCGCAAAGACGAGATCGGCCAGCTCGCCGAGTCCTTCGAGGTCCTTCGCAAGAACGCCGAGGAACGCAACCGGCTCGCGGCCGAACGGGACGCCTCCGGCGACGAGGCCCGTGATCGCCAGGCTCGGGTGGAGGCGCTGATATCGGAGTTCCGCGAGGCGACCTCGCATCTGACGGGAACCGTCAGCCAGACGGCGGCGAGCCTGGACGCCACGGCGCGCGAGCTGACCGGCATGGCCGGTGAAAGCGCCGAGAGCGCCGCCGAGACCACCGAGGCCAGCGCCCGGGCCACCGACAGCGTGCAGACCGTCGCCTCGGCGGCGGAGGAACTGTCCGCCTCCATCGGCGAGATCTCCCGGCAGATCGGCCAGACGACCCAGGTCGTCAGCCAGGCCACCCAGGGCACCCAGACCACCAACGAGAAGGTCGCGGGTCTCGCCCAGGCCGCCAACAAGATCGGCGAGGTCGTGACCCTCATCCAGGCGATCGCCGAGCAGACCAACCTTCTGGCCCTCAACGCCACCATCGAGGCGGCGCGCGCGGGCGAGGCCGGCAAGGGCTTCGCCGTCGTGGCGGCCGAGGTGAAGGAACTCGCCACGCAGACCTCCAAGGCGACCGAGGAGATTTCCGCCCAGATCGCGGCGATCCAGGGCTCGACCGGCGAGGCGGTGACGGCGATCGGCGAGATCGCCCAGATCATGCAGGAGGTGAACGGCTACACCACCTCCATCGCCTCGGCGGTGGAGCAGCAGGGCGCCGCGACGAGCGACATCTCGCGCTCGGTGCAGCAGGCGGCCGAGGGCACCGGTTCCGTGACGCGGACCATGGAGCGTCTCGCCTCGACGGTGGAGAACACCTCCTCCGCCGCCTCGAGCGTGCTCGGCGCCTCCGAGGCCATGGCCCGCGACACCCACGCGCTGAGCCAGGAGATCGACAGCTTCCTCACCCGCGTCGCCGCGGCCTGACCGGGCGCCGCCGCCCGTCCGGGACGGATCGTTCTTTGAAAACAGCATACAACGGGCGCGGTCGGGGCCGCGCCCGTTCGCTTTTGAATGACGCAAGGGTGTGGCGCCATAAACGAGGCATGTCCGGCGTGAAAACGGCAAGGAGATGCAAGGAGAAGCGCGCCGGGCGGGCCTTCCGCCCGGCCAAGGGCTTCGACGCAGCAGATTGAAGCCGTTTTCACGTCCCTTCGGGATTTGCCCGGCCAGGGCCGGGCAACAGCGTTGCCAGCCTTTGAAAACCGGACGGTTTCCTGCAGGCTT
>PBLF01000020.1 GCA_002722295.1 Stappia sp. | reverse complement strand
GAAGTCGCCAAACTCCACCTCGATCATACACCTCGGTGACCACCCGGGATTACACCTTCGACGGCGCTGAAATTACACCACGTGCGTGGACGCTACCGGCTTACGCCGCCTGATCCTCCAGGATTCGCGCCGCAATTCCGGCAATCACGGTCACGACGCACGATGACGCCATGACGAGAACCATGGGCCAGATCGTGCCGGGCCAAAGGACTCCGGAAAGCAGCCAACCGCAAAGAGCCGAAGCAACGGCCCCGGCCCCGATCTGAAGCGATCCGGAGAAACCGGAAGCAGCCCCGGCCAGATCCGGCCGGACACTCACCGCGCCGGCGATCGCATTGGGCAACGTCATGCCATTGCCGATACCGACAAGGAACATGGGCAGGAACAGCGAAAGCGGGTGGATGTAGCCGAGACCAAAGCTTGCCGCGATCGCACCGACTGCAATCACGACGGTCACATTGCCCGCATTGATCATGCGGCCCAGACCGACACGGGCCGAGAAACGGCCCGACAGCCAGTTCCCGACGATATATCCGCCCGCTACCATCATGAAATAGAAGCCGTATTCGGACGGCGTCATGTCCAGAAGCTTCACGGAGACGAAAGGTGCGCCCCCGAGAAACGTGAAGAACACGCCCGAGGTAAAGGCCGCCGTGGTGGCATAGGCAAGGAAAAGCGGTGAGCGAAGCAGCACCGCGTAGGTGCGCGCCAGGCCGCGCAGCCCGCCTTCGCGAACGCGCGCGTGATTTGTCTCATGAAGTTCGAAATACGCCCAGGCAAACACCGCAAGCCCGGCAACCAGCATCAGCCATGAGTTGGTTCGCCATCCGAATTGCTCGTGCAGCAGACCACCGATGGCCGGTCCTATCATGGGGGCGACCGCAAGCCCCATCGTGACATAGCCGATCATGCTCGCCGCCTGCGAGCGGTCATAAAGATCCCTAACGATCGCACGGCCCAGCACGATTCCCGCGCATCCACCCACGGCCTGCAGCACCCGCCCCGCGATCATGACCGAGATTGTGTCCGCAAGCGCGCACACAAGGCTCCCGATGACGAAGATGCCAAGTCCCCAGACGAGCACCGGCCGCCGGCCATGCCGGTCGGACAAGGGACCGATGGCAATCTGTGCCACGGCGACGGCAGCCAGATAGAGCGAGAGGATAAGCTGGACCACACCCGCGCTCGTGTCGAACACGCCCGCCAGCGAGGGCATGGACGGCAGATAGATGTTCAGTGCGAGGGGATTAACGGCGGAGACGGCAACGAGCAGGGCGATCGTGGGACGCCGCGCCGCGACATCCGTCGGAAGGCTTTGGGTCATGCGCTTTCCTAGGGTGCTTTCAACGTTCTTGGCAAGAGAGAAGCCGCGCGACCGCGCAACCATGCGATGCGTTCGGCCTCACCGCAGCGGCGTGGCCTTTGCGGCCGGCCCCGGCTTGCGCAGCAACTTGCGTTCACGCATCAGGCTGTAAAGGCCGGTCACCACAAGGATTCCGATGCCGATGAGAGTCTGACCGTCGGGGACGTCACCCCATACAAGGTAGCCGATCAGAATGGCCCACAGAATGATCGAATACCGGAACGGTGCCACCAGCGAGATATCACCGGTGCGCATCGCGCTGATGATGGAAACGAAACCGACAAGAATGAAGCAGGCCGCCGCGGCCAGCGCCGCCATGTCGCCAGCCCTCGGCGTCACCCAGGTCTCGACGCTGGAAAGCCCGGCGCCGGCGGCCGCGACACCGGACAGCGAGGCAAGCGTGATGATGTAGGTGGGAATGTTCCGTGGCGTGCGGCTCGTCAGCAGGTCGCGCGAGACAACACAGACCACGGCCGCAAGAGCCCATAGCGACCAGGCGTCGAACCCGGCCATGCCCGGCCGGACAATCAGGAGAACTCCGCCGAAGCCGACGGCAATCGCGCTCCATCGACGCCACCCGACCGGCGCTCCCAGAAACAGGGCCGCACCGGCCGTGATCGCAAGAGGCTGCACCTGCATGATCGCCGTCGCGTTGGCGAGCGGCATGTTGAAAAGTGCCTTGAGGTAAAACAGGGCGCCGAGAACCTCCGCCAGGACGCGCAAACCGATCAGCGGATTGAACACAAGGCCGAGCTTGCGGATCGAACCGTCCAGAAAGCACAGCACGAGCAACAGCGAGATCGCCATCAGGCCGCGCAGGAACATGATCTGTCCCAGTGGCAGATGGTCGGCCGTCAGCTTCGTCAGACTGTCGTTGAAGATGAAACCGGCCATGGCAGCCAGCATGAAGAGAATGGCCCGGCCATTCTCGCCGGAACTCACACCCGAAGTCGGGCTGGATGACATGAAACGGTCTTTCGGTAGCCGCTCAGTTGCGGCGCCGCAGTGGCAGGTTGGTCAGCAGGTTCTGCGGTTTCATCCGCAGCTTGCCGTCGCTCCCCATGGCCAGACCGAGCCAGACCGGCTTTCCCCGCATGGTTTCGACAACATCGCCCCGCTCCTCGAAATCGAGCCGGAACAGGGCAATGATCCGGGAAAGCGCGCCCTCGTCAAGCATCTTGCCTTCATACAGGGCATTGAGAAGGCGAGTTGCCTCCGCATCCAGTCCAATGTGCCAGGACCAGCGTTCATCACGGATTGACTGCTGCGGTTGCACCCGCACGCGCAAACCGTGGAAGTGAGCGACCCAGGTCTCCACAACGCGCGCGAAGGCATCAAGCGCCGGTTCGGTGAAGCGGAAGTCGATGGCGGTATCGAACCGGTCCGACCTCTCCCAGTAGAGGTCGCGATTGTCCTCTCCCAGAACATCCAGCGAAAGCCCGCGCATGGGCGTACCGCTCTCGGCCAGAAGCGCCCCGAGCCCTCCGAAGCCGCCGGTCTTCGTCCAGTTCTCGACAATTTCCGCATCCGCGAGCATGAGTTGCCCGTCGCCCGTGGTAACGACCTGTTCCCGGAAGAAAAGTTCGCCGGCGCGCGCCCGCATCGGGTCGGCGATCCTGCGCAACATGTTGTGCACGATGAGATGGACCAACTGATCCAGGAAAACGGGCGGGATGCTCAGCGGCGTCGGCGAGGAGAACAGCGCGGCGTAGGCGGACTCCACTGTTCCATGCCGCACGAGGTGATCGCGAAACGCCAGAAGGAGCCGGTAGTTTTCGGCCGCGTCCCTGTCCTGGATTGCAGCGATCTCCGCCTCGTCGACCTCCGCGAAAGGTTCCGCCATCAGACGCTCGAACAGCGCATGCTCGGCAAGACAGCTTTCCTCGACGGGATGGATTTCCGGGCGAGTGTAATAGGCGCGCAGGAAATCCGGCGTGACGGTCAGCCAGCCGTTGCGATCACGCTCGAGCAAGTGAATGCCTGATGATTTCCAGAAATTCGGCATCACTCGTCCTCGCTCACATCCCACACTCGCGCATGATCTCCGGAACTGTCATGTGCCACGAGATGAAAGCGCTCGCGGATGGTTCCGTCTTCGTCCATTTCGCGTTCGATCGCCAGCAGGGCATTGACCTCGAGGCCCGAGGCGATCTCGCAGGCATCGGCGATCTCTGCCTCGGCCACCTCTCGCGCCGCATCCACGGACGGCGCGCCATGCTCGGCGGCGAAATGCTCCGCCAGACGCTCGACAAGCGCCGCCCGGTCGTCGTCGCCGATTTCGGCCGGTGTCGCCAGTGTGGTCCAGCCGAAGTTTCCAAGGGACAGAAAGCCGGAGACGAACGCCTGACGCTCCTTGCCGGAGAGCCCCTCGTCGGTGAAGGCACGAAAGGCGAATGTGCCCGGAATGACCCAGTCATCGGGCTCAGCCGCAAGCGGGAACACTCGCGTGTCCGACAGGTCGAGGCGGATCGCCTTCAGCATTCGGGTCATGATCGTGCTCCGGGATGAGTGTTGATGAGGCAGGTCCCCACTTCCGTGCCGTTCAAGGCCTCGTCGGACGGAAAGGCGGACGCCCAAGCGGCCCTACAGGGTTTCCATCTCGGCCAGCGCCGCATCGAGCATCACGACGCGGGTGCCATCGATGGGCCCCTCCTCTTTCAACAGCAAGTTGCCCTGCCCGTCGAGACCGAGAAAGACACCCTCCACCATTCCGTGGCTGACCTCCACGGCGATCCGTTCGCGATAGCCTTCCGCCCGATAGAGCCAGGCGTCGCGCACCGGAGACAAACCGTCATGCTCCCAGGTCTGGATCCAGCTCAGGAGATGGCGGCAGACGGCCTCGAGAATGCGCCCACGGTCCAGTTCGCCCGCCTGTTCCCCGGCAAGGCTCGTCACCCCGGGAATCTCTCCCGGCTCCACCGCAGTTTCCGCCTCGGCGATCTGTATTTCCACCCCGATCACAAGCCAGAATGGGGCGCCATCCTCGTCAAGCGCATCACTCCAGCAGATGCGGACACGGCCAAACTCACCGCCGTTGGCAAGCAGGCGCGCGGGCCAGCGGTGCGTGAGAGCTAGCTCCGGACGAACGCAGGCCCCAAGTGCCTCGACCACCGCGACCATGGTCAGGAACAGCATTTCCGGGCATCGCGCGGGTGAAACGGTAGGCTCCAGAACGATCGCGGCGGCGAGCCTGTCTTGCGCCCGCGACCACACCACATCACCGGCACGAAACTCAGCCTTCCCTGCGCCTGCCATCGCGTGGGCGAAGGGATCGCATTCCGGAGCCACCGGATGACTGGCGAGGATCGGCGGCAAAACGGGCATGACACCCGGATCCGCGTCAGGACCGGCAGCGTTCGACAAGAGTTGGCCTCGGTGTTTCAACCATTGAAAGCATTGTGTTGACCAAGCGGTATTCGATCAATCGGCCGACACGGTGGGAGCGCCGGCAGAAGCTCGTGGACTTGCTCCGGAGCGAGAAGAGGCGCCTCGCATGTCTCACTCGCCCGGGCGCTTGCCGTCACCGGGTGAAAGACGAACAGCTCCAGGATTGTCGCTCGAGTAGATCGTGGCGGAGGAATAGTCCAGACCGTAGGACAGGAAGAGACCGGCCCCCACACCGATTACCGCCACGGCGATCACGGCACATGCAAAAGCCTTCATCGCGTAGGTGTCCTCTCAAGGAAGGGCGCGGACCGGTCGCGCGGTGCCGCCGCCCGTTTCAGGAAGGCAACGGGCACGATGCGCCCGGCCGAACTTTTCAAACGACGCAGGTTCCCATCGCCTACTCGGCGGGCTGTGCCGAGGGCCCCTGCCCTCCCGACCGGGCCTCGCGGGCCTGCACTTCTTCAACCCAGAGCGAATGGTGTTCCTTGGCCCAGTTCAGATCGACTTCACCGGAGCCCATCGCATCGACCGCCCCCTCCATGCCAAGCGAGCCGATGTAGATGTGGGCAATGATCACGCAGACTAGGAACACGCCCATGATCGAGTGCCAAAGCGTCGCGAGCTGCTGCTCCTGCAGCACCGTGAGCGGTGTCGCCAGTTCCGTCCCCGCCACCGCATTCACCAGGGCGAACGTGTCGGAAAAGAAATGGGTGGTGTAGGGAAACAGCAAGGACCAGCCGGAGATGGAGATTGAGGCGCCACCAAGGATGGTCAACCAGAAGATGACCTTCTGACCGGCATTGAACTTCTTCGCCGGCGGGTGAAGGTGCTTTGAGAAAAGCCCGCCGGCCTGCAGCACCCACTTGATGTCCGTGCGGTCGGGAATGTTGTGCCGCACCCACATCAGGAAGATCATCACAAGGCCTGCCATGAACGCAAAGGCCAGATAGTTGTGCAGGTGCTTGCCCCACCACGTCACCAGCGAGAACGCGTCCGGGCCGATCACCGGCAGCAGTACATACCGGCCGTACATGACATTCAGGCCCGTCAGTCCCAGGACAACGAAGGAGACGGCGGTGAGCCAATGTCCGAACCGCTCGATCGCCTCGAAGCGGGTAATGGTCTCATCCGAGCGGCCGTGCTCGATCCGGATGCGTCCACGCAGTGCGAAAAAGAGGCAGAGCATGACGACCATGCCGAGCAGCGCCCAACTGCCGTAAAGCGCGATCGGGCCGTTCTTCAGAGCGCGCCAGAGTTCACCCTCCGACTGCACCAGCGTCGCGGACTTCTCGTCGGGAATGGAGACCTTGCCGGCGGCACCGCTGCGCACGGCACGCCAGAGGTCGGAATCCGAAGTCGTCCCGAGCGTGTTTCCAGGGACATGTCCCTGCACCGGGTTCTCGCTCGGGATTTCCTGCGCGACACCCTGTTGGGCCAGCACGGGCCCGCTCGCAGCCAACGGGCCGCCAAGAACCGCACCGAGGCAAAGGGCGAGCACGGCGGGACGGCAACGCCTCACGCCGGACTCGGCGAAACGGCGTACCGCCTGCAACAGGCCATGCCCCGGGATCGAAAGTCCGGACATTCTCTTGCTCCTCTCCGGGCATGCACCCGGGCTTGCCGTTCAGGTCAGAACTGCTGGCGCAGACCGCGGTGGCGCAGTTCGCGGCGTTCCTCATCCGTCAGCGGGCTATCCGCCTTGCCTTGGTAGACGCCTTTCTCAAGATGCAACGGTCGGTTCTGCTCGTCCTCCCGACATCCCGGCACCAGCGCCAGGACGATCGCCGATATGGCCAGGGCGCCCCATCCTGCACGTGCGGATCTCACATCAATGCTCCTGCTTCATGTCGCCCGGCGCCCGCCGGGGAACCCCGCCTGCCTGCGCCACAGGGATGCCCGGTGTCCCGGACATCCCTGTCTTGCGGCCATGCTGGCCTGCATCCGGTCAGAAAAGGCCCGTCCGTCCCTGGGCTCTTCCCTTGAGCGCGGGCTGTCACATTCAGATATTGCCAGCCTTCTGCTCATAGGCAGTGCCCCAGCCCCAGGCACCCGAGCCGAACCCGCGGGCAACAATGCGCTCGCGGTAGATCGACGACACGACGTCGCCGTCACCGGCAAGAAGGGCCTTGGTCGAGCACATCTCGGCACAGAGCGGCAGTTTGCCCTCCGCGAGACGGTTACGGCCGTACTTGGCGTATTCGGCCGAAGAGTTGTCGGCCTCCGGGCCACCGGCGCAGAAGGTGCACTTGTCCATCTTGCCGCGTGAACCGAAGTTGCCGGCCTGAGGATACTGCGGCGCGCCAAAGGGGCACGCGTAGAAACAGTAACCGCAGCCGATGCAAAGGTCCTTGGAGTGAAGGACCACGCCCTCCTCGGTCTGGTAGAAGCAATCCACCGGGCAGACGGCCATGCAGGGCGCGTCGGAACAGTGCATGCAGGCAACCGAAATGGAGCGTTCGCCCGGCTTGCCGTCATTGATGGTGACGACCCGGCGGCGATTGATGCCCCACGGCACCTCATGCTCGTTCTTGCAGGCGGTGACGCATGCGTTGCACTCGATGCAGCGCTCGGCGTCACAGAGGAATTTCATCCGTGCCATGATCTCTCCTCGTCATTTTCCTGAGGCTCGGGCCCGCGGCGAAGGCTGCTTCGCCGGCCGCGGGCGGCCATATGTGTCAAGCCTCAGCCGATGCGCTCGATGCGGCAAAGCGTGGCCTTGGTTTCCTGCATCTGGGTGACGCTGTCGTAGCCGTAGGTCTGGGCGGTGTTCGTCGCCTCGCCGAGCACGTATGGATCGGCGCCCTTCGGGTACTTGCTGCGCTGATCCTCGCCCTGCCAGTGACCGCCGAAGTGGAACGGCATGAAGGCAACGCCGGTGCCGACACGTTCGGTCACCATCGCCATCACCTTGACCTTGCCGCCTTCGGGACCGTGCACCCAGACCATCTCGCCATCGCGGACGCCCAGATCGTTGGCATCCCGGGTGTTGACCTCGATGAACATGTCCTGCTGCAGCTCCGCCAGCCACGGGTTGGAGCGGGTTTCGTCGCCGCCACCTTCGTATTCCACCAAGCGTCCCGAGGTGAGAATGATCGGGAAGTCCTTGGAATAGTCCGTTTTCTGGATCGACTCGTAGCGGGTCGGGACACGCCAGAAGGTCTTGTCCTCGTAGGTCGCATACTTGTCGAGCAGGTCACGGCGAACCGTGTAAAGCGGCTCGCGGTGCAGCGGCACCGGATCAGGGAAGGTCCACACGACCACACGGGCCTTGGCGTTGCCGTAGGGGGCGCAACCGTGTGCGATCGCAACGCGCTGGATACCGCCGGACAGGTCGGTCTTCCAGTTCACGCCGCCAACCTTCTCGTCGTAGTCGGACGGCATGTCGCCTGTCTGGGAGGTCTCGCCGACCTCTTCCGAAGACGGACGAGCATCACGCATTCCCGCGACCCACTCGATCGTCTGGCGCTCGTAGGGCGTGAGGTCCTTGTCCCAGCCAAGCTTGATCAGCATGGCCATGGTGAACTCGGGATACCCGTCCTCGATCTCCGATCCCACGGGCCAGGAGCCCTCGGCGAGCAGGTTGTCCCCATTGCGCTCGACGCCGAAGCGGGCCCGGAAGCCCATGCCGCCTTCGGCGACGGGAAGCGAGGTATCGTAGAGAACGGCCGAGCCGGGATGGTTCATCTCCGCGGTTCCCCAGCACGGCCACGGCATGCCGTAGAAGTCGCCGTCGGCCGGGCCGCCGCGCGCGCGCAGCGTGGTGCGGTCGAACGTGTGCTGGTTCTCCATGTGGAGCTTGAGGCGTTCCGGCGACTGCCCGGTGTAGCCGATGGTCCACATGCCCCGGTTGAACTCGCGGGTCAGGTCCTCGATGAGCGGCTCTTCGCCATTGACCTCGATGTTCTTGAAGAGGTCTTCCGCGAAGCCGAACTTCTTCGCCAGCAGATAGGCGATGACATGGTCGGGCTTCGACTCGAACAGGGGCTCCACGACCTTCTCGCGCCACTGGATCGACCGGTTGGACGCCGTCACCGACCCGTAGGTCTCGAACTGGGTCGTCGCCGGCAGGAGATACACGCCGTCCTTGCGGTCATGCATGATCGCCGACATCGTCGGGAACGGGTCCATGATGACGAGAAGATCAAGCTTCTCCATCGCCCGCTTCATGTCCGGCAAACGGGTCTGCGAGTTCGGGGCATGGCCCCAGAAGACCATCGCGCGGGTGTTGTCCGGCTGGACGAGGTTTTCCTTGTCCTCCAGCACGCCGTCGATCCAGCGCGACACCGGGATGCCGGTCTCGAACATCATCTCGCGATCCGAGCCGTCCGGCTTCTTCATGGTCGCGAAACGGCCGGCAAGGTTGTCGAAGGAAACGTCCCAAACGCGCGCCCAATGCCCCCAGGACCCCTTGGACAGGCCATAGTAGCCAGGCAGCGTGTCGGCGAGGACACCAAGGTCCGTCGCGCCCTGCACATTGTCATGACCACGGAAGATGTTGGTGCCGCCACCGGCCTTGCCCATGTTGCCGAGCGCGAGCTGCAGCGCACAGTAGGCACGGGTGTTGTTGTTGCCGTTGGTGTGCTGGGTCCCGCCCATGCACCAGATCAGCGTGCCCGGACGGTTGTTGGCCAGCGTGCGCGCGACGCGCTTGAGCTGCGAGCCCGGAACGCCGGTGACACGCTCGACCTCGTCGGGCGTCCAGTTGGCGACCTCGGTCTTGATCTCGTCCATGCCCCAGACACGCTGGCGGATGAACTCCTTGTCCTCCCAGCCATTCTCGAAGATATGCCAGAGGATGCCCCAGACGAGCGCGACGTCGGAGCCCGGACGAAACCGGACATACTCGCTCGCGTGCGCCGCGGTGCGCGTGAAGCGCGGATCACAGACGATCAGCGGCGCATTGTTCTCTTCCTTCGCCTTGAGGACGTGCAGAAGGGAAACCGGATGCGCCTCGGCGGGGTTGCCGCCGATGATCAGGATCGCCTTGGAATTATGGATGTCGTTGTAGGAGTTCGTCATCGCGCCGTAGCCCCAGGTGTTGGCAACACCCGCGACCGTGGTCGAGTGACAGATACGCGCCTGATGGTCGACGTTGTTCGTCCCCCAGAAGGCGGCGAACTTGCGGACAAGATAGGCCTGCTCGTTGGAGTGCTTGGCGGAACCGAGCCAGTAGACGCTGTCGGGTCCGCTTTCGTCGCGGATCTTCATCATCTGGTCGCCGATCTCGTTGATCGCCTGCTCCCAGGACACCCGCTCCCACTTGCCGTTCACGAGCTTGGTCGGGTACTTGAGCCGCCGCTCGCCATGAGCGTGCTCACGCACGGACGCGCCCTTCGCACAATGAGACCCCAGGTTGAACGGGCTGTCGAAACCGGGCTCCTGCCCGGTCCAAACACCGTCCTGCACCTCGGCCAGCACCGTGCAGCCGACCGAGCAATGCGTGCAGACGGTCTTCTTGATCTCTGCCGTCGCAGCCGTAGGACCGGCGGCTTTCGCCTTGCGAACCATTCCGCCCGTCAGGGTGCCGGCCGCGGCGAGACCGCCGGCGGCAAGACCCGAGCGACGCAGGAACGCGCGACGGTCCATCGCGCTGGCGCCCATCGCCTCGATGGCGGAGGCAAGCCGCGTTCGGCTGGCGACGGAGCTCGTCTTCTTCCTCAGCATCCCGTTTCTCCCTCGATCCGCCGGCGGCCAGGGCCTTACCCGCACCGACGTCCTGTTTGAATTGTCTGGGCCACCGCGCCGGACCAGCCGGCGCACGGCATCATCAGTCGATCAGAAGCGCGCCGTCTCGTAGGCTCGCTTCACGTGATCCGTCTCGCGGTAGCCCGCCGCCTTCTCGGACGGGGCCTCGGCCGCCTCGGCACCTCCGGCCACAAGCGTCATCGGCGCCGCCGCCGCACCGAGGCCCGCGAGCTTGAGAAAGCTGCGGCGATCGGCTTCCACGGCCGTGTCCTTGCGTTTCATGCTTCTCTCCTCATGCTCGGCCCGGTCGCCACTGTCTGGCCTCGACCACGCCGGTTGTTCAGTCTGGTCGCCGCACCTGGAACTTCCCGGCGCGGCGTCTGTGTGAGAACGGATCAGGTGGCCCGAGCCGCTCCCTCGTCTTCGAATATCGTGTTCAGGTCCGCCTCGATCGCCATGAAGGACACACCGAGCCGGCCGATCGCCGGATAGAGGTCACCAACGGACGTGGCGGCAAGATCGCGGAAGAAATACGGAGCCCAGATTCCCAGGTGGTCCCGGAAGAAGGTCGACGCATCACCCTCCGCCCCTGAGCCGAAGTCTCCCAGGATCAGCCCCGCCATGATCTGGCACTCGGCGGCGATGTGGTCTTCCGGCTCCTTCACCTCGGGATCACGCTCAATGCCGAGGCGCCGCATTTCCGCGCGCAACCTCGCAAGCGGCTTTTCGTTCAAAAAGCCGGTAAGGTAGAACGATCCATAGGGAATGAGCTCACCGCGTCCAACGCCGATGAAGAGGTCGTGGTAATCGCGGGCCAGACGGGCAGGATCGGCTTCGCGGGCCAGGCGGACAACATCGGCGAGCGCCATGCCGACATCACCTTCGGCGCCTTCAAGGGCACTAACGACGGAAAGCCACTCGGAGCCGACCGGCGCTTCCAGTGAACTCGCCAGAAGGCCATAAAGCGTCGCACGGGCACGATCCTCCCCGCCTATCGGCGGAAGGCTCGCGCCACCATGGCCCATCGTATTGTCGACCGCGCCCGAAACGGCCTTTGCCGAACGGACATCGCTGCCTGCCGTCATGCAATTCTCCCTCATTGTCAGAATAACCGGTCCTATGCCGTTGCGGCAAACGCTTTCCGTGCTGCAACGCCAACGTCAAAAACCTTTTTTCGTCCATGAAAACAGTTATTTGACGAACAAAAAATCACAAAACAACACGAGAAACAGTCCCAGCTAGGCAAGCCACATTGTGCACCGCACAATCACCCGATCTAGGTTGGTAACCACTCCGTTCAGACATTCGCGATTTTCGCGGTAGTGCCCGGGAAACACACGCCGACAGAGCAAATCGGACAGAATCTCTCAGGTTTAAAAGTCACTTCGCGCCGGTCTCGCCTCACGCAAACGCGAACGCCCGCTGTCGGCCACCTGGAACAGGCACCCGACAGCGGGCGTTCAATCTTCTCTCGTACGACTTTGTCGGAAACCGACGTCTCAGCTCTCGATCACGATATTCGGCGCTGCGCGATGCCCATCTTCCCGGTTGCGTTCGATCTCGGCCTGAACCTTGGTCGCGATATCGCGGTAGATGCGCGCATGCGGGCCATCGGGCGCGGATACCGTCACCGGCGTGCCCGCATCGGAAGTCTCGCGGATTTCCATGTCGAGCGGAACTTCGCCGAGGAACGGAACCCCCAGACGCTCGGCCTCCGTGCGCGCGCCGCCGTGACCGAAGATGTCATGGCGATTTCCGCAGTCGGGGCACAGGAAATAGCTCATGTTCTCGATAATCCCGAGAAGCGGGACATCCACCTTGCGGAACATGTTCAGCCCCTTGCGCGCATCGATAAGCGCAAGGTCCTGCGGCGTCGAAACAATCACGGCACCGGCCAGCGGCACGTTTTGCGCCATGGTAAGCTGCGCGTCGCCCGTGCCCGGCGGCATGTCGACCACCAGAACGTCGAGATCACCCCACTCCACTTCACGCAGCATCTGCGTGATGGCCGATATCACCATGGGACCACGCCAGATCATGGGCGTTTCCTCATCCACGAGGAACCCCATGGACATCACCTTGATGCCATAGCCTTCAAGCGGCTTCAGAATACGGCCCGATACGGGTTCAGGGCGCCCGGTGACATGGAAAAGCCGGGGGATGGACGGGCCGTAGATGTCGGCGTCCAGAACGCCGACCTTCAACCCGTTGGCCTGCAAGGCAAGCGCCAGGTTGCAGGTGGTCGTGGACTTGCCGACACCGCCCTTGCCCGAGGCCACGGCAATGATCGACTTCACCCCTGGAACGCCGGGCTTCGCCGTTGAGCCGCCCGCCTTCGCGCCAGCCCCCGCTCCTCGCGCCTGCATGGGCGGGGGAACGCTGCCGGCATCGCCCGCCGCGGGCGCCGGACGCACAGGCTGGGCCTGCTGCGGCTGCCCCCCGCCGCCCTTGCGCTCGGATGTCAGCGCCACCAGTGCCTTTTCGACACCCGGCATTTTCGCCACCACGCGCTCGGCGGCCTGTCGCAGCGGTTCCAGTTCCTGGGCCCGTTCGGCGGGAACCGTAATCGAGAAGATCACCCGCCCCTCGGAAATGAAGACCTCGGACACCAGCCCCAGCGAAACGATGTCTCCCTCCAGGTCGGGTCCCTTGACCTTGGAAAGCTCCTTCAGAACGTCCTCGCGCGTCGGCATCCCGCTCCCTCGTGATTTCCAGAACATGTTTTCCTCGTTCGTTCTTGATGCGCAACGTAAGGGGAAAGTGCCTTCCGTCAATGACGGATCGCGCC
Organism: Stappia sp.; assembly: GCA_002722295.1. Taxonomy (GTDB): domain Bacteria; phylum Pseudomonadota; class Alphaproteobacteria; order Rhizobiales; family Stappiaceae; genus Stappia. The sequence continues at coordinate 175,164 of PBLF01000020.1, read as the reverse complement.
ACGACGCCTCCTGCTTCCACATGCCGCGTTTCGTGAAATCTGTTTCAGCCTGTCGAAAATCGTGATGCGAAAGATCGCATTTTAGTCCTTGCGGCAGCCCTCGCTTAACCGTTCCCACAGGTTGTCGTGCGCACAATCGGGGCTTGAGAGAATGCTCCACGTCAGGACAAGAAAGATGCCCCTCTCCGCACTGTGCTTTTCCGCCCGCATCGACTGGTCCGCAGTCTCGGGCTCCGTTGAAGCCGAACTCGAGGCAACCCTCGACCGCGCCCGCAAACTCAACCGCCTGAACGGTGTGACGGGTGCGTTGCTTCTCTCCTCCGACAGCATCGTGTGCTGGCTGGAGGGCAACTCGCGCGGCCTCGCGGACACGCGCGACTGCGTCGGGCGCGACTCCCGGCTGTCGGACATCACGGAGATTGCACAAGGCGAGACCAACGAACGCGTGTTTTCCCGCTGCTGGCTCTATTTCGCCGACCTGCGCCGGAGTGGCACGGCGGATGGAACGCCCATCGACACCGCAAGCCTGGCCTCATCTCCCGACATTGCGGTAGCCGCAAGGATCATCGCGCCGCTGACGGAACGCCTGGCGCCCGCTCGCCAGACCCAGCGCGCCATGCTGGTGTAGGCTAAGGATTCGGGGGCGGCTTCGGCCGCCTTCTCGTCTCCGCAACCGCTCCCTTGGATCGTGCTTGCCGCCAAGTTAATGAATTGATTTCAGAATTCCCGCACTGAATTACAGAACCCCAACGGGTGCCGACTATCGTGCTGTCCCATGATGATCTCGATGGGACCAACGAAAATGTCGATCTCGCGGCTTTGCTACCGCAGTGCGCTGACCTTCACCGAAATGACGCTATCGCTCGAGGAGGAGCTCGAGCGGATCGTTGCCACGGCGCGCGCCAACAATGCCCGGACGGGGCTGCGCGGCGCGCTGATCATGAATGGCACCACCTTCTTCCAGGTTCTCGAAGGCCCCGCCGACGCCCTCGAGGCAACCTTTTCCCGAATCGAGGCTGACCGCCGCCATCATGACCTGACCGTGATAGACCGCCGCACCGATGTCGTGACACTGTTGCCGAACGCTCCACTGTTCTTCTGCGACACGCTGGATGCTCACGACGGGGTTCTTGCCAGCCTCGCCATGCCGATCATGCAGGCTCCGGAGCTGGTCTCGCACGATGACCTCATCTCGGTTTCCGTCTTTGCATCCGCCCGCCTGTCCCGATCGCACGAAGTTTCCCGACGCCTCAGCGCCTGATCTCTCGACACGGTCCCCGCCCCTCCGGCACCCTTGCCAGACCCTGTGAATGCTCCCTAGTTTGTCGGCTTCACGAAGCAGCGCGCGGGGTACATCCCGGCGGAGGGGATTCAGTGCGGCGGGACAGCACAACAGACAGCAGCAAGCACGCTCTTCGAGCTCTACCGGAGTTCCTGATCCACCCGGATCCCGAGGATTCGCGCCTGTCCGTCCCCGTCTCGGGTTTCGACCAGACCGGCGCGGAGGTGGAAATCAACGTGGTCACGGAGCGCGCTCTGACGCTCTACCTGAACTCGCAGGAGATCGTCACGATGATGACGATCGGCGACCGGCCGGACCTCCTGGCCGTAGGCTATCTACTGAACCAGAACATGCTGCGCGGGGATGATCGCATCACCGGCATCGACTACGACGATGATCTTGAGGTCGTGGTCGTGCGCACCGAGCGCGAAACCGACTATGAGGATAAGCTGAAGAAGAAGGTGCGCACCTCGGGATGCGCCCAGGGAACGGTCTTCGGTGACATGATGGAGCGCTTCGACGACATCCGCCTGGATCCGGACGCGCGGCTTCGCACATCGGCCCTGTACAAGCTCACCCGCACGATCAACACCGCGCCCTCGCTTTATCTTGCAGCCGGCGCCATTCACGGCTGCGTCCTGTGCCAGGAGGATCGGGCGGTCGCCTACATGGAGGATGTCGGCCGGCACAATGCGGTGGACAAGATCGCCGGCTGGATGTGGCTCGAGAACATCGCGCCGCAGGACAAGGTCTTCTATACCACCGGTCGCCTGACATCCGAGATGGTCATCAAGACGGCAATGATGGGTATTCCCATTCTCGTGTCGCGCTCGGGTTTCACCGCATGGGGCGTGGAGCTTGCCCGCCGTGTCGGCCTGACGCTCATCGGACGCGCTCGCGGCCAACGGTTTATAGTCCTGTCAGCTCCCCAGCGCGTGATTCACGATGCGGACCCGTCCCAGGCGGAGGCCGAACCTGCTCGCAGCCGGCGAAAGGGTGCGACCTCGGGCAAGGAGATGTCATGACCGCTTCCGATACCACAATCGGCTGCATCCTCGCGGGAGGGCTCGCGCGGCGCATGGGTGGCGGCGACAAGCCGATGCTTGTGCTTGATGGCCGACCGATCCTGAGCCACGTCGTTGACCGCTTGCGGCCGCAGGTGGACACGATGATGCTGAACGCCAATGGCGACCCGGCACGGTTTTCGGACTTCGGCCTTCCCGTCGCGGCGGATCCTGTTGGAGGCTTCGCCGGTCCCCTGGCGGGTGTGCTGGCGGGCCTGCGATGGGCGCAAGAGCATCAGCCTCGCATCGAGGGCATCATCTCGGTTGCCGGAGACACGCCCTTCTTCCCGACCAACCTGACGGAACGCCTTCTGGATGCCAGGGCCGGCGATCGCGACCGGATCGTTCTGGCCCGCTGTGGCGGACACAACCACCCCGTCTTCGGATACTGGCCGCTTGCACACACGGATGCGCTCGACGCCTTCCTCCGGGAGGGAACGACCGGGAAGGTCCTGGCCTTCGTGGACATGCATCCCAATGCCCGCGCCGAGTTCGAGGAAGACGGCCACGACCCGTTTTTCAACATCAACACGCCGGAAGACCTGGCGCAGGCCGAGGCTTTCGTGCGGAAAGGCTCCTCATGAGCGAAAAGCACGCTCCCGTTGTCGGTGTTTCCGGCTGGAAGAACTCGGGCAAGACCACCCTTGTGGAGCGCCTCGTCGCCGAATTGACGCGGCGCGGCCATAGGGTCGCGACGGTGAAGAAAGCCCATCACAACGTGGACGTGGACACGCCGGGAACCGACAGCCATCGCCACCGCCTGGCCGGCGCCCGCGAGGTCGCTCTGGTGAGTTCGAAGCGTATCGCCCTGATGCGCGAACTCGGCGAAGACCCTGAGCCGACGCTCGAGGAGGTGCTCGACCGGCTTGCCCCCTGCGACGTTGTTCTCGTGGAAGGCTACAAGAAGTCCGGTCATCCCAAGATCGAAGTGCGGCGAAAGGCGTCGGCGCGCGACGGCGCGCTTGAGGGCAGCGTACCGAACGTGCGCGCAATCGCAGCCGATCACGCTGTCGAAGCGACCGCCTTGCCGGTTTTCGATATCGACGACGTCGCCGGGATCGCGGACTTCATCACGGACCTTTGCGCATTGAACGACAAGGGAGACGACGCGGGTGACAGGTGAACGGCGCCTTCTCGACGACTGCTTTCTGCATGACCGCGACCGGCTGACACACGCCGAGGCGCTGTCCATCCTCAAGCAGCGTGTCACCTGCGTTGTCGGCCACGAGAGGATCGCGCTTGCCGAAGCGAACGGTCGTGTTCTCGCGGAGACGGTGTCCGCTCCCCGCGATGTCCCCCTGACCGACAACGCCGCCGTCGACGGGTATGCCTTCCGGCATGCCGACCTGCCTGCAGGCGGCGGCACTCTCCCGGTAAGCACCAGGATCCCCGCCGGACATCCGGCCACCTCCGCCCTTGTATCGGGCACGGCGGCACGCATCTTCACCGGAGCCGTCATGCCGCAGGGCGCGGACAGTGTCGCAATGCAAGAGGACTGCCGCGTTCACGACCTGGATGGGGGACAGAGCGTTGAAATCCCCGGCGGACTGAAAGCCGGAGCAAACAGGCGACGTGCCGGTGAGGACATCGCGGCGGGAACCGAACTCCTTTCGCCCGGCACACGGCTGCGCCCCCAGGACCTTGCCGCCATCGCCTCCACCGGCGCACCGGAAGCAACAGTCTTCCGCCGGCCCCGAATTGCACTTGTTTCGACCGGCGACGAGATACGTCGTCCCGGGGAGACGCTGCCCGGCGGAGGCGTCTACGATTCCAACCATTTTCTGCTCCGGGCCCTTGCCGGCACGGCTGGCGCGGAGACGACCGATCTCGGTGTGCTCGAGGACCGCGCGGACAGTCTGGCTGACGCGCTCTCCGGGGCCGCAAGTTCGCATGACGTGATCCTGACGACGGGCGGGGCCTCGCGTGGCGAGGAAGATCACCTTGTCGAGACACTCGACCGCCTCGGCAAGCGCCACATGTGGCAACTGGCAATCAAGCCGGGCCGGCCCATGAGCTTCGGACAGATTGGCGATTGCGTCGTTCTGGGCCTGCCGGGAAACCCCGTCGCCGCGATGATCTGCTTCCTGCTTTATGCACGCCCGGTGATCTCGGCACTCGGGGGCGCGGGCTTCACCACGCCACGGCGCTTCCAGGTTCCCGCAGCCTTTCAGGTCGATCGGAAGAAGCCGGATCGGCGCGAGTTCTATCGCGGCCGACTGGCGAGCGACGACCGTGGCAACACGGTGGTGGAGAAGTTCGAACGTGACGGCTCCGGGCTTATCTCGGGATTGCGCGCAGCGGACGGCCTCATCGAAATCCCCGAGGTCGCGACGGAAGTTGCCCGCGGCTCGCTCGTGGACTTCATCCCCTTTTCCGAGTTCGGCCTCGCCCCGCGCTGAGTTCAGGAGAGGCCCGGTTCCCGGATTGAACGGAGAAACTTTCATCCCCTGAAAAAATGAACACGCTCCCCAACGTAAGGCTATTGAACTTCCTTCGGGGATGGTGGGAATATGAAAGCTCGAAGGAACGCGAAGCCGTTCCACGAAAAATCGAGGGACCACAGGGGAACAACACATGCGTCTCATGAAGATTGCAGCAGTCGCGGCCATGATTTTCGGTGCCGTGAGCGGTGCGCAGGCCAAGGACTGGACCAAGGTGCGTATCGGGACGGAGGGAGCCTATCCCCCGTTCAACTATCTGACTTCCGACGGCACGCTGACCGGCTTCGACGTGGATATCGCCAAGGCGCTTTGCGAGCAGATGAAGGTTGAATGCGAGTTCGTCACGCAGGACTGGAACGGCATCATCCAGGCCCTGAACGCCGGCAAGTTCGACGCCATCATCGCTTCCATGTCGATCACCGAGGAGCGCAAGAAGGAAGTCGATTTCACCAACAAGTACTACAATACGCCTCCGGCGATCGCCGTCCCGAAGGACAGCGACATCACCGAGGCGACCGCTGCCGCTCTCGACGGCAAGCTGCTGGGCGCCCAGTCTTCGACGACCCATTCCAACTATGCAGAGGCCAAGCTTCCCGACGCGGAGCTGAAGCTCTATCCGACACCGGACGAGTACAAGCTCGACATTTCCTCGGGCCGCCTCGATGCGGTCATCGATGATGTCGTGGTGCTGTCGGAGTGGCTGGGAACGGACGACGGCGCCTGCTGCAAGCTGCTGGGAACGCTCACACCGGATCCCGTCATCAATGGTGAGGGTGTGGGCATCGCCATTCGCAAGGGCGAGGACGACCTGAAGGCCATGTTCAACGACGCCATCAAGGCGATCCGCGAGAACGGCAAGTATGCCGAGGTTCAGAAAAAGTACTTCGACTTCGACGTTTACGGCGACTGATAGCGGAAGCGCGGTCGGGACGGCAGGACGTTCATCGAGGACCATTCCCGGTCCCCGGATGACGTGATGTACGCCGCCCGACCGCATTTCCAGCATTCGCCGTTTCCAAGCCGTCCGCACCGCTGAGCGACCGGTTCCGGACCTCCATGGTCCGGAACCGGTCCGGCCAACCGACCCGGCCCGATGAACGAAGCACTCACACTCCTGTCCTTCGGCCCGAACGGCTGGGGCGACGAAATCGCGTATGGCGTGTTCGTCACGATCAGCCTCGCGGTGGCCACGCTGCCGCTTGGTCTTTTGCTCGGGTTCCTGATTGCACTTGCGAAGCAATCCCCGGAACGCTCCCTCAGGGCCGCCGCAGACATCTACACCACGATCTTTCGCGGTCTTCCCGAGCTTCTGACACTGTTCCTCGTCTACTACGGCGTCCCGATCCTGCTGAACCAGATGGTCAGGATCTTCAACCCGGAAGCCAGTCTCGACGTGAACTCCTTCGTCGCGGGGATGGTGGCACTCGCGGTGGTGTTTTCCTCCTACGCCTCGGAAGCGTTTCTCTCGGCATTTCGCGGCATTCGGCAGGGTCAGTATGAGGGCGGATTCGCTCTCGGCCTGAACCGCTCGCAGACGATGCGCCTCATCATCCTGCCGCAACTCATCCGCCTTGCCCTTCCCGCGCTCGGCAATCTCTGGCTGATCCTGCTCAAGGATACGGCACTGGTCTCCATCGTCGGCCTCAACGATCTCCTGCGCTGGACGGGTGTTGCCGCGCGCGTCGAAAAGGAGCCTTTCCTCTTTTACGGGCTCGCGTGCCTCATCTACCTCGCGCTCGCGATTGTCTCCTCCGTCGGCCTCTCGCGGATCGAACGCTGGAGCGGACGCGGGGAGGTCCGCCGATGACCGCCTATGTCCAGAAGGCGTCTCTGCCCCCTGCCCCGCCACCTCCGGCACCCGCGCGGCGCTGGTCGGCCACGCGGATCACCGGCAATGTTCTGATGGCGCTCTGGATCGTCGCCGGCATCTGGCTGCTGACCTATCTGGGCGGCCGTATCGGCGGAGACTTTCTGGCCAACTACTGGCAGCGCTATGAGGACGGTGTCCTTACGACACTGACACTTGTCGGCGCCTCCATGGTGATCGGAGCGGTGATCTCGATTCCCGTAGCCCTGGCCCGGGCCTCGCGCAACGCTCTTCTCGCCGTGCCGGCCTTCGCCTACGTCTATTTCTTTCGCGGCACACCACTCATCGCCCAGACCTTCCTGATCTACTACGGTTCCGGCAGCTTCCAGCCGCTCCTGAAGGATGCCGGACTGTGGTGGTTCTTTCGCGATGCCTGGTACTGCGCGATCTTCGCCTTTTCCCTGAACACCTCCGCTTATCAGGCGGAAATCCTGCGCGGCGCCATCCGCAACATAGACCGCGGTCAGTGGGAGGCGGCAAAGGCGCTGGGGCTCGGACGCCTTGTCACCCTGCGCAAGATCATCCTGCCCCAGGCCATGATCGTGGCGCTGAGGCCCTACGGCAACGAGCTGATCCTGATGATCAAGGGCTCCGCCATTGCCTCGATCATCACGATCTACGACATCATGGGCGTGACGGGGCGGTCCTTCTCGCGCACCTACGACTTCCAGGCCTATATCTGGGCAGCCGTCCTCTACCTGTTGATCGTGGAGACCCTGCGCCGGATCTGGGACCAGTTGGAAAAGCGCCTGACCAGGCACCTTGTGCGTCGCTGATGAAGGCCCCCGACAGCACCGGCCTGTTTCGCGCGTCGGTCAAACATGCTTTATCTGGGCAGTGAAACCCACCTTGACCGACGCGCGTGCCTGCGGGGCCAACCTGCCGCACGCCGTGCGGTCTTCACCGGACCGATAAAATGCAAGCCCCTCGCAACGCGAAGATTTCGCCCGCCTCCCGCCTTGCCCACGGTGGCGGTGGCATCGATCCGCAGACCGGAGCCGTGGTCCCGCCGATACAGACGGCAACGACCTTCGCACGCGACGAAAGCTATCGGCTCACGAGCCCCTCGCACCTCTACTCACGCGACGACAATGACCTGACCCGCCAGACGGAGGCATTGATCGCGGATCTGGAGGGCGGCGCGGAGGCACGTCTCTTTGCCTCCGGCATGGCAGCCATTGCCGCGACGGTGCGCATGGTCCGCCCCGAGCAAACAATCCTCGTGCAGTCGGGCATCTATTGGGGAACCACCTTGTGGCTGCGCAAGCACTGCCAGCACGCAGGCATCGCCCTGATCGAGGCTGACGCGACCGACACGGAACGTTTCTGCGAAACGATCAGCGAAAGCGGCCCTGCGCTGGTGCTGATCGAGGTGCCGTCAAATCCCTATCTCGGCATGGCGGACATCGCCTCGATTGCCAAGGTCGCCGGCAATGCGGGGGCCGTGACCGCCGTGGACGCGACCGCCGCAACACCGATTCTCATGCGCCCGCTGGAGCTTGGTGCCGATCTCGTTCTCCATTCCGCGACCAAGGCCCTGAACGGTCATTCGGATGTTCTGGCCGGAGTCATCTCCTGCCGCGACGCGGACAGCGATGCCTGGAAGTTCATCCGCGAGGAACGCCACGACGCCGGAGCGGTGCTGCCGGCCTTCGAAGCCTATCTTCTGCTGCGCGGCCTGCGGACCCTCTCGCTCCGCATCGAACGCATGTGCTCGAATGCCCAGGCGATTGCCGAAGCGCTTCAGGCCCACCCAATGGTCGAGACCGTCCTGTATCCCGGGCTGCCGACCCATCCGGGGCATTCTCTGGCGACCCGGCAGATGCATGACGGATACGGCTACCTCATGTCCTTCATCACCAAGGGCAGCGCACAGGACGCACTTGGTGTCGTGGGACGGCTCAAGCTGATCAAACGGGCCACCTCGCTCGGTGGCGTCGAAAGTCTGGTCGAGCACCGGCGCACGATCGAGGGCGATGCAAGCGGCATTCCCGAGGGCTTGATACGCCTGTCGGTCGGCATCGAAAGCGCCGACGACCTGATCGCCGACCTGATGCATGCACTGTCGCCCCTCGCCGCTGGCGAATGAACCTCACCCTCCGGAGTGCGCGGCGGCATCACCCGCCGCCCGCAATCCGTCGCGAGACGCCCCGTCGCGAGACGCCTGCGCCCGCAGCCAGGACATGAAGACCTTCAGCGGGGCCCGCTTAACTCCGGGCAACGTCACCATGTGAAAGCCGTAGCCCGGATCCTTCTTCTCGAAGAGGACGCGAAGCGCTCCCGAGGAGATGAGTGGCTGGATGAAGGCCTTCGAGGCAATCGAGATGCCATCCCCGTTCCGGAGCCCCTCCAGCAGCATGTAGCCTGGCATGTGGGTGATATCGATCTGGGGCGGCGTACGGACTCCCTGGCTCTCGAACCATGCCGAGATCTCGTCCGTGCCGTATTCCTGCATCCAGGGAAAGTCCGCGAGGCTGGACGGGTCATCGAAAACGCGGTCTCCAACGAGACCCCGGGCCGCGACCACGACGGTCGGTGTGTGCATGAGTGCCTCGGACTCCAGCCCGGGCCATTCGCCGGAGCCGTAGCGAAGCGCCAGATCGATCCCCCCCGGCTGGAGATCCACGATCTCGCCCGTCGGATTCATGCTCAGTTCGATCCCCGGGTGCAGATGGCGAAACTCCGACAGGCGCGGCATCAGCCAATGCACGGCGAAGGATGGCGTCATCGTGACCTGAAGCGGACGCGCCTGCCCGGCCTGCGAAAGCTCATCAACCGCTTTGCGGATACCGCGAAAGGCCGTGTCGAGATGCCCGGCGAGTTGCCTGCCTTCATCGGTCAGGCAAACACCGCGCCCTTCCCGGCGCACCAGCCTGCACCCGAACCAGTCCTCCAGCGAGCGCACCTGCTGGCTGATGGCGGCATGACTGACGTTCAAACGGCGGCCGGCCGCCGAAAGCGTCCCCTCCTCCGCGACGGTCGCAAAAGCACGGAGTGCCGACAGCGGCGGCAGGTGCGTCCAGTCCATATGTAATCTCATCTAACATATGAAAGATCTTCCTGACTCGCCTGAATGAATGTGGAGCGGCATGTTTCAGCCAGTTTCAAACATGCAGGAGGCAGGACGGATGATTACCATTCTTGCAGATACCATGATGATCGCAACCCTCCGTGAAGCAGGAGCGCCGCACGGGGGAACGCGGGCACCCCGCCCGACCCCGCTTGATGCGAAGCCCCTTGCGCCGGTCCGCGGAACGGATACGGCAAGGCGTCGGGTGACCTGACATCAGAGGGCCGATGCGCTAAACAGGATGGTGAGCGGATGACGGGCGGGGCCACGGCCTTCGCCCGCCTCCCGAAACAGCACAAAAGCTCACCAGATAGGGAATGAAGCGCGATGGCGAAGGTTGCATTCATCGGTCTTGGGGTCATGGGGTATCCGATGGCCGGTCACCTGAAGACCCGCGGCGGACATGACGTGACGGTCTACAACCGCACGGCCAAAAAGGCCGAGAAGTGGGTCTCGGAATTCGGCGGAAGCCACGCGAAGACGCCGGCGGAAGCCGCCCGCGACTGCGACTTCGTCTTCTGCTGCGTCGGCAATGACGAGGACTTGCGCGCCGTGACAACCGGTCCTGACGGTGCCTTCTCGACGATCAAGCCCGGCGCGATCTTCATCGACAACACGACCGCTTCGGCCGAGGTCGCACGCGAACTTTCGGCCGCGGCGGCGGAAAAGGGCTTCGCCTTCCTCGACGCCCCGGTTTCCGGCGGTCAGGCCGGTGCCGAGAATGGCGCCCTGACGGTCATGGTCGGCGGCGACAACTCGACCTTCGACACTGCCAAACCCGTGATCGACTGCTTTGCGAAGATGGTTGGACTGATGGGACCCTCGGGCGCCGGACAGCTCGCCAAGATGGTCAACCAGATCTGCATCGCCGGTCTCGTTCAGGGCCTCTCCGAGGCGATCCACTTCGCGAAAAGCGCCGATCTCGACGTCGAGAAGGTGATCGGCGTCATCTCCAAGGGAGCCGCGCAGTCCTGGCAGATGGAAAACCGCTGGGAAACCATGCGTGACGGCAAGTTCGACTACGGCTTTGCCGTCGACTGGATGCGCAAGGATCTGGGCATCTGCCTGAAGACCGCGAACGAGACCGGGGCCCGGCTTCCCGTGACCGCCCTGGTGGACCAGTTCTATGCCGAGGTCCAGGCCATGGGCGGCAACCGCTGGGATACATCGAGCCTGATCGCCCGGCTGGAAAACGCCAGCGCCAAATAGCCGCTTTGGACGGCAGGGTATCTTCAGGACGCACGAAACGCCCGGGACACGAGTGCCGGGCGTTTCACATTTCGCGCTCCTCCCCCGCCGCTTCCGCGACGATCTCCGAAAGCAGCGCGTTTACATCCGCAAGCGCCTTGCGCGAGGCATCGGACCCGGTCTCTTCCAGCTTCCGAAAGCCGACAGTCACCCGACCCGGTGCGTCCGGTGTCTCAAAGGCAAAGACCACATAGGGGCAGAAGGCGATATTGCCCGCCGACGCTTCCATGGCCGCGCGCGACAGCCGGGCGGAACAGAACATCATCGCATCCGCATTGGCGAACACGACCTTGTCCGATCCGACATCCGCTCCGGTTCGAGCGAGCATTTCGCCAATATGCGAGACGTGATCAATGACCAGCCCGCGATTGATGATCGCGTTTTCCATGTCGAAGCGAACGTCGTCGTAGGGCCGCTCGACCGTATGCGACACGACCCCCTCAGGCAGTTCGGGAGCCGATTGCGCGAAGGCCGCCGGTGCAAGCGCGCAAAGCACCCCGGAGAAAGCCACCTGACGCATCCATCGCCCTGCTTCCTTCCGCATGATCAGCCCTCCCGATTTCGCTTCCGATGCCGAAACACGGCGCATTCGCCACTTCCGGAAATGATACCGGCTGCAAGGAGCCGACACCACTACATATTAAGAATTTCGAATGTGAAGCAAGGCAGACGTCTCAGCTCTCACGCTCCGTTCGCGGCTTCTCGGTCGGGATATAGGCCAGCGGCAGTTCGCTGGTCGACTTGATCTGCTCCATCGCGAAGGAAGTCGACACATCCGAAATATCGATCTTGGCGATCAGCCTTTTGTAGAAAGCGTCGTAGGCCTCGATATCCGGCACCGCGACGCGCAGCAGATAGTCGACCTGTCCCGCCATGCGATAGAACTCGATGACTTCCGGGAACTCCGAGATCACATCGGCAAACTTGCGCAGCCAGTCGTCATTGTGCCGCGAGGTGGTGATCGCCACGAAGGCCGTCACCTTCACGTTGACCTTGCGCGGATCGAGGATGGCGACCCGGCGCTTGATGACACCATCCTCTTCAAGCTTCTGGATGCGGCGCCAACAGGGCGTGGTCGACAGCCCGACGCGCCGCCCGACCTCGGCAACGGGAATGGTGCAATCCTCCTGGAGGATCGAGAGAATGCGTCGGTCTATGCGATCGATCATGATCGAGTCCTGCGTTGGGCTGCAGTGACAGGATTCATTTTCCAATGAAATCCGATCCAACGAAGCCGATTTTCTTCAAGGCCCTTCATAGTGGAGAAATTTGGATTTTTCTTCCAATATCTAGCCTGATTTCGCTTGCCGCTTTTTCAATCCGATGTCAACTCACTCCTTGAAAATCAGCATTTCAGGGAGTTTTCCCATGTACGCCCTTCGCAAGGTCGCGGGCCTTGTCGCCCTCGCCGTTTCGCTCGCCGTCACGCCAGTCGCGGCGGCCTCCAACATTACGCCGCTCGTTTCCACCGACTGGCTCGCGGAGCACATCGGCGAACCGGATATGGTCGTTCTCGACATTCGATCTCCGTTCGCGGGTTCCGGCAAGAAGGACTATCTTGCCGGGCATATCCCGGGGGCGCTCTGGAGCGAATATCCCGGATACTGGCGTACCGACCGCGAGAGCGTTGTCGGCGTGCTTCCGTCCGTGGAAAAGCTCGAAGCGGCCCTCTCCGAACTGGGTGTCGCGGACGGCAAGACCGTCGTGATCGTCCCCGCCGGCGGCAACAGCAGCGAGTTTGGCGCCGCCGCGCGCATTTACTGGACGCTGAAGTATCTGGGCCACGACGACGTCGCGATCCTCGATGGCGGTCACCGCCGCTGGACGGAAGAGAAGCGAGATCTGGAAACCGGCCCCGTTGCGCCTATCGGAGACATGTTCATCGCCGAACCGCGCGCCTCTTACCTCTCGGCGACCTCGGACGTTGCGCGTCGCATGAACTCCTCGACCGTCCTGATTGACGGACGTCCGGCCGCCCAGTTCTCAGGAAAGGGCAAGCATTCCAAGGCGACCCGCTTCGGACGCATTCCCGGCGCGGTCAACCTCGACCAGGCAACGTTCTACGACGACAAGGCCGGGCGACTGAAGGACACGGCGACCATCGCAAGCCTCGTCCCAGAGAACCTCGCGGACAAGAGCGTGGAGATGGTCTCCTACTGCAACACCGGCCACTGGGCGGCAACCAACTGGTTCGTCCTGCATGAGCTTCTCGGCTACGAGAACGTGTCGCTCTACGACGACAGCATGGTCGGCTGGTCTCAGGACGAGAGCCTGCCCATGGCATCCGAGCGAACCATGATGGACGACATCAAGGCGTTCCTGAACGACCTCGCGGGCTGACGCCCGAGACTCGACAACGCTCCCAAGGCTACGAGCGACCACACGCCCGCAGACCCGCCGCCGCCTCCTCTCCGTGAGAGGGGGCGGCGCGTGTTTGGCTCACGCCTCTCCAAGAAGTGCGGCAACCTCTTCACGCAGCACCGGCAGGCACTCCTGCTCGAACCAAGGATTTCTTCTGAGCCAGGCATTGTTGCGCCATGAGGGATGAGGCAGCGCGATGGCAGGCCGGCCTTCCTTGCGTGTCGCGGCCAGCACTTCGCGCCAGTCGGCCACGGTGGCGCTCAGTGTGCTCCGGCGATGCTCGCCGAGATGATAGGCTTGGGCATACGATCCGATCACGATGCGCAGCCCGACATTCGGCATGGCCTCGAACACCCGGTCATGCCAGAGCTTTCGACACTCCGACCTCGGCGGGCGATCGCCTCCCTTGGCATCCAGACCAGGAAAACAGAAGCCCATCGGCACGATGGCAACCCGGCACGGATCGTAGAAAACCTCCGGCCCGATCCCCAGCCAGTCCCGCAAGCGGTCGCCACTGGGATCGGTGAAGGGCCGCCCGGAGGCATGAACCCGGGTACCCGGCGCCTGCCCGCAAATTGCAATGCGCGCATGAGAGGACAGGACGCAGACCGGGCGTGGCTCATGAGGCAGCGGCTGTCTCTCCGGCTGCAGGACACATTGCCTGCAGTCCGAGATCCTTTTTCCCAGGTCGACCAGCGCCGGGTCTCCCCGCACCACGACGCCCCGGCTTTCGTCCTCGGCATCCTTCATGCGCCCGTCCCTTTCGTCGCCGCGCTCGACCTCGCTACGCATTGTTAACCATGTCCTTGAGCCGCTTATTAAGAGTTGGTGACCATGATGGGGCGAGTTCAAGTGATCGGGTCAAAGACCTGGCAAGGGTTCGTCCGGGAATCATATGGCTAGCGACGAGACACGTAACGGCGATGCCCGAACCGCCTCCAACAGCGAGCGGGCACAGCGACGCCGGGACGTCGCGAAAACGGTGCGCAGCGCGCGCGAGCGCCTCGCATCGGTCGACGGCGTGCAGCCCAACTTCGAATACGACCTCCTGCTCACCTTTACCAAGAACAGGCTGAGCGCGGCGATCGCCCTTCCCCTGTTCTCCATGATCGTTGCTGGCATCTCGCTTCTCTGGATGCAGCCGGCCGTGATTGCCGGCTGGCTCGCGTTCTCGCTCATCGCCCATGTCCTTTTGATGATGGCCTGCAGGCGCTTCGAACGCGAGGCCGCCGGAAGCCAGACCCTGGCATCCTGGCGGCGGCAGATGATCGCGGGCGACCTGCTCTACGGCCTGACGTGGGCGGGCTTCTTCCTGCTGCAATCGACGACGACGAACCAGGATGGCTCCGAAATCTTCCAGTTCGCGACGATGCTGATCGTCATCGCGATGCTGACCATGCTTTCCTCGAGCCTGCCACGTGCGCTGCTAGCCGGAACTCTGCCGATCACGATCGCGATCGTAGTTTCGTTTCTCAACCAGCAGACCGCGATCCACTACGCCATGATGGCCATGGCCATCGGCGCGCAGGGCTTCTTCGTGATGCTCGGCAACCAGCTTCATGCCTCGACGCTGACCATGCTCGCCTTCCGTGCGGAAAAGGATCATCTGATCAGCGAACTGGAACAGGCCAAGGCGATCTCGGACGAGGCACGGCGCCGGGCCGAGGAAGCCAATCTGGCCAAGTCCCGCTTTCTGGCAACCATGAGCCATGAACTGCGCACGCCGCTGAATGCGATCCTCGGCTTTTCGGAGGTCATGAAGAACGAGCTTCTGGGCCCGCTCGAGAACCCGACCTACCGGGACTACGCCGGCGACATCCACTCATCGGGCGAGCACCTTCTCAATCTCATCAATGAGATCCTCGACCTTTCGCGCATCGAGGCAGGACGCTACGAACTGAGCGAAGAAGCCGTTGATCTGGCCGCGATCCTGGGCGACTGCCACAGCATGATGCAGATCAGGGCCAACAAGAAGACCATCACGATCAGCGAAGCGATCGAGAAGGAGCTTCCGCGCATCTGGGCCGACGAGCGCGCCGTGAGGCAGGTTCTTCTGAACCTGCTGTCCAACGCGGTGAAGTTCACCCCGACCGGCGGCGAAGTGCTCATTAAGGCTGGCTGGACCGCCGGTGGCGGACAATATGTGTCCATCCGCGACAACGGTCCCGGCATTCCCGAGGACGAAATCCCCATCGTCATGCAGGCGTTCGGTCAGGGGGCCATCGCCATCAAGAGCGCGGAAGCGGGAACGGGCCTCGGCCTGCCGATCGTCAAGGCGCTGGTGCAGATGCATGGTGGCACGTTCGATCTCAAGTCCCGCCTGCGCGAGGGCACCGAAGTGCTTGTCACCTTCCCCGCGTCGCGGGTGCTCGAGGCAATGCCCGCGCTCGACGAAGCCCCGACAGCGGCCGAGCCGAAGCGGCGGCGTGCCGCCGCAAGGCTCCTGCGCAAGGCGTCGTGAGACCGGTACGGTCCGGCTCGCCTATCGCCCCGGGAGGTCCAGAAACGCCGCGACGGCGTCGGCGACCTTTTCATGGGTCTCGGCACGGTCGGTTCCTTCGGGATCGTCGCAGATCGGATCGTCGCCCCACGCGCGAAGCCGGTCCGCCGCCCCCCTCCTTGCACACCGCAAGAAATGTGAAGTGATGCGCCGGCGCGATCACCTCCCGCCATGCATCCGAAAGCCGTCCGGCGAGACCGCTTCCTCTCTCGCTCACATCGACCGCCGGCCAGATGTTCTCATCGCCGAGATTCACGAACAGGATGCTTGCCCGGACACGCTCGCGGCTTTCGGGTTGCACCGCATACGTGAGGCCCGGATCGACGGAAACGATCCTCGAGAAGCGAACGTCGAGCATGTCGGCGGAAAAACTCTCCGGAATCTGACGCAGGTTCACGCCGCCTTTTTCGAAGAAGGCACAATCCTGCGAGACCCGACCAACCTTTTCGCAGTAAGCGGCAAAGGCATCCGCATCGAACCTGAGACCGCCCAGTCCGAGTACCGTGCTTCCTCCGAGCGAAAAGCCGAGTGCGGAAATCCGGTCCCGGTCGACATATCCAGCCAGTTGCGGGTCCGAGAGAACGGCATCCAGCGCGGCCGCAAGATCAGCGGCACGGGGCGCGAGGCGAAGCGTGCGGCGCGGCGAGGAATCGCCTGTTGTGGTACCGGGATGATTGACGCCCACGACGATGGCCCCTCGCCGCGCCAGCCGCGCGGAAAGCCATGCCAGTCCGTCCATCGCGCCTCCGGAGCCGTGGGACAGCAGAACCAGCGGGTGGCGACCATCCGCGACAGCCGCACCCACAAGGGCCTTCTCACCGGAAAAGATGACATTCTCGCCAATGGTCACGGGGTAGGTTGCACGTCCGGCGGGATACCATAGGGACACTGCGAGCGGTTGCGCTCGATGGCGTGCGGGAACATCCATCCGGTCATAGCCGGGAAGATCGAGCAGGTCCGCTTTCACCGGGATCGGCGCCACGAACGACAGGGCAAGAGCAAATGCAACGGCGGATTTGAAGGACATCGGACTTCTCCAGGTCAAACACCTGCACAGGAAGCGCCGACAATTCTCCGGTTGCGTCCTCGAACCGGATAGAGGACGACGTCAAAACCGTTTCAGGACCTCATGCTGCCCAAGTCCGCACACCCACATGAAGACGTCAGAATGCTCCTCTTGCCCATTCCGCTTGCCGTTGCACTGGTTCTTGCCTTCCTCGCCGCGCGGGCGGCGTTGCTTCGCGAAGGACCGCGTCTGTTCCCCGTGCTTCTCGGCGTGGCCGCGCTCCAGGGCGTGGTGATTTCCCTTGTGCAGCACTACGGCGTGAGGGAGCTTCTGTTCCTGCAGCCGGTAACGGCGGCATCCGTGCCTCCCCTCGCCTATCTTGCTTTCCGGCAAGCGGCGGTGAGCGCGCCCCGCTGGCCGCGAGACTTCGTGCACCTCCTCACACCACTGCTGCTTCTGCCGGCACTGCTTGTCGGGCAAAGCGGCTCACCGCTTCTGCCGGACGCGGTGCTGGTGATCATTTTCGTCGGCTACGGCGGTGCGATCCTGGTTCAGGCGGGCAGCGGAACCGGATTGCCCCTCGCCAGTCTTGGACAAGGCGCCCTGCCATCGCGGATCTGGCAGGCCGTGGGGGCGGCATTGATCCTGTCAGCGGTCAGTGACGCGGCCATTGCCTACGCACTCCACGAGGGGCTGGCATGGCTGCGTCCTCTCATTGTCAGTCTGGTATCGTCCCTCGCCCTGCTGTCGATCGGGCTCCTGGCCCTCGTCGGTGGACGCCCTGAGCGTGAGGACGCGAGCACCGCGCCGGACGAGCGGCACACCGCGACCGCACCGCGCACCACGGATCCGGATGATCTCGAGATCGTCGCTCGCCTCGATACGCTGATGAATGAGGAAAGGGTCTTCCTGGACCCGGACCTGACGCTTGCCCGGCTCGCAAGACGACTTGGCCTTCCGGCAAAGGTTCTCTCGGCGGCCGTCAACCGCACCACCGGGGAGAATATCTCGCGCCAGGTAAACGCTCGTCGCATCCGC
Source organism: Stappia sp. (assembly GCA_002722295.1). GTDB lineage: Bacteria > Pseudomonadota > Alphaproteobacteria > Rhizobiales > Stappiaceae > Stappia. The sequence goes on along the minus strand of PBLF01000020.1, from coordinate 157,287 downwards.
CACGCATGCGAGTTGCTCGGCCAGGGCGAGAACGTTACCGCCGCGATGCTCGCGAGCGGCTTCAACACCAAGTCGAACTTCAACCGCGAGTTTCTGCGCGTTACCGGAAAGACACCGAGCGCCTTTCGGAGTACGTGCTCGGAAGCCTGATCAAACGGGGGACTTTCCGGCCACGCCCGCATCCGCGAAGGTTGCCATGCCCGTGTGGGTCGAAACCGCCGCCTTGACAATGCCCGCCGCAAGCGCGGCGCCGGTCCCCTCCCCAAGGCGCATTCCGAGATCGAGCAGCGGTTCCTTGCCCATGTGCTCCAGGGCGCGGCCGTGTGCCGACTCGGCGGACCGATGGGCAAAGATGCAGTGATCGAGCGCCGAAGGGTCCATCGCGTGGAGAACGGCCACGGCGGCGGTCGCGACGAAACCGTCGACGATCACGGGGATGCGCTGAAGCCGGGCGGCCAGAACGGCTCCGGACATGGCCGCGATTTCGCGCCCGCCGACACGGCGCAGCACTTCCAGGGGATCGCGAGTGCCGGCGATGCGCGCGACGGCTCCCTCGACCGCTTCACGCTTGCGCGCCATGCCGTCGTCATCGACGCCCGTTCCCGGACCGACCCAATCGCCTGGCGTGCCTCCGAAAAGGCCTGACAGAACCGCTGCAGCGACCGTGGTGTTCCCGATGCCCATCTCGCCGATGCAGAGAAGGTCGGTGCCACCGGAAACCGCCTCCATGCCGAACGCCATCGTCGCGGCGCAGTTCGCCTCGTCGAAGGCGTCCTCCTCGACAATGTCGGGCGTCGGCAGGTCCAGCGCCAGGTCGAACACCTTCAGTCCCAGATCGTGGGCGATGCAAAGCTGGTTGATCGCGGCACCGCCAGCGGAAAAATTCTCGACCATCTGGCGCGTCACACTGGCGGGAAAAGCCGACACACCGCGCTCGGCGACGCCGTGATTGGCGGCAAAGATCGCCACCACCGGACGCGTGATGCGCGGCTTGCCGCGACCACTCCAGGCGGCAACCCACTCCGCAAGGCTCTCCAGACGACCGAGCGAGCCTGCCGGCTTGGTAAGCTGCACCTCGCGCGCGCGGACCTCGGCAATCGCCTCCTCGTCCGGACCAGGCATCTGGCGCACCAGATTGCGAATGTCGTCGAAGGGCAAGGCGGACGAAGAAAGGGACATATGGAAGGCTCCGATCGATCTCGGCAAGGCGGGCATTGGCGCCTGACGGGCGCCGATCTATAAACCGTCATGCAACGCATCGCAAAGTCGCATGAGGACAAAATGGAGCGCGCCGAAACGACACAAGCATCCGGCTCCCCATTTTCGCCCTCCCGGATGATTGCGGACCTCGCCGCGCTCCTGAGGTTCTTTTCCCGCGTTCCCGTTCCGCGCCTGAGCCGACTTGACGATCCGGCCGCGCTGCCGGCCTTCCCCAGAGCCGGCGCCCTGACACCCGTCGCGGCCGTGATCCTCGCTCTTCCCGGGGCGCTGACACTTTGTGTCCTGGCCGCGAGCGGCCTGCCCCCATTGGCGGTCGCGCTTGTCACGATTGGCGTCTGCATGGCGGTGACCGGCGCCCTGCACGAGGATGGTCTCGCGGATATCGCCGACGGGTTCTTTGGCGCCTCGACGCGTGAACGCAGGCTGGAGATCATGAAGGACAGCCGAATTGGCGCTTTCGGAACCCTGGCACTCGTGATCGGTGTCGGCCTGCGCGCCTCGCTTCTGGCCGCCCTTCTGGAGCGTTTCGGGATTGCGGGAGCCGGCCTTGCCCTGCTGGGGGCTGAAGCAGCCTCCCGCTCCGCCATGATCGTCCTCTGGTCGTCTCTGCCGCCTGCCCGGCCCGACGGGCTGTCTGCCGCCTGCGGAAAACCCGGCAAGTTCGCTGCCGTGGTGGCCCTTGGTATCGGCCTTACCGCACTGGCCCCGCTCCCGGCTTTCACGGGCCCCGTTCCGCTCGCGGCCGCACTCCTTGCCACAGGCCTTCTGACATTCGGGCTGTGCCGCCTTGCGCTTGCAAAGATAGGCGGTCAAACGGGAGACGTTCTTGGTGCCTGCCAGCAGATCGCCCTCGTCGCGCTTCTTGCAGGACTGGCGCTTGAGCCCGCGACGGGATGAGTGCCGAACGCAGATACCTGTGATAAGCACAGACGACCGCAGGCTGGCCGAGATACTTGGACAGAACCAATCCTTCACACCACGGGACGACCGTTCGGGATGTAGAGCCGAATGACGAGAGACCAAACCGGGACCGGCGCGTTCGCAATGCGCCACGTCAGGCGCATCGGCCTTCTTTCCGCGATGCTGATCGTGCTTGCTGCCTGCGCGGTGCGTCCGGGCGATGGCAGCCTGCAGATATCCGACAAGCCGCTTTCGGGCGCCACGGATCACACCGTGCTTGTCGCAACCACCCGAAAGCGGGCGGAAGCGCCGGCGACCATCTTCTCACGCGGCCGCGCCGATCAACTCGACCATGCGATCGCGACGGTTTCCGTGCCCCCGACGCATGTTCCCGGCAAGATCGAATGGGCGAGCATTCCTCCCGGCGATCCCGCAACGGACTATACATTGCGCAGCGCCAGCTATCTGGACGATGCGGGCTTCGTCGCGGCCCTCGACCGGGAACTGCTGAAGCGCCCCAAGGGACAGCGCTCGGTATTCGTCTTCGTGCACGGGTTCAACACCCGCTTCCCGGAAGCGCTCTACCGGATGGTTCAGCTCAAGCATGATTCCAAGCTGCCCCAGGTGCCGGTTCTCTTCACCTGGGCGTCGGGAGGCAATGTCACCGACTATCTGTATGACACGAACAGCGCGACGATCGCGCGTGACGGACTGGAACGCACGCTGCGGACGCTTGCCGCATCCAGGGCGGAGAAAATCAACATCCTCGCCCATTCGATGGGCAACTGGGTGCTGACCGAGACGATGCGTCAGATCCGCATCTCCGGACGCCCGCTTCCCCAGTCCAAGATCGGCATCATCGCAATGGCGGCTCCCGATCTCGACATCGACGTGTTCCGGGCGCAGATGGAGCGCATGGGCAAGCCGCCGAAGCCTTTCGTCATCCTCGTTTCGAAGGATGACCGTGCACTGAAGGCGTCCAACCTGCTCGCCGGCGGGTCGGGCCGTCTTGGCTCCTATCAGGACGAGGAAGAACTCGCGCGGCTCGGTGCCGTCGTCATCGACCTCACGGATGTGAAGGCGGGGGACGCCGCAAACCACGGCAAGTTCGCGCAAATCGCCCAGGCCGCACCAGAACTGCGGCAGGCCCTCTCGTCGCTCAGGCTCGAGCGGCGTGTCGGCACCACCGAGACGACGGTGGATGCTGTCGGCAACACCGCCAAGGCGGCGGTTACATTTCCGCTGAAGATCCTCACCGCACCGATCACGGCCTTGTCCGGCCGCTGACAAGACCCCAGATGATTGCGCTGACGTGAAACGCGGACCAAGAGGCGAGATGAGCGCGACGATCGAGACACCCTGCATCAAGGTCTGCCGCATCGATCAGTCGCGCGGCATCTGTACGGGTTGCCTGCGCACGCTCGAGGAAATCGCGGGCTGGGGAAGCTATACGCCGGCACAGCGCCGCGAGATCATGAACGCCCTGCCCTCCCGTGACCTCACGGGCCTTCGGGAGACCGGGTGATGCGCGGCGGTGGCATTCTCGGCACGCTGGTGCTTGGCATTCTCATCATCATCATGGTCGGCGCGGTCGCGGCATTCCTGCTCGGCGATACAATGCCGGGGGCAGAAACATGGACCTCGGACATGGGGCCGCGGGTCGTCTCTCTTCTGGCACTGGGGATTGTGATCGGCGGCGCGATGATTGCCAGTCCGCCCGCCCTGCCGGCCGTCGTCCGTTCGGTGTTTTCCTGGCTTTTGATCGGCGTGGTTCTCGTTGGCGGCTACGCCTACCGCCACGAGCTTGAAGGGGTCGGCCGGCGAATTGTCGGAACACTGATGCCGGGATATGCGATTACGGATCCCGTGTCCGGGACGATCACGGTGATGCGCGACAGGAGCAACCACTACCGCATCCAAGGTGCCGTCAACGGAGCTCCCGTGGAGTTTCTGTTCGACACCGGAGCCTCTGCCCTGACGCTCAGGAACGAGGATGCGAGCGCCGCAGGCATCGACACCGGACGGCTTTCCTACACGATCCCCGTTTCCACGGCGAACGGTCGCAGCCAGGTGGCGGCAATCCGAGTGAACGATCTCTCCATAGACAGTCTGCGCCTGGACAATATCCGCGCGTTCGTCGCCAGACCCGGCGCCCTGGAAACCAGTCTCCTCGGCATGTCCGTCATGGACCGGCTGAAAAGCTGGCGTGTCGAGGGGGATCGTTTGATCCTCGAGCCCTGACACGCGCATTGGATACGAAACGCCCCGGCCAGTTTCTGGCCGGCCGGGGCTGACTTTGCCTGTATGTCCTGAAGGGGACCTCAGCCGGCCCAAAGGCTCCAGGCGAAACGTGCCGCAACGCTCAGCAGGAACAGGCCGAAGAAGATCTCCAGCGCGCGCTTGGGCAGCGCATGGGCGATCTTGACGCCGAAGGGCGCCGCAAACGTCGTGATCGGAATGATCAGCGCGACACCGAGCAGGTTCACGTAGCCGAGCGAGAACGCAGGCAGGTCCGGGTGTCCCCAGCCGGCCCACACGAGACCGATCACACCGGGAATGGAGATCAGAACGCCGGTGCCCGACGAGGTTGCCACGGCCTGATGGATCGGCCGGCCGAACAGGGTCATGAATGTGTTGTTCATGACGCCACCGCCGATGCCCATCAGGGTCGAGAAAAATCCGATCAGCATGCCGCAGATCGCACGCACGGGATTTCCGGGGATGTCGGAGCCCAACCGCCAGCTCTCGCGGTTCAGGAGCATTCTGAGACCGACCGCGACCGCAATGCCGGCAAAGATGGCCTTGAGTTCGTCGCCGGAAACATAGGCGGCGACAAAGCTCGCGACAATGGCACCGGCCGGCACGGGAATGATCCAGCTCTTCAGGAGTTCGAGATCCGCGGCACCACGCTTCTTGTGCGCGAGGAAGGAGCGGATCGACGTGGGAACGATAATGCCGAGCGATGTCGCCACCGACACATGCATGCGGACGGACTCGTCGACGCCCAGCCAGGTCAGGAACTGGAACAGGACGGGCACCAGAACCGCCCCGCCGCCAATGCCGAAGACACCGGCCAGAAGGCCGGCAACGGCGCCCGACGCCAGCAGCGCGAAAGCAAGGCCGATGACCTCGCCGTTGATAGACGACAAATCCATGAATGCCCCCGAGGATGGCTCGCCAAGGGATGGGGAGAAGAGGTGCCGGAGGACGCGGGCGGCGAGCTACCGCGCGACGGCCCTAGTGTGGTCTAACTGCCCCGCCTCGCCGCTTTTGTCCAGCCCGCCCCGTCCGATCTCGGCAATCGCCGCATCGAGCACCTCGATCCCGGCACCCGGTCTGACGGCATTGACGGTCAGTCGCCGGCGCCACGCGCGTGCGCCCGGCACGCCGTGATAGAGGCCAAGCATGTGGCGCATGAGCTGATTTGCGCGGGCGCCCTTCGCGAGTTCCTCCTCGACAATGGGACGAAACCGCTCGATTGCCTCGACCCTGTCTGAAACGGGGTCTTCTTCGCCGTGAAACCGGCTGTCGACTCGTGCCAGGATCCAGGGATCATGATAGGCGGCACGCCCGAGCATCACCCCGTCGACATGGGCAAGATGCGCTTCAGCCTCGTCCAGATCGGCGATCCCGCCGTTGATTCCGATGTAAAGGCCCGGCAGACGCTGCTTGAGCCGATAGACCCGGTCATGGTCGAGCGGTGGGATGTCCCGGTTTTCCTTCGGCGACAACCCTTTCAGCCACGCCTTGCGTGCATGGACCCAAAGCGCATCGACGCCGGCCTCGACCACCCGGTCAGCCATCGCGTCGAGCGCCGGTTCCGGATCCTGATCGTCGACACCGATACGACACTTCACGGTGACAGGGACCGAAACGACAGCCTTCATGGCCGAAACGCATTCGCCCACGAGGTCAGGCTCGCGCATGAGGCATGCGCCGAACCGCCCCGATTGCACACGATCGGAAGGGCAGCCGACATTCAGGTTGATTTCGTCATAGCCGAAGTCCGCGACAATGCGCGCCGCCTCGGCCAGTTCCTTCGGGTCGGAACCGCCGAGCTGGCAGGCGACGGGGTGCTCAAGATCGCGGAAACCGAGCAGCCGTTGACGGTCTCCGTGGATCACGGCAGCGCCCGCGACCATCTCCGTATAGAGCAGAGCATTGCCGCTCAATTGCCGGTGGAAGGCACGGCAAAAGCGGTCCGTCCAATCCATCATGGGCGCCACGGAGATCTTGTATGACTGATATTTCTTCATCTTGCTTTTCATCAAACTGCATCGTCGCGGCGAACGTACTTCGCTCCGCGAACCGAGGCTGAAGCCTGGCGAACCTATACACGTCACCCGAACCACAGCCAATATATTCGGCAACCGGCGGCCGGTACCAATTCCCCGGGGCTTTGATTTGCGGCACCGCTCCGCTCAGACAGTGTGTCGATCCCGGGTGCCCGCAATTACTTCGGCATGTCGCTCCCTTGCCAGAGGAGTGCGGACGGCCGCCCCTTGCGGGGCGGCGATCACGCGCAAGCTCAGACTGAAGCCCCTTCCTCCCCACCTTCCCTCAGTGCATAGACCTCTTTCGCCGCGAAGAGCCCGTTCAGCGCGGCGGGAAATCCGGCGTAGACCGCCATCTGCATCAGGATCTCGGTGATTTCCTCCCGGCTCAGGCCGACATTCAATCCGGCCTCGATATGCACCTTGAGCTGGGGAGGTGCCGTCCCCATCGCCGCCAGCGCGGCAATGGTGGCGATCTCGCGGTCGCGCAACGACAGGCCCGGGCGCGAGTAGATATCGCCGAAGGGAAACTCGAACAGATAGGTGGCGAAATCCGGCGCGATGTCGGCCAGCGCCTCGATCACGTTCCGGCCTGCCTTGCCGTCTATGGCCTCAAGAGCGCGCTGCCCGCGCTCCAACCTGCTTTCCTTCGAGGAAGTGTTTTGTATCGTCATGGAAATGCGTCCCTTTCTCCGCCTCGACATACGTGTCGATCTTGGTGTCGAGAACGAGAAGGTAGGCCTGCAAATCGGCCATGTGCGCCCGCACCTGTTCGCGATGCGCTTCCAGGATGCGCCGCCGCTCCGGCCCGGTGTGTTCGCCCTCCTCACGCAATGCCGCGTAGCACAGCATCTCGCGGATGGGCATGCCGGTGGTCTTCAACCGGTCGAGGAAGTCGATCCAGACGAGGATCGACGCGTCGTAGTCGCGTCGTCCGCCGGCATCGCGATCCGCAAAGGGCAACAGCCCGATCCGTTCATAGTAGCGAATGGTGTGGGCCGTGAGACCACTGCGTTTCGCGAGTTCACCGATTTTCATGGCACCTGCCTCTCATCAAGACGCAATCGAGGCTAGGGGTTCGAGTGCGCTCCAAGTCAAGCGGTTATTGTTCCGGCCTCGTGAACCACACTCCGGCGACAGATGGGGTATCACTTCGCTTCCTTGAGGAAGGTCCGTATCGCTGAGGCAACCTCAACCGGACATTCCATCGGCGAAAGATGCGGCCCCTCGATCCAGCCCAGCCGTGAGCCGGCGATGCCATTTGCAAGGGCGATGGACGCAGAGGGAAGAACCATCTGGTCAAGGCGATTGCCGAGCACCAGCGTCGGCGCGCGCACCTCGGCGAGATCCGCCGAAATGTCGACCTCTCTATCGAGAGCCGCCTGGCGCGCCATCCCATCCCAGTTCGTGGAAGCGACCATCTGCTCCACCACGGCTTCCAGATCTCCCATTGTCGCGACAAAATCCGCACTGAATCCCGTCAGAAGGATCAGGCGAGCCAATGCCTCGCGATCCCGCGCCACCAGGTCGATCCAGTGATCGAACTGCAGGCGCGAGCGCGGGTCCATCCCGGTGACAAAGCCGCCCAGACTGACCAGGTGTCGCACACGGTCGGGATGCCGCGAGGCCAAGCGCACGGCGACAGCCGCCCCCAGAGAGAAGCCGACGAGGTCGAAAGTCTCGACACCGGCGTGATCGGCCGTGGCCAGGACCTGTCCCGCCAGACGATCCAGTGTCAGCCGCCCGGACAGGTCTGTTGTAAGCCCCGAGCCTGCATAATCGGGGCGCAGAATGCGCCGTCCCGGCAAGTGACGAATGACCTCGCCCCAGTTTGCCTCGCCATCACCGCCGGTGCCGTGCACCAATACAAGCGGTGCTCCCCCGCCACTGTCGCGATATCCGACCTGCGCATCACCCAACTGAACATACTCGGTTTTCGACATTGTTCCGGTCTCCGTCTTGATCCGTCATGCAATCTCCTGCACCCTCACAACGCTGTCAGGGTCAAGGGGGAACGGAACCGGAAATGCAGATTGGCGAGATTTCCGAGCGCAGCGGCGTGAGCGTGCGGATGTTGCGGTACTACGAGGCCGAGGGCCTTCTCACACCGCACCGGCGCGACAGCGGCTATCGCGACTATTCGGACGCGGATCTCGAGGAGGCTTGCCGGATCCGGCAACTGGCCGATGCCGGCCTGACCATCGACGCCATGCGTGACCTGCTTCCCTGTATCATCAGCCCCGAACCCCGCTTCGATCCTTGCGAGAACCTGCGTGCGCGATTGTCCGGCGAGCTTGAAAAGCTCGACAGAAAGCTTGAGGACATCGGGCGCTCCCGCGACCTGATAGCAGGTTATATTGACAGTCTCGGCCCCACCTCCTGAACCCGCCTGCCCGCCTCTGCCGAATAACCACGATCATTCGCCTCGCCCACCCCGCCGGGAGACAAACGTCATCGCCCGGCAAGAGCTCGCCTGTCGGCATGCGCAAGCCCCCGAACCGGACACCATCAGATGCCTCATCCTCCCTTCGTGATCTCGATCCAGAGCCAGGTGGTCTTCGGCCACGTGGGCAACTCGGCCGCGCTTTTCCCGATGCAGGCAGCGGGGCTGGAAGTCGCGGCGATCCCGACCGTGATTTTCTCCAACACCCCCGACTACCCCACCCTGCGTGGCCGCCCGCTGCCGCCGGAGTTCTTCTCCGACCTGCTGCAGGGCGCTCGCGAACGGGGACTGGCGGAGCGGGCGCGGTTTATCGTCTCTGGCTATATCGGTTCGCCGGAGGTGGCTGAGATGGTCGCCGACTTCGTGGCCGAGGCGAAAGCCCTCAACCCGCGGCTGACCTATCTCTGCGACCCGGTGATGGGGGACGACGGCCCCGGCCTCTACGTGCCGGAGGCCATTGCGGACACCATGCGCGACCGACTGCTGCCGCTGGCGGACCTCGCCACGCCGAACCCGTTCGAACTGTCCTGGCTCACGGGTCGGAGGATCAGCACCCTCACCGACCTCCAGGCGGCGAAAGAAGCGCTGCGGACCTCCCAGACCGGCCACCTGATCGTTACCGGATGCACGTTGGACGATACCTCCGAGGGTTGGCTCGAGAGTATCATTCTCGGTCCCGACGGCATCAGCCGGCATCCGACCGAGCACCTGCCGATCGCCCTGCCCGGTACGGGCGACCTGTTCTCCGGACTGGTCGTGGCCGGTCTAGGGAGCGGTCACGACCTGCCGCATGCGGTCGAAATGGCTCAGATGCTTACCGCCCGCGCGCTCGGCCGCGCTCAGGCACTCGGGGCCGGGGAAGTGGTCCTCAGCGAACCGGAATTCCGTTGCGCGCTGTTGAACCTCGGCCCCGAGTAACTGCACGCCTGCCCGGTGGTGGAGAGGAAGGCTGCGCTTTCCGGAAACCACCTCCGCGCCCCCGAGATACGGCTCTTTAATTTGGTCTGGGTGGCCGGACACGGGCAGAAACGGGACTGGTCGGTCACGAGGCTCATGATTCCGGCGGCGGCCCGCTATATCGGGCGCGCGGCCGGATGAGCCTGCCTTCTCCATATTGTTCCAGGGCGTGTGCGATCCACCCGACCGTCCTGCCCACCGCGAACAGGACGTGTCCGCTTTCCGGCGGTAAGTCGAATGCCCGGCAGATCGAGGCAAGTGCGAAGTCGACGTTCGGCGGTTTGCCGGTGGCCTCCGCCATCACGTCGATCAGCGCCGCCTGGTCGGCATTCTCCGGCAACAGCGGAAGCAAGGCCGCGGCTCTCGGGTCGCCTTCCGGATAAAGCGGATGACCGAACCCGGGTATCCTCTCGCCCCGGCGCAGACGCGACTCGACGACCGCTTCCGCGTCACCGTCACACTCCTCCAGCAACCGCACCGCAAGGCTGGTCGTCCCCCCGTGCAGGGGACCGCTGAGCGCCGAAAGACCCGCATTCAGGCAGGCGCCGAGCGAAGCGCCGGTCGACGCCACCACGCGTACGGCAAATGCCGAGGCATTCAGTTCGTGATCCGCCAACAGCACGAGCGCGCGCCGGACCACATCCGTCGCGGCAACGTCGAGATCCCAGACCGCCGCAAGATGCTCATGAACGGGACGGTCATCCGGCATCGCTCCGACGGCCGCCCCGGCGATAGCGCGCAACAGCGCCGCACCACCGGACCAGAGTGTCCGGTTGCCACGTTGCCACGCGGTTGCCCGTCCCACCGAAACGAAAGGCAACAGGATCTGGCAGCGCTCCGTCAGGGGCAACTGCGTCGCCTGCTTCAGAAGCCCGCTGTCCCAGAATGGTTCCGCGCGCCCTTCCCCATCAAAGGGATCGACGTCACCGCACGACCACAACAGCCGCGCCGTATCCTCGAGCGACGCGTGCCCGGCCCATTTCACCGCCTCCCGTCCCCGGTAGTGCAGACGTCCGTGATCAATCAGGGAAATGCCCGAGCACAGGACAGGGAAGCCCCAGTCGAGTGTCGTCGCCGCGACGTCGCGCGGTCGCCGGCCAACACTCTTGCGATGCCGCATCCGGTCGACGTCATGCGCGTCATAGAGGCGTCGACGCGGATCATCCACGCCTTCGACCGCCCTGATAAGTCCACGGCTCACGTAGGAGTAGAGCGTCGCGCGGCTGATGCCGAGCCGTTCTGCGGCCTCTTCGGCGCTGAGGAGGGAGTCTGTTTCAGCCATCTTCTTACATTGATTTTATGAATCAAGATTGATCAATATAAGATGCGTCATCATCCTGCCGCCTGTCAAACAGGAGAAACAGATGATCAACGACCTGACGTCCATCGAGCCGGGCCTTGATAATGTGGTCGCTGCCGAGACAAGGCTGTGTCTTGTCGATGGTGCGGCCGGCCGGCTGGTCCTGCGCGGCCATGATCTCGCCGACCTTGCGGACTGGAGCTTCGAGGCCGTTCTCGGCCTGCTCTGGGAAGACCTCGCCCCCGCCCCGACGACCGGGGGCGACATCCGGAAAGCACTCGGCGCCGCACGGCGCACCGTCTTTGCCAGGACGGAAGCACTGCTCCCGGCGACCGACACACTCTCTCCGGTCGAGGCACTGCGGCTGCTGTTGTCGTCCCTGGCGGATGCCGAGGACACACCGCATCATGTCCTGGCCGTAGCCGCGACGCCGGTCTTTGCGGCCGCCATTGCGCGGCGCCGGGCCGGCAAGGCTCCACTGGAACCGGACGCTTCACTCGGTCACGCCCATGATTTTCTGCGCATGTTGCATGGCAAGACACCGGCTCCCGACCATGTCCGGGCCCTGAACGCCTATCTGGTCACCGTCGCGGATCACGGACTGAACGCATCCACCTTCGCCGCGCGGGTCATCTCTTCCACGCAGGCCGGGCTGCTTTCGGCTGTCGTCGGCGGCCTCTGCGCCTTGAAGGGCCCCCTGCACGGCGGCGCTCCTGGGCCGGTTCTCGACATGCTGGATGCCATTGGGGACGAGGCCGGCATTCGCCCGTGGATCGAGGCGGCGCTGGCGAATGGCGAGCGTCTGATGGGCTTCGGGCACCGCATCTATCGCGTCCGCGATCCCCGCGCCGATGTTCTGAAAGGCGTCGTCGGGACGCTGCGCGATGGCGGCACGCGCATCGTCTTTGCCGAGGCGGTCGAGGCCGAAGCCCTGGCGCAGCTTGCCCGCAAGAAGCCGCTGCGCCCGCTGGAAACCAATGTCGAGTTCTTCACCGCGCTGGTTCTCGAGGCGCTCGGCATCCCGCGCGACAGTTTCACCAACATCTTCGCAATCGGCCGCATGGCCGGGTGGACAGCCCATGTCCTGGAGCAGGAAAAACTGGGCCGGCTGATCCGGCCGCAATCACGCTATGTCGGCCCCATGCCTGGCGTGCAAACCCTGGCCGTATAGTCGGCAAACGCAAGAGACCGGGCGGCGAAAAGCACGGGAGGGAGCCCCCTCTCCTCCCGATGCCCGCCGCCCGGTGCGACTGACGGCTGTGAAGCCGTCTCCCTCACCGCGCTCCACGAGTTGCCGAGGCAAAGGCCGTCACGCCGCACGCCCCTGCCGGGACGCCTTGGCAAGGAAGGCGATCAGGAGGTCGGCGATCTCCTCGGGCCGGTCCTCGGGCGCGAAGTGCCCGGTATTTTCAAGCACACTCAGCTCGGAACCCGGGATCGTGCGGTGCAGGCGCTCCGCCCACGTGACGGACTGCCAGGCATCATCCGCGCCCCAGATAATCTTCACCGGCAGCCTTCCAAGTTCAGGCAAGCGGTCCGCCACCTCCATCGTGTGCTTCGCCTGATAGTGGCGCGCCTGATGCTGAAAGTAGCTGCCCTGACCGATCGGCCCCGAAATCATGTCGACGTAGGTCTCGAGCGGCCCTGCGGCAAAGGCCTCCTTGTCCCAAACCGCCGACAGCAGCCACTGGCGGAAATGGGCACGATGCTCGTCATCGGGCGCCTTGATCAAGGCCTCAAACCCCGCGGCCAGTTGCACCTGGGCCTGCCTGGAGGGGGAACTGTCGAAACAGACCGCATCCATGAGCGTGAGCGAACGCAGCCGATCAGGATGGAAAACACCGAAACGTTGCGCGATCCCACCACCGAAATCATGGCCGACGAGATGCACCGTATCCAGGTCCCAATGCGCCAGAAGCTTTTCCAGCAGCGGAACCTGCGCGCTGACCGAGGTATCCACGGACGGGTCCACGGGGCGCTCGGACCGGCCATACCCCAGGAGGTCGTAGACGTGCACCTTGTATCCGGCCGCCACGAGACGTGGCACGACGTTGCGCCAGATCAGGGAGGAAGACGGCGTCCCGTGCAAGAGCACGACCGGCTCGCCTTCCCCATGAACCCCATAGGCCAGCCTGTTTCCATCGACTACGGCATGATTTCCCAGAATATGGCTCATCTCGGTCTCCAGTTGCGGTTGCCGAGCGCAATCTAGGTCACGCATAAGATTGACAAAAATGAATTGATTTCCTGTTTTCAGCGATATCTGTCATGTTCACGACATGACTCCGAAACTCGACATCGGCGCACTTCAGGCGCTCTGCGCAATCAGGGACCACGGCGGCGTGACGCGGGCGGCACACCATCTGGGTCTCTCCCAGTCGGCCGTGTCCCACAAGATCCGGCGCCTTGAGGAAGGACTTGGCTGCACGCTTCTCAACCGTCGGCCAGGACAATCGGTCTTCACGCCGGAGGGAGAGCGCCTTCTCCACTACGCCCGTCGCATTCTGGCGATCAACAATGAGGCCGTCGCAAGCCTGAGCACCGATCCGCTGAGTGGCCTGATCCGCCTTGGCGTCACCGAACAGGCAACGCATGGCGCATTGGCCCGCGTCCTCGGACACTTCACGCGATTGCAGCCCGACGTCACGGTCCTTACCGACGTCGCCCAGAGCCTGACGATTGCCACCCAGCTTGACCGGGGCGAGATCGATATCGGCATCTTCCAGATTTTCCGGGACCGGAAGCGCCACGACGACCTTCTCCTCTCCGAGAGCGAACTGGTCTGGGCGAAGTCCCGCGACCTGGAGCTCGACTGGCAACGGCCGATCCCCTTCCTCGCCTTCGATGACACCTGCTTCTATCGCCGCTGGGCCATGGAAGCGTGTCCGCTGCCTCCGCATGGCTTTTCGACCGTCATGAGATGCGCAAGCCTTGCCGGCATACTGTCCGCCCTGAAATCCGGCCTGGGCGTCACGTTGATCAGCGCGGATCATGTGGGCCCTGAAATCGAGGCCATTGCAGACGGCTTCGCGCCTCCGCCCCACGTTGCAACCGTCGTACGTGTCGGCAGGAATGCAAGCTCGCGGGCGGTTCAGGCACTCGCAAGACAGATCATGGGCGAGGAAGGATATCGCTCCGGAAAGGCTGCCTGACTGGCGGCCCGGAGGGTAGGCCAAGGGTGCCCGTCCCTCACGGCATCAGGGATGACCGTGGCCGATCGCGGAGACGATCATCGCGATGCCGAGCAGACAGATGAGGACGGCGGACGCGAAAGGGGCCTTCTGCAAGAGCCTGTCGAGCCATGGCGTCCGGTGGGCTGCATAACGAACTCCCACGGCCGCCGTGACGCCGACGGCAACGAGCGTCACCGCCAGGCCAACACTGAATGCGGCAACCAGCGTGAGGCCAAGGGCCATCTTCTTGAGCTGAAGGCACAGCAGAAGCACCGTGATCGCGGCGGGACAGGGTATCAACCCGCCGGAAAGGCCGAGCAGGATGGTCTGCAACGTCGATGTCCGGCCATCCTGCACCCGGGCCTCGATCTGGCGAGCATGTGCCATCGTGTGAGCATCCGCCTGCGCGATGTCGCGGGGATGCCGGTGACCGGTGCTCCCCCCATGGGCATGAGCGTGAAAATGATCATGCCGATGAGGGGCCGCATGATGCGCGGACACTCCGGCCGCAACGGCATGGTGCCTGTGAACGGGCTCATGTGAGAGGTCGTGGCGGCGCCTTCTCCGCTCCCCAAGGGCCTGCCGCAAGACCCAGAGCCCCACGCCCACGATGATGACGCCGGAGACCGCCATGAGAACCGGCTCGAGATCGTCCCCGATCAGTTCGTTGCCATAGCGGAGTCCGAGGATTGCAAGAAGCCAGACGATGACGACATGCGAGGCCGCCGCCGAAAGGCCAAGCAACAACGCCTGAAACGCGGTGCCGCGGATGGCGATGATATAGGCCGCCATCATGGTCTTGCTGTGCCCGGGCTCAAGCCCGTGCAGGGCTCCCAGCACCAGCGCCATTGCAAACAGCAGCAGCGGATTCTCCGCCCCCGCTGCGACGGCAGCGTTGATATCCATCGCACACGCCTCTCAAAGATACTTCGAGATCTCGCGAAACTCGGCGACGAGAGCGGCCTGATCCCTCGGTTCGTTGGCGCTGCCCTCGAGACAGTGGTCGATGTGATCGTGGATAAACACGCGCTTCGCCTGCTCGATCGCCTTGCTTACGGCATGGAGCTGCTGGGCGACATCAACGCAGGACCGCCCGTCCTCGATCATCGAGATCGTTTTCTGCAAGTGGCCGGATGCCCGTTTCAGGCGTTTGACCACATCACCGTGCGTTTCGTGCTCCATGCTTTCATCCTATCCCCCTGGAGGGGATATGCAAGCACGGATGTTCCACGCATTTCCGGCGCGCCTTCCGCCAAAACCGCAACGACATGCCTCGTCTACGAGGCTACCCCCTGTGCCCTTGCGACAAGGCCCCCGTGTTCCAGGCGCAGCGCGCGGGTCGCGAGCCGGGCGCGGAAATCGGCATCGTGGGAGACGATGATCATCGCCTGGGGCAGTCCGAGAAGGATCTCGATAAGCCGCGCCTCGTTCTTCTCGTCGAGCGCATTCGTCGGCTCATCGAGAAGCAGGACATCCGGCTCCATGGCAAGCACCGTCGCGAGGCTGACGAGCCGCTTCTCTCCGCCTGAAAGCTTGTACGTGATCCGGTCCCGCAGAAACGTCAGGTCGAGCTGCTCAAGCACCTCGTCGACGATCCGCGATGCTTCCGCCCGGCTCTTGCCGAGGTTGAGCGGGCCGAAGGCCACATCCTCCGCCACGGTCGGACAGAAAAGCTGGTCGTCGGGGTCCTGGAACACGAAGCCGGCGCGGCGCCGGACGTCGTGAAAGTCGGCCTCCTCCCGACACTCGCGCCCGAAGGCGCGCACCATGCCCCGGGACGGCTTCAGCAGTCCGACGATCATCCGCAGCAGCGTGCTCTTGCCCGCGCCATTGTGACCGCTGATCGCCAGGCGCTCGCCCGTGTGCAGGGTGAGCGAAGCCCCTCTCAATACGGGCGCATGGCCGTGATAGCCGAAATGGAGACCATCCAGTTCAATAAGCGGTGCCATTGCCCCACTCCAGGATAAGCAGCGTGCCGCCAACGACAGACACCAAAGCCGCGAAAACGGCATCGCGCTTCGAGAAACGCATCGCATCGAGAAGCGGAATGGCGCCCGTGAACCCTCGGCATTTCATCGCCGCGAGGATCCTTTCGGAGCGATCGACGGACCGCACGAGCATCATTCCGACGAGGTATCCGATCGACTTGTAGGTATGAAGCGAGTTGCGAAGGCGGAACGAACGCACCTTCATCGCACCCCGCAGCCTCTGGTACTCCTGATGAAGCACGGAGATGTAGCGCACGGTGAACATCAAAAGATGCACGAGTGTCTCGGGTGTCCTGAGCCTGTGCAGCGCGTGTCCGAGCGTCACCGGCTCCAGCGTTCCCACGAGCACCATGAGCATCAGGATGACCGCATTGGCCTTGAGCGCGATCTCCGCTGCCTTCAGCGCGCCCTCGAGCGAGAACGGAAAGCCGAATACGAAGAAGAGCGGCGTGCCCGGAACCGTGAACGGCAGCAGCACGAGCATGAAGATGATAAAGCCGTCCATCGCCGCCATGCGCCGCAGCGTTCCCTTCAGCGGCAGACGGGTGGCAAGCAGCATGGCCAGCGAAACGCCGAAGCCGAGCGCCAGCACGGCCAGGCTCTTGAGGCTGACGACAAGGATCGCGAAGAACAAGGCGGCCAGAAGCCGGCTTCTCGGGTCGAGACCGTCCAGAAAGTTTTCGGTACGCGCGCCGTCCGCACCGATCAGAACCTTCGGACCCGACGAGACGAGGTGTCCCATCGGTCAGGTTCCGGCCATCTTGCGCCGCGCGGCGACATAGAAGAACACGCCGAACAGACCGGCGATATAGCCCATCCCGCCAAGGATCGTCTGCAGGTCGTTCTTCTCCTTGTAGGCGGCGATCTCGCGGCGCAAGGGCGTGACCTCCCTGTGGATCATCTCGCGAAGGAGTTCCCGGTTTTCAGCCAGAACCGCCGCATCGAGCGCAACGCCATTCGTGTTCGCCGCAACGGATACGCTTCCGGCTCCCGGGCTCTTCGCCGCATCACCGGACACGCCGGGGGCGGTGGCCGACCCGGCTCCTGCGATCCGGGGCAGTTCCTCCAGCCCCATGCGAACCTCGGCGACGTGCCCTGCCCCCAGGTTCGCCCTGAACACATGCACGACCCGGCTGGTCGGCGTGAACGAGAAGAAGCCGTCCTCGTCGGTCGTTGCCTCGCCGAGCTTGGCGCCCTCCTCGTCGAACACCTCGACCAGCGTGTTTGCGGCCATGTCACCGTTCGAGAAGCCGACTTCCCCCTCGATCATGCTGCCGCTTGCAAAGACCGAGGCAATGACCTTGTGGGCAAAGGCCGACTGGAAGGAGGCCAGTGCGAAAACCAGTCCGACGATGACGGACACTGTCACCTGTCTCATGCGACGCTCTCCGAAGATGCCTGCAGTCCGATAAAAAGCTCCGGCTTGACCTTGCGCGCCAGGTAGACGGCAAAGCCGGTGAGGATGCCCTCGATTGCCATGACCGGAATGTGGGCGAAGAACACGAGCTTGGCGGCGGGCACGAACTCCTCACCGCTCATGGCAAGCGAAAGGCCGACGAGGAGCGTCGTGAAGACGATCGAGAGCGCACCGCCAATTCCGCCCACGACGGCAGCGACAACCGGTGATCTCGCGGCCAGCCCTGACCGACACAGGTAGTAGACCGCCACCGCCGGCAGCGCGATGTTCACCGTGTTGACGCCCAGAACGGTAAGGCCGCCGAAGCCGAAGAAGATCGTCTGCAGAAGCAATCCGACGAAAAGCGCCGGAAAGGCGGCCCAGCCGAGCACGAGCCCGGCCAGACCGTTCAGGATCAGATGGACGCTCGAGGGCCCGATGGGCACATGGATCAGGGATGCCACGAAGAACGAGGCGCTGAGCACTCCGGCCGCGGGGATTTTCTCCATGGGGAGCTTGCGCAAGCCCATCGCGATGCCGCCGGCGGCCAGCACGGCCCCGGCAACCACCACACCATGCGACAGCGCGCCGTCGACGATATGCATGCACGCCTCCTCCGGCCCAGGCCTGCCCCTTACTCGACGTCGTAGGCGCGGACCCAGATAACCGCGTCCTGACTGAGTTCCTTGCCCTCATGCTCCTTCACGGGACCGGAACCAAGCGCCGCGAACCCCCAGAATCCCGCCTTGGGAATGCCGAAGGTGAAGTATCCGTTCTCGTCCGAGATCGCGACCACCGCACCGCCCGGCATCGGGGATGCCTTCGGCGCCACCGGCGTGTTTGCGTTCATGTCGGGCTCGGCCGCCATGTACTCGATCTCGATCTCGGCACCGGGGACCGGCTTGCCCTCGGACAGGACACGCCCGGAGAACGTCGAGCCGGCAACGATATTGGTCGGCCTGTTCAGCGGCAGGATCTCCGTGACAAGTCCCTGCGGCTCCATCCAGTCGGTCGGCATCTCGTTGCGGTTCACGTAGGACTTCGTGATCTGCTGGATGAAGATGTCCTCGCTTTCCTCGTAGTAGGGAGCGGGCTCCACGACGAGCACGTAGTCGCCGCTGCGTTTCACCGGCAGCGTCGCGTCGAAGGCCGCGGCCTCGTTCTCCGTTCCCGCGAAGGTGATCGGCTTCAGGGATCCCTTGAGATCGATCTTCTCGCCGCGATGGACGGCGTAGAACTGGATCGGGTCGCCCATGTCCATGACATGGCCGTTCTCGAAGGGGTGCCAGAAGATGAGCTTGACCGGCACGTCACCTGCCTTTTGCAGGTTCACCTCGGGCGTATAGGCGAGCTGGAAATGCGCCTGCGCGGCAAGCGGAGCGAGAAGAGATGCGGCGCAAAGCGCACCGAGTCCGAGGTTCGAGAAATTCATGTAGCGTCCCTCTCAATGGGCCGCCGGCTTGAACAAGCCGGCACGGTCGACTGAAAGGACGATCGGGGAAGGATGCGGAAAGCGGAGACGGAATTCACCTGTCGCTCACCCGCGTGACGCTCACCCCGGCGTCCGGTTGCGGTGGTCACGAGGCTGCCCAAGGCAGATCGTGACATCAGCGGCAGGTCTCCTGGCTTGCGGGTCATCACCTGAACCGGCCTTCCCGGCGCATCGCGCCAGTGGCATCGTCGGTTCCGGCTCTCCGCTCACAGTTGCGGGGGCAGCCACGGTTTCGGTCCCTGTTGGGTACGCCTCACCGTGTTCCCTTTTAATCCCAGGGCCAGACCTGACCCCGAGAACCGTTGACGCGACAACATGGCCCCGGCCGTTCCGGCTTGTCAATCACAAGTCGCGACCAAGTTGAGACACGCCGGGCAAGGCGACGCGTCAACATCGCCCGCATCAGCGCTGAACATCCACCGCGACACCGGAGCGAACCCGACGTCAGCCCTTGTTTGAAGCCATTCGCGCGACATCGAGCGCGACGTCCCTGCTCGATGCGATGATGAGCGGACCATCACTGCGTGCCGGCAGATAGGGAGCGGTTCCTGCAACCGTTGCGTGCCCGCCCGCCTCGGCGACGATCAGCGCACCGGCGGCGTGGTCCCACGGCTTGGGTTCCGGAGAAACCGCGTAATCGGCGTGACCGAAGGCGATGGTCCGATATTCGTGGCAAGAGCAGCGCAGGGCCCGGGTCGGCCCGAGCGGAGCGAAGCGGGCCATCACCGGCGCCCGGTCCATCGGCTCGAACAGATCGACCGGAACGAACCCCTGCAGCCGGCCTGCGGGCGGACGAGGCCGGGTCGTGAGACGGCGAGGCGCACGGCCCGGCGCCGAGAACCAGGCTCCCTGCCCCTTGTGCGCGACGATCCAGTCATCGAGGACCGGATCATACAGCAGGCCGAACACCGGCTGCCCACGCTCGACAACGCTCAGGATGACGCCGAAGGCCGCGATACCCGACGCGAAATTGCTGGTTCCGTCGACGGGGTCGATGACCACACAGGTCTTCGCATCTTCCATCAGAGCAAGAAGATCGGGCGTCTCGGAGACCGCCTCCTCCCCGATCACGAGCGCATCGGGAAGAAGATCGCGCGCGGCGATGGTGATTGCCGCTTCCGCCGCGCGATCGGCGATGGTCACGAGATCATCCGGCCCGGCCTTGGTGTCGATCTCGTCGTCCGCCAGGTTCCGGAAGCGGGGAAGGATCTCCCGCGCCGCCGCAGCCCGAACGATCTCGATCAGCGCCGCCCCGGTCGCCTCGTCAATGCCGGCCACCAGTCCCTCGCCCGTTGCACCATCGTTCACCGCATCATCCTTTCGTACCCGTGATGGGCTGCATGTCCTTCGTCAGCAACCCGTTGATTCGACGCGAGAGTCTAAAGCCCCGTCATTGCGATTTGTTGTCAGAGTCAAAAGCGCCCGGAGGCTGAGCCTCCGGGCGCGGCAATCGCTGCGGTGCGGCGATCAGACGATCATTCGCAGACCTTCAGGGCATCGCGGACACATTCCGCCATGCGTGCGACTTCGCCCGGCTCCACGATCAGCGGCGGCGACAGCGCGATGATGTCGCCGGTCACTCGGATCAGGACGCCCTCCTCGAAGCAGCGCGTGAAGACCTCGTAGCCACGCGCGCCGACCTGACCGGCCCGCGGAGCCAGCTCGATGCCCGCGACCAGGCCGATGGTGCGCACGTCGATCACATGCGGCTCTCCGCGAAGCGCGTGCATCGTGTCGCTCCACAGGGTCTCGAGCTCCGTCGCGCGGGTCAGGAGCCCCTCGTTGGCGTAGATGTCCAGCGTGGCGAGGCCGGCTGCGCACGCGACCGGATGCCCCGAATAGGTGTAGCCGTGGAAGAGCTCGATCGCGGCCTCGTCGCCCTGCATGAGCGCGTCGTGCACGTGGTCCTTGGTGAAGACCGCGCCCATCGGCAGCACACCGTTGGTCAGCGCCTTGGCGGTCGTGAAGATGTCCGGCTCGACGCCGAACCGGTCGACCGCGAACGGCGTGCCGAGACGGCCGAATCCCGTGATGACCTCATCGTAGATCATGAGGATGCCGTGCCGGTCGCAGATCTCCCGCAGTCGCTTGAGGTAGCCCTTCGGCGGCACCAGAACGCCCGTGGACCCCGCGACGGGCTCAACGATCCCCGCCGCGATCGTGTCGGCGCCATGAAGGCCGACCAGCCGCTCGAGATCGTCGGCCAGTTCCGCACCGTGTTCCGGCTCGCCGACGCTCCAGGCGTTGCGCTCCAGGTCATGTGTGTGGCGCATGTGATCGACGCCGGGCAGCATCGCGCCGAACTGGCGGCGATTGCCCATGATGCCGCCGACGGACATGCCGCCGAACCCGACGCCATGATACCCGCGCTCACGGCCGATGAAGCGGGTGCGGGTCCCCTCCCCGCGGGCCCGGTGGTAGGCGAGCGCGATCTTCATCGCGGTGTCGGCGGACTCGGACCCCGAACCGGTGAAGAAGACGTGGTTGTAGCCCTCCGGCGCGAGATCGGTCAGCCGCTCGGCGAACTCGAAGGCGATGGGATGGCCGAGCTGGAACGACGGCGCATAGTCCAGCTTCTGGAGCTGCCGGTATACCGCTTCCGCGATTTCCTCGCGCCCGTGCCCCGCGTTGCAGCACCAAAGGCCTGCAGTGCCGTCGAGCACCTCGCGTCCGTCATCCGAGCGGTAATACATGCCCTTGGCCTCGGCGAGCAGCTTCGGGGCCGCCTTGAAGCGCCGGTTCGAGGTGAACGGCATCCAGTAGGCGTCAAGCGGGCGATTGTGGCCGGCCTGTCCGGCTCCGGGCAATGTCTGGTCCATTTGGCTGTTCCTTCTCGGAAGTGTCCCCTCTCATGAGAGAACACGGTTCCGGATCGGGAAACAGTCTGTTTCTTCCATACCGTAACTTATTGATCTAACATATCATGAGCTTCAAACGTTCAGGATCGTAAACATGCAAGGCGACGAGGACGAGTTCGTCAGGACCCTTGGCCCCCGTCTGAAGGCGGTGCGGGTCTCGCGCGGCCTGTCCCAGCGTGCGCTTGCGCGCAGGGCCGGTGTCACCAACGGCACGATATCTCTGATCGAATCGGGACGCATGAACCCCTCTGTCAGCGCCCTGAAGCGGGTGCTCGACGGCGTTCCCATCGGCCTGTCCGAGTTTTTCGCCTTCGAACCGGAGCCGGAGGAGCAGGTGTTCTTCGCGGCGGAGGACCTGACCGAGATCGGTCGCGGCGGCATTTCCTATCGGCAGGTCGGCGGCTCCCTCTTCTCGCGGTCGCTGCAGATCCTGCACGAAACCTACCAGCCGGGCGCCGACACGGGCCGCGTCATGCTCACCCATACGGGCGAGGAAGGCGGTGTCATCGTCAGCGGCCGGCTGGAGGTCACGGTCGGCGAAAGCCGGAAGATACTGGGACCGGGAGATGCCTATCTCTTCGACAGCACCCGGCCGCACCGTTTCCGGGCGGTCGGCCGCGAGCCCTGCGTCGTCGTCAGCGCCTGTACACCGCCGACGTTCTGAGCCGGGAGCGGGCCCGGTCAGGACTGGCCGGACCAGAGGCCGCGCGAGGTCACATAGACAAGACCGAAGAGATAGATCCCCGTCAGGGACAGCATCGTCACGATGAGCAGGGGATATCCAAACCACGCCAGCGCGATAAACCAGAGTGCCGCGATGTTGAAGGCGAAGGCATAGCGCTCGAAGGTTCCGCCGAGCCTGGCGCTGCGCAGCATCCAGCCGAGCACGGGAATGTATTCGAGAAGGCGGGTGGGCCTGTTCGTCATGGGGGGATCCGTCCGTTTTGTCAGATGCCGGTCCGAACGCCCGCACACCTTGCACGGAAGCGCCCTCCTGAGGACCGGCTCACCCGCGCAAATTCATGCGCCCCGCCCTCTCGCGCCATGCGACGCACCGCCCCTGCGACAAAAGGCGCGGTCCTAACGGCAGTAGGGCGAACGCCGGGGCTTGGTGTCGAAATGCAGATGGTCGTCGTGATAGGCGTCCGCGCCAGGACCCAGAACCGTGGTGAAGGGACCACATGCCGCCGCACGCAAGGCACGCTGGAACCTTGCGCCGGCATCATCATCCCCGGCTTCCAGGGGACGCACGCCCCACCGTGCGCCGTTTTCCAGCACCAGCCCACGCACGTCGATCGCACGCCCGAAGGCATGTTCGCTGAGCTGTGCACCGGACTGCCGGTTGCGCCCGCGACACTCGTAGGCCCCCGCGACACGAACCGCCGCGACGGGACTGGACAGGGTTTCCTCGGCCATCGGAAAGAGCTTGGTCGCGGCGAAGGTCGCGAAGGCGAGCGCGGTCCGGCAGGAAAGCTCGGCCTCGGGCGAGATGCGCATCCCCCCGACGGCCGAAAGCGCGACCGGCTCGGTCATCCCGCAGTCGCCGGGCGCCTCTCGCGCCTCCAGCGGGCGCACGCGCGCGCCGAGATCGGATAGCGCCGCGAGGCACGCCGACAGGGCGTCCGAACGCGACACCTCCGGAGCCGGCTCACTCTTTTGCGGTGTTTCCGGCTTCTGGCGAGGCAGGTCCTTTCGTCCGGACCCGGAAACACCGGCCTGCCCCTGCTTCGGTGCCCCCGCGCCCTCCCCCGGTTTGTCGCGCGGCACCTGGGCATTGAGTGCCTGCGGCACGGCGATCATGGCAACGACAAGACCCAGGCGGGCAAGACCCGCCCTTGAACGGTTTACGGCGACGGGGCGATGGCCAGGCATGGGGTGCTCCTTGGTGAAAGGGATGGCCCCGGCCGGCGCTGCCGCCCGGAAAGCGTGAGATGGACTTGGCGTGGAGGGCGCCTATCCTGCGGGATGTCGACGGCGCCCTTTTGAGGGGAACTCCTCACGGCCTGGAACGTTCCCACACGGTAGCGGAGAAAACGCGTGGATCCATCAACTCTTGCCGTCCGGCTGCGTCGTCTGGTGCGCGGTTTCTTTTTCCTCCCCGGCCTTCTCGCCGGATGCGGCGTCCTGCTGGCGGCCGCGACGGTGGCCTTCGACCGCACCCAGCTTGCCAGCGACCTGTTCCGCGAGCTTCCCTATCTCAAGATAAGCGCCGTGGGCGCGCGCTCCCTGCTCGGCACCATCGCCGGCGCGATGATGACCGTGCTCAGCCTGGTCTATTCCCTGACACTGGTGGTGTTCACGCTTGCGGCGGGAAACATCGGGCCGCGCCTGCTCGAGACCTTCACCGACAACCGGGTCAACCAGACCACCATCGGCCTGCTGGGCGCCACGTTCCTGCATTCGCTGATCGTTCTCTACCTGCTTGCCGACGGCGACGTGCCCAGGCTCGCGGTCGCCGTCGCCATTGCGCTTGCGACGGTGAGCTTCTTCTGGCTCGTCTATTTCGTCCACGACACGGCAAGCAGGGTCATGGTGGACAACGAGATCGCCCGCACCCAGCGCAGCCTTCGCTCTGCCGTTGCGCGCCTCCTCGCGGATGAGCCCCGCGAGGCTCCCGACGACCGGAAGAGCCTGCTGGACGAACCGGGCACGCCGGTCAGGTCCACCCGTTCGGGCTATGTGACGGCCGTCCAGCAGGACCCGCTTCTAAAGACCGCGAAGGAGTGTGACGGCTTCATCCGCATGGTCGCGAGCCCGGGGCACTTCTTCATCGCGGGCCAGCCGCTTGCCTATGTCTGGGGGAAGCCGGACGAGAAGGCGATCCGCGCCGCGGTGTTCATCGCGGACGCGCGCGCGCCGGACGGCGATCTCCAGTTCAACATTCATCTCAATGTGGAAATCGCGCTTCGCGCGCTGTCGCCCGGAATCAACGATTCCTACACGGCGATCAGCGCGCTCGACCAGCTCTCGGCATCACTTGCCCTGATCCTGCAACGCGGCGTGCCCTCGTCGCTTGTGTGCGACGGCGACGGAAACCCGCGTGTCTGGATCGAGTTGCTCGAGGTCAAGGACATGGTCGGCACCGCCCTTCATCCGCTGCGCCGGGCCACGCGTGGCAACGTCATGGTCAGCCTGCGCCTGGTCGAGGCCATCGGCCGCATGGCGCTCGTCACCAGGCCCGAGCACGTGCCGATCCTGACGAGACACCTGACGCTGATCGCCGAGGACGCCCGCGCCGCGATCCCCAACTCCGGCGACCGAAGCGCCGTGGCCAGCGCCATTCGCCGCGCCCGCGAGGCTCTTGGCCACGCAAGGCGCCATAACGACGACGATGCGGACTGATCAGTCCGAGGTCCCACGCCCCCCATGCGACCGCCGGCCAGACGTCACTTGACCCCGATCGGCACGGTGAAGGGCATGGAGCGGCGCCCGAGTGCGGGCGGGATCGGCGGGAACGGCGCGGCACGACGCACGAGCGACAAGGCGGCGGAATCGAAGCGTCCGTTTCCGGAGCTGCGGACAAGCTTTATCGAGCTGACGCCACCGGATGATGTGACGACGAACCTCACATGCGCATCCCGATTGGCGTGACGCAGATCCCGAACGCTCCGCCTGGCCCTCTGCAACCGGCGCAAGACCTGCCCCTGATAATTGGAAACACTTGCGTTACCGGCTTCGACGCGAGCCGTCCTGCGCTTCGCACCACCGGCCTGAGCGGTCGCCTTGGCGCGACCGCCGGCCCCCTGCGAGCCGCCGCTTTTGCGGGCCCGTGCCGGGGCTTTCTTCTGCCGGTTGACCGTCTTGGCCTTACGAGCCGGAGCCTCGCGCTTCACCTCGGCAATCTTGAGATCCTTGGGCCGGCCGCGCGGCATCGGCACGGCCTGCGGGGTATCCGCTTCAACGACATCCTCGCTCGTCACGGGCTTCGCGACCGCGGTCTCGGGCTTCTTTGCCTCGCTTGTGTCCTCGGCGCGCGCCGTTTCGACGGGTGCCGCCACGGCATAGGCGACCTCGGCAGGAGCCGAGGACGACAGCTCCGGCCCCTTGGCCGCAACCGTTTCGACCGGCTCGGCATCCGTGGCGGCGGGTGCCTGCACGGTTTCCGGGGCTTCCACCGGTGTTTCGGTGGCTTCGGCGGTGGAGACTTCGGTCGCCGTTTCAAGAACGGGAACCTCGGTCGGATCCGTGGCCTCGGGCGAAACGGACTCCTCGAGCGCGGTCGATTCCTCGACCGCCTCATCCGCTTCGGGCGCGTCGACGGGCTCGATCACCTGCTGAACTTCCGTCTCGGTGACCTCTTCCCCCTCTTGCGAGGTGCCGGCCTGGATGACGTCGGCGAAAACCTCGCCGATCTCAGCCGACATGGCCGGGCTGCCGCCGGTCATCAGGGCCGGTTCGCTGCCCGAAAGATACACGCCGGCGGCGCCCGCGTGCAGGGCAAGGGACGCGCTGAGCGCCACCGCCAGATGCCAGGTGCGAAGCTTCATTGCTCGGCTCCCGCTGTTGCCGGAGCAGCGGCGCCAGACGGAACGGCCACGCCGTCCGCATCGTCTTCGGTGGCCGCATTCTCCGTGGTCTCCGCCCCCGGCTCCACGTTCTCCTCCTGCCCCGTGGTGACAAGCGACACCTTTGCCGCCCCGAGCCTGTAGAGCCCGTCGACAACCTCCAGCAGCCGGTCGGCGGCGAGATTGCGGTCGGCGGCCAGCATGACAGGCGGACCGTCACGCGGCGCGGGGCCGGAGACCGTCTCACCGCCCTCTTCGGGCGTGACCGTTGCCGGAGCCGGATCGGCCGGCTCGGCGGGCGTATTGTCAGCCTCGCGCTCGGCCTCCTGGCGCCTCAGCACCATGTAGGCCTCGGGCGTGATCGCGTTGCCGCGATAACGCAACTCTCCCTCGGCGCTCACGAAAAGAGCATCGGGAGGAGGCAGCGGCGGCGCCTGCTCGGTGCGCACGAGTTCCACTTCCGGGTCGACCGGCGGCGAAAGCTGCCCGGCGATCAGGAAGAAGATCAACATCAGGAACACGACGTTGATCAGCGAAATCGTGCTTTCCGCCTTACGCTTCTCGACCGGATTTGGAAGTCTGATCATAATCTTATCTCGCCAGAACGACCTTGAGCCGTCCGCCTGCCCGCATCATCTCCAGCGCCGAGACGAGGTTCTGCGCCGTCGCGCCCTCACGCGGCACCAGAAGCGCGGACGTCGCGCCACTCTGCAGCAGTGCTTCGACCATCACCCTGCCCACGTCCGGATCGGGAATGCGCTCCCCGTTGATCGAAAGCCCTTCGGCATCGACGGTGGCGAACACATCCGGCCTTGCCGCCGACCCGCCACCGCTTCCCGGAGCCGAGAGCTCCACGCTGTTGAAGCGCGTGAAGGTCGACGAGAGCATGAAGAAGAGCAGAAGCAGGAAGATCACGTCGATCAGCGACGTCAGCGACACCCTTCGGCGCGCCGGACGCGGCATGTCAATACGCATGGGCGACCCGCTTTACCGGCTGCACCTGATCAGCCATGTCCTCACGCCCGGCGATGGACGCCATGTCCGCCTCGACTTCGGCCGGATTGCGCGTCGCCTCGAGGATCACGGCCGAGGACAGCGTCTCGATCGCCACCCGCTCATTCTCGATCAGACCCTCGAAGAAGGTCACGACAAGCGAAACCGGCATGGCGAGCGCGAGGCCCGCCGCCGTGGTGAGAAGCGCGACCCAGATACCGCCCGCGAGCAGCGAGGGATCGACCGCATTTCCGGCCCCCTGAAGCTTCTGGAACGCCTCGATCATGCCCAGCACCGTGCCGAACAGGCCAAGCAGCGGCGCAAGCTGCCCGATGGTGTCGAGTGCGCGGATGCCGCGTCCGAGACGGTGCAGGCGGATGGTGGCGATACGCGCCACCTCGTCCTCGATCCACGCCTTGTCGGCACCATGCTCGCCGGCCGCCGACATGGTCGCTGAGACCGCCTGGCCGGTCGGTCCGCGCGCGCCTGCGAGAAGCTGACGCGCCTCGATGTGTCGGCCATGCACCCAAAGCCCCACGGAACGCTCGGCCGCTCCCCTGCGCCCCACGCCCTCGATGAGGAACTGCACCAGCTTGATGAGGATGATGGCCAGCGCCACGACGGACAGGGCGCCGATCAGGCTGACGACCGGGCCACCGAGCACGAGAAAGTCGGTGACCTGGGCCACGAGGTCGGAAAACGGCATGTCGCGCTCCTACTGCACGAGGGAAATGTCGGCGCGGCTGGCAAGCTCGAGCCGGGCCGAACAATGGGGAGCCGATCCGTCTCCGCACTGGGCCGGACCATTGACCAGGATGCGGCCGAGGCCGTCGCAGGAAACGCCTGCGAGGTCGAACTGACGCACCGAGGTCTTGCCTTCGGCAAGGGCGCCGAAGTCGAAGGTGGTCAGCCGGTCGACGAGCCCGTCCTTGTTGAACAGGACGAACTCGTAACGCGGCTGTGGCACCTCGGCGCCGGTGCGGTTGGAGACGACGAATGTCAGACGGCAACCGCCCGAGGAGGTCGCCGCGAGCGTGTTGAGCTCGATCGCCAGCCCGTTCGCCGTGGCACCGGAGGCGGCCTCCGCCGCCTCCTGCGCCCTTGCCGTTCCCGACCAGGCCGCGACGAGGGTCAACACCACCGCCGCCGCCAGTTCAATGCGTCGTCCCATTGCAGGCTCCCTGAGGTTCCCCAGCCGATCGTCTTGGCGAGGGTCAGCTTGAACGTCCGCCCCTTGCCGTCGTCGCCGGCCAGATTGTTTTGGTACCGCTTGTCGAAGAGGTTCTCGACGGAGGCCCGGAATTCCAGGCCCGCGAGCGTGCCCTCGTCCGGCTTCCAGTCGGCGAAGAGGTCATGCACCGCGTAGCCCGCGAAGGGGCCGGGCGTCGCACCGGTGGAAATCGACCCGGCGAACAGGCCGCGCCAGCCGACGGCAAGGTCGTACTGCGGGATCTTGGCGCCGAGCGTCATGGCCAGGGTGTCGGCCGGGATCGTGTTCAGCGTCGCGCCCGTCGACTTGTCCTCGCCGTGAACGTGGCTGTACGCCAGGCTGGCGAAGGCATAGTCCGCGTCATAGGCGGCCTCGACCTCGACACCGTAGATCTGCGCGTGCGTGACGTTCTGGTAGTAGGTGACCGGCGTCGGCAGCCCGGTGTTCGGGTTCGGCACGATCATGTCGCGCAGGTCGTTGAAGAACGCCGTGGTCTTGAGCTGCAGGCTGTCGCCGTCGCGCACCAGATCGTATCCGGAAATCGCGAAACCGGCCTCGACCGCGTTGGACGTCTCCTTCTGGAGGCCCAGGCTCATCGTGCGCCCGCCGGGGTAGTCGCCATTGGGGGCGTTGGAGGAGAACAGTTCGTCAAGCGTGGGAACGCGTTCGGTGTGAGCCACCGACCCGAACAGCGAGAAGGTCTCGTTCAGCTTGTACATGGCTGCAAGCTTGGGGGAGAACGCGGTCTCGTTCCGGGTGCTGGCTCCGACGATCCCGTTCGCGGGATCAAGCGTGATGAAGTCGACGCGCGCGCCCGGAATGATCGTCAGGCGGTCGTTCCAGGTGAATTCGTTCTGGAAGAAGACACCGAACTTGGTGTCCGTTCCTTCCGGATGGAAGGAAGCCGGTCCCATCGTCGTGGTCGCCGTGCGCTCCTGATAGGAGCCCTGCGCACCGACGGTCAGGTGATTTGTGTAGCTCTCGCCCGTCCACTCGAAGGTGTTCTCGACGCGCGCGGCGTAGGTCCGGTAGCCGTAGTCGCTGTCGGCGAAGAGCGGGCTCAGGATCGGCGCGGACGCGTTGCCCTGCCAGACCTGGGTGTCGGAGACCGAGAGATTGATCTTGAGGTCGAGCCAGGGATTGTCGCTCGCCGGGTTCTCGTAGGAGAGAACCGCCGTCTGGTCGGTGATGTCGCGGTCGATCGTGCCGAAGACCGGGAAGGTGCCCGTCTGCGAATAGTCGGTGTCGTTGTCGTTGCTCTGCCAGCGCTCGTAGGAGAGCCGCAGCACCTGCTCGTTGTTGACGCCGAAGCGGTGCGTGACCTTGGCAAGACCGGAGAAGGACTTGAACGCGGAGCCGGAGACCTCGATGCCGCCGCCGGCGTCATAGTCGTTCGAGCGGCGGAAGTTGCCGTTCAGAAGGACTTCGGTCTGCTCGGAAAAGGCATAGGCGGCGGTCAGGGACGCAAGCACGCCGGCCTTGTTGGAATCATACATGGTCTTCAGGCGCACGGCGCCCGTCTGGCCGTCCGCCAGCAGGTCCGAGGCATCCTTGGTGGTGAAATTCACCACACCGCCGATCGCGCCGGCGCCATAGAGCGTGGAGGACGCCGGCCCGCGCAGGACCTCGACACGCTTGTAGAGCTCGGGATCGGAGAAGAAGGAGCCGACGCGGTACTGCTCGTAGAACTTCACCGCGCCGTCGACACTCACGATGATCTTCGATTCGTCGGCCGAGGTGAGGTCGCCGATGCCGCGAATGTTGAAGGACTGGCCCGCCACGCGGTCGGAGCCGACCACGGTAACACCCGGAACCTGCCGGAAAATCTCGCCGATCGTCATCGGCTGCTCGG
The DNA here is from genome assembly GCA_002722295.1 of Stappia sp. GTDB lineage: Bacteria > Pseudomonadota > Alphaproteobacteria > Rhizobiales > Stappiaceae > Stappia. The sequence continues at coordinate 126,725 of PBLF01000020.1, read as the reverse complement.
CGTCGATCGCCTCCTGGTCGAGAACGGTCACCGCCTGCGGCGTGTCGATCGCGACCTTCTCAAGGCCCGCGCCGATCACGACACGGTCGAGAAGCGTTGAATTCCCGGATGCCTGGTCCGCATCATCGTTCCGGTCTTCACCCGCCACTTCCGTCCGGTCTGCCTGCTGGGCGTAGGCGGCACCCGCCGCCATGAAAACACCTAGCGCAATTCCACCGGACAGCAGAGCAAGACGCCCCGCCAGGACGCTGCTTCCACTTGAGCTCACGACACCCATTCCCCTGTATCTCCGCACATTCTGTCGTTCGCTAGCTGGCGTGCGCTTGCTTGCTTTCGGATTGTTGAAAAAAGTTGAGACCTCAACTCAGGTATTGAACCCGATACAAAACATGAGTTATTCAGTCAAGTAACAGATCGTTAGTTCGATCTCGTCCACAGCCTCCGGCCCGCTAGCCAGCGACACTCGCCCGCCAAGCCTGAAACGACGGCACCCGGCGAACGCCAGCGAAGGATCGGAACCATTTGAGTTTCGCGCCATCCGCGCTGGTACCCGTGTTCCGCTTAGGCGACCGGGCCGGTTTCGCGGCCTCGCGCCGAATGAGGTGACCTGATGACCACACCGACGACCGACTTCGAGAAGATCAGGCGGATGCGCCGCGAAAACCCGAAGATGCGCGAGCGCGATCTTGCCAACACCCTTGAGGTGAGCGAGGCCGACCTCGTGGCCGCGGAATGCGGACTGGGCGCACGTCGAATCGAGGTTCGCTTCGACGAGATCTTCAAGGGCCTGGCCGACGTGGGTGAAGTGCTGGCGCTCACCCGCAACGAAAGCGCCGTGCACGAGAAGCCGGGCGTCTACGACCGCTTCATCCCCGGCAAGGGCGCGGCGATGATGCTTGGCGCGCAGATCGACACCCGCATGTTCCCCGCTGTCTGGAAGCATGGCTTTGCGGTCGAGAAGACGGCTGAAGACGGCTCGGTGAAGAAGAGCCTTCAGTTCTTCGATAAGCACGGCGACGCCGTGCACAAGATCCATACCCGCGAGGCCACGGACATGGCGGCGTGGGATGCGCTGGTCGAAAGCCTGGTCGCCGGTGACCAGGCGCCGGTCCTGTCGCCCGCCGCGGTTCCGGCGGAAAAGGCAGAGCGGACGCCGGCCGATCCCTCCAAGGCCCCGGAGCTGCGTGAGCGCTGGCAGGCCATGACCGACACGCATCAGTTCCACGGCATGCTGCGCGAGCTCGAGCTCCATCGTCTCGATGCCCTGGCCATGACCGGCGAGGAGCGCGCCTGGAAGCTGCAGTCCGATGCCGTCGTGACCATGCTGCACAAGGCGGCGGAAACGGCCGTGCCGATCATGTGCTTCGTCGGCAGCCGCGGCTGCATCCAGATCCACACCGGGCCGGTCTCCAGGATCGCGGCCATGGGCCCCTGGATCAACATCATGGATCCGGGCTTTCACCTGCACCTTCGCACCGACCACATCGTCGAGGTCTGGGCGGTTCGCAAGCCCTGCGACGCGGGCCATGTGACCTCCATCGAGGCCTATGACGCCGATGGCACGCTGGTCATCCAGTTCTTCGGAGAGCGCAAGGAAGGCCTCGACGAGTTGCCCGAATGGCGCACCCTCGTCGAGGAGCTGCCCCGCGCGACCGAGAACGAAACCGTTCTCGAACCGGCCTGACCCGGTCGACCACGCCACGAACGTCGTCTTTTCCGGCCCTGCCGCGATCTGTTTCGCCAGCGCGCGTCGCGGGGCCGGAGCATGAAGGAATTTCGAATGCGGTTCTTTTCCTCAACCCGCGCCCTGGCGCCCCTTGCCGGTGCCGCCCTCACCTTTCTCGCCGCCGCTCATCCGGCGGTCGCCGATGGCGATCTTTCCGGCGCACAACGGATCGTCTCCATCGGTGGCGACGTGACCGAGATCGTCTACGATCTCGGCGAGCAGGACCGGCTCGTCGCCCGCGACACCACCAGTTCCTTCCCGGAGGCGGCGACGGACCTGCCGGACGTCGGCTACATGCGTGCCCTTGCCCCGGAAGGCGTTCTGTCGGTGAAGCCCGACGGCATTCTCACCATCGAGGGCAGCGGACCTCCTCAGGCGCTGGACGTTCTCGCCCGCGCCGGAGTTCCGGTCGCGACCATTCCCAACGGTTTCACCCGTGACGCGGTCGTGGCAAAGATCGAGGCGGTCGGCAAGGCGCTCGGCGTTCCGGAAAAGGCCGCGCCCCTTGCCGAAAAGGCCGGGAAGAGCCTCGACGACGCCATCGCCGAGGCTCGGGCGATCGACCGCGACACCCGCGTGCTCTTCATCCTGTCCATGCAGGGCGGACGCATCATGGGCGCCGGTTCCGATACGGCCGCGGCCGGCATTCTCGAGCTTGCGGGCCTGACCAACGCCATCACCGGCATGACCGGCTACAAGCAGCTCAGCGACGAGGCCGTGATCGCGGCGGCACCGGATGTCGTGCTGATGATCGACCGTGGCGCGGGTCATGTGGTCGACCCGGAGGAGCTGTTCTCCAACGCGGCGCTCTCCCAGACGCCCGCCGGCCGCGAGCACCGGCTCGTGCGCATGGACGGTCTGTTCCTGCTCGGGTTCGGTCCGCGCACGGCGGAGGCGGTACGCGACCTGTCCTCGCGCCTTGCCGCCGACGGCCTCTGAGATCGGAGCGCAGCAATGACCGTCGCCTCGCCCCCCGACATGCCGGCACGCACGGGCGTGCTGGCCGAGGCGCGCCAGGGAAATCGCGAGCCGCTCGCGCGGCTCGCGATCCTTCTCCTTGGCCTGTTTCTTGTGCTGGTCTGCGCGCTCGCGCTTGCAACGGGACCGCTCGACCTCGATCTCTTCCGGGTTGTCGGGGAGCTCTTCGGCGACCGGCGCGAGGATGCCGTCGGCGCACTTCGCGACAGCGTCATCCTGTGGCAGGTACGCCTGCCTCGCGTGCTTCTGGGCGCCTGCGTCGGTGCCGCCCTCGCCGTGTCCGGCGCGCTCATGCAGGGCCTGTTCAGAAACCCTCTCGCGGATCCGGGTATCGTCGGTGTTTCGGCCGGCGCCGGCCTCGGCGCGGCATTGATGATCGTGCTCGGCGGAACGATCCTGGCTCCCTTCTCGGCCTTTGCCGGGTTTTACGCGCTGCCGTTCGCCGCATTCATCGGCGCCCTTCTGACCACCTTCACCCTCTACCGGATCGGCACGCGCGGCGGCTTCACCTCGGTCGCCACGATGCTGCTCGCCGGCATCGCCCTCGCGGCCCTCGCCGGTGCCGCCACGGGTCTCCTGATCTTCGTCGCCGACGACCAGCAGTTGCGGGACCTGAATTTCTGGGGCCTCGGCTCGCTTGCCGGCGCGACCTGGGAAAAGCTCTCGGCCGTCGCGCCGATCATCGCCATCGTCTTGTTGTCGATGCCCTTCTTCGCGTCGGGTCTCAACGGCCTGCTCCTGGGCGAGGCCGGCGCGGCGCACCTTGGCGTGCGGGTGCAGCGCCTGAAGGCCGGCAGCATCGTGGCCGTGGCGGCCGCGACCGGCGCATCGGTGGCGGTCAGCGGCGGCATCGGGTTCGTCGGCATCGTCGTGCCTCATCTCCTGCGCCTGACGATCGGACCCGACCACCGGCACCTTCTTCCCGCCTCGGCCCTTCTCGGCGCGAGCCTCCTGATCCTCGCCGACACGGTAAGCCGCACGGTCGTCGCACCGGCCGAACTGCCGATCGGCATCGTCACCGCCATCGCCGGCGCACCCGTCTTCCTGTGGATCCTTCTCGGCCGAAAGGGCCTGACAAGCCTATGACCGCAAAGCTCGCCTCAATGACGCCGGCCGCCCCTACCCCGCGCCATGTCCTGGAGGCTCGCGACGTCTCGCTTGCCTATGGCAAGCGTACCGTCGTCGACCAGGTCAGCCTGACCGCCGAGGCCGGCGCGCTCACCGTGGTGATCGGCCCCAACGGATCCGGCAAGAGCTCGCTTCTTCGCGCCCTCACGGGCGAGGTCGCGCACACCGGCGAGGTGGAACTCAACGGCCGGTCGCTTTCCGGAATCGCGCCCGAGGAACTGGCGCGCGACCGTGGTGTCCTGGCCCAGCACACCGCGCTGGCGTTTCCGCTCACGGTCGCCGAGGTCGTGCGCCTCGGGATTCGCCGCAATCTCTCCATGTCGGCACGACAGGCGCACGCACGCATCGCGGAGGCGCTTGAAAAGGTGGACCTCTCCGGTTTCGCACCGCGCCCCTACCACAGCCTGTCCGGTGGCGAGCAGCAACGCGTGCATCTTGCCCGCGTGCTGTGCCAGGTCTGGGAGCCGGTGTCCGACCATGGCCCGCGCTGGCTGTTTCTGGACGAGCCGGTGTCGAGCCTCGACATTCACCACCAGATCATGATCATGGACGTCGCGGCGGACTATGCCCGCCGGGGCGGCGGCGTCGTGGCCGTGCTGCACGACCTCAACCTGACGGCCCTTTTCGCCGATCAGGTTCTGGTGATGAAGGAAGGACAGTTGCTGGCGCGGGGACGCCCGGCAACGGTGCTGACCGACGCGATCGTGTCGAAGGCTTTCGACCACCCCTTGCGCGTCGGCGCCGTTCCGCGCGCGGGAATGCCCTTCATCCTGCCGCAAACCTCCGGCGACAACGCCACGCAGGGGGCAACCGCCGCAGCGCGCGGCTGAGACGCGGCCTTTGCCCGGTGATCAGGCCGGTGCGTTCACGCGCTGCCCGCTGCGGCACTGGCCGCAGCGCCCCCGCAGCTCCACCGTCGACTTGCGCAGGGCAAAGTCAGCCTCCAGCGCAATCCCGTCGAGCGCGTGGGACAATGCATGGTCGTTCAGTTCCGACACCTGTCCACAGATGTCACAGATCGTGAAGGCCACGGTCGAATGGGTCCCGCATCCGGGATGGCTGCAGGCGACGAAAGCGTTGATGCTTTCAAGCCGGTGCACCATGCCGATCTCGACCAGCTTTTCCAGCGCCCTGTAGACCTGCGGCGGTGCGCGAAAGCCCTCGGAGCGAAGCTGGTCCAGGATCGTGTAGGCGGTAAGCGGCGCATGGGCCCGCGAGAGCGCCTCGAACACCAGCGCCTGATTGCGCGTCAGATCCGCACGGCTCGCGTCATTCAGGGTCATTGTCCGCTCCTCTCGTCATTCGGCGCCGGCGCGCGATCGCGCCCGCGCAGAGCCCGCATAAGCATACCGGCGGCCGGTGTCATCGCCAGGATGAACAGCGCGAGCGCCGCCACCACGATCGACGGTCCGGACGGTGTATCCCAGTTCAGCGAGGCTTCCAGCCCCCCGATCACCGCGATCACGCCGACGAGACCGGCAAGCACGGCCATCTGTTCCGGGCCCGCCGCCAGACGCCGGGCTGTTGCAGCGGGGATGATCAGCATGGCGGTAATGAGCAGAACGCCCACGATCTTCATCGATATGGCGATCACCGTCGCCATCAGCACCATGAAGATGAAATCCGCCCGTTCCGGCTGAAGCCCTTCCGCCTCGGCCACGTCGCGGTTGACCGTCGCGGCGAACAGCGGCGTCCAGATCAACGCGAGAATCGTCAGCACGACGGCCCCGCCACCGTAGATCAGCGCGATGTCGAGGCGCGAAACGGCCAGGATGTCGCCAAACAGGAAGCCCATGAGATCGATGCGGACCCAGCTCATGAATCCCAACGCGACGAGCCCGAGCGCAAGCGAGGAATGCGCCAGAAGCCCGAGCAATGCGTCCGACGAAAGCGTTGCCTTGCGCCTCAGGAGCAGCAGGGCAAGCGACACCAGAACCGCGGTCACGAAGACGGCCAGCGTGACGTTGACCTGCAGCAGGAAGGCCAGCGCCACCCCCAGCAGGGCGGCGTGGGAGAGCGTGTCGCCGAAATAGGCCAGCCGCCGCCACACGACGAAACAGCCGAGCGGCCCCGCCACGAGGGCCACGCCGATCCCCGCGACGAGCGCGCGGGTGAAGAAATCATCCAGCATCGCGCCTGCCCTCCCCGATCCCGTGGTCATGTGTGTGACCGGACTCATCACCATTCCCGTGGTGATGGCCGTCTTCCGGGTGACAGTGTTCCGTGATCGACCCATCGGCGTGGCGCACGCGCCCGTCGGGCAGATGGGTGTGATCGTGATGATGCTCGTAGACGGCCAGTGCCGGGCTCGCGCGGCCGCCGAAAAGCCGACGGTACGCCTCGCTCGAGGCAACCGCCGTCGGCGCGCCGGAACAGCACACGTGTCCGTTGAGGCAGATGACGTGATCGGTTGCCGCCATGACCACATGCAGGTCGTGGGAGATCAGCAGGATACCGCAGCCAAGGTCGTCGCGGATGTGTCCGATCAGGTCGTAGAGCGCGCTCTCGCCGGAGAAATCGACGCCCTGCACGGGCTCGTCGAGCACCAGCAGATGCGGCTTTCGCGCGATGGCGCGGGCCAGAAGCACCCGCTGGAACTCGCCGCCGGACAGAAGCCGGACCTCCGCGCGGGCGAGATGGGAGACGCCTGTCGCGGCGAGCGCCGCCTCCGCCTCGTCGCGGGGCACCGGCCCGGTCAGGCGCATGAAGCGCGTCACGTCCAGCGGCAGGGTCCAGTCAACCGTCACCTTCTGGGGCACGTAACCGACCCTCAGACCGGCGCGACGTTCGGAACGCCCCTCGCTGGGCTTCAAAAGCCCGAGCGCCATCCGCGCGGTGGTGGACTTGCCCGACCCGTTGGGGCCGATCAGGGTCACGATTTCCCCCGGCCTCACGGCCAGATCGACCCCACGCACCAGCCAGCGCCCGTCGGCGAACACCCCGGCCCGCTCGAGCGCCACAAGCGGCTCGCTGCCGCCCGCACCGGCAAGCGCGGCACCACGATCACGCTCCTTGCTCATTTCGTCATCCATGTGCTCTCGCCAGCCGCCCCGGCTCACCCGTCCCGTGCGCTGCGAACGGGATAGCGGGACTGTCCACCGGCGACAAACAAAACCTGTTGCCTCCCCTTATCTCACACGTTATAGAGTAACACAACAACGTGATATTATAACAAATCAAGGCTGAAAGTTGACGCGCGGAAGCACCGCGCGTCATCGAAATTGACGTCCGGCCCCCTGGCTCGGACGCTCGCTGAAAAGACCCAGACCCGAAACGGAAAGTTTGCGCCATGTCCCTTCTTCGCAGCTCAATCGTGTCCGCGCTGCTCCTGTGCTCGACAAGCACGATGGCCCTGTCCGAGACACCGAATGTGGTCGCCTCGATCAAGCCGGTCCACTCCCTGGTCGCGACGATCATGCAGGGCGTGGGAAGCCCGCAACTCATCCTGGAAGGCGCGAGCTCGCCCCACACCGCGAGCTTCAAGCCCTCGCAGGCCGGGATGCTGGAACAGGCCGACATCGTCTTCTGGGTCGGCGAGGACCTCGAGCCCTTCCTGGAAAAGCCCATCGAGACCATCGGCTCGAAGGCACATGCGATCGCGCTCGGCGAAGTCCAGGGCGTCACGCATCTCGCTCCGCGCGAGGGCGGCGCCTTCGAGGCGCACGACCATGACCACGACGGCCATGCGGATCATGACGATCACGCCGCGCACGATCACGGCGATCACGATCACGGGCATGACCATGAGGAGCACGCTCACGAGGGTCATGACCATGATCATGAGGGGCACGATCACGACTCCCACGCAGGCCATGAGCACGGCCACGGCGAGGTGGACCCGCATGTCTGGCTCGACCCGGAGAACGCCCGCGCGATGGCCCGGGTCATCACGGAAGAACTCGTCGAGCACGACCCGGACAACAAGGCCGCCTACGAGGCGAACCTTGCCGCGCTGAACGCACGCCTCGACAGCGAAACCGCAGAAATCCGCGACATGCTGGCACCGGTGAAGGACAAGGGCTTCATCGTCTTCCACGATGCCTACCAGTATTTCGAGAAGCGCTTCGGGCTCGCGGCGGCCGGATCGATCACCGTCAGCCCCGAGGTCATCCCCGGCGCTGAGCGCGTGAGCGCGATCAAGGCCAAGATCGGCGAACTGGGGGCGACCTGCGTCTTCGCCGAACCGCAGTTCGAACCCAAGCTGATCGCCGTCGTTACGGAAGGCACCAACGCGCGCACCGGCACGCTCGATCCGCTCGGCGCCGCCCTGCCCGCCGGCCCCGACCAGTACTTCGGGCTGATGAACGATCTGGCCACCTCGCTGAAGGACTGCCTCGCCGGCGAGAGCTGACCCGGAATCCGATCCTGGCCGGGCACGCCCGTCCGGCCAGGATCTCCCCGAAGCCGCGCCGCCACCAAACCGCGCAGTGGAGTCCGCGCGGCTTTCTTTTGGTTCGATTTGTTATGTTATCTCATAATATAGAGATAGCAACGGGGCCTGCCGTCCGCACACAGGACCGCCCTCCCACTTCCGTCTCTTGAGGACATGAACATGCCTTCCCTTCCCGAAAAGCTTCCCGTGACCGTCCTGTCCGGCTTTCTCGGCGCCGGAAAGACGACGCTCCTGAACAGGATCCTCTCCAACCGTGACGGACTGCGCGTCGCGGTGATCGTGAACGACATGAGCGAGGTCAACGTCGACGCCGGTCTCGTGCGCGATGGCGGCGCGGATCTCTCGCGCACCCGCGAACAGCTCGTGGAGATGACCAACGGCTGCATCTGCTGCACCCTGCGCGAGGACCTGCTGACGGAGGTCTTCCGCATTGCCGGGGAGCAACGCTTCGATCATCTGCTCATCGAGGCAAGCGGCATTTCCGAGCCGCTTCCGGTCGCGGCGACCTTCGCCTTTCGCGACGAGAACGACGTCAGCCTCGAGGACGTGGCGGAGATCAATTCCATGATCACGGTCGTCGATGCGGCGAACCTGATCGCGAACTACGGCTCCAATGCCTTTCTCGCCGAGCGCGGACTGGAGGCGGCGGAAGGCGACGACCGCAGCCTCGTCGACCTGCTTGTCGAGCAGATCGAGTTCGCCGACACCATCGTGCTCAACAAGGTGAGCCTCGCGGACACGCGCGAGCTGGAGGCGGTGCGCAAGATCGTGCGCGCGCTCAACACCGACGCGCGCGTGCTGGAGACGGATTTCGGCAACATTCCGGTTCCCGAGCTTCTTGGCGCGAAACACTTCGATTTCGACCGTGCCCAGTCCCATCCGCTCTGGTTCAAGGAGCTCAACGGTTTTGCGGACCACGTGCCCGAGACCGAGGAATACGGCATTCGCTCCTTCGTCTATCGCGCCCGGCGCCCCTTCGCGCCGCAGCGGCTGAAGGCGTTCATCGATCGCTCCTGGCCAGGCGTCGTGCGCACCAAGGGCTTCTTCTGGCTTGCGACCCGCCCGCGCCACGTCGGGGAAATCAGCCAGGCCGGCGCCCAGGTGCGCACGGAAAAACGCGGCCTGTGGTGGTCGGCGGTTCCCAAATCCTACTGGCCGGAAGACCCCGCCTGGGCGTCGGCCATGCGTCCGATCTTCGATTCCCGGTGGGGCGACCGGCGCCAGGAGATCGTCTTCATCGGCCTGGACACCATGGACGAGGCTGCACTTCGCGCCGACCTGGATTCCTGTCTGGTCGACGACGACGATTTCCGCCCCGACCTCTGGACCGGGTTGCCGGATCCCTTTCCCGCCTGGCAGGCCGGGGCCGACTGAACGCAATGGCGGGCCAGGGTGTGGCAGCCCAGGCGAAAGCGGTTGCCGCGGGGCGGCCAATCTGCCACTTTTCGTGGTGATGGTTGCCTGCGGAGAATCTCCAAGGGCATGAAAAGGGAACACGGTGAGGCGTACCCAACAGGGACCGAAACCGTGGCTGCCCCCGCAACTGTGAGCGGAAAGCCGACCCCATGTGCCACTGTCCGGACAGGACGGGAAGGCGGGGGAGGCAGCGACCCGCGAGCCAGGAGACCTGCCATCATGGTTTCACCAATTACCGGACGGGGTGTTCCGGGAAGGCGACATGGCAATATCCGGACAGTGCAGGCTTTCCCTCTTGCATCGTCCCCCGGCCATCGGTCTTCCCCTGCCCCGTTCCCTCGACCGGCAGGATACGGATGGCCAGCGACCTGACCTCCTCCATCATCGGGCATGACGACCCGGCACGCTCCGGCACCGCCAGCGCGATCGTCACCGTCTGCAAGACCTGTCGCGCCCGGCACGTCGACGAGGACGGAGCGACGCACTACGGCGAACGCGTCGGCGAGGATGTCTCGAGGCGTCTGGCCGAGGCCCTGCGCGCGCTTGACCTCGATGGTCGCGTCGCCCTTGCCGACGTCGGCTGCATGGCCGGTTGCGGTCGCCCCTGCTCGGTCGCGGTCCAGGCCGTCGGCAAGGCGGGATATCTCTTTGGCGACATCGTCACGGATGAGGAGGTGGCGGCCATCGCAGCCTTCGCGGGCCAGCACATCGACCTCGAGGACGGATGGTGCTCCTCGCTTCAGCGCCCCGAGGCACTGAAGCGCAAGACGCTGGCACGTCTTCCCGCTCCCCTTCCCCTCCCGCCGCTGGCCGGCGCCCTTCGCGAGGCAGCGGAATGAGCCACGAAACCGGACAGGAGGTCACCCTCGAGCTTCTCGGCCTGGGATATGCCACCGCACGCGGCGATGCCCTTGTCGCGGATGTGTCCTTCCACGTCCACGCCGGCGAGATCCTTGCGATCGCGGGTCCCAATGGCGCTGGCAAGAGCACGCTGGTGCGCATGATCGCCGGACTGATGCCCGCCGGCTCCGGCGAGATCAGGCTCGGCGGGCGTCCCCTGACCGACATTCCGATCACGGAACGGGCCCGCTCCGTCGCCTATGTCGGCCAAAGCGAGGAGCCCGACGGACGCCTGTCCGTCACCGAATATGTCGCCCTCGGGCGGTTGCCGCACCGGCGCGCGCTGGATGCCCGCGCCCATCGCACGGCGGTCGCCGAGGCGCTCGCCGTCGCCGGCCTCTCCTCCCTTGCACTTCGCACCATCGGCAGCCTGTCCGGCGGCGAGCGCCAACGTGCCAAGATCGCCCGGGCCGTCTGCCAGACACCGAAGCTTCTGGTGCTGGACGAGCCGACCAACCACCTCGACCCACGCGCCCGGGGAGATCTGCTCAGCCTCGTTGCCCGCCTGGGCATCACCGTCATCGCCGTCCTGCACGACCTGACGCTGATCGAGGATTTCGCCAGCCACGTTGCACTCATCGACGACGGACGCCTTGCCGCCTACGGCCACCCCCAGGAGGTCCTGTCCGGCGCGAGGGTGCGCGAGACCTTCGAGGTCGACATGCACCGGCTGCCCCACCCCTTCGAGGACCGGCTGCTCTGCGCCCTCGACATCCCCATCAGTCGGCCCATCAACCGGCCCGTCAGCCGGACAGGTCCACGGCCCGTCCCCTCGCGCTGAACCACAAGTCCCTCCGCCTCAGACCGAAAGACCCGTCATGCTCCGCATCCCGACCGCTCTCGCCGCCCTTCTTCTCGCGGGGACGGCACAGGCCGCGCCCGTCACCGTCGACAATTGCGGCGAGCCGCTCACCTTCGAGACCACGCCCAAGCGCATGGTGACCCAGGACATCAACATCTCGGAGATGGCCTTCGCCCTTGGCCTTCAGGACCACATGGTCGGCGTCAGCGGCATCAGCGGCTGGTACAAGACCACGCCCGATTTCGAGAAGAAGCGCGGCGACCTGCCGGAAATCGCGCCGAAGTACCCTTCGATGGAGAACCTTGTCGCCTCCGGCGCGGATCTCTTCTTTGGCGGCTGGTACTACGGGATGAAGCCGGGTGGAGACGTGACGCCGGAAACGCTTGGCCGGCAGGGCATCAAGACGCTGATCCTCACCGAGAGCTGCATCCACGTCGACAAGGAACGCCCCGCCGCATCCCTCGACCTGCTTTACGACGATGTCGAGCGGCTGGGAAAGATCTTCTCGCGCGAGGACGAGGCCAGCACTCTGGTGGAGGGCTGGAAGTCCCGTGTCGCGGCCGTTCAGGAAGCCGTCTCCGGACGCGAGCCCGTCAAGGTGTTCCTGTATGATTCCGGCGAGGACAAACCCTTCACGGCGGGCCGCTTCGCCATGCCGACCGCGATGATCGAGGCCGCCGGCGGACGAAACGTCACCGCCGATATGGAGACGAGCTGGGGAACCACCTCTTGGGAGGCGGTCGCCGCCGCCGACCCCGATTTCATCATTCTGCTCGACTACCAGGACAGCGGCGGCGCCGACAAGCTGTTCGCCTTCCTGCAGGCCCATCCCGTTCTAGGGCACCTCAAGGCGGTTCAGGAGAACCGTACCCTGCCCCTGCGCTACGAGGAACTGACGCCCGGCCCCGCGAACATCGACGGCGTCGAGAAGATCGCCCGCGCCCTCTATCCGGACGCCTTCTGAGCCATGCGCCTTGTCTTGCTCGCGACCGTCGGCGTGCTGGCGGTCGCGGTTCTCGTCATCGCCGCCATTGTCGTGGGCTCGACGCCGCTGCCGCTGGAAACGGTGATTGGCGCGCTTGCAGGCGGGCCACAGGCGGAAACGCCGCTCGGGCGCATCGTCACCGACCTGCGCCTGCCGCGCGCCCTGCTTGCGTTGCTGACGGGCGCCGGGCTCGGCATCGTCGGCTGCCTGCTCCAGACCACCACGAGAAACGACCTGGCCGACCCGTTCCTGTTCGGGCTCTCGTCGGGGGCCGCGGCCGGCGCCGTGTTCGTCATCACGGTCACCGGCGACCTGCTCGGGATCTGGACGCTTCCCGCCGCCGCCTTCACCGGCGGCACGGCCGCCTCCATCGTCGTGCTGGCGCTCACGGCAAGGCTCGGCGACAAGGGGCCGGCCCAGCTCGTGCTTGCCGGTCTCGCGGTCTCCTTCCTGTTCATGGCGCTGACCAACTACCTGGTCTTCGCCGGCGACCAGCGCGCCGCCCATTCGGTTCTGTTCTGGACGCTTGGCGGCCTCGGGCTCGCCCGCTGGGAAATCCTTCCGGTCGCGGTGGCCGGCCTTGCCGCCGTCCTGGCCTTCGCCGGCCTCAACCACCGGCGGCTCGATGCGGTCCTGGCCGGGGAGGACACCGCCCGCACGCTCGGCATCGACGTGGGGCGGCTGCGCAAGATGACCTTTCTCGTCTGTGCCTTCGCGACCGCCGCCTTCGTGTCCCTGACCGGCGTGATCGGCTTTGTCGGCCTCATGGTGCCGCACATGGCGCGCGCTCTCACCGGACCGCTGCACGGCGGGCTGATCGCCATCGCCGCGCTCATCGGCGCGGCGCTCCTTCTTGCAAGCGACATCGCGGCGCGCACCCTGCTCGCCCCCCAGGAACTGCCCGTCGGCATCGTCACCACGGCGCTGGGAGCAATCTTCGTGCTGGCCCTCGTCGGCCGCCGGTCCTGATCCGCTGACGCCCCGGGCTCACACCTCTTGCGGAACGCAGGAGGTCACCCGTTTCAGGCAACGCAGCGAAAAGGTGGAGCGGGAGTTGCGCAGTCCGTCGACGCCGAACAGATGCTCGCGCAGGAACTGTTCCACGCCCTTGGTGCCATTCGCGGCGATCTTGACGAAATAATCGTACTCGCCCGCCATCATGTGGACCTCCAGCACGTCCGGAAGCTCGGCCATCGCCTTGCCGAAGCTCTCCAGCGCCGTGGCATTGTGCCGGTCGAGAGAGACCTCGATCATCACCGTGTCGTCGAGCCCGAGCGCTTCATGGTCGAGCACCGCCGTATAGCCGGCGATCACCCCCTCTTCCTCCATTCGGCGCACCCGCTGCCAGCACGGGCTGGGTGACAGCCCCACCTTTCGGGCAAGATCCGTGTTGGACAGCCGGCCGTCCTCCACCAGCGCCCGGAGAATCTTGCGATCTATCTCGTCGAGTTGTCGGCTCATGAAATTTTCCTCTGAGATGTACGGCCGGTCCGGGACAGCCTTTCTCATATTGGCGGTTTCGAAGCAAATTCGAAAAGATATTCCGATGCGTTCCAGCCACACTTTCCGAAGTCGGGCGGCCGGGTGCCGTCACGGGTCGGGGGGAGCCGGCCCGGACTGTTCCGTGGCCCGTGATACGTTGAGGAGGCGTCTTCATGGAATTTGCCCTGTCGGAAGAACAGGCCCTCATTTTCGATACGGCCCGTGCCTTCGGCGCGGATGCGATCGCGCCCCACGCCTATGACTGGGAGAAGGAAGGCACCATCCCCCGCGAGGTTCTGCGGGCCGCCGGCGAGCTCGGCTTCGGTGCCCTCTACGTTCCCGAGGAGCTTGGCGGAACGGGGCTTACCCGCCTGGACGCGACGCTTGTCTTCGAGGCGCTTTCCATGGCCTGCCCCTCCGTCGCGGCCTTCATTTCCATCCACAACATGTGCCTGAACATGATCGCCAAATACGGCGGCGAGGCCCTGCGCGACCAGTGGATGGAGAAGCTTGCGAGCCTGGAGGCGGTCGCCTCCTATTGCCTGACCGAGCCCGGCGCCGGCTCCGACGCGGCATCGCTTCGCACCCGCGCGGCGCGCACGGACACCGGCTGGTCCCTCACCGGCAACAAGGCATTCATCTCCGGCGGCGGCTACTCGGACGTCTATGTCGTCATGTGCCGCACGGGCGATGCCGGCCCGAAGGGCATTTCCACCGTCCTCGTTCCCAACGGCGCCGAGGGCCTGAGCTTCGGCGCCTTCGAACGCAAGATGGGCTGGAAGGCCCAGCCCACCGCGCAGGTGCAGTTCGATGCCTGCGAGGTGCCGGCCGACCATCTCCTGGGCGAGGAAGGGCGCGGCTTCTCCTACGCCATGGAAGGGCTCGACGGCGGTCGTCTCAACATCGCCGCCTGCGCGCTCGGCGGAGCCCAGGCCGCCCTCGACGCCGCCCTTCGCTACACGGGCGAGCGCACCGCCTTCGGCCAGAGCCTCGACCGCTTCCAGGCCCTCCAGTTCCGGCTTGCCGACATGGAGACGGAGCTTCAGGCCGCACGCGTCTTCCTGCGCCAGGCCGCCTGGAAGCTCGACACGGGGGCCGGCGACGCGACCAAGTTCTGCGCCATGGCGAAGCGCTTCGTCACCGACACCGCCTCGCGGGTCGCCAATGACGCGCTCCAGCTCTTCGGCGGCTATGGTTATCTCGAGGACTACGGGGTGGAGAAGATCGTGCGCGACCTCCGCGTCCACCAGATCCTCGAGGGCACAAACGAGATCATGCGCGTGATCGTCGCGCGTTCGCTTCTGGTCGAGCGCGACAGGTCCTGAACCGTTTCGCCGCCCGTGCGTTTGACTGTGAGGGGGCATCCGGCGGATCCCCCGGCTTTTCACGAGAGGGAGGTCCCATGACTGCTCCACGCCCGCTCTCCCTGCATGTTCCCGAGCCGGGTTGCCGGCCGGGCGACACGCCGGACTTTTCAGAGTTCGAGATCCCTCGCGCCGGTGCCGTGCGCCGGCCCGATGTGGACGAGGCGCCCGAAAACATGCGCGACATGGCGTTTTCCGTCGTGCGCGTCCTGAACAAGGCCGGCGAGGCCGTCGGTCCGTGGTCGGGGCTTCTCGACGCCGATGCCCTGCGCGACGGGCTGAAGCACATGATGACCCTGCGCCAGTTCGACGAGCGCATGCTCAAGGCGCAGCGGCAGGGAAAGACCAGCTTCTACATGCAGCATCTGGGCGAGGAAGCGGTTTCCTGTGCCTTCCGCATGGCGCTCGAGGACGGGGACATGAACTTCCCCACCTACCGCCAGGCGGGCCTGCTGATCGCGGGCGGCTATCCCATGACCGACATGATGAACCAGATCTACTCGAACGCCGCCGATCCGCTGAAGGGCCGGCAGCTTCCGGTCATGTACTCCTCGCGCGAGCACGGCTTCTTCACGATCTCCGGCAACCTGGGCACCCAGTTCATCCAGGCGGTGGGATGGGCGATGGCCTCGGCGATTTCCGGGGACACCAGGATCGCGGCCGGCTGGATCGGCGACGGCTCCACCTCGGAAGCCGACTTCCACGCGGCCATGGTCTTCGCCTCCAGCTACAAGGCGCCGGTCATCCTCAACATCGTCAACAACCAGTGGGCGATCTCGACCTTCCAGGGCATGGCCCGCGGCGGCGCGGTCACCTTCGCCGCGCGCGGCCACGGGTTCGGCATTCCGTCCATCCGCGTCGACGGCAACGACTATCTCGCCGTTCACGCGGTCTCGAGCTGGGCGGCGGAACGGGCACGCTCCGGCCTCGGCCCGACACTGATCGAACACGTCACCTACCGCGCGGGCGGGCACTCCACCTCGGACGACCCCTCCGCCTACCGCTCAAAGGACGAGTTCAGCGCCTGGCCGCTGGGCGATCCGGTGGACCGGCTCAAGAAGCACCTCGTCACCATCGGGGAATGGTCCGAGGAGCGCCACACCCAGGCGATGGCCGAGATCAACGACACGGTTCGCGCCTGCCAGAAGGAGGCCGAGGCGAACGGCACGCTCATTTCGGGCCGCAAGCCGTCGCCCCGGGCCATGTTCGACGACGTCTACGCCGAGATGCCTCCGCATCTCCTTCGTCAGCGCCAGGAAGCGGGGTTCTGACATGGCACGCATGACCATGATCGAGGCGATCCGCAACGCCCATGACATCGCCATGGAACGCGACAAGCGGGTCGTCGTGTTCGGCGAGGATGTCGGCTACTTCGGCGGCGTGTTCCGCTGCACGGCCGGCCTGCAGAAGAAGTACGGCTCCAACCGCTGCTTCGATGCGCCGATCTCCGAAAACGGCATCGTCGGTGCCGCCATCGGCATGTGCGCCTACGGGCTCAAGCCGGTCGTGGAGATCCAGTTCGCCGACTACATGTATCCCGCCTACGACCAGATCGTCAGCGAGGCGGCCCGCATGCGTCACCGATCCGCCGGCCAGTTCACCTGTCCGATGGTGATCCGGATGCCGTCGGGCGGCGGCATCTTCGGCGGCCAGACCCACAGCCAGAGCCCCGAGGCGCTTTTCACGCATGTGGCCGGGCTGAAGGTGGTCGTGCCGTCGAACCCGCGCGATGCGAAGGGACTGCTGCTCGCCGCCATCGAGGATCCGGACCCGGTGATCTTCCTCGAGCCGAAGCGGCTCTACAACGGCCCCTTCGACGGTCACCACGACCGTCCGGTCGTCGCCTGGAAGAACCACGAGCTCGGCGACGTCAGCGAGGACCACTACACCGTGCCGCTCGGCAAGGCGAAGGTCCGCCGCGAGGGTTCCGCGCTGACCGTGCTCGCCTACGGCACCATGGTCTATGTCGCCCAGGCGGCGGCAGAGGAAGCCGGCATCGACGCGGAGATCATCGACCTGCGCACGCTGCTTCCGCTCGACATCGAGACCATCGAGGCGTCGGTCAAGAAAACCGGGCGTTGCGTCATCATCCACGAGGCGACGAAAACCTCCGGCTTCGGGGCGGAGCTGAGCGCACTCGTCCAGGAGGCCTGCTTCTACCATCTCGAGGCCCCGATCCTGCGCGTGACCGGCTGGGACACGCCCTATCCGCACGCCCAGGAATGGATCTACTTCCCGGGTCCCGATCGCATCAAGCGCGCCTTTGCCGCGGTACTGGAGGGCTGAGACATGGGGCTTTTCACCATCACCCTACCCGACATCGGAGAAGGCATCGCCGAGGCGGAGCTGACCGAGTGGGCAGTCTCCATCGGCGACACGGTTTCCGAGGATGACATCCTCGGTGTCGTCATGACCGACAAGGCCGCCGTGGAGGTTCCCTCCTCCGTCGACGGAAAGGTCGTGTGGCTGTGCGGGGAACCCGGCGACACCGTCGCCATCGGCGACCGTTTCGCGCAGATCGAGATCGAGGGCGAGGGCAACGACACGCAGGCAGCTTCGACGTCGTCCGCCCCGCCTCCGGAGGCGGGGACGAAATCCGACGACGGCAACGCCGACAAGGCCGAAGAGACCGGCAGCGCGAAAGACACCGACGAAAAGGCGCAGCCCGCCCCCAAGGCGGACAAGCCCGCGCCGGCCGAGGCCACGCCCGCGAGGAAAGCCGGTGCCCAGCCGGTTGCACTGCAGCCGCTTGCCCGGGGCGAGAAACCTCTCGCCTCCCCCTCGGTTCGCCGCCGCGCGCTGGAGGCCGGTGTCGATCTGCGGCTCGTCGGCGGGTCCGGGCCGGCCGGGCGCATCCTTCAGGAGGACCTCGACGCCTACCTGGAGCACGGACCGGCGGTCGCCACCTCGAGCGCCCGTGTTCCCGCGACAGGCACGCGCGAGATCAAGGTCATCGGAATGCGCCGGCGGATCGCCGAGAAGATGGCGCTCTCCAAGGCCCGTATTCCGCATATCACCATCGTCGAGGAGGTCGACATGACCGCCCTCGAGGATCTGCGGGCCGCGCTCAACTCCGAGCACGGGTCCGGCCGGGGCAAGCTGACGGTGCTGCCGTTCCTCGCCCGCGCCATGGTTCAGGCGATCCGCGCCCAGCCGGAGATGAACGCCACCTTCGACGATGACGCAGGCGTCATCCACCAGTCGGAAGGCGTGCACATCGGCATCGCGACACAGACCCCCGCCGGCCTTGCCGTTCCGGTCGTGCGCCACACGGAGGCCCTGTCCCTGTGGGAAACGGCCGGCGAGATTGCCCGTCTGGCAACGGCCGCGCGCGATGGCAAGGCGGCACGCGACGAACTGTCCGGCTCAACCATCACCATCACCTCGCTCGGCCCGCTCGGCGCGATCGCGACGACACCGATCATCAATCACCCGGAAGTGGCGATTGTCGGCGTCAACAAGATGGCCGTGCGGCCCATGTGGGACGGCGAGGCGTTCCGTCCGCGCAAGATGATGAACCTGTCGTGTTCCTTCGACCACCGGGTCATCGACGGCTGGGACGCGGCCGTCTTCGTGCAGAAGCTGAAATCGCTTCTGGAAACCCCTGCCCTCCTGTTCATCGAGGAGTGAGCCGATGAGCGACCTGACCTGCAAGCTCCTGATCATCGGAGCCGGCCCGGGCGGCTACATCTGCGGCATCCGCGCCGGCCAGCTCGGCATCGACACCATTGTCGTGGACGACCAGAAGCCCGGCGGCACCTGCCTCAACGTGGGCTGCATTCCCTCCAAGGCGCTGATCCATGCCGCCGACGAGTTCCACAAGGTGAAACGCTTTGCCGCCGGCAACACGCCGCTCGGCATCAGCGCGGCATCGCCCGCGATCGACCTGGCCCAGACGCTGGACTGGAAGAACGGCATCGTCAGCCGGCTGAACGCCGGCGTTGCCGGCCTTCTCAAGAAGGCCGGAGCGAGGCTGATGGCCGGGCGGGCGACCTTCCAGGACGGCAAGACCGTCAAGGTCACTTCCGACGGGAGCACGGTGCAGATCCGTGCCGAGCATGTTGTCATCGCCACCGGCTCGGCACCGGTCGAACTGCCGTTCCTGCCCTTCGGCGGCAAGGTGATCAGTTCGACCGGGGCACTCGCCCTGACGGAGGTTCCGGATAAACTCTGCGTCGTCGGTGGCGGTTACATCGGACTGGAGATCGGCACCGCCTTCGCCAAGCTCGGCTCCACCGTCACCGTGGTCGAGGCCGCCTCCCGCGTTCTCCCGCAGTACGACAATGCCCTGACCCGTCCGGTGATGAAGTCGCTCAAGTCGCTCGGCGTCGAGGTCATGACCGACACCAAGGCAAGGGGGCTTGGCGAAGCCGGTCTCCTGATAGAGACGGCCGACGGCGCCGAGCGCGAGATCGCGGCCGACAAGGTTCTCGTCACGGTGGGCCGGCGGCCGCTGTCGGACAGCGGCAACATCGCAAGCCTGGGGCTTGCCACCGACGGCCCCTTCCTCCGTATCGACGATCAGTGCCGGACATCGATGCAGGGCGTTTTCGCCATCGGCGACGTGACCGGGGAGCCCATGCTCGCGCATCGCGCGATGGCCCAGGGCGAGATGGTCGCCGAGATCCTCGCGGGACACGCCCGGCGCTGGGACAAGCGGTCCATTCCCGCCGTGTGCTTCACCGATCCGGAGATCGTGAGCTGTGGCCTCTCGCCCGACGCCGCCAAGGCGGAAGGGCATGAGGTCACAACCGGCCTCTTCCCCTTCTCGGCCAATGGCCGCGCCATGACCATGGAAGCCGAGGACGGCTTCGTGCGCATCGTCACCCGCAAGAGCGACAACCTCGTGCTCGGCCTTCAGGCCGTCGGCCACGGTGTGTCGGAGCTGTCCGCGTCCTTCTCGCTCGCCATCGAAATGGGCGCGGTCACCGAGGACATCGCCGGTGCGATCCACGCGCATCCGACCCAGAGCGAGGCGCTGCAGGAAGCCGCCTTCGCAGCGCTTGGACACGCCTTGCACATCTGACACACGGCGCAATGCGGCGCCCCTCCGCGCGTTCAAATGCGAAGAAAAAGCCCGGCCCAGGCGGCCGGGCTTTTTGTTTGGCCTCGATGCACGAACGACATGCAAGGCGTGCCGGGCGACCACTCGCCTTCGCCATCCCGCCCGGGGATATAAACGCGACGGGCGGCGCGATCCTGTCAGGAATCGCGCCGCCCGTTGTCGGGTCCCGTCGGGTTGCGGCCGAGCGTCAGTCGAACATCTGGTTCGGCAGCCACATGGCCACGTCCGGCCACATCACCACGACGGCGAGCGCAAGAAGCTGCAACAGCACGAAGGGAATGATGCCCCGGTAGATCTGCTGCAGCGACACGAGGGAGCGCGCCGTCCCCTTCAGGTAGAACAGGGCAAATCCGAATGGTGGTGTCAGGAAGCTGGTCTGGAGGTTGATCGCGACCAGGATCGCGAACCAGTAGACCGCATCGCCCTGCCCCACATGGCCGCCAAAGTCGAGATGCGACACGATCGGAGCGAAGATCGGCAGGATGATGAGCGTGATCTCGATCCAGTCGAAAAAGAAACCCAGCACGAAAATGAGCAGCAGAAGCGCCGCCAGCACGCCCCACGGCCCCATGCTCGACGCATCGGCCAGCGAAAGCACCAGATGCTCGCCGCCGAAGCGGCGGAAAAGGTAGCTGAAGGCCGTCGCTCCCACGAAGATGAAGAAGATCATCGCCACTGTGTTGAGCGAGCGGTTGAGAACGTCATGCAGGCCGGACAGGTTCAGCCGCCGACGGAACAACGCCAATGCCAGCGCCCCGAGCGCACCGACGCCGCTCGCCTCCGTCGGCGTCGCGAACCCGCCGAGGATGGAGCCGAGCACGAGGCCGATGAGCAGCGCCGGCGGCACCAGCCCGGCGGCGAGCTTGCCGATCAGCTCCCGTCGCTCCTCACGTGTCAGCGGCTCGTTCGTGCGCGGCGCGAGGTTCGGCCGCAGGGCACTCGCGCTGATGATGTAGATCAGGTAGAAGGCCGAGAGCATCAGGCCCGGGAAGAGCGCGGCCATGAACAGCTTGCCGACGGAGACCGTCAGCAGATCGCCCATGATCACGAGCATGATCGACGGTGGAATGAGAATGCCAAGCGTTCCCGAGGCCGCGATCGTGCCCGTGGCAAGCGAGGGCGCATAGCCCGAGCGCAGCATCATGGGCAGCGCCAGCAGTGTCAGCATCGCCACCGAGGCGCCGATGATGCCCGTCGAGGCGGCGAGGATCGTGCCCATCATAGTCACGGCGACGGCCAGTCCCCCCGGAACCCGGCGCAGCAGTGTCTGCAGGCCGTCCAGGAGGTCTTCCGCGATACCGCTCTTTTCCATGAGCGTGCCCATGACCACGAACATGGGCACGGCCACCATCACGGAATTCGATATGATCCCGCTGAAGATGCGGTTCACGAGCAGCGGCAGGTGGGCGAACCGGATTTCTCCGAGTGCCAGGCCGATACCGGCGAAGACGAGCGAGACCCCGCCGAGAACGGCCGCCACCGGCAGGCCGCTGAAGATGAAGAGTACCAGGCAGACGAACATCAGCACCGGCAGCATTTCCGCAAGCATTCGGTCGCGTCCTTCGATCTTTGATGTGGAATGCAGGGGCCGGGACGTCAGTCCTCGACAAAGGGCATCGAGGTTCCGTCACGGTCGCGCAGGCAATCGATGGCACGCAGCAGCACCGCGACGGCGGAGAACACCACCAGCGCGAAACCGATCGTCAGGAACGACTTGATGATCCAGCGGTGCGAGAGCCCCGCGCCGGCAACCGATCCCTCCCCGGTGACATAGGCGCGCACGACGTAGTCGATGGAGAACCAGAACAGGATCGACGCGTAGGGGATCAGGAAGAGGACGATGCCGAAGATCTCCAGCCAGAGCTTGGTGCGCCGGGTGAAGTTCTCTCTGAACAGGTCCACCCGCACATGCGCGTCGCGGAGATAGGCGGCTCCCAGACCCAGCATCAGCGCGGCGCCGTGCAGGTGCCATTGCAGATCCTGCAGCATGATCGAGCCGGTGTCGAAGAACTTGCGGCCAAGAACGTCGTAGCCGATGACGAAGGCCAGAAACAGGAGAAGCCAGCTTCCGATGGCATGGGCGCCTCGCGGCAATGCCGCGGCGAGACGGGCCAGTCTTTCCATGTCGCGATTCCTTGCAGTCAGGAGTGGGGGCACCGGTCCGCACGGACCGACGCCCCCCGAACTCATGGCTCAGGCGCGTGTCAGCGCATGTAGCCGAGATCGCGCCACTCGGCGTAGCCGTCACGGAAGTCGGAGTAGGACTTCCACACGCGGGCGAAGTCCTCGTCCTCCGCCTTCATCTCCTCGACCACCTCGAGCCAGGCGGCTTCCATCGCCTCGAGAATTTCCGGCGACCACTTGTGGGTGATGACGCCCTTCTCCTTGAGCTCGCTGAGCGCCTTGCCCTGGATGGCCTCGCCCCAGGCGATGGATTCCATCACCGCCGAGCGGCACACATGGTTGATCGCCGCCTGCTCCGTCTCGCTCAGGCCGTCCCACACGTCCTTGTTGATGATGAGGGAGTAGAGCGAGGTCTGCTGGTGCCAGCCGGGGAAGTAGTAGTGCTTGGCGTAGTCCTGCATGCCCAGCATCTGGTCGAGCGCGGGCATGGACACCTCGGCCGCGTCGATGGTGCCGAGTTCAAGCGCGGGAACCGTGTCGCCGACCGGCAGCGTCAGCGTCTGGACGCCGAGCTTCTCCATCACGCGCGCGCCGAGACCGTAGAAGCGCATCTTCATGCCCTTCAGGTCGTCGAGGCTCTCGATCGGCTCGCGGAACCAGCCCGACGCCTCGGGAGGCGTGGTCGTGCAGACGATGCTGACGATGTTGTGCTTCGCCGCGATCTCGTCCCAGATCTCCTTGCCGCCGCCCTTGTAGTACCAGGCCAGGTACTCCGGCGCCTCGGGACCGAAGGGCACCGAGGTGAACATGGCCGCCGACTTGATCATGCCCTGCGCGAAGCCGGTGGAATACCAGGCCGCGTCCACCGCGCCCGTCGAAACGGCGTCCCACGCCTCGGGCGCGGGAACCAGCGCGCCCGGCTCGTTGAAGGTGAAGGTCAGCGAACCGCCCGTCAGCGTCGAGACGCGGTTGCCGATATCCTTGCCGATGTCGCCGACGATCGGGAACGATCCCGGGTAGACACTCGTCATCTCGAGCGTCTTCGCGCCGGCCGGAACGGCGGCCAGGGTCACGAGGGCGGTGGCAAGGCTGAGACGTTTTTTCCAGGACATTTCGGTTCCTCCCTTAAGTCACTGAACAGGCGATCGCCCCGCGAGCAGTCGCGAAGACGTCGCGCCGCGCGCCGCGCGACAGGACCGGACACCGGCGTCTTGACCGGATCATGCAGGATCGGGGGGATGACGGCGCGCGCCGGGTCGCTTGAAAAGAACGGGACCCGCGGAGGAAAAGCCTCCGCTCGCGGCACTCTCGCAGGACCGGAAAACCGATCAATCTCAATAAGCTCCGGACGAATCCGGCACCCTCCCCGACCGGTGCTCCCCCACCGGTCCTTCGCCAGAATATAGAAGCGGGAAATCGAATATTTTTGTCTTTTTGCGGGTCACAAAGCCGCCTCTATGCATATAATTCGCGTGAAAGTTACAAGTGGAGGAATATGCATGTCGGCACTCGACGAAACGGACCTCAAGATCCTGCGAGTCCTGCAAAAGGATGGCTCGCTGACCGTTTCAGAAGTCGCCGAACGCGTGAGCCTTTCCCAGTCTCCCTGCTCGCGCCGCATCGGCAGGTTGCAGGGCGAGGGTATCATCATCGGCCGCTCGGTTCTCCTCGACCGGCGCAAGCTCGGGTTCCATGCGGTCATCCTGGCGCGCATCCGTCTCACCGAGCACGGGCGCCAGTCGATTTCCGTCTTTCAGGAAGCAGCTTTCAGAATACCCGAGGTACAGGTGGTCCAGCTCATGCTGGGAGACTTCGACTTCCATCTGCGCGTCGTCGTGCGCGACATGGACCATTACCAGATCCTTCTGCGTGAGAAGCTGGTCATGATGCCGGGCGTCCGGGAAATCCAGAGCACGGTCATTCTCGAGGAAATGAAATACACCTCGCTGCTGCCAATCTGAGGTTGGTCCGGCCGCGCCGCGCCCCGCCCGCTCCGATCGCCCCGCGGGAGGCCCGCCCTCGCCCGGCTGACCGCGACAGGACGCGGGCAACCGGCGTGCCGGACACGCCTGCGGGTTGCATTTCGCCGGACCGCCCGAATGTCAAAATGAATATATCTGGATACCATCCGGTCTGTTGACCGGAGTCACGAGGGACAATACCTTCAAATCAGGATCAATATTGTCAAATATAGATCCCGCGAGAGACGAAACTATTCATGGCCTCGTGGCGGAACTGGCTACGCGAAGGGATTGCAACTCCCTTGATCCTGGTTCGAATCCAGGCGAGGCCTCCAGCACCTTGTTACTCCACGTAACTCACAGACACCAAAAGGCGCGAAACCCCGGTTTCGCGCCTTTTGTATTGTCACCACCCGTCCGTCACCGCGTTTCACGGTTAATCACCGGACGCTGTTGGTAGGGTTGTTGGTACGACCTCAACCCGCGCCCGCCACGGCCTCCACGCGCCGCAGCGCCTGACGGTCGAGCTTTCCCGTCGACGTGCGCGGCAGCCCCTCGCGAAACTCCGCGCTCTCGGGAACCATATAGGCCGGCAGCCGGCCGGCGCAGTGGCGACGCAGCGAGCGCAGATCGGGCGCCTCCTGCCCCGACGCAAGGACGAGAAACGCTTTCAGGCTCTTGTCTCCCTCGCTGTCCTCGACATCTGTGACGGCGGCTTCGGCAATCGCCGGATGAGCGACGAGCGCCTCCTCGACCTCGCCGAGATTGACCCGGTTTCCCCGGATCTTCACCTGCGTGTCACGGCGCCCGACGTAGCGCAACGCGCCGTCCGCGCCGATCTCGACAAGGTCGCCCGAGCGGTAGACCCTGTCGGGAAAAAGGTCATGGCCTGGATGCTGCACGAACCGGGACGCTGTCGCCTCCCCGGCGCGCCAGTAGCCCAGCGCCACCGTCGGCCCCCGCGCGCAGAGTTCGCCGATGGCTCCCGCCTCGCTGAGGATCGCCCCCGCGTCGTCAACCACCAGAACCTGCATGTGAGAACAGGGCCGGCCGATGGGAAGCGGCGTATCGTCGACGGTCTCGCCGATCTCGTGGAAGGTGACGTCGTTCATCTCGGTCGACCCGTAGATGTTCACCATGCGCGTATGCGGCAGCTTCATGCGCAGGTTGCGCAGCGCCTCGGGCGGAAAAGGTTCACCGGCAAAGAAAACCAACCGCAACGGCGCAAGGGCGGCATCGCCGGCCTCCAGATGGCGCACCATCAGCCGCAGGACGGAGGGCACCGACTGCCAGACGGTGATCGCGTTCTGCGTCACGAACCGCACCAGGTCGACACCGAGAAAGCTCAACCCCTGCGGCACCAGGCAGACACAGGCGCCATGGGCCAGCGTTGTCCAGACGTCGAAGAGAGACAGGTCGAAGTGAAGCGGCGCATGGGCCGACACCCGGTCTTCCTCCCGAAGGGCGAAGAAGTCCCCGGCCCAGTCGGAGAAGGCGGCGATGTTGCAATGCGAGATCACGACACCCTTGGGCTGCCCGGTCGACCCCGAGGTGTAGAGCAGGCAGGCGGGATCGTCCTCGCATGAGCGGACCGTATCCAGCGGAACGGTTCCGGCGAGCGCGGCCTCGTCATCCGCGTCTCCGAGCACGAGAGCTGGCGGCAGGTCGCCAGCCTCGGCCTGAAGGGCGTCGAGTTTCCGCCGCTTGGTCGCGCCCGTCACCAGGGCGGCCGGCTCGCTGTCGGCAAGGATGGCGGACAGCCTCGGCGGCGGCCCGGTCGGATCCAGGGGCACATAGGCCGCTCCGGCAAGCCAAGCCCCCAGAAGGCCTGCCACCGCATCGGGGGACTTGTCGAGCAGGACCGCCACGCGGTCGCCCGGAGCCACCCCGATGTCGACGAGCCGCGCGGCGATACGCCCCGCGCGATCCAGAAGCTCGCCGCGTGAAACGCACCGCCCCTCGAAGGCCACGGCGGGCCGGCCGGGATCGCGGGCCGCAAGCACCGCGATCTTTGCCGCAACGGTTCGGGTCATGCCGTCCCCACCTGCTCAGCCGACCGGCCGGTTCATGATCCAGGCGAAATACTCCATCCTCTCGCCGAGGAAGCGCTCCGCCTTGGCCCACATGTCCGCATCCGTGATCGGGCTCGGATACTTGCGCCCCACTTCGGACCGCTCGAACAGCGGACGCAGGCACGTCAGCGCGACGATGTAGAACAGGTCGTGATCCATCTTGTAGCTCTTGCGCCGGTCCCCGTCCCACTCGTTGCGGATCGCATCGCGGTGCTTCCTGAGCAGGAAGAAATGGGGAATGAAGCAGCTCCACATGCGCTGCGAGACAGCGCGGATCTCCTCCTCCGGGATCTCGGGGAAATAGCCGCCGATCTTGGCCGCGACGGGATCGAACTCCATCAGGTTGGTGAGCGTGTACTTGCCCAGCGCGGTCGGATAGCCGAGCTTCGCGATCATGCGGTAGATGGCGCTGGCGAGATCGCGCCACACCTGCATCGGACGCACCGCTTCCGGCAGCCCGTTGAGGTCCTGCACGGAGTCCAGGTCGATCAGGAACAGCTCCTTGCTCTCGGTCGAATAGACGAAGTTCCCCCAATCGCCCGAGTAGCGGTACATCTCCGCAAGCGAGAAGTCGTGCAGCAGCTTTCCGGCCTGGCGCGCCAGTTCCCGGATGACACGCAACCGCACCCGCTCGTCGTCCGGATCGCCCTCGATGCCGAGCGCTTCCCGCATTTCGTCATAGTGCGCGTCGAACGCCGGATCCGTGCCGCGCTCCATGGCCGAACCGAACAGGACTTCCGAGATGCGATAGGCGGCCGCTCCCGGGGAGAGCGTGATGACCGCGCCCATGGGCTGGTCCTGGAACCGCAGGCTTTCGTCGTACTGGATCACGCAAAGCGGCGCGATGCTCGGCACCCCCGCCTTGACGAGCCGCTCCGACGACCAGAACTCGCGGTGCGCGCGCTCGTGCACGATGCCGCCGATCGGGCTCGGCGACGAGTAGGCGAACTTGTATTCGCCCTCGTTGGAAATGCCGAAGTGCGGATAGGTGATGAGGTATTCCAGAAGGTCCGTGAGCGGCGGCACCGGTTCGTTGCCGGCATCGTCATGCAGCTTGTTGGAAAACTCCGCATCGCCCGGCAGCACCGGGTTCCACAGACCCACGCCCTTCAGCTTGGCCGCGTGATAGACGCGGCTCGGATCGTCCTTCAGCGCGACGGGGGCCGACAGCATCTCCCATGCCCCCCGGCCCCGGCGGTTGAAATGCGGCACGGCGCCATTCCAGCTCGCGATGTTCAGGAGCCGGCGGAACTCGTCCTCCGAAATGTCGAGGCCGTCGAAGTGATGCGTGACCTCGTAGTTGAGCTTCTGGTGCATGTTCATGTCGGTCTGGTCTCCCGAATGGGTCCGGGCCGCGTATCCCCCCGGCCCTCGCAATGCGCTTGTCGATAGGTCCTGTGGTCCGCCCCTCAGGCGTAGGTGCGCGCGCCGAAGATCGCCGAGCCCACCCGAACGCTCGTCGCACCGTGCAGGATCGCCGTCTCGTAGTCTCCGGACATGCCCATGGATCGCCTGGAAAGGCCTGCCTGGTCGGTGAGTTCCGCCAGCCTCTCGAAGAAGGGCGCGGGCGGTTCGCCGGACGGGGGAATGCACATCAGCCCCTCCACCTCCAGCGCGTGAACCTCCCGGCATCGACGGGCAAAGGCGACCGCCTCATCCGGGTCGATGCCCGCCTTCTGCGGCTCGCGTCCGATGTTCACCTGCACGTAGACGCGCGGACGGCGCCCCTGGCGATGCGACTCGCGCGCGATCTCGGCGGCGATCTTCTCCCTGTCCACCGTCTCGATGACGTCGAACAGTGCCACCGCATCGCGGGCCTTGTTCGATTGCAGGGGGCCGAGAAGGCGCAGCTCGATGTCGGGATACGCCTCCTTGAGCTCGGGCCACTTCTGCTGCGCCTCCTGCACCTTGTTCTCGCCGAAGACGCGCGCGCCCGCCTCTATGACGGGACGGATCGCGTCGCCGGGAAAGGTCTTGCTCACGGCGACCAGGGTCACCGGGTCTCCGCCCGCCTCCCGCGCTTCCTCCGCGGCCGCGATCTTGCGCAGGACGGATGTCAGCCGTTCCACCATCTCATCCATTGTTCTCACTCCCAGTCTTGGTTCGTGCAGGAGCCGCACTCCCGCGAAGATGTTGCGTGACGCGCTCACATGCCCGCGCCCAGCCAGCGCGGTACCGCCAGCGTGAAGATCGGGAACACCGCGCAAAGGATGACGATGACCACATGCGCCAGTGCGAAAGGGGCCGCTTCCCGGACCGCGCCCTCGTAGGGCGCATTGGCTATTCGCGCCGCCGTCATCAGGGTCAGGCCAACGGGCGGCGTGATGTTTCCCAGGTTGAGGGCAAGCAGCATGACCATGCCCGCATGAAGGGGATGGAACCCGAGTTCCACCAGTGCGGGGGCAAGCACCGGAACGGCGACGATGATCGCCGGCAGCACATCGATGAACATGCCGATGACGATGAGCAGGGCGGCGACCGCGAGGATCTGCAGCACCGGGTCGCTGCTCATTGCGGCGATGGTCTCCGCCGCATGGCGGGCCACGCCGGAGCGGGTGACGTACCAGCCCAGCACGTTGGAGGCGCCGAGAAGCAGGAACACCACGCCGGAGAAGCTGACCGTCGAGACGAGCGCCTCCCACATGTCCCGCCGCCCCAGCCTGCGGTACACCAGTCCGCCCAGCACGAGCGCGTAGATGCAGGCGAGCACCGAGGCTTCCGTCACCGTCGTCAGGCCGGACAGCACGCCCCCCAGGATGACAAGCGGGATACCCATTGCCGCGAGCGCGCTCGCCCCCGTCGACAGGACACGGGACAGGCGCACCCGGTCGTTGCCGGCGAACCCGCGCTTCCAGGAGATGATCCCGCTGACCAGTAGCATTCCGCCGCCCATCATCAGGCCCGGCACGATGCCGGCGGCGAACAGCCCGAGGATCGAGATGTCACGCAGCGTCGCCGCATAGGCGATCATGATGATGCTTGGCGGAATGATCGGCCCCACGATGGCCGCGCAGGCGGTCACGGCCGCGCAATAGGACGCGCTGTAGCCCTCCCGGCGCATGGACGGGATGAGCGTCCTGCCGATCGCCGCGGTTTCCGTCACCGCCGCGCCGGTCAGTCCGGCGAAGAGAAGGCAGGTGGTCACATTGACGTGCGACAGCGCACCCGGCACGCGGCCGAAGAGCGAGCCGGCGAAGGCGATGAGCCGTTCGGTCAGCCCGGCGCGGTTCATCACCTCCGCGGTGATGATGAAATAGGGCACCGCGATGAGCACGTAGCCGGAAACACCGGAGAAGAACCGGTCCGCGAGAATGGCGAGAAAGTCGGGCCCGCCGATGGAAACCGCGCCGACGAGTCCCGCCGCCGTCAGCACGAGGCCGAGCGGAAGGCCGATCATCATCAGGAGGGCGAAAGCGATCGAGGCGCTCATCCGTGACCTCCGGCAGCCTGGGAAGCGATCTTGGCCGCCCCCGTGGGCACGGCGCCCTCCCCGTCATCGCCAAGCGGCGCGTCGCCGTCTCCCCTGACGGGATCGGACAGCGTACCGGCGGTATGGGGCTGCATGGGATCCTCGAGCGAGAGCACGCCGCGCTCCTCCAAAAGCGCGAGCCCGTCCACCAGATGCAGCGACAGAACGGCGCCCGCGACCGGGACCGCCGCCGCCGTCCAGCGCTGCGACACCTGCAGCGTGTCGGACAGGATCAGCACGTTGGTCGCCCCGGAGGCGAACTCCACCCCGTACCAGACGAGCGCCACGGCGAAGAGCGCGATCGCGGTGAAGCAGATCCACCGCACGAGGCCGAGCGCGGCGCGCGGCAGACCGCGCCGAAGGGCCAGGATGGCGATGTGTTCGCCGTATTTGAACGCCACGGTAATCGAGAGCATGGCGAACCAGGGCAGCAGGAGGCTGAACAGGGACGGCCGCGTGTTGCGGTAGAGCCAGGCGAACGCCCCCTCGTGGAAGATCTCCGCCTGCCCCACCCTCTCCGCGGCGGCAAGGGCAAGTTCGAGAACGACCGAGGCAGCGGAGATCACCAGCATCAACGCCAGCAGCACGGCGCAAACGGCGATCACCACACGGTTGACCACGTCGCTGGTTCGCCTCAATGGCGACAGCAGGGGCGTCATCGGCTTGTTCCTTCTGGAGGTGGGGAGAACGCTCAGTCGAGATAGTTCTCTGCGTCGGAAGCCTTCAGCTTGCCGTGGATGCGCGAGACCTCGGCGCGCAGGTCGTCATAGAGCTTGGCGCGCGGGCCGAACTCCTCCACCAGCCATTCGCGGTAGATGGGCTGCGCGATGGCGCGCATACGCTCCTTCTCCTCGTCGGGAAGGATGTAGCAGTCCTCGAACTTCGCGCAGGAGTTCGTCCAGCCGATCACCGTGATCTGCGTGGCGATGCCGTGCGCCATGGTCACCGCCTCGCGCGCAGCGGAAACGACAATGCGCTTGTAGTCGTCCGGCAGGGTCTGGAACCACGCCTCGCTGACGCTCCAGGTGATGGTGTTGTAGACATGGCCGGACCACGTCGTGAAATCGGCCACGTCGTAGATCTTGAAGATGTCGTTGACGCCCGGCGCGTGGAAGTGTCCGTCGATCAGCCCGGTCGCAAGCCCCGTCTGCATCTCGCCCCAGGGCAGCGGTGTGGGCGCGGCACCGAGCGCGCGCATGATCGTCATGTGCGCCTGGTTGCCCTCGACGCGGATCCTCATGCCCTTGAGGTCCTCCACCGTGCGGATCAGGCGCTTGTTGTTCGCGAAAGCGACAAAACCGCCCCCGTCGTCGAGCGTGCCGAGGTAGCGCAGCCCCGCCTCCTGCACCATCGGCTTCATGAACTTCGCGAACCACGGACTGTCGAAGAAGGTCCAGGCCGTCCTGTAGTCGGGAAACAGGAAGGGCGAGGTGATCATCTCGTAGTCGCGGAAGAAGGTCGCCTGGGTGCCCGAGCCCAGCATGATCGACTGGATCGTCCGGCCGGCCCTTGCCTGCTGGGCGATCTCGACCTCGCCTCCCAGCGCGCCATTGCCGAACACCTGGACGTCGATGTCGCCCTTCGTCGCCGTTTCGACAAGCTGTTCGAAGTGCTTCAGCGCCGGAGCGGTCTCGTTGTTGGTCAGGTCGTCGGGATAAAGGTGGGCGATGGTCATCGTGTAGCTGGCCGACAGCGCGCCGACTGGAAACAGCGCCAGGCAGGCGAAGGCTGCCCCGGCGAGCAGGCGGCGGACCGCGAGCCGCCCGCCAAACGGGCCTTGAGCCCGACGCCGGGGTCTTTCTCCGCCGCGCGCCCGCGACGAAGCAGATGCGGGTGCGCACGTCTGCACGCCCCTTGCCGAACGCACCGGCATTCGCGACGATCCGCCGTAGGCAAACTCGAGCCCGTAGTCGCCCGGCCACGCATCGAGGGAAGCACGCGCCGCATCGGCGACATCATCCGCACGCCCCGAACGACACACAGCTTCACCTGAACAGATCTCGCCTGAACGCATCCCACCCTCCATGAAGAACCGCGAATTGCTTCGCAATACGCAGGATCGAAGATAGGAAATACGGATCAGATGGGTCCAATTCTCTTTTTCTATTTATCTTAATCTTGAAGCCGCGAAGTAAGTTTGCAAAACACGGCATCAAGGCGAGCGTCCACGCCCGGCCTCGTCAAACGGAGGCCGGGACGCGTCTCTCTCGTTCGCGGGGCCACACCCTAGCCGGTGACGGCCCCCTTGTTCGCCGGCGTGGCAAGCTGGGAAAACTTGCCCAGCACGCCGGTGCGATAACGCGGCTCCGGCTGCTTCCAGGTCTTCCGGCGGTTCTCCAGCTCGGCATCGTCGACCTCGAGCTGAAGGAGATGGCGCGACGCGTCGATGGTGATCGTGTCGCCCTCCTCCACCAGCGCGATGGTTCCCCCCTCGAACGCCTCCGGGGTCACATGCCCGACAAGCATCCCCCAGGAGCCGCCGGAGAAGCGGCCGTCCGTGATAAGCCCGACATCGGCGCCGAGACCACGACCGATGATCGCCGAGGTCGGCGCCAGCATCTCCGGCATTCCGGGTCCGCCGCGCGGCCCCAGATACCGCAGGACGAGGACGTCTCCCTTGCGGATCCTGTCGGACAGGATCGCGTCCATCGCGGACTGCTCGTCGTCGAAGACGCGCGCGGGGCCGGTGATCGAGGTCGACTTGAGCCCGGTGATCTTGGCCACGGCCCCGCCCTCGGCGAGATTGCCGCGCAGCACCGCCAGGTGCCCCTGCTGGTAGAGCGCCCGGTCGATCGGACGGATCACGTCCTGGTCCGCCGGCGGCTCGTCCGGCACATGAGCGAGTTCCTCGGCGAGCGTGCGTCCGGTGACGGTCACGCAGTCGCCATGCAGGAGACCCGCATTCAGCAGGAGCTTGAGAACCTGCGGAATGCCGCCGGCCTTGTGCAGGTCGACCGCCATGTATTTGCCCGAGGGCTTCAGGTCGCAGATGACGGGGATCTTGCGCCGCACGCGCTCGAAGTCGTCCAGCGTCCACTCGACGCCGGCCGCGTGACAGATCGCCAGATAGTGCAGCACCGCGTTCGTCGAACCGCCCGTCGCCATGACGAGGGCAATGGCGTTTTCCACGCTCTCGCGCGTGACGATGTCGCGCGGCTTGAGCCCCTTCTTGACCGCCTCCACGAGCACGCGGGCGGACTCGGCCGTCGACTCGAATTTCTCCTGGTCGATGTTCGCCATCGTCGAGGAATAGAGCAGCGCCATGCCGAGGGCCTCGAAGGACGACGCCATCGTGTTGGCGGTGTACATGCCGCCACAGGCGCCCGAGGTGGGACAGGCATTGCGCTCGATGCCCTCGAAGTCCTCCTGGCTCATGCGCCCGGCCTTGATCGCGCCGACCGCCTCGAACGCGGAGATCACGGAAAGGTCCTGCCCCTTCCACTTGCCGGGCTTGATCGTTCCGCCATAGACGTAGACCGCCGGGACATTGGCACGCACGATGCCGATCATGCCGCCCGGCTTGTTCTTGTCACAGCCGCCGATGACCAGAACCCCGTCCATCCACTGGCCCTGAACCGTCATCTCCACGCAGTCGGCGATCACCTCCCGGGAGATGAGCGAGTACTTCATGCCCTCGGTGCCCATCGCCATGCCGTCCGAAATGGTCGGCACGCCGAAGAGCTGGGGATTGGCGCCCGCCTCCTTGATGGACTTCACGGCAACGTCCGCGAGCGGCTGCAGGCCGGCGTTGCACGGCGTGATGGTCGAGTGACCGTTGGCCACGCCGACCATGGGTTTGTCGAAATCTTCCTTCGTGTAGCCGAGGCCATAGAACATGGCCCTGTTCGGCGAACGCTCGATCCCTTGCGAAATCGTCTTCGATCGCTCGTTGTATGGCACCCCGTTTCCTCCCTGAAGGGCAGTGACACAATACGGGCGACCGCTCCTCCCGCACCTCGCGACGGTCGCCCGCAGAAGGCGTCCGCCCCGCCGGAAACTTCGGTTGTCCGGGGCGGATTTCGCTTTCCGGTCAAAACGATAGACGTTCGCCAGTTATTTCGGAAATATCTTTGTCATGTTTGATTGAGACATTTTCCATATAAGTGGCGAGACGCCCGCCCCCTTCATTCCGGGCGCGCCGCGCCGTTCACCACGGCGTTGTTGCGCAGGATCGCGGCGGGCGCGCCTCCGGGAAGCGACGCGGATGTCCCGGCGCCACCCGACCGGTCCACCTTGCTCGAGACAAGCCGCGCGATCTCGACCAGGCGCGACACCGTCGGCGTGGCATCGTCCTTGCGCCACACGAGCCCGGTCTCGATGGTCGGCGCGCGCCCCTGAAGCGGCACATACCGGACGCCCGAGCGGCCGAGCTTGCGCAGGGAGCCGGGCACCAGCGCCACCCCCATGCCGGCCGAGACGAGACTGATGATCGTCTGCATCTGGATCGCCTCCTGGCCGATGGTGGGCTGGATGCCGTTCGACACGAAGAAGGTCGTGATGATGTCGTGAAACGCAGGGGCACTGCGGCGTGGAAAGAGCACCAGCGGCTCGTCGGCGATGTCGCGCAGGCCGATGGCCCCGTCAGTCAGCTCCACACGGCCGGACCGCAGCCACTCCTCGGGCACGGCGGCCAGCAACGGCTCGCGCATCAGCGGCAGGTAGGACAGCGAGGTATGCAGGGTCTGGTGAAGCGGGATGATCAGCCCGGCGTTCAGGTTCCCCTGCATGAGCGCCTCGACCTGAAGGTCGCTGGTCATTTCCTTCAGCGACACCCGCACGTCCGGATAGGCGCCGGAATAGCGGCTGATGAGATCCGGGAGCAGGTTGTAGTCCGCCGTCGTCACGAAACCCAGCTTCAGCGAACCGATCTCGCCGCGCGAAAGCTGGCGGGCCAGTCCCGGCAGCGCCTCCACCTCCTCCAGCAGCTTCGTCACGTGGGACAACAGGTGCTCGCCCACCGGGGTCAGCGCCACATTGCGCTTGGTGCGCTTGAACAGCGTCACCGAGAGTTCCTCCTCAAGCGCGAGAATGGCCTGGCTCAGCGGGGGCTGCGTCATGCAGAGCCGCTCGGCGGCCCGCCCGAAGTGCAACTCCTCCGCTACCGTCACGAAAAACTTCAGCCGACGAAGATTCATCTGTTCCCTCACTCCCTCAGGCAACGGCTCCGGACGCTTTCTTCCGAACGCATCGACACAAAGGCGTCCGCGGTCATATCAGCCGACCGGCCCTCCTTGCACATTCCGCTCGCATGTCCGGCGAGCGACCCGCGACGTCAATCCTCAGCATTCAGTCGTTATCGGTCTTTTTTCCGGCGCGAAACGCCTGCTCCTCCACTTAGACAAAAACACATTCTACGGTTGTATAATCCACACAAACGCGTTTTCCGATAAATCCTAATACACGCAATTCGTTTTTGTCACCCGTTTAACGCGATATAATACGAAACCCATTCATACACTTTTCGAATTTTGAGATACAATTAAGATGACCTCGCAACAAATGAACAAAATCGATGCCGAGGCAAGAAACAAAAGAATACAAAAACCCAAGTCATACGATAATAATATTTATATAAGCTGCGATTAAATAATAACAATTTTACACCAGCACCTGATCCGGACGAATTCACGCCGCTTGATCCGGCAATTTGATCGTGGAGCAGGCTGGCGGACAGAGACCGGACAACCGGCGGCAAGGGGGGAATGCGGCACGCGGGGCCAGGCAACGGTCGGACATCCGGCCGCCTCTGCACACCGCAGGTTGCCGTCCGGCCAGGTGCCGCGAGGGAGGATACATGGACTTCGGCTTCACACCTGAACAGGACGCGTTTCGCGAGAAGATCGTCGCCTTCGCAAAGAACGAGCTCAACGAGGGTGATCTTCGCCAGCGCGACGCCGAGTGCGAGCTGTCGCGCGACATGTGGCGCAAGATCGCGGGCTTCGGCCTCCTCGGCCTCCCCTTCCCGAAGCAGTACGGAGGCTCCGAGGAAGACATCATCACGACGGTTCTGGCCATGGAGGCCCTGGGCTACGGCTGCCGCGACAACGGCCTGCTGTTTTCCATGAACGGGCAGATGTGGACCGTCCAGATGCCGATCTCCACCTTCGGCACCGACGAGCAGAAGAACAAGTATCTGCCGGGCCTGATCGCCGGAGACCTCATCGGCGCCCATGGCATCACCGAGCCGGAATCCGGATCGGACATCATGAGCCTCGACACCACCGCCCGCCGTGACGGCGACCACTATGTGCTCAACGGCGGCAAGGCCTTCTGCACCAACGGACCGGTCGCCGACGTCTTCGTCATCTTCGCGACCGTCGACAAGAGCGCCGGATCGCTCGGCCTCACCGGCTTCGTCGTGGACCGGAACACCCCCGGCCTCACCATCAGCCCCAACCACCGGAAAATGGGCCTGCGCACCTCGCCGATGGCGTGGCTGACGCTGGAGGATTGCCGAATTCCGGTTTCCGCACGGCTGGGCAAGGAAGGCCAGGGCGGCCGGATCTTCAACAACTCCATGGAATGGGAGCGCTCGGCCATCCTGGCCGGCCTCGTCGGCGCCATGGAGAACCAGCTCGAGCAATGCATCTCGCACGCGAACACGCGCACGCAGTTCCGCAAGCCGATCGGCAAGTTCCAGTCGGTGGCGAACCGCATCGTCGACATGAAGCTGCGGCACGAGAACGCTCGGCTGCTGCTCTACAAGGTCGCCTGGCTGAAGAAGACCAGGGGAAGCTGCCCGATGGAGGCGGCGCTCGCCAAACTGCTGCTCTCGGAATCCTGGGTTGCCTCGTCGCAGGACGCCGTCGTCCTGCATGGCGGCTACGGCTACATGGCCGACCAGGAGGTGGAGCGCGACTTCCGCGACGCGGTGGGAAGCCTTCTCTTTTCCGGCACGTCGGACATCCAGCGCACCATTGCCGCCCGCGCCCTCGGGCTTTGAGCGGCCCCCTCGGGGGCGTCCGCATGCGCGGGCGTGCCCCTGTCCCCCAGCATGTCACAGGAGGAGGAAGATCATGACCGCAACACCCAGGGACAGAGCAGAAATCGAGACGGCGCTTCGCGACTACCTCATGGAGAATTCGGGCGTGCCCATTTCGGGCGAGATCGATCCGGACGAGAACCTGCTCGACAGCGGCATTCTCGACTCCCTCGGCATCGCCGAGGTCACCGAGTTCATCGAGTCGAACTTCTCGCTGACCGTCGACGAGGAGGAGATCACCTCGGAGAACTTCCGGACGCTGAACTCTCTGTCCGACTTCTGCCACTCCAAGATCACCGCCGCCGCGGCCTGATCGGCACGGCCCCGGCACCACCCGGCGCCGGGGCCAGGTTCCACGCAATGGGAGGAAGCGCGTCATGACCAGCACCATCAAGGCGGACCTGATCCTGGTTCACGCCCCTGCGATCTACGACTTCCGCAACCGGGATGACTTCGTGCTCGGCTGGTACTCCAGCCAGGAAAGCAGCAACGTCACCCCGATCTTCGAGATGCACCCGCTCGGCTTCCTGTCGATCAAGAGCTTTCTCGCCGAACGCGGGCTCGACGTGAAGATCGTCAATGTCGCCTCGCTGATGCTGAAGCATCCCACGCTCGACGTGGAGAAGCTCTTCGCCCATCTCGACGCGCCGATCTTCGGCATCGACCTGCACTGGCTGCCGCACTGCCAGGGGTCCATCGAGGTCGCCGGCGTTCTCAAGAAGGTTCATCCGGACAGCTTCGTCACCTTCGGCGGCATCATCTCCACCTACTACGCCCGCGAGATGATGCAGTATCCGCAGATCGACGGCGTCATTCGCGGCTATGACACGCTGGAGCCGCTCGCCGACCTGGTGGGACAGGTGAAGCGCGGCGTCCGCGGGCGCTTCAACGTCGAGAACCTCGTCTACAAGGACAAGGGCGAGGTCATCGACAACGGTCACAGCTACACCCCCGAGGTGCTCAACGACGTCGCGATCGACTGGTCGAAGATGTTCCCCAAGACCTCGAGCCTGCTGAACATGCCCAACCTGATGGTGCTGCCGAACACCGGCTGCCAGCAGAGTTGCGGCTGGTGCTCGGGATCCCGCTGGGCCTACCAGCGCATGATGAACGTGGACAAGAAGACCGTCTTCCACCGCCGCTCGGAGCAGCTTGCGCGCGAGATCACGACCTTCCCGAAAACGGAATCCCCGCTCAGCGTCTACACGCTGCAGGCCTATTCGGAATCCGCGCCGCGCATTCTCGACTACCTCAAGGCCGTGCAGGACAGCGGCGTGGTCAAGTCGGTCTCCTTCGAGCAGTTCCGCCTGACCAAGCCGTCCGTGCTGGAGAAGATGCGCGAGGTCGCTCCCGACCTCGACATCTTCATCAACCTCTCGCCCCAGTCCCACGACGTGGAGATCAGCCGCCTGTCGGGACGCGGCACCTACACCAACGAGGAGATGGAATCCTGGATGGCCGATGCCATGGATATCGGCATCAAGGGGGTCTACCTCTGGTACACGATCGGCATGCAGAAGCAGACCTACAAGTCCGTCATGGATACGGTCGACTACACCGCCCGGCTGATGGAGAAGTTCCCCGACGACAAGATCGTCCCGACGATCTTCGGAATGGTCCCCTTCCTCGATCCCGGTTGCCAGTGGTTCGAGGAATCCGACCAGCACGGCTACACGGTCTTCCACCGCGATCTCGAGACCCATCGCAAGGCGCTCACCTCGCCGCGCTGGCGCGATGCGATGAACTACGAGACCAACTGGATGAAGCGGGACGAGTTCCTGCCCGCCACCTACGACGCCATGCAGGCCATGGCCAATCACAAGGCGGATTTCGGCCGCATCACGCCGCGCTCGATCAAGATCGTCAACCAGCGCATCGACCACCTGCGCTACCTCACCAGCGAGGTCGATCGCGCCTATGACACCATCGGGCACCTGCCCGACAGCCTCCGGCGCGAGATCGGGCGGCACAACGACGAGATCCTGTCCTACGCCGCCGACGTGGCGCTGGTGAAGAAGCCGCTTTCCGGCCGCTGGTACGACGACCACACGGTGCCGGCCGACATCATTGCCGCCTGCTCGCGCGAGTCGCAGGCCGCCTGACCCTTCAGATTCTCGAGGAAACACCCATGCAGACCCGACCCACGGCGATCCTGTCGGCGGCCGTACACCTGCCGCACGACACCCTGTCGCTCGATGACATCCTCACCGCCGAGATGGTGAATGGCGCAAGCCCCGCGGTGGCGGCGCTCGGCTTCACCGGCGTGCACGCGTTTTCCGGCAGCAATCCGACGGACATGGCGGTCGCGGTGTCGCGCGACGCCATCGAGGAAGCAGGCCTCTCGCCGCTCGACATCGACGCGGTCATCGACTTTTCCGTCATGCCGCAACGCTACGTCGAACCGGCCTGGTCCATGAGCAACGAGCTCCAGGCGGAGCTCGGCGCGAAAAACGCCTTCACGCTCGGTTTCAGCGGCGGCGGATCGGCAAACCTTCACACCGCGATCCGCTTCGCCTCCGCGCTGATCGCGACCAACGACGACGTGAACACCGTGCTCCTGGCGGCATCGGACTGCGCGCTTCCCGGCAACCGCGTCATCGGCGGCGATGCGCCGGTCACGCTCCTGGGCGACGCGGCGAGCGCCCTCGTCCTTGCGCGCGACGGCGGACGGGCCCGTGTCATGGACACCGGCCTGGCCTCGCGCGGCGCCTATCACGACCTGCTCTACATCCCCGGCGGCGGCATGCGCCACCCGACACGGCTCGACCTCTATCGGCTGGTGCTCGACGCGGCGCGCAAGGGCGAGGTCGATCCGCTGGCGGATCTTTCCAGCGTGGTCGACACGCTTCTCTCCCGCCACGGGCTCGCGCCCGACACGATCGATCATTTCGTCACCACCGCGATTTCCGACGCCGATCTCGATGCCTTCGACGACCGGCTGGGCGCGGGCCGGCGGCTCGTCAAGCCGGACGCCTCGACGCGCGGTCATCTCCATTCCAGCGATCTCGTCTTCGGCCTTCGCGAGCTGATGGCGCGCGAGGATGCGACGGGATCCGCGTTGCTGGCCTCGCACGGTCACGGCTTTTCCTGCGGCGCGACGCTGATCACCCTGTCCTGAGGAGGTTTCCATGGATCATCACACGCAAGATCACGTCGGCATCCTGTCCGAGGCCTTCTACCTTCCGCCCGACAAGAAGCTCGTCGCAGACGTTTTCCGTGACGAGGACGTTCCCTTCGGCACCCTGTCGAAGAACGTCGACTTCCAGCGCGACATCGGCATCCACGACATTCATGTCACCGAGGAGATGCCCTCGGTGCTGGCGCTGGAGGCCTGCCGCCGCGCCATGGACCAGGCCAGCGTCTCGGCCTCCGAGATCGATCTCGTCGTCGATTTCACCTCGATCCCCGAGGACTATGTCGGTCCGACGTGGTCGGCTGCCGGTCTCGTCCAGCACGAGCTGGGCCTCGACAATGCCTTCGCCACCGCCGTCAACACCGGCGGCTGCGCGAGCTATCACCTGGCGCTCAAGTCGGTCATGTCGCTGATGCTGTCGGACACCGGCTTCGAGACGGCACTGCTGTTCGCCGGCGACCGCACGCCGGAGTTCAACAAGACCTACTACCCGATCACGGTCGCAAGCGATGGCGGCAGCGCGCTCGTCGTGCGCCGCAACAGCCCTCGGGCCAGGATCCTTGGCGTCGAGACCATTTCCATCGGCCGGCTGCACGACGTGTGGTACGTGCCCGGCCTGCAGAGCCGCGAGCCCAACGAGGAGCCGACGGAGAAGCTCCTGCACATGTACGCCAAGATGGACAAGTTCAACGAGGGCGTCATCCCGATCAACTTCCGGATGTTCGGCAAGGTGATCCAGAAGCTCCTGAAGCGCTGCAAGCTGAGCATGGAGGACGTCGACTATTACATCTATCCGACGTTCTCGACCTGGGATCAGGCCTACTTCCTGAAGAAGTTCGACCTGCCCCGCGAGAAGGTCTACACGGCCGCGCTGAAGCATCGCGGTCATGTGCAGGAAAGCGACATGGTCATCAACTACGCCGAGGCGGTGGACCAGGGCCACATCAGGCCGGGCGACAAGGTGATGGTCATTTCCAACGGCGCCGGCTTTGCCTGGTCGGCGGCGCTGATCCAGCACTGACACGATGGCGGGACCGGTCACGACAGCCAGCAGGAGCAAGGACGCCCACCCCGTTGCGGGCGTCCTCATCCGCCGTGCGGGCGCGTGCGGACGCATGACGCTCGACCGGCCCCGCGCCCTCAACACGCTGACGGGCGCAATGGTCGCGGCGATGAGCGAGGCGCTGAAGGCCTGGGAAACCACCCCGGCGGTCCGTCTCGTCCTGATCGACGCCACGGGTCCGCGCGCCTTTTGCGCCGGGGGCGATATCGGCGAGGTCCACGACCTTGCGACCTCCACGACCCCGGGTGCAGCCCTTGCCCACTGCGCGGACGAATACGCGCTCGATCTCATGATCGCGCGCTATCCCAAGCCGGTCGTCGTTCTCGTGGAGGGCGTGGCCATGGGCGGCGGCCTCGGCATTGCCTGTCACGCCTCCCATCCGGTCGCGAGCCAGTCCGCCACCTTCGCCTTTCCGGAATGCGCCGTCGGCTGGGTGCCGGACTCCGGCGCGACGCATCTTCTGTCACGCATGGAGCCGGACCTTGCGCGATATCTGGCATTGACGGGAGCCCGTTTCGGCGCGGAAGACGCCCTGCGCCTCGGCCTCGTGCGCGCCATTCTGGTCGAGGGACGGCGCGAGGAACTGGTCGCGGATCTCGAGGCGAGCGGAGACCCCGGCCTTCTCGCCCGTTACGCCAGAAGCGAACCCAAGGCCGCAACCGACAGTCCGCCGGCAAGGATCCTCGACGCTTTCGGCGAAACCACGCTGCCCGGGATTCTCCAGGCGCTCGAGACCATGGACCCGGGAGCCGACGACGGCGGAGACACCGCACGCACCCTGCGCGAGCGGGCCATCAAGGCGCTCCTGCGCGGATCGCCATTCGCCCAGGAGCTCACGCTCGCCCTGGTCGCCGCCGCGCGCCGCACGCCGGGGCTTGCCAAGGCGTTCGAACGCGAGACCGGCGCTGTCGCCGCCCTCCTGGGGCACCCGGACTTTCACGAAGGAATCCGCGCCAACCTGATCGATCGCGACCGCCGCCCGTCATGGACACACGATCACCGCAACCGCATTCCCGCGGCCGAAATCGAAACGGTCCTGACCCGGATTTCCGCCCCCCTGGGCGCCTCTGGCTGCTGAGGCCAAGGGCCCCGTTTCTCCCTGATACGCAAACGCTCCTAGCGAAGCGGAGAAACAGTATTTCAAAGACTTTCCGCAAAGTCCTAGCCTTCCCGCAAGGAGGGCAAAGTCCAGCTAAAATCACCCTGGGTTGCACCTTCGACAAGCCGCGCGGCACAGGCCGCCGGATCCCATGGCCCGCACGGAATCCTCCGTCATCGGGCCTGCCACGCGGGACAGGACCATGACCTCAGCTCAAACGACTTCAGGATCCTCGCTCATGGCGAACTGGCCGACACTGGCCGTCGCGGCGCTCGGATCCTTTCTGGTGATCCTCGATGTGACGGTGATGGCCATCGCGCTGCCCTCGATCGAGCGCGAGCTCAAGGCGAGCTTCGCCGAACTGCAGTGGATCATCAACGCCTACAACATCGCCTACACCTCCGTTCTCATTGCCGTCGGGGCACTCGCCGACTGGTTCGGCCGGCGCCGCGTGATGGTGATCGGCCTCGCGCTCTTCGGCCTCACGTCGCTCATGGTGGGCATGGCGGAAACACCGACGGCGCTCATTCTGGGGCGTGTGGCACAAGGGCTTTCGGCCTCCGCCATGCTCATCCTCGGCGTGGCCCTGATCTCCAACGCCTTCCAGGGCTCCGACCGGGCCCAGGCCTTCGCCATCTGGGGCGTGTCCATCGGCTGTGGCGCCGCCTTCGGCCCCATCGTCGGCGGCATCCTCGTCGACCTCCTGAGCTGGCGCTGGATCTTCCTGCTCAACGTTCCCATCGTCGTGACGCTGATCGCGCTGTGCTACTGGCGCGTGGAAGAATCCTCCGATCCCAACGCCGGGTCCCTGGACTGGACGGGCATCCTCCTGTTCACCGGTGCCCTCGCCTGCCTGTCCTATGGCGTGATCGAGGGCGGCGAACTCGGCTGGTCGAACGGGGCCGTCGTCGGAGCCTTCGTGGCCTCGGCCGTGCTCTTCGTGCTCTTCACGATCCTGGAGCTCGCGCTGAAGCGCCCCGCCTTCGACCTGCGCCTGTTCCGGATCCCGACCTTCACCGGCATCCAGCTCGTGTGCGTGCTCAACAGCATCACCTTCTGGGTCATGCTCGTGTACCTGCCGATCTACTTCCAGGTGGTGCATGGCATGTCGGCCTCGGCCGCCGGCCTGATGCTGATGCCGATGACGATCCCGCTTCTGCTGTTCGCGCCGATGGGAGCCAAGCTCGCCTCGCCGGAACGCTGGGGCGTGCGCAACCTGATCGCCTTCGGATGCGCGCTGATCGCGGTCGGTTTCC
Organism: Stappia sp.; assembly: GCA_002722295.1. GTDB lineage: Bacteria > Pseudomonadota > Alphaproteobacteria > Rhizobiales > Stappiaceae > Stappia. The sequence continues at coordinate 83,327 of PBLF01000020.1, read as the reverse complement.
TGTGGCTTGCCATCGCACCGCCGGCGGAAGTCACGCTGTGGGTCATCGCCTTCCTGCTGCTTGGCATCGGCACCGGCCTGATCAACGGCGAGATGTCGAACGTGGCCACCGCCGTCGTGCCGGCCGAAAAGGCAGGCATCGCCTCGGGCGTGAACATCACGTTCCGCCACGGCTCCTTCACGCTGTCGATCTCGGTCTTCGGCGCGATCCTGCTGTCCTCGATCACGATGCAGCTTTCCGGCTCGGCCGATCTGGCCACCGCTCTGGGCGATGGCGTGCGCGAAACGGCCAACCTCATCGCGCGCGGTGACTTCGCCGGCGCCGTGACCAGCGCCCCGACGGAGATCCAGTCGGTCGTCGAGACCTTCGGCCGCGCAAGCTTCTCATCCGCCTTCTCGGTCCTTCTGTGGATCGTCGCGCTGCTGTCGGTGGCGGCCATCGCGCTTTCGGCGCTGATGATCCGCCGCCGTGACCTGCACGCGGGCCCCGAGGCGGCCGCCTCCCCCGCAGGCGAATAAGCCCCTGCGGACGGCCGTCCGGCCGCGCGGTTCCTGCCGGAACCGCGCGGCCTTTTTCTTGTCCAATGCCTCGTGAAGCCCTGACGCGCAAACCGCCAGGGAGACAGCGGGAGACACCGGAAACGAAAAACGGGCGGAGCCCTGTGGCCCCGCCCGTTTTCTGTTTCGCCCGTTCCCGGTTTCACCTGAGTCCGTGTCGCGGGACCCCGGTTCGCGTCCGCTCAGCTCCAGTAGGTCAGCGGCTGGTCGTCGCCGCTGTAGCCGACAAAGCACGACATGGTGACCCGACGCCCGCCGACGCCCGGCGACACGCAATGGATCAGCAGCGAGTTGAACAGCACCAGATCGCCGTTGCCCGGGCTGACCACGAGACGCGGCTCCCCCAGTTCGGAGCGATCGAGCCCGTCCGTGGTCTTCTGGCGCTTGTCCTGCTCCGCATCCGGCTCGGAGAGCCACAGCTCCAGGTCACCGCCCGACGGCGGCATGTCGAGATAGATGTTGACCGCGAGCTGTCCCGTCAGGCCGGAATTGCCGTCCTTGAGCATCCGCGCCAGCCGGTCGTTGTGGGGAAGCATGTTGGCGCCCGGCTCGATCACCCGGCACGTGCCGACGAAGCTCTTCTTGCCCTCGATGACCTGGATGGAGGCGCCCGGCGTCCACACTTCCTCCAGAAGGAGGCGGAACTGGTCCAGCGGCGTCATGCGCGGGTAGACGAGGTCGCGAATGGCCCAGATCGATTGCTGGGCCACGCTGTGGTAGCGCTCGGCGTTCTCTTCGTCACCACCCACGTCCACATAGCCCATGCCGAGCCGCTTGAGCGCGTTCTGCACCTTGTAGGCCTCGAGCTCCCCGTGACCGGCAACCTTGTCGGAGAACTCCGCCGACAGGTCCCTGGGATAGAACCCGGGCACGTGGATCACGTCGATGGAGCGGTTGATCAGCCCTCTCAGGCTGTCCTCGGTAAGCTCCCTGGCGATTTCGATCGGCTTGAGCATGGCTTTCCTCCCTTGGTTTGGGCAGGCTCATCACCCCTCGGGCGCACCGCCGACGCCGAAGTAGCCGGCAAGCAGGCCGAGCACGCCGCCGGAACGCCTGCGCGGCGCGAACTCCGCGATCGGATTGGCGAGCCGGCCGGCATACTCGAATCCCTTGTCGGGATCGTCCGGATCGATGAGCTGCTGGTTGTCGCGCAACTGCAGACGGTTCAGGCAGTTGCGCGGAAATTCCGACCGGAACACATCATGTCGGGCGAACTTCTCGCCAAGCTCCGGGCGGGAGGCCTGATAGGCCGCGACGCAATCCGCCACCAGCCGCCAGAAGCGTTCGTCGGACAGGGTTCCGGCGCGCTCCAGAAGCTGCGCCAGATGGCGGAAAAAGCAGTCGAAAACGTCAGTGAAGATGCCGTCCATCCGCACGTCGTCCTCGAGCTCGGCGCAGTTGCGCCGGATCGCCGGCGGCAGCGTGTCGGCCCCCTCCAGGATGCGCATTTCCTCCGCCAGGTCCTTCATCACGATACGCGCCGGCGTCATCCCCTCCATCACCAGGATCACGTTCTCGCCGTGCGGCATGAAGATCAGGTCGTAGGCGTAGTAGCAGTGCAGGAGCGGCGTCAGATAGGCATGCAGGTAGCGGCGTATCCAGGCCTCCGCCGACAGGCCCGAACGCGCGATCAGCTCGCTCACCAGAGGCTTGCCGTCGGTGTCCACATGCAGCAGCGCCGCCATGGTCATCAGCCGTTCGCCCGGCTTGATGAGATTGACCGGGTTTTCCCGCCACACCGCCGCCAGCACGTCGCGCTGCGGCGCGTCCTCGGCGAGCGCCTCGTCATGATAGGCGTTGGAATAGCTCGCCGTCGCCACCTCGCGGATCAGCGTGAAGCCCGTTTCCTGAAGCACCGCGTCGCGCGCGAGCAAACCGCTCAGCCAGTCGTTGAACGGCGGCGTGGTTTCCATGTCCTCGCGCGACAGGCCCCGCTGGAGCAGAAAGCCCATGTTGAGGATCGACAGGGCCATCTTGACGTAGCGCTTGGAGGGCGATGTCGCATTGAAGAAGGTACGGATCGACTGCTGCGGCTGGTAGAGGTCCGGCGAGTGGCCGAGGAACACGATGCGCCCCGCCGCGATCTCGGGCGCGAAGCTCATCGAGAGCCGGTTGAACCACTGCCAGGGGTGAACCGGCATGAACAGGAACCGCGCGGGGTCGAGCCCGCGCTCGGTGATCCGCTCGCTGAAGGCCGCAATGGCCGTGGCGCCGAGTTCCTCCGCCATCAGCCGCTCGTGATCGAGCCCCGCGACGGTGGTGAATGCGGTGCGGTCCCGGTCGACCGCGAGCCAGACGATGGGCAGCGGACCCGCCGCTTCCGGCGCATATGCCGGATAGTCCGCCGTGCTGAACCCGAGCCGCCCGCTGTTGGCGACGAAGGACGGATGCCCCTCGCTCATCGTCGTCTCGATGGTCTGGAAGTCGGCGTCCGCAAGCTCCGTCACCGTATGGCGCTTGACCGCGCGCTTGTAGCAATCGGAATAGAGAATGCTGGCGATCTCGTCGAGATAGATCGGCAGCATGGCATCGCGGATGCCCAGCGGGCGCTGGAACTCCGCGATGAAGGACAAGGCGTCGGGCGGCAGTTCGTCCTCGTCGCGCGTGCGCCTGAGCGAGGCCGGGTCGATCAGCCAGCTTTCGAGCCGGAGCCTGCGCGCCCGGAACCTGTAGCGGCCGCGCCCGTCCGGCGCATCGAGCCGGTAGTGCCCCCACCCCGCCTCCTCGCGTTCCAGATGCGGCAGCAGCAGCAGTTCGTGCGCGAACTCCGCGATCGCCTTGACCGTCAGCCTGAGGTTGGCGATCGCCCAGAGCGCGGGCTCGAGATGGGCGACCGCCCGCGCCTCGGGGCCGGACCGCGTCCAGAGCCTGTCGCCACCTCCTGAAAAGGCATCCATCGCCGCCATCCCGTGCCTCAGTCGCTTCCCGCCGCAACGGCCGTTCCAGGAGCCCCGCCGGCAGGCATCGCGGATGCGGCGGGAGCCGCGAACCGCTGGAAGGCGATGCTCTTTTCGACCGGATAGACCTCACGGCCCGCGATCTCGCGAAGGATCACCGAGCTGCGGAAGGCGCCCTGCCCCAGATCCGCCGGAAGATAGGCATCGGCATGGATCTCCGAGTTGAGAACGAAGATCTCGCCGCCCTCGCGGTCGATCGAGCAATTGCGCGCGACCCTGAAGCGCCCGTCGCCGGCCCAGTTGATGCGCTCGCGCACCCCGTCCAGGAAATCGGGCGGCCGGAACCGGTAGCCCGTGCCCAGGATCACGGCCTCGCTCTCGGTGGTGAAACTGCGCTCCTCCTCGAGCTGGCGAAGCGTGAGACGGAACGGACCGTCCTCGCCGAGCGGCTCGACCGCCTCGACCCCGACGTTCGACATCAGCGTCGTGTCGATGTCGCCCCCCATGAGCTTGCGATAGCGCAGATCGAAGATATCGTTGATGAGCGTCGGGTTGATGCCCTTGAAGATCGCCTGCATGGAGCGCACCAGTGCCTCGCGCTTGTCGCGCGGCAGCGAGAAGAAATAGTCGCCATAGTCCGGCGTCGTGACCTGAAGCGTCAGCTTGGTCAGCTCGCGCGGCACCAGGCGCGGCGAGCGCGTGTACCAGTCCAGCCGGTAGCCGTGCTTGTCGATGTCGCCCAGAAGGTCGTGGTAGACCTCGGCCGCGCTCTGGCCGCTGCCGATCACCGTGATGGACTTCTTCTGCCGGATCTCGTCGCGGCGGCTCATGTAGTCGGCCGTGTGGATGAGCCGGTCGCGGTGCGCCTCGCACGGCTCGGGGATGGCGGGGATCATGCCCGAGCCCAGCACGAGGCGTCGGGCGAAGAGGTCCTTCGTCAGGCCCATCTTCGTGTTGCGCACGCTGACCTTGTAGAGCCCCGTGTCGGCGTCGTGGGTGACGTTCTCGACCTCCCGATTAAAGACGATCGTATCGAGTTGCGCCACCGCCCAGCGATAGTAGGCGTTGAACTCGTTGCGCAGCACGAAGAAGTCGTCGGTGTCGAGCAGGGTCGCGTAGAAAGCGTAGATCCGTCCGGTCTGTTTCAGGTAGTTGAGAAACGAGAACGGGCTCGTGGGATCCGCCAGCGTGACGAGATCGCACAGGAAGGGCGTCTGCAGCGTCGCCGTCTCGAGCAGCGTCCCGCCGTGCCAGTCGAACTGCCCTTTTCGCTCCAGGAAGATGCAATCGAGATCCGCCACCGGCCTGGACAGGCACGCAAACCCAAGGTTGAATGGCCCGACCCCGATGCCGATAACGTCGTGAGGCTCTGCCGCCATTGCGTCCGTCCCTTCCGTTTCGCGCATGCCCGCCCGCGCCGGGCGGGCCGCGCCCCTGAACTCCCTGGACAGGAAGCTTAGGGGTCGGCTCTACATGACTGAAATACTTATTGGTGGAGCCAGTCGAAGGGTTTTCGAATGACCGGCGAATGACACTCGCTGCCCCCTCCTCAATAGGAGGACGAGGACCCGGCGCTGAAGTCGTGGGACTCGTGCCCCTCGATCGCGGGCGAGAACACACTGATGCAGATCGACGGATCATCCACAACCATGCGGTGTGCATCGTTGCGGTTCATGATGAAGGCCGTGGCCCCGGCGCCATTGGTGTCGATCGGATGGCTGCCGCTTTCCCAGACGTACTTGCCGCTCCCCTGCACGTAGTAGCAGCTCTCGAAATGATTGCGATACTGGAGCGGGGAATCCGTGTCCTGGTTGCCGAGTGTCTGGCACAGCGCGAAGCCGAAGCCGTCCGACTTCACCAGCAACCGCCGGCTCTGGCCGTTCCCCCAGAACACGTCACGCGGGGTGCCGAGCGTATCGGCCACGCGCCGCACCAGCGGCTCGCCGGGAAGCTCCTCCTCCGCGCCGGAACCGCCGAGAACGCTGCACAGCCTGAGATCCTCGTTCGCACGGACGCCGAAGGGAACGGACGCGCGCGCGACCACCAGGACGTCGGGGCCAAGCTGGACCGTGCGACCGCCGATGGTCGCCACGCCGGTGCCCGAAAGGCAGTAATGGGCCTGGGCGGGAAACTCGCCGAAGACGTCACGGCTGAGCGTATCGGTCGCCCCTTCGGCAAACTGCGTGTCGAAAACGGCGTGGCCCATCTGGTCTCCCCGCGAGACCACCTCACGCGAGGCGGTGGTGCGAAAGAGCGCCGCCGTCGAGGCGGACTTGAGTGTGCGAACGATCATGGTCGGTCTCCCTCAAGACGCCGACGTACCGTGCGCGCCGGCCGGATTTCCTGCCTCAAACGATATGGAAGAAGCGAAGCAAATCCAGCAAAATCAACTAGTTATATGAATTTCGACTTGTGAAACCCGGTACGGGCTATCACACCGCGCACCGCTTTTGTCCCGCGATCAAAAAGGGTTGTGTCCGTCTCCCTGAGAGTTTTCACGAGGGGGACAGGCTTGCGTGCTCCGTCTCCGCGCCCTGCCAGGCGGCGATCGCCTCCCCCGCCTCTTCCAGCCCCGTCACGAGAACATCGGCGCCCAGGTCCTCGGCGCGCCCGTGCCCGTAACCGCCGGACAGGACGATGCTGCGCACGCCGGCCGCATGGGCCGCGTCGATGTCGGCCGCGCTGTCGCCCACCATGACGGTCTCTCCCGGCTCCGCCTTCAGCAGCGTCATCGCATGACGCAGCATCTCCGGGTCGGGCTTGCGCGTTTTGCAGGTGTCGCCGCCGACCACCACCGGAACGAGGGTCTCAAGACCGAAATGGGCGAGGATCCGCCGCGACATGGCTTCCGGCTTGTTGGTGACGAGCGCCAGCGCGACGCCGCTTGCCGCGAGGCGGGAAAGCAGTTCGCGCGCGCCCGGCAACAGGCGGGTGCCGCTCGTGAGGTTGGCGCCGTAGATCTCCATCATGCGCGAGACAAGCAGCGCCAGTTCCCCAGACTCCGGCACACCGCCTCGCGCGGCGAGCGCACGCTTTACCAAGGTGGCGATTCCGTGTCCGACCATGGCGCGGACCTCGTCGAGCGACAACGTCTCCCGACCGTCCTCCTCAAGCAGAATGTTCACAGCCCCTGCAATGTCGGGAAGACTGTCGACCAGCGTTCCGTCGAGATCGAGAAGCACCGCCCGGACAGGGGCCAATTCGCATCGCGTAATCATATCTGAACCGCTTCGGGGACGTAGGGTCATCAGCCAATCCGAAATTTGTCGCGCCGACATGGAACCTTTTTGTTTCGCACGCGCTCGTGCTCCGCATCTTCCGTAGATCATGCAAGATCTGGCTTCGCAAGCAGCACGACGCCGGCCAGTCGATTGCGATTACGGCGGAAATGTGTAAGGTTCCGGACGTTGTCGACGCGTGCGGGGCTGCCCTCAAGCCAGATGCGCAACCGTTTCGCATGCCTCGACGTCCCCGGACCGGGTGCCGCTCCAGCCGCAATTTGACCGGCTCGCGACGCGCCTGACGCGGATCCCCGATCCGCCTCGATCCGGGGCAAGAAGCGGAACAGGCCCTTCAGGGGCCTTTTCGGCGTTTCGCCTCAGGGCAGGCCGGGAACCACATGCGTCCCGGCGGATGCGCCGGCGTCCCCAAGGCCGTCGGCGTCCCAACGTCCGGAGCGTTCGGGGTTTCCTGTCGCATCCGGCCCGCGAAACCCGCGGATCGCGCCTCTGGCGCGACCGGGATCTGACTTCTGAAAGAACTGGCGGCCATGCGCCGCCGCACCCGACGGGTGGCGTTCGCCACCAGATAACAAACTGGCAAACGGGGGCCTTGCCTGACATGTACAGTCGCATTCTCGTTCCGGTCGATCTCGCTCACGCCGAACGCCTCTCCAAGGCGCTGAAGACGGCTGCCGATCTCGCCCGGCATTACGACATTCCGGTGTGCTACGCGGGAGTCTCGGCCGAGACGCCCGGGTCCATCGCCCACTCGCCGAAGGAATACGGCGAGAAGCTTGCCGCCTTCGCCAGGGACCAGGCCGAGCTTCACGGCGTCAAGGCCGAGTCTCGTCCGGTCTTTTCCCATGACCCCTCCATCGACCTCGACGAGGCGATCGTGAAGGCGGTCAAGGAAAGCGAAGCCGACCTCGTGGTGATGGCCTCGCACATTCCCAACATCGCTGATCGCTTCTGGCCGTCCAACGGCGGGCGCGTTGCCGCCCGGTCCGATGCCTCCGTCTTCGTCGTTCGCGGCACCTGACGGGCACACGGTCCCGGAAACGCAATAAAATGAAGGAAAACAACCCCTCATGACAGACGAGTCAAACGAATCCAGCTCCGGCATTCCCGCGCCCGAGGGGCCGACCGAGATCATCGACACCGAGTATGAAATCGGCCAGGACAACCTGGAAGGTCAGGTGGGCCCGTTCGGCTTCGACATTCACAACCCGGTGTTCCTGGTCTCCGGCCTGGCGATCGTGGCCTTCGTGCTCTACGCCCTGCTGGTTCCGCAGCAGGCCAGCGACCTGTTCGGCTGGCTGCGGCCCGCGCTGACAAACACCTTCGACTGGTTCTTCATGTCGGCGGCGAACATCTTCGTGCTGTTCTGCCTGTTCCTGATCGTCAGCCCCTGGGGCAGCGTGCGCCTCGGCGGCAAGGACGCCACGCCCGACTACAGCTACTCCGGCTGGTTCGCGATGCTTTTCGCCGCCGGCATGGGCATCGGCCTGATGTTCTTCGGCGTGCTGGAGCCGGTCTACCACATGGCCATCTCGCAGCCGCTCGGCACCCCCTCGCCTTTCGGGCCGGACGGCGCCGTGATCCCGGAAAACGTCGAGGCTGCCAAGGCCATGGGCCTTGCCGCGACGATCTACCACTGGGGCCTGCATCCCTGGGCGATCTACGCGGTCGTGGCCCTTGCCCTGGCCCTGTTCTCGTTCAACAAGGGCCTGCCGCTCTCGATCCGCTCCGCGTTCTATCCGATCTTCGGCGAGCGCGTCTGGGGCTGGACCGGCCACGTGATCGACACCATCGCCGTGTTCGCCACGCTCTTCGGCCTCGCCACCTCTCTCGGCCTCGGCGCCCAGCAGGCGAATGCCGGTCTCGAGCACATCTACGGCATTCCGAACACGGTCACGGTGCAGGTGATCCTGATCGTCATCATCACCTCGATCGCGCTCATCTCGGTGCTGCGCGGCCTCGACGGCGGCGTGAAGGTCCTGTCCGAAATCAACATGGCTCTTGCCGCCCTGCTTCTGCTCTTCGTGCTGGCAGTCGGCCCGACGCTGTTGATTCTCAAGGACTTCCTTGAGGGCCTGCAGGCCTATGCGGTCGATCTGGTCTCCCTGTCGAACCCGATCGGGCGCACGGATGACAGCTACCGCCAGGGCTGGACCGCCTTCTACTGGGCATGGTGGATCTCCTGGTCGCCGTTCGTGGGCATGTTCATCGCCCGTGTCAGCCGCGGCCGCACGGTGCGCGAGTTCATCACCTGCGTGCTGATCATTCCGTCGCTGGTGTGCGTGCTGTGGATGGCCGTCTTCGGCGGCGTGGCGATCGACCAGGTCCTGACCGACACCGCGAGCGCGGTGAAGGCCAACGTGATCGACAGCTACCATCCGGAACTGTCGCTCTTCGCGATGCTCGAAGGCCTGCCGCTCGCCTCGATCACCTCGACGCTCGGCATCATCCTGGTGATCGTGTTCTTCGTCACCTCGTCGGACTCCGGTTCGCTGGTGATCGACACCATCACCGCCGGCGGCAAGGTCGACGCACCGGTCCCGCAGCGCGTGTTCTGGTGCACCTTCGAGGGCCTCGTCGCCATCGTGCTGCTGATCGGCGGCGGTCTCACCTCGCTTCAGGCGATGGTGATCTCGACCGGCCTGCCCTTCACGCTGGTGCTGCTTCTGATGTGCGTCGCGATCTTCCGCGGCCTCCAGTCGGAAGCCCGCTGAGCCAGGTCCCCGGACGGAGCCGTCCGGGGACAGGACACTGAAAAACGGCCGGCGCGGGTCCTTCCGCGCCGGCCGTTCCCGTTTTGCCCGGAAGACATCGCCGGAAAGCGACCGCCGACGATTTGTGCGCGAGAGCGCGCGTCTGCATGGTTTTTCGACCTTGTCAGGACTTCGGCGCGGGTCCTACCATCGTTTTCGACGGTTTCCGGCGCGCAAGGCCTCGACGACTGGTGGACAGGCCGCGCACACGGGGACAAAGAACTTGCGGCAACCGCCCGATCGCATTCAACTGCGCCTGCGTGACCCAAACCGGGGCGCCAGATCGACACAACAAGGGATCGACCAGATGAAGAAGACCTTCGCACCTCTTTCGCTCGCGGCCGCCGCACTGGTGACCGTCGCCGGCACCACGCCGGCCCTGGACCACCTCGCGCCGGGCGAGCACGGCTCCTTCGCCGCCGGTTTCAGCCACCCGCTCTTCGGTGCCGACCACATTCTCGCGATGGTCGCCGTCGGCCTGTGGGCCTGGCAGATCGGCGGACGCGCGGTTCTGGCCGTGCCGGCGAGCTTCGTCGCCCTGATGCTGGTCGGCTTCGGCCTGGCGCTTTCGGGCGTGTCGCTGCCCTTCGTCGAGCCCGCGATCCTGGCATCGGTCGTCGCCCTCGGCCTTCTGGTCGCGCTTGCCGTGCGCCTTCCCGTGGCCCTGGGTGCCGGTGTCGTCGGCATTTTCGCCCTGTTTCACGGCTACGCCCACGGCGGTGAAATCGGCTCGGCGGCTGCCCTGGCCTACGGCGCCGGCTTCGCGATCGCGACCGCGCTGCTTCATGCGGTCGGCGTCGGCATCGGCTATGCGGCCGGTGCCATCGGCGAGGCGAACGGTGGTCGCGGCCGTCTCGTGACCCGCGTGCTCGGCGGCCTGACCGCCCTTGCGGGCGTTGCGCTGATCGCCGGTTGAGGCAAGGCAACTTCGCGTAGGTTCCGGCTTCGAACTTGCAAGAATTGATGCAATCTTTTGCGAAATTGCACGATCGGGCGGCCTGAGCCGGAACGCTCGCCACCAGACAGGACAAGGCCCGGAAGGCGCTTCCGGGCCTTTTTCATGGGCCCAACGCCCGCAGGGCCGGAACGGGTTGTCCCCGTCGTCAGCGCGGCGGCGCCTGCCTGCGACCGAAGCCACCGGAGGGGCGGGCGGACCTGGGCGCGGGAGACGGCACCGCGGGCGAGGCGACCGGCGCCGGTCCGCCGGCGGCATGTCGCGCGATGATCGCGTCGATGGACGATGCGTCGAGCCGCTGCTCGTCGGACCAGCCCTCGGCGGCGGCCCGTGCCCTGGACGGCGGGCCGAAGCGGTTCGTGTCGGGATCGCCGTCGCGCATCCCGCAGACCACGACAAGCCAGAGCGCGCCAGCAACGGGAACCAGGCCGACGAGTTGCCACCAGCCCGACATGCCGCGATCATGCAGCCGCTTCGTGGTGAGGCAGATCTGGCAGTACCAGGACACCAGCGTCACGAGGACAAGCGGCAACGGCAGCGATTGCAGAAGGGCCGTGACCAGCGCCGCCGCGTCCACCTGCCCGCCGGCCAAACTACTCCCGAGCACCTCCGGAGACAGGCCCGCGGAGGCGCGCAACGTGTCGGCCGCATCCTCGCCCGGGGACGAGGCGAGGATAAGCACCGCCGACAGGACACCGGCGAAGACGCCACCGGCCCACCATTCCCGCCGTCCGATCCGCCCTCTTGGGCTGAACAGCAACGCAATCATCGTTCCCCCTGCAGCTTTCCGGCCCGGCGGGCCGCGTTTATCCAACCATCCGGATCCTGACAAACCCTTTCGCTCAGGCGGCAACTTTGATCCGTGCACGTGGGAATTGATCTCGCGCAACGCACCAGGCCCCGATCCTTGCCACACTTTCACGCCCGGACGGGCGTCAGCGGCCCGTCCTTCGGTCCCGTTCGAACGGCAACCGGGAAAGGAGTGAAAATGGCAACCGGCATGAAAGCAGCCGTCGTGCGCGCCTTCGGCGCTCCGCTCGACGTGTGCGAAGTGGACAAGCCAGAGGTCGCGCCCGGCAAGATCCTGGTCAGGATCGCGGCAAGCGGCGTGTGTCACACCGACCTTCACGCGGCGGAGGGAGACTGGCCCGTGAAGCCGAACCCGCCCTTCATCCCGGGGCACGAGGGCGTTGGAACCGTGGCGGCCGTGGGCGCCGGCGTGCGCTCCGTGAAGGAGGGCGACCGCGTGGGCGTGCCGTGGCTCCATACCGCCTGCGGTCATTGCCGCCACTGCGTCGGCGGCTGGGAAACCCTGTGCTGCGAGCAGGAAAACACCGGCTACAGCGTCAACGGCGGCTTCGCGGAATATGTTCTGGCGGACCCGGACTATGTCGGGCACCTGCCGGACAGGCTCGAGTTCGCGCCCGCGGCCCCGGTGCTGTGCGCCGGCGTCACGGTCTACAAGGGGCTGAAGGAAACCGAGGCAAGGCCCGGCCAGACCGTCGTCATCACAGGCATCGGCGGCCTCGGCCACATGGCGGTGCAATACGCCAAGGCCATGGGATTTCACGTGGTCGCGGTGGATATCTCGGAGGAGAAGCTGGCGCTCGCCCGCTCGCTCGGCGCGGACATGACGCTCAACGCGCTTGAGGGCGACCCCGTCGCCGAAGTGATGAAGGGCGGGGGCGCGGAAGGCGTTCTGGTCACGGCCGTTTCGCCCAAGTCGTTCGCCCAGGGGTTTGCCATGCTGGCGCGCGGCGGCACCATGAGCCTCGTCGGCCTGCCGCCGGGGGATTTCCCGCTGCCGATCTTCGACACGGTGCTCAATCGCAAGACGGTGCGCGGCTCCATCGTGGGCACGCGCAACGACCTCACCGAGGCGCTTGCCTTCGCGGCCGAAGGCAAGGTGGCGGCCCACTATTCCGGCGACAGGCTGGAAAACATCAACGCGATCTTCGACACCATGCGCGCGGGCCATATCGACGGCCGCATCGTCATGGAAATCTGACGCGGCAAAGGGCGGTGGGGGGCCACGCTTCCCCACCGCCGTCCCCCCGGACGCAGCGAAGCGAAGATCCGGGGCCCAATCCACGCCTCCGCACATGGCATCGGCGTGGTGGAGCCCTGCCCTCGTCGCATCCGCATGAGCGCTTCCATCTCGACCGGGGGTGCCAATAGGCCCCGGGTCGCGGGCGTGCGCCCTTGCCCGGGGTGACGCCGGAGAGGGAATAGACCCCAGAGTCCCACCATTCCCTCGATCACCATTTCCGCAGTCGCCAGTCAGGCGCCGTGCCACGCCTCCGTCACCCCGGACGCAGCGAAGCGAAGATCCGGGGCCCAATCCACGCATCCGCACGTGAGGCCGGCGTGGAGGAGCCCTGCCCTCGCCGCATCCGCATGAGCGCTTCCATCTCGACCGGGGTGCCAATAGGCCCCGGGTCGCGGGCGTACCGACCTTGCCCGGGGTGACGCCGGAGAGGGGATAGACCCCAGAGTCCCACCCATTCCCTCGATCACCATTTCCGCAGTCGCCAGTCAGGCGCCGTGCCACGCTTCCCCGCCGCCGTCACCCCGGACGCGGCGAAGCGGAGATCCGGGGCCCAATCCACGCATCCGCATGAAACACCGGCGAGGAAAAGCCGGAGGCAGGTCCCTAACAAAAGGCGCAAAAAACGAAGGCCGGGGAGAGCGAGCGCCCTCCCCGGCCGGATCATGTCAGAAACTGGAAACCGGCGCTGCCGGGCCGTCGGCGATCAGCCGTGATGGCCGGCCCCGTCGCGGGCGCCACCACGGCGCTCGCCACGCTGGGCGGGACGACGACGGCCCTCAAAGCCGCCATCTGCACCCCGGCCACCACCGCGACCGGCATCGGCGCGCTGGCCGCCACGACCCTGACCGCCGCGACCCTGGCCATCACGCTGTCCGGCCTGATCGCGCGGGCCCTTGTGATCCCGGTGGGCGTGATCATGATGAGGACGCTCACCGCGTGCCTCGCTTCGGTTTTCGCCCCGGCCACCGCCAAATCCGCGACCGCTGCGACCCGAGCCGTCGTTCGACCAGATCTCGTCACGCCCGCCACGCTGGCGCTCGCCCCGCGCCTCGCGGCGCTGCTGGCCATCGCCGTTGCGGCCCTCGCCACGCTGGCCGCCGCGCGGAGCGCCGCCCTGCGGACGGCCGCCACCGCGACCGCCCTTGCGGGGGCCGCGCGCGGGAGCGGTCATGTGGCGGTCGTCTTCACGCTCGACCAGCGTCTTGCCGATCAGGCGCTCGATGTCTCGCAGGTAGGCCCGCTCCTCGCGATCCACGAAGGACACGGCCACGCCGCTGCGACCGGCACGCGCGGTGCGGCCGATGCGATGCACATAGGCCTCCGGCACATTGGGAAGCTCGTAGTTGACGACATGCGACACGCCGTCGACATCGATGCCGCGCGCGGCGATATCCGTCGCGACAAGGATCGGCGTGCGCCCGGAGCGGAAGGAGTCCAGCGCGCGCTGGCGCTGGCCCTGGCTCTTGTTGCCATGGATTGCCGCGGCCGAAAGGCCGGCCTGCTCGAGCTGGCGCGTCACCTTGTCGGCACCATGCTTGGTGCGCGTGAAGACAATGGCGCGGTCCATGTTCTCGGCCTTGGAAAGAACGTCGACAAGCGCCTGGCGCTTGGCATCCTTCTCCATGAGCAGGACCTGCTGGTCGATGCGGTCGATCGGCTTGGAGGCCGGCGCGACGGCGATCTCGACCGGGTCGGTCAGGAAGTCCGCCGCAAGGGCACGGATCGGCTTGGGCATGGTGGCGGAAAGCAGAACCGTCTGACGCTCGCGCGGCAGGGCGGACAGGATACGGCGGATTGCCGGCAGGAAGCCGAGGTCGAGCATGTGATCGGCCTCGTCCAGGACGATGGTCGTCGTCTGGTCGAGACGCACGGCGCCGGCGTCCATGTGATCGATGAGGCGGCCGGGCGTCGCCACGACGATGTCGAGGCCGCGCGCCAGCGCCCGGGCCTGGGGCATCGGACGCACGCCGCCGACGACCACGGTCGCGGAGTGACGCATCTTCTGGCCATAGGCGCGGATCGAGTCGGCGATCTGGGCGGCAAGCTCGCGCGTGGGCGCCAGCACCAGGGCGCTGGTCGTCTTCGGCTGCGGCCGGTTCTGCAGCTCGAACACGCGGTGCAGAAGCGGGAGCACGAAGGCGGCCGTCTTGCCCGTGCCCGTCTGGGCAAGACCGATCATGTCGGTGCCGGACAGGATCGCGGGAATGGCCTGGGCCTGAATCGGCGTCGGCGTCTCGTAGCCCTCGGCGGCAACCGCCTTGAGGATCGGATCGGCGAGGCCGAGGTCGGAAAAGAGGGTCAAAGGGAATCCTTGAGTGTTGCGCGATCGTCCGGGCCGGAAACCGGCCACGGGCGCGCGCCTCGGGTCTTTCATTTAAGGGGGCAAGCGCAGATCAGCCGCCTCGGGAAACACCACAGCATCCAGCGTGGCGCACAGGCGACGGTCGGGCAGGACGTCCCGGCCCCTTGCATGGGGCTCTCGGGCCATGTCGCGCGATGTCGCTCTCGACCTGACGCCTTCGCACGAGGGCCCGAACAAACGGACTCGTGTCTCTGCGCGGCGTCGGATATCGCCGATAAAACATGTTTCATGCTGCGCTGCAATGAAAATCGGAGGGCGGACAGGCCGGTTCGGGTCCGCCCGCCCTGTTTCACGAGCACCCCAGTAGCCTCTCAGCAGCCTCCACTCCCCCGGTCCCCCGCGCCCGGAGCATCCCGGAAGGCCGGGAAAGGGACCGCCTCCCCTCACCGCGTGCCGCCGCACGGATTGATTTTGCCGCCCGCTCCGGTCACAAGGGGGCAATGCGCCGGGCGCTCGTGACCGGCGGGACCGACGAACGGACGCCAAAAATGTCGCTTGCCGATACGATCACCAAGACGCTCGTGCCCATCCACCGCGAGGGCTGGCCCTTCATCGCCATTGCCGGCGCGGCAACGCTCGTCATCGGCTGGTTCTGGGATCCCCTGTTCTGGATCGGCCTGATCCTGACCGCGTGGGTCTGCTACTTCTTCCGCGACCCGCCACGCGTGACGCCCATCGACGACGATCTCGTCGTTTCCCCCGCGGACGGCACCGTGTGCCAGATCGGCCAGGCCGTGCCGCCGGCGGAGCTGGATCTGGGCTCCGAGCCGATGATGCGGGTCTGCATCTTCATGAACGTGTTCAACTGCCATGTGAACCGCGCGCCCATGGGCGGGCGCATCACGCGTCTCGCCTATCGCGCGGGCAAGTTCATGAATGCGGAAAGCGACAAGGCGAGCGAGGAGAACGAGCGCAACGGCATGGTGATCGAGAGCGGCGAGACACGCATCGGCGTCGTCCAGATCGCCGGCCTCGTTGCACGCCGCATCGTGTGTTTTGTGAACGAGGGCGAGAACATCGGCGCGGGCGAGCGTTTCGGCCTCATCCGCTTCGGCTCGCGTCTCGACGTCTACCTTCCGGAGACGGCCAGCGTGAAGGTCGCGGTCGGCCAGACCATGATCGCCGGCGAGACGGTGGTCGCGGACCTGACCGGCGCGGGCGACAGCGCGCTGCTGAGCCGCGTGAGCTGAGGACGCCATGTCAGCCCCCTTCGCGCCCTACGACCCGGGTCCCACACGCCGCCGTCGCGGCCGCGCGCCGCGTTTCCGCCGGGTGCCGCTGCGCATGGTCCTGCCGAATCTGGTGACGCTTCTCGCGCTCTGCTCCGGCCTCACCGCCATCCGCATGGCGATCGAGACCCGATGGGACTACGCCATCGGCGCCATCGTCATCGCCGCCGTGCTCGACGCCCTCGACGGACGCGTGGCGCGGCTGCTCAAGGGCACCTCGCGCTTCGGCGCGGAACTCGATTCCCTGGCCGATTTCGTTAATTTCGGCGTGGCGCCGGCGCTGATCCTCTATTCATGGCTGCTGCAGGAGGTGCGCTCCATAGGCTGGATCGCCGCCCTGGTCTTCGCGATCTCGGCGGCCCTCAGACTGGCCCGGTTCAACGTCTCCATAGACGATCCGAACAAACCTGCCTGGGCGGTGCACTTCTTCACCGGCGTTCCGGCGCCGGCGGGCGCGCTCGCGGTGCTGCTGCCGGTCTATCTGGAGTTCGTGGGACTGCTGCCGCACTGGACGGAGCTCGCCCCGATCGTCGCGATCTATGTGGTCGTGATCGCGCTGCTGATGGTCAGCCGCCTGCCGACGTTTTCGGGCAAGAAGTTCGGCGCGCGCATCCGCCGCGATCTGGTGCTGCCGCTCTTCGTCGCCGCCGTGCTCGTCGTGGCGCTGCTGGTGAGCTATCCCTTCGAGATGCTGGCGCTCGGCGCCACCGCCTATCTGGTTTCCATTCCCGTCGCCTATCGCTGGCACGCGAAGTTCGCGTCCGGCGCGGCCGACGGTCCGCCGGAAGACGGTGACCCGGACGAGGAGGACACCGACCTCGACCATCTCGGCGACGCCGACAAGGACGACGCCGGCTGACACCCCCGCAAGCGGCCCGCGCTCCCTCACCGCGCCTGGGGCGCGGCCTTGGGTGTGCGGGCGCGGCGCGCGTCGCGCGAGCGCTTGAGCGCATCGAAGGTGAAGATCGCCAGCGACACCCAGATAAGCGCGAAGGTCGCGAAGCGCACCTCGCCCACCTCCTCGCCATAGACGAAGATGGCCAGCAGCATCTGGATGCTCGGCGCGATGTACTGCATCAGCCCGACGATGGTGAGCGGCAGGCGCCGCGCGCCGGCGGCAAACAGCGCCAGCGGAAAGGCCGTCACCACGCCGGTGCCGATCAGCGCCAGAAGCAGCCACGGATCGCCGACATAGGTCACATCCGTGCCGGTGGAAACGCCGAACCAGACCAGATAGGCGGCGGCGAAGGGCGAAAGCAGCAGCGCCTCGGTGAGAAGGCCGGGCGAGGCGCCGACATCCACCGTCTTGCGCAGGTAGCCGTAGGTGGCGAAGGAAAACGCCAGCGCCAGCGAGATCCACGGAATCTCGCCCAGCGCCACGCCCTGCACGCCGACGGCGAAGGTCGCGATGGCGATCGCCACCCACTGGGCCCGGCTCAGCGTCTCCTTCAGCACGATCAGACCGATGGCGACCGACACCAGCGGATTGGCGAAATAGCCGAAGCTGACCGAGAGGATCTCGTTCTGCTCCACCGCGTAGATGAACACCAGCCAGTTGACCGAGATCGCAGCCGCCGACAACGCCAGCTTGAAGGCGATGGCAGGCTTGCGCAGGATCGCGATGACCTCGCCGATACGCCCCCGCAGGGCCAGGAACGCCCCCACCGCCACCACGGACCAGAGGATCCGGTGGGCGACCACCACGTCGGCGGGGACCGCCGTCGTCAGCTTGTAGTAAGCCGGCAGAAAGCCCCAGAGAAAGAAGGCGGAGAGGCCGAGCGCAAGGCCGACCTGCCGTTCCTTGTCCGGCGCCGCGAGCTGTTTGTCAGTCATGGATCCTGTCCGGCTTCGGAGCCTGTGGCGGCAGCGGACAGCCCGCTCAGCACCCGGCCTTCAGCAACGTGTAGGTGTGGGAATCGATCAGCGCCTGGAACGACGCATCCACGATATTGCCCGAAACGCCGATCGTGAACCAGCGCTTGTTGGTGCGATGGTCCTGGCTCTCGATCAGAACGCGTGTCACCGCGTCCGTGCCGCCGTTGAGAATACGCACCTTGAAATCGATCAGCTCCATCTGGTCGATGACCGGCTGATAGCGACCGAGATCCTTCCTGAGCGCATTGTCGAGCGCGTTGACGGGGCCGTTTCCTTCCGACACCGACATGCGCGTTTCGCCGTCGATGCCGACCTTCACGACCGCTTCCGAGACGGTGACCAGCTCGCCGATGGCGTTGTAGCGCCGCTCCACCATGACGCGGAAGGACTGCACGTCGAAATAGGCCGGCACCTCGCCGAGACGCCGGCGGGCCAGCAGTTCGAAGGAGGCATCCGCCGCCTCGTAGGCGTAGCCCTGCGCCTCGCGCTCCTTCACGTCGGCAAGCAGCGCATCGAGGCGCGGATCGGACTTCTCGACCGCGATCCCGAGCCGCGCCAGTTCGCCGAGCAGGTTCGACTTGCCCGCTTGGTTGGAGACGAGCACCCGACGGCGGTTGCCGACGCTCTCCGGCGGAACGTGCTCGTAGGTCTCCGGCTCCTTGAGGATCGCGGAGGCATGGATGCCCGCCTTGGTGGCAAAGGCATTGGCGCCGACATAGGGCGCATGCCGGTCGGGCGAGCGGTTGATGATCTCGTCGAAGGCGCGCGAGATGGCCGTGACCTCGGCCAGCGTCTCCTGCGTCACACCCAGTTCGAAATGCGAGCGATAGGGCTCCTTGAGCATGAGCGTCGGGATCAGCGTCACCAGGTTGGCGTTGCCGCAGCGCTCGCCGATGCCATTGAGCGTTCCCTGGACCTGCCGGGCCCCGGCGGCAACGGCGGCGAGGGAATTGGCCACCGCATGGCCGGTGTCGTCATGGGCGTGGATGCCGAGATTCGCGCCCGGTACCGATTCCGCGACGAGCCGCACGATTTCGGCGACCTCTCCCGGCAGCGTGCCGCCGTTGGTGTCGCACAGCACCACCCAGCGCGCCCCGGCCTCGAAGGCCGTGCGGGCGCAGGCCAGCGCATAGTCGGGATTGGCCTTGAACCCGTCGAAGAAATGCTCGCAGTCGATCATCGCCTCGCGGCCCGCCGCGCGAACCGCCAGGACGCTGTCGCGGATGCTGTCGAGGTTTTCCTCGTTGGAACAGCCCAGCGCCACGCGCACGTGATAGTCCCAGCTCTTGGCGACCAGGCAGATCGCGTCGGCGGCGGACTCCAGCACACCCTGCAGGCCCGGGTCGTTCGCCGCGGAGCGCCCGGCACGCTTGGTCATGCCGAAGGCGGTGAAGGTCGCGGACGAGGTGCGCTTCTCCGCCAGGAAGGCGCTGTCGGTGGGATTGGCGCCCGGGTAACCGCCTTCCACGTAGTCGACGCCGAGGCGCTCCAGAAGGCCGGCCACCGCGATCTTCTCCTCCACCGAGAAGTCGATGCCGGCGGTCTGGGCGCCGTCGCGCAGGGTGGTGTCGAAGAGGTACAGGCGGTCTCGGGTGGTCATTCCAGGGTCCTCATGGGGCGCTTGGCAGTCGGCAACGGCCGACCGGCGGGGCGCGGGGCTTGCGTCTTTCCCCTCCCGCCGGCGGTGCCGGATCAGGTGTGCGACCGCCCCTCCTCGGGCGGCCAGGTCTCGGTGTCCTCGTCCGGATGCTGGAAGGAGCGGATGTCGGAGAGGAAGGATGCCTCCTCCAGATCCTGAAGCGTCTCGCGTCCGGGCAGGCCGGCGAGCGTGTCCACATAGGGAAGCACCCGCTCGATGCCGTACTGGATCGAGGGCGGAATTCGCTCGGGATGGTCGAAGGCGCCGATGGACAGCGCCATGGTCTCGCCCGGCTCCTCATAGGTCAGCGGCGTGCCGCAGCTTGCGCAGAACCCGCGCGAGACGTGATTGGAGGAGCGGAACAGCGTCCGCTCGCCCCGGGTCCATTCGATCTGGTCGCGCGACACCGCCACCAGCGGCGCGAAGAATCCGCCCGTCGCCTTCTGGCACATGCGGCAATGGCAGATGGAGGCCCGCCCCAAAGCGCCATGCACCCTGAAGCGCACCGCGCCGCACTGGCATCCGCCGGAGTGTCCCTTGTCTTCAGTCATGCACGTTCTCCCCGTTCGGGTGGCGTTCGGTCGCGCCGCACGCCTCAACGATCCGTCTGCGGACGCCGTCCGGCTCACACATCACATCCACGTTCCAGAACCGCAGTACGGTCCAGCCCAGTTCCCCAAGTCGCCGGTCGCGCCGCCGATCCGCTTCCAGTCCCGCTGGCTCGGCATGCTGCGAGCCGTCGAGTTCCACAATGACGCGGACGGCAGGTGCCGCGAAATCGACAATGTAGCCAGCAATCGGCATCTGCCGGCGGAACCCTACTCCCTCAAGACGGTGCGCGCGGAGCATGTGCCACAAACGGCGCTCGGCTTCCGTCATATCCTTGCGCAAACGTTTCGCATTGCGCCGCAAGCTTGCAGGTTGATGCCGTCGCGCCACGTCCATCCCTCACGCCTGTTGCACCTGCACCGACATTAATGCCCCCTCTGTCGGCATTCGCCGACATCTCCCCCTCAAGGGGGGAGAGAAGAGACCGAGGCGGTCGCAGTCGCTTGAACCGCCCCGCACTTCCCAGGCATCACACGCAAGTCCCCCGTCTTGCCCGGCAACCGAAGGCACAAGACCCTGCCCTGACCACCTTCCCCTCTCCCCCCTTGAGGGGGAGATGTCCCCGCAGGGGACAGAGGGGGGATCGAAAGGAATCGTCGCGCTGGCCCTCAGCGCTTCACCTCCCAGGTGGTGACGCGCTTGCCGTCCGCGCCCTTGCCGTCCTTGAGCAGGATGCCCTCGGACGCCAGGTCGTCGCGGATGCGGTCGGCCTCGCCGAAATTCTTCGCCTCGAGAAACGAAAGCCGCTCGGCGACGCGCGCCTCGACGGCGGCGGTGTCGACGCCGTTGGCCGCACCCGCCTGCCTTTGGGCTGCAAAGGACTGCAGGCTCTCCACCGACACGATGCCCAGGAACGAAAGCGCCGCGAACAGTGAGCCCGCCGCGCCCGCATCACCGGAAGCGGCCTTGGCAAGCTTGTGCAGCGCCGGCAGCACGGCGGAAAACGACAGGTCGTTGCAGAGCCCGTCGACCACCTCGTCCGGCACGTCAAGTGCTGCAAGACCGGCGCGTGCGGCGTCGGAGACGTCCAGCCCCGAGGCAAGGACGGCCGCCTTCCAGCCGTCGAGGATGCCGGCGGCCTCCTCCAGCCGCTTGACCGAAAAGTCGATCGGCTCGCGGTAGTGCGTCATCAGCATGGCGAGGCGCAGCACATCGCCCGGCCAGGCCCGGCCGCCGAACTTTTCCGTCGCAAGCAGGTCATGGATGGTGACGAAATTGCCCTCCGACTTGGACATCTTCCGCCCCTCGACCTGCACGAAGCCATTGTGCAGCCAGTAGCGGGCCATGGTGGTGGTGCCATGGGCGCAGCACGACTGGGCGATCTCGTTCTCGTGATGGGGGAAGATGAGATCGAGGCCGCCGCCGTGAATGTCGAAGGTCTGGCCCAGGTGATGGGCGCTCATGACCGAGCATTCGATGTGCCAGCCCGGACGCCCGCGCCCCCAGGGGCTGTCCCAGCCGGGTTCGTCGTCGGACGAGAGCTTCCACAGGACGAAGTCGCCCGGGTTCTTCTTGTGGGCGTCGACGGCGATGCGCGCGCCCGCCTGCTGCTCGTCGAGATTGCGCTTCGACAGCGCGCCATAGCCGGGCATGGAGGCGGTGTCGAACAGCACCTCGCCTTCCGCCTGATAGGCGTGGCCCCGGGCGATCAGCGTGACGATCATCTCGATCATGCCGGCGATGTGCTGCGTGGCACGCGGCTCATGGGTCGGAGCCATGCAGCCCAGCGCCTTCACGTCCGCGTGGAACTGGTCGCCGGTCTTTTCCGTCACCCGCGCGATGGCCTCGTTCAGCGGCAGGTCGGGATAGTCGCGAAGCGCGCGCGCGTTGATCTTGTCGTCCACGTCCGTGATGTTGCGCACGTAGGTGACATGCTCGGCGCCATAGAGATGGCGCAACAGGCGGAACAGCACGTCGAAGACGATGACCGGCCGCGCGTTTCCGATATGGGCGAAGTCGTAGACCGTCGGTCCGCAGACATACATGCGCACGTTCGACGGATCCTCGGGCACGAAGTCTTCCTTCGCCCGGGTCAGTGTGTTCGTCAGCTTCAACACATGAGCGGAATGCATGATCGGTCGTCTCCTGGCCGGCTGGCCGGGGCGTCCGTCTCATCTCCGTGTCGGAGGAGCATCGAGCATGAGGGGAACGGCCACAGCCAGCTTTGTCGCTAGCTGCAAATAATGAGGATCGAAATCTCGGGTCCGTGGGCCGTGGTCATGTTTCGGTTCTGACCCGTTTGCCCGACACGGTCAAGCCCGCAAATCCCGCGTAGCGCACCAAAAACACCTTCGAAGTGACCTGCAACACGCCTCGCGGGCCAAGGATGGTGTGTGTAATATGCAGGACAATTGCCGTGCGGAGGATTTTTGGATGATTTGTACTGCCCGCCCCCTGTTGCCATTCGCGATGAGCGCCGCCGTGCTGGCTGGCGCGCTTCATCTTGCCCTCGCTCCCGTGCCGGCGCTTGCCCAGTCGGGAGGAACGGGCGGCAACGCGACCACGGGCGCCTCCATCGGCGCGTTGATCGAGGAGACCCGCCCGGCCGACCCGCTGGCGGCGGCCATCGCGCGCTATCTGGACAGCACGCCCGCCCCCATGCTCGACGCGCGCTTCAACGCCGGAGCTCAGGACGAGGCGGACCTCGGCGTGCATGGCTTCTACGAAGGACGCCTCTACAAGCCCCTGTGGGTGAGCGACGAGGGCATCAATCCCCACGGCGAGAAGCTGATCGCGGCCTTCGCCGCCTCCCGTGCCGATGCGCTCGACCCGGCGGAGTATGACGTCGACGAGTTGCGCCGCATGGCCTCGACCGCCGCCGGCGACGACGACCTCGCCGCTCTGGAGGTGACGCTTTCGAACACGTTCGTCGCCTTTTCCGATCATCTGACCTCCGGCCGGGTACAGCCCAACGAGGTCAACAAGGCCCTGAACATCTTCCCCCGCGCGCCGAACCCGTCCGTGGTTCTGGAATACATCGAGAGCGCGGAGGATTTCGACGCCTCCCTGGAGGCCCTGTCGCCCAACACGCCGAACTATGCCCGGCTGAAGGCCGCCCTCGCCGACTACCGCGCGAAGGCCGAGGCCGGGGGCTTCACTCCCGTGCCGCAGGGCGAGACCCTGAAGCCCGGCATGACCGACACCCGCCTCGACACGCTGCGCAAGCGGCTGGCCGAGCAGGACCTCTTCACGCCGGGAAGCCACGAGGGCGATGTCTATGACGGCGCGCTGGTCGAGGCGGTGAAGCTCTTCCAGGAGCGGCACGGCCTTGCCGTCGACGGCATCATCGGCAGGAACACGCTGGCCGAAATCAACGTGCCGATCAGCCAGCGGATCGCCCAGATGGAGCTCAACATGGAGCGCCGGCGCTGGATGCCGGACGATCTGGGCGAGCGCTATGTCTTCGTCAATCTCGCCGACCAGAACCTGAAGGTCGTGGAGGACGACAAGACCGTCCACACCGCGCGCGTGGTGGTGGGAAAGCCCTATCACGCCACGCCGGTCTTCTCCGACAAGATCACCTATGCCGAGGTGAATCCCTTCTGGACGGTGCCCTACTCCATCGCGACGAAGGAGTATCTGCCCCAGCTCCAGAAAAACCCCGGCGCGCTGGCGGCCAAGGGCATCCGTATCTTCTCCGGCAACCGGGAGGTCGATCCGTGGTCGGTCGCCTGGGGCTCCTACAGCCGGGGCAACTTCCCCTTCACGCTGCGCCAGGATCCGGGGCAGCAAAACGCGCTGGGCCGGGGGAAGTTCATGTTCCCGAACAAGTTCAACATCTACATCCACGACACGCCGGCCAAGGCCCTGTTCTCGCGTGCGCAGCGCTCCTTCAGCCACGGCTGCATCCGCGCCGAGGATCCCTTCGCGCTCGGCGGTGTCCTGCTGTCGCGCGACGGCTGGGACAAGCAGAAGCTCATGTCGGTGCGAGACACCGACAAGCGGCGCGTGATCAAGCTCAAGGACCCGATCCCCGTCCACCTCACCTATCTCACCGCATGGGTGAACAAGGACGGCTCGGTGCACTTCCGCCGCGATATCTATGACCGCGACACCGTGCTGGCGAAGGCGATCGCGAACCACCGCCGCCAGCAGCTTTGAAATGGCAGGCCGGGGCGTGGCGCTTTCGCCCGCCCCGGCGGCCCTCAGTCGAACAGATCCGGTTCGTCGGCGATGATCTGCG
This sequence comes from Stappia sp., assembly GCA_002722295.1. GTDB lineage: Bacteria > Pseudomonadota > Alphaproteobacteria > Rhizobiales > Stappiaceae > Stappia. Next base: position 58,979 of record PBLF01000020.1, on the reverse strand, counting down.
CCGCAACGGGCTGGAAATGCAGCCAGCCGATATAATCGGTGCCGATGTGCTTGCGCGAGTAGCGCGCCCGCTCCTCGCTCACAAGGATCGGCTCCCGGCCGCTGGCATCGATCATGAGCTCCTGCTTGCAGCAGCGCTCCAGCGCGATGAACCAGAAGGCGGCCGCATCGATGGAGTGCCGGCTCGCCGTCAGCAGTCCGTGGTTGGCATGGATCGCCGCCTTCACGCCCCTGAACGCCCGCGCGACGTTGCCGCCCGCCCTGTCCTCCAGCGCGGCAGCCCCGGCCTCCTCCAGGATCACCACGTGATCCTCGAAGAACACGCAGGAATCCTGCGTCAGGCGCCGGATCTCACGCCCAAGCGCCGCGAAGGCCGTCCCCGCCTCCGTGTGCGCATGACACATGGACACGATGTCGGGATGCGCCTTGTGCACGTTGGCATGAAGGATGAAGCCGGCGCGATTGACCGCGTGGTTGCCTTCGACCACCCGACCGTGATGGTCGACCAGGATCAGGTTGGACATGCAGACCTGGCTGAAATGCACGGCCATCGGGTTGGTCCAGAAAAGCTCCGGATGTTCGGGATCGCGGACGGTCAGGTGACCGGCGAAGCCGTAGCTGTAGCCTTCTCGCGCGAAGGCGCGGCACGCCAGCACCAGCCGCTGCTTGCGGTAGCTCCTCTCCTCGGCGACCGTGGCGAACTCCGGCTCGGTGGGAAAAAGAAGCCCCGGCTGGTCGGGCTGGTAGACCGATTTCTTTTCGATGGTGTCAAGCATGGCCCTCTCCGCAATCTTCGGCGGCAGGCCCGTGCCCCCGCCATTCCCCTACGTCGAACGGCGCAACACTGGGGACATTCCGGGAGCGGGTCCAATATAATTGCTGCACTGCAAAATAACTCAAAACCTCTTTGTCCGGATCCGGATGGTCGCGTTTCGACCTAATCCCCCCCTTACGAACATGAATGGCGGATAAATCCGCGCCTCAGCACCGGTTCAGGGCGACTGCGCGAAGATTGTTCTCGATCAAGGCGGTCCGGTGCCCGAAAGGCCAGGATCGCCAGTACCTCCTGAGTATCGGAGCAGTGCCATGTCCGTTTCCAGCGTCCTTGCCGCCCCCGTGACCCGCAACGCGTCCTCGTCGACCGGCCGTCGCGACACCGCACCCCGCCCGCTGGCGCTTTTCGTCGCGGCTCTCGTGCTTTGCCTTGGAATGCTGGCGCCCGTGGCGGCCTTCGTCCTGTCTTCCCCGTCGAATCAGGGCGGCGGACTTGCGGCCTCCTGCTTCGACAACACCGCCTCGTGCCGCATTAACGCTTTTGCGCCAAATGCTTCGCACGGCCTGCGTTGAGATCTTGCATCGCACACGTTGTTGCAATCTAATATGTTGAACCGTTCGGGCGGGTTTTGCCCCCGAGCGGTTCAGGCTGTTCAGCACGAGTTCCAAGTACCCGCCGGGCCAGACCTGCAGGGATCGGATCCCGGTTGCGCGCGAACGGGCTGCCCGGTACATCACCGGCAGCAAACCGTGAGGCCGCCGAACGGCATCCGGAACAACGGAACGGCTCCGCGACATGACCGAGGCTGGGGGCACGGCATCGGCACGCACAGCGCGGCAGGGATTCAGGACAGGAAATGATCGAGGCGCTTCAGGAAAAGGCCGAGGACGCGGCCAGCTTTCTCAAGATGCTGGCGTCCGGGCCGCGGCTCATACTCTTGTGCCACATGGCCGGGGGCGAGATCAGCGTCGGACAGCTTGCCGAACTGACAGGCATGCGGATGCCGACCGTCTCGCAGCAACTCGCCCTCTTGCGCGCCCAGGGGCTGGTGCGCACGCGCCGCGACGGCACGACGATCTACTACAGTCTCGACAGCGAGATGGCGGCCGACGTTCTGGTCCTGCTGCAGAAGCACTTCTGCCCGCCGGAAACGCTCGCGGCCGCCCGCAAGCCGGAAACCGCCGCCGCCGAGTGATCCCGGCAGCGGCCTCGTCCCGTCGTTCGGGCCGGGGTTACTTGTCGAGCCAGTCGGAGCAGCGCGGCGCCTCGGCTCCGCCCCAGGGCATGATCGGCACGGTCGAGGTGGAGTTCTTGGGGCTGCCCTCGATGACCTTGTCCGAATAGACGAGATACACCAGCACGTTGCGCTTCTCGTCGCAGCCACGCACGATGCGCATCTTCTTGAACAGGAACGAGCGCCGCTGGCGGAACATCTCGTCGCCCTGCTCGAACTTTTCCGTGAAGCTCACCGGCCCGACCTGACGACAGGCGAGCGAAATGTCGGAGACCTCCTCCGCGACGCCGAGCCATCCCGAGACGCCGCCCTTTTCCGGCACCGTGAAGTGGCAGGCAACCCCCTTCACCAGCGGGTCGTCGATGGCATAGGTGGCAAGCTTGTGATCGGGCGTCAGCAGCTTCCAGACCGTCGACTTCTTGAAGATCAGGTCGGGCTCGTCCTGGGCCGCGGCCGGTCCGGCGGCGGCAACCACCCCGATCGGCAGCGCCACACACAGCGCCATGCAAAGGCGCCCGATGGCGCGCGTCAGTCTGCTCATCGCGAAACTCCGTTCCCTCGATCCAAAACCGCTGTCCGCTCCCGATATGGGGTTGGCGGCGCGGGGCGCAACGGCCCGCGTGCCCGCGTTGCCTCAGATGACGAAGCCCGCTGCATGAACCACCGCCACCAGCGGAGAGGGAATGCCGAAAAGGGCAAGCGCCGCGAGGCTGAGCAGGAAGAACGCGATCACGATCACCGAAAGCCGGTTCTCGCCCCGTGCGCGCGCCATGCGGAACGAAAGCCCGTGAAACAGCAGGATCAACAGCAGGAAGATGCCGCCCAGCACCGTGTAGGAGGTCTGCGTGTCGAGGCCGTTGTCCGTACCGAGACGCAGGACTTCCGCCGGCAGGAAGGCACCGGCGACGGGCAGGAAGAAGACGTGCGAGAGAACGAGGAGGATGAGCGCGCCGCTTTGCGTCGCGGTCTCTTTGCGGGACGTGGTCATGGGATCGTGCTGGCTCCGTGGGCGGGACAGGGGCGCGCCCCCGCCCCTCCCTGCCACGACCGTCCGCCCCGCGCAAGGCGTACGGACGCCGCACCAAGGCATGGCTCCCGGATCCGCCAGGCGGGGGCAGCGCCGATCCTCGGCAATTGACGCACAGTTTACTAAAACCCGAGGCTTTCCTTGTCGTGCGCCCGGCGCTGGCGTCATAGTCATGCTCGGATCTTCAACCGCACTGGCAGTGACGACGGACGATGGCGACAACGACGCCCGCTCTGAGACAACACGCATCCGCGCCGGCCCGCACCGGCGCCGCGCGGCTGCGTGCGCTCGCCCGAACCGCCGTCGCGGGCCTGCTGCTTGCCCTTGCGCTTCCCGCCGCGCAGGCCGATGCCCGCTCCTGCGCGGCCCTTTCCGCCGATCTGGCGCGTATTGACGCGAACGCCACCTCGCCCGCCTATCGCAAATGGGACAGTGCGGCGCGCAAGCAGAAGGCCGCGCTCTCGCTTGCGGAGCGCGACCACAGGCTTCTCGGGTGTCCGGCGGCCGGTGGCTCCTGTGCCACGCTCGACGCCAAGATCAGGAAGATGCGCGGCAACCTTGCCGCCATCGAACGCCAGCGCAAACGCCACGCGAAGGGAAACCGGAGCGCCGCCCGCGCCGCAAGCCTGCGCAAGGCGATGGCCCGTCAGGGCTGCAACGGCGGGGCCGGCTCCACCACGCAGGCGCGCCGCGACACCACGCGCGGCGACGGCGGCGGCCTGCTCTCCTTCCTCGGCCTGACGGGACGCTCCTCCTCCGAGGCGATCACCGTCTCGTCCGATCCCCGCGCCGGGTCCGGCTCCAGCGTGCGCATCACGCACTCGGGCGGCGGGCGCGTCGGCATCACCCACATGCCGGGTGACGAGAGCCCGCGCGGGCACGGCGGCATCACCTACCGCACCATGTGCGTGCGCATGTGCGACGGCTTCTTCTTCCCGGTGAGCTTCTCGGTCACCGATGCGGGCTTCGGCCGCGATGCCGCGATCTGCCAGGCGCGCTGCCCGGGCGCGGAAACGAAGCTCTTCGTGCACCGCAATCCCGGTGAAACGGTCGAAAATCTCGTCTCCCTGGAGGGCGAGCCCTACACGGACCTGCCCAACGCCGACCGCTTCCGCACCACATATGTCTCGGGCTGCGGCTGCCGCGATACAAGCGAGCCGAACCAGTCCCTGGTCAGCCTGACGACCAGTGGAGACGAGGCCGGCAACGACAACGAGATGCTGCATGCCGGTCTTCGCGAGGGCTTCACCCTCGGCGAGGCAAGGGTGGAGGTGCCGGCCGGCTCCGACCCCGACACCCGCATGAACCTGGAACTCGGCTATGCCGCGCCGTCGGCTTCCGCCACCCTGCCCGTGCTGAGGCACAATTCGGCGGACGCGGCGCGGGATGCGGCCAGGGCCGCGGCGGATCTCGCCGCCGGCTCCACGCGGATCGCCCCGGCTGAGGAAACAGGCCCCGCCGATCCGGATCGTACGGTCAGGATAGTCGGGCCACGCTACTACGTCGCCCAATAAGCGGCAGCAGTGCCTTCATGTCGGGACCGTGGTCGAGCCCCGTGAGCGCCCTGCGCAACGGCAGGAACAGCGCCCGCCCCTTGCGGCCGGTCTCCGCCTTCAGGCGACCGGTCCAGTCCGACCAGGAGCCCTCGTCAAAGGGCTCGTCGGGCAGCAACCGCGCGGCAAGCTCAAGATAGGCGGCGTCATCGTCGGCGGGGGCAACCCGCCCGGGCGCGGCAATCGCCCTCCACCATGCCGACGCATCCGCGACCTTCTGGCAGTTCTCGCGCACCGCGAGCCAGAACGCGGCACGGAACGTCTCCCCGTCTCCGATCCCCATGCCCTTCAGCCGCATGTCCACCGCCTCGGGCGGCAGCGAATGCACGAGCCTCGCGTTCAACGGCAGCAGGTCGTCGGGATCGAACTTCGCCGAGGAGCGCGACACGTCGTCCAGGGTCACCATGGCGGACAGCACGCCCAGGCTTTCCGCCGGCTCGACGGCATGGCTCGTGCCCGTGAGAACGGCCAGCGAGGCGACGGACATGGGTTCCAGCCCCTGCTCGCGCAACGAGCGCAGCGACAGGTCGCCCTTGCGCTTGGAAAGCCCCTCCCCACTCGCCGTCGTCAGCAGGTTGTGATGGGCAAAGACCGGCGGCGTCGCCCCGAGCGCGCGAAAGATCGCGATCTGCACGGCGGTGTTGGCGACGTGGTCCTCTCCCCGGATCACATGGGTGACGCCGCTCTCGATGTCGTCGACGATGGAGGGCAGCGTGTAGAGGTAGCTGCCGTCGGCGCGGATCAGCACCGGATCGGAGAGCGAGGCCAGGTCGACGCTCTGACTGCCCCGGCACAGGTCGTCCCATGTCACGTCGGTCCGCCGGGTCGAGAAGGGATCGCCCTCGTGGTCGGGCAGCAGAAAGCGCCAGTGCGGCGTTCGCCCCTCGGCCTCGAGCCGCTCGCGATCCTCGGCGGAAAGCCTGAGCGCGGCGCGGTCGTAGACGGGCGGACGGCCGAGCGCCCGGGCGCGGGCCCGGCGGCGTTCCAGTTCGTCCGCAGTCTCGTAGCAGGGATAGAGAAGCCCCGCGGCCTTGAGCCGCTCGACGGCGGCGTCGTAATGCGCCAGCCGGTCGGACTGTCGGAAGACCTCGTGCGGCACGATGCCGAGCCATTCCAGATCCTCGCCGATCGCCTGGGCATAGGCCTCACGCGAGCGTTCGAGATCGGTGTCGTCATAGCGCAGGATGAAACGGCCGCCCTCGCGCAGGGCGAAGAGCCAGTTCATGAGCGCCGGACGGGCATTGCCGATGTGGAGATAGCCCGTGGGCGATGGAGCGAAGCGGACGGTGACTGTCATGCCGCTTTCCTAATACGACCGTTCCGGCTTCGCCACTCCCGCGCTTGCGAAAATATGCGCGCGTGCCTCACCCGCCGGACGCGGCGCGTGCGACAAGCCGGCGCGACACCACCGCCATCGCGCCGCAGGCCAGCAGGCAATAGAGCGCCATGGCCAGGATCTGGTTCTCGTAAGGCACCCCGAGGTCGATGAGCCAGCCCGTCAGTCCCGGTCCGGCGGCCGACGCCAGCACCATCAGCGAAACCGTGACCGAGCGCACCGCGCCCAGGTGGCGCGTGCCGTAGACCTCGGGCCACAAGGCGCCGAAGAGCGTGGAGCTGACACCGTTGCTCATGCCGAACAACGCCATGAACACAAAGGCGGCAAAGGGCGCCTCGATGCTGGCGAGCACGATGCACGCGACACTGAGCGGCAGCAGGAACGCGGGCAGCAGGCGCACCGCCGTGACCTTGTCGACAAGCCAGCCCGCAGTAAGCGCGCAGGTGACCGTCATAGCCGACATCGCGAGGAAGGACGAGGCGAAGAGCGCCTGCGTCCAGCCGCGCAGCTCGACCAGATAGACCTGGTGGAAGAAGATCGTCGTGCCGATGAAGGGTGGAGCGAGGGTTCCCAGCGAGATCACCCAGAAGACCGGATCGCGCAGGACCTCGCCGCGCGTCCACTGGCGCCGCGCGGGCCGGACCGTGTCGCTCTCGTCCACGGAGACGGTCCCGCGCGGAATGCGCTCGACCCGAAGCAGAAGCAGGAGTACCGGCAACGCCACGAGCACAAGGACCGCCGCCGCCACCCACCAGGTGCCGCGCCAGCCAAGCCCGGCCGCGAGCGCGACATAGGTGAGCGGCAGCACCGCTTCGCTGCATTGCATTCCAAGGGCCGCGATGGAAACGGCACGTCCCCGTTGCGCCTCGTACCAGCGCCCCATCGCCGTCATTGCCACATGGGTCATCATGCCCTGCCCGAACAGGCGCAGGCCGAAGAGCACCACGAACAGCATTGCCACCGACGACACGCTGGCCATGGCGGAACTGAAGAGCGCGAGCCCGATCACCACCGCCCCGGTGACCAGGGCAAGCGGGTGGGTATCGACGAACTTGCCCACATAGGTGAGCGAGATCGCGGAGCACAGCGTCGCGGCCATGTAGAGCCCGCCGAAGGCGCCATGGGACAGGTCGAACGCCGCGCGCAACTCGCCGGCGGACAGGGAGATGAAATAGGTCTGCCCGAAGGCGGAAAAGAAGGTCAGGAGAAGACCGGCACCCAGCCAGCGCAGATTGGTCCGCAGGAAAACGAAGAACGGCATGGCGGTGTCCAGAAGTCGGCCGGAGCCGGCACGAGGCGGGCAGGTGTTCAGGCGATCGCCCGCCGCCGGGGGCGGTCGGGAGAATGTGGCGCCCGGATCTCGCCGAGGCACGGCGAACGATCACCCGGCACCGTAGACCCGCCACCGCCGCCCGGCAACAACCCCCGGACGTCTCCGCACCCCATACACACGCGAAAACGCTCCGGGGGGATCCACGAAGACCCCGGAGCGTTTCGCCCTGTCGTGTCGCGCTTGCCCGGGAGCCCGAACGACCGCGCCGTCAGGATTTCCGGACCGGCGGATGCGGCAGACGCGGTCCGGAAAGGGGCTCAGCCCTGAGCGGGCAGATTGTCGGCCGAATAGCGGTCGACCTGGACACTGTCCTCGACGGCCTTCAGCGCCAGATTGGCCTCGTAGTATTTCTTCTCGCCGATCAGGCTCGCTGCCTTCTGCACGTTGCCGAGCGTCTCCCTGGCCGGGATCATGGCGGTCTGGACGGTGACATCCACACTGGCCGCCTTCAGCACCTCGGCCGCCGCCTTCTGGTCGCCCTTGGCAAGGTGATCCCCCGCCTTGGCGATCGATGCCTTCTGGTTCTCATCGGGCCGGAAGGTCTCGTCCAGGGTGAGAGAGGAGTAGAACGGGACGTAGGCATCGCCCTCCGTCGCGGCCTTCTTGCCCTTGATGGCCTTCTCCGGCATCTGCGCCTCGGCCTTCTTCAGGTTGCCGGCAGCGTCGGTGAGATACTTCGAGGCCTGCTCCGGCGCGCCATCGAAGAGCGCGAGACGGGCCGCCCTCACCTCGCCCATGGCGCTGAACGCCTCGTCGACGGTCTGAACGAGCTTCCTGTCGGCGGCGGTCTCCGCCTCCGTCCCGGCGGTCTGCGCCGCGGGCTTGGCAGCGGCCTGGGTCTGAGCGTGGTCGGCGGCCTTCGGCACGGCGTCCCCGGCATAGGCGAGGCCGCCGCCGGCAAGCACGGAGACAACGGCAAGCGAGGCGACTGTGGTCTTCAGGCGATTGACGGACATTGGATCCTCCATCTGTTCGGATCCGCTCTCGGGATCCGCGAGGGCGTACAGCTCATCGGCTGGTACACCCTCGAGATGGGAACCCATCATGACAGCCGCCTGTCCGGAAGATGAAAAATCGGACAGGTTGGCGGCTCGTTCCGTCAGGCGTTCCGCTCAGCTCCGGTCGCGGAACCGGTTGGTGATCGGATAGCGGCGGTCCCGCCCGAAGTTCTTGCGGGTGATCTTCACGCCCGGCGCCGACTGCCGGCGCTTGTATTCGGCGATGTAGAGCAGGTGCTCGATCCGGTGGATCAGCTCCCGGTCATGGCCGCGCGCCTCGATCTCCCCCACCGACATCTCGTTCTCCACCAGACACTCGAGAATGTCGTCGAGCACGTCGTACTCGGGCAGGGAATCCTGATCGGTCTGGTTCTCCCGCAGTTCCGCCGTGGGCACCTTGGTGATGATGTTTTCCGGGATCACGATGCCGTCCGGCCCCTTCAGCGCCTCCGGCCGGTTGGCGTTGCGCCAGGCCGCGAGCCGATAGACCTGCGTCTTGTAGAGATCCTTGATCGGGTTGAAGCCGCCGTTCATGTCGCCGTAGAGAGTCGCGTAACCGACCGACATCTCCGACTTGTTGCCGGTGGTCGCGACCATGGCGCCGAACTTGTTGGAAATCGCCATCAGGATCGTTCCACGCGCGCGGGACTGGAGGTTTTCCTCCGTCACGCCCGCGTGCGTGCCGGCAAAGAGCGGCCCGAGGCATTCCGTGAAGCCCTCGACCGCCGGGGCGATGGACACGATGTCATAACGCAGGCCGAGCGCGTCCACGCAGCCCTGCGCATCCGCCAGGCTCTCGTCGGAGGTGTAGCGGTAGGGCAGCATCACGCAATGAACCCGCTCCGCTCCCAGCGCATCGACGGCCATGGCCGCGACGACGGCACTGTCGATTCCGCCCGAAAGACCGAGCACGACACCGGGAAACCGGTTCTTCTCGACATAGTCCCGGAAGCCCAGGACGCAGGCCTGCCAGCGCGCGGAATCCGTATCGGGGAGCGCGACGCGCGGCCCGCTTTCGCAGATCCACGTCTCACCGTCCCGGCGCCAGTCGGAGACGGCGATTTCCTCGCAAAACTCGCCCATCTGGAAGGCGAGCGAACGATCCGCCTGGAGCGCGAAGGACGCCCCGTCGAAGACGAGCTCGTCCTGTCCGCCCACCTGGTTGCAATAGACCAGCGGCAGGTCGGTCTCCACCACGCGCTGGACCATGACCTGAAGGCGGACCTCAGGCTTGCCGGCGTGGAACGGCGACCCGTTGGGCACGAGAAGGATCTCGGCGCCGGTCTCCGCGAGGCATTCGCAGACCTCGTCGTTCCAGCTGTCCTCGCACACGGGAACCCCGAGGCGCAGCCCGCGAAACCCGAGCGGACCGGGCAGAGGTCCGGGCTGAAACACGCGCTTCTCGTCGAACTCGCCGTAGTTGGGCAGGTCCACCTTGAACCGCACGCCGACGACACGGCCCGCATCCAGAAGCGCGACCGCGTTGTGCAGCTTGTCGCCCTCGCGCCAGGGCAGACCGACAAGAACGCCGGGTCCGCCGTCCGCCGTCTCGCCGGCGAGCGTGTCCAGCGCCTCGCGGCAGGCCGCGACGAAGGCCGGCTTGAGAACCAGATCCTCGGGCGGATACCCCGACAGGAAAAGCTCGGAAAAGAGAACGAGATCCGCGCCCTGCCCGGCAGCTTCGGCACGGGCGCGCCGGGCAAGCTCCAGGTTTCCGGTCACGTCGCCGAGAACCGGATTGAGCTGGGCGACGGCGAGACGGAGCCGACCGGCCCGGGAGAGATCGCTGGAACGGTCTGCTGAGGTCATGGAAGCTCCGGCGGGAACGTTGGGATCACTATGCCCGCCGGTTTATCGCGCGCTCGCCTCAAGCGCAACGCGCCATCGGGATCCCCGCCCCCTCAGAGGAAGACGACATCCTCCGCGCGCCCACGCGCGGCCCTTGGTGGTGGTGCGGTCGCGGCCTGCGCCATGCCCATCGACGCGGTCAGGACGCGCAGAATGCGCTGGTAAAGCGTTGCCGGAGAGACGGGCTTGGCCAGGAACTCGTTGATCCCCAGCCGCGCAGCCTCGAGCACGACCTGGCGCCTGGCATCGGCGCTCACCAGAATCACCGGCGTCGTCGAGACGAGCGGGTCGGAATCCTTGCGCAGGATGGTCAGGAACTCCGCCCCGCTGAGCGGCTCCATGAGCCAGTCGCAAATGGCGATGTCCGGCCTCCGGTCGACCATCATGGCCAGACCGTCGGCGCCGTCCCCTGCCTCGTATACCCGCCGGATGCCGAAGCCTCCGAGGATCGCCCGAAACAGGCTCCTCATGTGCGTGTTGTCGTCGATGACAAGCACCGACAGATCACTCATGTCGATAATCATGCCGTTCGGTCCCCTCCCGATTGGCGTTTTCTCACCATAGGTTGCGTGTACTAAAATTCCCTTACGTAATCACCGGCACAAAACAGGCGCTGAAAGGGTGGAACGGCAGAACTTCGCGCTGCCTCGCGTTTGAAAACTGCATATGCAAACAGGATGATCGCTCCACGAAACGGGAGCCTGGCGGAAAGTCACGCGACGATCATCTAGGCCGGGAACATTAATGGTTTCCTAGCCCGCCCGGGCGAAGGACAGCATGCCGCAGGCGTTTCCTGCACGAAAAAAGGGCAGCTCCCCGGGGAGCCGCCCTTTCGACATGTCATTGGCCGGCAACGCGTGAACGCGTCACACGGCGGCGCGTTCCTGGTCGCCGGACTGGCGGGCGTCACGCTCCTTGCGCACGTTCTCCGCGACGAGGAAGGCGAGTTCGATCGCCTGCTCCGCGTTGAGGCGCGGGTCGCAGTAGGTGTGGTAGCGATCGGCAAGATCCTCCGCCGTCAGCGCGCGGGCGCCACCGGTGCATTCGGTCACGTTCTTGCCGGTCATCTCCACGTGGATGCCGCCGGCATAGGTGCCCTCCGCCCGGTGAACGGCGAAGAAGGCCTCGACCTCACGCAGGATGCGCTCGAACGGGCGCGTCTTGTAGCCGTTCGCGGTGATCGTGTTGCCGTGCATGGGATCGCAGGACCACACCACCTTGCGGCCCTCGCGCTCCACCGCGCGCACCAGCGCGGGCATGTGCTCGAACACCTTGTCGGCGCCGAAGCGGCAGATCAGCGTCAGCCGTCCCGCCTCGTTGTCCGGGTTCAGCGTGTCGATAAGGCCGAGCAGTTCGTCCGCCTTGAGGCTCGGTCCGCACTTCAGGCCGATCGGGTTCTTGATGCCGCGGAAGAAGTCCACATGGGCATGATCCGGCTGGCGCGTGCGGTCGCCGATCCACAGCATGTGGCCCGAGGTCGCGTACCAGTCGCCCGTCGTGCTGTCGACGCGCGTCAGCGCCTCCTCGTAGCCCAGAAGCAGCGCCTCGTGGCTGGTGAAGAAATCCGTCGAGCGAAGCTGCGGCGCGGTGTCGGGATCGATGCCGCAGGCGCGCATGAACTCGAGGCTCTCGGAGATCCGGTCTGCCAGAACCTGGTAGCGGTGGCTCTGCGGGCTGTCCTTGACGAAGGAGAGCATCCAGCGGTGCACGTGGTCCAGATTGGCGAAACCGCCCTGTGCGAAGGCGCGCAGCAGGTTCAGGGTCGCCGCCGACTGGCGGTAGGCCATGATCTGGCGCTGCGGATCCGGCTCGCGCGACTCCGGCGTGAAGGCGATGTCGTTGACGATGTCGCCCCGGTAGCTCGGCAGTTCCTGGTCGCCCTTCTTCTCCATGGGAGAGGAGCGCGGCTTGGCGAACTGGCCGGCGATGCGGCCAACCTTCACCACCGGCTGCGCCGACGCATAGGTGAGCACGACCGACATCTGCAGGAAGACGCGGAAGAAATCGCGGATGTGGTCGGCGTGATGCTCGGCGAAGCTCTCGGCGCAATCGCCGCCCTGGAGCAGGAACCCGCGCCCTTCGGCCACCTCGGCAAGCTGCGACTTCAGCTTGCGGGCCTCACCTGCAAAAACGAGCGGCGGAAAGTCGGAGAGACGGCGCTCCACCTCGGCCAGGGCCTCCGTGTCGCGATACTCGGGCACCTGCACGATCGGCTTCGACCGCCAGCTGTCCGGTGTCCAGTTCTGCGCCATTGTTCCAACTCCGTAAAACGACCTGCGGCAAGATTCCGTATCTTCGGGTCCGCGCTCCGGTTGCGAGTTTCGTCCTCCCCCGGAAGGCCTTGCGGGAAATTGCTCATCCTCCGGGTGCGGGCGGTTATACACGCGGGGGCCACGCGAAGCCACACCAAACCGTGCCCCGCGCACCTGCCTTGCAGGTTTCGCCGAAGGCCGCCGCTGCGTCAGCCCTGCCCGCCCTTGCGATTGCCGGCGCCCCTGGCCACTTCCGCCCCCCTCCGGCAGTGCCCGACCCCGTGCCAGTGCGGATTGAAACACCGGGCCATTGCTGGAAAGGTCGGGGCCTCGCAAGCCAGCCACCCGCCCGGAGCCAGCCGAATGACGCTCGAACACGACCACTCCGCAGCAGCAATCGCCGCCCGCCTGTCGCGCGGGCCCCGCGTCAGCTACCTGCGCGACTGGATCTATGGCGGCATCGACGGGGCGGTCACCACCTTCGCCATCGTCGCCGGCAGTCTGGGGGCGAGCCTCTCCGCCCGCGTGATCCTCATCCTGGGCGCGGCCAACCTGATCGCCGACGGCTTTTCCATGGCCGCCGCGAACTACTCGGGAACCAAGGCCGAGCACGACGACCACGCCCGCCTCAAGGCGGTGGAGGAACGCCATATCGCCTGCGCGCCCGAGGGCGAGCGGGAAGAAATCCGCCAGATCTACAAGGCAAAGGGGTACGACGGCGATGACCTGGAATCCCTGACGAACCTGGTCGTCTCGCGCAGGTCGGTCTGGATCGAGACCATGCTCGCCGAGGAATACGGCGTTTCGGCCGGCCTGCGCCATCCGTTGAAGTCGGCCGCCGCAACCTTCTCCGCTTTCGTGATCTGCGGCCTGGTGCCCCTGCTGCCCTTCATCGCGGGCCTTCAGGCCTCGGCCCTGACGGCCGCCCTTGCAACGGGCGCGGTCTTCTTCGCCATCGGATCGGCGAAGTCCATCTGGTCGACACAGAGCTGGTTCCGCTCGGGCCTGGAAACCCTCACCATCGGCCTCGGCGCCGCCCTGCTGGCCTGGGGCGTCGGCTACGTGCTGGAACGGCTCGTGACCTTGTAGGCGGCCCGCCTACAGCGCCATGTAGCGGGGCTCGAGCGGGGCAAGCAGCGCATCGAAACGTGCCAGCACGTCCGGCGCGATCTCCTGTGCGCGCGGATAAAGCGGCGCGGAGCGGTCCGCGAGGATCGGCGCCTCCCAGCCATCGGTCGTCTCGAGGAAGTGACGCACGCCCTCCTCGCCCCAGAACGCCAAGAAGCCGGCCAGAACGCAGTCGAGATAGGACTGAAGGATCGGATGCGCATCCGTGCCCGCACGGCGGATCCGGCTATCGGCCTCGTAGAGAAAGGCATCCCCGGGACCGGGCGCTCCCTGCGCATCGCAGCGGAACTGTTCTCCGATGCCGTCAACGCGCACATAGCGGTGCTCGCGCTTGTCGAGAACGGCGAGGCGTTCGGCCGGTTCGCTGACGAGGACGCCCCGGATGGCGCTTGCCGGATCGCGGCGCACCGTCAACGTGCAGGGCGAGACCCTGCCCGGAGCCGGCGCCCCGGCGCCGTCCGGAGTGCCGGGCCACCACGCACGCCATTCCCGGCGCCATCCCGAGAGCGTTCCGGCGGTCGCGCGCGCATCCTCTCCAAGCGTCCTCGTGTTGACGAGCGAGCCGTACCCGAAATACGAAATCCGCATGAGCTATCCGTTCCCACTCCGGCAGCCCCGGGTGTCGCGGCGGCCGTCTGTCCCGATTTCCAGCGCCAATTGCTAAAGGATCGCAACGCCCATGACCAGTGCCCCCGCCTCGAGCTGGACCGACGACGAGACCGACCGCCTGCGCGCGGACACCCCCGGTGTCGCAAGCGTGATCCACTTCAACAACGCCGGGACCGGCCTGATCTCCGGAACCGTTCTTGCTGCCGTGAAGGCACATCTCGACCTCGAGGCAACGATCGGCGGCTACGAGGCCGCAGACCGGGCCGCCTCCCAGGTGGAGGATTTCTATCCCGCCATCGCGGCGCTCATCGGCGCACGGTCGGAAGAGATCGCCTATGTGGAGAACGCCACCCGTGCCTGGGACATGGCGTTCTACTCCGTCCCCTTCCGGCCGGGCGACCGGGTGATCACCTCGCGGGCGGAATATGTCTCCAACTATGTGGCGCTGCTGCAGATGAAGGCCCGCGCGGGGATCGAGATCGACGTCATCGGCGACGACCGGACCGGCCAGGTCGACCTCGCGGCACTGGAAGCGGCCATCACGCCGAAGACCCGGCTGATCGCACTGACCCACGTTCCGACCTTCGGCGGACTGGTGAACCCGGCCGAGGAGGTCGGAGCCATCGCCCGCCGCCACGGCGTTCTCTACCTTCTCGACGCCTGCCAGTCGGCGGGCCAGATAGACCTCGACGTCAACCGCATCGGCTGCCACATGCTGTCGGGCACCGGACGCAAGTACCTGCGCGGCCCGCGCGGCACGGGCTTTCTCTACGTGTCCTCGACAATCATCGAGGACCTGGAGCCGGCTTTCGTCGACCTGGAATCGACCGAGTGGATCGACGCCGAAAGCTACCGGCTGGTGCCGGGCGCAAGACGCTTCGAGAACTGGGAACGCCATTTCGCCGGCCAGATCGGTCTTGCCCGCGCGGCGCGCATGGCGGTGGAGATCGGGACCGACCGTCTCGAGACACGCATCGCGGGGCTTGCGGACATCCTGCGCAAGGAGCTTTCCGGCCTGCCCGGCACCCGCGTCCACGACAAGGGCGTGCGGCGCTGCGGGATCGTGACCTTCCGCGTCGAGGGCGAAAGCCCGGTCGAGACCCGCGCGCGCCTGTCCGCCGCCAACATAAACGTCTCGGTCTCGGCCGCCTCTTCCGCCCGCATCGACCTTCCGGAACGCGGTCTTGACGCGCTGGTGCGCGCCTCGGTTCACGCCTACAATACGGAAGGGGAAGTCGAGACCTTCCTCAAGGTGTTGAGCGGTCGCTGACGGCCGGTCCGACGCGGCGCATCGTCCTCACGCGTGGAACCGCCGGCGGTATTCGCCGGGGCCAAGTCCGACGATCCGCTGGAAGACCTTGCGAAACGCTCCGGGGTCGGCATAGCCGACCTCCCAGGCGACACGCTCCACCGGCGTGCGGGAAAACTGCAGCATTTCCTGAGCTCTGGCCACGCGCAAACGCTGCAGGTATTCGGTCGTCGTCATGCCCGTGGCCTTCTGGAAGCGCCTCAGGAACGTGCGCTCCTCAAGCCCAGCCTGCTCCGCCAGTTGCCCAAGACGCACCTCCCGCCCCTCCCCGGCCTGCAGGAAGTGCTGCGCCTTGAGGATGGCGGCATCCCCATGCGTCAGCCGGGGTGCAAAGCCGCTGTAGTAGCTCTGCTCGCGCCCGGGCGGATCGACCAGCATGATCCGCGCGGTCTGCACCATGACGAGCGGCCCGAGAAACCGCTCCACCAGCTTGAGACCGAGGTCGGTCCAGGACATCAGCCCTCCGGCGGAGATGATGTCCCCACCATCGATGACGAGGCGGTCCGTATCCAGGGCGACCTTCGGAAACCGCTCCCGGAAGGTCTCGGCATGGTTCCAGTGGGTCGTCACCGTCCGCCCCTCGAGAAGCCCGGTCTCCGCGAGAAGAAAGGCACCGCTGCAGACCGAGGCGAGAACGGTTCCCCCTTCGTGGCAGCGGCGCAGCCAGCCGGCGAGCGGCGCGGCCGCCCCGGGGCCGATGGGGGCTTCCAGCGAGGGCGGCAGGATCAGCACGTCGTGCGATCTGCCCCCGGCACCGCACGTTCCCTCGGCATCCGCCTCGTCGGGCGCCTCGCCCGTCCCGGCGGGCAGGGATCGGATCGCCAGACGCGAGATCGGCTGATCCGCCTGTGCCGCCACCCGTCCCGCGATCGTAAACAGGTCCGTCNGCCCCATCGCCGCCGACAATTGCGCGCCGGGATAAAGCACGATGCCGATCCTGATTTCGTCCATGTGTCGGAATCGCCCTTCCTTATGTCGATCACGCCAATGGTGAAGGCTATGGCGCTCCCCCAGATTGGCGTCAAGACGTTGAACGCGGACCAGCGTTCAACCGTTTCCGGCAGCATCATGCCGAAACACCCAGGACAGGATGAAAGCACCATGGCCAGCGCGCCCGTCACGATCACGCAGATCCGCAACGCCACCCTGCGCATCGACTATGCGGGAACCCGTTTCCTCGTCGATCCGATGCTTGCCGAGCGTCACAGCTTCCCCGGATTTCCAGGGACCCTGAACAGCGAGGAATCCAACCCTCTGGTTCACCTGCCCCTGCCCATCGCCGAGATCGTCGATGTCGATGCCGTGATCCTCACCCACCTGCACCCGGATCACTGGGATCAGCCCGCGCGGGACGCCCTGCCCGGAAACATTCCGGTCTTCACCCAGAACGAAGCCGATGCACAGGCGATCCGGGACCAGGGCTTCACCGATGTGCGCGTGCTTGGCGCGGACACGACCTTTGGCGACATCCGGCTGACGAGAACGTCAGGCCGCCACGGAACCGAGGCGCACTACGCCGTGCTCGCGGACCGTCTGGGCGAGGTCTGCGGCGTCGTGTTCAGCCACCCCGGAGAGAAGACCCTCTATCTCGCGGGCGATACCATCTGGAATGCCGATGTGGCGGAAGCGCTCGCGGCCCACTCCCCGGACGTCGCCGTGCTGAACGCGGGTTACGCCATGGTCCAGGGCATGGAGGGCGGCATCATCATGGGCACCGGCGATGTGCTGAACGTCCACGAGGCAGCCCCCGGCGCGCTGCTGATCGCCTCGCACATGGAGGCGATCAACCACTGCGCGCTGACCCGTGCGAACCTGCGGAAATTCGCAGCCGACAAGGGGTTCGGCCACATGCTCCTGACGCCTGGCGACGGGGAAACCGTCGTGCTCTGACGCGGGCATTCGCCAAGCGCCGGCACGAAAACGCCCTCGCGGAGACCGCGAGGGCGAAAGATCCGAAAAACGCGGCGCCCTTGCGTCAGGCGCGCAGGCGCTCGCTCGGCTCGCGCATGGTGACGAGTTCCTCCGCCGCCGTCGGATGAACGGCCATGGTGGCGTCGAAATCGGCCTTGCGCGCGCCCATCTTGAGCGCGATGCCGAGCACCTGCGACAGCTCGCCCGCGTCGGGCCCGAGAATGTGGACACCCACCACCTTGTCGGTTTCGGGCTCCACGAGCACCTTCATGAGCATCTTCTCGTCGCGGCCCGAGAGCGTGTGCTTCATCGGGCGGAACTGGGCGCGGTAGACGTCGACCGCACCATGGCGGATGAGCGCCTCGGCCTGGGTGAGGCCCACCGTTCCGATTTCCGGCTGGGAGAACACCGCGGTCGGGATCAGGTCATGATCCGCCGTCCAGGGCTTGCCGCCGAACACCGTGTCGGCGAAGGAATGTCCCTCGCGAATGGCCACGGGCGTCAGGTTCACCCGGTCGGTGACATCCCCCACCGCGTAGATCGAGGGTACGTTGGTGCGTGACTGCGCGTCGACCACCACCGCGCCGTTCACGTCGAGCTTCACGCCCGCAGCCTCGAGCCCGAGACCGGCGGTGTTCGGCCGGCGGCCGATCGCGAACATGATCTTGTCCGCGTGAAGCTCGCGCCCCTGCCGCGTCTTGCCGACCAGCCCGTCACCCGCCTTCTCAATCGAGGTGAAGACATCCTCGCAAACGACGGAGATGCCTTTCTTTTCCATTTCCTCGTGCAGTGCCTTGCGCAAGTCGTCATCGAACCCGCGCAGGATCTCCTCGCCGCGATAGAGCAGCGTGGTTTCAGCGCCGAGGCCGCTGAAGATGCCGGCGAACTCCACCGCGATATAGCCGCCACCGGCGACCACGATCCGCTTCGGGAAATCGGAGAGGTGGAACGCCTCGTTGGAGGTGATCACATGCTCGCCGCCGGGCAGGTTCGCGTCCACGTTCGGCGTCGCGCCGACGGCGATGAGGATGGTCTTGGCGGAAATCTCGCGCCCGTCGGTCATCAGGCGAACCGTGTTCGGCCCTTCCACGACGGCGCGACTGTCGAACATCTCGACCCCGGCCCGCTCCAGGTTGCGACGATAGATGGCCTCGAGCCGTGTGATCTCGCGATCCTTGGCGTCGACGAGCTTCTCCCAGTCGAAACGGCTTTCGCCCACGTCCCAG
Source organism: Stappia sp. (assembly GCA_002722295.1). Lineage (GTDB taxonomy): Bacteria > Pseudomonadota > Alphaproteobacteria > Rhizobiales > Stappiaceae > Stappia. The sequence continues at coordinate 40,441 of PBLF01000020.1, read as the reverse complement.
CCGAACCCGGCCGCGTCCTCGAACTCCTCGGCGAACTTCGAGGCATAGACGAAAAGCTTCTTCGGCACGCAGCCGCGAATGACGCAGGTCCCGCCGTAGCGGTACTCCTCCGCGACGCCGACGCGGGCGCCGTGACCGGCCGCGATGCGCGCGGCGCGCACGCCACCCGACCCGCCACCGATGACGAAGAGATCATAGTCGAAATCGCTCATGGTCCGCCTTCACCTTCTGCACCGTCCCCGCCGGCCCGTGCCGGCCCCTTCCGGACGCCCGACAGGTCGTGCCGCCTCCCCGGCGGCGCAAGTCCGTCGCGGCGCGCCGCACGATATGGTGATCGACCGTGAGGACTTCCGGGCGGGTCGGCGCCGGGGCGAAATGCCCATCGCCCCGGCGGGCCCGAAATTACTGGTTGGCAGCGGGCTGCTGCTCACCGTCCTTGGCCGCCTCGAGGCGCTTGGTCAGCTCCTCGCGCACCAGCGTCACCATCTCGGTGGAAATGGCATCGCCCCACTGCTTGGCGGCACCGATCGACAGCGCCCGCAGCTCGGGCTCGACCCTGGCGTACTTCTGACCAAGGTCCGAGCGATAGAAGTCGGCAAGCTGCTTCAGTTCCTCGACGGTGAAGCGGCGCGCCCAGACCTCGTAGACGACGCGGTTCAGTTCCGGACGGCGCGACGCGAGTTCCAGGGCGACCTCGTTCACCACCTCGTCGATCATGCCCGTGTTGGCCGGGTCGTTCTGGATGAACAGGGTCCGCGTGCGGTCCGCCATCAGCGGCAGCACGTCGTCGAACGGCCGGATGGCGTTCGAGGCCGAAACCGCTTCGCGGGCGGCGGCGATGTGCTCGTCGGTAAAGTTTTCCTGGGCAGCGAGCGGCAGCGTGGCCGCGGCGCTGAACACCATGACGGCAGCAAGCCGCTTGAGGCTCGTCGTGAAGGTCCGATTCATGTCCCACTCCATAGGCATCTGGCAGGCACGGCGCCGGGCGCGCGCTTGATCCGTTTATTGGTCCGTGACGGGCACGAGGCGCTCGACGCCATCCGTTCCGGCAAGATAGGCGGCATCGGCGATGCCGATGAACAATCCGTGGTCGACGCAGCCGGGCACATCCAGAAGCACCCGGGAGACGGCGACGGGATCGCTGATCTCGCCCATCTCGATGTCGAGAATATGATGCCCGCCGTCCGTGACGAAGGGCGTATCGCCGCCNCGCAGGCGGATCGGGACATCGTAGCCCAATCCCGCGAGCGCCCGTGCAATCGAGGCACGCGTCGCGGCCAAGCCGAAAGGCACGACCTCCACCGGCAATGCGAACCGGCCAAGCCGGGCGACATTCTTGCTGGCGTCGGCGATCACGATCATGCGAGCCGACGCGGTGGCGACGATCTTTTCGCGCAGGAGAGCCCCGCCGCCCCCCTTGATGAGGGTCAGATGCGCGTCGAGTTCATCCGCGCCATCCACGGTGAGATCGAGCTCGGGACAGTCCTCGAGCGTCGTCAGCGGAACGCCGAGCTCCTTGCAGAGCGCCGCCGTGCGCTCCGAGGTCGGAACGCCGATGACATCCATCCCCCCGGCCACGCGCGCCGCCAAGGCACGCACGAAATGCTCCGCCGTGGAGCCGGTCCCAATGCCGAGCCGCATTCCATGCCGCACTTCGGTGAGCGCCGCTTCCGCNGCAAGGCGTTTCAGGTCTTCGCTCATCGCATCCCGTTTCGAACTGCATTCCGTTCCCGGCGCCAGTCCGGGCGTGGCGGGTGTAGCATGGGTGGCCGCGAAGGCAAAGCAGTCCGCGGCCCCGAGCCGTCGGCCAACGGCCACTCGCGATACCTGCATTTCGCAGATGCAACACAACCTGAAACACGAATCATTAACTTCAGATTCAAGTAATTACCGCAAAATCCCGTCGATTCCCGAGCGTAAGACAGACGCCGAAACGAAATTCGGAGCCGCAAACATGCGATTTTTCTCAAGAAATACACAAATCGCAACTGAGGCAACACCGTCGCGAAATGTCAGTCCTGACGAGTGCGTCGAAACGGAAGACATGGAGAACCTTTTTGCGCTGCGGCAATCCGAGCAGACCGCCCTCACGCTGGACCTGATCGAATCCGACCTTCGAATTGCCGCCGAACGCATCGGGACGAACGCGGATGACCTGCGCGGGCGTGTCGAGGAACAGATGGGCGCTCTCGCCGAGATCCGCGGACATTCCGAGGACCTCGGCGCCCAGACCCGCACCGCCGACGAAACAGCGCAGCGGCTTTCCGGCTCGGTCGAGGACCTGGTCGAGGCCAGCACCGAAATCGGCACGCAGGTGCGCGGCGCCAACGAACTGGTCGAAGAGGCACGCGGCGTCGCCGACACGGCGAACGCGGGCATCGGCGAACTCAAGTCGGCCATCGACGATATCGCCAATGTGGTGCGCCTGATTTCCGACGTCGCCAAGCAGACCANCCTGCTCGCCCTCAATGCGACCATCGAGGCCGCGCGCGCGGGCGAGGCCGGCAAGGGCTTTGCGGTGGTCGCGAACGAGGTGAAGGCGCTCTCGGTCGAAACCCAGACCGCCACGGACGAGATCGTCTCCAACATCGCGCGCCTGCAGCAGTCCGCCGAGGGCAGCATCATGGCGGTCGATCGCATCATCGGCGTGATCGGCGAGATCCTGCCGAGCTTCGAGCGCATGACCGGCGCCGTCGACCGGCAGATGGATACCACCCGCACCGTCGGCGAAACCGCCCGCGTCACCGCCGAGTTCGTGCGCACCGTCAACGAGAAGGTGGCCACCATCGAGACCGCCACCCGGGGGGCAGTCACCTCCGGCGAGGCGGCCGTCGCGGCCACCAACGAGATGAGCGCCCTTGGCACGGGCCTCAACAGCCGTTTCACCATGATGCTTCGCCAGACGAGCATCGGTGACCGTCGCCGCAGCGACCGCCTTCCCGTCGAGCTCAACGGCGTGCTCGATCCGGACGGCCGCCGTGTCGCGGTTTGCACCCGCGACATTTCCGATGGCGGCGTCCTTCTCGTGCTCCAGGACGGGGCAAACTGGGACGGCGGCGATCAGGTCATGGCCGAGATCTCCGGCCTGGGANGCGTCGACCTCTCGATCGTGGGGCGTTCCGACGGCGGACTGCACTGCTCCTTCGAGCGCAGCGACGCNAGCTTCGAGGAGCGCCTGGCGGCAACGCTTGCCCGCGTGCGCGAGGACCTGGACCCGTCGATCCGCTGCGCGCAGGAGGGGGCCGCCCGCCTGCGCCAGGCCATGACCGACGCACTGGAAGGCGGCCGCCTGTCGCTGGACGACCTCTTCGACACCGACTATCGCCCCGTCGAGGGAACCAATCCGCAGCAGCTCACGACCCGCGCCCTCAAGGTGCTCGAGGAGATCCTTCCGCCGGTGCAGGAGGAAATCCTGGAGCGTTCGACGGGCAACGGAATGACCTTCTGCGCCGCCGTCGACCGCAACGGTTACCTGCCCGTGCACAATCGCATCTACTCCAAGCCGCAGCGTCCCGACGATCCGGCATGGAATGCCGCGAATGCCCGCAACAGGCGCATCTTCGACGACCGCGCCGGCCTGAGCGCGGCCCGCAATCCGCGTCCCTTCCTCGTTCAGACCTATCCGCGCGACATGGGCAATGGCACCGTTGTGTGGATGCGCGAGGTCGACGCTCCAATCGTCATCGACGGCCGGCACTGGGGCGGCTTCCGCACGGCCTACAAGCTGTGATCCGGCGTGCACGCGCGGGGAGCGGCACCCGCCCCCTCGCCCCGCCTCGCCGGATCGGATAAAAGGCTGTCTCCGCGATCAACCGGAGTGCCTTGATGCCCGCTCTCGTCTTCGACCTCGACGGCACGCTCGTCGACACACGCCCCGACCTTGCCGCCGCCATCAACACGGTGCTGCGCGCCGAGGGGCACGGCGAAGTCGCCGTGGAGAGCCTGGGACACCTCTACGGCCACGGCGGGAGGGCGATGCTGCGCAAGGCCTTCGCGGACCAGGGCGCGGCGGTTTCCGACGATGAGATCGAACGCATGAACGCGGCTTTCGTGGAGGCCTACCGGGCCGACATCGCGCGTTTGAGCCGTCCCTTTCCGGGCGTCCGCGAGGCACTGGCCAGCGCGGCCGATCTCGGCTGGAAGCTCGCCGTCTGCACCAACAAGCGGGAAGACCTGGCGCTGGAGCTTCTCGAGACGCTCGACCTTCTCGCGCCGTTCGCCGCCATCGTCGGCGGCAACACCTTCGCCCGCGCCAAGCCCGACGCCATGCCGCTGCTCGGCGCAATCGAGCGAGCCGGCGGCGACCGCCTGCATTCGGTGATGATCGGCGACAGCCAGACGGACATCGACGCGGCCCGCGCGGCCGGCGTTCCCGTCGTCGCCGTGACGTTCGGCTACACGGCCGTTCCCGTGCGCGAACTCGGCCCGGACGCGGTGATCGACACCTTCGACGCCCTTGCCAGCGCGCTGGAGCGCATCGGACGCGCGCCTGCCGGCGCGTCCTGACGTGCCGCGCGCAGGGCTGTCGCTCAGAAGTCGTTGAGCAGCCGCGACCAGCTTTCGGATGCAAGGCCACCGGCATAGAANCGCCCGCCGGCGCCGGCGGCGCGCACATCGGGATCACTGGACGAGAAGCAGAAGAAACCGCGATGGCGGAAGCAGACATGCGGCTGCATCTGCAGGGCCGGAAACAGGAAAGTTTGCGTCATTCCGACTGCATGGGAATGACCGGCCTGGTCGAGAAGGTCCAGAACCTCCGCCACGCACTCGCGCTCCCGCCCGTCCTCGCAGAGCAGGTTGAGGACATTCGCCTCCCCTCCCGCGCTCCCGCACCAGGCCGCGGCCCCGACCGCCCTGCCCTCACCATCCTCGACGAGACAGAAACGCAAGGGACCAAGCCGCGTGTTGCGCGCCGCCATGGCACAGACCCAGGAAAAATCCTCTCCGCTCCAGTCCGGATACACATCGAAGCGGGACAGCAGTGCGGGAGCAACCCTGGCGAAAGCGGCCGCGTCCACCACACGGGCGGAAAGCTGATCGGAGCCATTGGCCCGGAACCGGGGATAGGCCCGGCGCACGAGCCCGTCCGCGACGTGTGCGGGAGCGCGCAGCACGCGCGCGAGCGCACGGGACGCACGCCCCTTGCCCGGCCTCTCAAGACGCTCGAGCGATGCCTGCAGCGGACGGAAAACCCGGCACCACGCAAGACTTTCGACCGGCATCATGTCGCCGCCCCCGGCGCGCCAGTGCCCGACACTTTGAACCTGGGCGGTATCGGAAAACACCAGATCGTAGGACAGGCCATGAAAATGATGGTTGAGGCACGCGGCGGCACGCATGCCCGCCGGGCCGCAGCACATGAAGGAACACAGGAGCCTGGCCGTCACCTGCCGCCCCCCGACGCGAAACCGCATCGGCACGGCAATGAGCGCGGCGAGGATCGTGCCGGCACGGTTCTCGTAGACGAGACTTCCATTTTCCGGCGTCAGGGCCGGACTGCCGAAACACAACTCCTCGAGATAGGACAGCAAGTCCGCCGACGGCGTTTCCTTGCGATCACGGAAAACGGCGAGGAACAGGCGCGCAACCGTATCCAGGTCCCGCCGCTCCATGAAACGCACGCCGCTTTTACGTGTCGGCAATCGCATACCGTCCGGCCGCATCACAGATCTCGCCCCCGCGTCCACCCGGCGCCTTCGCAAGCACCGGAAGCTTTCATGGCGAGAACTGTACAACCAACGGCTTTCCCGAAGGTTGACGGACAACGCTTTGTAACAGGGACCGGCGCACAAGATGCCATGGCCGATGAATCACGTCACAACGGAGTGCGGTTCCAACGTCTGTGAAAAAGTGATCGACCCGGCTTGCGCACCCCACTGACTTCCATTAGATACCCCTCACCAGCCGAAATGGCCCGGGCGATTAGCTCAGCGGGAGAGCGTTCCGACTGTATATCCAATAAAATCAATACATGTTAGAACTTTCGGGTCATTTGCCCTGCAAGTCATTACAATGACTTAGATCACTCGTTCTAACGAAATCCTCTGCCTTTAAGAGACTACGATTCCATCAGAATCGCACGATGGAGAAAAGAACAAATAATGAATATTTCTGGGGGGGGAGCCACTCCCCTGCCGCACTTAAAAACCCCGGCCACCGCATGCCTTCACGCTACCCATACATATTTTCAACCCTCTAAACAGGAATAAACATAAAGAAAGCCCATGAAATTTGGGAGATATAAATAATTATTCCGGGATTTCTCGGACTTAGAGCTCTATATCTAAAGTATTTAATGTATTTACTCCTTAATTCTTTGTAATCAGATATATAATAGAAACCTATGTAATCGTATATTGACCATATTAATAATGGAATCGAAAGAGCGATGAAATTTATTATAGGTGGCAATAAAAAAAACATATTGTCCATTTCCTTTTCATAATTCCTTCATGCCAACTCTGCCGTCAGCCATCGGTTGCAAGGATTTGAAAGGGTTACCTTCGAAGGTTTTTTCTCGCAGTTCTTTTATCACCTCGTCCCGGCCACTCATGCACAAACGACCGAAGATGATCGTCAGCGACTACAGCAGCGGGCTCGGCTCAAACGCCATCCTGAGTTGGGCCGACCGGGCCAAGGTCGAATAGCACTACATCGCATCGCACCGTGCAAACCCATGCTCGGACGGCGCTGATGTCCTGGAGCGCCAACTATAACACCGCGCGTCCACACTCTCAGCTCGGCTGGAGCACTCCGTAGGAGTTCGCCCCCCCCCCCTCTCAAGCTGCGACGGGCGGCTGCGCAGAGCTAGAGCCCGTCGCTCACCGTGTATTTGGATCTGGAGCGGATCGCCGCCGAGCGCGGGCAGATGTACGACACCATCGGCATAGGCGCGCGCCTGCGCTGCACCAGGTGCGGGCACCGGCCGTCACAGGTCGCGCTCATACCGGATTGTTGAACGTTATACGCCTGCCCTGACGTACTGAGTTTGACCTGCCCCCCGATCGTCCCTCGTTCATAATGAGAGTCTGTGGGTTTGAGATTGGTATTCTGGCCGGTCCTTCTGGGCAAGCGCGCCGGGCGTGGAGCGCTCCAATTGCTCAAGCGTCCGGCGCGCTTCGAGCGGCGTCTGGTTTCCCAGGGACGAGTGCGGTCTGACGGCGTTGTAATCGTAACGCCAGAGCGCCAGCTTCCGTCGGGCGTCATCCAGGGTGTCGAAGATCTCCTCGTTCAATAGCTCGTCGCGCAGGCTGCCATTGAAGCTTTCGATAAAGGCGTTCTGCTGGGGCTTGCCCGGGTCGATGTAATGCCAGGCCACCCCGTTCTTGTCGGCCCACTTCAGGATGGCGCGGCTGGTGAACTCAGTACCGTTATCGCTGACGATGCAAGCGGGCTTTCCGTAGATCCGCACCAGCGCATCCAGCTCGCGGGCTACACGGGCGCCCGAGATGCTGGTGTCGGCCGTCAGGCACAGGTTCTCCCGGCAGCAATCGTCGATCACTGCCAGAATGCGGAACTTGCGCGAGGCGCCGAAGCTGTCGGCCAGAAAGTCGAGCGACCAGCGGGCATTGGGATGCGCCGCCTGCGGCATCGGCGTGCGCGACCCACGTGCCCGTTTGCGCCCGCGCCGTCGCTTCACTGACAGCCCTTCTTCGCGGTAGAGACGGTAGAGCTTCTTGTGGTTCATGAGCATGCCCTTGCGCTCGAGCAGGATACCGATCCGGCGATAGCCGAACCGGCGCCGCTTCCCGGCGATCTCTTTCATCTCCTCGCGGATCTCGGCGCAGTCCGGCGGGCGCGTGCGCCGGACTGTCTTGGGATCGACACCGACAAGCTGGCAGGCCCGGCGCTGCGAGATATCGTGATCCCGCATGGCCTTGAGCGCTGCCTCTCGCCGCTTGGTCAGCGTCGTCAGTTCTTTCCCAGAAGGTCCTTCAGGACGACATTGTCCAGCATCGTGTCGGCCAACAGGCGCTTGAGCTTGGCGTTCTCATCTTCAAGAGCCTTCAGTCTGCCAGCCTCGGAGACTTCCATGCCGCCATACTTGGCTTTCAGCTTGTAGAACGTCGCCGGGCTGAGGCCATGCCGCCGGCACACCTCAGCCGTGGCCATCCCAGCCTCCTGCTCCTTGATCATCCCGATTATCTGCGCCTCGGTGAAACGGCTCTTCCTCATTCGTCTGCTCCTTCGCGGTTGAGCAGACTCTACATCAGACTGAGGGATCTACCGGGGGGCAGGTCAATGTTCCTTCAAGATGCCAATGATCTGCTCCGCAGAGCAGCTGGATCGCTTCATTGTCTGTTTCCTTCAACTGGGAACAGGCTGACTTCAAAACGAAGAGCCTTCAGGGGAGTACGTCAAAAGTACTCTATCCCTTTTGGCGAGCGATAACGATTTGAGTATATTCGCCATTATAATTAAAAAAATGATCTTGTATATAAAAGTATTGGCATATAAATTTTTGGAATTCACCCATCGTCCACTCAAAATGGTGGTGCTTGTTTTCAGGTGGATTCAAGAATTCTCTCCGCCCATCAGCGAAGAGTACCTCACGCGCAGGAGTCGATATAACAATATTCTGAAATGGAGACGCCGCGATTCTGGCTAAGAACCTATCTGGATGGCGGATATGTTCGATCACATCGGAGCAGATATAGATATCTGCAGGTGGAAACGGCGTGTCATTGTCTTCGGCGGTTAGCCACTTTCGCTCGGGATAAGTAGCCTGTAGCATCGGCACTGTCTCTGATCGTTCGATGCCAATCGTCTCGAAGCCAGAAAAATATTTCATGAGCTTGAAGCCGCTACCGCAGCCGATGTCTAGTACGGTGAGGCCATGATTTTGCGTCAACACTCGATGGGCTGTCGCATAGACGTAGTCCTGCCAGCGCGCCTTGTTCGCTCGGTCGTCGAAGTGATCGACTTTATCGCGATATTTGTACCCCTTTGCCAAAAAATAGTGTGCGGCGGTTCCATCCGAGACTATTTCTTCGCCGGAGTTATCTCCATTCAGGGTGTCATTCATGTCGACCTTTGAAAGAATGTTCGTATGACGCGTGACCTACATGGCAGAGCTATGTTCTCCGGGTCAACATTTAGCTGTGATCAAAAGTTTCCGTTCCCATTCAATGGCATGCCGGATGATGGTGTCAAGATTGTCGAACTCGGGAGTCCAGCCCAAGACTGCTCGCAACTTATTTGAATCGGCCACGACTGACCCCAGATCACCCGGCCGCCGCGGCAAATCGACGACCGCGAAGTCCCATCCGCAAATTGCCCGCACAGTCGCGATGACCTCGCGAACTGAGTAGCCATGACCATAACCGCAATTGAGCGTCAGATTGTCACCTCCTGTTTCCAGATGTCGAAGCGCTAGGTAATGCGCTCGTGCAAGATCGGTGACATGGATAAAATCTCGCACACCGGTGCCGTCAGGTGTCGGCCAGTCGGAGCCGAAAATGCCTAAAGACTCACGCACGCCGAGGGCTGCCTCAACCGCGACCTTGATCAGATGTGTTGCATTCGGGGTAGCCTGTCCAGACCGCTGATCTGGGTCTGCCCCCGCAACGTTAAAGTAGCGCAAACAGACATGGCCTAGGCCCTGTGCCGAAGCAACGTGCTGGATTATCGTCTCAGTCATCCATTTTGACATACCGTAAGGGGAGTTGGGGCCAATCTGATGCGTCTCGGAGATCGGCTTCCCGTCGGTGGCTTGATATACGGCTGCGGTTGAAGAAAAGATAATGTGCTTAACTCCTTCGGCCGATATTGCGCGCAATAGAGCCAGCGAGGCACAAGTATTGTTACTATAGTATTTAAGCGGGTTCTCCACCGATTCTGGAACGATGGTAGCGCCTGCGCAATGAATGACAGACTTTACGTTATGGGTGTTCAGAAGCCTGCGGACCGCCTTTTCATCAGCAATGTCCAAAACCTCGAACGAAGCACCTGATGGGACCAGGGACCGACGACCAGTTACGAGATTGTCGGCGATCACAACGGCTCTACCATGCCGGAGTAATTCAAGCGCAATGTGGCTACCGATATAGCCTGCACCACCAGTTATTAAAACAGACATGACTAAACTCTCACGTAGAGGGAGGTGAACAAATGAGGCCTCTCAACCGGAAGCCATGCGAACACTCCACCAATTCTTCAGAATGAGTGCGCAACGCTCGGCAGTCAGCCCGTCCCAAAGCGGAATACGCCGAATATGCCCTGTATCGCCAGGCGCCGATAAAACTGCCTTCATGACCGACTTTATCGTTTCATGATTGACTAGTTGGTTGCTGCCACAATGGAGGGTTACGGGGCGTTCGGTATTGTCCCTCAGAGTGAAACAGAATTTCCGTAGATACGCGGCTTCTTCCTGCAGGCCACCTGAGTCGGTCAGTACAAAAAGAGAGGCTGCAAGGAGATTCACGAAGTTCTTGTAGCGGATCGGACCTGCCAGCCTGAGACCGGGCATCGCCTTTAAACGGTCCATCATCGCATGCCGTTCTAGCATACTTTGGGTCCGTGGGTGGAGCGGGAAGACTACAGGGTGACGCTCGGAAGCGTCTTCAAGAACGTCAAGAAGCCACGCAAGCTTCTCTGGACTGTCAACATTGGCCGGACGATGGAATGTGGCAAGACCGAACGAGTTCCTAGCTAGGCCGAACCGCGCCAGCATCTCGCCCTGAATACTGGCTGAAAGTGTGGTTTTCAGTGAGTCAATCATTATGTTTCCGACAAAATGAACTTTCTCCGGCGCGCGTCCCTCATGAAGGATCAAGTTCTGGCTAGCGGCTTCGGATGGCGCGAGCCAGATATCGCTAATAGCGTCGATCAGGGTGCGATTTACTTCTTCGGGCATCGAGATGTCGTAGCTGCGCAAGCCGGCTTCGAGGTGTACGACCGGGATGCCCAAACGCTTTGCAGCAAGCGCTGCTCCCAGAGTGGTATCAACGTCTCCTGCAACTACGACTGCGTCAGGTCGTTCGGCCTCAAGACATTCCGTGTATCCGGCAATCATGCTGCCAAGGCGCGTCCCGAAGCCAGCCTGGTTGACGTCGATAATGTGATCTGCAGCGTTGACGCCTAGATCTTCGAGGTTGTCGGCGGAAAGCTCGGCTGTGAAGTGTTGAGTGAACCAAACGAACATCGGTACACACCAGTCGTGAGCCTTCAGGCAGGTAAAGAGTGGCGCTACTTTCACAATGTTAGGCCGCGTCCCAGCAACAAGGTGGATCCGACATTTGCTTTGAGCTTGTCTCATGATGAAATTGTCATCCGATATAGATGTAAAGCCTGATTCCGACCCGCCTTGCCAAGATCACCATACGAGGTTCAGAGAGACTGCGGATAAAAGCGATTTAGTCTGTTGCAGCATCTCGGACGGAACGTTGGCACTCCAGCCTCGCGAGATGTACAGGTCGCTGATTTGGAGGTCTTCACAGTAGAGGGTCATCATTCCGAGATGCGCACAAAGACTGGCGGAGGCGGCTTGTGGTGATCCTGTATCCACTGAAATATTTGTGCCTAAAATTAGCTCTTGTTCAGAGAAAACGGCTCCGACACCTTCTGGTACAAGTCGGAATATTGTATTCCCGGATCGCGGGTCGATCGCATCTTGCTCCAAGCGCTCCTGTGGAGAGAATGTTAGCCGAGCGGCCAGAGATCCACTCGGAGGGTAGTGCGTTGCGATGGTTTGAGTTTCTACGAACACATCGAGCGGAGCAAAGTATCTTTCAATTTGCCGTGCCACATGCCTTGAGCAAGGATCTACGTCTGCGACGGAAAATGGGCCTGATATGCTTCCCCCGAAAATCAGCGCTCCCGCCACATGAAGTCGGTCCGAGTGCCGAAGCATTGGCGTTCCATACACGATTGCTGGGGCAAGGGGGCAAGGCTCGTAGATATTTGGTTCAGCGTGAACCGTTGTGCATTTCTCTTGTGAGTCAAACTGAAAACGGAGTTTCATGCGATCACCGCAGGAGTTTGAACCATGTCGGCCGTTCGGGACGGCATGAAGATGACCGATATGGCCGTGTCGTCTGGCGACATAAATAAAAGGGCGTCTTTTATAGAGGTCACCGTTTGCACACGGACCTCGTGCTCATCCGATCCGCAAGACCAGACACGGCTGCGGACCTCGTCTTGTCCTAGATCGGACGCAGTCGCTTTGAGACCTGGAATACGGCATATTGTAACGAGATTGATGGCATCGTCCTCGATTAGCCCGCTGCTGGGTAGTGCTGGTAGAATTTGTGCCTCGAGGCTCTGAAATTCATTGTTGCCGTTGCCGTCTACAGTCTCGCTCGGAGCCGGGGCTACGGAAAACATAATCCCTGCCCGACGCAGGCGCGCGAGACTGGCAAGATCCAGCCCATCAAGAACTAGGTCGGGTGCATCACGCCAACCGGTTATGTGTTTTGCTCCGGATATGTCGATCAGATCCTGGGCGCGCTCAATTTGGCCCTCGGGACTATCAGGTATCGTCACACGTCGGTGCATCAGGTGATCCGGCAGATAAGGCAGGACAACATCGACCAGCCTATCCACGTAATGGCACCGCGTAGTTGGCAGGTTCTTTGCGTCATTGCGTAGCTTATTAGCATGAGAAGATGTATCACGTTGCTGAAGTATCCGGACTGTACGTGTCGCGGCGTTTTTCTGATTGCCCTGAGAAACGGCGGTTAGGTTCAAGCCATGCATCCGACGCAGAATGTGAAGATGCTTTGTATGTCTGAATTGATATCCGGCGTGGGAAAGCCTAGCGATAAGGTTGAAGTCCACACCAGCAAGTAGGAATTCCCGATACCTAAATCGCCGTAGCACGTCAGTGCGGAGCATCGAAGTCCCGTGCGCTAGGACTCGCGAAGCATACATGAAGGCCGCTGCGTCATACTCGCGACCCTGAACGACCTGGGTCTCGCCTGTAATGTTGTCGAAATCGACCCAGCCACCATAGGTGCCCGCAAGCTCGGCGCTCATTGCTTCGAAATGGGCTTTGATCCGCCAAGGCAACATGATGTCGTCGTCGTCCTGAACTACGACGAAGGGTGCTCGCGCAGCATCAACCAGTTTGTTGCGCGCGGCTGCAACCCCCAAGGGAGCCTGACGCATGGTCCTCACGCGCGGATCGTCAATCTCAGCCAGAATATCGGGCGTCTCGTCATCCGATCCATCATCCATGACGACGATCTCGATATCCTGCACAGTCTGGGAGAGAGTGCTATTGATCGAATCCATCAAATACGCGGCGCGGTTGCGAGTAGCGATCAGGACGCTTGCCACGGGTTCGGCGTGATAGCCGATATTAAAATTGCGGATCCACGAGACATCTTTCAGCATGATCTCGCGATTTTTATCCTGTGCGGCTTTCTGTACCGGGTCCGCAGCCACGGCGTCGCGAGTTGGCGGGTGCCAAATGTGGTAGATTCTCACCTCGGGATCATCCACCCAATTTAGACGCCGCCCGGAACGAACTAGGCGTTGAGCAAAATCTATGTCCTCACCGCCATAGACCTCCATTCGCGCATCATAACCACCAATCCGGTTGAAATCCGCCCGCCTGAAGGCGATCAGCCCTCCCATGCCCCAGCGCGGTCGAAAAAACGAGTCCTCTTCGAGCTCTTGCATACTGGCGTGCTCGGCCTGTTCGGCTCCGATCCGTGAGCTAAGATCACGACATTGCACCAGATGCACTGTAGTGTCGTGTGTCGCAAGGAGGGCAAGTAGCTTCTCGACGGTCCGAGGCGAGAAAATCATGTCGCTATCGGTGGTGATTACATACGGCGCCGAAGTTCCCTGTACGCCTGCGTTCAATGCGCGGCTCCGGCTCCAGGGGCCACTGCGCTCCGTACGAATGACACGCCCACCCGCTTGCTCAACAGTAGATTTAACCTCTGCCGCTTCTGCAGAGCCGTAGTCAGAAACCACGATGTCCATGCGCGAGCCGATCGAGGACTGGCGCATGCGCCGCAGTGCGACGGATAGCCTATCAAGCCCCCAATCTCGGAAGCCGATTATGACAGCTACTTCTTTTTTACACATTCCGAGCAACCGTTATTTTGGGGACCTTTTTCAAGATCATCCCTTGGTGTCCATCTATGGTGAGCGGTTGAAATAAATCAATCTGACTTGCCTTGAAGTCCTTGTCTCCCCATTTATTGAGGGACATTCTAATATTGCTCGCCGATCTGGGGGGTGTGAATGATTTCAGCATGTACAAGCCGAAATGATTTTTAATATTGTCACCTATATAATTATAGTTCAATCCACTGATTGACCGATGTTGCGCAATTGGCAGATCAGCAATTCTCTCCTCTAGCGGATTTCCATCACTGTCGTGCAGGGAAAAAATCATAATTAAAGCCTTTGGGGCCAAAGCGACGGTGCCATGAATGGACAAGCAAAAAGACGCAGGTTCCATACATTCTTTGCGTGGAACTTCCCAACTCGATAGTGAACCGCGATCCTTCATTTGGTCTCCTTCAAACTTGAGTTTAGTCAAAATAACCTCGACAATTACTCAATTGTACAGAGTGTTGCCTGAAGGGGTTACTAGATCAAGTTTTTTCCATCCTGAATGGTGACGTTGCCCCCATCTTTTGTCCAACGTGCCGCAGGCACCGGTGGCTGTTTAGGCTGTGTTAAACCTGTTCGAAGGTGGAGTAAAAGCGAGGATGGCCGTCACTATTTGCGTATGGGTCTGGAATGTTTTGTCAACATTACCTCAGGTGGCCTTACCAGTAAGTAGGTCAGACCAGGCTCGCATGATTCTGTCTAAACCATATCGTTCAATGACATAGTCGCGATATTCGAAAGCGGCCTCACCGACGTTGCATTGTGAAAGCCGAGATATCAGTGCGGTAGCCTCTTCATCAGAAGCTACAATGTTTTGAGGAGGCCAGATGTCTCCGGCACCGTCCCAATTCCACACAATAGGAACTGTTCCCGTCAGCATGCCCTCGCCGATGGCCATATGGAAGCTTTCAAAATCGGACGGGGACAAAATATAGCCCACCAGGGAGAGCCATTCGTTTACATCGTTACCAGCTGGATCAAAAATTACTCTGTAGCGTAGGGAAGGGGATCTATTAATGCGATCGTAAATCTCACGGTAGAAGCTATCTTCATTGGATCTTTTCATTAGCCAGCTGTACGATTGCGGTTCATGTCCTTTGATGCGTAGTACAAATCGATCATCTTCTCTAAGAAGGTTCTCAAGAACATTTATGGCACGATCCAGTCGCTTCATAGATGGCACAATACCAACCATTCCAAGTGTAAATCGAGATGTTGAAAACTTTTTTAACGATCTAAATTTACTCTCACTAACAAGATTAGGTATTACACATGTTTTTTCACGAGGAAAATTAAATTTTGAAATAGCTTTTTCCTGAGTGTGTCTGCTCACAAAAATAATCATGTCAATTTTATCTATATTGATATGAAACGGATGTTCTGTTTCAAGTTCTTGACGGTGGAATCTCACAAATAATTTTTGGTGGGGTTTCTTGTTCCTAGAATACCATACACTGTTCCCAAGAGCCCATTCACAGAAAATGACATCAGCTTCGGATAAGAACTGAAGGCTTTTTTGGGACGAATGTTTATTGTGTCCTATCCACTTGTCATAGCGAACAGAGAATTTTAGCTTCTCACCGAAACCTTGTGCTAGGTCGTCGACGAATTTTAGATCGTGCCCTGCGATCAGAATGCTTTTGGTGCTACGGACAATTGGCTTCGCCGCAGGCTGGTCATGAGGCCTCGTATCGTCTGTGAGGATAGCTTCAAGAAGCTTAACGCGTCTGGAGAAACTGTGTTCATGCGCTACCTGGGAAAGCCGATCAGCGGCTACTTGTGATGCAACGGGATCGGTCAGCGCTTTGACGGCAGAAGAAACGAACTCTTCCTCAGAATTTGCGAACAGTGGGTAATCACTCCCAAGAAGGGAAACATGAATAGCATTCTTGTTCAATATCGCAGGTGTTCTATAGGAGCCATATTCAAGTATCTTCGTAGAATACTCGATAATATCGTCTAACGCGGCTGAGCGCCAAGATAATCCGACTCGACTGCTTTTAAGTTGGGAAAATACACTAGAGCGTGGTTGCCCCTTAAGCCAATGAACGCCTTCAGTTCTCGAAAGCGCATCCTCCATTGAGCTCTTGAATAGGTGGTTGTCGGGAGCGTCATGGATTTTGTCGCCAATCATAACCAGTTGCGCTGACGGCACTTGAGCGCGCACGCGAGACCACAGCTTGACCATTTCATAAGTCATCCACTCCGGCGTGTACTTGCCAGCGTAGACGGCCTCGAGCGGCCTGTGAACTAAGTCAAGGCACTCATGATGTACATCCGGGGCTACGGGTGGGAAAAGTGTGAGTTTGTCGAGGTCAATATATGGGTCTATCTTCTGCCAAAGTTCAACAAATCCGTCGCTCTGGCATAGGACCCTATGGCATGTACTTGATATCTCACGAAGCCGTGTTCTATCGTCATGGCTCATGTCGTTGTAGTCATGTTCGATATCGGTTAGGTATACATAAGAACGAGAGAGTATTTCAGAATCCAATAATTGAAACGCAATTTCTTTTCCGCGAATGAATATCGCATCGTACTTTGTTACGCCATTGTAGTGTTTTGCAATTTGCGCCATCTCTTGCCAATTGAGGCGCCTCTTCGTTATCCCGAATATATCTTCATAGTGTTCAGGGCCTATCACCCTAACATTCTCAAGATCAATTATTTCCTTGTAAAGGGCCATACTCGAAGGAGATGTTCGAGCGGTTAGGTCGACCTGTGTATTGCCGACCTTCAACAATGCGAGCGTTAGCACCAGCGTCCAAATCGAAGATCCGTCTATCAGATTGAGATCGGGATTAGCGCAGATCAGAATTTTCCTCATTGGGTAGCAACCTGTGCAGCATAGGTTCGACCGATAAGGAAGCCGCGGATGGCACTCATGAGCTGGGCTTGTCCAATTTTATTCGGATCGAACAGGATTGTATGAGGTGAGAGCTCGGCATTGTAGGCATATTCTTGTTTTGTATCAGGCGCGAAGCCGTAGAAGTCTGCATCTGGTGCGTAAACAGATGCAGCAATAAGGTCACGGAGTGTATTGGCGCGTGCCGCGGAATCGCCATTTATAATAATGGCGCTTTTAATATGATTGACATTGAGATATCGCAACAATTCTTTTGCTAAAACACCGTCCTCACCTTTAGAAATCATATTTCCCGTTTCGTCGGTTAAGAAATTTCTGTGTTTATCCAGAAGTAATATTTTATCTATTGGATCCCTTTCACATTCGTTACCCAGAATGAAGCTATTGTATTCGTCTTTATCACCTGTAAATATTGCAGAAACTTGGCCGCTCTGTTTGGAAAATCGGTCGCATTCCAGCGTTCGGAATATCTCTGTTAATCGGTCGGCATATGTATGGCCGGAATAGATCGCTCGCATTCCGGCAATTGAGCGCTGACGCCAAAAATCGTCATCGGAAAGCAGTTTTGAAACAGCCTCCTGAGCTTCAGCGGCGTTTCTAACAAATATAACTGAATCAGTTCCTAGAATGTTTTCAATCGCATCGGACTCTGTTGAGACAACCGGTGTTCCTGATGCCAGGAGTTCAAATACGCGGCGCGAGAACATTGTTGGTGAGTTAATTACTGAATTGACATTCAGAAATACCCGGTACTGTGAATATGCTTGACAAAGCGCCTCATAGGGCAAGCTTCCGACCACGCATTGTTCGAGCTCTTGCGGAAATGGAAACACGCCCGTTCCATGATTTCGGTCAAATATATCAAGGCCCAAAGGTGCCACGGCAGGGAGTAGCCATGACATCGCATCGCCGCGCTCCTGATGCCTGTTCCCATACCAGCTGCCGGCGAAGCACGCTCTTCTCATCCTGGCATGAAGAGGGCGCGGGTAGTGTATCTTTGGTTGAGCAGCAAATGGCAGTGGGTTCACCAAAGCAATATTTGTATCCTTTTTGTATTGATCGACGCGCCTGGCGTCAGTGGTAAAAATTGCGTCGGAAATTTTGCAAGAATCAATGAATTTTTCATAATGAACAGGATCTTCTTTGTTCCAGAAAATAACTGGAACACCCTTTCGTCGCGCATATTTGCACAGTTGCTTTAGCTCGGAACCTGGTGAGTACGAGTATCGCGCGACGCGATATTGCCAGCTTCCCTGATTACCGCGCCATGCGCTTTCTATAAAAATGAGATCGGGCGCAGATCTATCAAATAATTCGCGCCAATTATCCGGGCGCGGAAGAACCAGATTCGCCTCGGGAGCAAAGCAAGTTGATGTAAATTCATCCATTATGCCAAGTATTGTTGGCTTTTCGTCAATTTGATTGGGTGGGGGCCAGCCAATGATATTAATTGGCTCTGTGCTTGAATCATACCGCATGCTGTTGAAATCATCGCTATTTGCTAATTCGGCCGTGATAACGAAATCATTAAGAAGAATCTTCTTTTTCTTCTCAGACCAAGGCATGAATGCAAATACTATTTTGCGAGCCTCTTTCGGACTTACAAACTGGACTTTGAACCCCGTCGGGGATGAACAAACATCTACGTATTTATACAGGCCGGCATTCCTTGACCAGCTAAGACCACGTACATCTCTCTCGCCTATTTGATCTCCTTGTTCGTCGAATAGACGAACTGTTAGTATCGCTGCTTTTTGTTTTAAACTAACAATATCTGCTTTAATTTTGGCGGATACACTTATGATATTCTCGTCTCCAGAATTTGGAACCTGAAGACCGACCTCAAAGGTTCTTATATTAATCCAGTTGTTTTGCTTATTATCTTTTGAATTTCGGCGCGCCATTCGTTGTAAGAGATTGATGGAAAATAGATGTTTCATAGTAGGTTCCCGGAGGCAGTTCGAGAGTGTCAGCCTTGAGGCGTGAGCGGCAAAGCTTGGCCAAGGAGCTGGTGCTCCAGTTCGGTTTTTTAATCATTTGCCCTGCGCTGACTTAAATAGGCGCACCACAATCCTCGTGTGTCGACGCTCTTTGTCGACCGGATGACCTCCGGCGCGATCGCCTTGAACTCCCGGTGATCCACCAGGAGGGCGAGCACATCGGCATCGTTCATGGCGTCATCCATGGCGACCAGTTTCGCGTTGGGAAGAGAGAGGCGCGGCGGCAGTTGCGCGATGTTGGGCTCGACCAGCATGATCTCGCCATCATGCTTTCTGCACAGGGCCTCGACAATCTCGATTGCCGGGCTTTCGCGAAGGTCGTCGGTGTCCGCCTTGTAGGCAAGGCCAAGGCAGGCGATGCGGTCTCCGGGGGAGGCGATGGCCATGATCTTGTCGACGACAAAGTCCGGCTTGCGGTCATTGACCTCACGCGCCGTGCGCATGAGTGGCGCCGTTTCGCCGGCCGCGTGAACGATGAACCAGGGGTCGACGGCAATGCAGTGGCCGCCAACGCCGGGGCCTGGCTGAAGGATGTTGACGCGCGGATGGTGGTTCGCGAGGTCGATCACCTCCCACGGGTCGATGTCGAGGCCGTCGCACACCATGGATAGCTCATTGGCGAAGGCGATGTTCACATCGCGATAGGCGTTTTCGGTCAGCTTGACCATTTCCGCCGTGCGCGCATCGGTGGGGACGATCTTGCCCCGAACGAAGGTGCCGTAAAGGGCGGAGGCCGCCGTGGTCGCGGCCTTCGTCAGCCCGCCGACAATGCGGTCATTCTCGACCAGCTCGGTCATCATGCGCCCGGGAATGATGCGCTCGGGGCAATAGGCCATGAGAATGTCGCTTGCGTCCGACCCGTCCGCCGGGAAGGCGAGATCTGGCCGCGCGGCGGCGAGGGTGGCCGCCAGCCGCTCCAGGGTGCCGACCGGCGACGTGGACTCCAGGATGATCAGATCGCCGGCCTTCAGAACAGGCGCAATGGAAACACCCGCCGCATCGACATAGGACAGGTCCGGCGCGCGATCGGCCGTCAGCGGCGTGGGAACGGCGATGATGAAGGCGTCGGCGGGTTCCGGCTGCAAGACCGCCCGCAGTCTGCCCTCCTGCACCGTGCCGCGAACCATGGCGTCCAGCTCGGGCTCGAAAAAGTGGGCGCGGCCCTCGTTGATCTCGTTCACCGCGGTGGCGTTCACATCGACGCCGACAACCTCAACGCCCCGGCTGGCCAGAACGGCCGCGGTGGGCAGGCCGATGTAGCCCAGGCCGATCACGCTGACGGTTCCATAGCTCTGGTTCATTTCATGCTTCCTTTTCGCAAAACGGGCCGGGTCACGCGTCGCGCGTCGACCGTTGCAAGAGGGTGTCCCTGATCCGGCCGCTCGCCCGGCCGTCGCCATAGGGGTTCTGCGCCCGGGCCATGGCCTGATAGCGATCCGTGTCCGTCAGAAGCGCCGTGACCCGGTCCCGGATCCGCTCCGCCGACGAGCCGACGAGCTCGGCGCAGCCGGCGGCAATGCCCTCGGGCCGCTCGGTGACGTCGCGCATGACGAGGACGGGCTTGCCGAGGCTCGGCGCTTCCTCCTGAACGCCGCCGGAGTCCGACAGGAGCAGGTGGGCCCGATCCATCAGGCGTATAAAGCGGCGGTATTCCTGAGGCTCCGTGAGGAGCACATTGGGATGCCCCTTCACGATCTCGAACACGGGCTTGCGCACACGCGGGTTGAGATGGACGGGGTAAAGAAAGCCGACCTCTGGATGCTCCCGGGCGAGGTTGGATATGGCACGGCAGATGTTCTTGAAGCCCTCGCCCAAGTTCTCCCGGCGGTGGCCGGTGATCAACACGAAGCGGGGGTGATGTGCCAGGAACTCCGTGATGTCGGGCGCCATCTCGGGCGGATCGGCCCGGACGCTCTCGGCCGTTCTCAGCAGGGCGTCGATGCCCGTGTTGCCCGTCACGACGATGTCATCTTCGGCGACGCCTTCCTTGCGCAGGTTGTCGGCGGCGCCCTGCGTAGGGGCGAAGTGCACTCCGGCAACAAGACCCGCGACACGCCGGTTCAGCTCTTCCGGGAAGGGGGCCTGAAGGTCATGGCTGCGCAAGCCGGCCTCGACATGGCCGACCGGAATGCCGAGATAGAACGCGCAAAGGGCCGCCACCATGACCGTGGTGGTGTCCCCCTGCACGAGGATCCAGTCCGGCTTCAGCCGCTTGAGCTCCGCCTCGACCTTGAGAAAGAGATTGCCGCTCAGGGTCGCCAGGGTCTGGTCCGGCTGCATCACCGCAAGATCGAGATCCGGCTTCAGCCCGAAGTCGGCAAGTGCGCGCTCGAGCATTTCCCGATGCTGGCCGGTCGACACCAGGGTGCAGGAAAACTCCTCATGCGCGCGAAGGGCATGCACAAGTGGGGCCATCTTCACGCCCTCCGGGCGCGTTCCGACGATTACAGCGACGTGGATCATCTTGTCGGTCAGGCTCCGTCCAGAGAGTGGATCGCCGGGGTGAGTATGTGCCTCATCGATGACGTGGATGTCTTCCATGTGCGCGATCGCGCATATTGCTGACCTGCCGCACCTAGCCGTACGCGCATCGCTTCGTCACTTGCAAGTCTTTCCATATGCAACGCAAGGACGTCAACGTCGCCCGGCGGTGTGAGAAGTGCATTTCCACGGTCGCCAACCAGTTCGGCCAACGCAGGCAGGTCGGACACGAGTACGGGCTTTCCTGCTGCCATTGCCTCCAGCGGTTTCAGCGCGGGCACCAGTCGGGTCAAGGGAATGTCGATGCGGGGATAAACGAAGACGTCACAAAGCCGGTAGTACTGCGGTACGTCGCCGAAGGGGATGCGGCCGATAAAACGTACGCGATGCACCAGGCCTAATTCGCCAACCAGATCGCCGAGGCGCCGGGCAACCGGCCCGTCGCCGACGAAAACGAGCCAGGCGTCATGCTTTGCCAAAACGAGTCGGGAAAACGCGACCAGGAGATCCTCAAGCCCTTCGTAAGCCTCCATGGAGCCAATAAAGCCGAATACGGTGCCGGTATCCGACAGATCCAGGGCCGCTCGAAGATCCTGCGCACCGCCCTGTTTCGCGAATTTTTCTGGATCGACACCATTGGGAAGCAGCGTGATCTTTTCCGCAGGCACGCCGCGGTTAAGCAGCTCTTCCTTTAGAGGCGTGGAAATCGCGAACACGCCGTCTGCCTCACTTGCGATCATTGCTTCCATCTGCCGCGCAAGATGGAAGCGCTCAGAGCGTTCCCAACCGTCCGTTTTGGACGCGCTGGTAAACTCCCACAGGCCGCGGATGTCGTAATGAAAGGGCAGACCGGTTCGTCGGGCTGCCATCAGCGCCGGGAGCGCGTTGACATGGTTTGAACCAGCAATCACGCACGACGGCCGTTCCCGCGCGATCACCTCGACCAAGGTATCGGAGGCGGCGGCGGCGAAGGATGGAAGGGGCGACTGGCTCGCAATGGGGCCCGGAACGTGAAGATATCGAATTCCATCGATTTCCTGCTCGGGAGATGCTTGCTCCATCGCCCGGCTGTCTTTCCGGTCCCAGGGATACCCGGGCCGCGTCACGCNGGTCACCTCGTGGCCACTTTCGTGCAGGGCTGACAGAATGCCGTGCGTCCGGGTGGCATAGCCTGAAGTGTGATGTGGCAGGCTGAGGTGGGAAACATAGAGAAGCCGCGGCTTGTCGATTTCCAGTGGAGCAATTGACTGAGGCGGTAAAGCAAAGCCTTCCGTGAGGATCTTGTGATCCTGAAGGACCTTTTCCCGCCACTTGGGTCGTTTACTGACCTGAATGGCACTCAGGATGCTTGCAGGTTCCGAGAGATTCCCTGCTTGATACAGGGTAAAAGCTGCCTTTTCCTGCGTCTCGAAGGTGTTGTCGGTTTCTATGGCCAGGCGAGCCAGCGTTGTGGCAATTGCGGGCCGGGAGGACGCTAGGAGGTGCGCGGCGCGGAGCAGGATATCCACACGATCGGGGGCCGCTAGGTCGCTTTGCGCGAGGCGGCTTCTAAGGGCCGCCAGATTTCCGGATTTCGCATCGATGAGATCGAGAGTGAGAAGAGCCTTCCGGCCGGAGCTTGGCAACTTCGACATGTCGGCATTTGAAATTCGTCCGTTTTGTCCCGTGCTGGCAATCCTGCGATCGAGGCGATGGAGTTGATAGAGGCGCCAGGGCAGTGCCAACGCGGCTTTCCATGAAGATCGTGCACTCACGATCAGTTCACCAACCTGATAGACGATCGTTGCCTCGAGTGCGCGAGCATATTGGGCGCGCGCGTCCGTGTCTTTCCTGTCGGGATTCATTGCCTTGCCAGTTGCGGAAATCGGGCCAAAACCTCGCACGCAACCCGCTTTAACCACCGGTGGCGTACCTCAATCACGGGCGCGAGCTCCCGTGCGCCATGGGCACAATAGAGGCGCGCCGCTAGCTTCCGCATGCGTCGAGATCTGAAGCGTTGATTCGCGGCGAAAATATACCCTTTCGCACGAGCGCGGGCATTGTTCGAAATACGGATGCTCTGTGTCTTGTTGAAGATAAAGTAATTCCGGTTGTCGAAGTGGATTGTGCGACTTTTCGCGAGTGCGCCGTCGTACATCAGCCAGTCCTGGGATGCCGCAGCTCGATGAAACGTGATTGCCTCCGCGGCCCGCCGGCTGAAGATCACGCCGCCCAAAGGTCCGATGCGATTGATGAACTGTTGATAGGCGAGCAAACGCGGAGTCGTTGTNNNNACTTCAGAGAGGCGACTGACGGGCCAGAACGTTGTTGCGCCATCCGGTTCGACAACCAAGCGGGAGGTCACAACAAGGTCCGGCGACGGGTGACGTTGAATTGCCTCCAGGGCGCGTTCCACCCACTGGTGGCCAAGCAGGTCGTCGGAATCGTGGAAGTGAATGAATTTGCCCCTGGCCTCTAAGAAGCCATACTCGCGCGCCGCCGGTGCACCGAGCCGTTGCTCGTGGCGGAGCAGTTTGATGCCTTTGGCGTTATCCACTATGAGTGCCGGATCGCTGCCATCATCGATCACGATCACCTCGACAATATTGTTATCGAGACCAGCCGTCTGGCTGATCAACTGACCGAGAAGTGTGTTGAGAACTTCCTGCCTGCCGTGGCAGGGAATGATTATCGAAAGCTGCATATTCGGTTCCACAGATTCCACGCTCTTATTGACCTGGTTCTCCTGATCGCTTGCCAAAAGAGGAATTGTACTACATATCGATGGGTGCTTCGCGACTTGTTCGTAGAAAACAAAACATTCTTATTTAAATTCAATTGCTTCCGTACCATGATGTCCGTAATGAGGGAAGTTCAAACTAGGCGAAACCTCGAAGTATCGTCGACGTATGGCGCGCCACCGGGACAATACACCGTTCTTTGGTTATGCGTGCAATCCGGGAACGGGAAACGACTGAAACAATATGCCATCCGTGGCAACATACTTTAGTTTTTGGTTAGTTGGGCAATCCGTAGCATGGGCGAAAAAACAGTGACCTCGACAGTGCGGGGAAGCGAGAATCCTCTTGTCATAAAGGCCCGAGTTGTCGCGTCTCTGGCGTTGCGCGAGACGCGTGTGACCTTTGGTGGCGTGAAACTCGGCTATTTCTGGGCGATCTTCGAGCCCGTGCTTGGGACAGCACTGCTTACGCTCGTTTTCTCGTTCGCGTTGAGACATCCGCCGATCGGAACGAGTTTTCCATTGTTCTTCGCGACTGGAATTCTTGTATTTAATCTATATCAGAAGCTTTCCGGATCTTTGATGATTGTTTTTCAGAACAATCGTGCGCTTCTTACGTATCCATTGGTCACTGAAACAGATGTTGTCTTTGCGCGTTTTATCGTAATCTTGATGACGTATTTGATGATATTCTTGATCTTCTTTTCCGGCCTGATCGCGCTGGATCTGGCGGATTTTCCCCACCGCCTTGATCTCGTTTTTCTCGCAATTGCTGCCATGGCGGCGCTCGGTCTCGGTGCTGGTTTGACCAATGCGGTCCTTTGTCTTCTCTGGCCGACTTGGCGTCGTATCGAGGCAGTTATTACCCGGCCACTATTTTTTATTTCAGGTGTGTTTTTCATCCCTTCAAACTTTACTCCGGGCATACGGTATTGGCTTTCGTGGAACCCGATGTTGCATGCCATTGATCTTTTTCGGGTGGGATACTACAGTAACTATTATAGCAATACCCTTGATCTGCCGTATCTTGGATTTTACATTATCGTATTGATTTTCATTGCGTTCGGGGCTGAGCGCCTATTCAGAAGGCGTCAGCATTAGAAACCGCCATGATCGGCTTTCGGAATATTTCGTTCCTTGAACAGAACGGGGCTGGCAAGTCGATCCTGATGAGGATGATTGCGGGGGCGAAACGTCCCGATCATCGCAGAATTCTTCGGAAGGGAACCGTTTCCTGGCCGCTCGGTTTGCTTGCCGATGAATCGGTCAATAAATGCCAAGAGGATCAAAGAAGCCCGCGAGGGCGCTCCGGAAGTTGCTCAATTGAGTAGGAACTGGATGGCCAACGCTGCCGGAAGGGCCTCAATCCTTCGTGCAGTTCCGCCACGCTTCACAGGTGAGCGACTGTGGCCTGCCTCGACTTTCACGGCGCTGACCGTAGGAAGCTAATCTTCACCGTGGATCTTATCGGCCACGTGGCTTTTGAATTGGCGGGCCAGATCGCCGCCTCGAAGTGGAAAAGAGAGATCGCAGTCGGTTCGCATTCGTTCATCCGCAGCGCGCAGAACGCTTGTAAAATCGAGCGGCCAATACCGTACCCAAATGCAGGACAAGGGTTGGAAAGTCTGATCTGAAAACGATTGTTTATCAATGGGGCGATTTTGGCATTCCAAGATGGTTTGGAAGCCCCAAGTCTCTGACTTGGCTAAGTTGTTCGGGCCTCATTCGGGCAACAATCCCCATTTCCTGAGCGTGAACGACATTCGCGAGATGGACGAGCGCGCCTGAAGACTGCGCCGGCGATGCTCCTGGCACATGACGTCGGGAGCGGGCCGCCGGTGCGACTTGTCCTCGCCCCTTCGCGGCAATGCTAGGCTTTCCTGACACTTGCTCAGGAGCGCCAGACATGGACCGGACTCAGTTTCTCGGCCTGCCCTACCTGCAGGCCGCTCAGGCCCAGAAGCACGTCACCCACAACGAGGCCCTGCGCCTGATCGACGCCAGCGTGCAACTCGCGGTAGAAAGCCGGAGCGGCCCGGCCGCGCCGCCATCAGCGCCACAGGAGGGCGAGCGGCACATCGTGCCGGTCGCGGCGACCGGTGCCTGGGCGGGGGAGGACGGTGCAGTCGCGACCTTTCTGGATGGCGCCTGGCAGTTCGTCCAGCCGGCGGCGGGCTGGATGGTGTGGGTTGGCGACGAGCAACGCCTCGTTGTCCACGACGGGGCTGGCTTCGTGCCGGCCCACGGGATGCGTCTGGACGATCTGGAACGCCTCGGGGTCAACGTCACCGCGGACATGACGAACCGTCTCGCAGTCGCGGGCGAGGGGAGTCTTTTCACTCATGACGGCACCGGGCACCGGATCGCCGTCAACAAGGCTGCATCGGGCGACACTGCCAGCCTTCTGTTGCAGACCGGCTATTCCGGCCGCGCGGAAATCGGGCTGGCCGGCGATGACGATCTCCGGGTGAAGACGAGCGCCGACGGCGCGGTCTGGCAGGACGCGCTGGTGCTGTCGCGCGACACCGGCGCGGCGCGCGTGCCCGCGGGGCTGCATCTGGGCGCCGGAAGCAGCCTGCTCCAGCACTATGAGGAGGGGGTATGGACGCCCGAGATTGCGGGCGCGAGCGTTGCCGGCACCCCGACTTATCACGCCAACGAGGGCTCCTTCGTGCGGATCGGCGCGCTGGTGTTCGTCACCGCCAACATCATATGGACCGAACTCGGCGGCCTGAGCGGAACAGCAAATATCGTAGGGCTGCCCTTCCCATGCCGCAGCGGCACCGTCAACCGCGCGCCGATGACCACCGCCTGGTACAACAGTGTGTCGATGGGGACGGATACGACGATGCTCGGCGGCTTCGTCGAGCCTGGCACAAGCCACATTCGCCTCTGGGGCGCCAATCAGGCCTATGAAGGGACGAACCTGTTCCTGACCGATGCGCATCTGACCGAAACGGGCGCGATCCACGCCGCGAGCACATATATGGCCGCATGAGGCATGCATCGCCAGATGCTCGACCTCAGGCCCGTGAAGGCACAAGACCTGTGAACCCTGCCGGCGCCGGGCCCGGTCAATCCAAAAGCGACAGACGCGGTCGACGGCATCCCGGGGCGAGCAAAAGCAATCTCGGACGCAACCTCAGGACGCCTCTCCTCCAAAGCGTTCGAGAATGCGATCAGCCGCGCGCGCCATCTCCGGATCACCTTCCAGCATGAATTGCGCGATCCGATCGGCACGAAAGGACGGAACACCCACACTGTCGTTGGTGACCGGACGCCAAGCGTAATCATTGAAGAAATTGACATCCGACGTTTCCATGTAGGCGATAAGACAGGCGGCTTTTCGCCTCGTCTCTTCGTCTGGCCGAGGCCAGCTCTTGCCTTCGATGAATGCAGCGTAATGTTCCCGATCCCGTGGATACAACAAGTCGACCGGATAGTCGTGACGTCCGAAGTAAGCGTTCATCATCACCGGCACACCCAAGGCGGACAACTCCAGTGCGGAGGAGCCGTTCCATAACAAAGCAAGGTCCAGATGGGGTGCTAGCTGGTGATTGTTGATCTCTCGATGACCCAGGAGGCGCACGTTCTTTGGCAGCGGTACGCGTATTAGGTCGAAGAATCCATCGACCAGATCGAGAGCGATCGACGGTTGAAGCTCGTGCGGATGTGGCTTTATGAGGAGCAGGATATCTTCTCGCCCGCGCACAGTCTCGATCGTATGGTTCAGCCAATCCCTCATGTCTTCATGAGCCGGGCCGCCGTCGTACGGAACGCCCAGATCGATCGGGATCTTTCCAAGGCAAGCCACAACCTTGCGCCCCTGGTCGCGCGCCTCCTTGAGGTCGGCAATCAATGCATGACTGGCAGCGTCGCCTTCCTGGTGAACCCGGTTGAAATTGATTAGTTCATCAGCGCGGCGGCGATAGATCGGATTGTCTTTCTCTTCACTATACCAGCGTTCGAACCGATCGGCTCTTGCAAGAAATGGCGCGCGATGCGTTGGGCATAGCGTCATGTCGGAAATGGTCGTTGTCGTCGAGAAGCGTCCGCCAAGATTTGTGAAGTAGTTCTCGTAGCCAATATTGACATTGACATAGGATAGATTCGGGTGTGATTTTGAAAGGCAAAAATCCCTAAATATTGAGAAGGGGGCTACATGCCCGTCACTGCTCAATATAATGGACGGAAGTCCCGATTTAACGACATCTTTGAAGATCCGATTGCATATATCCAAGCAATCGTCCATGCGGCTGAGACGGTAGAAAAAGTTCCGGCGGATGGCATCCTGGTTGATGTCGACGTCAAATACTCTGAAGAAGTTTGCAAGAGATTCATATATTCCCTGATAGTAATTTACATCGCCGCTGCTAACAATTTTCTGTTTCCAGTTAATAAGCCATTCATTGTGGTGTTCGTTTTTCCGAGTCACGACCGAAGTCGATATAGCCCCCATAAACTGATCAACGTTTGGCAGGCCAGTCGGACTCTGGCTCAACATGCCGTTGACGAGCGAGACGATCGCATAGCCGCGTTTACGTAGTTCGGGCAAGACCGGCGCAATCATCGCAACAGACTTGTAATCTGTAAGGGTTCCAAGAAAGACGACGCCTTTCGGAACCTGCGGCTGTGGCACGGAATTGAGGATTCGACTGGCTTCCAGCGAGAATTCCAGTTTTTCCTTCAGGTCGTAGAGAATGGACCGCTTTCGGCGCGAAAGCGTCGTAAGCGCTAGGTTCTCCCGGACCGTTTCCAGTGCTGAAAGAAATTCCCCCTCTTCTTTCTGAGCGCGGATAAGAAGGTCTTTCACTTCATACCGGGTTTTCAAATCTTCCGGCAAACTTGAGTATTTTCGATAGAACGCATCGATCTCTCGCCGCTCTACATGAAGGCGCAACCACTGCATTCGAACACGGTCATCGCTTTCATCGAGGTAGGACATCAACCGGTCGACCAGGTCGTGCTGGGATTGATTGGCGAGATACCTCACGAGCCTGATGACATGGGGCATGTGCTTCTTGTAATCGGCAAGAAGGTAGCTTGTGTCTTGGTTGGGTCCTTCGGCAAGTCTCTCCAGCAATTCTATGCAACTTGCCTGACAGGAATGAGGCCGATCCATCGCCATATCCGCGAGTGCCCGGACCAGAAGCGGGTTCTCGCCAAGCTCTGCCAACAGACGCGTGTGATAGAGGCGTCCGATGCGATCCAGCAACTGGGCGCGCTTGCCCGGATTGCGCTCGCTTCGCGCCGGCTTCTCCACCAGAAGTGCCGCGAACCCGCGCAGGAAAGTCGCGCCGTGGGGCAAAGACTCAGTCTTGCAAAAGAATTCAATGTTCGAAACAACCCGCTCTAAAATGTCGTACTGCAAGTTGTTGGCCAACGCCCTCGCATAGGCAAGCAAGAGATTGTCGGGGATGACGTAACCTGAGAAGGTGGGCGGCGAAATCCAGTCAGACAGATCAGGAAGCGTGATCGCGATGCGGCCACGGAGAACTTTCTGATTGTCAATGACTGTCTCCATGACCTGCGTCATCAATGTTTTGCTGTCTTTCAGAGCCTCCAAATCCTGCTCGAATTGGGCGATTATTTTTCCCAGATAGAGGGCAAGCGTGTCGAAACGGCATGCCTTGATCAAGAGTTCCGAAAACTGCGGAACATCCTCGTAGCGCAGGGGATCGCCCGCCAGCGCGACAACTTCCTCAGGCGCTTCCAGGCCGGTGCGGCCGAGTTCGAGGAGATAGAGAAACAGTATAGCCGGCGGCGAAAGGTATGCCTTGTTGGCTCTGAGTTCTTCCAAATCAAGAATATTTTCGGGAACACCTTCGAGGACGAGGTGTTTGAATTTCTCAACAATAAAGTAGCTGGCTAAATCAAAAAACGAAGTTTCCTCGTCGCTGACCGGATGAATATAGCGGGGATAGTCGAGATAAATGACAGAGAACAGTTCCGGGAGGCTCAATCTTGAAAAGCCGAGCTTCGGCCCTTGCAGATGTCGAATTTCCGGGCTCCCGGCGTAGAATGGCAGCCCCAGAGTGGTAACCGGTACCCCCCAGAGGGCGGCCTCGAACGCAGCGAGAGATGTGCCGGCATAGATGTGGCTCACATGTGGAAACACGGCCTGAAGAGGAGCCGTTGGCTCGATGACCGTACAGAGACGGGCAATCTTTTTCTCATGCCGTGATTTGCGGCCGTTGTAGTACGTATCCGGATGCGGCCTGTAAAGAATACAGGCGTCCTTGTGATCCTCTATTGCCTTTTGGACGACACGTAGATTTGAGAATCTTCGATTAACGAAGCCTCTGGAGTAACCTTGCAGAATTGCGGCATCATCTTCAACCTGGCCGATTACCAGAATGATCTTTCGACCTTGGGTGGGCGGCGGTGTCCAATCTTCATTGCCAATTCGCAAAGAAAAATACTTGGTCAAGCAGGCCGCGCGCATCAGGGCAATGCCGGCCTCGCCGGCTTGCCGCTTCTCTGCCTCCACACCCTCGAGTTGTCTGCGTTGAAGCAGATCCTGCAAATCCGTCTTTGCCCGGGTGGCGTAATAGGGGGCTTGGGAATCGATTGCCAGCGACCAAGGTTTTACATGCAGCGCACCGGGATGGAAGGAGCGCAGGAAACCATCTTCAACATAATGTACCGGGATGCTCCGCTTTTTTGCATAGCGGACGGCATAGGAGGGAAGTTTTAACCCCCAGCCGACAAAGCAAATAGACTTGTTTTTGGGAATATACTGTATGAACTTTTCCAAGTTCAGATAAAGCCGGGCGCCGCGAACGAACAACAGCTTGTGTTGCGGAAAATAGTGCTGAATGTGTGGGCGTTTCCATGGAGCGAAGCCCCACAAGATCGCGACAGGCAGATCCTCGGAACTGTACCAGTTCTCTCCGACGAGATCGAAAGGACCCAGCATTTCGGGCACGACGCCCGGTTGCCGTGGGTCTGGCAGCTTGTGAGTGGAAGAATAGGTTCCAATAGATTCTTTTGCGGCGTTTAGTACAAACTTAATTTCATCGGGTTTTATCGACCGAATTGAAGAGATGAAACGTTTCAATTCACTATCTCACAGTTCTTGTCAAGGTGAAGGCCTCGGCTGCTTCGACGCCGACACAAGCACCACGCCAGCGGGCGAGATGTTCCAGTGCGGCGATCGAGCGCGAATGAGGCCAAGGTCGCATCTCGTCCCGGTAAGCCGTCAGGGCGGCTTTTTTGGTGTCCCAGAAGGCGTTGATATCCACAAACCAGTTGGGAGTGAAGGCCGTTGCTGCGCCTGGCGTCTGCCATTCGGTGCTCGACATGACCTCGAAGCTCAAGATCGTTGGCCGAGCGGCGTGCGGTTGCGGACGCAATGCGGTCATGACGGCTTCATGCGTAATCCTGTGGTCAATGTTCAGATCATGCGCATGGTGGGTGTAGACGATGTCGGGGGTGGCACGCTTGAGTTCCGCCTCGATTGCCTGAACGATCCTGATGCGAGGAACGGTGTCCATCGCATTGTCGGGAAAATCAAACTGCACGGGAGGCTGGGCGCCGAGAATTTCTGCGGCGGCCTCACAAGCCGCCCGCCTGCGTTGCGAATCTGCAATGGCAGACCCGCGCGCTCCTTCACCGTCGGTCATGAACAGGATGCGTATGCGATCGCCGTTGCTTGCGTGTTTGGCCAGCGTGCCGCCACATCCCAAAGCTTCGTCATCCGCATGCGCGGCGACAACCAGAATATCTGCCAAGTCAGTTTCCCTGCTGTGCCAGCGCGTCTATTGCCAAGCTTGCCAAGTCTTTGTCCCGCGCGGCGAGGATGCCAAGCGGCTTTTCCATCGGTCCCTCAAAGGAAAACTCCATCCCGTTCGGCAGGCACAATACACCGCCGACAGTCGCCATGATCGGCGCGACAGGTGCAATGTCCCAATCGCGTACCACCACATCTTTGACGAACAGATCCGCTGTGCCGTCCGCCACCAGGCAACACTTGATCCCGAGTGAGCCGCTTTCCAGATATCCCGTACACGGCAGACGTCGATTCAGGATCCCGGCGGCTCGGCGCGGCTCCGGATAATTGTCGCACAAAAGCAGGCGATTTGACAGGACGAGTTGCTTGAGGATCACCCCGTTTAGCCAGGCGCAGCTTAGATCTTCAGCCCGGACGCCCTCCCAGGTCTTGCCCATGGCCGGTGCATGCACAATTCCGTAAACCGGGGTTCCGCGATGGATGAATGCGGCCTGGGTTGCAAATCCGACGAACCCCTCATACCAGCTCGCGGTTCCGTCAATGGGGTCGATCAGCCAATAGGTCTCGGGGCGCTCGTCATCCCAGGCTGCCTCCTCGGACAAGACCGGAACGCCTGGAAACAGGTCCTGCAAACCCGCAACGATGAGATCGTGAGCTTTTCGGTCGGCCACGGTCTTGTATTCGGCCGGGGCAAGAATGCGCCGCTGTTCCGGGTCGTCCCGCCACTCAAGAAGGGCATCTCCCACGCCGCGCATCAGGCCTGCGACGGGTGAAAAATCGCTGGATTTCATAAAGTCTCCTTCAAGAGGCTGAGGCAGGCTCCACGAAGGGATTGGTTCGGTGCGACACCGAGGGTCCGCGCGCGGGTGAGATCAAATGCAAAGTCGGGATGCTCGATGTGGTAGGTCGTTTTCTGGCCGGTCAGCTCTTCGAACAGGGTCACCAGGCGGGAAACCGAGTAGGTATCGCTATACCCGATATTGACGGGCTTGGACGTCTCGACCGGCACCTCGCAAAGTTGCGCGAGACTGAGCGCGGCATCGCGGACATCCATTGCGGCCCAAAGGAGGGGAGCGGGTGGAAGGACCGGTGCCTCGCCGCATTGAAGAGCACGCATCAGCCCCCAGACCAGCCCGCTCTTTCGGCCCCCTCCAAACAATCCCGGCAGCCGGACCGAGAAACCTGCCCGCCGGCTGGCGGCGAGAAGTTTCTCCCCCTCCCATTTTGCCTGTCCGTAATCACTCTCCGGCTGGCCTGCATCTTCTTCCCGGCGTTTTGGCGAACCGTGATCCGTTCCGTAGACCGTCATCGAGGAGACGTAAAGAATCGGGGCATCTGTCGCCATGAGAAGGTGATCCAACATGGCAAGACTGCGTTCTGACGCCGCTGTATTGTTGTATTCTGCAAGTGAACGGGGAGTTTCCCAAGCGCAATGGACGACTCTGTCCGGCTTTTCCTTCTCCAGGAGTTTGATCAAAGAAGATTTGTCCAGAAGGTCGCACACCTCAAACTGAGGCGTCTCGCTCCGGGCCACTCCCACGACGGGATGGCCGTGTTGGCGCAATGAGGCAACGACGTGCGACCCCAGATATCCGCCCGCTCCGGTCACCAGAACCTTGTTCACTTGTTACACCATCATATCCCAAGTGATCCATTCATCGGCCTTGATCCGCCGCCGCGCCTTCCGCCCGACGATATGGGGGGACAGAAAGGGGGGCAGCCCGAGTCCGGGGCGTTTGATAACCAGCATGTCCGCCGAGATGTCCTCTCCTTCTTCGATATCGCGCGCTGCGTGCAGTGAACGGCGGACCTTTTCCGCCATTTCGGCTTCTTCGTTGCGTGGACCATTCTTCACGCCATCGCCCAAAGCGCTCTCGATTTCGCGGATATCCGAGACCATTTTTGCAAACTCGGCCGGCTCCATGGCGAAACTGTGATCCGGTCCAGGCAAGCCGCGATCAAGGGTGAAATGCTTCTCGATGACGCACGCCCCCCGGGCTACGGCCCCCAGGGAGACCACACCGCCAAGCGTATGATCGGAATATCCGGTCAACACATTGAAGGCGGCGCGCATGCTGTCCATGGCCTTGAGATTTGAAAGCTCGGAAGGCGCGGGATACAGCGAAGTACATTGAAGCAGGACAATCTTTTCATTTCCGCAGGCCCGACACGTGTCGACGGCCCTTTGGATATCCATCCAATCGGCAAGGCCGGTGGAAAGGATGATCGGCTTCCTTGTCTTGGCGATGTAGGCGATGAGATCGGTATCTGGTAAATCGAACGACGCGACCTTGTGAGCGGGCGCGTCAATGGCCTCAAGGCTGTCGACCGCCTCAAAATCGCATGGAGACGAGAAGAATATCCCGCCCAGTGCTTCGGTATGCTCCTGCAGGCCCGCCTGCCATGCTCGGTTGAGTTCCAACGGACGAAGAAGGTTTTGGGTATTGCGCTCTTCGTAAAATGCAGGGGTCTCCGCCCATTTCGAGACGTGTTGTTCCGCCTTGAATGTCTGGAACTTTACGGCATCGGCGCCCGATTTAAGCGCAGATTCGATCATGCGCAGCGCGAGTTCGTAGTCCTGATTATGATTGGACCCGATTTCGGCGATGATAAATGCAGGGTGACCGTCTCCGACCGACTGATTCCGAATTCGGAAATTTTTGCTCATCAGTTTTCCCCTGTCTCACAATTTGCGATGTGGGTGTGCCAGCTTCGCTGTAGGGTCAAGTGTTTTTGGGGGATGAACGTAGCCTCAGCCGGTTCTCCCAGCGCCATTGGTATGGGATCAAACCCGGTGGCGATTGCCAGCACGAAGGTGGTGGAGATGCGCGGATTGACCTCGAATGGAAAAACGCGGCCATCATCGGTCAACATACATTGAATGTTGTAGCAACCGGACGGGCGGAAATGCGCCTGAAAGGCCTTGGCATAGGCCAGGATCGCCGGGTTGGCATCGGTCTGCGCCCGCACGGTGACGCCACGCTTCTCGAAGGCGCGTACCGGAATGATCGCGCGCGGTGTCGTGCCGCCATCGGCAGCCACGAAAACGGTGTATTCCGCCCCGCCGATCAATTCCTGAGAAATATATGCGTCCGCCGCTCCGCCCTGGAGGGCGAGATAGGCGGGCACCTGCTGCGGACAGTCAAGCCGCATCACGCCGCGCGAGCCACGTCCCGTGCGTGGCTTGGCGATTTGGGGAAAGCCGATTTCCTCCGCCTGCGCAAGCGGAATGGTTTTCGGAGCGTTCAATCCGGCAGAAGACAGCGCCTGGGCGCAGGTCAGTTTGTCCAGCATCATGGATACGAAATCAGCATCCGGCACAAGGATGTGCGGCCAGTCCTTGTCATTTTTCTTTTCGGCCAAACTGAGAAGTTCTTCATCAACCCCGGGAACTACAACGTCGATACTGTGCTTTTTGCATATTTCCAAAACATCAGTGCAAAAATTTGGGTCCCGCGCGAACGGGATCTGTAGCCGTCGGGATTCAGGAATGCTGGGTGGAAAATTGTTCGGGTTCGCGTCGGCGAACCAGAGATCATAGCGTTCGCCCCATTGGGCCTGAATTGATTGCGACGCGGAGCCTCCGCCGCCAGTAAACAAGAGCCTGGGGCGGGCGCGATATGTTTCTGAATTGCTTGCTATCTGCGGCATTTTCTCGAGCAGTTTTGGACGGAGGGCTTTCCATTCATCGGACAACATGGAAAATTCGTACACATCGTGCCATTGCCCGTCTTTGTGAATGTGCGCAAGGCGAACGCCTTCGTTCCGAAAGCCCAGACGCTGATGGAAGTGAAGGGATTTTGTATTGTCTGCCAGAACTTCCCCTTCCAGTTTTCGAACGCCCATGACGTCGAAAATCTGTTGCAAGGCAAGAAGCCCCAGCGCAGTTCCCGAGCCGCTCACACGTTTGTCGGGACGCAGATAGAATGTCCACTGAGCCCGGCCATGAGGAGATTTGAGACCGGAAAATCCAACAATGCCTGTTGGCTCTCCGGATATCTCAAAGACAAACCAAGCGTATGTCTCATCCGAAAGGATTTTCTCAAACCATTTTCGATGTTCCTCACCCTCGATGACATGGCCACTATACATCGCCTGGCGCACAGAAGGATGATTGCGCCAGGTAAGGAGCATTTCGCTGTCTTCGTGCCTGACAGGACGAAGGGAGAGCGCGCTTTGGGTCAGGTTTACGGACATGGGAACATTGCTTCGGGGGTTTTTCCTTGGACACAGGGGTTTTGAAGCCGATCAATGATCCGGAAAACGCCTTGACCGTCCACTCGAGATTGCCCGGTTCGGGAGGTTTTTTCTCGCCATGCCGTATCGCGAATTGCTTCCAAAATTGCAGAACGAAGATCCGCTTTGCTGATTTTCTCCGACCAGCCCAAGCTGCGCGCGCACCCCATTTTTTCCATTTTTGCCGCGAATTCGCGCTGGTTGTCCGCGATCACAAGGATGAGCGACGGAAGTCCCATGTAACAGCGCTCCCAGGAGGTCATGCCGCCGGCCCCCAAGCAAATGTCGGCTTTTGCCATCAGCTCCGCCATCCGGGGCGATTGAACGTGGACCGTAACGTTGGCCATCGCACGCGCTTTCGACATATGCGCTTCCAGCCTCGGGTTGGACACCCCCAGCGTCAGGTCTATCTGGACACTGGAAAATGCTGGATCGTCCAGGGCCTCGAGCGTTAGTCCCGTCGCATTGACCGGGTCGTTTCCCCCAAGGGTAACCAGGATCCGCCGAACCGCCCCGAAATCCCGTTCTGGGGGGGGCGTTTCGAAAAACTCGCGGCGGAGCAAGACATACTCGGATCCAAGCGCAAGCTGAGCATCAAGGGGAACAAGGTTTTCGTAGAGCCCGGCCTGTGAAGCGTCGTGCGAAGAATCAATGAGCAAATCCACGTCGTGGTGCCGGTCTGCCAGATCGTCAATTGCGGCGATACGAGAAGCGATACCGGCTGCCGCTCGCTCCCAATCAGCGTTGAGTTTGTAATGATCGACAAGAAGCCAATCGAACGGCCCGTCCAACGCCAACACCGAGCGCATGGCTGCGGCATCGGACTCAAGGCTCAGATCGGGAGCGATCACATGGACCCGGTACCCCTTGTCGATCAGAAGGTCGCGCAGGTGCCCGGGCGCTTCGGCACACACATAGACGATCTCCGATCCCATTCGGCGCATTTCATCGGTAAGCGCCAAGCAACGAAACACGTGGCCCGTTCCGATCGCGCTTGATGCATCTACCCGAACCGCTAGCCGGAAAGTAGACTTTGAACTCATGATGCTCTCACCAGAATAGGACCCGCTCAAGAACTTGAGTGAAACGCCTCGGAAACTTGATGTGAAAATACAGGGATGACGATAAAGTCGTAACCAGAAAAGGTTTGACATAATGCATTACATGATCTTTCGAGCTATATCCGGTTCGATTGGACACTGCAAATGTCAAAGACGCCTCTTCCACGCGGACGAGGGCTGTCGGCGGCCTCACTCTTCGCCGTCCTGCTGAAGCAGCTGGTAGAGCATTTCCGCGAAGGCCCAGTCGTCGGGCGTGTCGATGTCCTGCGCCCTTGCGCGGTCGACCGGATACATTGCGGCGGTCGGGCCCAGGAGCGGCCGTCCGGCCCGCAGCGCCTCCGGCCGGCACCAATAGAACTGGCCGGCGTCGTGATAGGCGGGTTCCAGGTCCTGCGAGCGGGTCCCGCTGTGTTCCGGATAGAAGAGTTCGACCCTGTCGCCGGTCTTCCTGAGCGCCCGCTGGATCGGGTAGGCGAACTCCACGCCGGCGAAGACATAATCCGCCCCGGTGTCGACAAGCTGATCCCAGGCTCTGTCGAGATCCTCCGGGCGGGCAAAGGGGGCGGTTGAATAGAGGCACAGAAGTGTGTCCACCTGCTCAGCGCTTTCCGCCTCGATCCGCTCAAGGGCGTCGACGAGGACGGGAAGCGTTCCAGTCATGTCGTCGGAGAGCTCGTCCGGGCGCATGAACGGCACTTCGGCACCGGCTGCGCGTGCGACCTCGGCGATCTGCTCGTCGTCGGTGGAGACGATCACGCGATCGACGTTGCTGCTCGCCAGCGCCGTTGCGATGGACCGCGCGATCATCGGCACGCCGTGAAACGCACGGATGTTCTTGCGCGGGATCCGCTTGGAGCCGCCCCTTGCGGGAATGACGCAGACCTTCATGCAAGCGCATCCGCAAGCGCTGCGATAACCCGGTCCTGTTGGTCGAAGGTCATGGCGTGGAACATCGGGATCGAGATCGAGCGTGCGTAGTAGTCCTCGGCCTGCGGGCAGTGTCCGGGCTGAAAGCCGAGTTTCTCGTAATAGGGCTGCAGATAGATCGGAATATAGTGCAGGTTGACGCCGATCCCGCTGGCACGCAGCGCCTCGAAGATCTGCCGGTGCTTGGCCACGTGCCGGTCATCCCGCAGCTGAACGACATAGAGATGCAGCGCCGAGCGGGTTCGCGCCGACCGTTTCGGCAAAATGAGCGGCAGGGCGGACAGCTTTTCGTCGTAGCGGTCGGCAAGCTCGTGACGCCGGCTGACAAAGTCCTCGAGCCGCGCGAGTTGGGAGAGGCCTAGGGCCGCCTGCATGTCGGTGATGCGGTAATTGAAGCCGAGGTCGACCTGCTGGTAGTACCAGGGACCGTCCGGCGCCTTGGTCATCAGGGCCTCGTCACGGGTGATGCCGTGCGAGCGCAGCAAATTCAGCCGTTGCGCGAGTTCGGCGTCCTGTGTGGTGGCCGCGCCGCCTTCGCCTGTCGTGATGATCTTCACCGGATGGAACGAGAACACCGTGATGTCGGAATGGGCGCAGGCGCCCACCGGAGCATTGCCGTCATGCCCGCCGACGGCATGGCTTGCATCCTCGATCACCTTGAAGCCGTAGGTTCTGGCCAGCGCGCCGATTGCCGCCATGTCGCAGGGCAGGCCGCACAGATGCACCGGGATGACGACCTTGGGCAAACGCCCCTCCGCCTTCGCCTGTTCAAGCTTCGCCTCGAGCGCCGATGCGCTCATGTTGTAGGTCTCCGGGCAGATGTCGACGAAATCCACATCCGCACCGCAATAGAGTGCGGCGTTCGACGAGGCCACGAAGGAGACCGGCGATGTCCAGACGAGGTCGCCGGGGCCGACGTCGAGCGCAAGGCAGGCGATGTGGAGCGCAGCGGTTGCCGAACTGACCGCGATGCAGTGATCGGCGCCGACCGCCTTGCCGAGCGTCTGTTCGAAGCGGGGGATCGCAGGCCCCTGCGTCAGGAAATCGGAGCGCAGGACCTCGACAACGGCGTCGATGTCGGCCTGATCGATTGATTGGCGTCCGTAGGGAACGAATTCCATGGATGTGCGGGCCTCGTCGTCTTGGCGGGCGGCTTGCGGGACCACTCCGGTGTCAGCCTTCGAAAGAAGGCCAGATCCGGTGCACACTACACAACCGGGACTGGCAGGAGAACGCCCGCCGTTTCCGATTTGTGGACCGCTGCCCCGAACCACCTTGTTGCGTCGTTCGAGGTCGCAGAAACCCGCCGAAGAATCATGTTCCGGAAAGTGTTCCAAAATGCGGCCGGCGCGCAAGCCCGGACGGAAGACGGGGGACAATCGACAAGCTGCGGCGACTGCGACCGAGCCGACCCAGCCGCGTGGCCGGAACATCGAATCGCATGCGGGCGGGTCTGCCCGGGGGGAACTGTTCGGACAGGGCAGCATGGGCGCGTCGCCGCGCGACAGGGCTATCCGATGTCGCGCAGGATCCGGTCGGCCAATGAAACGCCGCTGTCGAACCCGCATTCGACGCGCGCGCCAAGACACCAGTCGCCGCCGGCCAGCAGCGTGCCGTCGGCGATATCCAGAAACGGCCGGCCGAGCGGGACTTGCGTCTTGGCGTAGCGCCAGCGATGGACGGCAACATGGGAAACCGCGGGGAGGGGGCCTTTCGACAGATCCTTCAGGACGTCCAGCAGCAGGCTGGCGGCGTCCTCGGCCGGGAGTTCCAGGTTTTCGCGGCTCCACTCGGGGCTGGCATGAAGCACAAGGCGTGCCGGTCCCGCGTCGCGGGCCGGTTTAGTACCTTCCGTTGCGATCCACGCAATCGGGCCGCCGGCTTGTGGCCCGGCATTCGGGAGCGTGCCCGGGGACGGCAGGCCGTCAAAGGCGACCATCACCGCCCAGCACGGCGCAACCTCCACGCCAGAAAGCGCTGCGGCGGCCTGGGGAAAATCCTGCGTGAGTGCGGCGACCTGCGGTGCCGGCAGGCACAGCGCGACGCGCTCGGCCAGAACCTCCCGCTCGGTTTCGGCGAATGCGAGTTGCCAACCGTCCTGCGTGCGCTCGATCTTTGTCAGCGTGTGCTGCCCGCGGACCTCCAGCCCCTCGGCAAGCGGACGCACGAGCGACGACATGCCGGGCGTCCCGACATAGCGCCGGTCGTCCTGCGGCTCATCCTCGCCGTTCCAGCAGGCCGCGGCTCCCCGTTGGGCTGCGTCGGCAATATAGGCGGAAAACTCCGCCCCGCGTGCGGTCGCGAATTGCGCGCCGTGGTCGAAGGTCAGTCCGTCGGGCCCGCGCCGGG
>PBLF01000019.1 GCA_002722295.1 Stappia sp. | reverse complement strand
CCCAGATCGACAAGGAGGAGATCGACCCCATTCTCAGCATTACCACGAAAGCCGCCTGATCATGACCTCAGGCCATCCGGGAATTTACACCACCTTGACGGACACGACCAGGGTTTCCGGCCAGCCGACTTGTACACATGGCTGGTACACGATGCCCCTTCCGATGACACGCCCAACACGAAATCCCAAGTTCGGAACCTACTATCTGCGCAGCCGCGTTCCCCACGATCTCGTGGAGCGGGTCAAGGGCAGGTCGATCCGCATTCCCATCGGCGAACGCATTGCGTCCGTGAAGGTCGGTGAGGTGGTCAAGGTGTCGCTCGGCACCAAGGACGCAGCCGAGGCGAAGCAACGCACGGCAGCCGCTCTTGAGGCGCTGGGCCGCATCTGGGAAGCGGAGCGGTCAGGGCCTGCGAAACTCACCAACAAGCAAATCCAGACGCTTGCCGGGATCTTCTACCGGGGCCTTGCCGAGGGCTTCGAGGAGGAACCGGGCAACCCGGCTATCTGGCAACGTGTCCTCACCACAAACAAGGTGGCGGGTGACGGTGAGATCCTCGGGCGGTTCGGGATCGGAGACGAGGTCCGCAACAGCGCCAAGCGACGAGCCATGGAAGAGCGGTTCGGAAACATCGCCGATGCCTTGCTGGATCGTGAGGGACTCCGGGTGGACCGGGGGAGCCGCGACAGGCTTCTCGCGGCCCTCAAGGACGCATCCGACCAAGCCGCCCGCAAGCTGGAGCGCAACGCGAAGGGCGACTACAGGCCCGATCCTGACGCGGAACGCTTCCCGCAGGTGCCACGGGAAGGCATTGCCGACAAGGCGCGTGGCAAGGCGTCTGTCACCATCACCGGCCTGTTCGATAAGTGGAAGGCACGGAAGGAACGGCAGGGCGCATCCCCACGCTCCGCGCGACGGTGGGAGCCGGTCATTCGCCAGTTCGTCGGCTTCCTGGGCCATGACGACGCGGCCCGGGTGACGACCGACGACATCATCGCATGGCGTGAAAAGCTGTACGAAGAGGGCAGGGTGTCGGTGGACACGTTCCGCAAGACCAACCGGGCCGCGCTCAATTCCGTCTTCGCGCTGGGCGTCGATCTCCGGCTTCTGCCAGACAATCCCGTCAAGCTGGTGAAGGGCGAGAAATCAAGGCGGGTGCGAGTGCGGGATCGTGGCTTCTCCGACGACGAGGCCCGGAACATCCTGAAGGCAGCCACAAGGGCGCACGAACACGAGAACGCGAAGAAGACAAGCCCATGGACCTTGAAGGCGCGGCGCTGGGTGCCTTGGCTGTGCGCCTATTCAGGGGCGCGAGTGACGGAGATGACCCAGCTTCGCAAGGAAGACGTGGTGCGTGTCGAGGGCGTGGACTGCATCCGCATTACGCCGGAAGCGGGAAGCGTGAAGACCGGCGAATACCGGCTGGTCCCACTGCATCCTCATATGGTCGAACAGGGCTTCCTTGAGTTCGTCAGGGGCGCGAAGGATGGTCCCCTGTTCTACGATCCGGCCCGCAAGGGAGCCGACCCGGCCCAGCGCCAGAGCAACGCACTTGGAACGTGGGTGCGGAGCGATGGGGTCGGTGTGACGGACAAGAACGTCCAGCCGAACCACGGATGGCGGCACCGCTTCAAGAACGTGGCGAGTAGGGCAGGGATCAGCGACCGGACTGCGAACCACATCACGGGGCACGCTCAGGGCAACGAGGGGAACCGCTACGGGGATGCCGAGGTGCCGACCATGTGGGAGGCGATCCAGCGCTTGCCCCGCTATGAGGTGTAGGCCGCTTCAAATCTGAAGGCAACTTCCGTCCGATCTCCACGACGCCCCGCTTGTGACTGACGGCCACGTCGCCGACCTTCGCCAGCGGAGCGAGCTTCTGGTTCTCGACGGCGAGCGCGGCGTTCTTCTCGGCAAGGTCAGCGGCCAAGCGGAGAGCCTCGGGCAGCGACTGGGGAACCACCGGGGCACGCTGGGCCTGCTCCAGCGACTGCCAGCGGGTGACGATCTTGTGCCGCAGCGGGACCGAATAGCCGGAGACGAGGGTGAAGATGAGGTCCTTGGGGAGACGGTAGCCGCGCTGCTCCCGACCGTAGCTGTCCGGGGACATCTCCTCAAATCTGAGGAGATCTTCTCCAATGGCCGTCAGCATCTTCTCGATATCGCGAACCACGTTGTCGTGACGCTTCCCCGTGCGATCCGCGATCTCCCGCGAGGACATCGTGAGGGGCTGGTCGAGGCCATCGGTCAGGATGCCGGTGATGGTGGTGCCGGTGAGGCCGGTGGTGGAAACGAGTGCGTTCATGGGTTGGTTCTCCCCCGTGGCCACCTTCTCCTCCCCGAGGACATACATGCCGTCCTTGCGGATCGCCGGGAGGACATCGCGGGTCACCCAGTCTTGGAAGCGCTTCGCGACGGGCTTGTTGCTGCGCATGATCAGCTTGTAGAGGCCGCTTTCGGAGACGACCGGCATCGGGCGACCGGCTCGCGGTTCCCCAAGTTCAATCCGATTGAATTTGGAACGCTGGTCCGGGTCGAGGTGCTTGATGGCAAACGTGACGTTCTTCAGGCCCAGCACGTCGCAGACATCCTTTGCGACGAACCACGGGTCGCCGTCGATCTCCACGACGCGGATCTGGAACGGGTACTCGCTCGGGTGCCGTTCGAAGGCGAAGGTCGAGACGAGCGGGGTGCCGGTCAGGGTTTTGGGGGAAACGTCCCATCTGTGTACCCATCCGATGGGCACTCAACGTCTGCACTTCATCAGGGAGAGCTTCACCATAACGATGTAGCAGGTTCGCCTGTCGAGGAGGTGGACCTCGGTAATCCGGGGCCGTCCCATTGCGTCGATCTCGGGTTCATCCTCCAATGGAGGACGACCAATCACCCCGAGACCGGCCACGGCCCGACCGCAGGAAGCGCCTCGGGTGTGTAAATTGCACAGCCTAAGGACTGCACAGGGTGACCGATGGGGGCTTGGGTCGCTCTGGGCAAAACAGCATTGATGGTCACGGAGGGTGTTGCATTTTTGCAACAAAACAATAGATCGCCGATCCCGCCTCCTCCCCGGGTTCTCCTCGGGTCGCGCTGGGCTTTCGTTCGATACACCCGAGGCGCTGGGCTGGGATCGCTCGGGAGACCCGGGAGCCGGGAGCCGCTGGACGAACCGCGCTCACCGGCCCCACAGGACGGGCGGGACAGGGACGGCATGGAAGGAGGAACACGCCGGATCTGCCACAACGCCCGGGAACCGCTCAGGGGATCGAGTCGGGACACCCGGGAAGACGAGCCCGGGAGATGATCCCCCGGACTTGATCCCGAGACAGGACCACGAGGAGGGGGACTTGGTGGGGAGATCCTGTGCGATGATCTCCAATCCAGTCAGGCCCGGGACACCCCGTGTCGCCTTAAGTCGCCGTACGGGCTCCCCGAGGAAGCCCCGGACAGGGAGACCATGATCGGTGATCCTGATCAGGTCTCATCCCCGGGGACACCTTCAGGGCCACCTAAGGACACCCCTAGTAGGACTTAAGGGACACCTTAGGTACAACATTAGGGTTCGCCTTTGGCTCACCCCTGTGATGCAACCATTTCATAAGTTATTGGCCTTGAACGCCTTTCCGTGGCGCTGTCTTCGACCCCCGTTCAGTCGCCGATGAAACGCTCGATCATGTCGACCGGATAGGCGTAGACGGTATCGATCCCGCGTTCCTGAAGGCAGGGCGGGGCGGGAACCTCGATCACAGGCGCACCGTGCTTCTCGCAGAACGTCTTGATATCCCGGTACTCTGGCACGATCTCGGTTGCCGGATCATACATCCCGTCGAGGATCTCGGGCTGGGTCCGGTCAAGATACTCGTGGAAGGTCTCGAACCCCGGACGCACACCCGGCGAGCGGAACGCCTCGCGCTGGGCTGTCGGTCGTTCGGGATCGCCCGGCAAGACCCGGGTCACGTAGTCGACGCTGCCCCGAGCCTTCCACAAGGCGCTTGCCGCCGTCTCCCGGTTTCCCGTCTCAAGGTGCTTACGGGCCTCCTCAAGGCTGGCGATGGTCGCCCCGATGATGTCGAGGGCGGTTTCCTGATGGTGCTGCATGGGCATGGTCTCCCGTGTCGTGGACGTCGTCAGGCCCCGCGATCCTCGCGAAGGCGGGGCGTTGTATGAGTCATGGGGAGTCGCTCGTCAACGCCTTGACGGACACCGGATTTCGTAGGAAAAAATCAAATGAAACAGATACTTGCATGTTTGGGAAGATCCCGGATCTGCAACCATCGTCCCCGGTCATGCGCCCGCTTCGAGGTGCCGAGCCTGTTCATGTCCGGTATGGGTGACGGTGCCGACTCCGAAAACCGATTCTGAGAGTCGCTGAGAGGCGTTCTCGGGCTCGGACAGGCAATCACACCCGAAAGACAAAACGCCTCTCCTGAGTCAATTCTGGGGCTTCTGGAGTCATTCGCCCTGTACGGCCTTGTCAGGCGTCCTCCTTCAAGGCCCGGTAGACGCTCATCCGCGACACCCC
This sequence comes from Stappia sp., assembly GCA_002722295.1. Taxonomy (GTDB): domain Bacteria; phylum Pseudomonadota; class Alphaproteobacteria; order Rhizobiales; family Stappiaceae; genus Stappia. The sequence goes on along the minus strand of PBLF01000019.1, from coordinate 67,131 downwards.
CAGCGCCTCGGCAATCGCGGTCGCGCCCATGCCATCACCGTGCATCTCCCGGATGCGCTTCACTGGAACCGATGGCTTGCGGCCCTTGTACTTGCCCTTCGCCTTGGCCGCTTCGATCCCGGCCCGCTGCCGCTCCAGAATGAAGGTGCGCTCCATCTCCGCGACCATGCCCAGCACGGTGACGAGGATGCGCCCCGTTCCGTCTCCGGTGTAGAACTCAGGCTCCAGCACCCGCAGGGCCGCGCCCTTCTCGTCCAGTTCATGCACGAGGTTGAGGACATCCCGGGTGGATCGGCCCAGCCTGTCCAGCTTAACCACGACCAGCTCGTCGCCGGGGCGGATGAAATCGAGAATGGCGGATAGTTCGTCGCGTCCTTCCACGCTCTTGCCGCTCACCTTCTCCTCGCGAACCGGATCGCACCCGGCCTCCCTGAGGCGCTGGGCTTGGGTGTCGGTGGACTGGTGAAGGGTGGAGACGCGGGCGTATCCGATGCGGGCCATGGGTGAACCTCCGGTGTAACAATAGGGTGCACCCTGAGTGGATATCGTCACAAAATGTGCATGTCAATCCTATTATGACACGAGATCAGCAGTTCCGCTGTCACATTAAATCGTCACGCTGAGGTGTGGTCATGTGTGACAGGGCGAGAAACCGTCTGCGGTGTGCGAGGTGGTACGGCACGAGGCACGGTGACGGTAGCAGTGACGGACCATCAAGCCCAGCGCATCGCGAGGGCGGGCGGCGCCCCCCCTTCCGCCCCCCCCCCCTGCTAACCGAAGGGAAGGCGAGGGAGACGAGAGGACGACACCGGACGGCGCGGCGGCGCGGCAACCGCGCGAGGTCCATGCATTCCCGGGACAGCGTCGGGCCGCTGTGTGGCATTGAGGCCCCGGCACGGGGGAAGCCCGCGCGAGCCTGTTATCAGATTGGGCGCTCAGAAATTTTTGTCAGATATTCCGGACAGCAAGACTGCCGGTCGCCAATCTGGCATCATCGAACAGATCTGCAACAAGCATAGGGTCGGAGCATGGACCTCAAGGACTTTATCACCGAGACGATCTCGTCAATTTCAGACGCAACGATATCCCTTCAGAATAAGTATGCTAGTCAGGGTGTGATCGTGAATCCACCGACAGACAGTAGTCGCTCTAATTCTTACGAAGATGATCGCCGGTTTGTTGTCAGGCGTGTTGAGAGTGTGCATTTTGATGTCGCGGTGACAGCCACATCAGCCACAACGGGCGGAGCACAAGCTGGACTTAAGGTCCTCTCCGTTGAATTCGGGGGTAAGGGCTCCCATGCACGAGAACATGAGAACGTCAGTCGTGTTCAGTTCTCAATTCCCCTAGCGTTGCCGCCGACTAAGCAAGAGGAAGATAACAAGCAGAAGCAGGCGGAGGCAGAGCGTCGGTGGGAGAATAGCCAGTCCGACAGCTCAGGTGGGTGGATGACTTCATAGTCACCTGGTCAGGCAGTGCATCACCAAACCGATTGATGCGACAGGTATTCTCGCCAAGCAGCCTCGAAGGCGAGTTGATGCCCTCTGTTGCATAAGGTCGCTGCTTTTCTTAAAAGCACTCAGCAGGTCAGATTCTCCTAATTCACTGAGATGGTTACCAGAAACATGAAAGCATTTATCGCGGCTGTATCCGCCCTTTCGTTGCTCACCGCTTGCTCGATGACCCTGCCAGTGAAGGGGCAGGCGAACGATGGCTCCGAGACGTTCACTGGTTCTGCTACCGGCTATGCCGATGGTGCCGGTACGCTTGAGATTACCAGCAATCGTGGTCGCAAGTGCACGGGGACATTCGTTTATGTGAACGGACGGCAGGGAAGCGGAACCTTCACGTGCAATGACGGGGCAAGTGGTCCATTCGAGTTTGTCTCGACCGGCACCCGAGGAACCGGCACCGGGATGCTGAATGGACGTGCGTTCACCTTCACGTTCGGCTAGGCTTGCGTTGCTTCGGTCGTCCACCGAGGTAGTACACAAAATCCCGGCGCTGGTCGGAAAAATCTAGATAAATCAATGCGTAGTGGGCGGATTTGGCGAGTTCGAGTCTCTCACCGCCCACCACTCTTCTCCCCATCACATTGCTGTCGCCGGGTCTGGTTGGCTGGGCCGGTTCGTTTCGGATCGGGAAATCGTTGAAGGGGCAGGTTTACTGGTGGCCTGAGACCAAGGTGCACGCTGTGTGGCAACGAGCCTGCGCAGCCGGCGACCTGCACGAGTTTCGCGATAGGGCACAAAGCGCGTCTTGTGGGCTTGTCGGCGAGGTTTTCGGCCCACGTAGTGGCCTACCTGCCGTTACCGCTGTCGGGCTGGCGGGGCAACAAGGGCGCCGCGTCAGCGTGGCGTCAGCGTCTCGGGGTGATAGCCCGGCATGTCGTCGGATCGGCTTTGAAGGAAGCTGAGCCAGGCGTCGAGCAGGCGTTCGCGCTCCTCGGCCGAGGCGTCGAAGCTTCCGTGGATCGCGATCCCGCGCAACATGCAAAGGTTCAGGTGGAGGAAGGTGAGAACCTTCGGGTCTTCCGCCTCGTTCTCCCGGCCGAGCAACTGCAGGGACAGGTAGTCGCGCACCGAGCGCCAGTCCTCGAGCACCTTGCGCAGTTCAGCGCCGAGTTCCTCGTCCATGCGCGCGGCCATCATCAGTTCGAGTGCCGCGACATAGTTGGGCGAGGCGAAGACAACCCGCCACAGATGACGTGTGTAGGCCTCGAAGCTGATCGGCTGGCCTTCGGGCAGCGAGGCGACATGCTCGCGGCGCTCCCGCTCCCATTCCTCGACAAGATGCTCGAAGGCGGCCGCGAGTGCAGCGACGCGGGTAGGGAACTGGTGCGTGAGCGCCCCCCGCGAGACGCCCGCGCGCGCGCAGATCTCCTGGGTCGTGGTCTTCTCGTAACCGACTTCCGCAAGTGCGCTCAGCGTGGCCTCGCACAGCTTCAGCCGCATTGCGGCCGATTTTTCCGCCTGTGTCCGTCGAGGTGGCCTGCTGCTGCCCGTCATATCGTGCTCCGGTGAGGGGCGGGCGCGGATCCCGGGATCCGCGTCCGTCCTCTGTTGTGTCAAAGGATCGTCTGGACACCGATGTCCTTGGAGGTCTTGGTCAGAACCTCCGGAGTGTCGGCAACCACGATCGTGTCATCCAGCCGGAATCCTCCCAGACCCCAGATATAGATGCCGGGTTCCGCCGAATACACTTCGTTCTTCATCAGAAGGCGGGCGTTGAAGGCGGTATCGGCCGGGTACTCGTGGCCGCGCATGCCCACGCCGTGGCCGGTGCGGTGCATGATGTTGTCGGCAAACCCGCGCGCCTCGATCACCTCGCGGGCGGCATTGTCGATGCCGCAGACGGTCAGGCCGGGACGCATCGCCTCGATGGCGGCAAGCTGTGCCTGAAGCGCCGCGTCATAGGCCGCTTCCTGGGTCGTCGAAGGACGTCCACAGAAGATCGTGCGCTCGTTCTCGATGGTGCAGCCGTTGAGGCGCGGAATGATGATGTTCACCAGCCCGTCGCCTTCCTGGATGGTCGCACCGGTCTGGGCGCCATTGCCATGCGGGGAGGCGGAATGATCGCCGCGAAGGGTGTAGATGCGCCATTCGCAGTTCTGCCCCGGGAAACGGCGCGCGGATTCCACCACGGCCTGCCGGTGCATCTCGATGTCCAGCTCCTGGATCAGGCGGCCGGGGCGAATGTTCTCGCGATAGCGGTCCTGCAGCCAGTCGGAGATCGAGGCGGCCTCGCGCATCAGCGCGATCTCCTCGTCGGTCTTGACCAGTCGCAGGTCGCGCAGGTCCTGGGTCATGGGAACGGCCTTGCCGCCTCCCAGAGAGGCGATGATCGAGGCCATGTGCGCGGCCGCGCCGTCATGGCCGAAGGTGGCCCCGTGCAGACCGCGCGCGCGCAGGCGGTCGGCCACATGGTCATGGAATTCGTTCCACAGCCGGACGCCCTCGCGCTGGTGCTCGTAGTAGAACTCCACGTCGGCGAGCCAGGCGCTGCCGCGCTCCCGGGCGAAACGGAAGTGGTGGGTCGAAAGCGAGTGCAGGACGGCGAACATCTCGCCCTCGGCGGGAACGACCACTGCCACGGGGCGCTCCCACACCTGAACGTCGACGATCCAGTTGGTGTAGAACTCGGAGTCCGCGCCAAACAGAACGACGGCGTCGAGACCCTTGCGGGCCATCTCGGCGCGAAGGGCCGAAAGCCGGTGTTCGAAGACGTCGGTGGACAGGAAACCCATGTGGGGACCTTTCTTTCTCTTGTTGTTTGGGAGGAGGTCAGGCGGCCTTGCCGCGCGCGACACGCGTCACGAACAGCGTTGCCAGGACGGTGGTCGCCATGAGGATGAAGGCGAGTGCGGAGCCGAAGGGCCAGTTCGAGAGCACCGAGATCTGCTCGTAGAGGGCGGGGGCCATCATCTTGTAGCCGGGGCCGCCGAGCAGGTAGGGCGTCGCATAGGCGTTCATGCAGAGAATGAAGATCAGTGCGAAGCCGGCGGTCACCCCGGGCATGACGAGGGGGAGGAACACCAGCCGGAAGGCCTGGAGGCGTGTCGCGCCGAGATTGAGGGCGGCGTCCACGACCGAGAAATCAACGTTCTCGATCACGCTCTGGAGGCTGAGCACCATGAAGGGCATGACGACCGACAGCGTGCCGATGACCACGGCCCAGTCGGTGTACATGATCTCGAGCGGGCTCTCGATGAGGCCGAGCTTCATCAGGGTCACGTTCAGGATGCCCCGGGATCCGAACAAGGCGATCCAGCCGGCGGCACGCACGACGTTGCCCACCAGAAGCGGGAACACCACGAGGACGACCAGGAGGCTTTTGTATCGGCTCTTCGTGCGAGCCAGGAAATAGGCCAGCGGGAAGCCCAGAACGAGAGCGCCAAGGCTTGCGCCGAAGGCCACCGCGAGTGTCGTGAGAATGACCTCGTGGTAGTAGGGTTCGGTGAAGAAACGCGCGTAGTTCTCCAGCGTGAAGGTCTCGCGCATGAGCATGATGGGGTCGTAGGCGTTGAAGCTGTAGCGCAACAGCGTCAGCATCGGCGCGACGAGCGCCACGACCACCAGCAGCGTCGCGGGGAGAAGCAGCGCTGACGCCGATCCCCCCCGCTTCAGATCTGTTGCGGACACAGCCATCTTGGATCAGGCCTTGAAGCTCTGGTTCCACCAGACGAGCGTCTCGCTCTGCTCCTTGGCGATGTAGTCCAGGTCCGGCAGGATGAAGTTCTCACGCTCCGCGTCGGTGAAACCGAGGTCCTCGCGCATCTTTTCCGGGATCGGCGCGTCGGAAACGGTCGGCAGGTATCCCATCGCCTCGGCGAACTTGAGCTGCAGCTCCGGGTCGAGCATGGCGTCGAGCGTGACCGCAGCGCCCTTCACGTTCGAGGCAAAGGACGTGCAGCCGGCCTCGAAGACCACCGGAAGGGCGCCCTCGCTCGGAGCGACCGCGACGAGGTCGAGCCCGGCCTTGCGCCACTGGAAAGCGCGCGCCTTCCACATGATCGTGGCCTTGATCTCCTTGGCGTTGAACGCGTTGGCGATCGCCTCGTTGGAGGAGTAGACGCGCACGCCGCCGGACTTCTTCTTGTACTCGTCATAGGCGGCCTTGGCGGCGGCGAAATCATTGCCGTTCTTGCCGAAGGTGGCTGCCGCGATCACCAGGTAGTAGTTGAAGAGAATGTCGGAGAAGCCGACCTTGCCCAGATACTCCTCGGTCCACAGGTCCTTGATGGACGTGGGCGGGGTATCGACCTGCGAGCGGTCGTAGATGATCGTCATCGCGCTGTAGATATGCGGGATCGAGTAGGGCTTGGCGAACTGCGGGAAGATCTTGTCCTGGCGGGTGAGGTCGAGCTCATCGACCTGCTTCAGGGCGCCCGCGACGGACATCTGGTGCATGTCGGAGTTGGACAGGCAGGACACGTCCATGGCGCCGCCGCCAACGCGCAGGGCGGTGATCATCTTGGTCTTGCGCGAGGTCGCGTTGCCCGTGTCGATGACGAGATCGACGCCGCTTTCCTGGGTCTTGGGGTTGACCGCGGACTTGAGCAGGCGCTCGTAGTCTCCGCCCCAGGCGCCGACGATGACGCGGCTCGACTGGGCGCGCAGAACGGAGGGTGCGGCAAGGGTCGCGCCGGCGGCGGCGGCGCCCATGAGCATGGAACGGCGGGACAGGGTGAAACGGGACATTGTCTTCTCCGATAGTTTTCTTGTGAACGAGGAAGGTGAAAGGGGAGCGGCGCGGCCGCGTCAGGCCGCGTCGGACATGTCGTCGATCAGGAGCTGGGTGGCGTCGGTGCGCCAGCCAACGCGGATCGCGTCACCGGGAGCCAGATGCAGTCCGCTACCGGTCCGGTTCTGGTGATGGGCGACAACGCGCTCGCCACCAGGAAGTGCAAGGGTCGCCTCGGTAATGGCGCCGAGGTAGGTGACGGCCTCGACCGTGGCGTCCAGAACCGTTTCCGCGCCTTCCGTCTCGCCGCCGAGCAGGAGATTTTCCGGTCGCACGGCGAGAACGCGCGGACCGTCGGTGGAGGCGCTCGGCAGGGTAATGCCGCCGTCGGTCCTGAAACCGCCTTCGACGGGCGTTCCGGTCAGCACGTTGGAGTGGCCGAGGAAGTCGGCGACGAACCGTGTCGCGGGCTCCTGGTAAAGGTGTTCCGCCGAACCTTCCTGCACCACGCGGCCTGCCCGCATGATGACCAGCCGGTCGGCCATCATCAGCGCTTCCTTCTGGTCGTGGGTGACGAAGACCGTGGTCAGGCCGAGCTTCTGCTGCAGGGCGCGAAGCTGCATTCCAACGCTCATGCGCAGCTTGGCGTCGAGGTTCGACAGCGGCTCGTCGAGGAGGAAGACGTCCGGGTTGACGACGAGGGCGCGGGCCACGGCAACACGCTGCTGCTGGCCGCCGGAAAGGGCGCGCGGGCGCCGTTCGGCATATTCCGTCAGGGACACCAGATCGAGGGCGTGAGCGACGCGGGACTCGATCTCCGGCTTGGGGACCTTGCGCATGGCGAGCCCGAACGCGACGTTCTCGGCCACGCTCATATGCGGGAAGAGCGCGTAGTTCTGGAACACCATGCCGGTGTTGCGCTTGTTGGGGGCCAGCTTGCTGACGTCCCGGCCATCGATCTCGATCGCGCCGGAGGAAATCGGCACGAACCCGGCGATCGAGCGCAGAAGCGTCGTCTTTCCGCAGCCGGAGGGGCCCAGCAGCGCGACCAGCTCCGCCGCCTCTGCCTTGAGGTTGATGGTGTCCACCGCGCGGTGGTCGCCATAGGTCTTCACGAGATCACGAATTACGAGCTCGGCCATATCACACCACCTGAGAGAGCTTGACGAAACGGTCGGAAATCAGCAGGAGCGCGCCGATGATGAGGATCTGAACGGCGCTGGCGGCTGCCAGTGTCGGGTCCATGTTCCATTCGATGTACTGGAGCATCGCGATGGGCAGGGTCGTCGCTCCCGGCTGCACCAGCAGCACGGAGACCTCGAGGTTCTCGAAGCTGATGACGAAGGAGAAAAGGGCGGCCGCGACGATGCCGGCGCGCATGCGCGGCAAGGTGATGAGGACGAATGTCTTCAGCGCGCCGGCGCCCAGATTGCGTGCGGCTTCCTCGACCGAGCGGTCAAGCATGCCCATGGATGCCGCGATCAGGCGCACCGACCATGGAATCGTCAGCATGACGTGGGCGACCACGAGGCCCGTGAGCGAGCGGGTCGGGTTCCAGCCCGTCGATTGGGCGATCTGGATATAGAAGATGTAGAGCGCCGTGCCGATCACGATGCCCGGCACGAGGAGGGGGGCAAGAAGGAAGCTCTTGATCGCCTCGCGCCCGGGGAACTCGAAGTGCACGAGCGCGAGGCTCGCCAGGACACCGGACACCACCCCGATCACGGATGCGAGGAGGGCGACCTCGCCGCTGGTGATGAACCCGCTTATCAGCGCGTCCTGTTCGAGCACATTCGCGAACCAGCGCAGGGTGTAGCCGGGGGGCGGGAATGACAGGAACTGGCTGTCGAAAAAGCTGACGTAAGTGACCGCCAGAACGGGAAGCAGCAGGAACAGGTAGAGCAGCACGATCAACGCGCCGAACAGGAGGCGGGATGTCAGGGCGCGGTCCATGCGGCTCCTCATTAAAAAACAGAACGTACTGTATGTTTATGAATGACGAGGATGTGTGCAAGCCGTTTTTCGTGGCGGGAGGGTCATGGAATGCCTAAAATATACGCAGATGACACGCAATGGGGGTATTTTATTGATAGATTCGCGTCATGCGTGCTGTGCATTGTCCGGATGAGTGATCACGCTGTAAGAGGCGTTCGCCTTGCCGCCTTTGACAGGGGCACGGAAGGGGCGGGCCGCGCCCGGCGCTCTTGAATGGCGCAGGTAAACGCCCCGCCGCCGGGGGCATGTGAAATTCGGATGAAACCTTTTCCTTACTTCCACGTTAACTTGGTGGAGGTAGCAAGATGACCCATTCGACGATCATGACCTATACCGTTGGCGCAGTTCTGGGATTGGCATGTCTTGGTGGCGCGGTGGCGCTCGCCCTGTCGCCGCAGTCCGGATCGGGTGCGGATCCCGTTCGGACCGTTGTCTCCAACCAGGCCGCCAAGTCGGACCGGAAGGTCGCGCAGTCCTCGCTCGACCCGGTTCAGGTGCGCTGTGTCGCCGGTGCCGACCGTTCCACCTGCACTGGCTGGCCTGTCGGAAAGAGCTTTCAGGTGAGCGGTCTATAAGTCGCAGTTGTCGTTTCCGCCCTCATCCTTCCTTCATGTCGAAAAAGCCGCCGCCCTTTCGGGGCGGCGGCTTTTTCGTGCTCGCTCGGACATTCATTGTGCTTCCGGCGCATTCAGGCGGGCAAGTGCCCGGTCGATCTCGTCACGCAGAGGAGAGAGCTTGCCGCCTTCTTCTCCTTCCATGCGCGCCTCGAGATCCGCTTTCATGCGCTTCAGGCGTTCGATGCGCTCTTCGCGCGTTCCCTCGGAGATCTCTGCGGCCGCGATTTCGCCGGAAGAGATCGTCAGAGCGGTTTGCTCCACATCCTTGCTGTCGCCGGGTTTCGCGTCGATGGGGTCCTTCTGATGGACGGGCGTTTTCGGTTTCATGAGATGCTCCTTCCTGGCGGGTGATGCTTCTGCCTTTTGCGGTTCCTCAGCCTTCGTGCGGGAGAATGTTGGACAGGATCGCGCCGAGGACGAGCAGGGAGGGGACGGCGATGAAACCGCCCGTCGGGCCCCACAGCCAGATCCAGCTCGCGATGGAGACGAGGACCAGAAACGGATTGAGGGTCATCGTTCGCCCAAGCACCGCCGGGGTGATGAACTGGGCCTCCAGCAGGTTCAGTCCCAGATAGGCGAGTGGCGGCGTGAGGATGGCCAGGGTGCCTTCCGCTGTCGCAAGTCCCACGCCTGTGAGAATGAGCGCCATGACGGCGGCCCGATGTAGATGACATAGTTGAGAACGCCCGCCATCAGGCCCCACAGGAGCGGGGAGGGGACGCCGAGCAGGTAGAGCACCAGCGAGACCATGAACGCCAGAAGCGCGTTGACGGCGGTGATCGACAGAAGATAGCGCGACACCCGGTTTTCCACGTCGTCGAACGTCCGGCGCACGCCATTTCTCAGTCGTGGCGTGATGCAATACGTGATGGCGGTGTCGCGGATGCCCTTTCGCGTGGCGATGAAGAAATACATGCTCGCGAGAAAGAGGATGATCTGCGCCATGAACGTCGGTGCGAAATAGGCGACGCTTTCCATGGTGGAGGTGTCCTCCACGTTCACCCTCATGCTCGCACTCGACCCCATCACGCTGCGGATCTGCTCCTGAAGCCCGCCAAGGGACGCGATCACGCCGCGCCAGTCCGTCAGTTCGGACTGAAGCCTGGACCAGATGGAAGGAAGCTTGTCCAGCCAGTCGGACAGGGGCACCGCGAAGCCCGTGGCGGCCGCGGCGATCAGGATCAGAAACAGGACGACGGTCGCGAGGGCCGAGATCCAGGAGGGAATGCCGGCCTGCTCGATCCGGTCGGAAAGCGGCCCGAACATGAGACCGATCACAATGGCGAGAAAGATCGGGGCCAGAATGACCTGGGCAATGTCCAGCGTCGCAATCAGTGCGATGGCGCCGAGAAAGATCACTGCAATCCTGGCAACATTTCCCAAAAGGGTCTCGAAGTCGGACTTGGTCAAGAACCGCGCCTCCCGCATCTGTCGCGCTGTGTCGGTGAAGGGACGGAAAACGCCGCCCTTTTACACAACGCGCGCGATGGGGGAGGGGTTCCGGTCAGGCCGGTGTTTTCTGCGCCGCGCCACGGCGTTTGCGGCGTGGTGCCGGACCTTCCGGAACGGGAATGACCATGCGGACCGCCATGCCGGTGCTCGGGAACTCCCGTTCCAGTGAACCGCCCAGCTCGCCGCGAATGTTGGCGTCGATGAGGCGCGAGCCGAAGCCCCTTCCTTTCGGTGCTTCTATGGGCTCCGGCGAGGTCTCCACCCAGTCGATGCGCAGGCGTCTCTGGCGGCCGGAGCCGAGAATCTCCCAGTGCACGTCAAGGTCGCCGTCCCTGGAGGCGACGCCGCCGTATTTCAGGGCGTTGGTTGCCAGCTCGTGGAAGGTCAGGCCGAGGGCCTGCGTGGTGCGCTCATCAAGCAGGACCTTGGGGCCGTTCAGGCGGTCGGTGTCCCGCGCGCCGCCAAAAACCTGCTCGAGCTCCGTCTTCAGGAGTTCCTCCAGATCCGCCCTCTGCCAGTGGGAGCGGGTGAGCATGTCCTGCGCATTGGCCATCGCATTGAGGCGTGCCGAGAAGGAGGTGCTGAAGTCGCTCAGCGTCTCTGAACTGGCCGCCGTCTGGCGGGCGATGGCAAGCACGCGGGCGATGGAGTTCTTGATCCTGTGCTTCATCTCCTGAAGCATGAGATCCTTCTCCTGCACTGTCTTTTCCGAGATGGCGTGCAGGGTGTGGGCGCTCTCGACGGCCTTGATCTGAAAGCGGGTCGCAAGGGCGAAGGCCAGGGCCAGAAGAAGCGAAATCGCGCCGATCAGGATCGCATACAGGTGCCGCGTGGAGCTGCGGAAGGCTGGGGTGGCGCGCACCGTGAAGGCCCAGTCGCGCCCCACAATGTCCATGACACGCGTCACCGCCATGCCGGTGAGCGTGTCGGCGTGGTCGAAGCCCGCCGACTGGTAGAGCCTCACGGGCTTTTCTCCGGTGACGTCGTTCGTTTCCAGAACAAACCTGTCGCCGGCCATCTGCTTCAGCGCGGCGTCGTGAAGATCCCCGGCGCGAAAGGGGGCGTAGATGAAGCCGTCGACCGCCGTCGGGGTATCCGGGCGCGGCGCGCCGCCGCGCCAGAACGGTATGTAGACCAGAAAGCCCGCCTGCTTGGTCTCGGTGATCTCCTGAACCAGTTCGACCGGTGCACTGGCGTGGGGCGTGCCGTCCGCGACGGCCTGCTGCATCGCCGCGCGCCTGCGAGGCTCGGAGAACATGTCGAACCCGAGGGCGGCGCGGTTGCGTTCGTCGAAGGGCTCCAGCAGCACAATGGGCGTGCGGACGGTCTGGTCGGTATCGGGCCAGACGGCCAGATCCAGGCCATAACCGCGCTGCAAGCGCATCTCGGCCGTTTGCTCCTCGCCAGAGGAGATTCTCGCCGCATAGCCAATGCCCCGGATGCCCTCGAACTCCTGCTCGAGTTCCAGACCGCCCACGAAGCGCTGGAAGGCCGAACGCGAGACCTCGCCGCTTTGGGCGGAAAAGAAGGCGTGGGTCGAGATCAGCAAGGCGACGTGCTTGCGGACGCGGCTTGCGATCCGGTCGATGCTTTCGTCCGCCATGTTCTCGAAGCGGATGCGGTCTCCCGCTTCCTCCGCCCGATACACGACGGCCGTTGCGCCGATACCGACAAGGGCAACCAACCCGAACACGACAGGTGGTAAAATACGGATCACGGCATTGTTTCCAAAAGGGGCATTCTTCCTTCTATCGGCGGTTTGTGGCAGTGGCCAAGCATTTTTTGTGTGTCGACACAGGAGATTGCGAAGAATTAATTTTGGTCTTTGCGGAACCCTGGGCGAGCCTCTGCGTTGATCTTGCAGGAACACGAAAGACGTTCCGAATGCAAGAAGGAGTTTCCGATGAACTGGAATCAGATCGAAGGCAACTGGCAGCAATTCAAGGGCTCGGCTCAGGAGCAGTGGGGCAAGCTCACCGGTGACGATCTGGATGTTGTCGCCGGGAATCGCAGGAAGCTGGTCGGGAAGATTCAGGAACGCTACGGCAAGGCCCAGGAAGAGGCCGAGCGTGAGATCGACGACTGGCTCGAGCGCCACTGACTTCCGGTTTTTACCGGCCTGAGCCAGGTCGGAACAAGAAAAGGCCCGCGCCACCGTCCTGCGGTTGCGCGGGCCTTTTCTTTTGCGGTGTCGCAAATCTGAAAATCCGGGATTTCATGACCTCGGATTTACTCGCAAAAAGTGTATCTGGTGTTGTCTCCCGTTTTACCTGACCGAGGCCGTTCAGGCAGCGGCGCCGACACTCTGGTCGAAGAACAGGGCCTGGCTGATGAGGGCTTTCACCATGTCCGGGTTGAAGGGCTTGGTGATGAGGAACGTCGGCTCCGGCCGCTCGCCGGTAAGCAGACGCTCGGGGAAGGCGGTGATGAAGATCACCGGCAGATCTGACGTGGTCAGGATGTCGTTCACGGCATCGATGCCCGAGCTGCCGTCGGCAAGCTGAATGTCAGCCAGGATCATCTTCGGACGGGTGTTCTTGTAAAGCTCGACCGCCTCGTCGCGCGTGCGGGCGATGCCTGTCACGTTGTGACCGAGTTCGCTGACGATGTACTCGATGTCCATGGCGATAAGCGGCTCGTCCTCGATGATGAGGATGTCGGTCGCGATCTGGCGCGAGATTCCCTCGGCCGCTTCCGCCAGCAGGCCGTCGATCTCGCTCTCCTCGACATTGAGGATCCGGGCGGCTTCGGCCGGAGTGAAACCCTCGACGGAGGTGAGCAGGAACGCCTGGCGCGCGGGCGAGGGGAGAACCGCGAGGTTCGCCGTTGCGCGCTGCTCCCAGGCAAAGGGCGAGTCTCCGCTCTCCGGCTCGATGCGGGTGGATTCGAAGATCGTTGCGAACAGGCGGTAGAGAGAGACCCGATCGCTTCCGGTGTCCGGGAAGATCGAGACATCGGCGATCAGGGCCTCGAGAGCGGCCGCGACATAGGCATCGCCCGACTTCTGCGACCCGGTCACTGCCCTCGCGTATCGACGCAGGTAGGGCAGGTGGGACGCAACACGGGTGGAAAGTGACATGAGGGGGCTCCCTGTTTGCCTCTCTAAGGCATTGAACACCACACAAACGCTCACGCGAGAGGAAAGTTCCATGAGGTTGGGCGATTTTAACGTTTGCCGCTAGACTGGGGGCGTGCGGCAAGGATAGGGATGCAGACATGACGGATACGCGAAAGCCCCGGCTGGACGCCCCCCTGACGTCCGCGGACGTTCCGGTTCCAGGGCATGACCACATCACCCAGAAGCTGCGCGAACTCTACGAGACAGTGCAGGACGAGGGGATTCCCGACAAGTTCCTCGATCTGCTCGAGCGGCTGGACGAAGCTGAACGCAAGGCGTCGGACGGCGGATCATGAGTGCCGCGACCGAGGCGGTCGACCCCGACTTCAAGCGAGACATGCTCGGCCGGTTGCCGGCGCTGCGTGCCTTTGCCGTGTCCCTGTGTGGTCGCAGCGATTTCGCGGACGATCTGGTGCAGACCACCATTCTTCGCGCCTGGGCCAACCAGCAGTCCTTCCAGCCCGGCACGAACATGAAGGCGTGGCTGTTTCGCATTCTGCGCAATGAGTTCTACAGCGTCTTGCGCCGTTCGGGACGGGAGGTTTCGGACAGTGACGGCTTGCAGACCGACCGCATGGCGGTGCAGGCCCCGCAGCAGGCGTCGCTTGAGCTCAAGGACATTCGCGTCGCGCTCGACGCGCTTCCCGAAGACCAGCGCGAGGCGGTGGTGCTGGTCGGTGCGTCCGGGTTTTCCTACGAAGAGGCGGCGGAGATCTGCGGCTGTGCGGTGGGCACGCTGAAGAGCAGGGTCAACCGGGCACGGGTTCGATTGAGGGACCTGCTGGAACTCGCGGACGGCGAGGCGGCGGCGCCGGAACCGGTCGGGGACTACTCTGGCCCCAGGTCCTGATTCCGGTTTGCCGGGCAAAAGGAAACCGCGGCGCCGAAGAGGCGCCGCGGTCATTCCGGCCGGATCGGGTGAAATCGGGGGAATGTGACCGACCGGAATTCCTGGTTCCGACAATCGCGGTCAGGTCGCCGCGATCGCCCGCAGCATCCAGAGCGCCTTCTCGTGGAAGGTCAGATGAGCGGTCAGCATGTCTTCGGTCACGACGTCTCCCGCGTCTCCGGCGATCGTCGCGGCGGCCCGCATCGTCTTTACGGCCTCGCTGTGATCGTGGATCAGGTCGGCGACCATGTCGCTTGCGTTGAGTTCGCTGACATCTCCGCCCCTGGGGGCGAAGTTTTTCGCATCGGCCAGGGTGGCCGGCGCCAGGTGCCCCAAAGCGCGAATGCGCTCGGCGATGACATCGGTCGCCGCGAAGAGGGCGTTGTAGTGCTCCTCCGTCAACTCGTGCAGAGGCTTGAAGAGCGGGCCGACCACGTTCCAGTGGTAGATGTGGCTCTTCACGGTCAGCCGATAGGTTGCGGCGAGGATCTCCGAAAGTTTCTCGGACATGGTCGCCAGATAGGCGTCGTCCAGTCCGATGTCGGGGCGTTCGTCGTGGCTGACGGGCTTGAGAACGGCGGCTGCTGTCCGGGTCATGGATGAGCTCCTTTCGTTCGGTTCGCGATGTCGTCTTGTGACCGGGATGCCACAGGGGCGGTATCGGGGTATTGTTACGGGGATGCTTCAGTCGGACGGTGTCCCGCGTGAGCGCAGGGCCAGAAGCGCAACCACGCCAAGGGCTGCGGCTCCCAGCGCGCTACGGGAGCGCAACAGGCCCGGCAGATGCGCCGCTCCAACGGTTAGTGCGGCGGCCAGAAGGGCCTGGTTGCGGTCCTTGTCCAGGGCCCGATTGCGTTCGCGGCGGCGGCGCGCGATGGCCTCGCCGATCATCAGGCCCGCGACAAGCAGAACCGCGGCGGCAAGGTGGCCAAGCGCCAGAATGAGCGCCGCCTCGAACGCACCTGTCTCGGCGGCCAGCGCGATACCGGCCGCCGCCATGGCCGCGATATAGGCCATGATGGCGAGAAACCCCGCGAGCACCCACACGATCGCCTGGCGGCGGAGCCGGCGCAGAAGAGCGCCGAAATCCGTCGCGATGGCGGATAGAAGAAGCGGGGCGAGACGCATCATCGGTTAGCGCCGGGCCAGGAGGGCAATCAGGACGCCGATGCCGGCGGCAATGCCGAGCGACTGGAGCGGCTTTTCGCGCACGCGCGAAGCAAGGGAATCCTCGAGCCGGGTCAGTTCCGCGGACAGGGAGTCCAGCGCCTGCTGCGAGCTTTCGGCGATATCCTTGCCCGCCTTGTTGGCGCGATCCTTGTACTCTCCGGTCTTGTCGGCGCCGTAGCGCGTCACTGACTGGGCAAGGGCGGCGATATCGCCGCGCAACCTCTCGATGTTCTGCTCGATGGTGGCGGCATCGTCGCCGGCCTGGCGATTGGATCCGTTGCGGCTCGAGGCCGTCGTGCTGGTGGCCATTGTGAGTACCTCCTTGCTGGTTGTACTGAAATAACGCGCCCGGACGTGAATGGTTTCATACGGCGTCGTATTTTGTTTTGTTGCGAAAAGCTCAGGCCTGAACAAAAACGCCGGCCTCGTGGGCCGGCGTTTTCGGTGAAATCGATCACCGTTACTGGGTGGTCGAGGAGCTCGAGCTTCCGTTGTACTCGGGCATCGCCTCGAGGTCCTGCTCCGAATAATCGGAGTACACATGGACCTCGCCATCACTGTCCTTCTTGATGTCGAGCGAGGCCATCTTCAGCTCGACGGGCTTCTCGTTGATGCCGAGCACGCCGCCGACGTCAAGGATAACGGCCTCGACCTTGGCTCCGTCGGCAGCCAGGATCACGTCGTCGACCTCGCCGATCTCCTCATCCCGGGCATTGTAGACCGAGCTGCCGATCAGTTCGTCGGCGGAGGCATCGGCGGCCCGGGTCATGGTTTCGGGTTCTCCGTCCATGCCCATCTTGGAGGCGACGTCAGAGGCTGTTTCGGACATGCTGTCGCCCATCTCGGACAGCTCGTCACCCGCCTTCGACGCCTGGTCGGTCACCATGGCGGTGGTGTCCTTTTCGCTCACACCCTCCATGGCGGCGGTATTCTCGCCGGGCTGCAGGTTGGTGCGATCGAAGGCCGGAGCATTCTCGAGCTCCTCCTGGGTCGCATCGACCGTCAGCCAGCGCGAGCCGTCCCGCTCGACCCAGTTGACGCGGGTGAAGTCGACGGCAACATCCTTTTCGCCGATGCCGAGGAAACCGCCGACTCCGACGACCACGGCACGGGCCTTGCCGTCCTGGGACAGGACGACGTCATTGACGTCGCCGACGCTCTCGGCATCCTCGCCGGAGCCGTTGTACAGCGACTGTCCGATCAGCGAGGACGCAAGGATCTGGCCGGGCGAGGCGGCAAAATAGCCCCCCTGGCTCTGCATCGGATCGGAATCCTGCATGGTGTTGAAGACGGCGGACCCGCTTCCGTTGGAACGGGTCGCATCGGTCGACTTCATGTCGTCGGCCGCAATGGCGCCGGTCGTCAGGGCGGCAGCGAGGGCGGTGGTGGTCAGAAGCGTGCGGATCATGGTAACGTCTCCCGGTAGTCTGTTGGACTTACCGGTCGCGTCGGGGATGCTGATTTGCAAGACCACGTCCCCGGCGTGACCGTTTGACACCCAGACAACCAACGGGCCGCGCAATTGGTTCCGGATTTTTTCTCCCTGTCATTCTGATCCCCTTGCCCGGCGCGCCGTGTGGCGCGGGTTTCCGCCGGCTCATCGTCGAGGCCGTGCGATTTTCGTGATGGCACGTCGCGCCCATGTCCCTCGCGCGCGCGATCATTCCTTTGGTGCAGGCCTTTGCTGCAGGGAATTTCTGTCACGAGGCGGCTGCAACCCTGTTCCTGCATGAAGAAAAATTGGAACAGGGGCGAACTTTTTCCGGTTGGGCGGGTTTTACTTGTGACAGTGCATGACGCGCTGAGGCCGGGTCGACCATGATCTGACCGGAGCTTTGGAGTTCTTCGAAGACGCCGCCGCTTGCATGGCGGTTTCTATGCCCCTTCGGCCGGAGACACGCGAAAAAGGAGAATGACCATGTTTGGATGGGCTCTGACCTTCCTGATTATCGCCCTGATTGCCGCGGCTCTCGGCTTCGGTGGAATCGCGGGCACCGCCGTGGGGATCGCGAAGCTGATCTTCTTCGTCGCCATTGTGCTGTTCGTGCTGTCGCTGATCTACGGCCTGGTCACGGGCCGTCGCCCGCCGGTCGCGTAACCGCGGCAGATGCATGAAAAAACGCCGCGAGGTCCCGGACCTCGCGGCGTTTTCGTTGTTCCGGCAAGTGAGCGGCGCTTGGGCGTCGCGTGAGCTTCAGGGCAGGTGCCCGCCAGGCAGCGTCAGGCATGAACCGGTTTCTCCGGTCTCGTATGTGGCCTGGAGCTGGTGGAGATAGGCGCGGATGAGGCGTGAGCGCAGCGGTGTCTCCTCGGCGAATTCGTCGAGCGTGTCGGAATTGCCCCCGCCGCCGGAGATCGCGAGTTCGATACGCTCCCCGCCGCGCACGGCGATGGTAACCGCCTCGCCCGGGGCAAGGGCATCGAAACGGGGCGGCAGAAGTTCGGCAAGGATGAAGGCAAGCGGGATCGCGCGATCCAGGTCTATTGTCGCATGAGCGAGTTTGTCGGCGGTGATGTGCACCCGACCGTGAGAGATCATCGCCGGCTCCCGCAGTGTTTCCACGACCTCGCGCACCAGCGCCTCGATGGGCACGTCCGTTCCCTCGCTCGAGGCATAGGAAACGCGATAGGCCGACGAGATTGCCAGAACCCGCTCGAGCGCGATGCGCAGCACCGCGCGTTCCTCCGGCAGGCCGGCCTCGCGGCGCTGCATGGCGATCAGGCTCGTGATCATCTGCAGCGTGTTCTTGATGCGATGATGGAGCTCGCGCGTCAGGCGCGTCTGTTCGGCGAGAGACGCTTCCAGGTCGCTCGTGCGGCCATCGATTTGGTCGGCCATCATGTCGAAGGTGATGCCGAGAACGTTGATCTCCGGCGGGGCGGCGGCCATCAGCCCGACGCGGGCCGAGGTGTCGCCGGAGCCATAGCGGCGGAACGTCGAGTAGATGTGGCGGAGATATCGCAGCAGGTAGCGCTGGATGCCGTAACGCAGAACCAGGAACACGATGGCGAGAAGCAGTAGCGGCAGGGCGAGCGCGCGGGTGATGCTGAGCCAGGGCTCGAGAAGCGAGCTCATTGCCGGGGCGGCGGTCACCACCTCGTAGTCCGTGCCCGGTAGAGGGGCGGTGGCAACGTACCATCCGCCAACTTCCTCGGTCGGAGGGGCGGACGTCGGGGAGGCTGCGAGTTCTGCGAGAAGCTTCCTGAAGTCCTCGATCGCTTCGGTATTGGTGAGATGGGCTGAAATCACCCGACCCGCGCCGTCGACCAGGGCAAACCCCGTGTCGCTCTTGGCTCCCGTCGCCTCGATGGGCGCGAGCAGGAACGTTTGGGGCCGCAGGCCGATCTCGACCTCGACACCCGTTTCCTCGTCCGATCGCGTCACGGGCAGCACCTCATCGGCGTCCGGACGTGATTGCGGGTTTATGATCTGGGGGCGTCCGTCGACGAGAGCGGCGGCGCAAAGGAGGTCGCCGTTGCTGCGCGCGACGAAGCTGACCGCCTCGCGCAGGTCCAGCCTCATTCCCTCGAAGGTGGCCAGGCAGTCGGAAAAGCGGGCGGGAGTGTTGGACGAAAGGGCGGAGGCATACCCGTCCGCGCGCGCCATGACCTTGGCGCTCGACTGGGCGATCAAGCGCGCATATTCGGAAAACCGCGCCTGATTTTCATCGGCGCGGCGCAAGTGATCGGAGTAGGAGAGGAGAAACGCCAAGGCGGCGAGCGGCACGAGTGCCGCCGCCATGTATCCGAACAGTCGTCTGTCCAGCCGCGTACTCGTCGGCGGAAGTTTAGTCCATGGCACTGATTTTTTCCATCCCGCCCGGAGATGCCGTCACCGCCGCTCGCACGGACTGATCGGGACCGAATTCTTCCGCTGAATCGACACTCAGGATCTCAGAGAGCCGGTTTCTGGCACGGTTGACCCGGCTCTTCATCGTTCCAACCGCACACTCGCAGATTTCAGCCGCTTCCTCATAGGAAAAGCCGGATGCGCAGATGAGGATCAGCGCCTCGCGCTGGTCGGCGGGAAGCTTGTCCAGCGCGTCACGGAAGTCCTCGAAATCGAGGTGGCCGATCTGACCGGGATGTTCGGCGAGGGTGCTGGAATACTGACCGTCGACGTCCTGCACCTCGCGCTTGCGCTTGCGGCACTCGGAATAGAACGTGTTGCGCAGGATGATGAAGAGCCAGGCCTTCATGTTCGTGCCCGCCTGGAAGCGGGAGATGTTGGCCCATGCCTTCATCAACGCTTCCTGGACGAGATCGTCGGCCCTGTCTCCAACGCCGACAAGGGATGCCGCGAAGGCACGAAGGCTGGGGATGCAGGAAATGATTTCTTCCCTGATTTCAGCGGACAACGTCGCCATTACCGTTTTCCCTCCGCCGAATCCGCCTGTTCATCAAGGCGGCGAAGCAACTCGGTGAAGCGGTCCGGCACCGGTTGCGACAGGACGTCGTCATAGTAGGAC
This sequence comes from Stappia sp., assembly GCA_002722295.1. Classification (GTDB taxonomy): domain Bacteria; phylum Pseudomonadota; class Alphaproteobacteria; order Rhizobiales; family Stappiaceae; genus Stappia. The sequence goes on along the minus strand of PBLF01000019.1, from coordinate 47,238 downwards.
TTCAGTTTCGTCCCGATACGCGAATGGATGTCTTCCTCGACACTTTCGCGACGCGTCCTCCGCAGATTGCTATCGGTCACATCCGACATTTTTTGCCTTTTCCTTCTGCGTCCTGCGACTTTCCTTGACAGGACCCGCAACTCAGACGGCGCCGGGTGGGGAGGTGCTGCTGCACAAGGCGCGTACCCCCGGTCGATCCCGGTCCAAGTGGGCGGTGTCGAGCCGCCGCACCCCCTTCAAACGTCCGCGGCACGAAATGGTTCCGTCGCCATGTCGTTTTTATCGTGCCTGGAAGACAGGGGGCGGCGTGTCCTGCCGCTCGATGTTCAGGTTGTGGCTGTCAGGCGTAAGACGGCTTCGAGGGGCCGGCGAGCAGCCACAGCAGGAAACCGAACACCGGGAGCAACAGAATGAGAACGATCCAGAGCACCTTCGCGCCCGTGGAGGCACCCGAGCCGGCGACCTTCACGATCGCATAGACGTCGAGAACAAGAATGATGAGGCCGAGAAGGCCACCGACTTCGATACCCATGGTCCCTACTCCTTGTGGTGCGGCGCAGAGGCGGTGTTCGGGAGAACCCGTTCTCTTTGGAAAGCTTAGCGCCGGCCTGGTTTGACTAGACAACGCCGCTCCATGGGTTTGGTTCCCCTTGCGAGAGGGAAACCGCATCCCGGGCATGTTTCGGCGCGCGAAGGCGTATCGTCGGCAAAGGCCTGGAGCCGATTGCGTCGGAGGGAACGGGGCTCGAACGTGAGCGGGATGGGAATCAGGGGAGAGGGCAGAGGGGAAGAGAGATCATCCGCCAGACACGCCATCCGGGGTGGGGGTGTGACGGCGCCGTCTGGCGGATGTCTCAGGTTCCAGGGGTCCACGATCCGTGTTGGTCGATGGGACAGTCGTGGTTCCCTTGGCGCTCCGACAACCGGCGGGCTGACCTTCCGCGTGGCAATCGTGCGCTCGAACTCATAGTTCCAAGAAGCGTGCCAACTTTCGCGAAGGCCGAAGTTTTGCAAAAATGCGCTTTTTGGCGCGTTTTATTCTCTGCGCGGATGAAGCGCGGGCCCGGCCGCTCGTTGCAGCCTTTGCGAATTGCGAATCCGTTCCGAAGTTGCAATCGCGATTGAACAATGATCGGAAATTCAGGAATTCGTGGGCGCAATAATTATGCGAAAGTCGCGGGGTATTTGATCCATCCGGAAAAATCGAGGAGCAACGTGGTCTTGCTCGGGAAAGCGGACAGAAGTTCGGCCTGGCGCTTCGCTCGGCGTCAGCTACCAGAAGCGCAATGCACGATGACCGTGTTGCCGCATGATAGCATGATGTCTGGGAGGGGGCAGGAAGTTCCGACCGTGAAGGGCGATTCCCGAAAGGGCGTCGATGCCGCAGGAAACACAAATCGGAGAGTGGTACGCCCAACGGGACTCGAACCCGTGTTTTCGCCGTGAAAGGGCGATGTCCTAGACCGCTAGACGATGGGCGCCCGGTCCGTTGTTGCGCGGGGTTATAGGCATGTTTTCTCGATCCGGCAAGAGGGCAGATGGAGGCTCATCCACAGCGGAATTGCATCCGGGATCGTCAATTGCGCTCAGCGGGGAGGGCGGGGCCTCGCGAAGACATTTTACCCGGAAGCGGGCGGATGGTTGCAACATGGTAAACGCGGGCTTTGCGAATCGCGCGATTGCAGACACAGTTGCACAGACAGCGCGGTCCCGAGATTTTCGCAAAATTGTCTGGCCCGCGCTTGGGGGGATGTTATCCTCCACAAGCGGAATCGTAGGTTTTAGCGATGTCGCTATAGATCCAGCTTGCGGCGTATCAGAGGCGTGGACGATGAAGGATTTGGGGGCAAAGGCCGCGCAGGCCGATCGAAACACGGAGTCCACGGAGGTCAACTCCGAGCTCACGGTGATCGCCGGGGCGATCAAGTGGTTCGACGTGGCCAAGGGATACGGTTTCATCGTTCCCGACGAAGGCGGACAGGACGTGCTGCTGCATGTCACGTGCCTGAGGCGCGACGGCTACCGAACCGCCTACGAGGGGGCGCGCGTCGTTTGCGAGGCGGTTCCCGGGCAGCGTGGAATGCAGGCCTTTCGCATCCTTTCCATGGATGAGAGCACGGCGGTTCATCCCTCCCAGCTTCCGCCCTCGCGCACGCACACCCAGGTCACGCCCGAGAGCGGATACGAGCGAGCCGTGGTGAAGTGGTTCAACCGTGTGAAAGGATTCGGCTTCCTCACCCAGGGCGAGGGGACCGAAGACATCTTCGTGCACATGGAAACGCTTCGCCGCTTCGGCATTACCGAGCTTCGGCCCGGACAGAGCGTCATGGTCCGGTTCGGCCAGGGGCCGAAGGGGCGCATGGCGGCGGAGATCCGGCCCGACGGGGACGGTGTCCACATCCCGTCTTCCCATTGACGCCGCGCCGCATGTCGCGCTTTCCCAGGTCTCGTCCGTTTGCGGTGGTGGCTGCGTCCGCCATCGCCGGTCTCGTGTTCGCCGGTACGCTCGATTGGCAAGGCATCGGCTTTTCATCTTCCCTTGCGAAGGACACCCGGCAGGCCCAGAGCGTCCCTGCCGTGGAGGACCGTGCGCAGGAGGGGCTTCGTCGCGAGACGCTGGCGATCGTCTCCGCCTCCGGTCGGCACCGGTTCGAGGTGGAGGTTGCAGAGACGGGGGCTGCGCGCGCGCGTGGTCTCATGTTCCGGCGCGAACTGGCGGCGGACGCCGGCATGCTGTTTGACTTTCGTCAGGACAGGGAGGTCGCGTTCTGGATGCGCAACACCCTGATACCGCTTGACCTTCTCTTCATCGAAAAGACCGGCCGTATTGCCCATATCGCGCGCAACGCGGTTCCTCTGTCGGAAGAACTCATTCCCTCCCGTGCCGTCGTGCGTTTCGTGCTGGAAGTGCCCGGCGGACGCGCCGCCGAACTGGGGGTGGACGTGGGAGATGTCGTGCAGGGCCCGACGATCGCGGCGGCCTCCGCCGAGAACTAGGGTGTGGCCCCATAAACGAGGCATGTCCGGCGTGAAAACGGCAAGGGGTGGTGTGATGGGCAGCCCCTGCGCGTCCGGACCTGCCCTTGAACGTTGTGCCCCTGGATGCCGGATGCGTCCGTGCAGGCGAAACCCTATCTGGTCTGGCAAAACCGCAGGATTTCCTCGCTGACCAGCGCCGGAGCCTCCCGCTGCGGGAAGTGGCCGACGCCTTCCAGAAGATGACGCTCGTAGCGGCCCTGGAAAAAACTCTCGCGCCCCTTGGAGCTGTCCGGGTGGTTGCAGGTGTCCGCCGTGCCGTGGAGAGTCAGCGTCGGCACCGCGAGGCGTGGTGCCGGATGCAGCCGTGCTTCGTCATTGGCATAGGCCGGATCTCCCTCGGCAAAGCCCCAGCGGTGTCGATAGGAGTGCAGAACGATGTCCGCCCAATCCTCGCTTTCAAAGGCCTTGGCAGCTTCATCGAACGTTTCGTCGGAATACCATCCAGCTGGAGACCAGGTGTCCCACATTTGGCGCGCGAAGGCGTTGCGCTCCCCGCGCACGACCCGTTCTCCCCGGGAGGTGGTCATATACCAATGATACCAGTAGTTTCGTGCCTGCTGCAGGCTGATCGGCTGCAGTGGATCATTGGTCCCGTAGCCTACCGACAGCATGACGAGATGCGATGCGACGCCTTTGCGCAGACCGCAGGCATTGGCTGCCGCCCGGGCTCCCCAGTCGTGTCCGACCAGAACCGGGTTTTCCAGCCCGAGAACGTCGATGAATTCGAGCAGGTCGCGGCCAAGCGCGGAGAGCTGCCCGCTGCGTGGCGTCTCGGCATCACGGAAGCGTGTCGGCCCGAAACCCCGAAGCGCAGGCGTCAGAACGCGGTATCCGCCATCCGCCAGCACCGGCGCGATCGCATTCCAGCACGCGGGGCTGTCCGGCCACCCGTGCAGCAGTACGGCCGTTCGCGCACCTGCCGGGTTCCACTCGCCGTAGGCGATTTCGAGACGTGATGTGACCGCGAATTTCCGATCGGACATGAGTGATTTCCTCCAAGGGTTCACCGGTCTTCTAGCTCATCAATTCAATTCGATTGACGATTAATCATCACTCACTGATGATGATTTGCGTCTAATGAGCGGAGCAGACACACATGCAACCGGTTGGCGGGTCGCCTCTTGATACCCTGCTGTTACGCACTTTCGTCGAGGTCGTGGCATGCGGGAGTTTCGCCACCGCCGCCGACCGTCTGGCGCTGACGCCGTCGGCCGTGAGCGGTCATATCCGGCGGCTTGAACAAAGCGCGGCGGTGACGCTTCTCACGCGCACGACACGCCGCGTCGATCTCACGCCTTCGGGCGCAACGCTTTATGCCTACGCCCGAAACATCCTTGATCTCGAACGCGAAGCACGTGCGAGGCTGCGCGGCTCGCCCTGGCAGGGACATCTGCGCATCGGGGCGAGCGAGGATTTCGCCGGCGCCTGGCTTCCCGAGGCTCTCCGTCAATTCCGCCTGGAGTACCCCGTCGCCACGTTCGAGCTGAAGGTCGGTATTACGCTGGATCTTCTGCGGCAGCAGGACCAGGGCGGGCTGGACCTTGTCTTCGGCAAGCAATGCGTTCGCTCCGGAGCTGGCGGCCATCTTCTGTGGGAGGAGCCGCTGACATGGGTCTGTGCGGAAAGCCATGATCTGGACGCGGAAGAACCACTGCCACTGGCGCTATTTGCCGAGCCATGCGTCTATCGTGAAGCCGCGACAACGGCGCTGAATCGTGCCGGACGCCCGTGGCGGGTCATATTCGAAAGCAGCAGTATCGCCGGATGCCTGTCCGCGGCCCGCGCCGGGATCGCTGTCACTGTGGTATCGCGAAGCCAGAAGCGGGACGGGCTGCGCGAACTGGGAGAGGATGACGGGGTGCCCGAACTGCCCTACGCGCGCTTCTATGCTTTTCCCGCCGTTGCCACGCGAGCGACGACCGACATGATCGAGGCCGCTCGCCGCGTTGCCGTTCCGTCCCGGTTTCAGTCAGGCGCAAGGGCAGCCCTCGCCGACAAATAGACGGCCTCGCCATCAGGGACCGGCTTCCGGGCCTCCATTGCCCGAAGATGCCTGTATCTGCCCGCAACTCCCTGTTCGTTCCTGCTTGACTGACATGGCCGATGCCGGATAAACCGCAGAAATCCAGTCGTCGGGGTATAGCGCAGCCTGGTAGCGCATCTGCTTTGGGAGCCCCGGAGCTACTTTTCTCAAGTCCTTGATTGTTATGCGGACTTTGTCTTCCTCCCGCCTGATGTTGCCGGAATTCCGGGATAATTCCGGGACGGCATTGCATCCAGTCCGGCTCGAACGTCCTCGTCCATCACATGCGTGTAGCGGATCGTCGTCGATATGTCCGAGTGCAGCAACGTGTCCTGAACCAGCTTGAGGTCCCGGGTCGCGCGCAGCAGTTTCGACGCGAAATCGTGCCTTAGATCGTGGATGCGGAAGTCGGTGATTTTCGCGGCTCGCAATGTCGTGCTGATGGTGCGCCGTAGTCCGGCATAGGTGATCGGCGAGCGCTTCCCGCGCTTTTTTCCCCGTGCCCGTTGATAGGTCCAGACCGCCTTGCACCCTCTTGGTGCGCGCTGAAGCTCCGTCGCGATAACCGCTGCCTGCGTGTCGTTGATCGGCACCCACACCAGACCATGTCCCTTGCGCCAGATCCGGATGCGGCGGGCGTCTAGATCGAGGTCACCGACGGTCATGTTTATCACCGAATTGACGCGCAAGCCGCGGTTGGCGAGGAACCAGACGATGGGCAGGTAGTCCTGGCGCAGGGCTGCCCAGAAGCGGTCCGCCTCGTCGCCCGTCATCTCGCGCGCACGCTCCTGTGGCTCGCGAAGCTTGAGGCCTGTCCAGTCAATCGCATCAGCATCGACGCGTACCTGCCAGATTCGGCGCGCGCGACGAAGGAGGCGGCGCATGGGCTCGACGATCTGCCGGTTGACGGTGGCTGGGGATATGAGCTTGGGGTTTTTTCGGCCCTTGGTTTCGCCGGCGCGACGGCGCACGGCGATCGCGATGTCGTCTGCCGTGATCGAGACCAGGCGCCGGTCGCCACCTATGAGACGGCAGCAATGTTCGAGGGCAATGAGCGTGTCCGCCTCGCTGGCCTGCCCGAAGGCCACCTCGTCATTGTAACGCAGGCATGCAGCCGCAAGCGTCAGGTGGTCATTTGGCCCTTCGGCACGGACCCGTTCGCGCTCCTTGCGCTCGAACTCCTCCGCCTTGCGTTTCGCTGTTTCGCCTGTGCTGCCGTGAAATCGACGACGCTGCCCGGCGACCGTGAGGATGAAATCGTAGTGCCAGACCTTTGACTTGTAGACCCATTCGCCCGACTGCGGGTCGCGTGAGCGGGGGCGGTAGACTGACACGATCCGCGTCCTCCGATGTAGTCGGCGAGATCCTCGATCGTATAGGCTCGCCGCACGCCCTTGAGGCGATAGAAAATCTGCCCGGCATCGCCGGCTCGCGTCAACGTCTTGGTGTCAACCTCGAGAAGGCGCGCCGCCTCCGCATGGGTGATCCATGGACGCCCCGCGAACACTGCCTCGAGGCAACGCATGACACTCGGCGGCGGTGTCGGATGTGGCGTCATCTCGCCCCCTCCACGTATCCGGGGATATCCAGCCGGGCGAGCACGTCGTCCGGGACGGTGAATAGTCCTGCACCGGCCGGGCAGGGCGCCGCAGGGTACGCCCGCCTCGGGTTTGTGAGTTCGTAGGACAGTCGCTCCGGGTCGTCCGGAGTCGGGCACGCGAATTGCCCTGTAACCGTGACGGCTCCGACGATGGTTCCGGGCTGCATCAGGTGCAGGGAGTTGCGAAGCAGCGCCTCGTCAAGGCCAGATCGCAACGCGACCAACCGGACAGCCGCGTCGGCATAGGTCGGGTCCGGATCCTCTCCGGCATGAATGAGCAGCGGGCCATGGTGCCACGGCAGTTCCGAGGCCGCGTGGAAGCCGACATGGCCGGTCATGAATGCCCAGGCATAGGCGCGAGGGGTCGATAGCGCTCTCATGGGGTCACCTTCTGCTCGCCAAAACTGCGGGTGACGTCGTGTCGGTTGGCACGTCGCCAACGCGTCTCGACTCCATGCGGGACTTTTTCCGCGCGCGGTGCAGCTTGGAAATAGTGCTCGCGCTCTTCCTCGATCTCGACGCGGACGCTGCCGAACCAACCAGCACGGAGTCTGACCCGACCTGTCGCCGTCCAAGGCCGCGTGGAGTACAGCCCAAATTTCATGTCGGTTGCTCCTGTTCGCGGTTGGCGAGTTCGATCAGAACGTCGGCATGGCAGGGGGTATCGAGCGGACACCAGCAGACCAGGTGCCGCCCGCGCAGCTCGGAGAGGCGGGTAAGAAGCGTCGTCCGGCGCGCTTGGAAGTCATCGTCGGATGGGCAAGCCCAAGGTTGCCCGTCAAGCCAAGCGCGGTACGCGACGACGGCCGCATAGTGCGGGTTGCAAAAGCCGGCTTCGCGCGCCGCCTCAACCGTAAACGGATTGCCAAATGGTCCGGGCCGCCCGACATAGACGGCGTTCTCCGGCATGCGCCAGCCGCGTGCGCGGCTGCGCTGGATGCGGTGGGGGCGGGTCATTGCCCGAACGCGACCACGGCGCATGCAGTCAGCCCGAAGGCCATTGACAGGCCGAATGAGGCGGCGACGGCCGCTCCCCGCTCATTGGCGGTGTCGCGGGCCGCGATCATTCCGCAGGCTGCCCCGACAACTGTGCTACAGAGAACGAGCACTGTAGCGACTATGCCAAACAACACGCTCATTGGATCTCCTCCGCAGAAATGGCGGATCTGTTGCCGCCTGCAGGCCGCGCTGTGTCCTCCAACGATTTGAGCGCCTGAAGGTAGAGGCGAACGCCGTTGAACAGCTGTTTCGCGACAGCGGCCCGGGCCATGCCGTCCTGCGGGCTGATGCGGCCCTCGCGCATGTCGTCAAGATCCGCGGACAGGCCAAGAATGACCTCGCGTAGTCCGAGGCTTTCCGAGACAGGCGCGCTCACGTAGTCGCGTGAACTCATCGGGACATGCCTCCGTTTCTGGCGTGGTAGTCGGCGATGTGCGCGGCGCAATTGAGTGCCTCGGCAACGGCGCTCAGTTGGCGCAGAATGCGGCGGTCACGGATGGTACCAGCCGTGCCGCATCTGCGTCCGTAGTCCGTCTCGCACATCTGGCAGACGGGCTTGAGCGACATTGTGGGGGCGTGTTGCGGCCACCTGTTTGAAATGTGCCGCCGGCAAATGACGCAGTCGAAATCCTCGACGAGGCGTTCCGCGCGCGGATCGCTGGTGCCTGTCACCATGACGGAACCTCCGGCATGGCGTTGTGCTCGATGCCGTCCAGGAGACGGCCGGCTGATGACTTTCCGATCCGGGACATGAGTGCCGGGCGTACGCCTGGGGTGAGGCTGTCGACGCGTCGCCATTCGTCGCTGAACGCCTCCTTGAAATGCGCACGCCCCGGTGTCGGCGCCCATTCTCCCCACTGCTTGAAATGAAAATCCAGACTCGCCTCGGCGCACTGGTCGCGCAGGCTGCGTGCCCAGTCAGGGTGCATGGGCCGGGCGCCGGGGCCGCTCTCGCCGCCGGCGATGACCCAATCGAGGCGGGGCCACCGTCGTGTGCCGATAGCAAAACCGCCCATGTGATCTGGCGTCTGGAAGTACGCGGTCGACTGATACGGTTTGCCCAGTGCGTCGATCTGGAACCCGTTGATGACGTGTGGCGCCATGTGCCGAACTTCGTCAGCAACAACAGATGGAAATGCACTGCGGCAACTTTCGAGATTGCCGACCTTCGTCAGGTCCAGCGGCCCAAGCAACGGCTCGGCGCTCACGAACCGCACGGCCGCCGGTGTTGCCAGCAGGTGCGGAATGCGCGCGTCGGCCGTCGCCTGGTCCTCGGCGGACGTGCCGAGCCACACGTTGGGCAGCGGCCATTGCGCCGGGCGGGCGATGACTGCCGCCGAGAATGTCCACCGGTCACGAGCCCATGCCGGATGTTCATGGGGCATGTGTCGCCCGACGATCAGCGCGGTCGATGCGATCCGGTAGGGCCGCTGCGGCCAGGCGAGATACGCCCGCATTCGCTCCGGGCGCTTCGTAAGCACCTGGAACGTGTGCTGCGGGGCGAGTGCCATGACGGCGAACACGCGGTCGATCCACGCGTTCGGCACGTCCTCGTGAAACAGGTCGCCGTGCGCGCAGACGAACACCCGGCGCGGACGACGCCAGCGCAGGGGCTGGTCGAGCCATTGCTCGTTGAACCGCACCTCTCCGGTAAATTTCGCCACGCCGGCGGCATTGAGCCGGGCGAGGCCGGCGCGGGACGGGTGGTTCCGCAGTCTCGTCGCCGCCAGACGGGCGGCATAGCAGTTGGTGCAGCCCGCAGAGACCAGCGTGCAGCCGGTGACGGGGTTCCACGTGGCATCCGTCCATTCGATGTGGGTGTGATCAGCCATGGGGCACCTCCGCTCGCCTCTGGCGGAGAGTGTGCTTGGCGGTCTCTACGGCCTGGTCGATCACGTGTTCCGCGTTCGAGCCGTACATGGACGCCCAACTCATGATCAGCGTGCTCATGACTGCGCCAGCGCAGGCGCCGGGGCCTAGTCCATGGGTGTTTTCCCCGGACTCGCTGAGCCGCACCGCCTCAACCGAGATCAAGTGCATGATACGGTCGTAAACGTCGTCGTTGCTCATGGTCACGTCTCCTGCTGTTGAGGGTCACCACCGGCGGGCGGGGAGGAGTGCGCCCGCCGGTGGCCTGCTCGCGCGGGGAGGGAGTTCACCCGCGCGGGACGGGTGTCAGGTCTTGCGCGCCTCGGCGCGGTCCAGTCGCTCGATTTCAGCGAGGATCAACGCGGCGGCCTTCACCAGGTCGCGGCGTGGGTTGGTGGGTTTCCACCAGCAATCGGCCCATGGCCAGATCTCGGCAAACAGGAGCCGGGGGTGCGGGCCGTCGAAATCGTTCGCGGTATTGATGGCATATGCGGCGGCGGCGAGCGCCATCTCCCCATCGCAATGCCCGTCGTCGTGCTCGTGCGTCCATCCCTCGTCCGCGATCTGACGTTCGCGCTCGGCGAGTACGTCGTGAGCGGCGCGTGAATGACCTATATCGTTCGGCGCGACCGACTCGTGGACCGCAGACATGTGCCACGGTTCGACGGCCGCCTCGGCGAGGGCTTCCAAATGTGTGTACCGCCCGGCCTCAGCCTTTCTGGTGGTGTAGCCGGCGCGGTTCGGGCGGTAGAAGTAGCCCCCCTTTAGGATCAGCCATACGCGCTCCTCACTCATCACCGCCCCCGTTCATCCCGAGCGCCTGCATGTAGAGGTCGAGGAGGGCGTCTTCCTCCTCGCGCTCGTGCGGCTGCTTCTTGCGCAGGGAGACGACCTTGCGCAGGATCTTGGTGTCGAAGCCGTTGGCNTTGGCCTCGGCATAGACGGCGGCGATGTCGTCGGAGAGGCTTTTCTTCTCCTCCTCCAGCCGTTCGACGCGCTCGATGAAGGCGCGGAGTTGGTCGCCGGCGACGTTGCCAGGTGTGGTGGTCATGGTCTCTCTCTCCTCACATCAGCCCGCGTTCGCGGGCGAGCCATTCAGGTGCGGTGACGACGACGGGTGCGCCGCCGCCGAGAATGAGGTCGTTCGTCTCGCGGGTGTGCACGCGGACCTGCGAGAGCGGGAGCCACATGGCGCGGCGCTCGTCACCCGCCACGCTCACGCGGACGGCATCGCGCGTGCGCTTGTGCTCCACCATGGCGATGTCGAAAAAGCCGGGCCGGCCGGCGACGGGGCCAAGCAGCGTCATGAGGGTGTGTCCTGATCGTTGGCGAACCAGTCAAAACAGCAATCGTCGGCCTCGGCGTGCAGTGGCCCGCCGCCCGGGCGGCGGATGACGGCTTCCTGCCCTGTCAGGCTGTGGCGGATGATCCACGAGCCGCGATAGAGAACGTTGTCGACCATGCCGACGCGCGGGAAATTGCGCGGGTTGCGATCGTCGACCGTCTTGGCGAATGCGCAGGCGCACGGGTGGATTGGCCAGCGGCTATTCATCGTCTCAATCCTCCTCGTCCGGCGGGCGCCTGGGGCCCTGCCACGGTGTCAGGTCGGTCTCGTCCTCGTGCTGCTGGCGCAGGCCCATGGCGAGGCTCGCGACGGCGCCGAGGAACAGCGCCACGCCGGCGAACAACAGGGCGACAAACACGGCGCAAACGACGATCAACAGGGTGTCGAGGGTGGTCATGTGCGGCCGCCCCTCACATCCAGCCGGTGTGGCGGGCGATCATCGCCACGGGCCACGCGAGCCCGGCGACGAGCAGGAGTGCGGCCGGCGCGTTGCGGATCGCCTCGCGCGGGGCGCGGGCGACGACGCGGTGTGCCTCGACTGCGGCGCGGGTCAGCAGCGACAGGAGCGACGGGTCGTCCAGGTGGCGGGCGAGCGCCCGGGTCTGCTCCTCCGGCGACCACACCATGAGCGCGGCCTGAGGGCCGTGGCGCTGGATGTCCTCATGGGAAAACCCGGACTGCAGCAGGTCGGCGAGGTCGACCCAGCCGCGCGCCTCGGCGCCCGTGCGCAGGGTGTCCGCCATGCGGTCGAGGATGTTGGTCACTGATCGCTCCCCAACGTAGTGAGAGCGGAGCGCACCGCGCGACCGAGCGGAGTGATTTCAGTGGCTTCGATAACCTCGCGGCCCAGTTGAACCGGCTCGACGTTGCGTGCCAACCCGAGCGATATCATTGCACTCCGTACGGACGGCCACGCGTGCGTACGTGACCATGTGGTTGGCTCATCCCGCACGAGCGCGATCTGCTCAGACAGCAGCGGGCGCGTTCCGGCCGTCCTGTCCCACGCGCGGATGCCGGCGAGAGCAGTGGCTACCGTTTTCTCAGGCATCAGCGAGTTGATGGATGTCGATGACATGGCGTCCCCCATCTGGGTGTGATGGGGTGAAGTTTCTGTAATGGAAACCTCGCTGTCAAGCAGGAAGTTTCCTAAATAGAAACTTCAATTATAGGACAAATGGTTGCGAGTTTGCGGCTAGGTTTCCGGGTGTCAGTCGCCGTGACGGGGAGGGCTGATCCGAGGTCCACCGCTGGGCGGGGTGACGCTGATGCCGTTCTCGTCGCTGGTCAGATCGCTGCCGCAGAAGCGGCACTTGATGGCCTCTGCGTTGATCAGTTCCTTGCAGTAGAGGCAGCGTTTCTGCGGGTCGCTGTTTTGTGTCACGCGATGCGCGGCCGGGACGCCGGCCTCTGGCAGGACGAGGAGAATAATAATTGAGATCAGCGGCGAAATGAGGATGGCAATAAAGAACCATCCAATGCCAGTTCGGCCACGCGAGGTGGCGATGGCGGCAATCACAAGGCAAAAGATCAAGTAAACAATCAAAAACATGATGCCTCCAATAGGGGCTATTTGTCGGACGATCCAGTCTTGTTGATCAGATAATCTGCAAAGTCGATGATCTGTTTTAGCTGTTCCGGCGTTGCGCGGTCCAGAAGTTCCTGTCTCGTCGGGGCGGTCGGGTCCCGGTAGAGGTCGGGAACCTCGCAGTTCAATGCGTAGGCAATGCGTTCCAGCCAATCCTGATTGTACCGCTGCCTCCCGTTCAGCAGCTTGGAGACGACACTCTTGCTGGTCTCCAGGCGTCCGGCGAGCTGTTCCGCAGTCAGGGCGCGGTACTCCAGCCACTCACGCAGGTACACGTGAGCGGGTCGGCGGTGATTGGTATGGTGGATGCGCGTCGGCATGCGCGGATTATCGCACCGCCGCAAAATCAAGGCGTTATCCGAAATGGAAACCGCAGAGCGCATTGTGCTTGACGATGATGTTTCCATTATAGAAACTTAGTGCCATGACAAAGCACCCTCTGACCCTCTATCGCGAACGGCACGGTCTCACGCTCGAGGCGTTTGCGGCACGTGTTGGTGCAACCAAGGGGATGGTCTCGAAATGGGAGCGCCGGGTTGCCGAGCCTCGTCCGAAGTATCGCGCGGCGATCGTCGAGGCGACGTCTGGAGCGGTCAGGCACGCTGATCTCCTGATTGTCGAAGTCGAGGTCGCGTCATGAGTGCCTCATGCAACAGGCTTTCCCGTGAGATCGCGGGCGATGCGGTTGAGGAGGGCGACCTCCTGCGGTGCGCGGCGTCCGTCCGCGCGGATCAAGTCAAGGGCGGCGTCGAGAAAACCATGGATTTCCGCCGGGGTGCAGACGAGCATTCCCTCGATTGCCGTCTCTATCCTGACGGCATCCGGTCGCTCGCGGCGAATGTAGGCCTCAAGCTTTTCGATCTCGTCGTCGCCAAACAGCAGGCCTCGCGCCTCGGCGATTTCAACGCAATGGGCGAGGGCGAAGGCGACCTCCTCGGGCCGCATGACACCGCTGGCCCGGGCCAGTGCGGCAAAGAGGATCGCTTGCGGGCGCACATTGCGGCGAAGCAGGGCCCATGCGTCCTCGCGAGATCTGCCATGGCGTGCCCTGGAGCGAGGGAGGATGATTGTGCCAGGCGGAAGTCCGAGGCGCTCTTCCAGATAGCGTGGCGCGTCCTCGTGGACCTCTCCGGCCTCGTCGACGATGCTTTCGATCCTGTCGACACGAAACGTTCTTTCGTCCTCGCGCATGTGGCACCAGGTCTCGAGATAGGTGGTGTCGATTTCTATGTTGAGCCCGGTGATTGTCACCGGGCGGCGCGACCAGGTGCCGGCGCCGTCGCGGTACTCAATCATGATCGTGACGCCCTCCGTAATCTCGATTGGCGGTTCATCGGTCCATGTTTCCGTGAACTCGACCGTGACTTTCGGCACGTACGGGTTCGGACGCCGCTCAGGAAAGCCGAGCAGCCATCGTGCCAGACGCATGGCCATGCCCATCTCATTGTCCTCCCTGCCCTGAATTGCAGGGGTGATTTCAGCACAACCGTTCATTCCCCGTCCATCGCTTCCCCGGCCCCCCTGGACGGTCGCCCGCCGGCCGCACCTGCCGGCCCGCGCCTTCGTGCGCGGGCCGGACTTTCTGCGGGCGGTGTGGCGGATGCCGGCGCGGGCGGGCCGCGAGGCGGTGCGGCATGGCCCGCGCCGGCGCGTCGCCTGGCGGGGCGACAGGGACACCATTCCATTTCATGCGGTGGTGTGCACCGCGAAACGCAACCGGGTTTTCCCATGACGCAACGGGAGGTTGCCGCATGACCAAACGGCCTGACATTTTCACGCTCGAGTCCGCGCTCCGGCGGGACGTCGACGAGATCACCCGGTGCACCGGTGACTCGGGCGTGCGGCTCATCGCCGATCTGTTCGGCGTCAACCTCGGGTCCGTCTATCGCTGGATGGACCCGGACTTGCGGGACGGCATCAGCGCGGAGCGGGCGGGGGAGATCGCCCGGCGGTTCGGCGTCACCGCCGTCGCCGAATGGCTGGCGCATCAGGCCGGGTGCCGGCTGGTGCCCATCGATCCCGACGAGGTGTCCATCTCCGACACCATGGCGGCGCTTGGCCAGACGGTTTCCGACCTCGCGGACGGTGACGTGTCGGACGAGGACCTGGAGCATATCGGCGACCTGGAGCGGAATCTCGCCGCGCTCAAGCGCGCGGCGCTGAAGCGCCGGTGGGCTGCGGGCGCGCGCCTGCTGCGGGAGGTGCTGCCATGAGCGTGGGTCCCTGTCGCCGGGAGAACATCGCGTGGAGTGCCGAGGCCGATGCTCTGGTGCGGCGGCTGTGGCCGTCTCCCATCGCCATTGCCGACATCGCGCGGGCGCTGGCGCCCGTCGTCGGCCGGGTCATCAGCGTCAGCACCGTGCGGGCGCGCTCCCGCGCGCTGGGACTGGCGCCACGGCGTCAGCGCCGGGCGAGTGGGTCCGTCGTCGTGGCGCCGTCGCCCGCGCCGCGTGAGGAGGTGGAGCCCGCGCGGGGTGTGAGCCTTGCTCCTGTGGCGGGTGTGGCGCCTGTGCCCTCATGGGGTGCGGTGGTGCCGCTGCCCGTGGCACCGCGTGCGGTGCAGGATGCCGCGCTGCGCGGGCCGGTGACGCTGGTGACGCGTCGCGCCGACCAGTGTCCGCGCCCTCTGTGGAGCGCGCGCGAGCGCCCGGCTCCCGAGCGCATGTTCGTCTGCGGAGCACCGGCCCGGCCCGGCTCCGCCTGGTGCGCCGAGTGCCACGCGAGGGTTTACCGGCCGCGCGAGGCTGCCGAGCGGAGGGCGGAGGCATGAGGGACGACCGGCGAGCCGTGTTCGCGGTGGCGGCGGCGGCGCTTGTCGCGGCGTCGTTTCAGATGCCGTTCGTGGCGGCCGGGCTTTTCGCGACCGCCGATCTCGAGCGCCGCGCCGCCGCGCTTGATGCCCGCGTGTTTGCGCTCGAGGCACGCGTGACCGCGCCGGGCACGACGGATGTTCCCCGCAAGGATCAATCGAGGATGGAGGTGCAGTGATGGTTGACCGTGACTCTGTTGACCCGCTGGCCGGGTGGTTTGCCGACCAGAACATGCGCATGGACGCAGGCGCGCGGCGGTCGCGGCTCGTCGGGCTGGTGCTGGTGGTGCTCTCGCTGGCGATCGTCGGTGCCGTTCTGACGGGGTGCCGGGTATGAGTGCCGCCCCGTTCACCCCGCAGGAGCGCGCCCACGGGCGGCGCGTGCTGGCGCTGTTCGTCCAGGGCGCGCGGGTGGCCGGGCGCTCGTTCGAGAATGCCCCGGCGGCGGTGCAGGCGTTTGGCGCCGGCCGGTTCGTCTCCGACGCGGATTTCGTGAGCGTTGCCGGCTGGTGCGGCGTGAGCGGCGACGACATTCGCCGCACGGCGGGCGTGGCGGCTGCGCGGGACGGGCGGCTGTTCGGCAACGGGAGGGTGGCGGCGTGACCGATCGACCGATGAATTTCCGCGACTGGGAAATCCGCGCGCTTCTGGATGGCAGGAAGACGCAGACGAGGCGGGTAATCCCGCAGCCCTTCGCAGATGGCTATTACGACGGCGGCATTGACTGCACGTATGTCCCAGCGAAGGCATCCAACGTGGCAGCCTACTACCGTTTTGCGGCTGCTTCAGTAGGCGGCGGGGCGGTGCGCACAGAAGAATTGGATCCTCACTACAGCGCCGGAGATCGGCTTTGGGTGCGGGAGGCGTGGACTACTGGATCTCACTTGGATGGGATAGCTGCACGCTACATTAATCCGAGCCAATCCATCGGTTACCTGGCCAACGAGGATGAAGCCCCGTGGCTCGGAAGGATACGGCGCCCTACCCATATGCCCCGCTGGGCCTCCCGTCTGACCCTCGTCGTCACCGACGTGCGCGTGCAGCGGCTGCAGGAGATCAGCAGCGACGACGCCGAGGCGGAAGGGATTGTGGTCAACGACGCCGGGCTGGTCGTGATCGACGGTATGGCACACACGGCGCGGGCCGCATTCCGCCGGCTATGGGACAGCATCAACGCCAAACGCGGCCACGGGTGGGATGCAAATCCGTGGGTTTGCGCCCTCACGTTCACCGTTCACCACGGCAACATCGACACGCTGGAGCGCGTGTCATGAGCGGCGCGGTGCATGAGGCGGCGGCGCTGGCGTTCCTGGGGGCTGCGTTCCGCGCGGCGCGGGAGCGGGCCGGGCGGACCACCCGGGAGGCTGCGGAGCTTGCCGGGGTGTCGCCGCGTGTCGTCAGCCATGCCGAGAACGGCAAGCCTGTTTCGGCGATTTCTTTCCTTCGGCTGTGTCGGCTGCACGACGTGAACCCTTTCGCGCTGCTGGACGCGGTGGCGATGCACCGGCGCGAGGGCGGGTTCCACAAGGCCGCTTCTGGGGGTGTTTCACGGGGAACCACCAGTGTAACACGTTGTAATTCCTCAATGCGGGAGGCGCGGCCATGAGCGCGCGCCCGGAAACAGGGGCGATCGTGGCCCGTTGTCAGGCTGCCTGCGACCAGGCGGCGCGGGATCTCGATCGCAAGCGCGCCGTGGCCGACCGGCGCCCGGACGACCTGCGGGTGCAGCTGGCGCACGCGGAGGCACTGGCCGCCTATGAGGCCGCGCGGGCGGACCTGGAGGCGGCGCGGGCGGCGGATCTCGCCACCCGCAACGCGGCGCTGCAGCGCGGTTTGCGCCGGGCGCTCACGGCGATCACGGAAAAACAATCGTTCATCGACCGGTGGGGCGCTCTCTCCGGCGCGACACGGCGCGTGCGCCGCATTGCCGCCCGCGACGAGACGGCGGGGCTGCTGTCGCTGCTCGAGGGCGCGGACCAAGGGGGGCGGGCGTGATGGGCAAGCGCAGCGCGTTCGCACGTATCGACAAGGATTTGTACCGCACGACCGACCCGAAGCCGGTGTCGCGCTTGCTGCCATGGTTGCGGCCGGGCGCGAGCTTTGTCGAGCCGTGCGTCGGATGGGGCGATCTGGTGGGCCCGCTGATGCGTGCTGGCCATGCCTGCAACGGCCGCTATGACGTGGTTGCCCGGTATCCCGGCGTAGAGGCGTTCGACGCCAGGTGCTTCGATGCGGAGCGTCTGCGCGGGGCTGATTACATCATCACGAACCCGCCGTGGTCGCGCGACGTGCTGCACGAGCTGATCGATGTGCTGCCACGGCTCGCGCCGACGTGGCTGCTGTTCGACGCGGACTGGATGCACACCCGCCATGCGGATGGGCGCATGCGCCACTGCACGGCGATTGTCAGCGTCGGGCGCGTGAAATGGATGCGGCACAGCGCGCATGCCGCCAAGGACAATTGCTGCTGGTACCTGTTCGACTCCCGATCGATTGCATGTGCCGGCCCCGTCTTTCTCAGGAGGGCTGTGGCATGAGGGCTGACCTGTTTTCCGGCGGGCCGGCTCCGCGCGTATGTGAGCCGCCGCGCTATGAGGTCGTCGTCGACAGTTTCGCCGGTGGGGGCGGGGCGTCCACCGGCATTGAAATGGCGCTCGGTCGCTCGCCTGATTTCGCGATCAACCACGATGCCGAGGCGCTGGCCCTGCACCGGGCGAACCACCCGTGCACGGTGCACCTGTCGCGCAACATCTACCGCGTGGACCCCATCGACGTGGTGGGGCGGCGCCCGGTCGGGCTGGCGTGGTTCTCGCCCGACTGCAAGCATTTCAGCAAGGCCAAGGGCGGGCGACCGGTCAAAAGGAACATCCGCGATCTGGCGTGGGTGGTCGTGACATGGGCGAAGCGCGCCCGGCCGCGCGTGATCATCCTCGAGAACGTGGAGGAGTTCCGCACCTGGGGGCCGGTGGTGCCGGACGGCAAGGGCGGTTATCGCCCGTGTCCCGACCGCGTGGGGCAGACGTTCGACGCCTGGTGCCGGGAGCTGCGGCGGCTGGGGTACCGGATCGAGTGGCGCGAGCTGCGCGCCTGCGACTATGGCGCGCCGACGATCCGCAAAAGGCTGTTCGTCATCGCCCGGCGCGACGGTGCGCCCATCGTGTGGCCGGAACCGACGCATGGCGCGCCGTACAGTGCCGACGTGATCGCCGGGCGCAAGCTGCCGTGGCGCACGGCGGCGTCAATCATCGACTGGTCGCTGCCGTGTCCGTCGATTTTCGACACGTCGGAGGAGATCAAGGCGCGCTGGGGCATCCGCGCCAAGAGGCCGCTCGCGGAGGCGACACTCAAGCGCATCGCACGCGGCGTGGTGCGCTATGTTCTGGAGGCGGAAAAGCCGTTTCTGGTCTCGGTCGCCCATGGCTATTCCGGCGGTCGGCGCGAATATTCAATCGATGAGCCCATCGGCACGCAGACGAGCGCCGGAAACGCGCATGGGCTGGTCGTGCCGTCCGTCGTCGGATGCGGTGGCCGCGCCGGGCAATCGGCGCCCCGCGGCGGGGGCGAACCGTTGGGCACACAGACCACCAAGGCCGACGCCTGCCTCGTGGCGGCATCCATGGTGCAAACAGGCTATGGCGAGCGCGAGGGGCAGGCGCCGCGCGCGCTCGACGTTCGGGCTCCGGTCGGAACGCAGGTGGCCGGTGGCGCGAAACATGCCGTCGTGGCCGCGTTCATGGCACAGCACACGGCGGGTTCGCATCCCGGGCGACCAGCGCGGCATGTTCTGGAACCGGTTTCGACGGTCACACAGGCGGGTTCGCAACAGGGGCTCGTTGCGGCGAGTATCAGCCGGTTCACCCAAAATGGCGTCGGTCAATCACCGAGCGAGCCGTTGGATACGGTCATGGCAGGCGCGCCGAAATTCGGCGTGGTCGCCGCTCATGTGACGCGACAGTTCGGCGCGTCGGTCGGTTCCGCCTGCGACGATCCGGTCGGCACGATCACGGCCGGAGGAGCCGGCAAGGCGGGCGTGGTCGCGGCGTTCCTCGATACCTACTACGGCACCGGCGAGGGCTGGGCGGTGTCCCGTCCGATGCCGACCGACACCACGCGCGACCGCTCTTCGCTGGTGACGCTGGAGATCGACGGGCAGACCTACGCCATCGCCGATATCGGGTTGCGGATGCTGACGCCGCGCGAGCGGTTTCGCGCGCAGGGGTTCCCGGACACCTATGAGATCGAGCATGGCGTCGACGAGTACGGCGCGCGCATCCCCGTCAGCCAGGCGGCACAGGGCCGCATGTGCGGCAACAGCGTGTGTCCGCCGCTCGCGGAGGCGCTGGTGCGCGCGAACGTGCCCGAACTGGCGATGCAGCGGGAGGCGGCGGAGTAATGGCGCGGATGATCCATACCATCACCGTTGAGGGCGAGATGCTGCGGGACGCAATTGACGATCTGGTGCGTGCTCATGCGGCTCTCGCGAGGCGCCACGGATCGGCGTTCCGGGATCTCGAACGGCGCATCGAGGCGATTGCCGAATGCGGGACGGCCCTCCTTGAATTGCACAAAGTGGGCGGGCGGCTGGTCGCCGCGCCGTCCGGCGAGCTTACCGCAGTCTTGGTCGAGGCCCGCAGGCTGGGGGTGCTGTCATGAGCGCGCCCGTGATCGTGTCCGAGCCCGATCCGGAGATCATCCGTACCGTGCTGCGGGATCGGGACGTGCGGATCCGGCGTGAGGCCATCGACCGCGCGACGCTGCGCATTCGCACCCGCGCCCCGGCGTTGCCCTACCGCATCACCACGTTGCGCGTTGTCGGGCGGGAGCCGGGAGAGCCCGCAGACGAGAGGTGCCGCGATCGCGCAGAGGCGCTGTGCGCGGCTCTGGGAACCTCGCTTGAGATCCTGCGGCGCCCCTCGCACATGCGCGAGGTCGTGCGCCTGCGCGGCGCTATCTGGACGCAACTGAACGACGAGGGGTTCGCGTTCATCGCCATCGGGCGCGTGTTCAGACGTAACCACAGCACCGTGATTTACAACGTGCAGCAGACCCGGGCGCGGAGGGGCGAGGCATGAGCGGCGACGCAATGACCGACGACGAGGTTGTCGAGGCGTTCGACCGTTGGTCGCGGCGGTTTCGTATCGCCGCGCTCGGAGCCGGGGAACACGGCACGGTGACGGTGACCTACACGGCCCATGACGCTCTTGCGATGGCTCGATCGTTTCAGGCGTGCAAGAGGATTGCCAGGGTCCGATGCGCCCGCGCAAATGCGCTGATCGAGATCGAAGCCGAGCGGCGCGGGCTGGAGGTCACACGAGCGGTGTGGCGGGCGAGGGCTGAGGAAGGTTTTCGGCGGGGCTGCTTTTACACCATTGTGGCCGGAGCCGCCGGCCGTGTGCTTTTTGACGTCCCTGCTGTGGTCGCGTGGTGGCTGTCATGAGCGGGGCGGGCGCACAGGCTGTCGCGGGCGGGCCGCGCTATTCCATCATCCCGGCGGCGGCGGTCACCGATCCCCGGTTTCAGGGGCGGGATCTGCAAATCCTCGGGCTGATCGGTCGTCACACCGACCGCAACGGCTGGTGCCGGCTCAACCAGGGCAAACTGGCCGGCGCTATCAACGTGTCGCGCCCCACGGTGTCGCGCTCAATCGCCCGGCTGGTCGAGTGGGGCTATCTGGAAACCCGCACCCACTGGCGCGCCGATGGCGGGCGCGCGGCCTCCAGCTACCGTGTGCGCATGGACGTGGACGACGCCCTCGCGGCCCCGGAACTCGACATCGAGGACGATCCGGATGGGGGTGATGACGCGGCGTTTGAGGGCGGTGAGGCACTAGATGTAGTGGGTACCCCTGTTCACCTGGTGAACAGGCCCCTGTACACCCAGGATGAACACCCCCCTGTTCACTCTGGGTGCACAGCATTAACGACCCCATTAACAAACGATCAAAAAAAAGCTCAAAGGCAAAAAAAAGCCGAAGCGCCGCACGACCCGGAAGCACCACATGTGCCCACCGACGACCATCCGGGCGACGGGACGGGCCGGGAGGCCCACGACGAGGGTGCGGTGACCGTGGCCCATGCCGGCGACGCTCGCCCCGAGGGGGTGAGTGCGGCGGATGCCGGGGCCCCTCACGACGATCACGGCCCGGACGATGCGTCCGATGGCGGGTCAGGCGATGGGCCCGACCGCAGCGCGGCGGCTCGCAAGGCGCACGAAACCCGGATGCTCAACGATCTGCTGCGCGAGTTTCCCGGCGCGGTGACCGAACGGCGGCCGCCCATCGATGCGGCATGGGCGGCGCTTTCCGCCGACGACAAGCGGTCCTCGCATAGGCGGCTCGATGTCTATTTGCGGCGGGTCCGAGCAGCGAAGCGCAAGCCGGGCCGGCTGCTGAAATACCTGAGAGACGCGCCGTTCCGCGTGCTGCCGGACCCTGTCGAGCGGGCGGCGCGTGACGAGCCCAAGCCGCGTTTGCTGGATCGGGCCGTTGTCGAACAGTTCCTGCGCTCCGTAGCGGCGCGGGAGGTGCTGGCCCGGGCTCATGCCGACGGGCTGGTGATCAAGCTCGCCGGGCATGTGCGGGAAACCCACGCCCTGCCGGATCTCGAGGGTTACGCGGCGATGCGGGACGAGTGGCTGCAATCCGTGGCGGCAATGCGTGAGCGGGCGGCGGGCGACGATCTCGTGCAATCGGCGGCGCGGTCGGGGGCGCTGGTGTGGGTCGGGTTCCACGAGGAATGGCAGCGGTTCGCGGCGGATGTGCTGGGACCGCAGGCGCGCGACGGGCCGGATGCGGGCGAGGCGAGTGGCGAGGCCAGACGGCAGGCAGTGAGGTGAGCGTGATGGCGATGATGGCGAAACAGGAGGCGGCGATGTGCGAGGACCAGAGGCGGGCGAAACTGGCGGCGGTGCGGGAGGCGCGTGAGCGTGTCGAGGTGCAGGGCGATCCGCTCGGCATCCTGCGTCGCCCGGCGGCGAACGAGACGCGCCACGCGACCGGTCATGCCTCGGCAGGCGTGCGCAAGGCGCGCGATCCGCTGTTGCGGGCGGGTGGGACGTTGAAGCGGCTGTCACTCGGGCCGAAGGCGGTGCTTGGAAAACGCGACCTCGACACGGCGCGCTGCCTGGCATGGCTATGGGAGACGGAAGCCGGTGGCGGGCTGGTGCGTGCGATTGACTGGACGCTCGAGCGGGTCGACGGTGGACGCGGTCCGGTCGCGCCGGACCTGATCTGCGGTGCGTCGGATGCGCATGGATGGTTGTTGAAAGTTCGGCTCGAGGTAGGAGCGCGGGTGTTTCGTGTGTTGCATCGGATCATTGCTGAGGGCGAGTCCGTGACAGCCATCGCCATGGATCTTGAGGAGGACGCCGGCGCGCGTGCCTCGGGCGGTTGTAGCAGGCGCACACGCGATCATGTCTCGCGGATGCTTCGCGACGGGCTCGAGGACGCAGGGCGTGTGCTCGGGCCTGTCAGGGGGCTTCCAGCGCTTCTGGGTTGACATGTGGACCACCTATGAAGCATGTTTCACGCACAGTGAAGAAATGCGCCCGGCGGGGGAAGCCCCGACCGGGCTTTTTCATGGGCGGATGATGTTCACCCTCGAAGCAAACTTTGATCAGTTCGAGCGTGGCTTGACCGACTTCGAACGGCGGCAGGTGCCGTTCGCGATGTCCTTGGCATTGAATGAGACCCGGAAGGATGTTCTCGAGGCGGACCGGGAGCACAAACGTCGGGTGTTCGACAATCCGACGCGCTTCACGCTCAACTCCACGTTCGCGACCCGCGCCTCTAAGCGTGAGTTGTCAGTCGAGTTTCAGGTGAAGGAGTTCGCTGCGAAGGGTACGCCTGCCGCCAAGTATCTGAAAGCGCAGATCGTGGGTGGGTATCGTCAGCAGAAGCGTTCGGAACGGGCGTTGACCGCGCGTGGCTACATGCAATCGAACGAGTATTGGGTGCCCGGTCCCGGGGTGCGGATCAATGCCTATGGCAACGTGTCCGGAGCAACCATAGTGAGGATCCTGTCCGATCTCCAGGTCGCGGCCGATCCGGCGCAAAATCGT
The DNA here is from genome assembly GCA_002722295.1 of Stappia sp. Taxonomy (GTDB): domain Bacteria; phylum Pseudomonadota; class Alphaproteobacteria; order Rhizobiales; family Stappiaceae; genus Stappia. Next base: position 23,911 of record PBLF01000019.1, on the reverse strand, counting down.
TCGGCAGTCTCCACCAAGAGAAACAAGAACTATCGGCGCGAACGCTTCTTTGTGCCATCGCGAGGAAGTCGCCTCGCTCCGGGTGTCTGGGTTCGTCGCGGAAAGAGGATCCTGCCCGCTTTGCTCTTTGTGTCCGCGCCGCACTATGAGCGTCGATACAAGTTCTTTGCCACCGGCGCTGAGACTGCAAGGCACCGGCTTCCGATACATTGGAAGGCTGCGTTCGAGCGGGCGATGGCGACGGCGCGCTGAAGCCGTCGGCGCTGGTGAGTTGAGGGCTCGGGTCCTTCTGACACACCGCCGCCCCGCGGGAATATTCGAGCCCTGGTGCATTGGGCTGTGTGAGCCTCGAAACCATGTGAACTTGTTGTTGATGTTGATGTTTGGGCGATGGTCGACACAAACAAATACCCTCTGCCGGATGGTGTTGCCGACGCTGACCTCAATCGCGCACAGCTCGCGGAGGCGCTCGGCGTCAGCGAGCCGACTATTGACCGCTTCCGAAAGGAAGGCCTGCCGGTGGTGCGGGAAGGCACAAACGGTCAGGCGTATCAGTTCCTTCTGTCCGAATGCTGGGCGTGGGTGCAGGAGCGCGAGGCCGGGCGACGGGCGCGTGAGGCCCGGGCGCAGGAATCGGTTCAGCAGCTCCGGCTGCAGGTCCTGGGTGGACGTCTCGGCGACAGCGAAATGGCGCTCACGCCAAAAGAGCGCGCCGAGCTTTACGCAGCCGAGGTCAACTACAACAAGCTGGCGACGGATCGCGGCCAGCTCATCCCGCGTGACGAGGTCATTGAGCTTCTCGACCACGTGCTTTCGACCGTTCGCTCGTCCGTCATGGGGTTACCCGACCGTCTGTCGCGCGACGCCGGTTTGACGGGCCGTCAGGCGGAACAGGCTGTTGCCGTCACAGATGATCTGATCGGCGAAATTCATCGCACGCTCGGTGCCTATATTGAGCGAATGCAGGAACGACAGGCGCAGGGCGCCGACGTCGCCGAGGCTGCGGAGTAAACCCGTGTCGGTACACTATCTGCCGCCCCGGCCGCACGGCTGGCGCCCGCCGGAGTATGCCCAGGCGCATGAGGCGCTGGCGGCCGCGTTGGCGTCAATCGCGCCGGTCGAGCGGGTCACGGTTTCCGACTGGGCAGCCCGCGACCGGCACCTGCTCGACAATGGCGCCGTGGTGCGCTGGCGTAACGACGTCGTGCCGTACATGTGTGAGCCGATGGATATGGTCACGTCCCGCCGATATCGCGGGGCGGTGTTCGCCGGTCCGGCGCGAACCGGAAAAACCGATGGGCTCGTGATCAACACCATCGGCCACAAGGTGTGCTGCGATCCGGGTGACATTCGCGTCATTCACATGGACCAGGCAGCGGCGCGCGAATTCTCGATAAAGAAGGTGTCGAGCCTGATCCGTCATTCGCCGGCAGTGAAGGAGCGGCAGGCGACCGGGCGCTTTTCCGACAACATCTATGACAAGCGCTTCCTCGGAAACATGATGCTCGACATCGGTTGGCCGGTGATCTCCAAGGTGTCGGCGAGCGACATCCCGACGATGCTGCTGACCGACTATGACCGGATGCCCGACGACATAGACGGTGAAGGCAACCCGTTCGATCTCGCCATGAAGCGGACCCAGACATTCGGGTCTCGCGGTATGGCTATCGCCGAATCCTCGCCGGGTCGTTTGTTGCTCGATGAGGACTGGAAACCGTCCGACGACGAACCGCATCTCGCACCGCCGACGTCCGGCATCATGGCGCTCTACAATCGCGGGACGCGGGGCCGCTACTATTGGACCTGTCGCGATTGCGGATCGCGGTTCGAGCCGGACTTCGACCTGTTGGTCTATCCCCGTGAGGGGACACCCGCGCAACGCGGCGCCGCCGCCGAACTCGCGTGCCGGCACTGCGGGTCCCTGATCGCGCCGCGACACAAGCGCGAGTTCAATGCCGAAGCCGTGTGGTTGCATGAGGGGCAGGGCGGCGAGCTTTTGCCTCTCGCTGATAGCGGAGTCAGGGAAACTGACATCGTCTCTTGGTGGCTGAAAGGTGCGTGCGCTGCGTTCCAGTCCTGGACGGAACTGGTCACGAAATACGAGGCAGCGGTCGAGGAGTTCGAGCGCACTGGCGACGAGACCAGCCTGAAGACGACGGTGAACGTCGACCAGGGTCACCCGCACCGTCCGCGCGCTCTCGGCACCGGTTCTGACATGACGGTCAAGGCGTTGAAGGAGCGCGCCGAACGCTATGTGCTCGGGGTCGCGCCGGCCGCAACGCGGTTCGTCACCGTGCAGGTCGATGTGCAGGGCAAATACTTCGTGCTGCATGTCGATGCGGTGGGGCCCGACCTCGAGCGATGGACCATCGCCCGGCGGGTCATCACCGCGCCGCCACAGGATGCGCCAAGCGCGGACACGCGCGCGCTCGACCCCGGTCGGTATCGTGAGGATTGGGCTGGCCTCTTCGACCTGCTCGACGAGGTGTTTCCGGTTGCCGGCACGGGCTACGGCATCAAGCCATGCGCGCTGATCGTGGACAGCGGCGGCGCCGACGGGGTGACCGCCAACGCCTATGCGTTCTATCGCCAGGCGCGGAAGCTCGGTCACCTGCGTCGGGTGTTCATCTCGAAGGGCCTGCCCGGATGGAAGTCGGAACGGGCACGCGAGGTCGAGCCCGCCAAGATCAATCAGACCCGCAGGAAGGTGCCGACGGACATTCGCATCGTGCAGATGGGAACGTGGCGGCTCAAATCCGAGGTGATTGAAAGCCTGTTGCGGCGTGACCCCGGCCCGGACGCGTACCACCTCAGCGCCCATTTGCCCGAGGAGGTGTTCGAGGAGCTTTGCGCCGAGCGGCGCACGAAAACGGGATGGGAGTTGCGGCAAGGCCAGAAGCGGAACGAAGCGCTGGATCTCGCCGTGCAGGCCAAGGCGTTGTGCATCGTGCTCGGCGCCGAGTCCATTGATTGGGCCGCGCCGCCTGCCTGGGCCGCGCCGGTCGAAGAGAACATTTTCGCCGTCAAACTCGATCCGGCCCGTCCGCAGGAGCCGGAGCCGGTCGCTGTTCCGACAGGTCGTCGCCGTCGTGTGCGGTCACGCGGAATTTGAGAGGTTCCCCATGGCAGGACTTACCCTCGAGCAGGCGCAAGAGCGGCTGAACGACTGGCTTGAGGCGGACGCGGCCGTCGCTCGCAGCCAGTCCTATACGATTGGTACACGTACGCTCACACGCGCAAACGCCTATCAGATCCGTGAGAACATCGACTTCTGGACCAAGCAGGTCGAACGGCTGTCAGCGGTGTCCTCGCGCGGCCGGCGTCCTCGCTACATCGTGGGGCTGTGATGACGACGATCAAGGTTCCACGCCAAACGATTGTTGACCGCGTCGTCGGTTATTTTGCGCCCGGCCTCGCGCTGTCGATGCTTCGCGACCGGACCATGCTGTCCGCCTATACGGGGCAGGGTGGCTACAAGGGGGGGCGGCGCGACCGGCGCGCGACCCGCAATTGGCACCCGGGCGGTGGCAGCGCCGACGCAGACCTGTTGCCGCAGCTTACGGACCTCAGGGGCCGTTCGCGCGATCTCGCGCGCAACCTGCCGGTGGCGACCGGCGCCATCCAGACGAACCGGACCCACGTCATCGGCGAGGGGCTTGTCCTGAATGCGCAGTGCAACCGGAAGGCTCTGGGGATCACCGAGGAGCAGGCGACCGCCTGGAACGAGACGACCGAAGCCGAGTGGCAGTTGTTCTGCCGGTCGGCCGACTTCACGAGCGTGCAGCATTTCGCCGACCTGCAGGCGATGCTGTTCGGTGGCGTCCTGGAGAGCGGCGATATCTTCGCCATTCGCCGATTTCGGCGCGATCCGGGTGATGCCTATGGCACCAAGGTGCAGGTGATCGAGGCCGACATGGTCTCAAACCCGAACTGGATGGCGGACACGGATACGCTGGTCGCCGGCATCGAGCACACCCGTCAGGGCGTTCCTGTCGCGGTTCATGTGACCGACCGGCATCCTGGAGACCGCCGGCGCACCGCCGTCTCATGGCGGCGGGTGCCGATGCGCTACAACGACGGACGACAGATTGTCGTGCATCTGTTCGACCGGCTGCGTCCGACGCAAACGCGCGGCATTCCTTATCTCGCGCCGGTGGTCGAGGCGCTCAAGTCGCTCGGTGACTACACGGACGCAGAGGTCCGTGCGGCGGTTGTCAGTGCCATGTTCACGGTGTTCGTGAAGGGGGCCCCGTCACCCGAGACGGGCCCGCTGGCCTCCACGGATGCCGGCGGCACCGGGCGCGAGGATGAAATCGAACTCGGTGCCGGGGCGGTCGTGGATCTCGCTGAGGGCGAGGACATCGTGACGGCGAACCCGGGGCGACCAAACCCGCAGTTCGATGCGTTCGTGACGGCGTTCCTGCGACAGATCGGCGTGGCGCTCGAGCTGCCGTTCGAACTGCTGATCAAGCATTTCACGGCGAGCTATTCCGCCTCGCGCGCCGCGCTGGAGATGGCCTATCACTCGTTTCGGCGCCGGCGCTCGTGGTTCGTTCGCCAGTTCATGGAACCCGTCTATGGCTGGTTTCTGGAAGAGGCTGTGCTGACGGGCCGGATCGATGCGCCCGGGTTCTTCGATGACCCGGCGATCCGCGCCGCCTGGATGCGTGCCACCTGGACGGGCCCCGTCCGGATCTCGCTCGACCCGAAGAAAGATGCGGAAGCCGACAAGATCGACGTCGAGCAGCGGGTCAAGACACGTCAGCAGGTGCTGACCGAGCGTACTGGCGGGGATTTCGACCAGAAGGTCGAGCAGGTGCGACGGGAGGAGGCGGCGCTCGAAGGCCTGTCCGCCGCATCGCCGTCACCGGCTCCGATGCTGCCATCTCCCGACGATGAAGAGGACGACGACGCATGACGGTTCTTCTCCCCCACATCATGATGCAGCTCGTCGATATGCCGCTCGTGCTGCATCCGGGCAAGGTCAAGGCGATTCTCATCGGATTGGGCGGACGTCTCGTCGAGGGCGGGTTTCGTCTCGAGGATGACGGCATCCAGGTAGTCGACCACTGGCCGGCCCAACGGGCCGGAACGCTCGCCGATAATGTAGGGCGGGCATATGACCGTGCCGGACAGCCTCCCTACACGCTGGTCAACAACGTTGCCGTGATTCCCATTGAGGGGACCCTCGTTCACAAGGGGTCGTACGTGGGAAAATCATCCGGCCAAACCTCCTACGAGGGTCTGCAAGCGCAGGTCGCTCGGGCCGGACGCGACGACCGCGTCAAGGGAATTGTCTTCGAGGTCGACAGCTATGGAGGTCTCGTGTCTGGCGTCGCCCAAACCTGCGAGATGATCAGGCGGGTTTCAGAGGTCAAGCCAACGATGTCGATCCTCACCGACGCGGCCGCGTCTGCTGCGTACTGGCTTGCCTCACAAGCGCGCCAGATTGTCATTCCGCCGGATGGCAATGTCGGATCGATCGGTGCGCTGGCGGTCCACACCGATCTGTCCAGACAGGCCGATGCAGACGGCGTCACGGTCACGCTGATCGCGGCTGGCAAGCACAAGGCCGATGGAAATTCGCTCACCCCGTTGCCGGAGGATGTCCGCGACCGGATACAGGCGAGAGTCGAGGCTGTGCGACAGAACTTCGCCGCTGCGGTGGGACGGGCGCGGGGCAAGCGGTTCACTGCGGACGCGGCCCTGGCGACGGAAGGGGCGACCCTCGACGACGTCGAGGCGCTCAAGATCGGGATGGTCGATGCGATCGGCTATCCGAACGACGCATTTGCCGAGTTCGTCGCGGCAGTCAATCGGACGCGGTAGTCCGACAATCAGGAGAGTGAAGATGACGACTTCAAGTCTTGCTGCCGTCGCGAACGCGGCGGCTGATGCCGACGTGCGCGCGGGCCGTTCGGAGAATGCTCCGCCGGTCGAGGAGGTCGTGGCCCGGGCCGATCACGACGCCGCCCTCAAGGCAGCGCGCGATGAGGGCTTCGCCGCCGGTGTGAAGGCGGAAAACGCCCGCATTCTGACCATCGAGGGCAATGCCCTGAAGGGTCACGAGGCGCTTGTCGCCGCGCATAAGGCGGATCCCTCGGTCACGCCCGAGGCGTCCGCCATGGCGATCCTGAAGGCGGAGCGCGAAAAGCCCGCTTCCGATCCCAAGGCGGGCGCACAGCGCACGCTCGAGGCGATGGACAAGGCCGCCGAGGGTGTCGAAAGCCGTCCGTCGGCCGCCGGCGATGCTGGCGCGGATGCGCCCAAGGCCACGACCCCGGAGGGGTGGACCGCCGAATGGGAGGCTTCCGACAAACTGAAGGCCACGTACCCGACCGCCGAGTCCTATGTGGCGACCATGAAGCGCAAGGCGCGCGCCGCCTGACGCGTCCATTCGGTCATCGTGACCGGTGTTTCAGAACTCCAGAACCTGAGGTGACATCATGACCACGCTCGCCGCGAACAAGCTTCGCGACTACCAGCTCGGCGACAACGAGGAATATCCCGTCATCGCCGACGACACGATCTTCCAGGGTGCGGCCGTCGGCGAGAACGGCTCCGGCTATTCCCGTCCGCTCGTCGCCGGCGACCCGTTCCAGGGGTTCGCCATTGCCGAGGCGAACAACGCCGGCGGTGCCGCCGGGGCTATCAGCGTCAACGTGCGCAAGCGCGGCAACATCGCCCTGCCCATTTCCGGGCTTGCGGTGACGTCCAACGATCGTCCGGTGGTCTACGCCAGCGATGACGATACGTTCACGCTGACCGCGACGAGCAACTCGCCGATCGGGCGCGTGTCGCGCTGGGTCTCGACCGGCGTCGCCATCGTCGAGTTCGACGCTGCAATGGCGCGCGAGATTGCCGAGCGTGTGGCCGGCGACGTCTGACGCCAGCGCAAGCGCTCCCTCCTGACCGTCTCTGGCCGCGCCATTCCAGCGCGGCTTTTTCATGCCCGCGCCGATGTGCGCGACCACCAGAAAGGACAGCACAATGCTTCCGCAGCAGTTCCAGAAAATCACCACCGAGGGCGTGCGCGGCATGATCCTCGCGCGCATCGACACCGGGTCCACCAACTGGGTGAACAGCGTCGCCATGCGCATGACCTCCATGCAGGCGAGTGAGGAATACGCCTGGCTCGGCTCGTCTCCGGCCCTGCGCGAGTTCATCGGCGGGCGTACGCCGGCCGAACTGCGCGAGCTTTCGTTCATCATCTCGAACAAGGATTTCGAGACGTCGCTCCGCATCCAGTCCAAGGACATGCGGCGTGACAAGCTCGGCATGATCCAGGTTCGTATCAACCAGCTCGCCGACCGGGCGCTCGATCATCCGGCCAAGCTTCTGTCCACGCTCATTCTGAATGGCGCGGCGTCCACGTGCTACGATGGCCAGTATTTCTTCGATACCGATCACAGCGAGGGCGACAGCGGGGCACAGAGCAACGACCTGTCGCGGGCAATCGTCGACAAGGATGCTCCCACCGGCGACGAGATGGCCGACTCCATCATGGAGTGCATCATGGCCATGTACGGGTTCAAGGACGATCGCGGCGAGCCGATGAACCAGTCGGCGAGCGAGTTCACCGTCATGGTTCCGCCGTCCTACCTCAAGGCCGCGATGCTCGCCGTGAAGGCGATCCTCGGAACTGGCGGCAAGAGTGCGACCCTGCCGACGCTTTCGGCCGATTTCACGATCAACGTGGTGGTCAATCCGCGCCTGTCGGCCTGGACCGACAAGTTCGTGCTGATCCGCACGGACGAGGCGGCGAAGCCGTTCATCCTGCAGGAGGAGGATATTCCTGATGTCGTCGCGCTCGGCGATGGCACGGAGTACGAACAGCTCCACAAGGAGCACCTCTACGGCATCGATTGGACCGGCAACGTCGGCTACGGCTACTGGCAGTTTGCCTGCCTGATGACCCATACCACCGCGTAATGCGGTGATGGGCAGCGCCCGCGGCTTCGGTCGCGGGCTTTCTCTCCGATCATCGGAAGGCATTCCCCATGAAATATCGTGTTGAAGGCGGCGTCGCCGAGATCGGCGCCGACATGCTGTTGCGTCTCAGCGACGAGCAGGCGTCCGCGCGAAGCCATGCGCTCGAGCAGTCCGACGACGGCAAGCAGTGGCGCCCGCGCCATGTGGTGCAGTTCAAGAGCGGCGAGGAACTCGGCATCGACTGCGATCCCGAGGACCTGCCGCGCTCGCTGTCTCTGGTGCTGGTGCCGCTTGGCAAGCGCCGCAAAGCCGCCCGTGGCAAGCCGGCGGACCAGCCGCGCGAGGAGATTTCGGACGACGAGGACGGTGACGCCTCCGACGACGGTGAACCCGAGGGAGATGGCGGCGACGTTCCGTCCCTGGAGGGCTGATCGATGGCCGTCGAGTCCGCAGCGGATCGGGCCGCGTTTCTCGATGTCGATGAGTTCGGCCTCTCTGTCACCTACACCAGGTCCGGCGGTGGCGTGTCGGTCTTCGCCGGCATCTTCGACGAGGTGGACGATATGATGGGTCTGACCGATCCGGGTATTGTCTCCGCCTCGCCTGTTCTCACGTGTCGCACGGCGGACCTGCCAACGGGGGCGGGCGAAGGCGACACGCTCTCCATCGACGGTGACACCTATGCCGTTGCGGCTCCGCCTCGCCACGATGGCACGGGCATGACGACGCTCACGCTCGAGGCGGTGTCATGAGCCATGTCCGGACACAGATCATCGGGGCGGTTGTTGCCGCGCTGACGGGGCTTTCCACCACCGGCGCGAACGTATTCCCGCAACGTCGATACCCGACGGGTGACGGTCAATGGCCGTGCCTGCTGGTCTATCGCGGGCGGGAGGTCTCGACCCCCGACGAGATCGGCCGACCGCCTCGGGAAATGGCGCGCACGCTGGAGGTCCTCGTCGAGATCGTCGCCACGGGGGCTCATGCCGAAGACGTCATCGATGACGCGTGTGTCGAAATCGAGCAGGCGCTCGCGGCGGACGTGACCCTCGGGGGGCTGGCGATGGAAACATTCGTTTCCGGCTATGAGCCCGCCCCCCTGCTTCCAGACCAGCCGCGCCAGCAGACGGGCGCGGCACGACTGACACTCAACATTTCCTATCGAACCACCGACGCGGATCCGGAAACGGCCGCGTGATGAAAGGGTAAGACCATGACGACGGTTCACGGCAATGAAGGCAAGGTGATGGTGGGGACGGACGAGCTCCGGGTGCGCTCGTTCAGCCTGACCACCCGGGCGCCGGTCTCCAATGACACCGCCATTGGCGATGCATGGGATGTCAACATCGCGGGCGCGCCGAAAAGCTGGTCCGGCACGCTGACGGCCACCTACAAGAAGGCGTCGAACGAAGCGCAGGAGGCCTTGGCGGCGGGGGCGAGCGTGGCGCTCGAGCTTTATGCTGCCGGCGATGGAGCGGGCGAGACCTATTACTCCGGCACGGCCCTGATCGAGGAGCGCGGGCTTTCGAGCTCGGTCACCGACCCTGTCGAGGTCACGTTCAGTTTCACCGGCACCGGTGCGCTCGCCAAAGAAACCGTGGGGGCCTGATCATGAGCGTCATCGATCGCGCCCGCGCGCATTACAAGTCCCTCCCGCGCAAGGAAATCAAGGTTCCGGAGTGGGGTGAAGAGGGCGAACCGCTCGTGATCTATGCCAGCGCGATGACCGTCGCGCATACCGACAGGATCTCCGACGAGGGCAATGCGAACAAGGCGGAAATGTTCGTCGATGTTCTCATTCTCAAAGCCCAGGACGCGGACGGGAACATGCTGTTCAGCGACAAGGACCGGCACACGCTGACCCGGGAGGCGGACAAGCGGGTCGTTTCCCGGATCGCGCTCGAGATCCTGTCGGGACCGGACGCAAAGACGCTCGAGGGAAACTGAGGAGCGGTCGGCGGGCGTTGCAGTTCGCGCTTGCCGACCGCCACCACTGGCCGGTTTCGCTCGTCGAGGAGATGCCGGAAAGCGAGTTTCAGGAGTGGTTGATCTTTCTGACGAAGATCAAGCCGGAGCAGGACAGGAAGGGGTAGGGCGTGACTCCAGACCTTAAATTTCGCATCCGAGGTTCGGACGAGTCCGCCCCCGCCTGGAACTCCGCACGGCGGCATATGGGTGATACTCGCCGAGCAAGCGTGCTGCTGAGCGGAGACGTGCGGGCTGCCACAGAAGCGGTCAAGGGACTCGGAAGGGAGGCCTTGATCGGTTTCGGTGTCGTGGGTGCGGCGGTCGGAGCCGCGACACTGGCGATGCGCCAGTCAGCGGCATCCATCGCCGAAATTGGTGATGCCGCCCGCAGGGCCGGCATGGACGTGGTCACGTTCCAGGAGCTCTCATACGTCGCCGAGAAGAACCGGATCTCGGTTGATGCCCTGACGGACGGCATGAAGGAATTGTCCTTGCGTGCTGACGAGTTTGTCGTGACCGGAAAGGGGCCCGCTGCGGAGGCGTTTCAGCGTCTTGGCCTTGGCGCGGATGCGCTTGCCGAGAAACTCTCCGACCCCAAGGCGTTGTTCATCGACATCATCGACCGGTTGCGCCAGCTCGACAAGGCGGCGCGGATTCGCATCGCCGACGAGATTTTCGGCGGCACCGCAGGTGAGCGTTTCGTCGAACTGATCGATCAAGGTGCGGACGGCATTCGCGATACAATCAAGGAGGCCAATCGCCTCGGGATCGTGATCGATCGCGAGGGTGTCGACAAAGCTGCTGATGTCGATGCCGCGTTCAAGCGTATCACCAACACCATCGGAACAAACCTCAAGGCGGCGGTGGTTGATGTTGCCGGGGAGCTGACGCATTGGCTGGACCTGCTGGATGCCGTCGATCGCCGATCCGACGCGACCATCCGAAAGCAGATCCAGGACAAAATGGTTGCTGTTGACCGGATCGCATACAACTTCGGTCCCACGTCGACGGCTGTCAAAAACGGCCTTGCCGAAATCGATCTTCTGCAAAAAGAGCTCGCGAAACGTGCTTTGGAGCGCGGGCCTACCAGGGTGCAAACCTTCGGGCGCAAGGATGGCATGGTCGACTTTGGTTCGGGGAGTCTCAGCTTCACTCCCATCAAGGTCGACCCGGATGCAGACAAGGCCCGCGCCAAAGCCACCAAGGACGCGGAACGGCAGGAGGCGCAATACAAGCGGGTCATCGATGCGTTGAACCGCGAACAGGCCGCGCTTTCCATGACATCGCTCGAGCAGCGCATCGCAAACGAGCAGGTCCGCGCCGGGGTAACGGCGAAGTCCGACCAGGGCAAGGCGATTTCGGCGGTGGTGACGCGTATCGAGCAGGAGCGCAAGGCGCAAGAGGCTTTCAACGAGCGGCTGCAGTTCTTCGGTGAACTTGGCGCGGGCGCGTTCAGCGACCTGATTGCCGGTGCCGAGAATTTTGAGGGCGTCATGCGTCGCGTCGGCCTGTCCATCGCCGATGCGGCGTTGCAGGCGGCCATATTCGGGCAAGGGCCGCTCGCCAGCCTGTTCGGCCTGCAGTCCACCGGCACCAGCAGCTTCGGCGGGCTGCTGGGGTTGTTCGACGGGTTCTTCGCAGGCGGTGGATCACTCGGTGCGGGACGGTGGGGCATTGCCGGTGAAGCCGGTTATCCCGAAGTCGTCACGGGCCCGGCGAAGGTCTGGACCCCTGCGGACCTGGCGGCGGTGGCCGGGCACTCCGGTGCGTCTGGTGGACAATCCCGGTTGGTGGTGTCGCTGGGGCCGGGCCTCGAGGCGAGCATTCTCGACCAGGCTGCCGGGCAATCCATCGCGATCGTCGAGGACTATGACGAGCGCCGGGCTCCGGCCACGGCCCGCGCCGCCGTTGCCGGCGCAAACCGCTCCAGCACCCGACGGGAGTTCCGCCAATGACGATTGACTATCCGCGTGAGCTTCCGGCATGGCTGCGGGTGCTGACCCCGACGCGTTTCGCGGTAGTGCGGGACCAGTCGATCAATCGGCGGCGCGGCCGGCCCATGCAGGTGATCGACAAGAGCGACCCCTATTGGTCGCTGGACCTGACCACCGGCAACTGCACGGCGGATCGCGTGGCGGAAATGGAGGCGTGGGTTGCCTCCCTGCGCGGCGGGTTGAACGACATGCTGTATCGCGATCCGCGACACGTCACGCCGCGCACCTATGGCGGCACGTTCGACGGGCTCACGCGGCATGGCGGCGGGGCGTTCGATGGCACGGCAGACGTCGACAGCATCGCGCCCGCAACGGTCACGGTGTCGGATCTGCCGTCGACCTTCGCGCTCAAGGCTGGCGATCGCATCGGGCTCGAGGAGGGCGGCGCCTATTCGCTGCACCGTATCCTCGAGGATGCGACCGCCGTTGCCGGCGTCGTGACCCTGTCCGTCGACCCGTTCATTCGAACCGGGCTGTTCTCGACCTCGGCGACGGCAAACTTCCTGCGTCCCGCCGTGCGGATGATCGTGACCCAATTCGATCCGCCTGACGGTCGTGCGTTGCAGACGCTGCACCTGGCAGCATCCGAAAGGGGGCTCTGATGCGCAGTCTCGATCCCGCCGTCACGGCGCTGATGGTTTCCGGGCGCTGGATACAGCGCGAGGCGATATTGTTCGATTTTGCCGAGGGGCAGTACGGGTTCTGGTGGGGGCAGGGGCCGTTCACGTGGAACGGGGTGACGTTCGTCGGGGCGGGGCAGCTCCTGGATGTGCAGGACGTTTCCGCCGGGGGCGACATGCCGCCGGAACTGACAGTGACGCTGTCGGCGGTGCCGAACAGCGACCTGACGCCAGACGTGCTCGCCACCGTCGAGGAGTACACCTGGCACCTCAGGCCGGCGCTCGTCTATCGCTTTTTCTTCTCGCCCGAGACGGGGGCGATGGTGGGCTCGCTGCCGGACGTGCTGTTCCGGGGGCAGGTGGACCAGATCCGGCACCTCGAGGGCGAGAGCTACACGCTCGAGGCGCGGCTCGTCGGGCGCACCGTCGATCTGCGCAAGGCAGGCCGCTTCATCAGGGGCATCGAGACGCAGAAGGTGATTAACGGCGGCGAGCCGGACCTCTTCTTCGAACATGCCGCCTCGTCGGCGACGCAGACCGCCAAATGGGGGACGGGCGAATGAGGCTGGCCGGATGGGAAGAGCGCGTGCTCGACGTGATCGCCGATCACCAGGGGCGTCCGTTCGAGTGGGGCGGCCGGCGTGGCGGCTCCGACTGCCACATGATGGCGATGGATGCGGTCGAGGCCGTCACGGGTGCCGACCCCTATGCCGACGAGCGCGGGCGCTATCGCACCGCCATCGGCGCGTTGCGCCGGTTCACCGCGCGCGGGTTCTCCGGCCTCGGCGATGCCTATGCCGCGGTGCTCGACGAGGTGCCGCCCTCTCTCGCGCGGCGCGGTGACATAGGCCTGGTGCAGGTCGCCGATGCGTCCGGGCGTCTCGCAGAGGCGGCGGTGGTGATCCTGCCACCGCACGCCTATGGCAAATCCGAGCAAGGCGCGTTGCGCCTGCCTCTCTCCGCCGTGACACGAGCCTTCAGGGTCGAGTGATGATCACACCAATCCTGGCACTGTTCCTGCTGGTGATGTCCGCCGGCGCGGCCTCGGCCGCGCCGATCGCGGCGGCCATCGTCGGGCTCATCGGACTGACCGGCACGGCGGCCTCCTTCGCCACGGCCGTGATCGGCATTGGCCTGTCGCTTGGTGCTCGAACGCTGCTGTCCTCGCTGTTAAGTCCTTCCGAGCCCGATGTCTCGCCGGCGTCGCTCGGGGCCAGTGCCGAGTTGCGGTTCGGCTCGCGCGTCGCGCATGAGCTGGCGTTCGGCGAGGTGATCACCAGCGGACACTACATCTACTGGAACACCCACGGCGCGAACCGGCGCTATCTCGACCAGGTCTATGTGCTGGCGTCGGGCTGGTGCGACAGCCTCATGGCGCTTTATGTCAACGGCGAGTCCGTGAGCCTGCTGGAGGTCGACAGCGGCACCGGCTGGACGAAATACGCCGTCACCCTGCCGGACGATGGCGGCACGCGCCGCATGTGGGTCACATTCTGGGAGGGCCGGCACGACCAGGCGGCAAGCCCGGCGCTCGTCGCGAACTCCAATCCCCCCGGCCGCTGGTCGACGGACCACATCGGCGTCGGCATGTGCTACGCGCATGTCGAGGCGGATTATGACGCCAATCTCGAGGCGTTCCGGGGCCTGCTGAACGGCTCGTCGTTGAAATTCCGGTTCAAGGGGTTGCGGCTCTACGATGCCCGGCTCGACACCACCGCCGGCGGCTCCGGCTCGCATCGGCTCGACGACTGGACGACCTGGGAATGGTCGGACAATCCGGCGGTTGCCTGCCATCATTACCAGCTCGGGTATTTCATCAACGGCGTGCGCGTCGTCGGCATGGGCCTGCCGGCCTATGACCTCGCCACGACCCATTACATGGCGGCGGCGAACGTCTGCGACGAGTCTGTTGCCGTGCCGGGCGGCGGCACGGAACCGCGCTACCGGGTGGCGATGTTCGCGAGCGACGAGGTCGAGGCCGTCGACGTTGTCGACCGGCTGGTCTCGGCGATGGGTGGCGAGCGGCTGGAGCGCGACGGCATTCACGGCGTGCTCGCCGGCGCGGCACAGGTGCCCGTCGCGGCGCTGACCGACGATGACCTTGTCGCCGGTCAGCCGGTGACATTCTCCACGCGGCTGACGCGACAGGATCTCGTCAACGAGCTGTATGGGCAGTATTCCGATCCCGACCAGTTGTTCGAGCTCGCCGATATCGAACCGGTGATCGGCGATACCGCTCTCAAATCGGAGGACGGGGGCGAGACGCGGCCGGCGCCGGTGACGCTGCAACAGGTGCCGAGCGCGACGCAGGGGCGTCGTCTGCTGCTGATCTCGTTCCGGCGCGGGCGGATGCAGGCGCGGGCCTCGATCGTGCTGGGACTGGAGGCGCGCACGCTGGAGGTCGGCGACTGGATCACCTGGCGTGGGCGCACGTGGACAATCAGCGGCACCAGCATGTCGACCGGCGATGACGTGATTGTCGTCTCGCTCGCGGAAATCGCCGCCAGCGTCTATGCGGTTGGCGCCGGGGACGTGACCACGGTTCCGGTGATCCCGACCCCGCCGGCGCTGCCGGCCCGCCCGACGAATGTGTCGGGCCTGCTGGTGCAGGCGACGACGCTCACGGGCGCGGACGGTCAGGCGCTGCCGGCGCTCGCCGTCTCGTGGGACGCGGTTGCTGACGAGACCATCCGCACCGTGGAAATCCAGTACCGCCGGGATGGGGACACCGGGACGGGCGAGAGCCGCACCGTCGCGCGCCCGGCGTCCGGCACATGGGACGGCACGGTGATCGCCGGCGGGCTGATGGCCGGCACCGACTATGAGGTGCGCACCTCGATCACGACGTTTCCGGCGCGGCGGGTGACCTGGTCGGAGTGGGTGTCCGTTACCACGGGCGGGGATTTCATCGTCGGTTCGGCGGGCGCGCTTGTGGATGCCGCCGGCGAGCGGACCCGATCCGCCTCCGAGATCTTCAACAGTGCCGATACCTCGCTGTTCGAACAGATTCACCGGATCGTCAACGAGGTGACCGGGGACGCGGACAGGGTCGACCGGCTGGAACGCACGAGCGAGCACTCGCGCGCGGCCTATACCCACGCGGTGCAGTTGACAGCCGACGAGACAGCGGCGCGCGTCACGGCGATCGAAACCCTCGAGACCGAACTGACGGACCAGATCGACGGCAAGGCGTCGGTGACCTATGTCGACGAGGCCGTGACGAGCGAAAGCGAGGCGCGGGCGACCGCCATCAATCAGGTCGAGGCGACGTTGAACGGCTTTTTCGCCGGCGGGTTCATTCGCTTCTCGGCGAATGCCGGCACGCTGCCATCGGGCGTGGTCGCCGAATTCCTGTTGCAGCTCAACGCGGGCACCGAAGGAACGCCGGACTGGAAAACCTCCGGGCTGGCACTGCAGATCCTCAGCGATCTCAGCTCGCGCATGGCGATCAATGTCGACCAGTTCGTCATCGACGACGGCAGCGGCAACACCGTCCCCGTGTTCGTCATCGACGATGGCCGGGTCACCATCAACAACCTCGTGTTCCTCAATGCCATCGGCGGGCGCATCCGCTCCGCCGACGAGACGATGGATACCAACTATGACGCGGGTTACATCCGGATCGTGAGTGGATCATGACCAAGCTGACCTCCTACATCGGCGACGACGGTCGCGTCGCGATCTACACGGGCGACAAGTCCGAGGCTATCGAAGCGGACCCGCACGCGGATATCGGTCGTGTGCTGTTTCATTCGGCGCTGCCGTATGTGACCAACCGCGAAGTCATCGAGGGCACGCTCACGCTCGAGGCGGGCGGCTACGATGCCGTTGCCAAGCGGGTCTACAACATCCACGCGCACGGGTACGATTTCACGCCGTTCATCCTGGGGGCCGCGCTCAACCTGAGGGCGCGCACGACGGACGGATGGACGCCGTCGTTCAACACGGCGACGGCATTCACGACCGGGACCGTGCCCATGAGTGGCACGGTGCAACTGGGCAGCGACATCGTTGCGCCCTACGGCGGCTGGTATCTGGGCAAAAACCTGCAGGTGGGTGTGAACGACACCCATGTGACGATCACGGATGTTCAGCCCGAGCTTTTCACCTCGCCCGACTATGCGCCGTTGACGTCGTTCACCTACGATCTCGACTACCGCGTCGTCCTCACAAACTTCCCGCTGCCGGTGTGACGCCATGCCGATCGATCCCGACGACGTCTTCTTCCTGTCCGCTACCGAATTCTGGTTTCAAAGCGGACTGGTGACCCACAACACCAGTCACATCCGGCTTGGCACCGGAGTGACGCCGATCCCGACGTATTTCGGGACGACGATCACAGTCGATCCCTATTTCCCGGAGGCGGCCTATCCGATCTGGGGGCTCGATGGGCTCGGGTGGACCAGGTACTCGACGCCGGTCATCGACCGCACGTCCCTCGACACACGGGTTTATGGCAGCGGCACGTCCTCGTCGGGTGGCGAGGTGCGGCTCGATGCCGGACGACTGCAGATGTGGGCCGATGACGGCACGCCGACCTTCGATAGCGAGGACAGCCGGCAATATCTGACCGACGTCTACACCGGCTCGATCACGATTCCCGAGGTCAACGGCGGGTCTGGCGGGGCCGGTGGCACGCGCCTGTGGGACGTCTCCGGCGGGCCCGTGCGGGCTGGCAGCACGTTTGCCCAGGGCATGGTGCGGCTGGACTCCGAGATCTGGGATCGCGACTGGATGGCCATCGGCGGCACGCTGGCGACGGTGCATCGCGTGCCCCGGTTCTACGGTGTGTGGTTTCCCGGGCAGCCGGCGCGCTGGGGCGCTGTGGCAACGCAACTGCAGCTCCTGACGCCGGTGTTCGACGGGGGCGAGCTGAAGATCCGCGAAGACTACAAGGTGGCGGGCCAGCAGTTCGGATTGCAGTTCAAAATCCCGACGCTGACCTTCGACTACGTTCTCGCCGTCGGCGGGTTCAACTGACCGTCCACGCCACCGCTGTTGCCCATCCGCCGCCCGGTGATCCGAGGCGGCTTTTTTGTGCCCGCATGAGAGGTGCTCATGGCCACCGAAGCCGAGATCCTGACCAAATTGAACGACCTGCTGGACGGCATCGACTCCGTGCTCGACGGGGCCGGGGCCTCGAAGCTGGTCCCCCTCGACCGCGCGACGCCTGCCGATGCGGCGCTCGTCTATCTGCGCGAGAACGGCGACGAGCGCTTCCGCTGGGGGATGCCGGGCGGCGAGGATGATTTTGTCATCCAGCACAGCCCGGACGGCTCGCCGCTCACCTACTCGGATGTGCTCCGCATTGACAGCGAGACGGGCAAGGTGACCGTCACGGGGCTGGCGATCGAGGGGGCCAGCTTTGCCGACACCTCGTTCACCGGGCAATCGCTGTTCGCGGACGGCAGCGCCGCCGCGCCGTCGATTGCGAACGACGGAGACACGAACACCGGACTGTTTTTCCCGGCTGCAGACCAGATCGCTGCGGTGACAGGAGGCGAGGTGCGGTGGCTGGCAGATGCCAACGGTCGTGTCGGCGTCGGAACGGGGCTGGATACGCCGCGCCGCCGGCTGCATGTGCGTCAGGGGAGTGCTGTTGGGGGGAGTGAGGACGTCAATACTGTTGCGCTGATCGAGCACGGCGACAGCAACGCCGCCCTGTATATCAAGACGCTATCCAATAAACTCGGGGCGATAATGTTCGGCCACGAGTCTGAAATCAACAAGGGGCAAATCCGCTACGATCACAACTCCAATTACATGTCGTTCTGGACGGACTCGTTTGAGCGAGTCCGCGTCGACAGTTTAGGCCGCGTTGGCATTGGCACCACGGTTCCCGGATACATCCTTGACGTTTTTGAAAACAAAGACGCTCTCAGCCTCATCCGGTTCCGCAATGCGGCAACAGGTGCCAGTGCCCGATCCAGACTGCAACTATCGACTGGAACGGGAAACTCGTACCTCAATCTCGATTTGGCGGACGGAAACGGCTCCCCGTATCTGACGCTGGCGGCGGGTCCGGCGCTGACGGCCGCATATCTCGACCTGCCGGATTTCAGATTCCGCCCTGGTGGCACTGAGATTGCCCGCATCACCAGTGCCGGTCTGGCAGTCGGATCGACTGGCGGCGATTATGGCGTGACGTGGCGCGGCGTGTTCCGACACGACTACGATGGATCGACAGATGTAGGAATTATCAACAGCGTCTCCGGCTCCGCCGCGGCGGTCAGGCATCGCATGATCGGCGGGACAGGGAACTCCTCTAGGGTTGAAATCCTCGCTGACAATAATGGATCACCTTATTTCACGTACCTCTATGGCTCTGCCGTCGAGAGCGTGAGATGGGTCTCGGGCGCAACCGAGTTCATGCGCTACGTCGCATCGACCGGAAACCTCGGCGTCGGAACGCCCTCTCCCACCGAAAAGATCGACATCAACTCCGACGCTATTCGCGTGCGGGGCACGAGAACACCTGCATCCGCATCTGCACCCGGAGAGGTCGGAACAGTCTGTTGGGACGCGTCCTATGTCTACGTCTGCACGGCCACGGATACGTGGGTGCGCGCTGCCCTTTCAACCTGGTGAGGATGACATGACCACGAGTTACACATGGAGTTTCCCGCAGTTCTGCACCAAGCCCGTGGTCGGCGAGTTGGTCGACGTGGTGTGCGAGGTGCACTGGCGGCTGCGGGCGGACGACGGCACGCATGACGCGGAGGTCTATGGCTCTGTCACGCTGCCGGAGCCGGACCCGGAGGCGTTCACGGATTTCGACGCGCTGGACGCCGCGACCGTGACGGCGTGGGTGTCCGGCCTGCTCGACGTGCCGGCGCTCGAGGCGCGGCTCGCGGCGATGCTGGCCGAGAAATCCGAGCCCTCGACGGTTCCCCGTCCTGCGCCCTGGGCGTGAGGGCGTGACGCCCGACCTTTTCCCACACCTGAAACCATGAGGATCACAACATGACCGACAAGACCGAAACTGCCACCGACACTGGCGCCGCCGACACTGGCGCCACCGCCACCGCGACCGACAACGCCGCTGCCCGCCTGCAGGGGCACGGGCTTCAGGCATCGTTCGGCTCACTCTCCGAGACCGTGCGGGATCTGGCGGTTGCCCGGGCGAATGAGGCCGGCGCGCGGGCCATCGCCGAAGCGCAGCTCGCCGAGGCCCGCCGTCAGCTCGAGGCGCTGCGTGCGGAGGTGGAGAAGCTGAAGGAGGCGGCGGGCGGGACGCCCAAGGCCAAGCCGGCCGCCTGACCCCGCGGGCGTTCGCGCCCGAACAGACTGACCGTTCATCCGCCGCCCCGGCATCCGGAGGCGGCTTTTTCGTGCCCGATCGATGGAGACGGCTATGCGGCTTTCCCGCGACTGGCGCCGCGTGCTGCGGCGCGCCTGGAGCGTGCGCCTGATGGCGCTCGCGGCCCTGCTGACCGCTGCCGAGGTGGGGATGCCCTACCTCGGCGACCTGTTGCCGGCGCGGCTCATGTCCGCGCTGGCAGGACTGTCCGCCGGCGGTGCGTTCGTCGCCCGGCTCATCGCACAGAAGGAGTTTGAAGATGAGAACGAGACTTAAAATCGCGGGGGCGCTGTCCGCACTCGGCATCGCCGCGGCCGGGCTGATCGGCGGGTTCGAGGGCCTGCGCACGACGGCCTATCTGGATCCGGTCGGCGTGCCGACCGTCTGCTATGGCGAAACGCGTGGTGTGGAAATGGGCGATCGGCATACGGCCGAGGAATGCCGGGCCATGCTCGGTGATGCCTTGATCGAGTTCGAGCAGGACATGCGCGCCTGCCTGGACCATCCCGACGAGATTCCCGACGGGCCGTACACGGCGTTTCTTTCGCTTGCCTACAACATCGGCACTGGCGCGTTCTGCCGCTCGACGCTGGTGCGGTTGGCGAATGCGGGTGACCTGCGTGGCGCGTGCAACCAGCTCCCGCGCTGGAACCGGGCAGGGGGGCGGGTGCTGCAAGGGCTCGTCAACCGCCGCGCCAAGGAGAAGGAAATCTGCCTCGCCGGGCTCGACGGCCCCGTGACCGTGCCGGGCGAGACGTCGGCGACGGACTCATCTCCCCTGACGGAACCGCCGGCCGTCACGCCCGATGCGGCTGCGGGCACCGATCAGGAGGCCTCGCCGTTGGCGTGGCTTGGCGTCGCCGGAATGGCGCTCCTGGTGCTGGCGCTGGTGGTGCTGCTGGTGCGGAGGTTCCTGAAATGAAACTGACCCCTCAGCAAAAACTCGAGGCGCTGCAGCACAAATATTACCAGTGTCATCAATGGGTGCCGGCTGCTGGTGACCTCTACACAACCTGTCGTGCCGATCTGGAGGTTTATGAGGTTGTGGACGTGTCAGGCGGGATCGTTCGAACCCGCTACACCGAGGGAAGTGACGGTGTTTCCGAGTGGCCGGAGTCCGAGTTCACGACCGTTGGTTTCGGGCCAATGCGTGTCTGGATTCCGCCGTGGGTCATGACCGCCCCAGGGCAGGTGCCGGCATGATCGGCGCGGCCTGGGCGATCCTGAAGACGCTGTTCGGCGGGCTGGTCTCCAGCTCCGCCGGGCGGATCGTGGTCGTGGTGGTGGCGGCCGCGACGATCGGGGCCGGGGCGCTGTGGCTGTACGGCGAACGGCAATACCAGCGCGGCGCGGAGCAGGGCGCCGCGGCCGCGCTGGAGCAGGCACGGCAGGAAACGGAGGCGGCAATCAATGACATCACCAATGCGGCGGATCGGGCTCGCGTGCGGCGTCGGCTGTGCGTTGATCGTGGGGGCGTGTGGAACAACGCAGACGACGAGTGCCGTTCACGATGACCTCAGGGCCTCGGCGCGTGGCATCGTCGG
This sequence comes from Stappia sp., assembly GCA_002722295.1. Taxonomy (GTDB): domain Bacteria; phylum Pseudomonadota; class Alphaproteobacteria; order Rhizobiales; family Stappiaceae; genus Stappia. The sequence goes on along the minus strand of PBLF01000019.1, from coordinate 2,553 downwards.
CGTGTCTCTGGTCGGCGCGCGGGGACTGACCGACCGGGATCAGGACGCGATTGACGACACCGTGGCCGGCCTGTGCGGCGCGCGCGTGTGGACGCGGAGCGAGTGTGCCCGGCACGATGCGGCGAGGGGGGCAGACCGTTGAGCGATGCGGAGATCGAGGCGCTCCGCAGGGCGGTGACCGAACTGACCATGAGCGTCGGGCGGCTGGTTGGCGGTTTCGAGACCATGGTTGCCGAGTTTCGCAGCGAGCGGGAATCGTCCGCCACCAGCCGCAAGGGCATGTACAAGGCGTTGGAGGAGCTGCGGCGGGAGCAACTGCACGCGGCCGGGGAGATCCGGTCCGTGGCGGAGCGTGTCGAGGCGATTGAGCCGGCGGTCGCGGACTACAACCGGCGTCAGGTGCAGCTCGAGACCGGGGGGCGGCTGGCGAAAGCCGCGTGGTGGTTCGGAGGGTTTGTCATGCTCGCCACCGTCACCATCGGCAGCAACTGGGACCGGATCACCGGGGCGTTGCGAGGCTGGCAGGGGAAGTAGGGCGGTGGTCCGGACATGAAAGAGCCCGGCGCGAGGGATCGCGCCGGGCTTTTTGCGTTTGTGGGGCAACGCTAGGAATGACCTAGCAATCTGAAAGTAAATCTCTCTGAGCGAGATCCTGGGGAATTTCAAGTTCGTGCAGCCCCACCACCTTGAGGCCAACTTCCTTGGCAAATGCACATTGCCGTTCATCACAGGACACGAACATGTCAACACGGTGCGACTGGGCGATTGAAACAATCATTCGATCCATCTTTACGTGTTGCCACGGTCCAGGCTGACCACCCCGCTTGTCTCCCGCGCGGATTGCTTTCCTCATCATCCGGCCAAAATCGACGGCCGACCGCGCACTAAATTCTGCAACCTCGATAGCGGCGTGAGATTGTAGCTGGAATACATATTCTTCCGACGCTTCGTCAGACGATAGGACTTCTGCCAAGCATGGAGATGGAACTATTATCTTGCCGCCACTTTTATTGACGGTGAGTATCAGTCCTTGGACGCGCTGCACGCAGTGCTCTATTGGAGACTTTGTCTCCGGATGCAATGGTGTCCTGGCTTCGGGATGAAGCATGAGCGTCAACACGGTATTGTCGACGGCCACTTTCAAGCGGCACCATCTTCTTTGTCTGCTTCGCGCCAGTCATTCAGCGGGTCGTCTTTCCAGTCCGCTTGAATATTGCGAAGGCTTTCAATAGCTAGCTGCAATGTGCTTGTCTGAAGTGGCCATATGTCAACGATTTCCAAGTCGTCACAATGCCACTCTCCCGCAGCGGTTTGCTTCCAAATACCCTTTCCCCGAAGTCGGACGTTCTTGAACAAATTTTGACGAAGCTTGTCAGTGAATCTACTTTCGGCGCGACAGCGTATGTGCCCGGCGCCTCCGTCACGGCGAATGCGAGCTTTCAGCGCGCCGGAGTCTTCAGCGGACAGGGAATAAAGGTTTCCGGTGACCACTCCCGTGTCCACCAGTCCTCTCGCCGGTTCCGTGTCGCTGTCTCGGCCCTTGAACCTTAGGACCGTCGCACTTCCGATTTGCAGATGTGCAGCGCCGCCATCCCTGCAGAGCAGGTTTTCAATCCGCTGATATGCGCTCCTGGCCGCCGCCGGTGCGTTTCCATTTCGTATGGCTGCTATATTCGCTCGGGCTGCCTGAGACGCCTTGCCATCTTTTGGTTGAGCCACCAAACGAGTGCTGCCCCGCTCTACGCGGGAAAGGTGCACAGACGTGTCGTAGCCCAGCATGGTGGCGAGATGAGTAATGTACTCGCCCATTCGAGACATGGGGATCTCTTCCGGCCGGCGGTACGGCAAGATCCAGACGATCTCCCGATTTAGATTTCCCATCATAGCCCGGCTTCCTATGCCGCCCCATCCCTAGCCATATGGTACTGTAAGGACACTCTGTTAACATTTTTTCGGCGCTTCGAAACTGAAAACTGCAAATGCCCATTCGATAGATGCGCTGGCAGAAGATCGGCAGTCTTGCCGCCCGGCCTTTTGTTTCACTCCCTCGAATACCGGTAGCGCATCCCCTGTGGCGCGGCCTCGGGCGTTCCGCAGTCTGGAATCAGCGCGACTTGCGACGGCCGGTGCCCGCACCTGGTGCAGCGCAGGCGCGCGCCTATGCCGATGATGTCGTAGGTCATGCCGCGCTCGGCGGCGATCCGCTCGAGATCCAGATACACGGAAAGCAGGCAGCGCGGATTGAGGCAGTGCGCATAGACCCGACACCGGTCCTCCATGAGCTGTCCGACCGTGCCATATGGATAGCGTGAGGGCATGGGGTGAGTATGGCGACCTCAATCAGATTCGGAATAGGGATCAATCGCAGGCAGAACAAAATGAGATTTCCGCGCCCCGGATTCCGGGACTATTCCGGGACTCGATTGCCCCGGCATGACGAATTGGCCCACAAATTCCCTGTTCGTTCCTGCTTGACTGACATGGCCGATGCCGGATAAACCGCAGAAATCCAGTCGTCGGGGTATAGCGCAGCCTGGTAGCGCATCTGCTTTG
>PBLF01000018.1 GCA_002722295.1 Stappia sp. | reverse complement strand
CGGGGTCGCCGGCCTCTGGGGCAGGGCCGGCGCCTCGTCGGAGACGCCTCGCACGGCCTCCTCCTGGCTGACGCGGACCACGGCCTCGCCGCTCTGCTCGAAGTGGGCCATGACGCGGGTGTGCGTCTTGCGGGCGGTGCCCTCGTCGACCATGTCGAGGTGCAGCACGGCCTGATACGCCGTGGGGGCGCGGGCCCCCGCGGCGTCGATCCGGCGCAGGCAGTCGAGCGCGTGCTCGCGCGCGAGCTGCCGCTGCTCGACGAGCGTGCGCAGGAAGAGCACGTCGTAGTTGGTCGCCAATAGGCCTCCAGCGAAGCGGCCCGCAGGCGCGCCAGGGCGGGAAAGCCGCCCGTCGCGTCGGACAGTTCCTCAAGCTTCGCGGCGGCCTCGTCATACTTGCCGTCCTCGGCAAGCTGGCTCGCGGTGACAAAGACGTCACCGGCCTGACGCGCGGCCTGCTCCTGCCAGTAGAGCCAGCCGCGATAGGCCGCGGTGCCCACCACGACGAGCACGGCAAGGGCAATCAGGTAGATGCCGAAGCGATCCCAGAGGCGCTTGTAGCGCTCGTGCCTGATTTCCTCGTCGACCTCGCGAAAAATGTCCGACATGCGCTGAAAATTCCTGACGATGACTGTGACGGATCGGCCCCGGGCCGAAGCGGCGCCACCATATCCATTTGCCCGGGACCTGGCAAACGGCCTTTGCCCGGCCGGCACCTGTGAAAAAGGACCGTCCCGCGCCCATCTCCCAAGCTCCCCGCCTCCCTCTCGCGCCATCGTGGCGCAAGTGAGGCAGGGCGCCCGGATCGGACGGATCTACATGACCGGAACGCCGATGAGCAGCGGGTGCAGCCAGAGCACGAAGGCGACATAGATCCCGAGCCCCACGACCAGGGCGATGGCATCGGAGCCGGCCGAAACCGTCGCCGCACCCGCGCCTCCGGCCACGCCGCGTCGCTTGAGCGAAATCCGGTCGATCACGCCCCAGGCGAGAAATGTCCCGAAGAGAAGCACCGACGCGAGATCCCCGTTCGCGAGAAGATGTGCGAAAGCCCAGATCTTCACCGCCAGGATCATGGGATGACGTGTCCGCTTGCGAATGTGCCCGGTCGGCAGATAGGCCGCGACCAGAAGAACGAAGACCGGAACCATGAGCAGAAGGGTCAGGTGACGTGTCCACACGGGCGGATACCACAGGGCCACCGGACCGGCGGCGCGTGCCATGCCGTAGCCGTAGACGATCGCAACGAAACCGATTCCGGCCAGAATGCTGAAGGCGATCCTGTACCCCGCCCCTCCGAAACGGGAGACAAGGGCCTCGCGCCGGGACGCGAGAACCGGCAGCATGTGTGCCCCGAGAAAAAGAATGAGGCCGATCAGCAGAAGTGTCATATTGCGGTAACCTCGCGCATGGCTGGGTGTCTTGGCACTGGATTGCCCGCACAGCGTGACAGGGTCAAGACTGCAGGGCGGCGTATCGGCACCGCGACACGATGGCTCAGGCAGGGGCTCAGGCAGGCAAAGCTTCCGTCGCGCCCGAAAGGGCATCACCAGAAATCACCCCAAAGCTTGCCAGAAACCGCCGCATATGGGGTGGATTGTTAAGGCAAAGCAGTCTTATTTAACGTCAGAGTCTCGCTTCGGGAGCGGCAGAGCCATGTCCAATCTTGAGCGGCGCGCAAGTCCGCGCCACCGCACGCTGAAAAGCGGAAAGATCGTGCTCGACAACAATATCAGTGTCTACGACTGCCGCATCCGCAATCTTTCCGAGCAAGGCGCGCTGCTCAAGCTGCCCAGCACAGTCGGTGTGCCGGACACTTTCCTGCTGCAGATCGTCAACGAGGATATCTCTATGAAGGCGCATGTTCGCTGGCGTACCGCCACCGAGCTTGGCGTCCAGTTCGACGAGCCTCTCGACATCCTCCACGGCTGACAAGCGTTCGCCGTCGCCTTGCCCTAACGCATGCCCAATTCACGTCCCGAGCCCGTTTCCGCGTGTCGGTCGCACATTGAGGGCGCGCTCGCCCTCAGCCGGGAAGCCGGCTGGCCGCACACGCGCGACGACTGGTCGTTCTTTCTCGCCCTGTCCCGGGGCCTGGCCCTGCTCGATGGCGACGAGGTGGTGGCGACCACTCTCGTCACCCCCTTTGGCCCGGTGGTGGCCGTGAACATGGTGCTCGTCGCACGTGCCCGGCGTGGCACGGGACTCGGCCGACACATCCTCGAAAAGGCGATGACGCTCGCGGACCCCGACGAATGGAGGCTCGTCGCGACGCCCGAGGGCGCTCCCCTTTATGAAAAACTCGGTTTTCGCGACGCGGGGCGAATTGTCCAGCATCAGGGCATCGTTCGTCCGCCGGCAACGCCGCGCCGGGACGGAAAGCCAGATGACGCCCGTCCGGTTGCCGCCGGGCTCGCCGACCTTGAAGACTTCGCCGCCGCCGACCGCAAGGCAGGCTCGCACGACCGCAAGGACCTTCTCGCCGCGTGTCTTCGCAAGGGCCGCGCGCTGAAGCTTGTCAGGGGCAGTGCCCTTTCAGGATTCGTCATCACTCGCCCGTTTGGTCTTGGCGAGGTTGCGGGACCGCTCGTCGCGCGCGACCTTGCGAGCGCCCGCAGCCTGCTGGCCGCTGTTCTGGACACGTCCGCGGGTCGGTTCCTTCGCGTTGACACGGATGCCGGATCAGGGCTCGGCGACATGCTTGAAGAGCATGGCCTCAATCCGGTCGGCGGGGGTACGCGAATGGTCCTGAGCCGACACCCGCTTGTCACGAGCCGGGACTTCTCGACCTTTGCGCTTGCCGCCCAGGCATTCGGATAAGATGCAAGGCTTGGCGGGACGTCTTCGCGATTGGCACCATAGCATTTGACAAGCGTGCTCCGATGGACGGAACTGTCGGCCACCTCTTGCACTGACCCGAGCGGGTCAGTCGCTTCTCCAGTCCGGGTGACCCGCATGACGGCTGAAAGCGCGCGACAGCAGCGCCGCTTGCTTTTTCTCCTGACCTCTATCCTGGCGGTCAACCAGCTCGACCGTCATATCGTCAACATCTGCCTGGCTGCGATCGGCGCCGAGTTTTCCCTCTCGGATACCGAACTGGGTCTGCTCGCCGGCCCCGCCTTCATGGTCGCCTATGTGATTTTCGGATTTCCGATCGCGCGTCTTGCCGTGAGCTTCGACCGTCGCAACATCATCGGCGTCTCGATGATCGCATGGAGCACGCTCACGCTGATGATCGGCATGGCACAGAGCTTCGCCCAGCTCGTGTTGCTGCGAATCGGCGTGGGCATCGGCGAGTCCGGCGCGGTGGCCACCTCCCACGCGATGATTTCCGATCTCTATCCGCCGGAACGGCGCGCCAGCGCCATCTCGACCTTCATGACCGGCGCCAACATCGGCCTTCTGCTCGCCTTCGTGCTTGGCGGTCTCATCACCCAGACGCTTGGCTGGCGCTACGCCTTCGTCTTCGCCGGGCTGCCCGGCCTGGTGCTCGCCGCAATCCTGCTGACCACGACGAAGGATCCGGAACGCCGGAGCCTTCCCGGAGAGAGCGACGACAGGCGTGCCCTGATCCGGCGCACGCTGGCGCGCATCGCGCCCGACCCCGGCTTGCGGAACCTCACGCTCGCGATAGGCGTCAACGGCATCGTGACCTTTGCGATGCTGACCTGGACCGCGACGTTCCTCATCCGCGAGCACGGGGCCACGCCGCTTGCGGCCGGTGTCATCCTGGCGTTCGTCGCGGGGGTCGTCGGGGGACTCGGCACGTTCTTTTCCGGGCGCCTGGCCGATCACCTCGCCCGACGCGACCCGCGCCACCGCATGACGCTGCTGGTGGTCGCGACCTTCGCGGCGAAACCCTTCGCCATCGCCTTTCTGCTGACCGACTGGCTTCCGCTGGGCGTTCTGGCCCTTTCGATCTCGGTGCTTTTCTCCAGCGCCTACTGGGGGCCGACGCTTGCGCATCTGCACGGCGGTGTCGACGCGGTGATGCGGCCCATGGCCACGACCATGGTGCTGTTCTGCTACAATGTCCTGGGTATTGCCGTCGGGCCTGTCATCGTCGGGGCGATCAGCGACCTCGCCGGGGGCACGCAAACCGGTGCGGGTCTTCGGTACGGACTCGTCACGGTGCAGATCGCCGGTCTTCTCAGCGCCTGGTTCTACTGGAACGTCCGCCGCAGCATGGCCGCTCCTACAGAATGAGCCTGCGGTCGATCCCCTCGCGAATTTCCTGGAAGGCATCCTCGATACCGGCACGCAGCCACACGTGGCTCGGATCCGCGGACAGGCTGTTCTTCCAGGTCATGTAGTACGCCTGGGCACTCGGCATGTCGAAAGGCAGGCGGTACAGGTCAATCGGATAGATGCGGGCAATCTCGACCGCGAACTCGATCGGCATCAGCCCGATCAGGTCCGTGGTCGCGATGATGTGCGGAAACGACCAGAACTTCGTCACCGCATAGGCGATATGACGCTTGATCTGATGCCGGCGGATCACCTCGTCGACAAGAAGATTGGCGCGCATTTCCGGTGAAACCGCGACATGCCCCGCGCGCTCGTAGTCCTCGAGCGTCAGCTTTCCCTGAATTTCCGGGTGCCCCTTGCGCACCGCGACGACGGTTTGCGGAACGCCAAGGGCCTGACAGGCGGCATCGGAAGTATCGGCAAGATACGGGCCGATCACGATGTCGAGCGAGCCGTCGTTGAGCCTCTGGGCCGGGGTGCGCTTGTCGTAAATCGGCAGCGCCTCGATGGTAACCGTGCGATTGTGCTGAAGCTTGCGCACCAGTGCCGGCATCACCACCGGTTCCAGCATGTCGGCAAGCGCAATACGGAAATGACGGGTGTCCGTGTCCTGGTCGAAGCTGCGGCTGTCGGCGATACCATCGTTGATGAGCGCCATCGCCTTGCGTACCGGCTCGATGAGCTGCACGGATTTGGGCGTCGGCTGGACGCCCCTGCCGGCACGCACGAAAAGCGGGTCTCCCAGGGACTCTCGCAGACGCGCAAGCGAATTGGAAATGGTCGGCTGGCTGACGCCGAGCGTGCGGGCCGCCGAGGAGATATTGCCTGCGGAATAGATGGCCTCGAAAACCACGAGAAGGTTCAGATCGAGATTGCGGACATTGTTCGGCACTCTGGGCGACCCCGATCGAACGATTTTCCAAAGCCGGACCGGTCCGATCCCGGTCACTCGGCAACATGCGTCCGGCCGGGCGCATCTCGCCTCCCGGCAACATCTGCATCTGATCCCGGACACTGGAAAGCCACGGCCTGACTGGCCGGGAATCGGAGAGGTCATCAACCGGACTGATCCGCTTACGGTGCCGGATTATGACCAAAGCGGCAAGATGAAACGCCTAGCCGCTTCCCGAACGCTTTGCCGAACTCTGCCCCGCAGGATGCGGCCGGAGCGCAAAATCCGTCAGGCGGGGCGCAAAACAGCTCCGCTCTCTTTGCGCACTCACGGCTTGCGATATATGGATCCAGTCGGCAATCATCATACAAACACCACGTCGTGTGCAGGCCTGCCCATGCAGGCCGGATCCGGCGAGAGGGAGGAGAAGCATGAGTGAATTTCGCGTCGCCCTGGTCGGACTGGGTTCGATGGGACTTGGCATGGCCCGGTCGCTGGTGCGGGCGGGGGTAACGACCCATGGCTTCGACGTGACCGCCGAGCGTGTCGCGCAGTTCCAGGCGGAAGGTGGCGCGACCGGGACGCTTGAGGACGTGGCGGGACGTGCCGACGCGCTCGTGGTCGTGGTTCTGAACGCGGCCCAATGCGAGGACGTGCTCTTCGGCGCGGCGGGAGTCGTGCCGGCCATGAAGCCTGGAAGCGTCGTCATCGCCTGCCCCACGGTCGCGCCGGAGTTCGCGCGTGCCATGGCTGAACGCTGCGCCGGTCATGGCGTGCTCTATCTCGACGCGCCGATCTCGGGCGGCGCCGCACGCGCGGATGCCGGAACGCTCTCCATCATGGCGGCGGGAACGCCGGACGCCTTCGCGGCGGCGCGCCCCGTGCTGGACGCAACCGCCGAAACAGTCTTCGAACTCGGCCGCGAGGCTGGAGCCGGGTCCGCCATGAAGGCAGTCAACCAGCTTCTCGCGGGCGTGCATATCGCCACGATGGCGGAAGCCATGGCCTTCGGCATCACCCAGGGAATCGAGCCTTCCGCGTTTCTGGAGGTGATTCCGAAATGCGCCGGCACGAGCTGGATGCTGGAGAACCGTGCACCGCATGTCGTGGATGCTGACTACACGCCGAAAAGCTCGGTCAACATCTGGCCCAAGGACCTCGGCATCGTCCTGGACATCGCACGCTCGGCTGGCTTCGAAGCTCCTGTGACGTCGGCGGCACTCGAGCGTTTCAAGGCCGCCGCGGAGATGGGCCTGGGTGGCGAGGACGACGCCGCCGTGATCAAGGTCTATGCCCGCGCCGCCGGTCTCACCCTTCCCGGAGATGCATGAGGCCCGCGCCTTGCTCCCCCGTACGGACGCGTGCCACGCTCGCGCGGCCGCCTGCCGACAACGACATGAACTGAGGACTTCGACCGCATGACGACGGTTCTTGGCTGTATAGCCGACGATTTCACCGGCGCGACCGATCTTGCCGGACTTCTGGCCCGAAGCGGCATGAAGGTGAGCCTGCGCATGGGCGTTCCCGAGGAGGCCCCTTCCGACACGGCCGCCTTCGAGGTGATCGCCCTCAAATGCCGGACCTCCCCGGTCGCCGAGGCGGTCGCGGAGTGCCGGGCAGCCCTCGACTGGCTGCAAAGGGCCGGAGCCCAACGCTTTTTCTGGAAGTACTGCTCGACCTTCGATTCCACGGCGGAGGGCAACATCGGTCCGGTCGCGGAGGCGCTTATGGCGGATCTCGGCGCGGCGCAGACCATCTACTGCCCTGCCTTCCCGGAGAACGGCCGCTCGATCTACATGGGCAACCTCTTCGTCGGGCGCCAGCTTCTCGCCGAGAGCCCGATGAAGGACCATCCGCTGACGCCGATGCGAGACAGCAATCTTGTGCGGCTCATCGAGCCGCAGGTGACGCGCCCTGCCGGCCTCGTCGACCGGCTGACAGTGGCACGCGGGTCGCAGGCGGTGCGCGAAGCTCTCGATGCGTTGCGGGCCGATGGCGTTGCCCACGTGGTGGTGGATGCGATTGCCGACGAGGACCTGGGCGTCATCGCCAAGGCTTGCCGCAATGACCTGCTCATGACCGGCGGCAGCGCGCTGGCCATGCCCCTGCCCCACCTCTACGCCGAGGACGGCCTCATGGCCGCCGACACCGGCGGAGCGACAAAACCGGACCTCGCCCGCGACGCCATCGTGCTTTCGGGAAGCTGCTCGGCCATGACGCGGGCACAGGTCGCGGCCTATTCCGCGACCGGCGCGCCGACGTTTCGCCTCGATCCGCTCACGCTCGCCAGTGAAGGGCCGGCGGAGGCCCTGGACTGGATCTCCAGGCAGTCGCTCGACGCCGCGCCCCTCGTCTATGCGACGGCGGAGCCGGACCAGGTGCGCGCCGCCCAGGCGGAGCTTGGTGTCGCCCGCGCCGGTGAAGTCGTCGAGGCGGCCCTTGCCGAGATCGCAATCGCCGCAAGGGAAAAGGGCGCCAGGCGTTTCGTCGTCGCCGGGGGCGAGACCTCCGGAGCGGTCACGAAGGCACTCGGGATCGACCGGCTTGTGATCGGCGCGGAAGTCGCCCCCGGCGTGCCCTGGTGTTTCGCGAGAAGTGGCGGCGCGGATGTGGCGATCACGCTGAAGTCCGGCAACTTCGGCAAGGAGAGCTTCTTCGCCGATGCCCTCTCCCGCCTGGAGGAAACGTCATGAGCGAGGAAGCCCGGCTTCGCGAGGAAATCTGCCTGCTCGCCAAATCGATGTTCGACCGGGGGCTGACCGGAGGGTCCACGGGCAACATCTCCGCCCGGACGCCGGATGGTGGTCTGCTGGTCTCGCCGACGGGCACGTCCTTCGGTCGACTCGATCCCTCGCGCCTAAGCCGCTTCGACGCGGACGGCCGGCAGATCGGCGGCGACAAGCCGACAAAGGAAATGCCGCTTCACACAGCCTTCTACGACACACGCTCCACCGCCGGTGCGGTGGTGCATCTGCACTCCTGTCATTCGGTGGCATGGTCGCTGATGCCGGAGGTGGACGAGGACAACTTCCTGCCACCGCTCACGCCCTACGCCATCATGAAGCTCGGCAAGGTGAAGCTCCTGCCCTTCTTCATGCCCGGAGACCCGGCCATGGGCGATGCCGTGCGCGGCCTTGCGGGAAAACGCAGTGCCGTGATGCTGGCCAATCACGGCCCGGTCGTCGCCGGCAAGGATGTCGAGGCCGCCTGCAACGCCATCGAGGAACTGGAAGACACCGCAAGGCTCGCGATCCTCATGCGTGGCCATCAGGCACGCCGGCTCAGCGATGACCAGGTGCGCGCGCTTGTAACGAAATTCGACGTGGAGTGGGATACGTGACGACATTTTCCGCCAATCTCGGCTTCCTCTGGAACGACCGGCCGCTTCCGGACGCGATCCGCGCCGCGAAAGCGGCTGGCTTCGATGCGGTCGAATGCCACTGGCCATACGAGTTCCCGGCCGGGGAGGTCGCGGCCGCTCTGTCCGAAACAGGGCTGTCGATGCTGGGGCTCAACACACGGCGCGGCGATGTCGCCGGTGGCGAGAACGGGCTTTCCGCCCTTCCCGGTCGCGAGGCCGAGGCGCGCGCGGCGATCGACGAGGCCATCGCCTATGCCCGTGCGACGGGGACCGGCGCGATCCATGTGATGGCCGGCTTCGCGGAAGGAGACGACGCACGCGCCACCTTCTGCGCGAACCTTGCCTATGCCTGCGAGCAGTCAGCTCCACACGGCATCACCATCCTGATCGAACCCCTCAACCGCTATGATGCCCCGGGCTACTTCCTGTCGACCACGGACCAGGCCGGGGCGATCATCGAGAGCGTGGGAGCGGCCAACCTGAAGCTGATGTTCGACTGCTACCACGTGCAGCTCATGGAGGGCGACATCACCAACCGGCTGACGCGCCTGCTGCCCGGCATCGGTCACATCCAGTTCGCGTCCGTGCCGGACCGCGCCGCGCCGGACCATGGAGAGCTGAACTACGCCCATGTCTTCGCGACCATCGACGGGCTCGGCTGGGACCGGCCTCTCGGGGCCGAATACAAGCCTGGCGCAGATACGGACGCGACGCTCGACTGGCTGCGGAAAGCGCGCTGACGCGCGCCTTCCCTCATCGCCCGCGTGAAAGCCGGTTGAACGCCAGCCGCATCTGCTTTTCCGCCTCCACGATGAGGAAGAATGCCATGCCGATGGCGACGACAAGCACGCCATCGGCAAGCGGGACACTTGCCGTCCCGAAAACGCCCTGCATCGCCGGGATATAGGTGATGGCAAACTGCGCCAGTGTGACCGTGACAATGCAGCCCCAGACGACGGGGGTGCCGCGCGCCGCCTCGAACGTGAGCGAGGCGCTGCGGGCATTGCGGATGTAGAACAGGTGGAAGATCTCCAGCACCACGAGCATGTTCATGGCGAGCGTACGTGCGAGTTCGGGCGGATAGCCCCGATCGACGGCATAGGTGTAGACGCCGTAGACGGCCGCAAGAAACAGGCCTGAAACCAGAGCGATGTTCCAGACGATCGCGCCTGTCAGGAGCCCTTCGCTGCGCGGTCGTGGCGGGCGGGACATGGTGCCCGGCTCACTGGGCTCGAAGGCAAGAGCGAGCCCGAGCGTGACCGCGGTGACCAGATTGACCCAGAGGATCTGCACCGGAGAGATGGGCAGCGCCGCCCCAGCCAGCAGGGCGACGATTACCGTCAGGGCTTCACCGGCGTTGGTGGGCAGGGTCCAGTTGATGACCTTGCGGATGTTGTCATAGACCGTGCGTCCTTCGCGTACCGCCGCGACGATCGAGGCGAAATTGTCGTCGGCCAGCACGAACTCCGCCGCCTCCTTGGCCGCTTCACTGCCCTTCATTCCCATGGCGATGCCCGCATCGGCGCGCTTCAGCGCCGGAGCATCGTTCACACCGTCGCCCGTCATGGCAACCGTCAGCCCTTGCGCCTGGAGAGCGCTGACGAGCCGAAGCTTGTGCGCCGGGGAGGTGCGGGCGAAAATGTCGGTGGCGACGGCGCTCACGGCCAGTTCGGCATCATCCATCGTGTCGATGTCCGCGCCGGTCAGAACCCCTTCGCAATTGGTCAGGCCGATCATCGAGCCGATGGCGCGTGCGGTGGCGGCATGGTCCCCGGTGATCATCTTCACGCCGATGCCGGCCGCATGACACTCGGCGACCGCCGCAATCGCCTCGGGGCGCGGCGGATCGATCAGCCCGACCAGTCCAACCAGAGTGAGGCGACCGGACAAGGCATCGTGAACGAGCGCCTCCCCCGCATCCGGGGCCGGAGCGACGGCAAGGGCCAGAACCCGCTGCCCCCTCGCGGCAAGGCGCTCCACCTGCTCGTGCCAGAAATCGGCGGCGAGCGGTTTCACGCCGCCATCCGCCGTGCGTTCATCGCCGCACAGTGCGATCACGGCCTCCGGCGCGCCCTTTACGTCGACGCGCGCCGTCCCGTCGGCCTGGCGATGATGAACGGCCATGTAGCGATGCGCGGCATCGAAGGGAATGGCATCCACCCGCTCCCAGCCGGATACATCCGCCTGTATCTTCCCGGCGAAGGCGAGCAGCGCGCCCTCCATCGGGTCACCCTCGACCCGCCAGTCTTCGCCCTCGTTCTGAAGCTCCGCGTCATTGCAGAGGGCCGTCGCGCGGGCGCATTCAACGAGCACGGAATGCTCGCGCGGATCAGCTTCCGCGTCCTGCCAGAGGACCGCTCCCTTCGGCGCATAGCCCTCTCCCTCGATGACATAGTCATGCCCGCAGGCGGCAAGGGCCGCGACCGTCATTTCGTTGCGGGTCAGCGTGCCGGTCTTGTCGGAACAGATGACGGAGACGGCACCAAGCGTCTCGATGGCCGGAAGCCGTCGCACGATGGCATTGCGCCTTGCCATGGCGCGCACGCCGACCGACAGCGTGATGGTGAGAACGGCGGGAAGCCCCTCCGGAATCGCGGCGACCGAAAGCCCGACCACGGACATGAAAAGCTCGCCGAAATCCGCATGGTCCAGGAAATAGCCCCAGACGAGCAGGCTTGCCGCGATCAGCAGGATGAACACCGTCAGCCAGCGCGCGAAAAGATCCATCTGGCGCAGCAGCGGCGTGGTCAGGGTCTCGACAGAGGCGAGAAGCCCGGAGATATGGCCAACCTCCGTATCTGCGCCGGTGGCAACGACAAGCCCGCGCCCCGCGCCGGCGGCCACAAGGGTGCCGCTGAACAGCATGGAAGACCGGTCGCCGAGCGGCGCATCCGGGGAAACCGGAGCGACCGCCTTGTCCACCGGCACGGACTCGCCCGTCAGGACGGCTTCCTCCGCCTTCAGACCGTGGGCGGTGAGAAGCCGCAGGTCCGCGGAAACACGGTCACCCGCCTCGACAAGCACGATGTCACCCGGAACAAGGTCCGCCGCATCGATGCTTCGCCGCTCCCCGTCGCGCATGACCGTCGCATGAGGCGCGAGCATGTTCCGGATCGCCGCCATGGCCTCTTCAGCACGGCCTTCCTGGATGAAACCGATCACGGCATTGACGATGACCACCGCGACGATCACGGCCGTGTCGACCCAATGGTCGAGCAGCGCCGTCACGCAGGCCGACGCGATCAGCGCATAGATGAGGACATTGTTGAACTGGGTGCCGATGCGGGCCAGCAGGCTGCGGCCGGCGGGCGCGGGCAGACGGTTGGCACCGTGAGCGGCAAGGCGCCGACCCGCCTCCGCGTCATCCAGGCCGCGCGCGGATGACCTCAGATCCTCAAGGCACGCTCCGGCGGAACGTGCATGAAAGAGCCCTCGATCCGGTTGAGCGGTCATGGCGGTCACCTTCCTTGTGCAGCGCAATATGCGCTGACCAGATGAAGGCATGATGGCGCCTCATTGCAACCACGCAGGATTGCGGATGCCGCAAGGCAAGCAGGGGATGCAAAGCGGAACGGGACCACGCCCCATCCCGCTTCGCATGTTTCGGAAAAGGCTTCAGGCGCTGGCGTCGAGATCCTTCGCCACCGCATCGAGAGCACCGGCGAAGACGTCGAACATCTCGTCGATCTGCGGTTCGGTGATCACGAGCGGCGGGCAGAACGCAAGCGCGTCGCCCATGTTGCGCGAGATGAGGCCACGCTCCTGAAGTTCGCGGTTGAGCCTGCCGCCAAGCGCGCCCGGCGCGTCGGCGTGCTTCTCGTGCGCCACCTCGATGGTGCCGATCAGACCGAGACCGCGCGTTTCCACCACCAGGGGGTGATCGGCGAACGCATTGAGGCGCTCGATGAACCGGGGGCTCACATCCTTGACGTGCCCGACGAGATCACGCTCCTCGATGATCCTGAGGTTCTCCAGAGCCACGGCGGCGGCAACCGGATGGCCGCTTGCCGTGTATCCATGGCCCCAGGTGCCGATCTTGTGGCTCTCGTCGGCGACGGGCCCGTAGACCTTCTCGTTCACCAGCAGCGCGGAGATCGGCAGGTAGGAGGAGGAAAGCTGCTTCGACAGCGTCATGATATCCGGCTCCAGGCCGAAGGTCTGGGTGCCGAACATGTTGCCCGTGCGCCCGAAACCGCAGATCACCTCGTCTGCCACGAAGAGGATGTCGTACTTCTTCAGAACCGGCTGGATCGCCGCCCAGTACCCTTCCGGCGGAACGATGACGCCGCCGGCGCCCATCACCGGCTCGGCGAAGAAGGCGGCAACCGTCTCCGGTCCCTCCGCCAGGATCAGTTCCTCAAGATCCGAGGCGCAACGTTTCGCGAACTCGGCCTCGCTCTCGCCCGGCTTCGCCACCGTGCGGTAATGCGGACAGGTGGTGTGGCGCACCTGCTCGATGGGAAGGTCGAACGAGCGGTGGTTGTTGGGAAGACCCGTGAGGCTCGCCGCCGCGATGGTCACGCCGTGATAGCCCTTCACGCGGGAGATGATCTTCTTGCGCTCCGGCTTGCCCATGGCGTTGGAGCGGTACCAGATCAGCTTGATCGCGGTGTCGTTGGCTTCCGATCCGGAGTTGGTGAAATACGCCTTCGACATGGGAACCGGCGCCATGCCGACAAGCTTCTCGGCCAGTTCCACCGACGGTCCGTGCGACTTGTGGGTGAACGTGTGGTAGTAGGGCAGCTTCTCCATCTGCCGCACGGCCGCGTCGATCAGGCGCTTTTCGCCGAAGCCCACCGCAACGCTCCACAGACCCGCCATGGCCTCGATGTAGCGCTTGCCGTTGTTGTCTTGCACATAGATACCCTCGCCGCTGTCGATGACGAGCGGGCCGGCCTCCTCGTGCTTGCGGGCATCGGTATAGGAGTGAAGCTGAAAGGCCACGTCACGGGCTTCGATGGAATTCGGAAGTTGGGTCATGTCACACCTTGCGCGTGGTTGCGGCGGCCAGTTCGTCGCGGCTGGCCGTCAGGTAGATTTCCGCGTTGTCCGAAAGCGACGGCCCGAGATAGCCGCCCTCCTGGATCAGGGTCGTGGGAAGCTTCATGCGCACGATCTCGCGCGCCATCGTGTCGAATCCCTTGCCCGTCATCTTCACAACCGAGAGCGGGTCGTCCATCGCCATGTCGAAGCCGAGCGACACGACAAGCGCCTCCGCCCCGAACGCACGGATCGCGGCCAGCCCCTCCCGGAACCGCCCGAGAATGACGTCCTCCCCGGCGCCCGGATCGAGAATGAGGTTCAGCGTCGCGCCCTCGCCCTCGCCTTCTCCTGTTTCGTCCGGATAGCCCAGATAGTAAGTCGGATAGACGTCCGGATCGACGTGAAGCGAGCAGACGAACACGTCCGCGCGCTCGTAGAAGATGTCCAGCGTACCGTTGCCCGTATGCGTGTCGATGTCCAGAACCGCGACCCTGGAATACTTGCGACGAAGCGCCTCGGCGGCGATGGCTGCGTTGTTGAAGAAACAGAAGCCGTTCGCGGCCTCGCGCATGGCATGATGCCCCGGCGGGCGCGACAGGCCATAGACCATCCTCTCCCCGCCGCAAATGCGCTCCGCAGCCTCGATGGCCGTCTGGGCCGACCAGTAGACCGCCTCCCAGGTGCCAGCGGTCAGCGGCGTCGACGTGTCGGTCGTGTACCAGCCGAGCTGACCGTAGATCGACGAAGACCGGCGGCCGGGACGATGGCCCGGGTGATAGGTCGGAATGGCCTCCGCATCCCCCGCCTCGGCGCGGAATCGCTCGTGGGCATCCTTCCAGAAGTCGACATAGTCGGGATCATGCACCCGCTTGACGATATCGAGGCCGAAGTCGCGCGGCTGCTCGATCGGAAAACCGTTCCTCGCCAGCATGTCGCGGATGAGCACCGCGCGCTGGGGCTGCTCGGGATGCGGAATATAGGCACCCCGACGAAAGTAACGTTCGGGATCGTGCAGGAGCTGTCGCTCGTCGAAGATCGCTTTCATGTCCAGGGCCTCTCCCTCAATATCCATCCTCGCGGCAGACGGCCGTTTCCGGCATGCGCCCCGCCAGGACGTCCTTGACCGCGGCCGCGACCTGTTCGGCCACCAGACGCGGGGAACTGTCGCTCGCCTTGTGCGGCGTGATCAGGATGCGCGGATCCCGCCACCAGTGGTGCTCCGGCGGCAGGGGCTCCTGGCGAAAGACATCGAGCGATGCCGCCGAAAGCCGCCCGCTGTCGAGCGCCGCATCAAGATCCGCATCCACTAGATGATCGCCACGCCCGAGCTGGATCAGGACAGATCCCTCCGGCATGACCGAAAAGAGTTTCCCGTCGAGCACGTCGCGGGTTTCCTCCGTCAGCGGCAGGACGTTGATCAGGATCCGGCTTTCAGCGGCGGTATCGCGGATGGCGTTCGCCCCCACCTCGAAACGGACTCCCGGCGGCGGCGCTTCATCGCGCGGCTTGCGCAGGGCGGCAACGACGGGAAAGCCCAGTGTCGCCACACCCCGCGCCACGGCCTTGCCCATCAACCCGTAGCCAAGCACGCCGACCGTGCATGTCCTTGGAGCGGAGAACCCGGCGTAGCGCCCGACGCCAAGCCATTCGCTTGCGGCCTCGGCCTCGAGAAAGGCTCCCATGTTGCGATGGTGCCAGATCACGTGCCAGGCGGCGAAGCCCGCCATCAGCGCGCCCTGGTCCGGGTCCCGCAATCGTGTGACCGCGACATCCGGCGGCAGGCTCGGGCAGGCGAGAAGACTGTCGACGCCGGCCGCGATCGACGAGACGAGAGCGAGATTGCCGTAGGGCGTGAAAGCGTCATCCTCCGGCTTCCACGCAAGCGCGAAGCGGATCCGGGAGGGATCCTCGACCTCCTCCGGCGACAGCAGGCGCACACCCGGAGCAAAGCGCTCGAACACATCGCCGAAAAGCGCCTTCAGATCGAGGTTCTTCGACAGGCAAACACCTTCCACCGGTCCGGAGTCAGCCCGCATCGCGCGCGCCCTCCCCGCCGTCATCGATCTTCTCGAGCCCGCACCACTGCGCGATGAAGAGCGCGATGGTGCCCGTGACCCGCCTGATGGACTCAAGGCTGACGCGTTCGTCGAAGCCGTGAACGCTCTCCGACCTGGGTCCGTAGACGAGACAGGGCATTCCCGCATAGATGACGAAGACACGGGCATCGAGATAGGCCGGCGTCACGAAACTGGTGAGGTCCCGCTCGCTTGCGACCCGATGGGACCTGGCAAGCACCTCTTCAGCATCGCTTCCTTCCTCGAGCACGTAGCCGCGTGCGAAGAAGCCGTTCCAGGTCACCTTGGGCAGGCGGTTGCCAAGGAACGGGTCGTCGGCAACACGCGCCGCCAGATGTTCCTCGATCTGGCGGGCACGCGCGGCCGGATCGTCGCCCGGATAGATGGCGATGCGGCATGAGAGCCGGCACCAGGCCGGCACGGAGGACGCCCAGTCACCTCCCTCGATCTTGCCGACGTTGAAATTGATCGGGTGGTCCAGCTCGGCGAAATGCGGATAGTTCGCCTTCTCCGCATTCCAGTCCTCGCAAAGATCCTTCAGCGCCTCGATGACCCGATATCCGGCCTCGATGGCATTGAACCCGGTTCCGGCGGTGCGCACGTGCACCGGATGTCCCGCGACCTCGACCTCGAACCAGAGCACGCCGACATTGGCGCGCACCAGTTGCTCCTCGACCGGCTCGGGAATGATCGCCGCATCCGCGGTGTAGCCCTCCACCAGACAGGCGAGAGCACCGTTTCCGGTACACTCCTCCTCCACCACGCTTTGAAAATGCACGCGTGCGGCCGGCTGATAGCCGAGCCGGCGCAACGCATCGAGGGCGTAGAGATTGGCGGCGATGCCCGCCTTCATGTCGCCGGCGCCGCGTCCGTAGAGCCAGTCCCCCTCCCGCTTCGGCTCATACGGGGGCGAGACCTCCCACATGTCATGCGGGCCTTCGGGCACCACGTCCATGTGGCCGTTGAGGATGAGCGATCTTCCTTTCTCTTCACGCGGACGGTGCGTGGCGACCACATTGACGGCCTCGGAATAATCGACCGCCACCGGAGAAAAGCCCGGATGGTCGTGGATCTTGTCGATGTCGATGGCGAAGGTCGACACGTCATAACCGCGTTCCGCCAGAACGCCGGCGATGAAATCCTGCGCCGGCTTTTCCGCGCCGCGCAGCGAAGGATAGCGGACAAGCGCCTCGGTGAAGGCGATCTGGTCCTCGAAGCCGTCATCGACCGCCCGCAGAATGTCGCGAGCCAGGGAAGCGTCCAGCATTTTGTCCTCGTGTTCCTGGAGAACCGCCGCCGGGACCGGCGACGGCAAATCAGACAGCGGCGGCGAGTTCCTTCTCGCGGCCCGGGATCGCCTCGATGAGGCTTTTGGTATAGGCGCTCTGCGGCGCGTTGAAGATACGGTGTGCGGGCCCGATCTCCACGATCTCGCCCCGCTGCATGACCGCGATGCGATCACAGATCTGGGCGGCCACGCGCAGATCATGGGTGATGAAGACCAGAGACAGGTCAAGCCGTTCCTTGAGATCGGCGAGAAGGTCCAGCACCTGGGCCTGGATCGACACGTCGAGAGCGGACACCGCTTCATCCGCCACGATCACCTTGGGCTCGAGCGCAAGCGCCCGGGCGATGCCGATACGCTGTCGCTGGCCGCCGGAAAACTCGTGCGGGAAGCGATCGATCGCCGCCGCCCCCAGGCCGACAAGTTCCAGCAGTTCCGCCGCCCGCTCGTAGGCCCGCCCGCGCGGCTCGCCGTGGGCGATCGGACCTTCCGCGATGATGCGCCCGACACGCGCACGCGGATTGAGCGAGGCATAGGGATCCTGAAAGATCATCTGGATCGACTTGCGCGCCTTGCGCAGTCGCTCTCCCGAGAGCAGCGCCATGTCCTCGCCATCCATCAGGACCGCGCCGGTGTCGGTTTCCTGCAGACGCACGAGGCAGCGCCCGACGCTCGACTTGCCGGACCCGCTCTCTCCGACGACCCCCAGCGTCTCCCCCTGATAAAGGCGGAAGCTCACGTCCTTCACCGCGTGCACCACCCGCGCCTCGCCCCCGAAGAGGCCGCCGCCGGAGCGGTAGGTCTTGGACATGCCCGTGACTTCCAGAAGCGGCGTGCCCTTGCGCTGGTTTTCCTCCGCATCCGTGGCAAGACGCGGGATCGCGGCAATGAGTTCACGCGTGTAGGGATGGCGCGGATTGTCCAGAACCTCCCCGGCCGTTCCCTGTTCCACGATGCGTCCGAGCTGCATGACCGCGACCCGGTCGGCGATTTCCGCCACCACGCCGAAATCGTGGGTGATGAACATCACCGCCATGCCATGGCTCTTCTGCAGCGTGCGGATCAGGTCGAGGATCTGGGCCTGGGTGGTCACGTCGAGTGCGGTCGTCGGCTCGTCCGCGATGAGGATCGACGGTTCGAGCGCCAGCGCCATCGCGATCATCACCCGCTGGCGCTGACCACCGGAAAGCTGGAACGGATAGGCCTTCGCGGCCTTCGCCGGCTCGGGAATGCCGACCTCGTCAAGGAGTTCGACCGCCCGCGCCCGGCGTTCGCGCGGCGTCAGCAGGCCATGTGCCTCGAACACCTCGGCGATCTGGTCCTCCACATGCATCAGCGGGTTCAGTGCCGACATGGGTTCCTGGAAGATCATCGCCATCTTGCGCCCGCGCAGGTCCAGACGCTCGGCTTCCGACAGGGTGAGAAGGTCACGTTCCTCGAAGAGGATCCGTCCTCCGACCGGGCGCACCAGATCCGGCAGAAGACCCATCATGGCGTTGGCGGACATGGACTTGCCCGACCCGGATTCACCCACGATGCAAAGGATTTCGCCGGCCTTG
This sequence comes from Stappia sp., assembly GCA_002722295.1. GTDB lineage: Bacteria > Pseudomonadota > Alphaproteobacteria > Rhizobiales > Stappiaceae > Stappia. Next base: position 303,352 of record PBLF01000018.1, on the reverse strand, counting down.
AGATCGAGACTGACATCCTCGACCGCGAACTGCCTGTCGGCGCCCGCCGGCAGTGCTATGCGCAGATCCTCGATCGAGAGCACCGTCTCGCCGCCGGTCGGCTGGTTTGTCTCGCTCATGATCGCCTCCTCACTCGCCACGCCGCGCCAAACGCGGGTTCAGGGCATCGTTCAGGCCCTCGCCGATCAGGTTCAGCGCCAGAACCGTCAGCAGGATGGCGACACCGGGGAAGAACGAAAGCCACCAGGCCTGGCGGATCACCGTGCGCGCGGCGCCGATCATGTAGCCCCAGGACATCAGGTTCGGATCCCCGAGCCCCATGAAGGAAAGCGAGGATTCCAGCAGGATCGCCGTCGCGACCATCAGGGAAGCCAGCACGATGATCGGCGAGATCGCATTGGGCAGGACCTGTCGCACGATGATGGTCAGATGGGTCTGACCGGACAGGATCGCCGCCTCGACGTATTCGCGGGCCCTGAGCGAAAGCACCTCGCCACGCACCAGGCGCGCGACCGGTGGCCAGCTGACAATCGCGATGGCCCCAATGATCGATACGATGCTCGGCTCGAAGATCGCCACGAGCACAATGGCGAGGGCAAAGCTCGGGACCGTCTGGAAGAACTCGGTGATGCGCATCAGCGCATCGTCGACGAAGCCGCCGAAATAGCCGGCGGCGGCTCCGATCGGAATGCCGATCAGCAGGGCCGCCAGCGTGGAGACAAGCCCGACCATCAGCGACACCTGAGCACCGTGGGCGAGCCCGGAGAGCACGTTGCGGCCCAGCGCGTCGGTGCCAAGGGGCAGCGCCTCGTTCGACAGCGGCGGCAGGAAGGGCCGCTGCACCATCTTCCAGGGAGACTGGGGAAAGAGCACCGGCGCGAGGACGGCGACGGCAACGACCAGGGCCAGGATCACGACGCCCATGACGGCACCGCGATGACGGCGGAAGCGGTTCCAGAACGCACGCATCACGACACCCGAATGCGAGGATCGACGACACGATAGAGAATGTCGGTGATCAGGTTGAAGAGAAGCACCATGGCCGCGGAGATGAAGAAGATGCCGAGGAGCAGGTTGTAGTCACGCTGCGCGAGTGCCTCGAACATCAGCCGGCCGATGCCGGGCCAGGCGAACACGGTTTCGGTGAGCACCGCGCCGCCGACAAGCTGGCCGGCCTGAAGTCCCGCCAGGGTCACGACGGGAAGCATCGCGTTGCGGAAGATGTGACGGCGCTGGATGACGCTGTTGGGAAGCCCCTTTGCGCGCGCGGTCTTCACGAAGTCGAGGCGGCTGACCTCCAGCATCGAGGCGCGGGTCATGCGCATGTAGACCGCCATGAAGAACAGCCCGAGCGTCGTCGCCGGCAGGATCAGGTGCTGGCCGATATCGAGCGCGCGGGCAAAGCCCGTGTAGTTCGCGCCCACGGTCTCGTAGCCGAAGCCCGGCAGCCAGTTCAGTTCGACCGAGAAGACCAGAACCGCCATCAGGGCGGCCCAGTAGAGCGGCGTCGCGTAGAAAAGCAGCGCCAGAACCGAGATCACGGTGTCGGACCACTTTCCCACCCGGGCGGAGGCGATGACGCCGAGCAGGGTGCCGAGCAGCAACGACATGACGAAGGCGCTCAGCGTGAGAAGGAGCGTCGCCGGCAGGCGCTGGAAGATTAGGTCGGCGACCGGCATCTGCTGGCGATAGGAGAAGCCGAGATCGAACTGCAGCACGCCGCCAAGATAGAGCCCGAGCTGGGTGAGCAGAGGTTTGTCGAGACCGAAGCGCTCGCGCAGCTGCTCGATGAAGATCTCGTCGGCCGCACCGGCCTCGCCCGCCATCACCGCCGCCGGATCACCCGGAGCCGCATGGATCAGGAAAAAGTTCAGGACAAGGATGGCAACCAGGATGATCGCCGCCTTGACCAGACGCATGAGGATGAATCTCAACATCGGGACCGGACGCGCCTTGAAGGAGAACGGACACCGCACCGCACGCGCGCCGTGAACCGGCTATGCCGGTCCGGCCCGCCCGCACCGGTTCGGCACGGAGTGGCGGAACGTGGCTGGACCGCGCGGAACCGGGAGGTCTCCCGCCCGCGCGGCCGTGGCTTTCGTCTTGCCTATTTCTCGATATAGGCGTCCTTGAACCCGTCGTTGACGCCGATGGCGGTCGTCACGAGGTTCTTGACGTTGCAGCGATAGATCGTCGGGAAACCGAGTTCGAGAAGCCACGCCACCGGCACATCGTCCACCAGCTTCTTCTGGATCTCGTCATAGAGCTCCTGACGCTCCTCCTTCGTCACCGCGACGGCCGCCTTGGCGAACATCTCGTCGATGTTCTTGTTCGAGTAGCCCTCGACATTGTTCCAGGGCGACCCCTTGGCAATGTTCGTCGAAACGTAGGTGCGCGAGACACCAAGCGCGGGATCGCCGTACTGGTAGAGGTACGTGAAGGCGAGATCGTAGTCCCACTCGCTGATCTTCTGGTTCCAGCCGGCAACGTCGGTGGCGACCATGTCGACCTTGATGCCGACCTCCTCAAGGTTCTGCTTGATGGCCTCGGCCCAGCGCTGCCAGGTCTCGCCGTAAGGCAGCGGCAACAGGCGCACCGGCGTGCCGTCGTAGCCCATCTCCTTCAGCAGCGCGCGCGCCTTGTCCGGATCGTAATCATATTTCGTGACGTCATCCGAGTAGAAGCGCGTGGACGACGAAACCGGACCGGTCGCGACCTTGCCCAGACCGTTCCACAGCGCGTCGCGGGCGAAGTTGCGGTCCATGGCATACATGACGGCCTGGCGGAAACGCACGTCGGCGGTCGGGCCTTCCCGATTGTTCAGCCACATCCACGACAGCGGACCGAAATACTCCCAGCCCTTGTCGGTGACACAGGAATTCTCGAGTTCCGTCAGGCGGCCGACATCGAAGTTCTCGACCGAGCCGCCCGGCAGGATGTCCACGATCCCCGTCTCATAGGCAACGGCACGCGATGCCGCATCCGGGATCACGTGCCAGTAGATCTCGTCGAGGTGAGGCTTGCCCTCCTCGTAGTAGTCCTCGTTCTTGACCAGCAGGATGTGGGATCCCTTCACCCACTCCTGGAACTTGAACGGCCCGGTACCGATGGGCTTGTTGTTGGCCGGGTTCGTCTTGAAGTCGGTGCCTTCATAGATGTGCTTCGGGATCATCGGCATGGTGCCGACCTCGAAGATGCCGATGAACGGCCCGAAAGGCTGCTTCAGCTTGAAGACGACGGTGTGCTCGTCCGCGGCGGTGATCGACTCGACATGCTTGAGCGAGGCGCGAAGGCGCGCGTGCGTCTCCCTCAGGAACACGTCGGCCGAAAACACGACGTCATCGGCGGTGAACGGCTCCCCGTCGTGCCACTTGGCATTTTCCTGCAGGTGGAAGGTGTAGGTGAGCCCGTCCTCGGAAATCTCCCAGGACTTGGCAAGCTGCGGCATCGCCTCGAGCCCGGTCGTGTAGCGCAGCAGGCCCTCGTAGATATTGCCGGCCACCATCTGGCTCGGGCCGTTCTGGATGATGCCGAGCATCAGCCCCGGCGGTTCGGGCTGGATCACCACGTTGGCGCGCCCTCCGTCGACGGGTTCGGCATGAAGCGCCGTCGACATCAGCATGGCGGCGGCAAGCGTCGTCAGTCTCTTGAACATTGCGGTCTGTTCCCCTCGGTAATCGGCGGCCGGGCTTTTGCCTCGTGTTTCCGCCTCCTCTGGCCGGGCTCTGGAAAACCCGGGGCCGGATCAGTTCACGAGATCCGGGTAGTGCTTCAGCGCCAGGCGCTGGAAGGCCTCCCACTGCGGGTCGGGCCTGTTGGCGGAGTGTTTCTCGCCCCACCCCTCGTACTGGCGGGCGGTCTTTTCCGCGAGCTCGGGATCGATGCGCCGCTGCACGCCACCCGACGACATGATCGCCAGTTGCGCCTTGCAGGTGCGCTCCATGTTGAACATCAGCGAGAAGGCTTCGCCGACGGAGCGGCCGCACGTCAGAAGCCCATGATTGCGGAGGATCATCACGTTGCGTTCGCCAAGGTCCGCGACGAGGCGCTCACGCTCGGCGAGGTCCAGCGCAATGCCCTCATAGTCGTGGAAGGCAATGCGGTTGTGGAACTGCAGCGACCACTGGTTCAACGGCAGGATCCCCTCGTCCATGGAGGAGATCGCAACGCCCGCCACCGTATGCGTGTGCAGCACGCAATGCACCTCGGGGCGCGCCGCGTGAACGGCCGAATGGATCGTGAAGCCGGCCTTGTTCATCCCGGAACCATGTGTGTCCCGCAGCACGTTGCCATCGATGTCGACGGTCACGAGGCTCGAGGCGGTCACCTCATCGAAACGCAGCCCATAGGGATTGATCAGGAACGCATGCTCCCCCTCCTCCGCCGGAGCCTTGCAGGAGATGTGGGTGAAGATGCTGTCATCCATTCCGAAATGGGCGACCAGGCGATACGCGGCGGCGAGCTGGATGCGCTCGATCGGCTGACCGGCGTCGGCGGAAAGCGCGGTCGCGGCGGAACTCGGAACTGACATCGGAACCTTCCGGGTCTGGGCGCCGGCAGCGGCGCGGGAAACGTGTCTGTGTGGAAACGTCGCACAAGGCCGGACGCCTACCTGCGACATTCCGTCATACGGGAAAGCTGGCACGTGGCGCGGCTCAATGTCAATTGTCGACAATCTTCAATTCCTGCTCCATTGTTGGGCAGATTGCGCGGTTGCGAACCACCGCCGTTCGGATCACAAGACGGCCCTCGCAAGGCGCGGGGGGTGTGGTTTCCGCTCCGCATCACGAACCGCTCGTGGCGCCGGAGCGGCAGCCGGCGTATCGACGTCCCGGGCGACGCGAGCGCGATTCCGGCATCCCTCACGAACGCGGATGCAAGGACGAACCGAGATCCCGGCGGTATGTTTCGCCGGAAGAAACGATGGGCGAGATGGACGACGGCAAACTTTTCTCGATGGTGTCCGCGACCGATCTCGTGACCCAGATCGCGCGCCAGATCACGGAAGCGATCGTCGCGGGACGGCTGAAACCGGGCCAGCGGCTCACCGAGCTTCAGCTTTCAAAGGAATTCGGCACAAGCCGTGCGCCCGTGCGAGAGGCCGCGCGTCTGCTGGAAAGCCAGGGACTGGTGGTGTCGAGCCCACGGCGCGGCTTCTTCGTGCGCACCCTGACGGCGTTCGACCTGCGCGACCTCTACGAGTTGCGCATCGGGCTGGAGCTTCACGCGGGAGAACTGGCCATCGAGCGGGCGAGCGACGCAGCGATCGAGGACCTGCGACGACAGATCGACACGCTCTACGAGCTCGCCGACGACGGATCGGTGGAACGACAGATCTTCGAGGACTTCGCCTTTCACCGAATGCTCTGCACTGCCAGCGGCAACGCCCGGCTGCTCAAGGTCTACGATGAACTGGCAAACGAAATGCGCGCCGGCATCACGCTCATCGGCAAGCTCTACGACGATCCGCACCGCATCGCCGAAACCCATGTTCCCATCGTCGAGGCGCTTGCGCGGCGGGAGCGCGACACATTGCGTGAGGCGCTCGTGTTCCACATTGCAACGGCGCAAAAGGCGGTTGTCCGCCTCTTCGACACGGTCGGGCCGGAGCAGGTGGAGAGCCGATAGCACCCGACTCCCGACATGAATGGCGCCACGCAGGGGCTCCCGGCGTGGCGCTCAAGCTTGTCTCAGGTCCGAGAAGACGGATCGTCTCAGAACAGGCGGCTTCCGTCCGGCACCTTCTGGTCAGGCTTGAACAGCACCACCGCACCGTTCTCGTCGGCGAAGCCGAGCGTCAGGACCTCGGACATGAACTTGCCGATCTGGCGGGGCGGGAAGTTCACCACCGCAGCGACCTGCCGGCCAAGCAGCGTCTCCGGCGTGTAGTGCTCGGTGATCTGGGCGCTGGTCTTCTTCTGACCGATGGTTGGCCCGAAATCGATCACCAGCTTGAAGGCGGGCTTGCGAGCCTCGGGGTAAGGCTCGGCTGAAACGATGGTGCCGATGCGGATGTCCACGGCCAGAAAATCGTTGAAAGCGATCTCCGGCGCGGCCGGTGCGTCAAGCGTGTGTGTGGCGTGCATGAGGCTCTTCCCTGGCTCTGGCTTGCGAAACATTGTCCGCACGCGCTCCCTAAAGATATCCCGCGCGAACCTAACGGCTTTGATTTCAAAGAAAAGCCTCTCGTCGCAAGCGCACTCCCGGATCTTTGTTGATCAGACGCTTCATGCCTGGCGATGGCGCGCAAACCCGTGTCCGCCGGCACTGAGCGTCACGCAAAACGCCACCGCAAGCAGCGCCAGCACGCTCGGCGCGAAAGCCCCGACACCCAGACGGTCGAGCAAGAGCCCTCCGACGATGCCTCCGCCCGCGATTGCCGTATTCCATGTCGTAACAAGCATGGACTGGGCGAGATCGGCCGCCGGGCCCGCGGTCTTGGCGCTCGCCGTCTGAAACAGCGTCGCGCAGCCGCCAAAGGCCAGGCCCCACACGGCAACGGCACCATAGATGACCGCCGGATTGTCTCCCCTCAACCAGAGCGCCACCGCCGAGCACGCGAAGAGCGCGGTGCTGAGGAGCGTCAGCTCCCGCAAGCGCCGGTCGATCAGAATACCCACCACCCAGATGCCGATCAGCGACGCAATGCCGAAGACGAGCAGGACGGTGTCGGTGCGCTTCATCATGCCGGCACCGGCAAGGAATGGCGCGATATAGGTGTAGAGGATGTTGTGGGCGAGCACGAAGGTCAGCACGACAAGCAGGACCTGACGGATCCCGGGCAACAAGAACACCCCCTTCAGTGACCGGCGCGCACCTTCCGGCGCCCCGGGGAAATCCGGCACCCGGGCCAGCACCCAGAAGACGAGAACCACCGTCAGGACACTCATCACCCCGAAGCAGGCCCGCCACCCGATCAACGCCCCAAGAAAGGTTCCCGCCGGCACGCCGAGCGAAAGTGCCAGCGGCGTTCCCGCCATCGCGACCGCAATCGCCCTCCCCTTGAGATGTTCAGGCGCCATGCGGGCGGCGTATCCGGCCGCCAGCGCCCAGAGCAGGCCGGCGGCGACGCCGGCCACAAGGCGTGCCACAAGCGTCAGCGCATAGCTCCCGGACAGCGCCGTGACCGTGTTGGCAAGCAGAAAGCCGACGATCGCGGCAAGCAGAAGCGGACGGCGGCGGTATCCCTGGGTGTACGCCGTCAGGGGAATGGCGGCGGCAAGCGATCCCACCGCGTAAACGGTGACGAGCTGGCCAGCGGCAGCCTCCGAAACGCCAAGGCCGGCACCGATGGCAGGCAGCAGCCCCGCCGGCAACGCTTCGGTCAAAATGGTGATGAAGGCCGCCATGGAAAGCGCCAGCAATCCACCCCAGGGCAGGCCTTCGCCCGCGTATGACGTGGACGAAGCTCCCGGAAATGTGCCTTCACGGCATTCGCGCCCGCTCATTCGCCGCCCTCCCCGGGGACCGCCTCGACGTTGACGATGAACACGGTGGGATGCGGTGTGGCCGAAAAGCGGGCCCGGTGGGGAACAGTCATGCAAAACCTCGTTTGGACATTGCGATATCGCCAGAGGTGGCATGGTGCGCCTTCCGGAAAAACAGGCTTCAATTCTTCTCACTTCGGACTATCATGTCCGCAATCATGACCCTTCCCACGGACAGTCTCGGCGCACTCAACGTTTTCGTGCAGGCAGCGGAAACCCGCAGCTTCACGGCAGCCGGACGACAGCTCGGCATCTCGTCGTCGGCCGTCGGAAAGGCGGTCGCCCGGCTGGAGGAGCGCCTTGGAGTGAGGCTGTTCCATCGCTCGACGCGCGCGATCACGCTGACGCCGGAAGGCAGTCTCTTTCTGGAACGGTGCAGACGGATTTTCTGCGAAGTGGAGGCGGCCGAACTGGAACTCTCGCGGACGCGTGCGCATCCGCGCGGTGTGTTGCGCGTGAGCCTGCCCGTGGTCGGCATGCTGATGATGCCCACCCTCTCGGCATTCATGCATGCCTGGCCGGACATTGAGCTCGACCTCGACTTTTCCGACCGTCTTGTCGATGTGATCGAGGAAGGCTTCGATGCCGTAATCCGCACGGGCGAGGCGAGCGATTCCAGGCTCATGACCCGCGTGCTGGGGACATTCGGTTACAGGCTGGTAGGTGCTCCGGCCTATTTCGAGAAAAACGGGACGCCCGAGACACCTGGCGACCTTGCCGCGCACAGGGGCCTGTTTCATCGCTATCCGCAGACGGGCAAGCTGGAGGATTGGCATCTCGTCGACGACGACGGGAAGCCGGTCCCCGCCCCGACAAGGACCGCCGTCTCGAGCGCAATCGAACCTCTTATCGACCTCGCCGAGCGTGGCCGCGGGCTGGCCTGCCTGCCGGAGTTCGCCGTATCGGACAGGCTGACCAGGGGCACACTCACAAGTGTGCTGGACGACAAGGTCGGTCACTCGGGAACCTTCCGGATCCTCTGGCCCTCGAGCAGGCACCAGGCACCGAAGCTGCGTGCCTTCGTCGATTTCATGGCCGCCAACCTTCTTTCAGAAACGTCGAGGTCGACATGCGCGTAGTTCTCACGGGGAGTTCCGGGCGGGTCGGTCGTGCGATCTTCAACGCCCTGGCCGGGCATCACGAGGTCATCGGCCTGGACCGCTATCCGTTCTCGACCACGCATGTCGTCGGCGATGTCGCCGACAAGGCCGTGCTGCGCCCACTTCTGAAAGGCGCCGACGCGGTGATCCACACCGCCGCACTGCATGCCCCGCACGTCGGCGGTGTCCCAGACGTGGAGTTTCAACGGGTCAACATCGAGGGAACCCGAGCCCTTGCCGACGAGGCGATGGCGGCGGACGTCAAGCGACTGGTCCTGACCAGCACGACGGCCTTGTACGGGAACGCAATCGTGCCCGGCGCCTGCACGTGGGTCGACGAGGCGACGGTTCCCGTTCCGAAGAGCATCTATCACCGGACGAAACTGGACGCCGAACACATCCTTGAAGGTATGGCCCGCCCGGGTTTCGATGTCCGGGTGCTGCGGATGTCGCGGAGTTTCCCCGAACCGGGGGACGTCATGGCCGCCTACAGGCTGCATCGCGGGATCGACGTCCGCGACGTGGCCGAGGCCCATCTCGCAGCACTGACGAACAGCGGGCCGCACTTCCAGCGCCACATCATTTCGGCGACGCCGGTCTTTGCGAGGCAGGATTGCGAGGCCCTGGCGAGGGACGCGGCACCCGTCATCCGGCTGCGCGCACCACGGCTTGCCACGGCGTTCGAGCAAAGAGGCTGGACGCTCCCGCTCACCGTCGACCGCGTGTATGATCCCGGCCCTGCGCGACATGCACTTGGCTGGCAACCCCGCTTCGGCTTTTCCGAGGTGCTGTCGCAGATGGACCGGGGCAGCCTGGAAGTCCTGCCGGCGGGCTCGCGTATCGACAGGAAGCCGGAATAGGCCTCGTGTGCCTCCGGTCTGTGGTTGCCTTTCCAGTGAAACCGGTCGCCCTGACCAAAAGTCAGCCGAGCCCCGCTTCCCGCATGATCCATTGCCTGAATGCCGCGACTTTCGGCACAGCCATCTTGTCCGGCTCGACGACGACAAAATACCTGTCAAAGGTCCGCACCGGCGCATCTATCGCGAGCATGATGCTTCCGGCGGCCAGAAAACGGCTTGCGTAAACGTCGCGCACGACGGCAAGCCCCTGTCCGGCAATCGCCCCTTCGATCAGCAGGGCGTCATCGGCATAGCTCGGTCCCTTCGCCGCGTCGCGGGACGGCCCGACGCCATTTGCCTCGAGCCAGGTCAGCCAATCCGCCCGGTCCCGATCCTGCAACAGCGGGTAGCGCAGACACTCCGCCGGCTCGGCCAGGGGCATGCCCGACAGAAGGGAGGGGCTTGCAACCGCGACAAGGCGCGGGGTGAGCAGAAGGGTCGATTTCAGACCGGGGTATTCCCCGGACCCATGACGAAGCGCCACATCCGCCATGCCACCGGATACGTCCGCGAGCTGCACCGAGGTTTCAATCCGGATCTCGATCTCCGGATGCAATGCCGCGAAGCGACCGAGACGCGGCGCAAGCCAGCATGTGGCAAAAGACGGCGTGGTGCTGACAACCAGCGAGCGCGGTCCCGGCCGACGTCCCTCGAACAGGTCCACGGCGGCATCGATCTGGGCGAAGCCCGGCGCGACCCGACGAAACAGTTGCAGGCCCTGCGGCGACAGCTTCACCGTCCGGTTTCCACGCTCAAGGAGCCGAACGCCGAAACGGGCCTCCAGCGCCTTGACCTGCTGGCTGACGGCGCCCGGCGTCACATTCAGCTCTTGTGCCGCACGCTTGATGCTGCCCTGGCGGCCAACTTCCACGAAGGTGCGCAGGGCGCCGAGGGATATGAATGACGTCATCCGAGACAGTTTAGATAAACTAAATCATTCGACAAGTGATCTGGTTTGTATCGCCTCGGCCGGAATGTATCTCTGCCCACATGCAAACACCTCCCTCTCCTTCCGAATACATCTCGCCAGCCCTTGTCCGCCTGCTCGCGGTCGGCGCGGGAGCCGCAGTCGCCAACAGCTACTACAATCAGGCATTCCTCGGTTATCTGACCGCGGATTTCGCACTGGTGGCCGGGGCGGTCTCCATCGTGCCGGTTCTGACCCAGGCCGGCAACGCGTTCGGCGTGCTGCTGCTCGCCCCCCTCGGCGACCGGATGGAGCGCCGCTCCCTCATTCTCATGACCATTGCCGCGCTGGTGATCGCCCTGGTTGGGGCCGCCGTATCGCCGGGTTTCGCCTGGCTCGCGCTTGCCAGTCTCGCGGTGGGTCTCTTTGCCACGGTGGCGCAGCAGATCGTTCCCCTGGCGGTGCATCTGGCCCCGCCGACCGGACGCGGCCGCGTTCTGGGCACTGTCACGGGAGGCATCCTGATCGGCATCCTGCTTGCCCGCACGGTCAGCGGAACGATTTCGGACCTTTGGGGCTGGTCGTTCGTCTTCTGGTTCGCGGCCGTCTTGATGATCGCAATCGGAGTGGCGCTCGCAGTCTGGCTCCCCCGCGTCCCGCCAACGACGGACATGAGCTATCCGCGCCTGATCGGCTCGCTCTGGACGCTGGTGCGCACGCACCCCGTTCTCAGGCGTGCAGTCACGGTGCAATTCCTGATTTTCGCTGCCTTCATGGGCTTCTGGTCGAATCTCGCGCTGCTGCTCGCCGAACCGCGCTTTCAGCTCGGCGGCACGGAGGTCGGCCTGCTCGCCCTCGTGGGTGTCGCCGGGGCCCTCGCCGCGCCGATTGCCGGCGGCTTCGCCGACCGTCGCGGGGAAGGCCTCGTGGTCTCGGCGGGCGCGGGACTGGTCGTGTTCGCCTTCATGATCTTCGGGTTCTGGCAAGGCTCCCTTGCCGGACTGGTGGTGGGCATTCTCGTGCTGGACCTCGCCGTGCAGTCCTCCCAGGTCGCCAATCAGGCACGCGTCTATGCGCTGGATCCGAACGCCCGCAGCCGGCTCAACACCGTGTTCATGGCCTGCATGCTTGCTGGCGGTGCCGTCGGCGCCGGCCTTGGCGGGGCCGCCTATGCCATTTCGGGCTGGACCGGGACGTGCATTTTCGGCGCGACCTCCGCCGGCCTCGCACTGGTCATCTCCCGGGCACCACGGCTTCCGGGTCTCGACACACGTCGAACAGATCCACATCCCTGAAGTCAAAGTCCACAAACATTCGTTTTTATGAAGATCGAACGACGCCTACTCTTGGTCCAAACGGATCTCTGGAGGCGTTTTCATGACGGTTGAAACGGCAGTCGGCTTCATCGGCCTCGGTACGATGGGCGAACCAATGGCGCTGAACCTGGTCGGGGCCGGCACACCGCTCGTGGTGTGGAACCGGACGCGCGAGCGCTGCGCCCCGCTGGAACGAGCCGGCGCTCAGGTTGCTTCCGATGCCACGGACCTCTTTGCGCGATGCGGAACTATTATCCTGATGCTGGAGAACGACGCAGCGACGGATGCGGTTCTGGACAGGCATGGCCCGGGCTTCGCCGCGCGTGTCGCAGGACGGACCATCGTTTCCATGAGCACGCTTTCGGCGGAGTATTCGAGTTTGCTGGCCGATGACATCGGCGCCGCCGGCGGGTGTTACGTCGAGGCCCCCGTCTCGGGTTCGCGAAAGCCGGCCGAGGCCGGTCAACTGGTCGGCATGCTTGCCGGCGACCCCGAGGTTTGCGCCCGCCTGCGACCGCTTCTGGCTCCCCTTTGCAAGGAAATCGTCGACTGCGGGGCGGTGCCCGGCGCGCTTCACATGAAGCTTGCGGTCAACACGTTCCTGATCACTCTGGTCACGGGACTGGCGGAGGCCTCGCATTTCGCCGCGCGGCACGGTCTCGACATGACCCGGTTCACGGAGATCCTGAACGCCGGTCCGATGGCCAGCGACGTCTCCAGGATCAAGGCGGAAAAGCTCCTGGCGGGCGATTTCTCCCGTCAGGCGGGTATCGCCGATGTGCTGAAGAACAGTCGCCTCGTCGTGGAAGCCGCCCGGTCCGCGGAGATTGCCTCCCCCCTGATGGACGTCTGTCTTGATCTCTATGGCGAGACAGACACAATGGAGCTTGAAGAAGACGACATGATATCGGTCATTCGCGCCATCGACATGCGTACGGAGACCGGTTCCCGCTGAAGGCACCGCCGCGCATGATCACCTCCGCCCTGTCCGAAAATCTCTCGGGCCTGCTTGTCATTCTCACGATCTTTACGGTCGGCGTCGCCAGTCCCGGTCCGGCGACACTGATGATCCTCGGGACGGCCATGGCACGCGGCCGGGCACCGGCGGTTGCCTTGTCCCTTGGCGTCGTGCTCGGCTCCATGGCCTGGGCAACCGTGGCGGCGCTCGGCTTCGTCGCGGCACTCAAGACCTCGGCGACCCTTTTTACCCTGCTGAAGGTCGCCGGCGGCCTGTACCTGCTTTTTCTTGCGTTCAAAGCCTGGCGCTCCGCCCTGACACCCGGCGTCGAAGCCAGGCTCCGCGCCTCCGGAAGCAACAGGCCGCTTTCCTGCTTCGTCCAGGGACTTCTCCTGCATCTGACGAATCCGAAGGCGCCGCTCGTCTGGATGGCCACGCTTTCCGTGGGCGGGCTGAACACCGCTCCGCTGCCTTTTCTGGCCACGGCGATCCTGCTGTGCGCGCTGATCGGAATCACGGTGTTCGTCGGCTATGCGCTTCTGTTTTCCACCCGGAGGGCGTCGCGCATGTATCTCGCGGCCCGGCGACCGATCGACGCCGTTATCGGCACGCTCTTTGGCGCCGCCGCGATCAGGCTCTTTTCCTATCGGCTGACCTGAGACGAGGCTTTCCGGAGAAGGCAACGCCCCAACGGCGATGTCCAGGTAGAGGCGTCTAACGGGTCGTCGCCATCAGAACGCTTCCGCCGATCATGAAGCCTCCGCCGGCATATCCCATGTTCCGGCGCGCCCGCCGGCTCTGGAACAGCGTCCGCGCGCCGGAAGCAATCAGCACGTAGCCTGTCAGGAGCACAACGATCACGAGGCTGGAGGTCAGCGTCAGCAGTACGAGCTGGAGCGGCAGGTCACCTGCGGGATCGATGAACTGGGCGAGAAACGCCATATAGAAGACGATCGCCTTGGGATTCAGGATCGCCGTCACCGTTCCGGCCCAGAAGCTCCCCCAGGAGGACCCTTTTGCCGGCGTGACCAACAGGTCTTCGCGGATGCGTCGGGCATCCACGATCTGCATGTAGCCGAGCCACGCGAGATAGAACACACCTGCCCATTTGACGATCTGGAACAGGACGGCGGACGCCGCCAGAATGGCTCCCACTCCGGCGAAAGACAGCCCGACCAGAACGATGCTCCCGATGACATCACCCAGAATGCACATCATCGCGGCGGTCTTTCCGCGCGTGAGCGATTGCCCGATCACAAGCAGGACACTCGGCCCCGGGATAGCGGTCAGGACAGCACAGGCGATTGTATAGGCGAGCCACGTTTCCCAAGTCATTCCGCCCCTCCCTGCAGTGATCCTGCGATCACCGGACAATAGTGCTCGACCGCGCCGAAGACACCGGAAACTTACCGGCTCAGAGCGCCATGTCCAATCCCGGACGGCAAGAGCTTGGCGGGCAGGACCCCGGGTTGAAGGGATCTTGGTCTGGTGGAGCGTGACTGTTTCACCGCACGTTGAGTTTGAAACGGAACGCAGGCACGATAATGAGTATTGCAGTTACCTCTTCAAAGGGCCGAACAGGCAATGCGTCTCACATCTTTCACAGACTACGGTTTGCGCATGCTGATGCGGATGGCCAGCGAACCTGAGCGCGCTTTTACAACAGCGGAATTCGCGGCGGAGTTCGTATTGTCGCGCAATCACCTGGCGAAGATCATGCAACGACTCTCCCAGGGTGGCCTGGTAGAGACCCGTCGCGGCGGTCGCGGAGGTGCCGTTCTCGCCCAACCGGCGGAACGCATCGTACTCGGCAACGTCGTGCGCCTGCTGGAGGACGGCCACTCGCTTGTCGAATGCTTCACACCCGAGGGCGGCACCTGCACGTTGAACGGAAGGTGCCGCCTGAAGGCACGCTTGCGATCGGCCGAGGCGGCTTTCCTTGCCGATCTGGACAAGGCGACCCTCGCGGATGTTGCGCTCGCTCCGCTGTCGCCGGCCTGAGCGGCGGGCGGTGCGCCTGTCCAGTTGCGAACCGCCACCGCCCTCCGCCCCTGCATCAGAACCGCGCCTTGAGCCCGGCATAAAGGGCACGCCCGTCCCCCGGCAGGAAGGCTGCCTGGTCCACCCGGGCCTGGTCGACAATCAGGGTCGAGGAGGCATAGGTGACATCAAAGAGATTGGTCACCTCTCCAAAGACCGACACCGTGTCGCTGATCCTGTATTCACTGCGCAGGTCGACCAAGGCATAGGGATCCGCAAACAGGGTGTTCATGTTGTCGACCGGGGTGCGGTCGGGAACCCATTTGAGCGACACCCCCAGACTCCACTTCTCGCTTGCCTGCACCTGCAGCGCGACCTGGAGAAGATGCCTGGGAGCCCCAGCCAGAAGGTTGTCGCCGCGCACGGGATCATTGCGGAACCGGAAATCCTGGAATGTGTAGGCAATGCGCCCGCTCAGCCAGTCGGTGAGCGTCGCACCCAAGCCGAGTTCGACGCCGAAATGGCGCGTGTCGCCTGCGTTGACCGCACCAAGGGAGGCGCCCGTGACATCGCGCAGGCTCAACAGCTCATTGTTCACCCAGGAATAGTAGGCGACGACATCCCAGGACAGCTTTCCTGAACGCCCACGCCACCCCGCTTCCACGGTGGAGGCAGTCTGGGCGTCGAGATCGGGAGTACGGAAGGCCGACGCCGGCAGCCCGGGATTTCCGGGATTGGGCCGCCCCGGGCTGCTGTTCGGCGTGCCGTTGACCGTGGCGAGAAGATCGTCGTGGGTCGGCGGCTCGAAACTCCGGCTCACGGCAGCAAAGAGCGTCTGGGTCTCGCCGACGCGATAAGTGAGGCCGAGGCTCGGCGTCCATCCGCTATAGGAGCGGGAATAGCTCGTGCTTTCCGTTGGCACCGCCCCATCCGGCAGCGCCACAGTGGGGTTGCCCGGATTGTAGGCGATGGTGGGTCTGGTCGCCCTGTCATAGACATCGCGATTGTCGCGGACGGAATGGGAAAACGAGATGGCGGGCGAAACCGTAAGCTCGGACAGGAGCGGGACATTGAAGCCTGCATGAACCGACAGGGTGGAAGCATCGAGCTCATTCTGGCCGAACCGGTCGCCCTGCGTCCCGGCGCGATTCAGGAAGTAGTCGCGCGAAGCGGAACCGAGGGCATATCGCGCGGTCGCCTCGAACAGAGGCAATGTGGCCGCCGCATCGGGCTTGAAGGCATAGCGCAGCACACCGATAAAGTCGCCACCTTCGGTCTCGCGAATGCCCGAGGGAATCGGAAAGCGGAAGCTGTCTTTCGTGTAGGTGTAGCCGAGCGCCACATCAACGGTGTGCTCATCGAGTTCGACCGTCGTTCTCGATCCGACGAGGAACTGGCTCGCATCGCGTCTCGGTCGGTCACGAACCACATTCGGTCCCGGAAAACTTACCCCTCCCGCGGAAACGACAGGTCCCGAAAAGACCTGACGCGGGTCCGACTTCATGTAGCTTTTCGGCAGCGGGCCGGCGACATCGAAACCCAGATCCGTATATCCGGCGAAGATGCGGGTCGTCACCATATCCGACACTTCCACTCCGACATTCGCACCGGCGCTGATGCGGCTCGACTCGTTGTAGTCCCGGAAGCCGTCGCGGCGGCTGGCGTCGAAGTGAAACAGGCCGTCGTAGCTGTCGGTCCCGAAGCCGAACTGGCCGGCGACACCCGCCTGGCCAAAGCTTCCTCCCCCGGCCACCAGCTTGCCTCCCGGATCCGCCCACCCGGTCGGCGAGATGAAGTTCAGCGCACCGCCGAGAGAGGTCGCGCCGAGCCGGTTCGAGGTGTATCCGCGGAAAACCTCGATCGCATCCGCCTGACGCGGATTTGCAAAACCCACGATATACGACCCGTCCGCCCGGTTGAGCGGCAGGCCGTCCTGTAGCATGAGCACGCCGCGCTCAACGGGATTCTGCTGCAGTCCCGAGCCTCGAATCTGGACACGGGGCTGATCGTGGCCTCCGAAAAAGTCCTGCACGACCACACCAGGTACGGTCGCAAGCGCACGGGCGATCGTCAGGTTTCCGGAGTCGGGATAGTCGTCCGCAGCCACAACCGCGCCACCGCCGGCGATCGCGTCCAGCCGCTCTTCAAGGTCGCTGCGCAACACATCAAGGAAGATCTTGTCGAGAACGACCGCTCCGGGTGTCGCGGATTGCGCGACGCCCTGCTCGCTCCCGGCCAGCACCAATATCGCCGTCGAGGCGAGCAGCGACAATCGTGAAAGCCCACGGCCCGACTGTCGCCGCGCAAGCCTGCCTTCCTGCCGATCCATGGGGCGAGGGGGAGTGAACATATCGCTTTCCAAACCTGTCTTGCATTGATTGCTCGTCTGGTTTGGCTGGCGCCTTTCGGGAGGCTGCAGATTCCCTGAGGCGGTGGCTGGACCCGGTTGTCATCGACGCTGCGAGCGTGCCCACCTGTTTCGCGGCGGCATCGACCGGAGCGCCTCACCTGCACCCACTCGAAAGTTGACTCTTTCATTCAGGATCAAGGCGGCGTATGGATAGCATGAAAATCGGTATTTGAAATACCTATTGAGGCTTCCATGTCGCCGAATGCACCGAGCGGATCAAGAAAAGCGGGTATCGCCCAACGGCATGTCTGGCTGGCACTGGGCTGGACCGCTTTAGCGGCGGGGACCGCAGGAATCGTGCTGCCAATCGTTCCCACGACTCCCTTCGCGCTCCTTGCCGCGGCGGCTTTCGGCAAGGGCTCTCCGCGCCTGAAGCGATGGCTGGAAGACAGTGCGACATTCGGCCCCACCCTTGCCGCCTGGAGGTCGAAAGGTGCAATCGCCACTCGTCACAAGGTGGGTGCCGTTGCGACGATGGCCACCGTACTAGGCGCCAGCATCGCCCTGGGGGCGGTCTGGTGGGTCCTGGCCATTCAGGCGGTCTGCATGTGTGGCGCCTCCCTCTTCATTCTCACCCGGCCCGGTGTCTCCGCCCCTCTGGGGACATCGCGCTCCTTGCAACCGGAGCACCGCAAAAAACGCCGCCCTGCTCGCTGGTATCGCCTTTGGGCGCACGTGTTGCTCCTGGCCGGACTGCTCGCCACTGCCGTGGCCCTCGCCACCTGGCGCGGTGGCCTTTGGCCTCTGGATCTTGGCTTTTCAATCCTCGTGACCCTTGCCGGACTCGGTGTTCTGGTCATCGCCTGGGGACCTGTCTGGCTGGGGCTTCTGATCGCCTCGGCAAGCCTGAATAGCGTCCGCGAGCGGCTCACGCTTTGGCCAATCGCCACCGCGGCGCTGATTGGACTGCATGTCGTTTTCGGCACGGATCTCGGCTTCATGTCCCTGGAGCACCTCGGGCCCGCCGGAGCACTTCACCTCTATGCCGTGCCGACGGCCCTTGTCCTCGTGCTGGGATCGGCCGTTCGGGAAGGGTTACGCAAGCGTCCGTCCAAAATTACTGGCACCCAAGAACCTGGAGACACGCAATGATCTCTACGTCCCTCTCGCGCCGCACAGTGCTCCGCACCGCGCTCGGTGGAGCCACCCTGCTCGCCATGCCCGCGTCGTTGCATGCCTCCCCCCTGGTTCCTGAACTGGCACTCTACGGTCCGCCAGCCGGCCCTTCCGTCACCCTCGCGCATGCGGTCGCGACAAACCGGTTCGCCGGGATCGCCGCGACAACCAGCCTGACAACCTGGCGCAACCCGGATGAATTGCGGGCAGGCCTGACCTCCGGCGCAATCCAGCTTTCGATCGTTCCCGTGCAAGCAGCGGCAAACCTCTACAATCGCGGCTATCCGATCCGGCTGGCCAACGTGATGACAAACGGGTTGCTCTACGTCGCCTCAGCCGACGCAAGCATCGCCGACATCTCGGACCTGCGCGGACGCACGGTCGCGGTCCCGTTTCGGGGCGACACGCCTGAAATCCTTTTCAACAGACTGCTCGCCCATCGCGGGCTCGCCCCATCAGCGGACCTCGACATCACCTATGCCGGCTCTCCGATCGAGGCGATGCAACTTCTTCTGGCCGGCCGGGTGGAAGCCGCCTTGACGGCCGAACCCTCGACATCGGCCGCGGTGATCGCCGGCGCCCAGGCCGGAAAAGACATTCGCCGTTCCATAGATCTGCAGGCGGCGTGGGGCGCAATGACGGGGGCCGCGCCGGTCCTGCCGCAAGCCGGACTGGCGATCACGGCGCCCTTCCTGGATGCCCACGGCAATGCCGTGCCGGCACTTCTCTCGGCGATCGATTCCGCGACACCGGAGGTTCTCGCGCACCCGGCCACTGCTGCCGCCCACGCGACGGAAGCGCTCGGAATGCCAGCTCCCCTGCTCGCGGCCTCGGTCCCTTATTCCAATCTCGTCGCGCGCCCCGCCAAGGAAGCCCGAGCCGATGTCGAGCGGATGCTGTCCGCAATGAGCGGACCGGACATGGACGCGATCAACGGCAAGCTGCCCGACAGCGGCTTCTATTTGTGATCGCAAGAATGGGCGCACTCCACCAGGCAGCCACTGAAGGTCCGATGAAGTCCTCACGAACCACATCGTNCATTGCGCGCCGTCTCGCCGACCGGGCCGGGCGCTTGCTGGAACTCGCATGGTCCGCCTGGGCCGGGCTTGCAGCCCTGTGTCTGCTCGCCGCCGTTTGGCAGGCCGGTCACGAAGCGTATGGCCCCTTCATCCTCAGTTCCCCGCAGGAGACGATCGCCGCCGTCTGGCAACTTGCCGGCATGCCGGAAGCCTGGTCCGTAGCCACACTGACATTGCAACGGTCCGTCACCGGTTTCACACTCGTTGCCGGCCTGGGGCTGGTGCTCGGCCTTGCGGCCGGATACTCGCCCGCAACAATGAGGATCGCCGCACCACTTATCACGGTGCTGATTGGCGTGCCCCCCATTGCCTGGATCGTCCTGGCAATGATCTGGTTCGGCGGTTCGGACGCGACCGTGCGAACCGTGATCGTCGTGACGGCACTGCCCGTGGTGTTTCTGGGTGCGGCACAAGGCATTGCCACGCGCGACCGCAACCTCGACCGGATGGCGAGCGCTTTCGGCGCCGGACCCGTACGCCGGTTCCTGACCGTGGGACTTCGTCAAACGACAACCACGCTGTTTCCGGCTCTTACGCTGGCGCTTGGCACGGCGTTCAAGGTCGCGGTGATGGCCGAGTTGCTCGCCAATGCGGGCGGCATCGGGGGAGCACTGGCGGATGCGCGAATCAACCTCGACATCGCGAACGCGCTGGCCTGGGTTCTGATTGCCGTGTCGCTTCTGATCGCGGTCGAATATGCCCTGGTTCAGCCGGTCAAGGGCGAGGTCGACCGCTGGCGCCGCGCGGCCCAACCCTGGGGCGTGAAGCGATGACGGTTCTCGATATCTCCTCCCTTGAACATGCCTATCTCGGGCGCTCGGTCCTCAAGGACATCGACCTCGCCGTGAATACGGGAGAAATCGTCGCCCTGGTCGGGCCATCTGGCTGCGGGAAGTCGACACTCGCCCATATCGCCGCCGGGCTTCTGGAACCGAAATCGGGTCGCGTCGAGCGTCGATACCAAAGACACGCAATGATCTTCCAGGACCCCGCGCTCCTGCCCTGGGCAACGGCCGCGCGAAATATCGGTTTCAGCTTGCGCCTCGCGCGGGTGCCACGGCGCGACAGGACCGAACGGTTGAGGGAAGCAGCCCGAAAGGTCGCACTCGAACCGACTGACCTGGAGAAATACCCTGTTGAACTGTCCGGCGGCATGCGCCAGCGGGTTGCCATTGCCCGGGCCTTGGCCGTTCGACCGGACTTCATCTATTTCGACGAGCCCTTCACGGCGCTCGATGTCGCCCTGCGCCGCAGAATGCAGGACCTGGTCATCGCGACCTGTGCCCATGCCGGGCATGCCGGGCTGTTCATCACCCACGACCTGCATGAAGCGGCACGGGTCTCGCACCGGATCGCCGTTCTCGATACCCATGGCGCAGGTATCCTGGGGTGTCGTCTATTGCCGGGCGCCCCCGGCGAGCGCGACGAAGCCGAGGAACGCGACTGGGTCGCGGCCGCGCTAACGCGCGATCCGCTGTTCCGTCACATCCACGATGTGGACGAAAGGCAAATCGCATGACGTGCGCCCCAGCGGCTCCGGTGCGACGCAGCGTGCCGGCATCCCTTTCCGCGACCTTGTCTGACGAGGGCTTTCGTCTGTTCTTTCCGCTCGCAGCCGTCTATGCCGCGATCTTTCCGTTGCTGTGGGTGCTGGCACTCGGCTTCGACCTGCCGCTTGCACATACGGTTCCCCCGATGATCTGGCACGCTCATGAGATGCTTGTCGGGGCGTTCGGTGCGGCGCTGATCGGCTTTCTCACCACCGCCGTACCGGAATGGACCGACACTCCTCCCCTTCGCGGCTGGCCGCTTTGGGGGCTTGCCGGTCTTTGGAGTGCGGGACGCGTTGTCGGTGCGCTTGGCTGGGACGGGCTGAGCGCGATAGGAGCGTTGGCCGATCTTGCATGGATGCTGGTCCTTTTCGGCTATCTCCTGCATCTCTCGATCCGGCGGCGGACCGACAGACTGCTCGCATTTCTGTTCTGGCTCGGCGTGCTTATTGCCTGCCTCGTGATGGCGCGAGGCGCGTTCCTGACAGCGGACATCGACCGCGCGGCGATGGCCGTTCATCTCATCGGGTATGCTTTCCTGGGACTGCTGGGCATTGCCCTTGCGAGAATTACGGTACCTGTCACCAACCTCGTGCTCGACCCTACAGAGACAAGTTCACCGTTTCGACCACATCCCGGGCGTCTGAACCTGGCCCCGGGGCTGGTTGCCGTCGCAATCGCGGGACAGTTCGCGGGCCTGTCTCCCTCGGTGACGGGATATCTCCTCATAGCGGCAGGGGCCGCCTTCATGGACCGTGTCGCAGAGGCCTTCATTGGACGGGAGGTGGCGCGTGCCGAGATTCTGATGCTGGCCGGCTCGTCCGCTCTGGCCGGCACTGGCCTGATGATGGCTGGCGCCTCCGCACTCGGGGCTCCCTGGGCGGAGGTTACGGGACTGCACGTTGCTCTGATGGGCGGGCTGGGCCTCGGCGTCTTTGCCGTCTTTTGCATCGCCGGCCAGCTACACACCGGCAGGCCCCTGGGTCTTTCGCTTCCGGTGCGTATGGGCGCACTGGCCCTGACTGCATCGGTCGCGCTTCGGATCTTTCCGGATCTCGGGGTCTCACTCCCCGGCCCCCTGCATTCGGCGGCTGCCCTGACCTGGAGTGGCGCATTTCTGATCTGGACTGCTGCATACTGGCCTGCGGTCACAGCCCCACCATCGCAGCAGTCCGGCCACCTCGAACCGAAGAGGTCGGGCCGGTGACCAGCCAGCGCTAGGACCCACGCCGTGGCCGGTCAAGGCAAGGGCGGGAACCACACGCATCTCAGCATTGCTGTCCTGGCTCTTCGCCCATCCAGGGGCGGGCCCGAGGAGGCCCCAGACGAAGAAGGTCAACGGCCCGTGCCGCGATCTGCTGCGCAGCCTCCTCCAACGTCGCCGGGCGGTGGTAGAAGGCCGGAACCGGGGGCATGACAATGGCTCCCATCTCCGTTGCCAGGGTCATGTTGCGCAGATGCGCGAGCGTGAGCGGCGCCTCCCGCGCGAGGAGCACCAGCGGGCGCCGCTCCTTGAGATGCACCGAGGCCGCGCGAACGAGAAGATTGTCGTCAAGCCCATGGGCAATGGCAGCCAGGCTTCGCATCGAGCATGGCGCCACGATCATGCCGGCCGAGGGAAACGACCCTGAAGCGATACGCGCGCCCACGTCCAAGGCAGGGTGCCTGGCCGATGCCAGCCGGCAAAGCTCCCCCAGGGCATCAGCGCCGCATTCAATATCCAGAGTGCGCTCGGCGGCATGGCTGGTCACGAGATCGAAAGCGATACCGCGCCGAGCCATGTCGCGCGCCGCCGCCAGCGCCAACATCGCGCCGGCCGCTCCCGACACCCCCAGAACGACCGGGGTCATGCCAATCCCTCCCGCCTGAGGATACGCTCGGCCGCAGCTTCCGCCTCTGCGCTCAGCATCATCACCGTCCCGAAGGGACGCTCGGTTTCCGATCCGATCTTGGTTGTCGCATCCAGGCCGATCTTGCCGGCGAGTCCGTCAAGAGGTGAGGCGAAGTCGAGATAGTCCATCGGCGTTCGCTCAAGCACCAGGCTGTCCCGAGCGGGATCGAAGCGGGTGGCGAGAGCCCAGGCTATATCGTCCCAGTTGCGCGGATCGATATCGTCATCCACCACCACGATCATCTTGGTGTAGCTGAATTGCGTGAGCATGCCCCACAGGGCAAGCATCACCCGCCGGGCCTGACCGGGATAACGCTTGTCAATGCTCACCACTGCCATGCGATAGGAACAGGCGGCCGGGGGGAGCCACAGGTCGCGAACCTCAGGAATCTGCTGACGGATCACAGGCAGTGCCAGGTCGTTGAAGACCTCCCCGATGACGGAGGGTTCATCCGGCGGACGGCCCGTCCAGGTAGAGAGATAAAGCGGGTCGCGCCGATGGGTGATGGCGGTGACGGTCAGCACCGGGAAGGGCTCGACCGCGTTGTAGTAGCCCGTGTGATCGCCGAACGGGCCCTCCGGCGCGACGTCGTCCGGCTGAATCCACCCCTCGACAATGATCTCGGCATCGGCGGGAACCAGCATTGGAACAGTCCGGGCCGGAACAAGACGGGTTCGCCCACCCCGCAGCACGCCGGAAAAGGCGAGCTCCGAGACTGTCTCGGGCAAAGGCAATGCTGCGCCAAGCAACAGCGCAGGATCTGCGCCAAGCACAACGGCAACCGGCATCGGCTCCCCCGCGCGCCGGTAGCCGCGATGATGGTCCGCTCCGCCCCGGTGGGCCAGCCAACGCATGACAAGCCGGTCGCTGGCCAGCACCTGAGCACGGTAGATGCCCGCGTTGTAGCTAGCCGTGTTCTCGGCCGCAGATCCGTGCGGGCGCGTCAGCACCACCGGCCAGGTCATCAAGGGGCCTGCATCTCCCGGCCAGCATGTCTGCACCGGCAGGCGGGTGAGGTCGGGAGGCGTCATGCTCTCGTCCTGCGCCGGCGCGCGGGAAACGAGCCGCGGACGGCTTTTCAAGGCCGCTGACAGATGCGGCCATCGTGACATGGCATCCCGAAGGCCGTTCGGAGGCACGGGATTGCGCAGAGCCGCAAGAAACGCCCCGAAGTCGGCAACCCCGTCAGGGGCAAGACCGAGACCGGCAGCAACCCGTCGCCGGGTGCCGAACAGATTTGTCACGACCGGCACCGAATGCACTGCCCCATCAGCCGAGACAGGCACATCGAATTGCAGCACGGGACCCTCAGCCAGCAGCACACGGCGATGCACGGCTGTCATTTCCTCGACGAGGCGCACAGGCGTTGCGACATGATGCAGCTCCCCTTCCCCGTCGCACCACGCGAGGAAGGAACGCAAATCGGGGAAGGCAGGAAGCTGGCGCATGGGATTTCCGGTCAAGAGGCTTGACCGGAATAGCAGGCGTCATCGCCCACAAGGTTGATGCGCATCAACAAAGGTCGCAACTCACGCTCCTATGGTGTCGCGGCACAACGACACCGGAGCCCAGCATGACCTTCCCGTCCGCCGACACGAGGCCGGCACGTCACATCCCGGAAGTACCGCCCTTTCTGGCACTTGGCTTGCGCCTTGCTCCCCCTGGCCCCGCAGGACGCGTCCTTAGCGAGGTCGCTCGCCGCATCCTGGCCGACCACCCCAGGCTGATCGACCGGTTGGGGGCCTATCGGACCTGCCGCTTTTCCCTCACCGCCACCGACGTTCCGATCAACTTCCTCATCGACCTTGGAGCCGATCCCGTTCGCGTCAGACTGCAAGCAACGCCGCCCGATGCAGACGCACGTATTTCCGGCAAGCTGGCCGCCCTGATCGGCCTTGTCCACGGCGCCTGGGACGGCGACGCCCTGTTCTTCTCCCGTGACCTGGTCGTAGAGGGCGATACCTCTGCCGCCCTGGCCTTGCGCAACGCAATCGATGACGCCGAGCTGGATCTGGGACAGGAAATTTCCAGCCTGAGCGGACCGCTGTCCGGCCTCGTCTCCCGCCTGATCTCCTTCACGGAGGGTTTGACCGGCGTACCTCTGACGCGAACGGAGGCGATACAATGATGGAACTCGTCTGTCCTGCCGGCACACCGGCGTCGCTGCGCGCGGCGGTCGATGCCGGCGCGCACACGGTGTATTGCGGCTTTGCCGACGACACCAACGCGCGCAACTTTCCCGGCCTCAACTTCTCACGGTCCGAACTGGCTGACGGCGTCGCCTATGCCCATCGACGCGGCTCCAAGGTGCTGGTGGCGATCAACACCTTCCCGCGCGCCGGCGACGAAGACATCTGGCACCGGGCGGTAGCGGACGCGGAGACGGCTGGTGCCGACGCTGTGATCCTCGCCGACCTCGGGCTTATCGCCCATGCGGCGGAGCATCATCCGGACCTGCGCCGCCACGTCTCGGTACAGGCTGCCGTCGCGAATGCCGACATGGTCAACTTTTATGCCGAGACGTTCGGCGTGAAGCGCGTCGTTTTTCCGCGCGTGCTCAGCGTCGAGGAGATCGCCGCCATCAACCGGGAGATCGACATCGAAAGCGAGGTGTTCATATTCGGAGGTCTTTGCGTCATGACCGAGGGCCGCTGTTCGATGTCGTCCTACATCACCGGGCTCTCCCCAAACATGAACGGGGTGTGCTCACCGGCAAGCCACGTCACCTACACCGAGGAAGACAACACGTTGGCGGCGCGCCTTGGCGGCTATACGATTCATCGATCCGCCAAACACGAGGCGGCGCCCTACCCCACCCTGTGCAAGGGGTGCTTCAAGGTCGGGCCGCGCACAGGCTACGTGTTTGAGGATCCGGCCAGCCTCGATGCCTCGGAACTGCTGCCGGCGCTGGCGCGGGCCGGTGTTTCAGCTCTCAAGATCGAGGGCCGCCAGCGTTCACGCTCCTATGTCACCCAGGTGGTCCGCAATTTCCGAAATGCGGTGGAGGCACTGGCCGACGGACGGCCAATGCCGGTCGGCATGCTGGCGGGACTGACCGAAGGTCAGACCACCACCTCGGGCGCCTACAAGAAGATCTGGAGATAACCGCCATGGACCTGACCGTCGGCCCTGTCCAGGGGTTCTGGGACGCCGATCTCTGGGACAGTTTCTACGCCCGTCTCGCGGATGAACCCGACGTCAAGCGGGTCGTCATCGGCGAACTGGTCTGCTCGAAGCGACTGCCCTTCTACCAGGATCGCCTGCCGGAAGCGATCGAACGCCTGCTTGCCGCGGGCAAGGAGGTGGCTGTCACAAGCCTAGCCCTCGTGACCTTGAAACGCGAGCGCAAGATGACCGCGGATCTCGCCGACCTGGGGCTGGAAATAGAGGTCAACGATCTCACCGCACTGGCTCATCTCCCGGCGGGAGCAACCTTCTCCGTCGGACCGCTTGTCAATGTCTACAATGAGGGCACGCTGGGCTTCCTGGCTAGGCGTGGCGCCGTCCGTTTCTGCCTTCCGCCGGAACTCCCCTCACATTCCGTCGCCCGCCTGAGCGAGGCGGCCGGAGCGATCCCGGTCGATGTGTGGGGATGGGGACGGCTGCCACTGGCGATATCGGGTCGCTGCTATCACGCCCGATTCCATGACCGGACCAAGGACCAGTGCCAGTTCGTTTGCGCCGAGGACCCGGACGGACTGGCCGTGGACACGCTTGATGACCAGAATTTTCTGGCCATCAACGGCGTCCAGACCCTGTCATCCCAATGCGCGAACATGGCTCATTCCATAGACCAGCTTGTCGGGCTTGGTGTCTCGGGCTTGAGGCTTTCGCCGCAAACGACCGGCTTCTTTGACGTTATCGGCCTGTTTCGCGATCTGCTCTCCGGCCGGATCGATGCCGAGGACCTCAGCAGGAAAGCCCTGCCACTCGCTCCAGGCGGAGCGTTTTGCGACGGTTTCCTGGACGGGCCGACCGGTGTTTCATGGAGACACCCGGCCCCGGACTGAAACCTCCCGAACGTGCTGCCAACGCCCCCAGAAGCCGGACCGGAGGGGCTTATCCTCTCCGGTCGCCTGCCTGTTTCCCCTTGCCGCCCAAAGCGCCGAGACACAGGACAACCGCAAGACATGTCCAGGCGAGACTCCAGGCGGCGGCCGCCGCGATCAGGCTTGGCCNCCGGTCGAAAGCGGAAAGCCCCATGCCCGCCGCGGCAGCAATCCTCAAGAGCGCCGACAGATGCAGCAGAACCAGCGCCAGCAGGAACAGGCGATGCTGATGCACATGAGGCAGGCCCCGAGCGAGCGACCGAGACATGGCCAGCCGCCCCATCACGGCCATGGTCATGCCGCCGATGGCTCCAACCGTAGCAGCATGAAGGCCGGCATCAGGGACAATCGACGCGCCTGGCATCAAGGACCAGCCGGCCAACAGCAACGAGACTCCGAGCCAACCGTATGCCAGATGCAGGGCCAGCACTTCGGGAGAACGCAGCAACCACCCGCGCCAGCGCACCAGCCGCCACAGGTGCAGGAACCCGACGGCCAGCACCGCGGTGGCCGCCGCAAGACCCTGCCCGCCGACTGCCAACACCAGTGCGGCTCCGGGCAAGCCGACGATCGCCAGACGGTCCAGGGAACCGTCGACCGGAGCAACCCTGTCCTTCAGTCCCGGCTGCAGCGCGCTGCGGGTCAGGCTGGGCACAAGTCGACCGCCTACCAGCGCGATAAGAAAAAGAGCGAAACCGATCCCCACCCATGGTGGAGAGACGGCCAGCGGCGCAAGCAAGGCACCCTCAAGTCGCGCATTCAGAGCGTATGCGGCTCCGCATAGGCCAAACCCCGCAAATACGAAGATCGCAAGCCAGGTCTGGCGGGGAGCCCGCCTGCGTGCCTCGCGCAACAGCAGGCTCGTGCATGTCAGGGGGAAGCAGAGATCCAGGCTGAACAGGCAGACCGAAATGGCCACATTGTCCGAAGCCGCAAGATCAAATGGCAGGCGGCAGATAGCCCAGAGACCGAAAAGGCCCGCAAGACGCCAGCCGGAGGCGGGCAGGCGCCCGGACCAGTTTGGCGTGGCCGACAAAAGGTAGCCCCCGATCACCGCTTGCAGAAAACCGAACAGCATTTCGCGCACGTGCCAGTCGCGCGCCGGCATGCCCATGATCTCCTCCATGCCGCCGAGATGAGCAGCAAGCCAGAGCGGAACGGACAAGGCCGCCAGCAGGGATGCCCCAAGAAAGAAGGGCCGATGGGAGACCGCAAACAACCACGAGACACCCGTCGGCTCACGACGCCCCGCCGACGTCCTGCACGTCCCGGCATCGCGTGTCGAACGATCGGCTGGTTTCATGACCAGATCTCCCACGCCGGGTCCGATATCATGCACNCCCGGTTCGGGGGACAAGCCACACCCGGCTTTTCCCATCGGCTTCCGAGGCGGATCGCGGCTTCGCCTGTAGCCCACGAGAGACGCGAGTGGTCGCGGAGACGTTGTTTTATGCGGAAAACCGGCGCTCGATATCCCGTCCAGGCATCGGGCACACTATGCCGGGACGCAGGCGAGCGGACGTTGTGCCGCCGCAATGTTCAGTACGCCGACACGCGTTAGATTCAGACGCACCAACGGACGGTTGGCCGGCACCGGCATGCTTTCGCATGGGGGCTGTGCCAATCACCGCCGAACGCTCCGGGAAACGAAACACGGAAGGGACACACGAGCCATGACCACGCAGGAGATGACGATCGATGTGTCGGATCTTGCCGAGGGTTTCGGGCTGCACCCGGACGAGGTGCTCGCCCTGATACGCTCGGGCAAAATCGCCGGACGCCTCTATGCAGGACAGGACGAGGACGCGGAAACCTATGCCTGCGTCTTTTTCCACGCCAATCAGCGGCTGACACTCGTGGTTGACGAAACCGGCGCCCTGCTACGGCGCTCGAAAGTGAACTTCGGCGACCCCCCCTTGCCGCAAGGCATGCACAGGGGGCCAGGTGCGGAGCAGAAACAGGTCCAGAGACGGAGCAGCTAAAAAGAAACGCCCGCGCGCACCTTGGGAGGGGCGTGAATCATTCCCACTCGATGGTTCCCGGAGGCTTGGAGGTGATGTCGTAGGTTACGCGGTTGATGCCTTCGACCTCGTTGATGATCCGGGTCGCGGTCTCGCCGAGGAAGTCGTGGGTGAAGGGATAGTAGTCCGCCGTCATGCCATCGACAGAGGTCACCGCGCGCAGGGCACAGGCATAGTCGTAGGTGCGTCCATCGCCCATCACACCGACGGTGCGCACCGGCAGGATCGCCACGAATGCCTGCCAGATCTCGTCGTAGAGACCGTGCTTGCGGATCTGGTCGATGTAGACCGCATCCGCCTTGCGCAGGATCTCCAGCTTGTCGCGGGTGATCTCGCCCGGACAGCGGATCGCGAGCCCCGGCCCGGGGAACGGATGCCGGCCGATGAACTTGTCCGGCAGGCCGAGTTCGCGGCCAAGCGCGCGCACCTCGTCCTTGAACAGCTCACGCAGCGGCTCCACGAGCTTCAGCCCCATCTTCTCGGGAAGGCCGCCGACGTTGTGGTGGCTCTTGATCGTGACCGACGGACCGCCGGAAAAACTCACGCTTTCGATCACATCCGGATACAGCGTGCCCTGGGCCAGGAACTCGGCCCCCTCGATGGCATTCGCATGTTTCTGGAACACGTCGATGAAGAGCTTGCCGATAGTCTTTCGCTTGACCTCGGGATCGCTCACGCCCTCCAGCTCGCCCAGGAAAAGGTCCTGCTCGTCCGCGTGGATGAGGGGAATGTTGTAATGATCGCGGAACATGCCCACGACCTCATCCGCCTCTCCGAGGCGCAGCAGGCCGTGGTCGACGAAGACACAAGTGAGCTGGTCGCCGATGGCCTCGTGGATCAGGACCGCCGCCACCGAGCTGTCGACACCGCCCGAAAGACCGCAGATGACCTTGCGATCCCCGACCTGCTCGCGGATCCGGGCCACCGCCTCGGCGCGATAGGCCCCCATCGTCCAGTCGCCCCTGAAACCGGCCAGGCGCACGAAATTGGCATATAGCGCCTTGCCGTTCGGCGTGTGGTGAACTTCCGGGTGGAACTGTACCGCGAAGAAGTTGCGTTCCGGGTCCGCCGTGATCGCAAAGGGCGCATTGGGCGAGGTGCCATAGACCTTGAAGCCCGGCGCGATACGGCTCACGTGGTCGCCATGGCTCATCCAGACCTGTTCTCGCCCGCCCGAGAACCAGCCATCGAGAAGCGGCAGGCGCTCGTCGGCCGGCGTCACGAAAGCGCGTCCGAACTCGGCCGTTCCCCCACCGCCGGAAATCTTGCCGCCGTCCACCTTGCCGCCAAGATCCTGCATCATGACCTGCTGGCCGTAGCAGATGCCGAGGATCGGCACACCGAGTTCATAGACGGACGCGGGCGGGCGCGGAGAGCCCTCGCGCGTCACGCTGTCGGGCCCGCCGGAGAAGATCACCGCCCGTGGCCGGAACTCGGCCAGGAATGCGTCGGTGACGTTCTGGAACGGGTGGATCTCGCAGTAGACATTCAGCTCGCGCAGGCGGCGGGCGATGAGCTGCGTCACCTGGGAGCCGAAGTCGATGATGAGGAGGCGGTCGTGCTGTGTCATGGCTCGCTTCTAGAGCATTTTTCGCGGAAACGGAAACCTCTCTCGACGCCTTTTCGCCACAAAAGAATCGTCCTCCGCAGCCGGGTTTTGCACCGAAAACGGAAGCGCCGCCGAACGGTCGCCGCAATGACGGCAAAGCTTGCGGATAGTCATGGGCAAGCCCGTCTCGGGCTTTGACCCGCGCCGGGCACGCCCCTAGGGTCGTGAAAGGTTCGCCCGAGAGACGAGTCGGACCCGGCGCGCAGGTCGCACCGTTTTCTAAAAGGACGCAAGACGAGGCATGGCCCCTCCCCCCGACAGCGCGAACGCCGAAGCCCTCGCCGAAGCCATGGCGCTGGAATCAGCCGGCGATGCCGACGCGGCGCTCCGCATCTATCTGGCACTGGCCGCCCGCGATCCCCAGGACGTCGATGCCGCCTATCGTGCGGGAACCGCGCTCATGCGCCGGGGCGAGCTGGACGATGCCGTCACGATGCTGCGCCGGGTTGTCTTCAACCAGCCGGACCATGGGCCCGCACGCGCCAATCTCGGCAGCGCGCTGCTGCTTCTGGGACGCGACGAACCGGCCCGCGAAGCCTTCGTCGCGGTGCTCGAGCGCTCGCCCGACAACCGCAACGCCCTCTACGGACTGGCGACGATCCTGATCCGGCTCGGCCGGCACAGCGAGGCGCAGCGGTTCTCCTCGCGCCTTCTCGCCGCCCTGCCCGACAGCGCGGCCGCCCTCACTCTGGATGCGGATGCACGCGGCGCCTCCGGCGGCGCCTCGGCGCTCGCCCAGTACCGGCAGGCTCTGCGGCTCGACCCGGACTACGTGCCGGCCCTGCGCGGCCTCGCCAACCTGCTCTTTCATCAAAGCCGCTACGCCGATGCGCAGGCGCATGTGCGCCATGCACTGGCCCATGTGCCCGACGACCCGGAGTTCCTCGCCCTTCTCGGCGCGATCCTGCTTGCCTCCGACGACTGGCAAGGCGCGCTGGATGCCTTCGCCCAGGCACGCCGGAATGATCCCGACACGGCCGATCACGCGGTCAACATGAGCCTTGCCTGCCGGCGGGGCGGCGATGTGTCCGGGGCGGTCCGCCACGCCCGCGACGCCTGGCAGATCGATGGCGAGAGCCGCGCGGCCGCGAACGCGCTGGGAGCAGCCCTCGCGGCGGCCGGGGCCGGCATCCAGGCTCGCCAGGTTCTCATGGCAGGTGGCAGGACGGACCGCGTCCCCGTGGGATTGTGGGGCGAGCTCGACGCCCTGCTCGACCATCTGGAGCGGGAAGAAGACAAACGCCGTCAGGCCCAGGCGGAAACAACCGCGGCCGCGCTGGCCGCTTCCAACGACCTCCCGCACGACACGGCGACGGACACGGCGTATGACGACGGGACCGCATCCTTCGAGGTGGCACCGGCCGGGCCGCGTCCCTCCGACACGGGACCCGAGGATGAAAGCGCGCGCCGCAAGGAGCGGCGCGGTGACCACGCGGACGACGACGAGCCGGAAACCCTGCCGCTTTTTCCCGACTTCTGAGCCTCAAAACACGAAGACCCGCCCGCGCGACGCGGACGGGTCCGATCCGAGGTGATTTCAGGTGGCGTGCCTACATGGCGTCGAAGTCGAGCACGACCTTCTCGCTGACGGGACGTGACTGGCAGGTCAGAACGAAACCGGCCTCCACTTCCCAGGGCTCCAGCGAATAGTTCACCGCCATGTCGACCTCACCGTCCTCGACCTTGGCGCGGCAGGTGCAACACATGCCGCCCTTGCAGGAATAAGGCGCCTCGATGCCGGCGCGCAGGGCCGCGTCGATGATGGTTTCGCCACGACCGACCGGCACGCTGGTGCGCATTCCGTCGATGATGAGCTCCGCCACGGCCGCATGGTCCGTTGCGGCCGCGTCGCGCGCGGGCTTGGGCTGGTGCGGCGCGGAGCCGTCGGCGGGTGTGAAGAACTCGCGGTGAACCTTGCCTTCTCCAACGCCGATGGCCCGAAGCGCGCCGGTCGCCGTCTCGATCATTTCACCCGGACCGCACAGGAAGATCGCGTCGGCCTCGGCCGCCGGAACCACATGGGTCAGCAAAACCTGGAGTTTCTCCGCATCGAGCCGTCCCGACAGCATGTCGACGTCCTGCGCCTCGCGCGAAAGCACGTGGAACACGCCGAAGCGCGCGGGGAAGAGATCCTTCAGGTTCTCGATCTCCTCCTTGAAGATGATGCTCTGCGAGGTGCGGTTGCCGTAGAAAAGGTAGAACTCGCTCTCCGTCTCACGCGTGAGAACGGTACGGATCATCGCGAGCACCGGTGTAATGCCCGACCCGGCCGCGACCGCGACCAGTGTGCGCGGCCCGCCGTCGTGAGCCGGCAGGACAAACCGACCCGACGGCGTCATCACGTCGATCTCGTCGCCCGGCGTCACGTTCTCGTTGGCGAAGGAGGAGAAGGCGCCGCCATCGATCTTCTTCACCGCGACCCGCAGTTCGCCATCATCCTCGCCCGCGCAGATCGAGTAGGAGCGGCGCACGTCCTGCCCGTCGATCATGGTGCGCAGCGTGAGATACTGCCCGGCGGCGAAACGATAGGCATCGCGCAGGTCCTCCGGCACCTCGAAGGAAATGGAAACGGCCTCGGCCGTCTCCCGCTTCACGTCCTTGACCTTGAGCGCATGAAAACGCGGCGACATGGGGGATCCTCCCTCGATCGGCGGGCGCACGAGCCACGCCGGAATGTGCTTTCGGGGTGCCGTCAGTGGCACTTGAAGTAGTCGAACGGCTCGGCGCAGGACCGGCAGCGCCACAGCGCCTTGCAGGCGGTCGAGCCGAACTCGGAAACCTTCTCGGTGTCGAACGACCCGCAGCGCGGACACGCAACCTCATCGTCACCGAAGAGCGCCCGGCGTGATGCCTTTCCTGCTGGCGGCGCGATGCCGTAGGCACGAAGCTTCTCGCGGGCCTCGTCGCTCAGCCAGTCGGTCGTCCAGGCCGGAGACAGCACCGTGTTGATCGTCACCGTGCGAAATCCGGCGTTTCTCAGCGCGGCCTCGATGTCGAAGGTGAAGACGGCCATGGCGGGGCACCCCGTGTAGGTCGGCGTGATGTCCACCTCGACCGCCGTGTCACCCGTGACACGCACGTCACGCAGGACACCGAGATCCGCGATGGTGAGCACCGGGACTTCCGGATCGGGCACCTCGGCCGCCGCATCCCAGGCGCGTTTGCGCCGGGCCGCGTCGTCAAGGCTGAGCAGGTCGGTGCTCTGCTCGAAAGGAGGTGTGGCGGAGGCCATGGCTCACCACCTCATTCCCGGGTAGGTGCGCTGCATGTACTGCATCTCGGTAAGCAGGTGCCCGAAGCTCTCTGAATGCCTGCCCGAGCGTCCGCCCGTCTGCATCCAGCCCTCCGGCGGCATCCGCAGCAGCGCCTCGTCGAGCAAGTCACGCACGCTGGCGTGCCACTCTCCACGAAGGCTCTCGGGATCGACCGCGATACCGTCGGCGACAAGGCGTGACACCACCTCGTCCGCCTCGAACAGTTCGCCCGTGTAGGACCACAGCGTATCGACCGCCGCCTGCATCCGCATCCGGCTCTCGTCCGTCCCGTCGCCCAGACGAATGGTCCACTCCCCCGAATGACGCAGGTGATAGGCCGCTTCCTTCTCGGCCTTGGCCGCGATGGCGGCAAGCGTCTCGTCCCTCGACCCGGTCAGCTTGCGCCAGAAGGGCAGCATGAAGGCGGAGAAGAACAGTTGCCGGGCAATGGTATGGGCGAAGTCCGTGTTCGGCTGCTCCACCAGCAGACAGTTGCCGAACTCACGCTCCTTGCGCAGGAAGCAGAGCTGGTCCTCGTCCCGCCCCGCGCCCTCGACGGCGCCGGCATGGGTGTAGAGCGCGCGGGCCTGGCCGATATGGTCGAGACCGACGTTGGCGAGACCGATGTCCTCCTCGAGCGTGGGAGCGTGGCCGCACCATTCGCCGAGGCGCTGACCGAGGATCGCCGCATCATCGGCAAGCCTCAGCGTGTAGGTGAAGAGATCGCTGGTCATGTTGCTGTCTCCTCCCCGGCTCACATGTTTCCGACTTCTTCGGGGATCTCGTAGAAGGTCGGGTGACGGTAGATCTTCGAAGCGGTCGGCTCGAAGAATTCATCCTTCTGCGCCGGATCGGAGGCGATGATTTCCGACGAGGGAACAACCCAGATCGAAAGGCCCTCGCCGCGCCGCGTGTACACATCACGGGCCGCCTGCAGGGCCATCTCGGCATCGGCCGCGTGGACCGATCCGCAATGGCGGTGCGCCATGCCCGTGCGCGAGCGGATGAAGACTTCCCAAAGCGGCGTGGTTTTCTCGGTCATCTTGCGTTTCTCCCTCAAGCCCTGCGCAAGGCCCTGTCCATGGCCAGCGGGGCTCTTCATCTCGTTCTTGGTCCACATGTGCGAACCGCGCCGTGCCCGGACGCGACGCACGGGTGTTATTCGGCGGCCTCGCGCGCGGCTTCGCGGCGCATCCGGCGCTTCTCTGCATGGGCAAGTGCCGCCTCACGCACCCAGGCGCCATCGTCATGCGCCTTGCGCCGCGCCTCGAGGCGCTCGCGGTTGCAGGGGCCATTGCCGGCAATGACGCGGGTGAACTCGTCCCAGTCGATCTCGCCGAACTCCCAGTGACCGGTCTTTTCGTTGAAGCGGAGATCGTCGTCGGGAAGGGTCAGGCCCAGGTAGTGTGCCTGGGGAACGGTCGCGTCGACGAACTTCTGGCGCAGCTCGTCGTTGGTGAACCGCTTGATTTTCCACGCCATGGACTGCGCGGAGTGCTTCGAATCCGTGTCGGAGGGGCCGAACATCATCAGCGACGGCCACCACCAGCGGTTCAGCGCGTCCTGCACCATCTCCTTCTGCTCCTGTGAGGAGCGGCACATCTCCAGCAGCAGTTCGTAGCCCTGGCGCTGATGGAAGCTCTCTTCCTTGCAGACGCGGATCATCGCGCGGGAATAGGGACCGAAGGAACAGCGGCAAAGCGGGATCTGGTTCATGATCGCCGCCCCGTCGACCAGCCAGCCGATTGCTCCGATGTCGGCCCACGTCAGGGTCGGATAATTGAAGATCGACGAGTACTTGGCCTTGCCCGACAGAAGCTGGTCGGTCAGTTCCTCGCGCGAAACGCCCAGCGTCTCGGCGGCGGAGTAGAGATAGAGGCCGTGACCGCCCTCGTCCTGAACCTTGGCCAGCAGCGCCGCCTTGCGCTTCAGCGTCGGCGCGCGGGTGATCCAGTTGCCTTCCGGCAGCATGCCGACGATCTCGGAATGGGCATGCTGGGAGATCTGGCGCACAAGCGTCTTGCGGTACGACTCGGGCATCCAGTCGTTGGGCTCGATCTTCTCCTCGGCGTCGATGCGGGCCTGGAATGCGGCCAGACGCTCGGCGTCCTCGACCTGGGGCGTCGCCGTGTCACTTGCGTTGAGAGCCTGGGTGTACATGTCGCTGGGCCTCCTCGTTCCGACCTTGCCATCCGCAATCGTCATGGAGGGGGATGACGGGGACATGCGGGACAGGATTGACGCCCTCGCCTCACGCAGGCGCGACGCCGCGTCGCCCTGCCTTCCCCGCACGTTCGCCTCCTCCGCAAACGCCGGACGCACTCAATATACGTGACAGATATTATATGTTTCAAGATTTTTTCGTCACATAAAAGAGCAGGATACAACCTCTCGGCCAAACATCTGTTTTCAGTACCTAATTCGAGAAGCGAAACCCGTCTTCCGGATCGGGAGGCGGCAATTCTCCGTCCCTGCAGCGGGCGGAACGGGCAATCCAGCCGGCGCAAGGCGGTGCAAGCAGAGCGTAGAGGCGCGCCGTCAGCGCACGTGCGGCCTCTCCCGGCCAGTCATCGGGAAGCCATTCGTCCGGGAGCACCGGATCGCGCAGGATGAGGCGGCGGTAGGCGTGGATCAGCAATGTGCGCGCCACCATCGCCTCGTGGTCGGCGAGCGAGACGCCGCCCTCAAGGGCCTCGGCCAGCGGCGTGAAGTCGGAGACGAAGGCCCGGTAACGCGCGGCCAGTGGCTCCAGATCGAACGCGCGCGCGACGAGTTCCTCCGGCCGCCCCTGCGCAAGCTCCGCGTCGAGACGCAGCAAACCGCCCTCGCTCCGGAACAGTGGCACGCTTTCCGAGGTGCCGACCAGAACCGAAGCGCCGAGTGAGCCGTAGCCGGATTTCAGAGCCTGATCGCGCACTCCGTTGCGTCCCTCCCCCTCCGGCAGCACGAACAGGTGCAGACGGGGAGAAACGCCAGGCCGGTTGCGCCGGTAGACGCGAGCAAGTGCGGGACCGAAGGCGGCGCGCCCGTCGGCGGAAAGCGCATAGTAGCTGAGCCGTCCGACCTTGATGCGATCGAGCCAGCCGTCGCGCGCCAGGCGTGACAGGGCAGCGCGTACGGCAGCCGCGTCGATGCGCATGGCACCCAGCAGTTCCTGGAGTGTCCCGGCCCAGATCTCGCCGCCACGCGGAGCGACCGTATCGCCGAAGATGGTAACGATCAGGGACCAGACCCTGAGCGGCGTATGGGCGTGAAGCCTGTCCACGAGCCCGGCGACGAGAACACGCGCATCGCCGTCGTCCACGACCGCAGGCTCCACCTCAGCCGGCGGCGTGGTGGGCATGCCAGTGCCAGGCGATATCGATGCGGCGGGTAAGCCAGGCCTTGTCGTGCGAGGCGACATAGTCGAGGAAGCGCGCCAAGGCCGCCGCACGACCGGGACGTCCGGCCAGGCGGCAGTGAAGGCCGACCGACATCATCTTCGGAGACCCAGCCTCGCCCTCCGCATAGAGCATGTCGAAGGTGTCCTTGAGGTAGGTGAAGAACTGATCTCCGGAGTTGAACCCCTGCGCCGTGGCGAAGCGCATGTCGTTGGCATCCAGAGTGTAGGGGATCACCAGATGCGGCCCGGAAGGCCCCTCGACCCAATAGGGCAGATCGTCCGCATAGCTGTCGGAATCATAGAGGAACCCGCCGTCCTCCATCACCAGAGAGCGGGTGTTCACGGAATCACGCCCCGTGTACCAGCCGAGCGGCCTTGCCCCCGTCACCTCCTCGTGAATGCGGATCGCCTCCTGCAGGTGGTGGCGCTCGGCATCCTTCGAGAAATCCTTGTAGTCGATCCAGCGCAGGCCGTGGGAGGCGATCTCCCATCCGGCCTCGTTCATGGCCGCGACCGCTTCCGGATTGCGCTGCAATGCCATGGCGACGCCATAGACCGTGACCGGAATCCCGCGCGCGGTGAACAGGCGCCACAGGCGCCAGAAACCGGCACGCGCGCCATATTCGTAGATCGATTCCATGCTCATGTGCCGCTGGTGCGGCCA
The DNA here is from genome assembly GCA_002722295.1 of Stappia sp. Classification (GTDB taxonomy): domain Bacteria; phylum Pseudomonadota; class Alphaproteobacteria; order Rhizobiales; family Stappiaceae; genus Stappia. Next base: position 265,679 of record PBLF01000018.1, on the reverse strand, counting down.
GGGCTGGGCGCCGACGACCTCCGAGAGGAACGCCTCGGAATGACTGTCGCCATGGAGGATGCAGTTCTCGCCGCCTTCCTCGTAGTTGATGACGAACTGAACGGCGACATTGGCCTCGTTCGGCCACTTCGGATCCGGCGCAAGGCGCCCGTAGCCGATCAGGTCTCTCGGATAAGTCTCGCTCATGGCGCTGTTCCCGGCTGAGTGCGTGGCGGCCGCACCGTGCGAAGCGGTGGCGCGCCGTTGCAGCGAGGAAAGCCAAATCGCAGCGCCGATGCAAGGGGCGGATGCACGCCCCTTGCCCAAAACNCCTTCTATNCCTTAGCGATCACCAGTTCCGGCGGACCGCGCTCGCGCAGGAACGGGCACCGGCACGAGCCCCAGACCCGACACCTCGTCGGTGTTCGAGCGAAGGCGCAGCCCCTTGCCCCGTCCGTTGTCTTCATCGGAAGGCAGCGCCATCACCGCCGCGCCCATGGCGGCGGAGCACAGGGTCACCATCAACCCGAAGAGAAGAACGAGAATCGGAAGCCAGGGTTCGGGCGAATTCAGGATCAGGCTGCGAAGCCCGCCCGTGTCGAGCCACAGCAACCCGGACAGAACCAGAACCGCGGCGAACGCGCCGATGAGCCAATTGATCGCCAGCAATCGGAAGAAGGGAGAGTGCAACAGGCCGCGAGCCTGCTTTGCCTCCGGCGCTTCCGGCCCCGAGGTGGCGGATACAGCCTGCGTGACGGTGCCCCTGTCGCTCATGACGCCTCCAGTTTCACGTTTGCGAATACATACTAGTGTGCATCGCACGCCCAAGTCCACGCGGTGAAATGGCGCAGCACCCGGCTCCGGCAATATGTCCGCGACGTGAAAGTCGCATCCAACCGATCTTGAAATTCGGACGTGTCACCCCATTTTTGCAACGCAGCATCTATATTGGCACGATATATATCGATGTGATACAAGACCTCGATTGACGATACGGAAGCGCGCCGGCCGGGTGCTATAGGAGGTGGACTTGAGCGTCAGGACATTGTGCCTTGCGATCCTCAACTTCGGGGATGCCACGGGCTATGAGATCCGCAAGCTTTCGACGGAAGGAAAGTTCCGCTACTTCATCGAGGCCAGCTTCGGTTCGATCTATCCGACGCTTGCCCGCCTCGAGGCGGAGGGCCTTGTCACGGTGCGCGAGGAAGCTCTGCCTGGCAAGCCGGCACGCAAGATCTACTCTCTGACGGAGAGCGGTCGCGCGGAGTTCGTGAAGCTTCTGGCGGCGCCGCCCGCGCCGGACACCTATCGCTCGCCTTTCCTTCTCGTCGCCATGTGCGCCGAACTCGTCGGGCCGGATGTGATCTCCGCAGCGATCGACCACCGTATCTCCCAGGTTCGCAGCGAAATCGAAACACTGGATGGCATATCGCAAGAAAGCGAATGCCAGCCTGCCGCCCAGTTCATTCTCGACTACGGCCGCCACTGCATGACTCAGGACATCCGCTTCCTTGAGGACAACAGGTCGCGGATCGAGAACATCGCCCGCTCGGCCGAATCCGCGCGTGAAGCCGCGGAATAAGGGACCCGGAGACAGACCGAATGAATATCCGTTTTTCCCATCTGCTCGCTGTCGGCATCAGCGTCGGCGTCGCCGCATGGATGTGGTCCGGAACCTATGTCGAGGGCGGCCGCGCCGATGCGGCGGACGCGACTCCTCCCCCGGCGAAACGCGCGGCTGAAGCGGCGGAAAAGCCCTTTCGTGTCGCGGTTCGCGATCTCGTGGCGGAACCGCGCGTTTCCGTTCTCGCCATCCGCGGGCGGACCGAGGCGGAGGCCACCGTGGACGTGCGCGCCGAAACCAACGGCCGCGTGACGGAGCGCCCGGTGCAGGAGGGGCAGCGGGTCGAGAAGGGCGACCTTCTCTGCCGCATAGAATCCGGTGCACGTGAGGCGAAGGTGCTGGAGGCGCGCGCCCTGCTCGCCCAGGCAGAACTCGACCATTCCGCAGCGACCCAGCTTCAGGGCAAGGGCTTCACGGCCCAGACCCGGGTCGCCGCGCTCAAGGCCTCCATGGATGCGGCACAGGCACGGCTGGAGGAAGCCGAGTTCGAGCTTTCCCGCACCAGCATCAAGGCGCCGATCGGCGGTGTCGTCATAAGCCCGCTGGTCGAGGTGGGCACCATGCTGTCACCGGGCCAGACCTGCGCCACGGTGATCGATGTGCAGCCGATGCTCATGATCGGCCAGGTCTCGGAACGCGAGGTGGCGAAGCTCTCCATCGGGGATGAAGCGACCATCACGCTCGTCAGCGGCGACACGGTGCAAGGCACCCTGCGCTACGTCGCTCCGGCCGCCGATTCCGCGACAAGGACCTTCCGCATCGAGATCGAGATCCCCAATCCGGACCGCTCCCTGCGCGAGGGGCTGACCGCGACCGCGCGCGTCCCGCTCACCGCCCAGCCGGCCCACCATGTCAGCTCCGGCATCCTGACGCTCAACGACAAGGGCGAGATCGGTGTGCGAACCGTGGACGAGGACGGCAAGGTGCGGTTCATGCCGGTCGCGCTTCTGGGAGGCGACGACACCGGCGTTTGGCTTGCCGGCCTTCCCGACAAGGTTCGCGTGATTGTCGCCGGACAGGACTACGTTGTTGAAGGCCAGACGGTCGAGGCCGTTGTGGAACAGGCGGAGGCCGAGGGATGATCGACGCACTCGAAGCCGTCCTGCGCAGGCCGCGCACGGTCCTCACCCTCATGCTGGTCATGACGATCGCGGGCGTACTCGCCTATATCGCCGTGCCCAAGGAAGCCGATCCGGACATCGACATCCCGGTCTTCTACGTGTCCGTCACCCAGCAGGGCATCTCGCCGGAAGACGCCGAGCGTCTTCTCGCGCGCCCGATGGAAACGGCCCTGCGCGGCCTCGACGGCCTGAAGGAAATCACCTCCATCTCCGCCGAGGGGCACCTCGGCGTGGTGCTGGAGTTCGACATCAACTTCGACAAGGACCGCGCGCTTGCGGACGTGCGCGACAAGGTCGACCAGGCGAAGGCCAAACTGCCGGCCGAAGCCGACGAACCGACCATCACCGAAACGAATTTCGCGCTGCAGCCGACGATCTACGTCACGCTGTCGGGCGAAGTGCCCGAGCGCACGCTCTACCAGCATGCAAGGCGGCTGAAGGACCAGATCGAGGCGGTCTCGACCGTGCTCGAAGCGGAGCTTTCCGGCCACCGGGAAGAGCTGCTCGAGGTCGTCATCGACTCCATGAAGCTGGAATCCTACCAGGTCACCCAGCAGGAGCTTCTGACCTCGCTCTCACAGAACAACCGGCTCGTTGCGGCAGGATCCCTCGACACCGGTCACGGTCGCTTCAACGTCAAGGTGCCCGGCCTCGTCGAGACAGCGGAAGACGTCTATTCCCTGCCCATCAAGCAGAACGGTGAAGGCGTCGTGACGCTTGCCGACATTGCCGAGGTGCACCGGACCTTCAAGGATCCGTCGAGCTTCACCCGCGTCAACGGTCATCCGGCGATCTCGATCAATGTGGTCAAGCGCAAGGGCACCAACATCATCGAGAACAACGCGGCCGTTCGCGAGGTCGTGGAACAGGCGACGAAGGACTGGCCGGAGGCGATCCGCGTCGACTTCCTGCTCGACAAGTCGGAGAACATCTTCGAGATCCTGGGGTCGCTGCAATCCTCGATCCTCACCGCCATCTTCCTGGTGATGATCCTGGTGATCTGGGCACTGGGCCCGAAATCCGCCCTGCTCGTCGGCATCTCCATCCCGACGTCGTTCATGATCGGCTTCCTGATCCTCTCCGCGCTCGGCATGACCGTGAACACGATGGTCATGTTCGGCCTCGTGCTGACGGTCGGCATGCTTGTCGACGGCGCCATCGTCATGGTCGAATATGCCGACCGGAAGATCGCGGAAGGGATGCCGTCGCAAGAGGCCTACATTCGTGCGTCCAAGCTCATGTTCTGGCCGATCGTGTCCTCCACGGCGACGACGCTGGCCGCCTTCCTGCCCATGCTGCTGTGGCCGGGCGTGGCGGGCGAGTTCATGAGCTATCTGCCGATCATGGTGGTGATCGTGCTGTCGGCGTCGCTGCTGACGGCGCTCGTCTTCGTGCCGGTGACGGGTGCGGCGCTGTCGAGCCTGTTCAGCTTCGTCGGACGCAAGGCGGAGGTCATCCTTGGCCTGCTCGCCGGGTCGGGCGTTGCCGTCGCCATCGCATTCAGCCCGCTGGCCGGTGCGCTTCCCTCGCCCGGCGGCATGAACCTCGCCTATCCGCTTGCCGTCATCGCCGGTATCGTCATCGGCTATGCGGTCTTCCGCCTTGTCTTCCCGCTGGTCGCGCTCCTGCGTGACAGGGCCGCGCGTGTCGCCGAGGAAGACAGCGCGGAGGCACGAAAGATCTCCGCCGGCGAGACCTTCGACGTCAACAAGGTCCGGGGCGTCACTGGCCTGTACGTCCGGATGCTGGCGTTCTGCGCCGGCACGCCGATTGGCAACATCGTGACGCTGGTCGGCATGGTGGTGATCTCGGGCGGCATCCTCTCCTACTTCATGGCGAACGCGCAAGGCGTCGAGTTTTTCGTCAATGACGAACCGGACGCCGCCGTGGTGACCGTCTCGGCACGTGGCAACATGTCGGTCCGTGACGCATTGAACCTTGCCGGGAAAGTCGAGGCGGAGGTGCTTCAGGTGCCCGGCATCGAGAATGTCGTCATGTCCGTCTCGACGGGGTCGAGCTCCGGCGGCGCGATGATCGGTGCCAGCCAGGACACGCCGCCCGACGTGATCGGCACGCTGAACCTGGAGCTTGCCGACTATTGCTGCCGGCGCAAGTGGGACGACATCGCGGCCGAGATCCGCGCGCGCACCGCCGACATTCCGGCCATCCGCGTGGAAACCCGCAAGATTGAGGGCGGTCCGCCGACCGGCAAGGACGTACGCCTTCAGATCACCTCCACCGACTACAGCACGCTGGTCGAGACGGTGGAGAAGGTCCGAAACCACGTGGACGCCATGGACGGGCTTCGCGACCGGGAGGACAGCCGTCCGCTGCCGGGCATCGAGTGGCAGATCACCATCGACCGGGAACAGGCCGGCCGCTTCCAGGCCGGCATCGGCGCGGTCGGCTCCATGGTGCAACTCGTCACCAACGGTGTCCTGATCGGCAACTATCGCCCAGACGATTCCGAGGACGAGGTCGATATCAGGGTCCGCCTTCCGGAAGAGGAACGTACCCTCGACCGGTTCGACAGCCTGCGGCTGCAAACGCCGCTCGGCCAGGTGCCCCTGTCAAACTTCATCGACCGCAAGCCGCAGCAGAAGGTGACCGAAATCACCCGCCGCGACGGGCTCTACGCCATGGACGTGAAGGCGAACATCATCAAGGACCAGATGATCACCACGGAGGGCGGTGTGACCCGCCCGCTGACGGCGGATGACAAGGTGGGCGAACTGGAGGCCTGGCTGGGTTCGCAGACCTGGCCGGATGCGGTGTCGTTCCGCTTCCGTGGAGCGGATGAGGACCAGAAAGAGTCGAGAGACTTCCTGGTTAAGGCAATGCTCGGCTCGCTGTTTCTGATGTTCATCATCCTGGTGACCCAGTTCAACAGCTTCTACCAGGCGATCCTCACCCTCTCGACCGTGGTGATGTCGGTGTTCGGCGTGCTGCTCGGCATGGCACTGAGAGAACAGACCTTCTCCATCATCATGACAGGCACCGGCATCGTCGCGCTGGCCGGCATCGTGGTGAACAACGCCATCGTGCTCATCGACACGTTCAACCGGTTCCGGGAGGACGGCCTCGCCCCCGTCGAGGCGGCGCTCAAGACCTCGGCCCAACGTATCCGGCCGGTCATGCTGACGACGACCACGACCATCGCCGGCCTGATCCCCATGGCGACCCAGCTCAACCTCGACTTCGTCAACCGGGTGGTGACGCAGGGCTCGATCACCGCCGTGTGGTGGGTGCAGCTCTCGACCGCGATCATCTTCGGACTTGGCTTCGCCACGCTGCTGACGCTGATCGTGATCCCGACCATGCTGGCCCTGCCGAGCGTCTGGTCGAAGGTTCTTTTCGGCAAACGGACGGAAGGCGATTCAGGCGGAGACACGGGAATGCCCGCCCCGGCCCAGACCGTCGTCACCACGACGGTGACGCCATTCGGCCCGCGCCACGCGGTCGAGGCCAAGCCACGCCCCGACAAGCCGGACGGTCTGCCGCACGCCGCGGAGTGACCTGGAAAACGAAAAGGGCCGCCTTCGGGCGGCCCTTTTGCATGGCGGCAAGAGACGAGCCGAAAGGAAGAGGTCCCTAAAGCTGGTCGATGTCCGCGACACCGGGCCTTGCGGCCTCATCGACGCAGGCCCCCTCGATCGCGCTCAGGATCTGGTCCACGGTCGTGGCCACGCAATAGTCGACCTCGAACCCCGGACGCAGGAAGCCTTCCTCGCGCATGTGCGAGAAGAGTTCCACGAGCGGACGCCAGAAACCGCCGATATCCGCCAGGACAACCGGTTTGACATGCTGCCCGAGCTGTCCCCAGGTCAGGATTTCGACGACTTCCTCAAGCGTTCCGATGCCGCCGGGAAGCGCCACGAAAGCGTCCGCGCGCTCGAACATGGTCCGCTTGCGCTCGTGCATGTCGTCGGTGACGATCGTCTCGGTGAGCGTGGGCATCTTGCCCTCGCGCTCCTCGAGAAACCCGGGAATGATGCCCACGACCCGGCCGCCGGCCTCGAGAGCGGATTGCGCCACCGCTCCCATCAGGCCAAGCGAGCCACCGCCGTAGACGACCTCGACCCCTCCCTCGGCAAGGCGGCGCCCGAGTTCGCGTGCCGCCTCCATGTACTCCGGGGTGGCTCCGACACCCGTTCCGCAATAGACGCAGACGGAGGTCGGGCGGCTGTCGCGAGCGGGCGCGATCACATTGCTCATGTCATTCATGAAACCTGTGTCGCACCGGCGCCGAAAAGCGTCAAGCACACCGGAGCGTGAAACAGCTCCGGAAATGAGGCTTTCCGCCGCTTTCCGCTTGCGGGGTTTCTTGCCGGCTTGCGGAATCCCGTATAACCATGCGGAGGGTTCCGGGACACGACCGCATGGCGCGGCGCAAGGCCCGATCGCGGGGAGAAGGACTGCTGATGTCGCGCAAACTCGTCATCCAACTGCTTGTGCTTGCCATTGTCGTCGGCCTCGGCGCGCTCGGTATCGGGATCTGGCAGGAACGGCAGAACGCGCGGCAGGCAGCCTCGTCCCCCACGCAGGAAAGCGGCGATGCAGGCGCCCCCCGGGAGACCGCCCGGTCGGATGACAAACAGCCGGAAAGCACGCCGGACGCCAGCGCGCCCGCCGATCAGCCGGACACATCCGCCAGCGATACGGCCTCCTCCTCCGACGAATCGACCCAGCCGTCTTCCAGCGACACGAAAGACAGTGCCCAGGCATCTTCCGGCCCAAGCTTCGATCTGATGCGCGTGGAGCCCGACGGCTCGGCCGTCGTGGCGGGTCGTGCGGAAGCCGGCTCCATCGTCGCCCTGCTCTCCAATGGCAAGGTCGTCGGCAAGGGCATCGCCAATGCGAACGGCGAGTTCGCGATCGTACTCGACACGCCCCTCGAGGCGGGGGCCCACGCGGTGACGCTGGAAACCCAGGACAAGGACGGCAAGGCGCTTGGCGAATCCGAGCAGTCGCTTGCCGTCTCTGTGCCTGAGGACCCCGACACCGGCGAAGTGCTTGTCATGCTCAACGAGCCCGGCGCGCCCTCTCGTGTACTGCAGAAGCCCGACGCGCTCGAAGGTCAGGACGATGCCCCCGCCGGGGAGGCCGGGACCGGCGACACGCAGATGGCGGCTGCCGATACAGATGCGGCCCCATCGACGTCCCGCTCTCCCGAGACAGGCGAGACGGGCGCATCTTCTGGCGATACCGCTTCCAACATCCCCGCCGCCGACAACCGGCAGCAGGCCTCCGATCCGACGACAGACGGGTCCGACCGGACGAACGTCGAGGACAATGGCGCGGTGGCCTCAGCCTCAACGCCGCAGGACGAGGGCAAAACCACCTCCGGAGACACGGGAGCTCCTGTGGGGCAGGCCACAGCCGACGCTGGCGACCAGGCAGATGGCGAACCGTCCGGCGACGCGCGCGTGACGGTTGATGCCGTCGAGACCGAAAACGACAAGGTCTTCGTCGCGGGAGCCGGCGAGCCCGGCTCGGACGTGCGTGTCTATCTCGACAACAAGCTCGTCGGCGAGGCAAAGACCGATGAGAAGGGACGCTGGCTCCTGGAGGGNGAAAGCAAGGTTGAACCCGGGCAGGTCGACGTGCGCGCCGACCAGGTGCGCCCGAACGATGGCAGCGTCGAGGCCCGCGCGCAGGTGACTTTCGAGAAAGCGGCCCCGGAAGCGGTCGTCCTGCGGCCGCTCGACGCCTCCGGCTCGTCGGATGCCGGCAGCGGTGCACAGGGAAGCGGCGAAACACGACAGGTCCCGAGCGTTATCATTCGGACCGGCGACAATCTCTGGACCATTTCCCAGCGCCGATACGGCCAGGGCGTGCGCTACACGACCATCTATCAGGCCAACAAGGACCAGATCCGCAATCCCGACCTGATCTATCCCGGCCAGATCTTCATGCTGCCGGAGAGCGACCGGAACTGGTCGTCCGGGGACTGACCCTGCCCTCTTGTTGAACGGCCCGCACCTGGTGCCAATGCCAGAGGCCTCCCGCGATGCGTTCGCGGGAGGCCTCTGGCGGTTCAATGCCCGTCCACGGCTGGAGCACGAGGCCGCGGCTGGAAACACCAGCAAAAGTTGCCGTAACGGCATACTTTGACTTGGGAAAAATCCCTAGAACAAACTTGACTCATTAACTCATATTAATATTGTGCGTCCCGACCGGCGACCTCACGAACGTGATCGGTGCGCCCACGCCAGCACGCACTCAGCGGCCTCGCCGCTCCCGGCTGCCAGCACAAAAATCAACGACATCCAGGAGGCTCAATGATGAGCGAGAACGCGTTTCGCGGCCGGCAGGCCGTGACCGTGGCGGCATGTCTTGCCGCAGTGTTGGCGAGCAGTACGTCCCTTCAGGCCCAGGAGGCGCAGCCCAACGCGCAGGCAAGCCCGGAAGCCGGTTCGCCGCGTGGCGTGACCACTCTCGACCGCATCACGCTGTCCTGGTCCGATGCGACCGAGAATGTCTACGAGCGTCCGGAAGCCGCCAGCTACATTGATGGCGAAGCCCTTGAGGAACGCAACGCGGGCGACATCAACGAGGCCCTGCGCTCGACCGCCGGCACCTTCACCCGCCAGACCAGCGATCAGCCCGGCATCACGCCGAACATTCGTGGTCTCCAGGGCAACGGTCGCGTGAACTCCACGATCGACGGCGTGCCGCAGACCTTCACCAACCTGTCCGGACACGGCGGCACGTTCGACAACTTCGTCTATGTGGATCCAAACCTTCTTGCGGGTGTCAACGTAACGCGCGGCGCTGTTGCGGGCGCCGAGGGCATGGGCGCTCTCGGCGGTGCGGTGGACTTCCGCACCATCGACCCGGAAGACATCCTCAAGCCGGGCCGGAACGTCGGCGCACGCACGACATGGCGCGTTGGCACGAATGACTACGGCTGGTCGGGAATGCTGGCGGGCGCGGCACGCGCCGATCTCGGCACGACAGGCGAAGTCAGCATGATCGGAGCGTTCTCACTCAGCGACATGGGCCACTATGAAAACGGCGACGGCGTGCCCGTCCCCTTTGATCCTTCCAACATGCCCAAGTCCGGCCTGTTCAAGGTCAAGCTGCAGCCCAACGAGGCCCACAGTCTCAAGCTCGGCGGCATCTGGTACAAGAACGCCTTCTACGTGCAAAGCGGCGGCTATGACTGGTCGATCAACAATCAGACCTACACCGCAAACTACCGCTTCACGCCCGACAGCGATCTCGTCGACCTCAAGCTCAACGCCTACTACAACCTGACCGATCTCGCCTTCGACGACATCGGCGGCGTGTTCACCGGGCGGCGTGGCGAGGAAGCCGGCCTGGGCGGCGACATCTCCAACACCTCCCGCCTCCAGTTCGGTGACGTCGGCCTGAACTTCAACTACGGCTTCGCCTACGCACGCAGCGAGTACACCNGCAACGACCATCGCGGCGCCAATCCGGACGGCACGCTGGAGAAGACGAACACCTTCCTGCGCACGACGGCATCCTGGGGCATGTTCGACCTCACGGCGGGTCTCACCTACGACACGTGGAACCTCAATGGCGTGACCGAGTATGTCGCGCCCGGCAGAGGCGGTTGTCCTCCCACCGGCGGAAACTGCGTGGTCGGTACGGCAACGCGCTCGGGTGGCGAATGGAACCCGAGCATCGAGCTGTCCGCCCGTCCGACCGACTGGATGCAGCTCTATGCCAGCTATGCCCGGACGTACCGTCCGCCGACCGCCTCGGAAATGTTCTATCCCGGTGGTCACAGCTTCGATGGCGTCGGCGACCCGATCGCCGGCAATATCGATCTTGAGCCCGAGACCATGTGGGGCTTCAACATCGGTGCCAATTTCACCGGCGACAGTCTTTTCGTCGAGGGCGACAAGGCGCGGCTGAAGATCGGTTACTTCGACAACCGGATCGACAACTACATCACCTACGGCATGGACCAGAAGCCGACCGACCCGCGTCCGATCCCGCGGTGGGTGAATGTCGCCGGCACCACCCGGATGCAGGGCTTCGAGCTCGAGGGCGGTTATGATGCCGGCTTTGCCTACGCCAATGTCGCGCTGACGCTGGCCGACACGAAACAGCCCCTTCCCTATCTGGCGGGCGTTGGAACCGACGTCGGTCGCCTGCCCGACGACTACGCCACGCTGGACGTCGGTGCACGCTTCTTCGACCGGAAGGTAACGGTCGGCGGACGGGTGAACTACGTCGGCGACAGCGTTCAGGTCTTCATGGACGAGGCGAACTCCATCCCCATCGACAGCTATGTGCTCGTCGACCTCTACGGCTCCTGGGAATTCCGTGAGGATTCAAAGCTGTTCGTGAACATCGAGAACGTCGGCGACGTCTCCTACATGGCGGCCAATTCCGGCTTCGCCGACAACTACAACGGCGTCAACACCGGACGCGGGCGAACCTTCATGCTCGGAGCATCCATGACGTTCTGACCGCGACCTCGCACTCCCCGCGAGAAGGGCGTTCGCCAACCGGCGGACGCCCTTTTTTGTTCGTTTTTTCCAGGGTATGGCCGCATAGACAAGACGGGTTCTCCCCCAAGCTCCTTGCAAGCCGAAGCCCCGTCGCCTAGAACCCATCGTAATTTTACGATGAAAGGTTCAAACTGGCGATGGCTGCCGATTCCGACGACTGCGCGCACGCCCAGGTCTGCTGCAAAGCGCCTGCGCCCCTTTCCCGGAGCGAATGCGCGGACGTCGCCGCGCTCTTCAAGGCGCTCGCCCATCCCGTCCGCGTGTCCATCGTGGCGGCGCTTGCCCGTTGCCCCGGCGCCTGCTGCGGAGAAATCGTGAGCGGCCTTCCCCTCGCGCAGTCGACCGTTTCCCAGCACCTTGCCGTTCTCAAGGAAGCCGGCCTTCTCACGGCCAGTGACGAAGGGCGCTCCTGCCGCTATCAACTGTCCCCCCTGACCGCATCCCGCCTGACACAGGCGGGAGCTCTCCTTTTGCCAATGGCCTCCGAGGCCGACGTGCCCTCCCCATCAGACCAGACCGGATCAACCGGCTTCCCCCGAAAGGCAACGGCATGACCCGCCGCACCCGCCCCGCTTCCCCGGCGAGCGCTCCCAACGAAAGCAGGATTTCGGCCGATGACGCGGCCATCCTGACGACGCTCGGCCAACTCTGGCCCTACATCTGGCCTTCGGACCGCCCCGACCTCAAGGGCCGCGTGGTTCTGGCCGTGCTCGCCCTTCTCGTCGCGAAGGTCGTCACGGTGTTCTCGCCCTATTTCTTCAAGTGGGCGACGGATGCGCTGACCGCGGTGGAAACCGGCGCCCAGGCCACGAGCAACACCCTGCCGGCATGGTTGCCGGCGTGGCTCGTCGTGCCGGTGATGCTGGTGCTGGCCTACAACGTCGCACGCGTCCTGTTCGTCGGCTTCAACCAGCTTCGCGACGCCCTGTTTGCGAGGGTCGGCCAGCACGCGGTGCGCCAGCTCGCCTTCCTGACGTTTCGCCACCTTCACGCCCTGTCGCTCCGCTTCCATCTCGCCCGCCGGACGGGGGGATTGTCACGTGTGATCGAGCGTGGCGTGAAGGGCATCGAGAACATCGTGCGCTTTACAATATTGAACGGAATTCCAACAATTTTTGAATTCGCCGTTATGGCTGGCGTTATATGGTATCAGTTCGGCTTTACTTACGTCATCGTCGTCGCCGTCATGATCGTCGCCTACACGTGGTTCACGATCCAGACCTCCAACTGGCGCATCTCGATCCGGCGAGAGATGAATGACAGTGACACGGAAGCAAACTCCAAGGCCATCGACAGCCTTCTCAACTTCGAGACGGTGAAATACTTCGGAAACGAGCAACTCGAGGCCGAGCGCTTCGACAAATCAATGGCGATCTACGAAAGCGCCGCGACGAGAACATGGACGTCACTGTCCTGGCTCAATTTCGGCCAGGCAGTGATCCTGGGCATCGGCACCGCGATCTGCATGATCCTGTCGGCACGCGCGATCCAGGCCGGCGAGCAGACCATCGGCGACTTCGTCATGATCAACGCGCTGCTGATCCAGCTCTCCATCCCCATGAACTTCATCGGCTTTTTGTACCGTGAAATCCGGCAGGGGCTTGCCGACCTGGAAGCCATGTTCGCGCTTCTCGGCCAGCCCGCCGAGATCACGGACCGCCCCGGCGCACAGGATCTTACGGTCGAAGGCGGCACGGTCCGCTTCGAGGATGTCCACTTCCACTACGACGCGAACCGGCCGATCCTCAAGGGCATCAGCTTCGAAGTCCCCGCCGGACGCACCGTCGCCATCGTCGGCCCGTCGGGCGCGGGAAAGTCGACGATCTCGCGGCTCCTCTTCCGCTTTTACGACGCGACCGCAGGAGGCGTTTCCATCGACGGACAGGACGTGCGCGACGTCACGCAGTCCTCCCTGCGCGCGGCCATCGGCATGGTTCCCCAGGACACGGTCCTGTTCAACGACACGATCGCCTACAACATCCGCTACGGGCGTCCGCAGGCGACCGACGAGGAGTTGCGCGCGGCGGCTCGAATGGCCCAGATTTCCTCGTTCATCGAGGCTCTCCCGGATGGATACGACACGGAAGTCGGCGAGCGCGGCCTGAAGCTTTCCGGTGGCGAGAAACAGCGCGTCGCCATCGCCCGCACGATCCTGAAGGCTCCCCCCATCCTCATTCTGGATGAGGCGACATCGGCGCTTGACACCCACACGGAGCGTGAGATCCAGGCGGCCCTCGACGAGGTCTCGCAGAACCGCACGACGCTGGTGATCGCCCATCGCCTGTCGACGGTCGTCGATGCCGACGAGATCCTGGTGCTCGAGAAAGGCAAGGTGGTCGAGCGCGGACGGCATCAGGACCTTCTCGCGCACGAGGGGCTTTACGCCTCCATGTGGGCACGCCAGCAGGAGGCCAGCGAGGCCGAGGAACGCCTGCGCGCGGCAACGAGCGACGACACGGGTTTCGTCGTGCGTGGCCCGAAAGCGGAAGATGTCGAAACCACGGAGTAGCCGACAGGCTCACGCGGCGGGCAGCCATATGGTGAATGTGGTGCCGGCGTCCGGCGCGCTTTCCACCTCGATGGAGCCGCCCTGCCGCGTGACCAGGGTCTGACTGATCGACAGGCCAAGCCCCGTTCCCTGCTGCCGTTTGGTGGTGAAGAACGGATCGAAGATGCGGGCCGCAACCTCTGGTGTCATGCCGCGTCCGGTATCCGACACCCTGATGCAGACGCCACGGACATCATCGCGAACCTGGTCCAAGGTCGAGATGCGAAGCTCTCCACCATCGGGCATGGCATGCAGGGCGTTCACCATCAGGTTGATGATGACCTGCTGCAGTTCCGTACGGTTCATCAGGACGGACATCGTGGCGGTATCGGAGCGCGACACCTCGATTTCCCCGCGCTTGAGCAGATGCTTGACCAGCGGCAGGCAGTCCGACACCACCACAGAGACATCCTGCCGATCCGCATAGCCGGCATATTCCTCGGGCTTCGCGAACTGAAGCAGCTTGGTGACGATCAGGTGGATCCGGCTGATCTGCTCGTCGATCAGGCGAATCTCGGTCGTCGCAATGTTGGCGTGCTCCCCGAGAAGGCTACGAAGGACCTCGAGGTTCCCCTGCATCACGGCGATGGGATTGTTGATCTCATGGGCCACGCCGGCGGTGATCTCGCCGATGGCAGCCAGCTTCTCCGACATGATGAGCTGCCGGGTCGTCGCCTCGAGTTGCCTGTTGGCGTCCTCCAGGTCCTCGGTGCGGGCCGCAACACGCGCGTTGAGCTCATCATTCCAGGATCGCAACTGCCGGTCCCGCTGCTGGACCAGGTCAAGCAGGTGGTCGAGGTGCAGCGCCACGCGGCTGATTTCGTCGCCCGAGGCCGGAAGAGCCGTGCGCGCACCGAGCTCTCCCGCCTCCACCCGGGCGATGGTCTCGGTCATATGCTCAAGTGGCCGGAAGATGCTTCCCGCCCAGCGCAGGAACAGCGGCACGCTTGCCAGGGCAACCAGCAGGAATGCCCCCAGGATCGTGACCAGCGTAACGTATTTCGCCTCGAAGAAGGGGCGTTCGAGAAAGCCGACGTAGAGCATCCCGACGCGCTTGCCATGGCTGTCGACGATCGGCTCATAAGCCGAAATGTACCAGTCGTTGACGACGAAGGCGCTGTCCAGCCACACTTGCCCCTCGCCCAGGACGGCCTCACGCACCGCCGCCGAAACCCGGGTTCCAAGAGCGCGACGGTTCTCGAACAGGCGCACGTTTGTGCTGATGCGCACGTCGTCGAGAAAAAGCGTCGCCGTTCCCTGGCTGCCCTCGGGCAGGCTCGCCGAGCGGTAGACGAGATCGTTGATCGTGTCGATGAAGACGAGGTTCTGGTTGAGCAGGATGCCTCCGACAAGCGCACCGTTCCCCGCAAGGCTCGGCGCAGGCGCTGCCGAATAGACAACCATTCCCCGCGTTTCCGTTTCGCGATCCGTCGGCACCGCGTTCGGCGTGGCGATCAGCGGCAGGCGCGCCCGCTCGGCGAGCGCGGGCGAGATCGCGCCAAGCTGGTCTTCCGCGAAGATGTCGATGGCCGTCAGCGCTTCCCCGCCAAGCGCGGCGGACAGAACCGGTTCGCGCGGGTCGGCAATCGGGCTTGCCCCGGATGGCGCCGCCGCGACGACTCTCCCGTTGCGGTCGACGACATGGAGAAAATCCAGACCGAGCCCGGCACGCTTTTCCTCCAGAAGAACCGCCAGCGCGCCCGAATTGCCCGTTGCGATCACATCACGGTAAATCGCGGAGCGGCCAAGCGCGTCGATCTTCTCGCCGGTGTTTTCCAGAATGCGCGCCATGTACTGGTGGGCGATGGTGAGATCGCCATTCACCTTGGCCTTGAGCACATCGTCGAACTTGGCGCTCCAGCGCGCGATGGTAACGCCCAGGAAAAGCGGCAGAAGCACGAGTGTCGGCAACAACGCAATGGCGAGCAGCCGGAAGCGCACCGAGCGGATCGGAGACACGAGAAACGGCGCCCGGCCGGCCGGCCGCTCAGCCATTCCACGCCTGAAGCTTGCGCTCGATGGTCTTCCGCGAAACGCCGAGGCGACGCGCGGTCTCCGACCGGTTGCCGCCGCATTCGGCAAGCGTTGCCAGGATATGTCGACGCTCGAGCGCCTCCAGCGTCTCGTCTTCCGGTTCAAAAGCCGCAGCGGCTTCCCCCGTAGCATCAGGCACCGCACGCACCTCGGGCGGAAAGCGACCGAGAATAAGCGTGCGCTCGATCAGATTGCGCAGTTCCCGGACGTTCCCCGGCCAGTCGTAGGCAAAAAGGCCCGCCTCCACGTCCGCAGTGATCGGAACCGGCGGCATCCCGAGCTGACGGGAGAGCTTCTGCATGAAGAGCGTCGCCAGTTCGACCACATCCGCCCCCCGGTCGCGCAAGGGCGGCATGGCGATCTGCAGAACATTGATGCGGTAGTAGAGATCGGCGCGAAAACGCCCTTCCTCCACCGCCCGTTCAAGATCCGAATTGGTGGCGAAGACGAAACGCAGATCGACGGACACCTCGCGTTCCGACCCGACCGGACGGATGCGCCTGTCCTCGATGGCGCGCAACAGCTTGCTCTGCATGGGAAGCGGCAACTCGCCGATCTCGTCGAGAAAAAGCGTCCCGCCCTGCGCATGAATGAAAAGCCCGTCCCGCGCCGAATGGGCGCCGGTGAATGCGCCCTTGAGGTGCCCGAAGAGCTCCGCCTCGATCATCTCGGTGGGAATGGCCGCACAGTTGACCGGGACGAACTGCTTCTCGGAGCGCTCCGAAAGCGCGTGGATGGAGCGTGCCGTCACCTCCTTCCCGGTCCCGGATTCGCCGGTGATGAGCACCGAGGTCGGCAACGGCGCGACGCGTGCGATCGTCTCGCGCACCTCGTCGATCTCCCGCGAGTGCCCGATCAGCTTGTCGCGCAACAGCATGTGGTCGGAGGTGGCACGCAGTTCATGGCGAAGAACGTAGTTCTCCCGCTCGAGCCGCATTCGGTCCAGACAGCGCGCCACCGCATTGAGGATCTGGTTGGAACGAAAGGGCTTGAGAACGAAATCGACCGCGCCGGCCCGCAACGCCTCGATCGCGGTGTCCAGGTCGGCGTAGGCCGTCATCAGGATCGCATCGGCGAAAAAGCCGATCTTGCGCTGCTCGGCCAGCCATTCCACACCCGTCTTGCCGGGAAGGATATTGTCGAGGATGACGACATCGAAGTGGTGTTCGTCCAGTTTCGCCGAAGCTTCCTGGGTGTCGGCCGCCTCCTCGATGCGCTTGGCACGGGGGCCGAGCGTGCGCACCAGAAAGTTTCGCATTCCCGGCTCGTCGTCGACGACCAGAATCGAAGCCTGGGCGAGCCAGGGGCCGAACTCGGGCGAGCGCTCCCCCATCCGGTGACCGGTCGGATCGTCCGTCCCCTTGCGTTCCTGGTCGCGGCACGCGCTTTCGCTGACGCCAGCCATCATGTCCCTCCCCCATCCGAAAAAGAGGCTCCCCGCACACGGACGCTCCTTCGGAATTTTCTACAAAGCATTACCCAAATCCGGAGTGAACACAAAAAAGCACATGAGAACGCAGTCTCGCCGAACCGAAGGAGCCCACGATACCAGCTCCGAACGGGACATTTTGACCCGACCGGCGACGCATCACGGACGCAGTCGAGACAATCTGTCCACGTCCCGTCTGGCGCCGAAGGAGAACGTCCCGCCGCCGGGCTTCCCGGTGCGGGCGCTCAATGCGGCTTAACCGTACTGTTCACAGGACCTCAGGGCACTTGGCCCACCCCTTGCTAAGCAGTTTCCGCCGTCGGGAGGAGACATGCGGTCGGAGGGAGGTCCGAACGCACGACGGAGGGGCATCACGCGCGGCTCCCGTCCGGGGCGCGCACTGGCGGCAATTCGCCCGGGCGAGATCATCGCGTGCTGGTCCCTCATGACCGTTTTCCCTCCGCCCGACAGACCGGTCAGCCGCACCCGTGAGATGCGGCGAGGGAGGAGATTCTGGAAAATGTTCGACAGCCTGAAAAAGGAACACATCGTCGCGGGGGACGGTTTCAACCGGTGGAAGGTTCCCCCCGCCTCGATCGCTATTCACCTGTGTATCGGCTCGGTCTACGCCTGGAGCATCTTCAACCCGCCGCTGACCAAGCAGTTCGGAGTCGTCGCGGCCTCGTCCGGCGACTGGAGCCTTTCGTCGGTGGTGTGGATCTTTTCCGTCGCGATCGTCTTCCTCGGCCTCGCAGCCGCCTTTGCCGGCAAGTGGCTTGAGGAAGTCGGCCCGCGCATGGTCGGCGTCGTCGCCGCCATGTGCTGGGGCGGCGGCTTCATCATCGGCGGCTTCGGCATCATGACCCACCAGCTCTGGCTGGTTTACCTGGGCTACGGCGTCATCGGCGGCTGCGGCCTCGGCCTTGGCTATGTCTCACCGGTGTCGACCCTCATTCGCTGGTTCCCGGACCGGCGCGGCATGGCAACCGGCATGGCCATCATGGGCTTCGGCGGCGGCGCGATGATCGCGACTCCGATCAAGGAGTATCTGCTCGGCCTGTTCTACAAGGCCCCGACCTACCTTGGTCCGGAAAGCGCCATCCAGCTCGTGACCGAAGGCGGAAAGCGTCTTGCCGAGGCCAACGGCCAGATGGTCGAGGTCGTCGTCGCCAGCGCCAAGCAGCTTGCTTCCGCGCCGGTGCCGCTGCAGGAAGGCGTCTATGTCGTCGGCACGGGCAACACGGGTGCCGCCGGCACGTTCTTCACGCTCGGCATCGTCTACTTCGTCGTCATGGTGATCGCCGCCTTCTCCTACCGCGTGCCGCGGGAGGGCTGGAAGCCGGCCGGCTGGACGCCGCCGAGCGCCGATGCGGCATCACGCAAGATGATCACCGCCAACAACGTTCACATCGACCAGGCCCTGAAGACGCCGCAGTTCTACCTGCTGTGGATCGTGCTCTGCTTCAACGTGACCGCCGGCATCGGCGTGATCGGCGTCGCCAAGACGATGATGACGGAAATCTTCGGCACCACGCTGCCGCTGATCGTGAATTCGGCCTTCGCGGCCACCTATGTGTTCATGATCTCGGTGTTCAACATGGTCGGTCGCTTCTTCTGGGCGTCCATGTCGGACTACATCGGACGCAAGAACACCTACCACTGCTTCTTCATCCTCGGCACGATCCTCTACCTGTCGATCCCCTTCGCGGCGGCTCAGGTGAGCGTGAACCCGGCGGTGACCTGGCTGGTGATGTTCTACGCGGCAACCATGGTGATCTTCACCATGTACGGCGGCGGTTTCGCCACCATCCCCGCGTATCTGGCCGACATCTTCGGCACGAAGTACGTGGGCGGCATCCACGGTCGCCTGCTGACCGCCTGGAGCACGGCCGGCGTGCTGGGGCCTCTCGCGATCACGCATCTTCGCGAGATGTCCGTGACGAGTTCCATCAAGGACCTCGCCTCGAAGGTCGACCCGGCCGCCTTCACCGAGAAGTTCGGTGCCGGCATCGGCCAGCTCGACCAGCTCGTCGCGGCGAAGACGGTGACAATCGCACGGCTGATGGAAATCGCGCCCGCCGGAACGGTGGACCCGACGTCCAGCGTCTACAACACCACCATGTACGCAATGGCCTCGCTGCTGGTCATCGCCCTTGTCGCCAACGCGATGGTTCGCCCCGTCGCGGACAAGCATCACATGGAGAACACGGCCGCCAAGCCTGCACCGGCCGGCGACTGACGCGACCGCGACCCGCCGGAAAGCCGGCGGGTCGCACCCGCTTCCCGACACGTCGTTTTCGGATCTGCTCATGCCGTGCGCAAACGCCCAGAGTGTGCGAGCTTCCCGGTTGTTGCACCGCTTGTGTAGCGGAGCGCGACATGGAGCAGAAGGACGCGTGTATTGCGTGAAAGAACGGGATGATCGACAAGCTCGAAATGTTCATCGCCCTGGCACGGGAACGTCATTTCGGCCGCGCGGCCGAGGATTGTGGCGTGACCCAGCCGACGCTTTCAGCCGCCGTGAAGCAGCTCGAGGATCAGCTCGGCGTGATGCTGGTGCGGCGCGGCTCGCGGTTCCAGGGGCTGACGCCGGAGGGGAAGCGCGTCCTGGAATGGGCCCGCCGGATCGTCGGCGACGCCCGCTCGATGCATCAGGAAATGCGAGCGGCCAAGCATGGCCTGTCCGGACACATGCGCATCGCCGTCATCCCAACGGCAATGGCCATGGTCAACGAACTCACCGGCCCCTTCTTCGACAAGCACCCCAACCTGACGTTCTCGATCCTGTCGCGCTCGTCGGTGGAGATTCTCTCGCTTCTCGAGAATCTGGAGGTGGATGCCGGCATCACCTATCTCGACAACGAGCCGCTCGGACGTGTCGCGACCGTACCTCTCTTCACCGAACACTACCGGCTCGTCACGATCGAGGGCGCGCCCTTCGCGGACCGGGAGAGCGTCACCTGGAAAGAGGTGGCGACACTTCCGCTGTGCCTGCTGACGCCGGAAATGCAGAACCGGCGCATCATCAACCACCATCTCGCGGCGGCGGGAACGAACGTCGCGCCGACACTGGAATCGGATTCGATGATCGCGCTGTTTTCCCACGTCCGGACGGGCCGGTGGGCAAGCATCATGCCGCACAAGGCGGTCGAGATCTTTTCGGGATGGAGCGAGGTCCGCTCCGTGCCGATCACAGCCCCCGAAGCGAGCCACTCCGTCGGTCTGGTGGCGGCATACCGCGAGCCTTACACGCCTGTGATCGCTGCATTTCTGGACGAGGCGCGCAGGCACGCCCGCAAGGAGGGCGGTTGATAGGTTTTTGCGATCGCGCAACGGGACAGCTTTATTGAACGAACGCCGCGCAAGACGGCAGGATTCAACGACAAACCCTTCGGAGGAAACGATGCAAGCCAGGGATTTCGCTGCTCCCGACAAGGAGCGCGTCCTAGCGACGATTGACCGATGGATCCCCGAGGAGGGACCACTGCTGCCGATCCTGCACGAGGTGCAGGAAGATCTCGGGTTCATTCCCGACGAGGCACTGGTGATCATCGCCGACAAGCTCAATCTGAGCCGTGCCGAGGTGCATGGTGTCATGAGCTTCTATCACGACTTCCGCAAGGAACCCGCCGGGCGCCATGTGCTGAAGCTGTGCCGGTCCGAGGCCTGCCAGTCGATGGGCGCGGACGGCCTCATCGACGCGGCGCGCAGGCTTCTCGGCATCGACTTCCACGAGACGACCGCGGACGGCGCCGTGACGCTCGAGCCGGTCTACTGCCTCGGCCTGTGTTCCTGCGCGCCGGCGGCGATGATGGACGGGGACGTTCATGCACGTCTCGACGCGGAACGGCTTGCCACGCTGATCGGGGAGGCACGCCCATGACCGTCACGATCTTCGTTCCCCGTGATGCGGCGGCGCTCGCTCTTGGCGCAGACAAAGTCGCCGAAACGATCTCGCGAGAGATCCGATCGCGCAACATCGACGCGCGCATCGTGCGCAACGGCTCGCGCGGGATGCACTGGCTCGAGCCGCTGGTCGAGGTGCGCACCGACCACGGCCGCATCGCCTACGGCCCGGTGACGCCCGCCGACGTGCCCTCGCTGTTCGACGCGGGCTTCCTCACCGGAGGCGGCCATCCGCTGTGTCACGGCCCGACCCATGACATCCCTTTCCTCAAGGGACAGACACGTCTCACCTTCTCGCGTTGCGGGGTCACAGATCCGCTCTCGCTCGACGACTATCGCCATTACAAGGGGCTGAAGGGCCTCGAGCGCGCCGTTGCCATGTCTCCGGCGGAGATCGTCAAGGAAGTGACCGACAGCGGCCTGCGCGGACGGGGAGGCGCCGGCTTCCCGACCGGCATCAAGTGGAACACGGTTCTCAACGCCGAGGCCGACCAGAAGTACATCGTCTGCAACGCCGACGAAGGCGACAGCGGCACCTTCGCCGACCGCATGATCATGGAAGGCGATCCGTTCGTGCTCATCGAGGGCATGGCGATCGCCGGCCTCGCGACCGGGGCGACGCGCGGCTACATCTACACGCGCTCGGAATATCCTCACGCCATCGAGATCATGCGCGAGGCGATCAGGATCGCCCGTGACGAGCGCGTCCTGGGCAAGAACATCCTCGGATCGGGCCGCGCCTTCGACATGGAGGTGCGCGTCGGTGCCGGCGCCTATGTCTGTGGCGAGGAAACCTCGCTGCTGAATTCACTCGAGGGCAAGCGGGGAGTCGTTCGGGCCAAACCGCCGCTGCCGGCACTCGAGGGATTCCTGGGCAGGCCGACCGTGGTCAACAACGTGATGTCACTCGCGTCGGTCCCCGTCATCCTCGACCGGGGCGCCGCGTTCTATCGCGACTATGGAATGGGCCGCTCGCGCGGCACGATCCCGATCCAGATCGCCGGAAACGTGAAATACGGCGGCCTCTACGAGACCGCCTTCGGTCTCTCGCTGGGCGAGATCGTGGAGACCATCGGCGGCGGCACCGCGTCCGGCCGTCCGGTCAAGGCGGTGCAGGTGGGCGGTCCCCTGGGCGCCTATTTCCCGCCCTCGATGTTCGACACGCCCTTCGACTACGAGGAATTCGCGAAGCGGGACGGCCTGATCGGCCACGCCGGTATCACCGTTTTCGACGACACAACGGACATGCTGAAGCAGGCGCGCTTTGCATTCGAGTTCTGCGCTGTCGAATCCTGCGGCAAATGCACACCCTGCCGCATCGGCGCCGTGCGCGGTGTCGAGGTAATGGACCGGCTGGCGAACGGAGAAGACGCGCAGGACCAGCGCGAGCTGGTCGAGGACCTCTGCAACACGATGAAGTTCGGGTCGCTCTGTGCCTTGGGCGGCTTCACCCCCTATCCGGTCATGAGCGCCCTCACCCACTTCCCCGAGGACTTCCGTCCGCACACCCATGCCGAAGCCGCGGAGTAGACCCATGCGACTGATCCAGGAAACCGACTACGGCACACCGGCGGTCAGGTCAGAGAAGACCGTCACCCTGACCATCGACGGAAACCAGGTGACCGTCCCCGAGGGCACGTCGCTGATGCGCGCCGCCATGGAGGCGGGCACACAGATCCCGAAGCTTTGCGCCACCGACATGGTGGACGCCTTCGGGTCCTGCCGTCTCTGCCTCGTGGAGGTCGAGGGACGCAACGGCACGCCGTCGTCCTGCACCACCCCGGCCGCCGAGGGAATGGTCGTGCACACGCAGACCGACAAGCTCAAGAAGCTGCGCCGGGGCGTGATGGAGCTCTATATCTCCGACCATCCGCTCGACTGCCTGACATGCGCGGCCAACGGCGACTGCGAACTGCAGGACATGGCCGGCGCGGTCGGCCTGCGCGACGTTCGCTACGGTTACGACGGGGACAACCACGTCAAGGCACGGGCCGGCGATGGCGGCGACAATTTCCGCTTCATGGCCAAGGACGAGTCGAACCCCTATTTCACCTACGATCCCTCCAAGTGCATCGTCTGCTCGCGCTGCGTACGGGCCTGCGAGGAGGTCCAGGGCACGTTCGCGCTCACCATCGAGGGGCGCGGGTTCGACAGCCGCGTTTCTCCTGGAATGCACGAAAGCTTCCTGGCCTCCGAATGCGTCTCCTGCGGCGCCTGCGTGCAGGCCTGCCCCACGGCGACCCTGCAGGAAAAGTCCGTCATCGAGATCGGACAGCCTGAGCATTCCAAGGTCACGACCTGCGCCTATTGCGGCGTCGGCTGCTCCTTCAAGGCCGAGATGCGGGGCGAGGAACTGGTGCGCATGGTGCCGTGGAAGGACGGCAAGGCGAACCGAGGCCACTCCTGCGTCAAGGGGCGCTTCGCCTGGGGCTATGCCAACCACAAGGACCGGATCCTCAACCCGATGATCCGCGAGAAGACGTCGGATCCCTGGCGCGAGGTGTCCTGGGAGGAAGCGCTGTCGCATGTGGCGAGTGAGTTCCGCCGCATCCAGTACCAGTACGGCAAGGGCGCCATCGGCGGCATCACCTCCTCGCGCTGCACCAACGAGGAAACGTTCCTCGTGCAGAAGCTCATCCGCCAGGTCTTCGGCAACAACAACGTCGACACCTGCGCGCGTGTCTGCCACTCGCCGACGGGCTACGGCCTTGGCCAGGCTTTCGGCACTTCGGCGGGAACGCAGGATTTCGACAGCGTCGAGCATACCGACGTCGTGATCGTCATCGGCGCCAATCCGACCGACGGGCACCCGGTGTTCGGCTCGCGCCTGAAGAAGCGACTGCGCGAGGGCGCGAAGCTCATCGTCATCGATCCGCGCCGCATCGACCTCGTGCGCTCGCCGCACGTGGAGGCGAGCCATCACCTGCCGCTCAAGCCGGGCACCAACGTCGCCGTGCTGACCTCGCTCGCCCATGTGATCGTCACCGAAGGTCTCTTCGATGAAGCCTTCATTCGCGAGCGCTGCGACTGGGACGAATTCCAGGACTGGGCGGAGTTCGTCTCCCAGCCCGAGCACGCGCCCGAGACCGTCGGCGAGATGTCCGGGATCGATCCGGAAGAGATTCGCGGCGCGGCGCGCCTCTTCGCCACCGGCGGGAACGGCGCGATCTACTACGGCCTCGGCGTCACGGAGCACAGCCAGGGATCGACCACGGTCATGGCGATCGCCAACCTGGCGATGGCAACCGGAAACCTCGGTCGTCCGGGCGTTGGTGTGAACCCGTTGCGCGGACAGAACAACGTGCAGGGGTCGTGCGACATGGGCTCGTTCCCGCACGAGCTTCCCGGCTACCGGCATATTTCCGGCGATGCGACGCGGGAAATCTTCGAGAAGCTGTGGAACGTCACGCTCGACAACGAACCCGGGCTGCGCATTCCCAACATGCTGGACGCGGCCGTCGAGGGGACATTCAGGGGCATCTACATCCAGGGCGAGGACATCCTGCAGTCCGACCCGGACACCCACCATGTGGCGGCCGGGCTCGCGGCGATGGAATGCGTCGTGGTGCACGATCTCTTCCTGAATGAGACCGCCAATCACGCCCACGTCTTCCTGCCCGGCTCCACCTTCCTGGAGAAGGACGGTACGTTCACGAACGCCGAACGCCGCATCAACCGCGTCCGCAAGGTGATGAGCCCGAAGAACGGCTTTGCCGACTGGGAAGTCACGCAGATGCTCGCCAACGCGCTTGGCGCCGGATGGAGCTACACGCATCCGGGCGAGGTGATGGCGGAAATCGCGGCCACCACGCCGAGCTTCGCGAATGTCTCCTACGACCTTCTTGAGGAGCGCGGCTCGGTGCAGTGGCCCTGCAACGAGGCGGCTCCCGACGGCACGCCGGTCATGCATGTCGACGGTTTCGTTCGCGGCAAGGGCAAGTTCATCCGCACCGAGTATGTTGCGACCGACGAGCGGACAGGGCCGCGCTTCCCGCTCCTGCTCACCACGGGGCGCATCCTCAGCCAGTACAACGTCGGCGCCCAGACAAGGCGTACGGAGAATGTGGTCTGGCATGGCGAGGACCGACTGGAGATTCATCCCTTCGACGCGGAAAATCGCGGCCTGAAGGATGGAGACTGGGTGCGGATCGCCAGCCGTGCAGGTGAAACCACATTGCGCGCGCTCATCACCGACAGGGTGGCGCCGGGCGTGGTCTACACCACCTTCCACCATCCGGCGACGCAGGCAAACGTCATCACCACGGACTTCTCCGACTGGGCGACCAATTGCCCGGAATACAAGGTGACCGCGGTGCAGATCTCGCCTTCGAACGGGCCGACGGACTGGCAGGTCGAATACGAGGAACAGGCCCGTCAGGCACGGCGTATCCTGCCTGCCATGGATGCGGCGGAGTAACCGACGGTTCACGGGGAGAGTGCTGTCGTGCCGATGGCAGGCACCCTCCCCGTCCTCCGTGCCTCCGTCCAGAAACCAGACATTTGGAGACTTGCGGCATGAAGCCGGAAAAACTCGTCTACATGGCGAACCAGATCGCCACGTTCTTCACCTCCAAACCACACGACGAGGGCGTCGAGGGGGTGGCGGGTCACATCAACAAGTTCTGGGAGCCGCGCATGCGCGCCCAGCTCTTCGAGGTCGCGGAAAGTGAGAGCGACGCGGGACTGCACGAACTGGTGCGCGAAGCCCTTGTCTCGATCAACCGCCCGGATCCCGCGCGGTTCGCCACGCCGGCAGAACGCGCGGCAGGCTGACCATCACGCACTCGCGGCCTGATCGCTTGCACTCCTTGTTTATGGGTCTAGAGGCCGTCGATCCGGTCCGGGTGCGTGAAGACCTCAAAACCGTCCTCGCGGGCTGAGGCGACAAGCGTGATACCGGCGGCATCGGCGGTTCTGACCGCAAGCGCCGTCGGAGCCGACACCGCCGCAAGCACGGGCGCTCCAAGCACCGCCGCCTTCATCACCATTTCAACGGACACGCGGCTCGTCAGGAGCAGAAGGCCGCCGGCTCCCGGGCGACGCTGCGACCAGTCGGCGACACGGTCCATACGCGCGGACAACGCGCCAACAAGCTTGTCGAGCGCATTGTGGCGACCGACATCCTCGCGCAGTCCAACCAGCCCCTCACCATCCTTCCAGAATGCCGCGGCATGCACCGCACTCGTCTCGGCACGAAGCGCCTGTCCGGCAACCATCAGAGCCTGTGCTTCGCGGATCACGCCGGCATGGATACGCGTTTCGTCGCGGACATGCGCCGGCACGCGTACGGCCTCGCCCAGGCTCTCGATACCACAGAGGCCACACCCCGTGGGCCCGACCAATCCGCGACGCCGCTCGGAAAACCGAGTGGCCGCGCGGGTGTCGAGCCAGATCCTCAGGTCGATGCCTTCGTCAAAGACCGCAATGTCGATTGACCGGATCTCGTCGGGCCGTTCCGCAAGCCCCTCGGTGAGGGTGAAACCGACCGCGAAGTCCTCAAGGTCCCCCGGGCTTGCCATCATCACGGCCTGGGTGGTTCCATTGTAGGAGAGTGCGACCGGCGTTTCTTCCGGAACAGCCCTCCCCCCTGCGGGAACCGACCTGCCGCCATGCGTTTTCACCGGCACCCGAGCGACCCGCGCCGGCGGTTCGTGCCCGGGATCCGGCGCTTCGGACGGATCAGTCCGCTGAGGAAAATCGGCCATGCTCATCGTGCCGGAAGTATGCCTGAAACACCGGCCTGTTTCGATGCAAAAAGCATGAAAAATCAGGAAAACGCCATCTTCCGGCAACCGGATTTCGCGGCTGCGCCTCTCACGTCAGCCGAAGGCCTCGCGCCTTTTCACGTCTGCCAGCCAAGCCTCGATTGTCGTCCGGGCCTCCGGCTCGTCAAGAAACGGGATATGCCCGCGCCGGGGCACGTTCGCGACCCGAAGATGCGGACAGATGTCCGCCATCCGCCGGGCGGTCGCAGCACTCAAGACATCCGAGTTGGCCCCGCGCACGAGAGCGAGCGGCATCCCGGCGCAAGCCTCGTATAACGGCCAGAGGTCCACGGCGGGCGCCGCCATCGCCTCATCGAAAGAGCGCTTCAGTTCCGGATCGTAGGGCAGTTTCAGCCCATCGGGACGCTCGATGTAGTGCCTCACGGCCTCCTCGGCCCAACGCATTGCCGGCACGTCGGCAAAGCCCTTCATTGCAGCCGGCATCCTGTCGGCAATTTCCTCAAGCGTCTGCACCGCCGGCAGCACGCCGACATAGGCCCCGATGCGCTCGAGGCCCGACCGCTCAAGCTCGGGCCCCACGTCGTTGAAGCAGATCCCGGCAACGCGAGCCGGCTGCATCGCCACCATCACCATGGCCAGCAGACCACCGCGCGACGACCCGATCACCGCGGCACGTTGAATGCCGAGATGGTCAAGAAGCGCCAGGGCATCCTGCGCCTCCTGCGCGACGGTATAGGTGTCGGCACCCGTCCACTCGGACCCGCCGCGACCTCGGCTATCGAGGCGGATCAGGCGGGCATCACGCAAGTCGTTCGCCAGATAGTCGAAATCCGTCCCGTCGCGCGTGAGCCCCGCGAGCGCGAGGAGAGGGAGCCCCTCCCCTTCGTCCCGATAGGCGAGACGCGCGCCATCGGAGGCGGAGAAATGCAAAAGCGTCAAGGCGCCACCTCCCGGCCGCCGGTTTGATGTCCGGCGATCACTTCAGGCCGTCGCGTTTGCAAACGTACCGTTCTCAGCTTATCGCGCAGCCGGTCACATGCCACCCCTCACGAGGCCACGCAGGATCATGCGCCGGCGTCCGCCTTCCGCGCGACGCACCGCCGGGCGGCCCGGGCGATCACCAGTTCCTCGTTCGTCGGGATGACCAGAACGGAGGTGCGCGCGAACCTGGAGGAAATCACCGGAGCGTTTTCCGTATTGAGGCCGTGATCGATCTCGATGCCCATCCAGCCGAGACGCTCGCAGATGCGCGACCGCACCAGCCGCGAGTGCTCACCGATCCCGCCACAGAAGACGAGCGCATCGATCCCGCCCATTGCCGCCGCCATCGCGCCCACCTCACGCTGCGCGCGGAAAACGAAATAGTCGATCGCCTGCCGGGCCTCGGGCGTATCCGCCCCCTCGAGCGTGCGCATGTCGTTGGACAGACCGGACAATCCGAGAAGTCCCGACCGGCGGTACAGCATGTCGGAAATCTCGTCCGCGCTCATGCCCTCCTGCTGCATCAGATACAGCACCACGCCAGGGTCCAACTGACCGCAACGCGTACCCATGGGCAGACCATCGAGAGCGGAGAACCCCATGGTCGAGGCGACGGAGCGGCCATTCTCCACGGCACACATGGACGCCCCATTGCCAAGATGGGCAATGACGACGCGTCCCTCGAACAGATGCGGGGCACGATTTTTCAGCTCACCGGCGACGTAGTCGTAGCTCAGGCCGTGAAAACCGTAGCGCCGCACGCCCTTGTCATAGAGATCGCGAGGGAGCGCGAAAGCATCATTCACCCAGGGGTGGCTGCGATGGAATGCCGTGTCGAAACAGGCAATCTGCGGCACACCGGGAAAGGCCTCGGATGCGGCGTCGATCCCGGCCAGATTGTGTGGCTGGTGAAGAGGTGCGAAGGGAGACAGGCGTTCGAGCTCCGCGACAACCTCCGGCGTGACGATCACCGGCGCCTCGTATTTGTCCCCTCCGTGGACGATACGATGCCCCACGGCGAGAAGTTCCAGGTCCGGAAAGTCGACGCGAAACCCCTCGATGACCCGGGCGAGTGCGCTCGCGTGGCTGGAAAGATCGCCGGGGGCCGCCTCGAGCGGCAATCCCGAGGGCCCCTTCAGCACGAGATGCCCGTCCGGACCGATACGGTCAGCCAAGGCCGTCGCCATCGGCTTGTCGCCGCTCACGGGGAAAAGAGCCACCTTGAGCGAGGACGATCCGGCGTTGAGCGTGAGAACGGCCTTTGTCATCCGTGGGACCTCGCCGCGTGGTGCAGCGCCGCCACCGCGCAGGACGCCAGCCGCGACATCGCACTGTCGGAGCGTGAATTCAGGATCACCGGCACGCGCGCGCCAAGCACAAGGCCCGCCCCTTCCGCGTGACTGATGAAGGCAAGCTGCTTCGCCAGCATGTTGCCCGCATCCAGCCCGGGCACGACGAGCACGTTGGCCCGGCCCGCGACCCCGCCCTTCAATCCCTTCGTGCGGGCAGCACCAAGATCGACCGCGTTGTCCATGGCAAGCGGCCCCTCGACCAGGCCGCCCCGGATCTGGCCGCGATCCGCCATCTTCGACAGGAGTGCCGCATCGATTGACGACTGGATCGCCGGGTTCACCGTCTCCACGGCCGACAGCACACCGACACGCGGCTCCATGCCAAGCGACAGGGCGAGATCGATCGCGTTCTGGACAATGTCCATCTTCGTTGCCAGGTCGGGCGCGATGTTGATCGCGGCATCCGTCACCATCACGGGCTCCGGTTGCCCGGGAACATCCATCACGAAGACATGGGTGAAACGCCTGCCGTCCCGAAGCCCGCGCGTCTTGTCCAGCATCGGCTTCAGGAGGTCGTCCGTGTGAAGATGCCCTTTCATCACGGCTGCCGCGCGACCTTCGTGCACGAGATCGCAAGCGGTCGTCGCCGCCGCCAAATCGTTCTCGGCGGGAAGAAGCCCGAAGCCCGAGATATCGGCGTCCATGTTTGCGGCCGTGGCGTTGATGCGCTCGGGATCGCCAATCAGGATCGGAACGATCAGTCCCTCACGAGCCGCAAGGATGGCGCCGCCCAGCGAATTCGGATCGGTCGGACATACAACCGCCGTGGGCAGGGCGGGCAGCGGCTTCGCCCTCTCGAGAAGGGCTTCGAAATGCCTGTGGCGCTGAACCACAAGTCCCGGAACCTCGATGTTGTCCCGATCGAACTTCTTGCGCGGCGCGATCACCCGGGCTTCTCCCGAGACGACGAGCGCGTCATCGCCTTCCCGGCGGATCTCCGTCCTGAGCGTCACGGCTCCGTCCGGCTCCTTGGTCATCACGGTGACGGTGCAACGCAGCGTCTCCCCTGCGTGGGCGCGTTCATGAAACTCCAGCGTCTGCTTCCGGTAGAGGGTGCCCGGCCCGGGCAGGATGGTGCCCAGCACGGCGGAGACGAGAGAGGCGACGAACATGCCGGGCGCAACGCTTTCCGCCTTGCCGTCCCCGTTTCCGTCCTCGTTCGGCAGGTGCATGGGATTGAAATTGCCGGATACGGAGGCGAAACCGTAGAGGTCATCCGGCTTGATGAGGCGGCTCAACTCGGCCGACTGGCCCACCTCGATCTCGTCGAACGTCCGGTTCACTAGTCGCATTTCAACTCTCCCGAAGGCGTTCCGGCAGCAGGGATTGCCGCCAGTCCGCCAGGCATGTGTCATGAAGCTTGCGGGCGAATGCCCAACAGGGTCCGGGGGTCGTGGACCGCGTCTATTCCCCTTCTTGACCGATTCCGGAGTGTTCCGCGTCCGCAGCTTTCCCGACGAAGTCGGTATCGGCAAGGGGGTCGACCGAGATATCCTGATCGAGCGGCGGCAGTTCGAGCACCTCGCGGAACCGGTGAAGCATCGCCACCGTGCCCGGATTCATCTCACTCACCAGTCCCGGAACGAACTGCACGACCCTCGCGGCGAGCGCCCGCTCTCCGATATCCGGAAGCAGAAAAGGCAGCGTTTCAATCGCTCTCTCGGGTTCGAACGTCGCGATAAGCGTCTGTTCGTGGATGATGCGCGCGCGGCGCTCGCCCCCCAGGGAGCGAAACGGTTCGTCCTGCGTCAAAACAACCGTCGAGCGCTCCAGACGGTCCCGACGCACAGTGCCGCGATCTTCCGCGAGCAGGATGAGCATACGGATCACCGCCTCGACAAAGCCGCCACGGTCGATGTTCCACAAGGCCGCCGCGACCTCGGGCAACGCCCTCAGTTCCTCGACGCTCTTGAGCGTGCGCCGTGTCTCATGCGACCGGCCGAACGCTCGCGCCCAGGGATTGGCCCACATGCCGAAGAACGAGAGTTCGAACGCCATGTCCCGAACGTCCCGCCAGACATCGATGGCCTGCTCCCCCATGCGCACGAAAAGCGCCTCCGCCGCGAGAAACGGGTTGTCCGGATCCGCCCTGTCGCGGGTCTGCCTCACGCGCTCGGCTTCCCCTGCCACGGAGCCAAGCGCCGGATTTCTCGTCGACAGGAGAGCCCTGCCGACACGCTGGGGATGCAGGGCCCGTCCGACTTCCGCTACGGGAGAGCTCACGCTCGCGCGCACCAGCGGGCGTATCGCGGCATCGTAGACCTGGGCCTGGACCTCGGACGCTCGCGCAACGGCTGCGAAGGGCCGCTCATCCGCATCCCCGTCATCGAGTGCCCGCAAGTCATCAAACGTGCGTTCAACGAAGTCGACGGTGAAATGCTTGCGTCCGTCGTGCACCTCCACATTCTGGATGCGCATCTCGTAGAGGCCGGGCGCCAGGGCCTCGATGGTCTTGAGCGTCGAGGCGACCTCCGAGTGCTCGCGCCGCGCGATCCGCGAACTCACGAAGATCCCGAGATGCCCGACCTGTTCATGCACCATGTAGATGATGCGCTGGCCCCGAATGCGGATCTCTGCAACATCCGCGTAGGTTTGCACGATCCAGTTCAGGGCCTGCTGCGGCGGGGTAATCGTATCGCCATGGCTGGCGAAGACGATGATCGGCGCGCGGATCGCCTTCAGGTCCACCGGCCGACCAGGCTCGATCCGGGCTTCGTTCTTCACCAGCCTGTTGCCGACGAAAAGCTGTTCGACGACCCAGCGAATCTCCGCCTCGGTGAGCAGGAAATAGCCGCCCCACCACGTCTCGAACTCCAGAAACGTCTCCGCCGCGGTGTCCACATCGCGAAACAGGTCCGTGTACTTGCGCCAGAGTGTGCGCGACGGGTTGAGCAGTTCGAAATTCGAAACAAGGTGGGCCCCGTCGAAAAGTCCGCCGCCGAGATCCGACAGCATCATCGGCACGATGGCGCCGCCCAGCACACCCGCGTTGTAGCGCATCGGGTTTTCGCCAACGATCCCGGACCAGGGAGCGACCGGCGCGCCGTTGACCACGATTGGCCCGTCAAGATCGGGATTGGTCGCGGCGAGAAGAAGCGTCGCCCATCCACCCTGACAGTTTCCAACGACAACGGGCTTCGGCGCGTCGGGATGGCGACGCGAAACCTCGCGAACAAAGGTCGCCTCCGCACGGGTGACGTGGGAGAGAAACTGGCCCGGCTCCGGCTCGCGCCGAAAGGCCACGAAGTAGACCGGATGACCGGCGGCGAGGGCAACGCCCACCTGACTGTCGGTCTTGAAGCCGCCGATGCCCGGGCCATGCCCTGCCCTCGGATCGATCACGACATAGGGACGCCGGCTGTCATCGACCGAAATGCCCTGCGGTGGGACGATGCGCAGGAGCATGTAGTTGCAGGGGAAGGGAAGATCGCGGCCGTCCATGACCACTTCATGGTCATAGACAAGAACCGGCGGACAGCCCGCCGCTTCATGCTCCAGGAAAATGTCTCCTCGCCGCCTCAGCACATCGGCGGTCAGGACAGCCCGCTCGGATGCATCGCGAACATAGGCCATGAGATCGGAGGCGAACCGGTCCGGGCCCGGCATTGCCGCGAAGCCGCTTACGAGAGAGGCAATTGCCTCGCCCGTATCACGCGCGTTCGCGAGACCGGCATCCCGGATGCGCTCCATGTGCCTGGCGAGTGCCCTGGACTGCAACGAGGCCGCATCGGTCTGCGCACCGGTTTCGGCCATCGCACTCGTGCGTGCCGTCTCAAAGGCCTCAAGAAGACCCAGGGCGGGCGAGGAAAGCGTCCCTGCACGCGCGGGATCGGCAAGGTCGAACAGGCTCGGCATGCGGATCTCCTTCAGGCCGTGACGGAATAGCCGCCGTCTATGTCGTGAACACCGCCCGTCAGGTTCGCCGCCTCGTCGCTAGCAAGGAAGGCGGCCATGGCTCCAACATCCGCAATGGTTGCAAGCTGATGCGTCGGTGCGCGCGCGGCAGCCTGCTCAAGCAAAACGTCGAAGTGATCGATTCCGGAGGCGGCACGGGTGGCGAGCGGCCCCGGCGACAGCGCATGAACGCGAATTCGCTGCTGTCCGAGCTCGAACGCCGCATAGCGAACCGCACTTTCGAGAGCCGCCTTGACCGGCCCCATGAGATTGTAATTCGGGACCACCCGCGCCGAACCGAAGAAGGATACCGACAAACAGGTCCCGCCCGTCTTCATCAGCGGCTCGGCCAGCCGGATCATGCGCAGGAACGAGTGAACCGACACGTCCATCGCGGTCGCGAAGCCCTCGGCCGAGCAGTCGATCACGCGGCCGTGCAGGTCCTCTTTCGGTGCAAAGGCTATGGAATGAAGAAGAATGTCCAGGCTGCCCCATCTGCCTTCGATCGTTTCGAAGACCGACTCCATGGCGCCGGGAGACCGCACGTCCAGCGGTGCAATGATTTCCGCGCCGAGTTCCTCGGCAAGCGGTTCGACATAAGGCCGGGCCTTGTCGTTCAGCCAGGTTATGGCGAGATCCGCGCCCTGGTCGCGAAACGCCTTGGCGCATCCGTAGGCAATGGAATTGCTGTTCGCAATCCCGACCACGAGAGCCTTCTTGCCGGAAAGGGAGAACATCCGCCACCTCCTGTTGCCCGCCGGGACCATCATCTCCCGCAATGGTCAGCAAAGCGCCAGGATGTGACAAGGGTCTGACGAACCAGACCGGTGCGTATTACTGCTTGGCCCCGCAAAGTCGGCCCGCATGGGCACGGCAGGGAAAGCGGAAAGGCAAGACGGGCCGCCGCGATCGCACGGCGGCCCGCGAACCGGTCAGGCCGTGGGAAGAGTTGCCTTCATCGAAGGGCGGGCAGAAAAGTCCTCGAACCAGGCGGCCAGTTTCGGGCGCGACGAACGCCAGTCGTGATCGGCGAAGCGGAAATCGAGGTAGCCCAGCGCGCAGGCCGCGGTCAGGCTTCCGAGCGTTACGGGTCCCGTCAGGTGATCCATCCACTCTCCGGAAAGCGAATCCAGGCCGCTTTCGATCTTCTCCATCTGCCCCCGAGTCCAGTCGCTCCAGCGCAACTCCTGCGGACGCATGACCGTCTCGTAGCGGGCGAGAAGTGCCGCATCCAGAATGGCATCGCCAAGAGCTTCGAGAGTCATTGCGGCGAACCGCTTTTCCCCAGCAGCCGGAATGAGCAGCGGATCGTTGGACAGCGAGTCCACATATGCGCAGATCACCCGGCTGTCATAGAGCGACTGCCCGGTCTCCAGAAGCATCGTTGGGACCTTGCCCGACGGATTGCTTCGCACAATGGTCTTGTCACGGTTGATCGGGCTCGCCGCGGACGGCAGAAGCTCGATCCGGTCCGCCAGCCCTTTCTCGTGCGCCGCCACCATGACCTTGCGGACATAGGGCGAAGCCGGCGAGAAATAGAGTTTCATCAGTCAGGTCCTCCTCGGTTTTCCGGGTGTTCTCACGGGTCGCCCGGGCGCCCCTGGAAGGCGTTCCGCAACGCGGCGCCCGGATCGTTCTCAAGTTGCTCGGCCAGAATCTGCCCCGCATAGATCACGTGCTCGCTCATCAGGTTCTGGGCCCTCACNCCGTCGCGATCGGCAATGGCACGCGCGATGCGGTGATGATCGTCATGCGATCGGTGGATG
Source organism: Stappia sp. (assembly GCA_002722295.1). Classification (GTDB taxonomy): domain Bacteria; phylum Pseudomonadota; class Alphaproteobacteria; order Rhizobiales; family Stappiaceae; genus Stappia. The sequence continues at coordinate 230,830 of PBLF01000018.1, read as the reverse complement.
ATCGCGAAATCATCCCAGAGGATCACCCGGTCCGACACCAGGGGCACGTTGTGGGACTGCTGGACGAAGCGCGCGATCCACCGGTTTCCGGCTGCGGCGATGATCGTCTCGTGAAATTCGACATTCATCGCCCTGTAGTCGGGCAACATGTCCGGTTGGAGTTTGCCGGCAGAGAGGATCTGGTCCCCCTCCGCGACAAGCTCCTCAAGGCGAGCCAGATCGCCCCGCGACAGTCCCGCCTCGGCGGCGAGACGGCAGGCAAGCCCCTCGAGATTGGNGCGCACGGCAAACGCCTCGCGGATGTCGGACACAAGGAACCGACGGATCCGGTAGCCGCGATTGGGCTCATAATCGATGAGACCGTCCTGCGCGAGACGTGCAAGGGCAGTGCGAAGGGGCGTGCGGGAAACCCCGAGGGTTTCCGCGAGATGGTCCTGGTGCAGCCGCTCTCCAGGCATGAACTGCCCTGAGAGGATCATTTCACGGATCGCGGTCGCGGCTGAATCCGCACTGGTCACATCAGCAGGTGCGATTGGATACATTTCCTTGCTCGACATATGGCGAGAATGTCCGGTTTTTGCCTTTCTGACAAGAGACTTGGCTCATTAATTTATCCATTATTGGCCTTCATGGCGCTAGAACGCCTTGACACGCCGTAAGAATGTATCCAATCCTCATGAGCAACACAGGGAGGGACGTGATGACGCTATCCGCGCTCGTCACCGGCGCCGCGGGCGGAATCGGCCGCGCGGTCGCCATGCGGCTTGCCGCAGACGGTTTTCGCATCATTGCCACGGACATGGACGAGGAACGGGCCCGAACCGTCGCGGAAGGCATTCCGGGCGAAGAGCATACGGGCCATGCCCTCGACGTGACGGACGAAGCGGCCATCGGCGCCTGCTTCGACGCGGCAGAGGCCCAGGGCACCCCCGTCAACGTGGTTGTCGCCGCCGCCGGCATTCTCATCCTCGACGAGACCGGACAGCGGCGCCCGATCACCCAGACCTCGACACAGGAATGGGAACTCACCCAGCGCGTGAACAGCACCGGAACGTTCCTGCTCGTACGTGAGTATCTCCGCCGGCGCACGGCGACACCGGCCCCTTACGCCCGGTTTATCGCCTTCTCCTCGGTGGCCGCGCAGCTCGGCGGCTACCGTTCGAGTTCGGCCTATATCGCCAGCAAGAGCGCCATCTCGGGCCTGGTCAAGGCGGCGGCCCGGGAGGCGGCGTCGCTTGGCGTGACCGTCAACGCGGTCGCTCCGGGGCTTATCGACGCGCCAATGCTCCGGCTGTCGCTCGACCCGGCAAACGACGCGGAGATCGCACGCTCCATTCCGCTCAACCGCATCGGAACACCGGAAGATGTCGCGGGTGCCGTTTCCTACCTTGCGGGACCGGATGGCGCATATGTCACGGGCGCGANGCTCGACGTGAACGGTGGCTACAGGATGCAGTGACCATGGTTGAGAAAGCCCTTTCCAGACTGTCCTATGCACTTGCCGGTCTGGCAGCCATCTCGCTGCTGCTCATGATGCTCCATGTAACGGGCGATGTCGCCGGCAAGTATCTGCTGAACAAGCCCATTCCGGGAACAGCGGAGGTCGTGGCCAGCTACTACATGATCTCGGTCGTGTTTCTGCCGCTTGCCTGGCTCGAGGTCACGAACGGGCCCATCACGGTCGACCTTTTCTACGAGATGGCGCCCGACTGGATGAAGCGCGGAATGCATGTCCTCGGAACACTGCTTTCCATCCTTCTCTACGGCTTTCTCGCCTGGCTTTCCTGGGAGCCGGCCGTACGGGCCTGGGAGATCGGCGAAATCGTCGAGGGCGCATGGAAAGTCACGATCTGGCCCGCGAAATTCGTGCTCCCGATCGGCCTTGCGCTCGCGTGTCTCGCGCTTGCCCTCCGCCTCTACACTCTTCTCTGCGGCCGCCCGTTGCCCGGCTCGGTCGCAGCCGACCACGCAGATCCAGTCTGAGGCAGCCCCATGGACCGTCTTGAAATCGGCTTTGTCGGCATCGTCATCACGCTCGTACTCATCGGACTGAGAGTTCCGATCGGCGTCGCCATGGGCGCGGTCGCGATTGCCGGCATCTACTCCATGCTCGGCCTCATGCCGGCAATCGGCATCGCCAAGGCCATTCCCTACGAGATGATCGGGGACTGGAACCTGTCCGCCGTTCCGATGTTCCTGCTCATGGGATACATTGCATCCGGGGCCGGCCTGACCAGCGGACTTTTCGCCGCAGCCCGCGTCTTTCTGAACCGGGTTCCGGGCGGGCTTGCCTCCGCCTCCGTCGCCTCGAGCGCGCTTTTTGCCTCGGCGAGCGGTTCGAGTGTCGCAACGGCGGCCGCCTTCTCCCGCATCGCCATCCCGGAGATGCTGAAAGCCGGCTACGCCCCCTCGCTCGCGGCTGGCTCGGTTGCCGCCGCCGGCACGCTCGGTTCGCTCATCCCACCAAGCGTCCTGCTCATCGTCTTCGGCCTGATGATGGACGTGTCCATCAGCACGCTGTTCGTCGCGGGCCTGCTGCCGGGGCTTCTTTCCGGTGCGATGTTCATTGCCCTCATCACGATCCGCGCGATCCTGAACCCCTCGCTCGCTCCAAAACACGAGGAACATTATTCGCTGTCGGAGAAGCTCGCGCTGATACGTGACGTATGGCCGCTGCCGGTGCTGATCGCCGGTGTTCTGGGAGGGATCTTCACCGGCATCTTCACCGCAACGGAGGCCGGGGCCATAGGCGCCTTCCTTGCAGCGGTCATTGCCGCCACCCGGCGCAAGCTCTCGGGCAAGGTTCTCGGCACGGCGCTGATCGATACGGCGCTCTCGACCTCCGCGATCTTCATCATCGTCGTGGGAGCGGCGCTTTTCGCCCGGTTCGTTGCGCTGTCGACGGTTCCCGTCTGGGTGACAGGTCATTTCGAGGGCTACAGCGCACTCACGGTGATCCTTCTGATCGGCGCCCTCTACCTCGTGCTTGGCTGCTTTCTCGAGAGCATCTCGATCATGCTGCTGACGCTGCCGGTGCTGGCCCCGCTGCTGTCACATCTTGGCATCGACCTGATCTGGTTCGGCATCCTGACCGTGAAACTCCTCGAAATCGGCCTGGTTACGCCACCGGTCGGAATGAACGTCTACGTCATCAGATCCAGCCTTGGGGACACGATCCCGCTTGGACGGATCTTCGCCGGCGTCTCGTGGTTCATCATGGCCGACGTCATCACGCTTGCCCTGCTGATCGCCTTCCCGGCCATCAGCCTGTGGCTGCCTGCCTTCATGGCGAACTGAGGCCCCATCGCCACAAGCAGTTCGCATACCAGAGACGTCCGGGAGGGACGTCTAAAAAAGGGAGTGGGAGAGAGACATGAAGAAGCTGATGGTTCTTGCCGCGCTGGCGGCCGGTCTGGCCGCCTCGACGGCCTCGGCGGAGACCTACCAGGCGACCAACTGGATGACGCCGGTTCATATCCTCAACGAGGAAACCTATCAGAAGTTCGCCAAGGAGCTGGCGGAGGACACCGGCGGCGACGTCACCTTCGAGGTGTATTCCGGCGGTTCCCTGGTCCCGGCAAAATCCACCATGCAGGCGATCCGCGACGGCGTGGCCCAACTCGGGATCGTTTATCCGGGTTATACGCCGTCGGAACTGCCGCTCAACAACGTCCTGAACGATCTCGTCTTCGTTTCCGATGACGATATCGCCTCGGCGTTCGCCTACACCGAGATGGGCATGACGAACGCCCGCCTCAAGGCCGAGTGGAAGGAGAATGGCGGCATCTTCGCCGGCGGCTATTCGACACCGGTCTACAACTTCGTCTGCGTGAAGCCGATCCGCGCGCTGGCCGACGCGTCCGGTCTGAAGATCCGCACCGCTGGCGGTGCCCAGACTGCATGGGTCGAGGCAATCGGCGGCGTGCCGGTTTCCGTGCCCATCGGCGACGTCTACTCGGGCCTTGCCCGCGGTTCGCTCGACTGCACGATGTCCGACCCGACGAACCTGGACAAGGGCAACAAGTTCTGGGAAGTCGCCAAGTCCGTCACGCGTCTTCCGATGGGCGTGGTCATGGGCGCGAACTACGTCATCAACCGCGACTTCTGGGCCGGTCTTTCCCCGGAGCAGCGCCGGACGATGCTCGACAACATCGCAAAGGGCGAGGCCCGTGCGCAGGTTTCCTATCATGTCGGCGTGAACGCAGCCCTCGAAGGGTCACGCGAGCGCGGTCTGGAAATCATCGAGCCCTCGCAGGACCTGACCGACAAGCTCTCGTCCTTCCAGACAGGTTTCGTCGAGAGCCTTCCCCAGAAGTCCGTCGAAAGCCGTGGCGTTGATGATCCCAGCGATCTCGTCGCGGAGTTTCAGGACCTTCAGGCAAAGTGGAAAGGCCTTCTCGAAGGTGTCGACCGCACGGACGCAGACGCTCTCGCAAAGGTGCTGAACGAGAACCTCTACGCGAAGATCGACGAAAACACCTTCGGCCTCGACTGATACAGGCCCCTCCTGCGGCGGGTGTCTCCCCGCATCCGCCGCCCTTTTCATCGCTCCACAACGGATCCGAACAATGACTGAAACGCCCCTCGCCCTTGTGACCGGCGGAGGCGCCGGTATCGGCGCGGCCATCTGCCGGCGTCTCGCACTTGCCACAGGCGGACCGCGCCACGAGGTCATCGTGGTCGACCGTGACGACCGGCGCGCGGAGGAGACCGCGCGGTCCATTCTCGCGGACGGTGGCAAGGCCCTAGCCGTCGGCATCGACATCACCGACATGGACGCGCTGCGGAAACTCTCGGCCGATGCCGGAGCTCTCGATCTGCTGGTGAACAATGCCGGCATCTTCGAGGTGAAAGGCATGTTCGACGTCGGTCCCGACGACTACCGACGCATGTACGAAGTCAATCTCGTCGCCCTTGCGGAGCTTTCACGTCTTTCCGCCGGGCGGATGGGCGAAGGGACCGCAATCGTCAACATCGCCTCGCGCGCCATGCTCGGAGCACGGAACTACGCCCACTATGTCGCGTCGAAGGCTGCGGTTGCGGGCCTCACCCGCGCCATGGCGCTGGAGCTGGCCGACCGTCAGATCAGGGTCAATGCGGTCGCGCCCGGCGTCATCCTTTCCGACATGCTCAAGGCGCGCAAGGACACCGATCTCGACGCCCTGAAGGCAGCCCAGCCGTCCGGCCGCCTCGGCCAGCCGGAGGATATTGCCGAGGCAGTGGCCTTCCTCGGATCAAAAGCCGCGGCCTTCATCACCGGACAGGTTCTGCTTGTCGACGGCGGGCGCTCGCTCGGCGGCACCGCAAGCTTTTGAGGAGGAGACGAATTCGCCATGGATAGCTCCCGTTTCTCCGGTCGGACCGCGATCGTTACCGGTGCCGGATCGGGCATCGGCCTGGCCATCGCGACAAGGCTCCACGATCAGGGCGCGACGGTTATCGCCGTCGACCGCAACGCCACCGGCCTCACCATGCTTCCGAACGCAATCGAGAAAGTGAAGGGCAACGTTGCCGATCCCGAACTTGGCGAGCGTCTCGACCAGCAACTCGGCAAGCGAGCCCTCTCGATCCTCGTCAACAACGCCGGCATCGGAGGCGGAGGACGCGCCGACGAAACCAGCGACGACGACCTTCAAAGGTACTTCGACACCAACGTACGCTCCGTCTTTCGCCTCAGCACCTATGCCGTGACGAGAATGCGCGCGACCGGGGGCGGAGCCATTGTGAACATCGCGTCGATCTATGCCCTGGTGGGAGCGACCGCCAGTTCCGCCTACAGCATGACGAAGGCCGCCGTCGACGGAATGACCCGGCAGATGGCTACCGATTTCGGACCGGAAGGAATACGTGTCAACGCGGTAGCTCCCGGCCTGATCGAAACGCCCCTCACTGCGGAGCGCATCCGCACCGAGAAGTGGCGGCACCATATCTTCGTCGAGCAGGCGCCGCTGCGCCGGGTCGGCCAGCCTGAAGACGTGGCGGATGCGGTCGCTTTCCTTGCAAGCGACGAAGCCTCCTTCATCACGGGCAGCACCTTGCGCGTGGATGGCGGATGGGCCGTCGGACGCTATCCGAGGCAGTTCCCCTCCTCCGCCCTCGACCCGTCGGAGATCCAGCCATGAGCGTGCCCGCGAGTACACCGGCACCTGACTACGACCTTGTGGTCGTGGGCTCGGGTGCCGCCGGGATGGCGGCTGCGATCACCGCGGCGCTTGGCGGGCTCTCGGTCGCCATCCTTGAAAAGGCATCGCACTATGGCGGCTCCACGGCGGTCTCCGGCGGCGCGATCTGGATTCCCGACAATCCAAAGATGCGCGAAGGCGGCATGAGCGACGATCGTGAGGCCGCGCGCACCTACCTTGCCGGAGAAACCGGCAACCGGATGAACGCGCCACTCGTGGATGCCTTTCTCGAAAACGGCCCGGAGATGGTCTCGTTCTTCGAGAAGAACACGGCACTTCAGTTCGAGCACCGAGCATTCTCGCCGGACTATCATCCCGACCGGGAGGGCGCCGCGATGGGCGGCCGCGTTCTGGATGCCGTCGACTACGACGGGCGGCGGCTTGGAAAGAACTTCGACGCACTCAGACCGCCGATTGCCGATTTCACGGTCTTCGGCGGAATGATGCTGAACCGGTTCGACATCGGCCATTTCATGAAGATGACCCGCTCACCGCGCTCTGCCCTTCACGCGGCCGGGCTGCTTTTGCGACACCTGGGCGACCGCCTGACGCACAAGCGCGGAACCCGCCTCGTGCTCGGGCAGGCCGTTGCGGGACGCCTTGCCGAAAGCGTGTTCGAACTCGGAATTCCAATGTTCCTGGAGACCGGCCTGACCGGCATTTCCAAGGACGACGGCAAGGTCACCGGCGTCCGTGTCGATCACAAGGGCGTGCCGATGGATATCATCGCAAACCGTGGTGTCGTCCTGGCAACCGGAGGGTTCCCGCAGGACGCGGCCCGGCGCGCGGAACACATGCCTCACGTCAGGGCGGGCGCGCGACATTTCTCGATGTCTCCCTCTGCAAGTGCCGGGGACGCCATCTCCGTGGCTCTCGATGCCGGAGGTCATCTGGTGGAAAGCAACAGCAACGCCGCCTTCTGGACCCCCGTTTCACTCCTGCCGGGAAAGGAAGGGCCGCGTCCCTTTCCCCATCTGTTTCTCGACCGCGCCAAACCCGGTGTCATCGCCGTTGGCCGCGACGGGCGGCGTTTCACGAACGAGGCGGCCTCCTATCACGACTTCGTTCAGGGAATGCTCGGTGCCGGACACCACTCGGCATGGCTCATCTGCGACCACCGGGCGCTGCGCCACTACGGACTGGGCGCGGTTCGGCCCTTCCCCGCCCCCTATGGCCATCACCTTCGCTCAGGGTACCTCAAGCAAGGCCGCACGGTTGAAGAGCTGGCCCGCGCAATCGATGTACCGGTCACGGAGTTGCGCGATACGATCGAGCGCTTCGGGCTCGATGCCGAGGAAGGACACGATAGGGCCTTCGGCAAGGGATCTACCGCCTACCAGACCTATCTGGGGGATGCGGAAAACAAGCCCAATCCCTGTCTGGCGCCACTTGCGACGTCTCCCTTCCATGCCATCGAGATCTTCCCGGGAGACATCGGCACGAGCATTGGCCTCGAAACAGATGCAAGCGGATGCGTTCTGGACGACAAGGGCATGCCGATCGGTGGCCTTTATGCCTGCGGCAACGATATGAACTCGATCATGGCGGGCGCGTATCCGGGGGCCGGCATCACGCTCGGCCCGGCTCTCACCTTCGGCTACATCGTCGGTCGCCACGCAGCCGCAAACCAGCCCGCCCCGGTTCCCGCCTGAACCCGTCAGTCGGTGAACTGTCGCGAGCAAGGGCATTGAAGCAAATGCCCGGCACAACTATGTTCGCCACGTTCTCAGGGCGGGGTGCAATTCCCCACCGGCGGTATGCCGCTCCGGCGGCAAGCCCGCGAGCGCCCTTGAGGATTGTCCGGAATTTCCCGGGACGATCCTTGAGGGGTCAGCAGATCAGGTGAGATGCCTGGGCCGACGGTGAAAGTCCGGATGGAAGAGAACCGGCGAACCGGTGTGCGGAGGCGCAAGCCCCGATCCGGATCGCGGGTGATCGCCTTGGGTGACCTGACCGAAATCGCCCGTTCGGGCAACGACCAAGGTGATCCAATGACTGCGCCCCGCTTTGCCTTCATCAAGGCCAACTGGCATTCCGACATCGTCGACCGGGCCCTTGAGGGTTTCCTCGAGCTCATCCCGGCCGAACAGGTCGACGTGTTCGACGTTCCCGGCGCCTTCGAAATGCCACTCCTCGCACGCGACCTTGCCGAAACCGGCATCTATGGCGCGGTCGCCGCAGCGGCTCTCGTCGTGGATGGCGGCATCTACAGGCACGACTTCGTCGCAAGCGCGGTCGTGGACGGCCTGATGCGTGCAAGCCTCGATTCCAGTGTGCCGGTTCTCTCCGTCTCGCTGACGCCGCACCAGTATCGCGACGATGCGCATCACAATGCGATCTATGGCACCCACTTCGTGGAAAAGGGTCGCGAGGCGGCGCGCGCCGCACTGGCCGTCGTTGAGCTTCGCGACTCCATCGCGGAGCGGCTTGCCTGAAAACGGCAGTCCCGTTCTTTGCACTCAAACGGAAAAGCCGCCGCCCGGATCGGGCGGCGGCTTTTTGTTTAGCAGGTATCTGAGGGACGGCATCAGCCGGCCTTCGCGACCTCAATGGTGACGTTCTCGCCACCAACCTCATGAGTGGCGGAATGCCGGTCACCGGAAGCACTTGCCGTTTCGGCAACTGCAAACTCGACCGCCAGCGTGTCCTGCATGATACGCTCGCGATGTTCCTCGATGGCCGGAACCAGCGTCGCGGGCAGAACGAGCGACAGGCTGATGCGATCGCTCACATCGAAGCCAGCCTCCTTGCGTGTCTGCTGGATGAGACGCACGACATCACGAGCGTGCCCCTCGCGCTCGAGCTCAGGATAAAGGCGCGTGTCGACGACGACGACACCACTGCCCCCGTCGAAGAGGCCCGTGTCTGATCCTTCCGGAGCATTCACACGCATCGTGTAGTCCTCGGGCGGCAGTTCGACACCGGCCAGTTCGACGATACCGTCAGGGCGAAGCGTCCAGTCCCCCGACTTGGAGGCGATCATCACCTCCTTCATCTTCTTGCCCAGGCGCTTGCCGATCTGCGGCTTGACGACGAGGCTGTGCTCGCCGACCGAGAGCGGATCGGCCTCGAGCACCAGTTCCTTGACGTTCACCTCTTCCGCGATGAGCCTTGCGTAGTCGCGCAGGTCCTCGATGTCCTTGTGCGCAATCGTCAGAGTCTTCAGCGGCAGACGCGCGCGCAGGCGCTTGGCTTCACGCAATGACATCACCGACGCGCAAACGTCGCGGATCAGGTCCATGCGACGCACGAGGTCGGGATCGTGCGGCAGCTTCGCAGCTTCGGGCCAATCCACGAGGTGAACCGACAGCTCGCCCGTAAGGCCCTTGTAGATACGCTCGCTGACGAAGGGCATCATCGGCGCGAGGACACGCGTCAGATGGGTCAGGACCGTATAGAGCGTGTCGAGCGCATCCTTCTTGTCCTGGTCCAGTCCGTCGCCCCAGAAGCGCGAACGTGAGCGGCGGATGTACCAGTTGTTGAGCGCATCGATGTAGCCCGGCACATGGGCATAGGCGCCCGGGATGTCATAGGCATCGAGAGAGCCCTGGATCTTCTCGATCAGCTCACGGGTCTTGGCCAGGATATAACGGTCGAGAAGCCCCTTCTGATCGAAGCGCACCTCGGCCTTGTACTTGTCCGCGTTGGCATAGAGCGTAAAGAAGTAATAGGCGCTCCAGATCGGAATGATCGCCTGGCGAAGCGCCTGAGCGATGCCGCGTCCGTCCTTGGCGACGGCCAGATCGCCACCAACCAGCAGCGGCGAGGACAGCATGTACCAGCGCAGGGCGTCCGCGCCGTAGGTGTTGAACACGCCGACCGGATCCGGATAGTTCTGCAGCCGCTTGGAGAGCTTCTGCTTGTTCTCGTCCAGCACGACACCGTGACAGACGGCATTGCGGAACGGAGCACGGTCGAAGATCGCAGTCGACAGCACCATCAGCGTGTAGAACCAGCCACGTGTCTGGGCCACATACTCGACGATGAAGTCAGCCGGGAAGTTGCGGTCGAACCGCTCCTTGTTCTCGAACGGGTAGTGCTCCTGCGCGAAAGGCATCGAGCCGGAGTCGAACCACACGTCGAGAACTTCGGGCACGCGCCGCATCATCGACTTCCCGGTCGGATCGTCCGGGTTCGGGCGCACCAGTTCATCGATCATCGGGCGGTGAAGATTGTCCACCGTCACGCCGAAATCGCGCTCGATCTCCTCGATGGATCCATAGACATCCGTGCGCGGGTACTCGGGGTCGTCGCTGACCCACACCGGGATCGGGCAGCCCCAGAAGCGGTTGCGCGAGATGTTCCAGTCGCGGGCATTTTCGAGCCACTTGCCGAACTGGCCGTCCCGCACATGGGACGGCACCCAGTCGATCTCCTTGTTCAGCTCGACCATGCGGTCCTTGAACTGCGATACCGCCACATACCAGGCGTCGATGGCCTTGTAGATCAGCGGCGTGTCGGTGCGCCAGCAGTGCGGATAGTCGTGGAGATACGTCTCGTGACGGAACACGACACCCTGGGCCTTGAGGTCGCGAATGATGTCCTTGTTGGCCTCGATGACGTTCTGGCCGGCGTAGTCCGTGACCTCGGCGGTGTATTTGCCCGCCTCGTCGACCGGCACGACAAGCGGAATGTTCCGGTCGCGGGCGAGCTCGAAATCTTCCTCACCAAAGCCCGGAGAGATGTGAACGCAGCCAGTGCCGTCGCCCGCCTCGACCCAGTCCGCGTCGAGCACCACGAAAGCATTCTCGGTCTTGGCGAAGTAGGGGAACAGCGGCTCGTAGGACAGGCCGGCGAGGTCCCGCCCTTTCACGGTCTCGACCGTGGTCCATTCGCCGAATTCACGCTCGTAGCGCTCCAGCGCGGCATCGGCGAGAACGACACGCTGGCCGTCCTTCTCGAGCACCTGATAGTCGAGATCCGGCGAGACCGCGAGCGCCAGATTGGACGGCAGGGTCCAGGGCGTCGTCGTCCAGGCGAGGAGCCTGGTGGGAACGGACGAAAAGCGTTCGCCCTTCAGCAGGAAGCCGACCGTGAGCGCCGGATCCTGCCGCTCACGGTAGGAGTTGTCGAGGCGGGTCTCGAAATTCGAGAGCGGCGTCTGCACAGCCCAGGAGTACGGCACGACGCGATAGCCACGATAGACCAGCCCCTTGTCCCAAAGCTGCTTGAAGCCCCAGATCACGCTCTCCATGAAGGAGAGGTTCATGGTCTTGTAGTCGTTCTCGAAATCGACCCAGCGTCCCTGGCGATTGACATAGTAGCGCCACTCGTTGGTGAAGCGCATGACGGACACCGAGCAGTGCTCGTTGAACTTGCCGATGCCGTACTCGAGGATCTCGTTGCGCCCCGAGATGCCGAGTTCCTTTTCCGCCGTGAGTTCGGCCGGAAGGCCGTGGCAGTCCCAACCGAAACGACGCACGACACAGTCGCCGCGCATCGTCCGGTAACGCGGGATCAGATCCTTGACGAAACCGGTCGCCAGATGGCCGTAGTGCGGCAGGCCGTTCGCGAACGGAGGCCCGTCATAGAAGACATATTCGCCGGCTCCCGGCTGGTCGCGGCGGTTTTCGACGGAAGCCTCGAAAATCCTGTTCTCTTCCCAGAACTTGAGGATGTCTTCCTCCAGCTTGGGAAAATTTGGGTTCGGATCGATGGCTTCATACATCGCGACTGTCCCGCTTGTGTGTTTGTCCGCGAAAGGGACGGGCATTTCCAAGAATGCGTGGGTTAGCCGACCGGCGCGCAAAAGACAATGTCGGACACCGTCCACACCCGCATACGGCCGCAGTTTCGCTTCACGCGCGCGTCACCCGCTCGTCGGCGGCAGCGAAGCGTCCGCGCGTATCAACGATCCGCCGCGCGACACGCGCGATCATCGCGTAGTCGAAAGCATCGTGATCGGTGGCCACCACCACGACATCCTGTGCGGCGATCCTGGCCTCGTCCGCGACGACACTGGCCAACCGCGTTCCGTCCTCCAGCGTCAGCGACGGCACGAACGGATCCGAATATGCCAGATCGGCACCATGACGGAGCAGGCCCGACATGACGGTAAGACTTGGCGACTCCCGCATATCATCGATGTTCTTCTTGAAGGCAGCACCGAGGACCAGGACCCGGGCCCCGTTGAGCGCCTTCCGGTCGGCATTGAGCGCGGCCATCGTCTTTTCGACGATGTAGTCGGGCATGTACCGGTTGATCTCGCCCGCAAGCTCGATGAACCGGGTATGAAGTCCGTACTCGCGCGCCTTCCACGTGAGATAGAAGGGGTCCACCGGGATGCAGTGACCTCCAACGCCCGGCCCCGGGTAGAAGGGGGTGAAGCCGAACGGCTTGGTCGCGGCGGCTCGGATCACATCGAAAATATCGATGCCCATGCGGTCGGCCAGCGTCTTCATCTCGTTCACGAGACCGATATTGACGGCCCGGTGGATGTTTTCCAGCAGCTTGGTCATTTCCGCGACGCGGGTGGAGGCAACCGGCACCAGCGTATCGACCGCTGGGCCATAAAGCGCCTCTGCTGCCTTCAGGCAGGCTTGCGTCACGCCGCTCACGACCTTCGGGATCTGGCGAATACCGAATTTCTCGTTTCCCGGGTCCTCGCGTTCCGGCGAATAGACCACGAAGTAATCCTCACCGAGCACAAGTCCGCTTTTCGCGAGCTCGGGGAGCATGTCCTCCTCGGTGGTTCCGGGGTAGGTGGTCGATTCCAGCGCCACCACCTGACCACTCCTCAGATGCGGACAGATCTCCCTGGCGGCATCGAGAATGAAACTGATGTCCGGGTCGTGGTATTTTCCAAGCGGCGTCGGCACGCAAATGATGAGCGCATCACATTCCCCCGCGCGCGAAAAATCCGTGGTAGCCTCGAAGGGCGCAGGAAAACGCATGTCCTCGACCCGGGCACCAACGTGACGCCGCCAGCCGTTGTCGGCGTTCAGCGCGGCAACCTTTCCGCCATCCACGTCAAAGCCGACGATCCTGTGGCCCAGTTCGGAAAAGCGGTGTGCCAGTGGCAGTCCGACGTAACCAAGGCCGATAACCCCGATAACGGCGCTGCCGTCTCTCATCGCTTCTGAAAACGCGGCAAGTGCATGGGAAGGCTGCATGATACGCTCTTTGAAGGTGTTCCTGGCGGACAGGCGCGCCTGAACAGGCGGGATTGCACCTGCCTCTAACACGATTTCTCACGGTCGAGGGATAGGCCAGAACCGGATTTCGTGCAAAAGGACACCAATGCGCGAGATTCTGATCGACATCGGCCGTCTCGTCCGGCGCCTGAACCGTTCCACACCGACCGGGGTCGACCGCGTGGTTCTCGCCTACGAGCGCGAACTGAGAGCGCGGTTCGGCGAGCGCGTGGTCTGCGTGGACACATTCGCCGGAAGGACGATCCGGTATCGCCCCGCCTTTGCGAGAAGCGTCCTGGATGCGACCGCATCGCGATGGCGGAACGGGGGGCATGGGCCGGCGCCATCCCGCCAGCGGGCAATCGCCGAAGGTATCGCCGGCGCACTTTTCTCACCTGCATCGCGTGAGAAGCGGAAACATCCGCCGCTCTTCCTTTGCCTGGATCATCGCGGACTGATGCCAGGCGGCACGGTCGAGCGTCTGTCGCGAAGCGGTGAGGCGGAATGCGTCTGCCTGCTGCACGATCTCATTCCACTCACGCATCCGGAATATGTGGTGCCAGTTCAGGTCGGTCGGCACGCGGCCCGCATCACGACCATGTCCCGTCATGCGAAGCTTGTGATCGCAAATTCACAAGACACCGCGGATCACTTTCACCGAGAGTTGCAGGCGCTGGATCTCGAGACGCCGGAAATTCTCGTCTCGCATCTCGGCATCGAGACACATGCGCCTTCGAGCCGGTCCACGTCGGATTCAGGCCCAAGTGGCAAAAGGCCCTACTTCGTCGTGCTCGGGACGATCGAGGCACGCAAGAATCATCTCCTGCTGCTGAACCTCTGGCGGGACATGGTGCAGTCAGCCGGTGAAGAGGCATTCGGGCGCGTGCCCGAACTCGTCATTGTCGGACGCCGGGGCTGGGAAGCGGAAGCCGTCTTCGACATGCTGGATCGCTGTCCGTCTCTCAAGGGGCACGTCCGGGAGCTCTCGGACATGCCGGACACGGAGTTGACGACCTTGATCGATGACGCGCGCGCCCTGCTCTTTCCGTCGTTCACGGAGGGTTTCGGGCTTCCGCTCGCGGAGGCCATGGCCCGTGGTGTTCCAGCAATCGCCTCCGACATCGGCGCTTTCCGCGAAATCGGGGGCGGCGCTCCGGAACTCCTCTCCCCCCTGGACGGACCAGCGTGGCGCGAGGCCATTCAGGACTACGCGGCACCGGGTTCCGCACGACGGACCGCACAGGTCGAACGCCTGACCGACTACGGGCCACCGGATTGGTCCTCGCACATGGACGCGGTCTGCGCGCGGCTCGAGATCGACTGAACCGCGCGCAGAGGATCAGATGGTCTGGTTGTAGTCGCCGACCTCATCGTTCTCCCGCAGGAGCGTATCGACGGCCTTGAACATCTCGCGCATGCGCGCCTCGGACACCGGGCTCTCGACGACAACGACAAGCTCGGGCTTGTTCGACGAGGCCCGCACAAGCCCCCAGGTCCCGTCCTCCGTGACGATGCGCACACCGTTCACAGTCACGAGATCCGTAATTCTCTGACCCGAGAAGCTCTCGCCCTTGTCGCTCATGTCACGGGCCCGGGCGACGACGCGATCGACAACCTCGTACTTGATTTCGTCCGGACAATGCGGGGACATGGTGGGAGACCCCCACGTCTTGGGCAGCGCGCGGCGCAGATCCGCCATTGTCTTCCCCGGATTGCGATCCAGCATGTCGAGGATCGCAATCGCCGAGACGAGACCGTCGTCGTAGCCGCGACCGATCGGTGCATTGAAGAAATAGTGTCCGGACTTTTCGAAGCCGACCAGCGCATCGAGTTCGTTGACCCGGCGCTTGATGTAGGAGTGACCGGTCTTCCAGTAGTCCGTCTCGGCACCATTGGCCAACAGCTCGGGATCGGTCGCGAAGAGCCCCGTCGACTTCACATCGACGACGAAACGCGCGCCCTTGTGCAGCGCGGACAGGTCACGCGCGAGCATGACACCGACCTTGTCGGCGAAAATCTCCTCGCCCTCGTTGTCGACCACGCCGCAACGGTCGCCGTCGCCGTCGAACCCCAGTCCGACCTCAGCACCCGTCTCCAGAACCTTGTCCCGCAAGGCATGAAGCATCTTCATGTCCTCGGGGTTCGGATTGTAGCGCGGGAACGTGTGATCGAGTTCGCAATCAAGCGGGATGACCTCGGCCCCGAGTGCCTCGAGGATGCGCGGTGCGAAGGCGCCGGCGGTGCCATTGCCGCAGGCCGCGACAACGCGGATCGGGCGCGACAGTTTTTCCCGGTTCGTGAGATCCTCGAAATATCGATCCGGGAAGTTCTCGACAAAGCGGTACGTCCCGCCCTTCCCTTCCTGATAGAGACCGTTCAGGACGATTTCCTTGAGCCGGCCCATCTCGTCCGGTCCGAAGGTCAGCGGACGGTCGATGCCCATCTTGACGCCGGTCCAGCCATTGTCGTTGTGCGACGCGGTGACCATCGCCACCGCTGGAACATCAAGCGCGAACTGCGCGAAATAGGCCATCGGCGAGAGCGCCAGGCCAATGTCATGCACTTTCACGCCACCGGCCATCAGTCCGGCGACGAGAGCCATCTTGATCGAGGAGGAATAGCCGCGAAAATCATGGCCGACCACGATCTCCGGCCGCACCTGGCGTTCGTGCATCAAGGTGGCGATACCAAGCCCGAGGGCCTGGATGCCCATCAGGTTGATTTCCTTCTCGAACAGCCACCGGGCGTCGTATTCGCGAAACCCCGTCGGCTTGACCAGCGGCGACGACTCGTAGGCATAGGTATTCGGCTTCAGGTCGGCAACTGGAACTGGCAGCATGGATGGTTCCTCAGGTTGTCCTGCAAATGGGCGGGCGTGATTGACAGGCGGTCCCCGATCAAACGCCTCAAGTCCCGGATGGTTCGCTTCCCTCGTCCGCATAGCGGACAATGTCGTCGTCCCCGATATAGGCGCCCGACTGGATTTCGATGACACGTGTCGCGACGCGCCCCGGATTGGCAAGCCTGTGACGCGCTCCGACTGGGGCATAAGCAGACTGGTTTTCGGTTATAAGATGGCGCTCGCCCTCAATCATAATCTCCAGTGTCCCGGAAACGACAACCCAGTGTTCCGCGCGATTGACATGGCTTTGTTCAGTCAGCGAAGCTCCCGGCTTGATCTCGATCTCCTGAACCTGGAACCTCTCGCCGGAAGCGATCTCCTCACGCGATCCCCAAGGCCGCCAGGCCCGGCGGTGCTCGCGGATTTCGCGACGCCCATCGACTTTTAGCCGGTCGACGATCGTCTTCACGTCCTGTGCATTGTCCTGGTTCGCGACGAGAACCGCGTCCTTCGTCGCGATTACCATCACCTTCTCCAGGCCGATCACGGACACGAGCGCTTCATCGCTGATGACGAGATTGTCGCGCGCCTTGAGGAACATCGCCTCCCCAAGAGCGCTGTTTCCCTCCTCACCCTTTTCAAGCGTCTCCCAGACGGCAGACCAGGACCCCAGGTCGTTCCAGCCGGGATCGACAGGAACGCACATGATACGCTCACAATGCTCCATGATCGCATAGTCGATGGAAATATCGGGAACAGCGGCAAAAGCCTCGGCGTCGAGACGAAGGAAGTCGAGATCCCTGCGCGCGCCTGCCAACGCAGCCCGCGTGCCGCTGAGAACCTCCGGCGCCTGACGCTCGAATTCCTCGATCATCGCACGAGCGGAGAACAGGAAGATCCCGGCGTTCCAGACATAGTTGCCGTCCGCGAGGAAGGTTTCCGCACGCTGGCGGTCGGGTTTCTCGACAAAAGCCTCGACAGGCCGCACGTCGCCTTCTTCCGGCTTGAGCCGGATGTAGCCATAACCCGTATTGGGCTCGCTCGGCGAAATCCCGAAAGTGACGATATTGCCCGCGCGTGCCGCCGGCTCCGCCGCCTCGACCGCCCGGACGAACAGGTCGGGCCTCGCAACAAGGTGGTCGGACGGCGCCAGCAGCACGAGCGCGTCGTCGTCCTGTTCGAATGCAAGCAGGGCAGCGAGCGCGGCCGGCGCGGCGGTGTTTCGCCCGATGGGCTCGAGAACGATCGAGCCCCCGGACCGGCCGGCACCGGCCATCTGCTCACCAACAAGGAAGCGATGGTCGGCGTTGCAGATGACGAGCGGGCTCGCGAAATGGTCGGAAGCAAACCGCTTCAGGGTTTTCTGGAACAGGCTCTCGCCGTCAAACATCGGCAGGAACTGTTTCGGCCGCATGGAGCGCGACATGGGCCACAGCCGCGATCCCGATCCGCCCGACAGTATGCAGGGAATGATGGTCATTGGGGTCCCCCGTCGGAGACGGCGCCACTCGGGAATCGCCGCAAGATGATGCTTGTATTCTGGAAATCACCTTCGATTGGTCCCGTCAACATCGCCCCGCACCATCCCGACCGGCTGATGGACGTCGAGGAGGCAGAACTTTTCGACACACCAAAGTCGCGCCGCCCGTCACGGGTGACGTTCTCAGGCTTCCGGTTTCCGGCAAACGACGAGATAGTCCAGCCGCCTGCCGTCCACATACTCCTGATAACGCATGCTGCCGGGCATGTCCGCCCAGGCAAGCGCATAGCCCCGGAACGGCCAGGGCACCCGGTCGATCAGCGCCCTGCGGCGCGGAACATCGGCATCGATCGCGGCAAAGACATTCGCGGTGATATCCGTGACCTCGACAAGCTCGAGACCGAGCTTTCCGGCTTCCGCCTGGACCATGAGGCGATGCTCTTCGAAACCGGCATCGGTGTAACCGGTCGAAAACGACAGGACACCGCCCGGCGCAAGCACCCGTGTCGCCTCCTTCATAAACGGCTTGAGCCCGACGTAGCCCGCCGCACCAACGCTGAAGACCAAATCGAACCGTCCGTCCTCGAACGGCTGGGACAGGGCATTCCCGATTTCGACACGGGCACCGTCCAACTCCCGCAGGCGGCGTCGCGCCACCTGCGCGGCGGTCGCGTTGACGTCCAGTCCCACGATGCTGCTTCCTGGAAACCGGTGAGCGGCCACCCGCATTCCGCCTCCAAGACCGCAGCCGATGTCGAGTATGGAACGCGGAGAAGCCCCCGAGGCGTCCGCCCAACCATCGAGCACGCGGTCATACAAGGTGGCTTGCAGCGGTTCCCTGTCGAAGGGAGGGCAGGTCTTCAGCCATTCGGACACCGGCGCGTATCCGCTGTTGAAGAAATTCTGATGCCGCGCGGGTGAGAGGCGATAGAGCACGACATAGATTGTCTGCTGAAGCTTGCGCTGCAGAGGCCTCGGGAGACGTCTCTGGAAGTGGCGTTTCAGCGTGAAGAGAAAGGACATCCGGGACAGGGACCTGCGGCAGCTTGCGATATTGCCTCCGCCCATACCCTAGCACGACCTCGATCGCAACGCGGCGGGCATCATTGCCCGCCGACATCCGACAGCCGGACAGCGTCAGCCTTTCATCGGTTGCCGCGGTGCGCCCATCCTGTGAGACGCATCTCGAGCCACGCCATGATCGCGTACATGACGATGCCCAGCACGGCGAGCGCCACCAGTCCGGCCCAGACCAGCGGCACGTTGAACTGGGACTGCGCCGCCAGCATCATGTGACCAAGTCCGGAATTGGCGGCCACCGTCTCCGAAATTACCGACCCCACGAATGCGAGCGTGATCGCGACCTTCAGCGATCCGAAGAAATAGGGCATCGAACGCGGAATGCCGACCTTGAGCATGATGTCCATCTTCTTCGCGCCCAGCGCTCTAAGAACATCCTCCATTTCCGGTTCAATGGTCGCGAGACCGGTTGCCACATTCACCACGATGGGGAAGAAGGCGATGAGGAAGGCCGTCAAGACAGCGGGAACCGTTCCGATGCCGAACCAGATCACCAGAATCGGCACGACCGCGACCTTGGGAACGGAATTGAAGCCGATCATCAGCGGATAGAGACCGGCATAGATGGCGCGGCTCCAACCTATCGCCAGCCCAAGGGCAAGGCCGCCGACGACGGCCAGCAGGAACCCGACCGTGGTGGTGAAAAGGGTCTGCAGGGAGTTCGTCCAGATCACCGTCCAGTATTTTACGATGGCAACCCAGATGTCGCTCGGAGCAGGCAGGATGAACACGGCGATCCCGAAGGCCCGCACAGCACCTTCCCACACCAGAAACAGCGCAATGGTCCAGATCCAGGGCGCAGCCTTGAGCCAGGTACGTTCATCGATCATGCCGCAGCCCTCGCTTCCGCGATATGCCCACGCAACTCGTGAACGATGTCGTTGAATTCGGCTTCATAGGTAAGGTCGATCGGTCTCGGGCGTTCGAACCCGATCTCACGTTCCACGATGATCTTGCCGGGGCGCGCGCTCATCACGAAGACCCGATCGGCCAGAAACACCGCCTCACGCAGGTCATGGGTCACCAGCACGACGGTGAAGCCCTTTTCGGCGTGAAGATCCCGGATGACCTGCCAGAGTTCCTCGCGGGTAAAGGCATCGAGCGCGCCGAAAGGCTCGTCCAGCATCAGGAGTTGGGGGTCATGAACAAGGGCACGGCACAGGTTGGCGCGCTGCTGCATTCCGCCCGACAATTGCCACGGAAACTTCTCGCCGAATCCGGCCAGGCCGACCATGGCCAGAAGTCCTTCCGCGTGTTCGACATAGGCTGGATATTCACGAGAGAGCTTGCGTCGATGCGGCTGGACGATCTCCAGCGGCAACATGACGTTCTTGAGCGTCGTGCGCCACGGCAGCATCGACGGGTTCTGGAAGGCCATTCCCGCAACCGAGACCGGGCCATCCACCTCCTTCCCGGCCACCTCGACCGTACCCTCCTGAGGTCGGATCAGACCCGTGGCCAGCTTCATCAAGGTGGATTTTCCGCAACCCGACGGACCGACAACAGCGGAAAACTCGCCCTTGCGCACGGACATGTTGAGTCCGTCGAGCGCAAGCATTCCCTCTCCACCGCCTGCCCCGTAGGACAGACGCACATCACGAAGATCGACAAATCCGGTCACGTCGCCCCCACTCTCATGCAGATCATGGCGCGGCACCGCGCCCGACACGGGACGCGGTGCCGCGACAGGTCGGGTTACTTGATCTTGCGCTCTTCGAGCGGCGGCAGGAATGATGCGTCGAAGACGCGTTCGGCTGCAGGCGGCGTGTCACTCACGTCCATCGAAATCTTGAGGTAGTCCATGGACTTGGAGAGCTTCTCCATATCCACTCCGCCAAAGCCGTTTGCACGGGCAGCCGGCGTCGCGATGGACCCGTCAACCGCCATCTGAAGACGCTCGATCTCGGTATCCTTGTCGAGAACGCCGTTGCGCTCGAGCACATGGGGAATGGCAGCCGCTGGATCGGCGATCGCGTCAAGGTATCCACGCACGAGTGCGCGAACCACACCCTTGACGGCGTCGGGATTCTCCTCCGCGAAGTCCGTATTGACCATGACGACATTGCCGTACAGGTCGAGGCCCTTCTCCGCCATGAGGATCGTGGAGATGTCATCGGCGGGAATGCCCTGCGCCTTGAGGTTCAGGACCGAGGAGAAGGAATAGCCGAAGATCGCGTCGACCTGCCCCTGGGCGAGCATGGGCTCGCGAACCGGGAAACCAACGTTCTCGATGGTAATCTTGGACGTATCGAGACCGGCAACCTCGGCGAAAGCCGGCCACTGGCCGAAGGCGGCATCGGGCGGAGGAGCGCCGAGCGTCTTGCCCTCAAGGGATTTCGGGTCGTCCGTCACGCCCTGACTGACCCGGCCGATGATGGCGATGGGCGGGCGTTCATAGGCCATCATCACGGCCTTCACCTTGAGGTCAGGCTGTTCGTCAATCAGCTTGATGAGCGCGTTTATGTCGCCGAAACCCATCTGGTAGGCACCGGTCGCGACACGAGGAATGGATTCACGAGACCCGGCTCCGCTGTCGATGGTGACGTTCACCCCCTCGTCAGCGAAATACCCTTTGTCGAGCGCGATGAAGAACGGCGCCGCCGGTCCCTCGAACTTCCAGTCGAGCGTGAATTTAACATCCGTGTCGGCCAGCGCCGCCGGCGCGGCAAGACTGGCGGCAAGCACAAGTCCAATAAGTCGACGCATGAGTACCCCACTGGCTTTTTTGTTTCGCCAGTGAGACTGCCGCGACCATGCACACAAATCAAGCAGATTTGGGCGCCGCACATTCTTTGAGCAACGGCGCCCAAAATTGGGTCACAGTTTCAGATGCCGGATCACGTCTTCGGCCAGTTCCTCGGCCGAACGGTGCACCGTATCAAGGTGCAATTCAGGAGATTCCGGCGGTTCATAGGGACTGTCGATGCCGGTGAAGTTGCGGATCTCACCAGCTCGCGCCTTGCGATACAGGCCCTTCGGGTCGCGGTCCTCCGCAACCGAGAGCGGCGTGTCCACATGGATCTCAACGAATTCATCGCCCTTGAAGAGGTCACGTGCCAGCTTCCGGTCCGAACGGAACGGGGAAATAAAGGACACGAGCACGATCAGACCGGCGTCGGTGAACAGCTTCGCCACCTCTCCGACACGGCGAATGTTCTCGACCCTGTCTTCCTCGGAGAAACCGAGATCCCGGTTCAGACCATGCCGCACATTGTCTCCATCGAGAAGAAAGGTAAGCCTTCCCTTCTCATGCAGCTTTTGCTCGACGAGATTTGCGATCGTCGATTTCCCGGCCCCCGAAAGCCCCGTGAACCAGAGCACACGCGGCTTCTGGCCGGTCAGCTCCGAGCGGGCGCCACGATCGATGTCGAAGGCCTGACGGTGGATGTTGTCCGCCTTGCGCAGCGAACGCCAGATCATGCCGGCACCGACCGTCTGATTGGACAGCGGATCGATCAGAACGAAGGCGCCGGTATCCCGATTGACCTCATAGGGATCAAAGGCGACCGGGGTCGCAAGCGCGAGCTCGCAAAAGCCGATCTCGTTGAGGGACAGGGTTTCGGCCGCGTCCTCCTGAAGCGTGTTCACGTCGATGCCGTGCACGATCCTTGTCACGAGCGCCGAAGTCAGGCGTTTGCCGACCTTTACGGCGTACCGGCGACCGGGAACGAGAGGCTCGTCCCCCATCCAGATCACATGCGCACTGAGCCTGTCCGCCACCTCCGGACGCTGGTCCGGCGGGCAAAGCACGTCGCCACGCGAGATGTCGATCTCTTCGGCAAGGGTCAGCGTCACCGCATCGCCTGCCGTGGCCTCCTCGAGGTCACCTCCCATCGTGGCAATCCGTGCAACGGTGGCAAGACGACCGGACGCGGCGACCGCAATGCTGTCGCCGGGGCGAACCGAGCCGCTGACAATGGTTCCGGCATATCCGCGAAAGTCCAGATTGGGACGGTTGACCCACTGAACAGGCATACGGAACGGACCATTGACCGCATCGGCATCGATACGGACGGTTTCCAGATGCTCCAGCAGGGTCGGACCTTCATACCAGGACATGGACGGCGCGCGACGCGTGAGGTTCTCACCAGTGATCGCCGCCATGGGGATCACCTCGATGCTCTCGAAGCCGAACCCCTCGGCAAACGCACGATAGTCCGCCTCGATCGCAGCGAAGGTCTCCTGCGCGTATCCGACAATATCCATCTTGTTGACCGCCACGACGACGTGGCGAATGCCGAGCAGCGACACGATGAAGGAATGGCGGCGGGTCTGCGGCAACACTCCCTTGCGCGCATCGATCAGGATGACGGCCAGATCCGCCGTCGACGCCCCTGTCGCCATGTTTCGCGTGTACTGCTCATGGCCGGGCGTGTCGGCCACGATGAACTTGCGCTCCTCGGTCGCGAAAAAGCGGTAGGCAACATCGATGGTAATGCCCTGCTCGCGTTCGGCCTCCAGACCGTCGACCAGAAGCGCGAAATCCAGCTCCTCCCCCTGGGTCCCGAAACGGGCGGAGTCCTTCCTAAGCGCCGCGACCTGATCCTCAAACACCTTCTTGGTGTCATGCAGGAGCCGGCCGATCAGCGTCGATTTGCCGTCATCCACGCTGCCGCAGGTCAGAAAACGCAGCAGTCCCTTTTGTTCGTGATCCGCGAGAATGTCGACAGCAAGAGGCGTGTCGAGCGCGTCGGCGGAGGGAACCGCCGAAGTCAGTGCCTGGGTCATCGCCTCGGTCCTCAGAAATAGCCTTCGCGTTTCTTCTTTTCCATCGACGCCGCGTCGTCGTGGTCGATCATGCGTCCCGAGCGCTCGGAGGTCCGTGCCACGAGCATTTCCGTAACGATGCCGTCGAGTGTGTCCGCTCCGGACTCGATCGCCGATGTCAGCGGGTAACACCCAAGTGTGCGAAACCGCACCCGGCGCATTTGCGGGGTCTCGCCGTCACGCAGCGGCATCCGGTCGTCGTCGACCATGATGAGCTGGCCATCACGCTCCACGACCGGGCGCTCCGCGGAAAAATAGAGCGGCACGATCGGGATGTTTTCCGCGCGGATGTACTGCCAGATGTCCAGTTCGGTCCAGTTCGACAGCGGGAACACGCGAAGCGACTCGCCCGAGCGCACGCGCGTGTTGAAGAGCGACCAGAGTTCGGGACGCTGGCTTTTGGGGTCCCACCCATGGGAGGCCGTACGGAAAGAAAAGACCCGCTCCTTGGAACGCGACTTTTCCTCATCCCGCCGCGCACCACCAAAGGCCGCATCGAAGCCGTGCGCATCCAGCGCCTGCTTCAGGGCTTCGGTTTTCATGACCTGCGTATAATAGGAAGAACCATGGTCGAAGGGATTTATGCCCTCGGAAAGCCCTTGCGGATTTGTGTGCGTAATGAGCTGCATCCCCGCCTCGGCCGCCATCCGGTCCCGAAAGGCAATCATCTCACGGAACTTCCATGTCGTGTCGACATGAAGCAGCGGAAACGGAGGCGGAGCGGGATAAAAAGCCTTGCGGGCAAGGTGCAGCATGACGCTGGAATCCTTGCCGATGGAGTAGAGCATCACCGGGTTCGCCATTTCGGCGACAACCTCACGGATGATCTCGATGGACTCCGCCTCCAGACGGTGAAGCTGGCTCTTTCTGTTGGACATGACCATATCCTATCTTCCCGAGTCGACGACGGACCGGAAAACCGCCTGCGACAATCACCCAAGGAGATAGGCGGACAATTGGACGCAAGCGAGGAACAGCTTTCCGGGGAAACGTCCGTCCTTAAAAAATCGCTGCGAAGAAGATCAGAGAGCCTTCACTCCCTCGACCTGTGTGCTCGCGCCACGTATCAGCGCCGGGTCCCCGGCAGCCAGGAACCCGGGATTGGCAAAATCCGTGTCGTGAGCCTGGTTTCTCTTGCCGTAACGCAACGGTGTCCCCTCGATGCCCGTCACCACACCGCCCGCGGCAGTGAGCACGGCATGCCCGGCAGCGGTGTCCCACTCCATCGTACGTCCGAAACGCGGATAGAAGTCCGCCTCTCCGCGAGCGAGAAGGCAGAACTTGAGAGACGATCCGACACTGACGCGCTCACGCACCCCCAGAGCGCCTAGCAGCTCTTCGGTCTGGGCATCGGCGTGAGACCGACTTGCAAGAGCAACGGGAGGCTCATGTGCCGGCATCCGGACCTGGCATCGCTTCCAGCCCCCACCGGCAAGCTCGAAGGCCCCGGCATCGGTGGCTCCCACGAACATTCCACCCGTAGCGGGAGCATACACAGCCCCAAGGACGGGCACGCCATGCTCGACAAGCGCGACATTGACGGTGAATTCACCCCGCCCGGACACGAACTCGCGTGTTCCGTCGAGCGGATCGACGAGAAAGAAGCGGTCACCGATTTCAGGGATCCGGCCTGCAGCGGCGGCCTCCTCGGCCACCACCGGCACCCCCGGATACGCAGTCGCCAAGGCTTCCAGAAGAACGGCCTCGGCTCTTCGGTCAGCTTCCGTTACCGGGCTCTCGTCGGACTTGCGCTCAACCTCGACACCGGCCTCGTAGAGGTCGAGGATCACGCGACCGGCGGCCTCGCACATCCCGCGCAGGCATTCCATGTCCCGTGTCGGCGCCATGGCCTCATCTCCCTCGACCTATTGTGCCGGGAGCACGCATAAGTCGTTCAAAGACCGGCGCGCTTCCCTATTCCCCGGTAGGTAAGGCCCGCCTCATGCACATCCGCGGCTTGCCAGATATTTCGCATGTCGATCACATCGCGACCGCGCATCCGCCCGGCGATATCGGCAAGCGACAGGCCGCGATAGACGTTCCATTCGGTAATGATCGCGAGAGCGTCGACCCCGTCCGCGACATCGTAGGGATTGTCGCACCAGACAAGGCCGGGGAGCAACGGCTCTGCCTGCTCTCGCGCTTCGGGGTCGTGCGCGACCACTTCGACACCGGCCTCCTGAAGGGCGGGAACGATGACGAGCGACGGCGCATCGCGCACGTCGTCGGTATTGGGCTTGAACGCGATGCCGAGAATGCCGACGCGCTTTCCCTTCGGATCGGGCCCGAGGGCGGCCAGAACCCTGTCCGCCATGTCACGCTTGCGTGTCTCGTTGACCGCGATTGTCGTCTCTACGAGACGCAGTGGCGCTCCGTGGCGCTGTCCGGTCGCAGCAAGCGCGGTCGTGTCCTTGGGAAAGCACGACCCGCCGAATCCCGGCCCCGCGTGAAGAAACTTGCCGCCGATGCGCTTGTCGAGACCGATACCGCTGGCGACCTTCTGCACATCTGCACCGACCTTCTCGCACAGATCGGCGACCTCGTTGATGAAGGTGATCTTCAGTGCCAGGAAGGCATTCGCCGCATACTTGGTAAGTTCAGCGTTCTCGAGCGTCGACACGAGAATCGGCGTCTCGCGAAGGTAGAGCGGACGATAGAGCTTGCGCATGGCCGCCTCGCCAAGCTCGTCCTCAGCTCCCACGACGACCCGGTCGGGACGCATGAAGTCCTCGATGGCCGACCCCTCGCGCAGGAACTCCGGGTTGGAGGCGATGGAAAACGGCACGCCCGGTCGCTCCTCACGGATGATCTCGGCGACCTTCCGGCAGGTGCCGACAACCACCGTGGACTTGATGACGACCACGGTCTCCGGGGTCATCGCAGCCGCGATCTGTCGCGCAGCCGCATAGACATAGGTGAGATCGGCTTCACCGTCGCCGCGCCGCGACGGCGTGCCGACAGCGATGAATACCACGTCGGCCTTTTTGACGGCCGTATCGAAATCCGTCGTGAAGGCAAGCCGGCCGGCTTCTAGATTGCGCTCGATCAGGGTGTCCAGACCCGGCTCGTAGATCGGCACCTCGCCCTGGTTCAGGCGGGCGATCTTGTCGGTATCGATATCAACGCAGGTAACGTCGAAGCCGAATTCCGAGAAACACACTCCCGACACCAGGCCGACATAGCCGGTGCCAATCATCGCGATACGCATTCGACCTCCTGCGGCCTTGCCGACCACGCCGGCCGGCTGGCACCCGATGCCGTCGTCATGCTCACCGCCACGCCTTGGCAGTCTGCGCCAGGAGCGCCGACGACGCGGAAAGCGGCTGAAAACCGGCAGTTTGTCACGTTTCCGTCACATCCTGAAGCTTGCCGAGCGGGCAGGATCAGATGGCAGCGTTCCTGTTCGCTTGCCACCTGTTTGTCAACCCGCTAATACCTTCGGGAGTTGCAAATTCGCCGCGTAGCGAGTTGTTCCGGCCACAGCTAAAGAGGGGCAAAGGACGGATTTGGCAGTGCTCGTCACGGGCGGCGCCGGATATATCGGCAGCCACATGGTCTGGCGCTTGCTGGATGCCGGGGAAGAGGTTGTCGTCATCGACAATCTGAGTACCGGTCACGCCTGGTCCGTTCCCGGCAACGCTCACTTCATCGAAGGCGACATCGACGATCCGCTTGTGCTGGCAAGGGCCTCGGCGGCTGCGCCGCTGGACGCCGTGGTTCATTTCGCGGGCTCGGTCGTTGTCCCCGACTCGATCCGCGAGCCCTTGCGCTACTATCGCAACAACACCTTCGCCACGCTTGCCCTGCTGGAACACTGTGTGGCCACCGGCATAGAGCGCTTCATCTTCTCCTCCACGGCCGCCATATACGGTGACACCGGCGAACGTCCGGTTCGCGAAAGCGACGAGAAGGCACCCGAGACGCCATACGGGCGCTCAAAGCTCATGATCGAGAGGATGCTCGATGACGTTGCCCGCGCCTCGACTCTCCGGTACGCGTCGCTGCGATACTTCAACGTGGTCGGCGCCGACCCGCAGCAGCGCACCGGACAGTCCACCGAAGGTGCGAGCCACCTGTTGAAGGTGGCTTGCGAGGCGGCTACAGGGAAACGTGAGGGCATGGCGGTTTTCGGAACCGACTACCCCACGCGAGACGGCACGGCGGAACGCGACTTCATCCATGTCACGGATCTCGTCGACGCCCACTACCTCTCGCTGAAGCGCCTTCGCGAGTTCCCCGAGAACTTCGCCCTCAACTGCGGCTATGGCCACGGCGTTTCGGTGCTCGACCTGATCCGCGCGGTCAAGGATGTCTCCGGAACGGACTTCCCCGTGCGCTACCAGGAAAGGCGCGCTGGCGACCTGGCACAGGTGGTCGCGGACAACACGGCAATCCGCGAGACTCTGAACTGGGCGCCCCGTCACGATGAGCTTTCCGGTATCGTTCGCGATGCTCTGGAGTGGGAACGGCGCCTGACGCTGCGCAATGCGCCTCAATAAAAATACTGAGTATACAGGCGCCTAATTTCCCCAACTGTCACATTATCACCTCTTTGAGAAGGCTAATCGGTGAGGTACTAGAGGCGCGCGCAATGACGCAACTTGGGGGAGACTAGATTTTCTGACGCACAACGCAGCTAGGACCATGATAAAATTGGCGATGTCGAGTGAAAGACATGGCACCTGGAGCTTCTCGAGACCTGATCGGCTCATCCGGTCAAGCTGCACTTGAAGTCGAAGCTCTCAAAAAAAGATCAATCGTATGTCACAACGTGCCCGCAACTCCGTCGTCACCGGTATCGCCGTTCGCCTCCCCGGGGCACCATCGACCGAGGCGTTCTGGACCCTTCTGAACGAAGGCCGTTGCGCAATCTCGGAAATTGACAGCGAGCGCTTCGATACACGCCAGTATCTGCATCCGCGCCCGGGCACACCGGGTCGCAGCTATACGTTTGCTGCCGGTACCATCGAGAATGTCCTCGGGTTCGACGCGGCCTTCTTCGGCATCTCCCCACGCGAGGCGGCCCAGATCGACCCGCAGCAGCGGCTATTGCTGCAGGTTACATGGGAGGCCATGGAATCGGCAGGCCTGGCCTCCACGGATCTGGCCGGCAGCAAGACCGGTGTCTACGTCGGCGCATCCGCGCTCGACTATCACCAGCAGATGCTGTTCGACCTTTCCTCGGTCGATTCCCACACGATGACCGGCAACACGCTCTCCATCGTGTCGAACCGTCTGTCGTATGCGTTCGACTTGCGCGGTCCGAGTTTCACGGTGGATACGGCCTGCTCGTCATCCCTTGTAGCGCTTCATGAAGCCGTGAGCGCCCTTGAAGCGGGCGAGATCGACACCGCGATCGTGGCTGGTGTGAACCTTCTCCTCAGCCCTTTCAGCTTCATCGGCTTTTCCCGGGCCTCGATGCTGTCGCGAGAAGGTCTCTGCCGCGCCTTTGACGCCAATGGCGACGGCTATGTACGCTCCGAAGGCGCCGTCGCGCTTGTTCTTCAGCGCAAGGACCTCGTCTCTCCCGACCGGGTGCGGGCCGAGATCATTGCCACTGGCACCAACTCCGACGGTCGCACCGCCGGCCTGTCGCTTCCCTCGTCCCAGGCGCAGTCCGATCTGCTCGCATCGATCTATAACGACCACGATTTTTCACCGGACAGCCTTGCCTTCATCGAGGCGCACGGAACGGGAACCCAGGTCGGAGACCCCGCCGAAGCGCACGCGCTTGGCACGATCATCGGACAGGCCCGCACGGCACCCCTGCCCATCGGCTCCGCAAAGACCAACGTCGGGCACCTCGAGCCCGTCTCCGGCCTTGTCGGGCTGGTGAAGGCGATACTCGCCCTCTCGCATGACCACCTGCCCCGCTCGCTTCACTTCGAAACACCGAATCCGAACATCGATTTCGAAGCGCTCAATCTCTCGGTCGCCGCGACCCCTCTCTCGCTGCCGGCACGTGAGGGAGAAGCGCGGCTTGCGGGAGTGAACTCCTTCGGTTTCGGTGGAACGAATGCCCACGCTGTCGTTGCGGACCCGGGGTTCTCGCCAACGCAGAAACGGTCGACTCCGCAAAGCGCCGTCTCCGACAGCGCGCCGCTGATCATCTCCGCGCGTTCGGAGGAAGCTCTTCGCGCGCTCGCGCTGGAGTATGCCAAAAGGCTCGAGACAGATGACACCGCAGCCGGTGCCCTGAGCGATGCGGCCGTACGTCGTCGCGAAATGCACGAACACAGGCTTGTCGTGCATGGCAGCGCGGCAAACAAGCAAGATGCTCTCAAGGCCCACGCGACCTCCACGTCTCATGCCCACGCTGTCAGCGGCCGTGCCAGGCAACGCGGTCAGCGCCTTGCCTTTGCCTTTTCCGGAAACGGATCCCAATGGGCCGGGATGGGGCAGGAAGCCTACCAGCGAGATACCGCCTTCAGGCAGGCGTTCGAGGAACTCGACAAGTCCTTCATGTCGGTTGCCGGATGGTCGCTCGTCACAATGCTGTTTTCGCGCGATCTCGACATGGAAATCGGACGCACGGAAGTTGCCCAGCCCCTGCTCTTTGCGGTGCAGGTCTCACTTGTCCAGTCGCTCAAGACACGAGGCATCTCTCCGGATGCCGTGATTGGCCACAGCGTCGGTGAAGTTGCCGCCGCCTGGTGCAGCGGGATGCTGGATCTTCCAACGGCGGTGCGCATCATCCATGCCCGCTCGACGCAGCAGGAGGTTGTTCGCGACCTCGGCGGCATGGCCGCGCTGCTTCTGGGGGAGAGGGAAGCACGCGCCGCCCTGGAAACCGCCGGCCTGCCCGGCCTCGAGATTTCGGCCATCAACTCGCCGCGCAGCGTAACGGTCTCGGGTCCGCTCGAAAGCATCGACGGTCTCGCACATTTCGCACGACAGAACCGCTGGGCCCTGAAGAAGCTCGATATCGCCTATCCCTTTCACAGTGCACTCGTCGACCCGATCGAGGCGCCGCTTCGCGAAACGCTTGGCGAGATCACCTGCGACACTGCCAGGATCCCGTTTCACTCGTCCGTTCATCCGGACAGCGATGCAACCACGCCGGATGCCACCTACTGGTGGGAGAATGTCCGTCGGCCGGTGCGGTTCTCCGCCGCCGTCGAGAAGCTCGCGCAGGAGGGCATCGACATCATCATGGAGATCGGCCCAAGACCGATCCTCACCGCATACCTGCGCGACACACTCGCCGATACCGGCGTGCAGGCAACCGTTCTGCCGTCCTTTGAGCAGCCGGGGCCACGTGTTGCCAATGGCGAGACCCTCGACACCGTCGCCGCACGCCTCGTCGCGCATGGGGCGCATGTCGACATGGATCTCTATGTTGGGCCCGAGGGACGCTTTCTGCCCGACCTCCCCCACTACCCCTGGCAGCTCGTTCCCTGCGTTGTCGACGCGACACCCGACAAATTTGGTGGACGAAGGCGTACATCCCCGCTGGCGGGTGTTCGCCCGCGCGCGGAAACTCCGACCTGGTTCAATGTGCTCGACACGAAGCTGCTTCCCTTCCTCGCCGACCACAAGGTCGAGGAGGCGGTCGTCTTTCCGGCAACCGGATATGTCGAGATGCTGCTTTCAACCGCGCGCGACTGGAGCGGCGAAGACGGCATCGAGATCCGCAACCTCGACATTTTCCGCCCGCTGGTTCTGGATCCGGGCAAGACCATCGAAACCCTCGTTCGCCTTTCCCCCGATGACCGGGTGATCGAGCTCTTTTCCCGCCCGCGCCTGTCGGACAGCGACTGGGCCCTGCATGCGCGCTGCACCNATCGCACGCTTGCGCAGCCGCCGGAGCCGGAGGCAAGAGCCGAGACGGGCAAGGCGGCCACGGTCGGGGCTGATGCCCTCTACCGGCTCACTCGCGCCAACGGGCTCGAGTACGGCGAGGCGTTTTGCCGTGTCGAGCAGACGTTGGTCATGGGCGACAGAAGTGCACAAAGCCGCCTGCTTCCGACCGCAGTCCACCTGGATACCGACTTCTCGCTTGATCCGACGCTCGCCGATGCCGGCTTTCATGGCCTGTTTGCCCTCGTCGCACGAGCCGTGACAAGCGATGGCGACATGTCCTTCCTGCCCGTGCGTTTCGACCGGGTGCAGCTTGTGCAGCCTGGCGCAACGCCGACAGACGTCATGATCGAGGTGGAACGCGCGAGCCCACGTTCGCTGCTCGCGCGGTTCGACTTTCTCGATGCGGACGGAAGGCTCGTTGCTCGACTTTCAGGAGTGCGCTTCAAGGCGGTCCAGCTTCACGCCCCTGTGGGCGGGCCGGACGACCTAGCCTATCATGTCGAAGCCCGCCTTCTTCCGCCTCTCGACCACCGGAAAACCGCCTCCGACCCCGCTCTGCCCAACCTTGCTACATGGATCGCGGATGCCGGTGTCGTGTCCGACAGCGCGGAGGCGACCGAGCCCGCCGACGACACCCTGCTGCTTGATGCAATCGCACGCAGTGTCTTCCTTGCGGGACTGAGCAGGTCCGCAGACCTGTCGAAAGATATCGATGCGCTTGAGGAGCCTCTTGCAACACTTGTCCAAGAGGGACTTGAAGAGCTGGAGCGTCATGGTCTTGCGGAAAAAGCGGATGATGGCTGGAAGCTTGCCTCGCCGGCGGAGACCGCCGCTGCCGCAGACCTCGTCGAGGCGCTGACGGCCGACTTCGGAACCCATGCGATCGAGACGTCCCTGCTTCTGCGGGCGGGTGAAGTCATGCCCGGCCTGCTCAAGGAAGGCTCGATTGGCGAACATGCCTCCGCCTTCGCTCCCGCAATGCTGGAGGCCTGGCGCGCGGACGGTGCCGGTGCCCGCTCGCTTGAGGCTGCGGCCCGTGCGATTGCCCGCTTGCTTGCATCTCGCGTGACTGCGGAGCGCAGCTTGCGTGTGCTTCTGGTCGGAGCAGGAAACGGTGCCGCGGATGAGGCGATCAGCCACGCACTGCCACTTTCGACCGTATCGCTCACGATTACCGACACGAGTGACGCTCGCCTGGCCCGGCTTGAGCGCAACTGGGCCGCGCGTCCCGCGACACGCTTTCTTCCCTTTGCCGAGCTCACGGGAGAAGGTGCTGCGGGCTTCGACTTGGTAATCCTGCTTGGATCACGCTTCATGAGCGATCGACCTGCCCTTCGCGCTCTTGCAGGGTGCATCGCGCCGGGCGGCTGGGTCCTCTCGCTCGGGGAGAACGGAACCCTTCGCCAGCACATGATCGACACGCTTTCCGGTGATGGCGCACCATCGGCTGGAGGGGATGTTCCAGGCTGCGTTACATGGCTCGATGGCCCCGTCGAGGGGAGCGACGGCTCGATCCGACTGCATCTCGCACGTCGGGCAGCCACGGCTGCAACCCCGGAGGACAAAGAGCCCGTCTTGCAGGACGACGCCAACGCCCGGTCGACCGACAGGGCGCCGCACAGGCGCGTCCTGCTTGTGGATCTGGCAAACACAGCCGATCCGCAAGTGCATTCAGAATTCCAGAAAACACTTTCAGGATGCGGCCTCGACGTGACGCTCGCCGTCCCTGGCGCCGAGACCGCACCGCTGACGGATGGGTCCTGGCAGATCGCGCTGGATGCCGATACGGCCACCGACCTTCCGGAACCTCTGCAGGATGCGGCCTCCGGCGGGATCATCCTTCTTGCGCGTTCCGGCGACACCTCTAACGCCGCGGCCTCGCTTGAAACACTGGCCTGGCGCTTGATGAACGTGCTGCGGTCGGGGCTATGCAAATCCGGGCCTCTTGCGCTCGTCGCACCGGGTGGTGCCGTCTACTCGGGCGACCCCAATGCGCCGGATGCGGAACTGTCCGGCCTCTGGACCATGGCCCGCGTCGCAATGAACGAGTTCCCGGACGCGCACCTGCATCTTGTCGATCCAGACGAGTTGTCGGAAGCCTCCCTGCGTTTGATGGCCGACGAGATCCGTCGCCTGCTTGCGGACCCAGAGGGCGAGCGCGAGATCGTCCTTAGAAACGGCAAGCGCCACGCACTTCGGCTGGCACGCGGCCCCGTGTTGCCCGATACGCGTGACGGAGCGGACAACACCCTGCTGAAGCTTGATATTCCGGCGCAAGGGTCACTCGATCGTCTCACCTGGCTCCGTGCGCCACGTGAAGCTCTCGGTGACGACGAGGTCGAGATCGCCGTCGAGGCGAGCGGCCTCAATTTCCGGGATGTCATGTGGGCGCTCGGCCTGTTGCCTGAGGAGGCCCTGGAGGACGGCTTTGCCGGCCCCACCCTCGGGATGGAGTGCTGCGGACGCATCGAGCGCGTGGGCGCGAACGTGCGCGACCTCGCCGCCGGGGACAGGGTGATCGCCTTTGCGTCCTCCGCATTCGCAAGCCATGTGAAGGTCGCGCGCAGCGGATGTGTCCGTGCTCCCGAGACCCTTTCGGCCGAAGCGGCGGCAACCATCCCCGTCGCCTTCCTCACGGCTTACTATGCACTTGTCGAGCTCGCCCGGATCGGCGAAGGCGATACGGTGCTTGTGCACGGAGGAGCTGGAGGCGTCGGCCTTGCGGCGCTTCAGATCGCACGCAACGCGGGCGCCCGTGTCATCGCCACGGCCGGTGCTCCGGAGAAGCGTGCGCTGCTGGCGTCTCTCGGCGCCGGTCACGTGCTGAACTCACGTTCGCTGGAGTTTGCCGACGAAGTCATGGCCCTCACGAACGGTGAAGGCGTGGACATCGTCCTCAATTCGCTGTTCGGCGAGGCGATGGAACGCAGCATCGAGCTTCTGAAGCCCTTCGGGCGTTTCCTGGAACTCGGCAAGCGAGACTACTACGAGAACAGCCATCTGGGACTGAGGCCTTTCCGGCGCAATCTCAGCTATTTCGGGATCGATGCCGACCAGCTTCTGACCTACCAGCCGCGTCTTGCCGAGCGGCTTCTGGCACGTGTCATGGCGCTTTTCGAGGAAGAGACCCTCTTCCCCCTTCCTCATCGTGCCTTCCCGGCGGACCGAGCCGTGGATGCGTTCAGGCTGATGCAGCAGGCGGGTCACGTGGGCAAGATCATCCTGCGTCCGCCGCAATCTCGGGAGACACGGGAAGCAGCAGCGCCCCTCTCTCTGGAGACAGCAGGAATCGAGATTGTGGCTGGCGGGTTCGGCGGGTTCGGCACGGAGCTCGTTCGCCGTCTCGCAGGGCGCGGCGCGCGGAACATCGCCGTCCTTTCCCGCAGAGGAGCCGGGACACCGGAGGCGACGGCCCTCATCTCGGAGATGGGCGAGCGCGGTGTCCGTGTCTCGGCCCATGCCTGTGACCTGACCGACGAGACAGCCGTCGCGAGGACGCTTGAGAGTATCCGCTCCGACGCAGGCTCTCCCATCACTGGCGTCTATCATACCGCGATGGTGCTCGAGGATGCGTTGATCGCCAACCTGTCGCGCGAGGCACTTTCCAAGGTCCTCGCGCCCAAGGTTATAGGAGCCTCCCTGCTCGACCGGCTGACGCGGAGCGATCCCGTCGAGCGGTTCGTGCTCTTTTCTTCCGCGACAACGATTGTCGGAAACCCGGGGCAGGCCAACTACGTGGCCGCGAACGGTTTCCTCGAAGGTCTCGCCGCCGCGCNGCGGCACGCGGGCCTGCCCGGCCTTGCCGTGGCATGGGGGGCGATCTCGGATGCGGGGTTCCTTGCGCGCAACGCCGATGTCGGCGACCTTCTGTCCCGCAAGCTCGGACGCCATGCCCTTCGTGCGGAAGAGGCTCTCGACGGGCTGATCGCCATGCTCTCGTGTCCGGCCGGGGCTGCCCTGCCCGCGCTTGTCGGCTACGCGCGTATCGACTGGACCGCAGCCCGCAGGGACCTCGCCCTTCTGGCGACACCCTATGCCGAATGGCTGGGCCTCAGCGCCGACCTGCGTGATGGAGAGGCCGACCAGATCGACCTTGCGGCCCTGATCGAGGGCCTCACGCCGCAGGAGGCGGTAGCGCGGATCGTCGACCTTCTGAAAGTGGAGATCTCCGGCATCCTCCGGATCGCCGGCAGCGAGATCGACCCGGCCCGCCCGCTCATAGAAATCGGCATGGATTCGCTGATGGCGCTGGAACTCCGGATGGCGGCGGAGCGCCAGTTCGGCATCGATATTCCGCTCATGTCCCTTGCCAACGGGGCAACGCTTCTCGACATGGCAACCCGCATACATGCGGCTGCGACGGGCGGAACCGATTCCGTGCTGTCGGCGGAATCGCGTACGAGCCTCCTGCAGCATGTGGGAACCGAGGACCTTGCCGAGGAAGCTGATCTGGGCGACCTTGAACAGCATGTGAAGAACCGCGCAAGGGACATGAAATCACTTATCTAGGGTGTGTCCTGACGCCGAAAACAGGTTCCTGCCACGCGCCGGAACGACACGAAAGCAAAGATGCAAGATACCCCATCCGGCACGGGGAAACCCTCGGGCCGCAATCGCAAGGCACTGATCGAGAGCCTTCGGGCGGATCACCGTGCCGCCTCCCGCAAAGCCGGTTCGGAGACCTCCCCTCCGTCATCGGCACCGCGCGCTCCCGCCCGCATCAAGGCATACGATTTCTCGCAACTTGCCGAATTCCGCCAGTTGCAGATGCATCGTGCGGCGGCGGACATGATCGGGCTGGAAAACCCGTTTTTTCGCGTTCATGACGGCGCCGGAGGGCCGACAAGCGAGATCGGCGGGAAGGTCTACGACAACTTCTCCTCCTACAACTATCTCGGGCTCAACATGCATCCGAGGGTGCGTGCCGCCGCATCGGCGGCACTGGAGCACTACGGGACGAGCGCCACCGCAAGCCGGGTCGTTGCCGGGGAGCGCGCGATACACCGGGACCTCGAACGGGCACTCGCGGAGTTGCACGGAACCGAGGATTCGGTCGTGATGGTCAGCGGTCACGCAACGAACGTGACCGTCATCGGTCACCTCCTCGGCGAGGATGACCTGATCCTCACGGACACCCTGATCCACAACTCCATCAGTGAAGGCGCACGGCTTTCCGGGGCGCGCAAGCTCACCTTCCCCCACGGTGATCTCGACGCCCTGGAAGACCTGCTTTCCACGCATCGCCATGCGCACAGGCATGTTCTCATCGTGGTTGAGGGCATCTACAGCATGGACGGGGACTATCCCGACCTGCCGAGGCTTCTCGCGTTGAAAGCCGCGCATGATTGCTGGCTGATGGTGGACGAAGCCCACTCCATCGGCGTCATGGGCCAAGCCGGGCGCGGCATCGGCGAGCACTTCGGCATCGATGCCAAGGGCGTCGAGATGTGGATGGGGACCCTTTCGAAGACCATGGCGTCCTGCGGCGGTTATATCGCCGGGTCAAAGACGCTGTGCGACTATCTTCGCGCCACGGCGCCGGGCTTCGTGTTTTCCGTCGGCCTCTCGCCCGTCCTTGCTGCGTCGGCACTTGAAAGCTGCAGGATTCTGCTTGCCGGTGACTGTGATCGTGTCGCGCGCCTCCAGGAGAACGGCAGGACTTTTCGCGATTCCGCCCAGGCGATCGGCCTCGATACCGGCGCCAGTGCCGGGCTGAGTGTCGTTCCCGTCATCGTCGGGGATTCAGTCCGCGCCGTGACCCTGTCGAACAGGCTGCACGATCGTGGCATCCTCGCACTGCCAATCATCTATCCCGCGGTCGGGGAAAAGTCGGCAAGGCTCCGGTTCTTCCTGACCAGTGAGCACTCGCCGGAACAGATTGAACGGGCGGTGACCGCGACAGCGGAAGAGTTTGCCGCACTGAAATCGGGAAGCGGAGGTTTCCGGGCCCTGCTGGACAGCGTCAGTCAGGCCCCGCCCAAGAAAGGCTGAGCGACAGGTCACTCCGAGAGCTCAGATCCCGATCCTGCGCCCGAGCCAGGACAGCCTCTGGCGTACACCCATGGCGACCCTGTGGCCTCTGCTTCCGCGCAATTCCGACAGCCGGGAAAGCAGAATCTCCGGAGGACAGGGCCGTAGCGTGAGCGGGTCGATACAGAAGGGGTAGTCCACATAGGCAGCGTGAACGAGGGTGTCGAGATCGGCTCCACCGCTCCTGCGCGCGGGTGAAAGCGTCAGGTCTTCGCTCACCCCCCAACCGGCATAGAACGGCATCCCGTGGACGGTCACGGGCACGTCACGCAGCAAGGCCTCGAACCCCGCCAGCGAGGAAAAGGTCTCCACCCGGTCAACGGCGTGGAGCGTCTCCAGAATGCCCGCGCCACGCACGATACCGTCCACGAGCCCGGCCATCTCCGCATCCGGAATCGCCCCCTTGCGCAATCCCGCCTCCACGTCGGGGTGCGGCTTGTAGAGGATCCTTGCAGACGGGTTGCGCGCACGCACGTTGCGCAGCAGCGCAAGATTGACGTTCTCCTCGCCGGTGCAATCGATCACATCGGAAATCGTCCGCCGCACGCCAGCATCATCGGAGACCTGACCAGGCACAAGGATGAGTTCTCCGGATCCCTCGGGTATCGCGACCTGTTCCCCGGCGGCGAGGTTGTACTTCGTGAGGCCGCTGTCGCACAGCCGGCTCCGCAGAGAACGTGCCCGTCGGCGTTCGGAGGGCGAAAGATTGCGCCCACGAACAAGCTCCTCGAAGCGGCTCGCACGCGTCGCATCGAAATAGATCCCGAGCGGGTCCACCGCATAGGACGCTCCTCCGACCAGCCCGGCACCCAGCCCGACCGACCTCAGAAACCCGTCCTCGATGCGCCAGAATTCAACGCCCGCGCGTTGCGCGGAGGCTTCGTGCCCAGGGCTCGCCTGGCCCGCCCAGGCAAGCACGCGACCGTTCTCACGACGGGCTGCCGCGATCGCCTCATCCGCCTCCCTGCAGAAGGTGACACCTGAGCCCGGCGCGCCAAGCGCTGCGGCAACCGACCTCCGGTTCCAGTTCCGAACGCCATAGGCGAATGCCGGACGCTCGCCGAACATCGCGCCCCGTCGGTCGAGCGTGTCCAGAACAGCCAGAAGTTCGGGTCCCGTCAGTCCGCCCTTGCAACCGTATGGATCCGGCTCGAAATGAACCATCCCGATCAGACGCTCAAATATGTCGAGCCTGCCAGCGGCCGAAACAGCCCCCCCCAGCGCTTCGACAAGAGGCAGTGCACCTGCCCCAAGCGCCACCTCCAACTCCGCGTCAGGCAACGCAGAGAGCGCCTGTTCGACGGGATCGGTCGAAGCGCACGCCCCGAGAACCGTCGACGGAACGGGAAGCAAGCCAACCCCATCGATCACCGGCATTAGCGGGTCAGGCAAGCCGTGCACCTGAAACTCGAACGCCAGAAGAAGCGCCGCGCCGGCCTCATACGCCCTCGCACTGGCCTCCCGCAGTATATCGGGCTTCATGCGGAGACCCGCGACCATGACGCGGTCCTGCCGGTCATCACCGGGGTGCAATGCCTGTATGGCGCGCGTCAGGCGCTGACGGGAGATTCGCAGGTTCGGATCGCAGACCTCAATGCGAACGGTTCGCTTCGTGTTTTTCCAGCCAGTCACAGCGGCACCCCCAATGCCCTGGCCCGGGCAAGGCGGGGCGGCGGCTCGCACAGCCAGGACGGTGCGGGTGTTGCAGGTCGCAGCAGGCGCTTCGTCAGATTTTCAACCGCGACCTCGAGTCCGGCGGGATTGTGGATCGTTCCACGAAACTGGGTCGTGGTCGCAAGAGCGCGCAAGAGAGCCGCCACCAGTTCGGCATCAGGAGGACACGGCTCGTGCCAGAATGTTTCGAGCGGTTGCCTGTCAACGACACCTTCCACATCGAAAACGGCTGACGCGAGAAGATTTACCGGCGTGCCCGCGAGAAACGCCTCGAAGCCTGCGGTGGAATTCACCGTTACGCAGCCAGCCGCCCTCGCAAGGAGCTCCCCAAGCTCTCCACCGTCGAGCACGGACACCCGCTCTCCAACACCAAGGTCCCGGGCTGATTTCCCGACGTCCACACGCCAGTTCCGCACGCCATTGTCGAGCGGGTGGGTCTTGACTACCAGTCGGGCTCTTTCGGGGGCAGTGCAAGCAAAGGACGCGATCACGTGCTGAACAGCTTCGGCCATTGTCGCAAAAGGCGAGTGAGACCGGATCTGGTAGTCCCCCTCGACCTGTAGAGGAAACACGAAGAAAGGGTCCTGCTCCCGCAGAAGCTCGTCCTGCTCCCGTAAGGCGCGACGGCGCCTCGCGGACGCACCGGCAAGACGCACACACCATCTGGCATAGTCGGCGAGCGGATGCTGGGGCGTATGGCGCTCATGACGGGGAAAAAGCGGCCACGTGGCAAGATTGGTGAGATGGTAGGTCACGTCCTGCCACGCCTCCAGGGCGAAGGAGCCCGGATAGCGCGGCGAAAGATCCGGGACGTCTGCCCGGCTCGCAATCTCGCGGATCTCTGCGGGATCGTCGGGGAACCGGCTGAGCGTCACCAGCCCGCCCCGCTCATGGGTCATGAAACCGGGTCTGAGAAGCCCGAGTTCGGTGACATGAACCGATATGCCTCGCCCCTCGGCCTCCAGAACCGCTTCGCGATGGTAGGGACGCGTATCGCCATGCACGACGAGGTCACTTACGTCGAAGCGTTCCATGAGGTTCGCGACGTGAGCGCGCCAGTCGCTTCTCCGTCCCCGGTAGGCGGTGGTCCCCGCACCGTGCCAATGAAGCCAGTCGCCGCCGCAAAAATTGACCCGCGTTACCCCGTGACCGGCGCTCCACAGCGCCTTGCCCACCCTCCGGTAAAGCGGCGACAACGGCCCCTGCAGAAAAAGAAAGTGGCGCTGTGCGTCCTTGCTCTTATCCGCGCCAGACACGTCGCCACCTCGAGACGGGTGTGCGCTTTTCCATCTCCTCGGAAAAGCTCACCGGAATGCCGAGGGCGCGCGCCCGCTCCTCACGGGGCGCTGGCTGGACGCAGGCTCCCGGCTCGTTGACGCGGCGCTCTTCGATCCGACTTGCGATCTCGCGTGCGGCCGCCTGCTTGCCTTCCCGGGTGTAGAAATTTCCCTGCACCTGGATCGCGTGGGCCATGAGCCTCTGAACAGCGTTCTGCGTCTCGGTATCCGGTGCCTGCGGCTCCCTCCAGAAGAGATCGAGAGGGAGTTGGCAGGTGATGCCGGGCAGGTCGTATACCGCAATGCCGAGGATCTTCACGGGACAGCCCAGACGAACCGCATGTAGGCCTGTCGTGGAGTTCACCATGNGCGCGCCTGCCGTGTGCTGAAGCAACGTGACCAACCGGCCACCATCGACCAGGTAAACGCGGCGCTTTACATCGTACTTTCTAGCGAGTTTGCGCAAGATCCTCCGCCACGGCTCGATGCCCTGGTCCATCGGGTGCACCTTGACCACAAGTCTTGCGGACGCATGCGCGTTCTTCACGAAAGAGGCGATAACCTTCTCCAGCGCATCCGCAAGGTGCGAATACTGAGCATTGTAGCGCAACTGATAATCGCTCTGAAGCTGGAGCGGAAAGACGAAATAGGGCGCGCCCGACTCGATGAGATCCGCGATAAGGATGTTCGCGTGCCTGTTGCGCCGCTTCGCCAGAACCAGGCGGGGTATCATCGACAGGTACTCGAAGACCGGATGATAATACTTGTCCTGTTTGAAGCGTGGGAAGAAGAAGAAGTCAAAGGCATTGACGAGATGAAACAGCACCTCGTGGACAGCCTCGAGCCAGAAGGGATGCGGGTATCGCACCTGCATGGGCACTTCGGGAAGGGCCTTCGCCGCCTCGCGGATCGCCACCGGATCCTCGGGAAACAGTGAGCGCACCGACATCCCCTCGCGCTCGACCGTGATCCAGTCCGGTCTGAGATAGCCGTTCTCGTACGAGATCGTCGTCACGCCGAGGTCACGGGCGATCTCCAGTGCCGCGGAGTGGTAGGGAAAGCGGTCCTGGTAGTAGACGAGATCGGTCACGCCGTTTTTCTGGAGGAACTCCCGCACAAAGGCAGGCCATGCCTTCAGACGACCGCGAAACGCCGTGCAACGCCTGTCGTGCCAGAGCAGCCAGTCGGAAAGACTGAGATTGACCCTGAGCGTCCGGTGGCCCCACGCTTCCAGTTCATCGGCGATGACGCGCGGGAAATCCGAGGGAGGCCCCTGAAGGAACAGTATGGTCCTGCGCTCGGCTGACGATTTCATCCGCGTCCCACATTGCCCGGCCAACCGGGCCGTTTCCGGTCCGCCCGTCAACCAGGGGACATCAGTCCGAAAGCGCGTTGACGGTGTTCACATTGCTCAGGAGCGGACCAATGATCTGCAGGAACTTGCCCAGCTCCGCGGTCGGATGATTGGCGACATAGATGATATCCTTGTCGCGCATCTCGAACGAGCGGGCAAGGAAGAACGCCTCGGCCTCGCGGAGATTGAGCTTGTAGACGACAGGTACCCGGGGGCTGCGAATCCGGTCCACCACATCGCCGCGCAGCTTACGAACGAGCTCGCGATCCTCGAAGCGGAAAAGATAGATCCCGCTCGCGTCGGCAAAGAAGTCCTTCAGCCCGCCCACCTGGGCAAGTCCCTCCGCGAGGGTAACGGATTCGGTCTTGAAGGGCACAAGCTGGGTCGACTGGACCGCGCCGAACGCGGAGAAGGTGCGCGGCTTGTGGGTGACAAGTACGTTGTCGCCGGGCGCAAGCCAGATGTTGTTCTTCGGGAATTCGATCAGGTCGACCATGCGCGCCTCGCCAGAGGCGCTGCCGCGTTTCACGGTCACGACGGTTTCATAGGTCGCTTCGCGCGAACCGCCCGCCTTGGCCACCGCCTCCAGCAGACGCATTCCGCGCACAGACATGGTGTACTGGCCAGGCTTCATGACATCGCCGACGACGACGACACCGCTGCTCTCGTTGCCTTCGACGGTCACGAGCACCTGCGGCTCAATGGCCTTGCCCTTCAGCCGCTCCTGGATCGCGACACGCAAGCCTTCGACGCTCAGCCCATCGGCACGCACGCGGCCCGCATAGGGCATGAAGATGTATCCCGCCTCGTCGACGACCGCGGGAATCGATACCTGCTTGCCCTCGGAGGTCGAGAAAAGGCCGTCGGCGGCCGCTTCCCAGATGTTGACCACCAGGCGGTCACCAATGCCCAGGCGACTCGAGTGGCCACGCCCCGGAACGGACGCGAACTGACGCGAAAAGAGAGAAGGGCGATACCCCGACACGGCGGCGACAGCCGTCCTGTCGAGGGAAAGCAAAACATAGTCCGAGCGCACCGAGTCGCCCTCGATGTCTTCCGAAGAGATCGAGATGGCCGAAGGCCCCTGCCCCGGCAAGCCGCCGCAGCCCGCAAGAAAGGCGGACAGGATCACTGGAAGAA
The DNA here is from genome assembly GCA_002722295.1 of Stappia sp. Lineage (GTDB taxonomy): Bacteria > Pseudomonadota > Alphaproteobacteria > Rhizobiales > Stappiaceae > Stappia. Next base: position 188,068 of record PBLF01000018.1, on the reverse strand, counting down.
TTAGGCGCATCAAGAACCCTATCGTGCGCTCACGAGCCTTCTTGCAAAGCCCCGCAAACCGTTTTGCCCTGTTCAGTTATCATCCACCCGACACCCTGTCCAAGAAGGATGATCCCTGCCCCCCTCATCACACGAGCCTGTTGTGATTGCGCAACATTCTTGGCTCTATTGGTTAATCAATTGGAAAGGAACCCTGTCAATTTGCGCAGGCTCACGTAACTTTCCAGCAAGACGCGACGTAACTCTGACACCGAAAGCCCTCGAGCGCCGCGCAACTGACCCGCGTCGGCCGGAGCGCTTCTCAAGAACGGGATGATTCTCGAAAAGAAGGAAACATGCGGATTCGTCATTTTTCGTGTTTCGTGCCATATCGACGCGAGGGGCGGGCCAGACAGTTCACACGTGGTCAACCAATCGAAGCTAGAACCGTTGACGGCACTCGTTTTCCGCGAAGTGCCGTGTAGCAGGCAGGTGTCGGAACTCGTGCGTATCTGCGAGGACATCAGGCAGGAATGCCGGGCGGACGGAATCCGCCGTCTCCCCGCTGCGGCCCGCATCGTTCGGCCCGCGCTTGCGGGCGCTTTGCTTTGCGCGGTTTCGCTTGGCGTCTTGAGCCTCACTCATTCTTCGGCGCAGGCCTTCGACCTCTTCGGCTGGTCTCCGTTTTCCTCCAAGACGGAGGAAGACACGACAAGCCAGGTCCCCAATCCCTTTCCCTACGCGGTGACACTGCAGGTCTCGGGCGGTGACGAGCTGCGTTCCGCGCTTGAAAGCGCATCCGCGCTTGTCTCGGACAAGTCGACGCCGCCCTCGGGCGAGGCAGGCCTGATCGCGCGCGCCAACAACGATCTGGAGCGTCTCGTGGGACGCCTCTACATGTCGGGGTACTACGCGGGCACCGTGGACATTCGCATCGCGGGCGTGTCACTCGAGGCCGCGCTGCGGATGCCGTCCCTTCCCGGCCCCCGCCCGGTTCCGGTCACGATCACGGTCGACCCAGGCCCCCAGTTCACCTTCGCGGATGTTGCCGTCCAGGGCACTTCAGGCACTGCCGGCGACGCCCTTGGCTCCCCCTCCAGCTACGGTCTGGTATCCGGTGACATCGCGAATTCCGAAAAGGTGCTTCGCGCCGAATCGCAGATCATCTCGCAGCTCAAGGCCGAGTCCTATGCGTTCGCAGCCATCGAACGGCGCGAGATCGTCGCCGACCACAAGACCAACACACTCGATGTGCGCCTCGTGGCCTCGACCGGACCGCGTACGGTATTCGGTCCCGTCACGGTGTCGGGCGAGGACGTCACGGACCCGGACTTCATCATCTCCCAGGCCCGCCTCCCCGTCGGCGAACCCTACAATCCTGAGCGTGTCGAGGAAGCGCGCAAACGGCTCAACGAACTGGGCATTTTCTCGTCGGTTCTGATCGTGGAAGGTGAAAAGGCCGGACCTGACGGAGCCCTTCCGATGAAAATCGAAGTGGCGGAGCGCAAGCGCAACGTCATAGGCGCGGGGGCGAACTGGTCGAGTTCGGAAGGCTTCGGCCTTGAAGCCTACTGGCGTCGGCGCAACCTGTTCGGACGCGGTGAACTGCTGACGGTGGAAGGCTCCGTCGGGCGCCTCGGCGACAACAGCCTCGACGATCTCGAGTATGCGGCACGCATCGCCTTCGAAAAGCCTGGCGCCTTCGGCCCGCGTACCNCCTTCACGACGAGCCTGTCCGCGCGCCAGGAAATCCCGGACGCGTATCGCAGCCGCAACATAACGGCCGACGCCTTCGTGCGCCGCGAGTTCAGCGACGCGCTTTCCGTTCGCGTTGGCGGCGAAGTGCAGTTCGCGGACGAGGTGGACGTGTTCGGAGCCCGGTCCTACCTGCTGACCGGTGTCATCGGCGAAATCGCCTATGACACACGCGACGACAAACTCAATCCGACAAAGGGCATCAACGCGCTCTTCTCGGCCGAGCCCGCCTACGATGCCAAGGGCAACACCTTCATGCTCTTCACCAAGGGCGAAGTGTCCACCTACCAGGCGCTCGACGACGCGCGGCGCTTCGTGCTCGCCGGACGGCTGGGCGCGGGCAGCATCGTCGCTCCCTCCGTGCGGTCCGTTCCGGCCGCACGACGCTTTTTCTCGGGCGGCGGCGGATCCATTCGCGGTTATGCCTATCGCAATGTCGGGCCGCGCCTGAATGGCGAGGTGACCGGTGGACGCAGCTTCGTGCAGGCCTCCGCCGAACTCAGGATGAAGGTCACGGAGGAAATCGGGCTGGTCGGCTTCGTCGACGCCGGCAACAGCTTCGACGCGATGTACCCCGACTTCTCGGAAGGCGTGAAGGTGGGTGTGGGCGCCGGCGTTCGCTACTTCACGCCCGTCGGCCCGTTGCGCCTCGATGTGGCGGTGCCGCTGTCGCCTGAGAAGGACGACCCGAAGTTCGCGGTCTATGTGGGACTGAGCCAGGCCTTTTGAAAAAGAGTCCGAAAGCCTTTTCAATTTGTTGTTTTGTAATGCCTTTTCATCTTTCTTAAGAAAATGATTCGATGGTTCCGGTCTCTCGGTCGGCTACGCGGATTTGCGGAGTCGCGGCAGGGGCTTGCGTCGCGTCGTTGAAATTCCGATTCAAATTCAACGACTTCAGGTATCGATTCACTCTCGCGGCCGCGCGTCATGATTTGGCTTCAACTGTGTTCGACAAGTGACTGATCGCCGATTCAAAATCACCCCGGCCGTACCGCGAATGGCAACCGGACAATCAGGATCCCGTCACCGTTGAAAAAGATCTTCCGTCTCTCGCTCGCCATGCTCGGCGTCTTCGTGCGTCTGACGCTGGGTCTGGTCGTGGTTCTGGCTCTTGTCGCGCTGGGTGCGCTGGCCGCACTGCAAACGGCTCCCGGCCAGGCCGGGGCGGCACGGTTGATCAATACGCTCGCCTCGGGACCGGACATCTCCCTGAAGATCAGCGGACTTGAGATTGGCTGGGGCCTGGACGCCCGCATCGCGCGCATCGAGGTCGGCGATGCACAGGGGCTCTATCTTACCCTCTCCGGTCTTGCGCTGGACTGGTCGCCCTCGGCGCTGTTCTCGCGCACGATCGCGATCGAACGCGCGAGAATTGAGCAGGTCTATCTCGCCCGCCTTCCAGTCCCCGGCGCCCCCTCGGAAGACAGCGGCGGTGGTGGCCTGCCCTTCCTGCCGCCACTCACGCTCGATCAGGCGGAAATCCCGGAAATCGTGCTCGGCGAAGCTGTCGCCGGAGAAGCGATGCGCCTCTCCGCCCACGCGGACGCGCGCATCCAGGCCGAGCCTCAGCTCCTGGAAGCCAACCTCGACATTTCGCGGCTTGACGAGGCCGCCAGCGAAATCGGCGCTCACGTCCGCTTCGCTCCGGCTGCCGACACCCTGATGATCGACATCGCCGCCACGGAACCTCGCGGTGGTCTTGCGGCGAGGCTTCTTGAGATCGAAGGGCTTCCCGCTCTCGACCTGACGATCAAGGGCGACGGTCCGCTCAACGACTGGGCCGCCGACCTGAGGCTCGCGCTTGATGGTCAGACAGAGATCAGCGGCTCGGCCCGCATGGCGGAAACCGGGGACGGGCGGCGCCTGGACGCAACGCTCGGAGGCGACCTCACCGCACTTGCTCCACCTGTCGCGCACGCGTTTCTCATGGGACGCACCGCGGTCGAGACGACCGTGTCGTTCTCCCGTGACTTCGCACCACGTACGGCCAAGGCCGAAGTCCGCACGGACACTCTTCATGTGACAGGCAATGCCGAGCTTGGAGACGAAACCCTCACGGCGAAGGCGCGTGTCGACCTGTCCGCCGGGAACGGCGCCCTCATCGCGCTGGAGCTTCCCGATCGTCGTGTCACGATCGGAGACAGCTCACTCGAGGCGAATGTTTCCGGCCCGCGGGACTCGCTTGACTGGTCGCTCGCTCTGACATCCGGCTCGACCGAGACGACCGAGGTACGCCTAGCAGATCTCGACATGCTTGCGTCGGGTTCCGGCCTTGACCTTGCCACCGTCGGCAAGGCGCGTCTGCCGGTGCGGCTCAAGCTCGCGGCACGACGTATCACGCCGCTCATCGAGGGCGCGCAGATGTTCGACGGCCCGTTGTCGTTGACCGCCGATGCCCGGCTCGACCCTGCAGCCGCCAAAGCCCGGATCGAGTCCCTCGCGATTTCACTGGCTCCATTGACGGCGACACTGTCGGGCGAGGTCGGAGCGGACGCGCTGGATACGAGGATCGGCGTAGAGATCGCCGATCTGTCCGCCTTCGATCCACGTGTCACTGGTGGCCTGAAGATTGACGCGACCGCCAGCGGAGCACCTGCCTCCCCGGCCATTCAGGCCAGCGTCACGGCGGAACGGCTGGAGATGGCCGGCAAGCCGGTCACGGACGTCGCCCTCGACATCGACGCGACGACAACACCGGGAGACCTGTCGGCAGACCTTGAACTCTCCGCTTCCGTTGATGGCAATCCTCTCGCGGGAACGGCTACGCTCGCGCCGGATGGTCCGGGCCTCGCGGGACGGACGCTGAGGATCTCAGTCGGCGACAATCGCATTTCGGGTGACCTCGGCATCGCCGACCTGGCACGCGCGGCGGAAACCCTCAGTGCCGACCTGACCATAAGCGCTCCGGATCTTTCCCAGTTGTCCGCATTGGCGCTGACCGAGCTTGCCGGCAGCCTGAACGGCAAGGCGACGATCAGGCCAGCGCCCGACGGCCTGACGGCCGATGCAACGCTGTCGGGCGAGAACATCGCGGCAGCCGGGGCGCGGATCGCAAGGCTCTCTGCCGATGCACGGGCCGAAAGGCTCCTTTCGGCCCCCGCGATAAACGCAAACGCCACGCTCGAGAACCTCACCGTCGGCGGCCAGGACATCGCGCGCCTTGTCGCGAACGCACGGACAAACGGCGATGACACGGACATCACCGCGGACGCCCGCCTGGCAAAGGGAGAGAGAGCGGACGGCATTGCACTTGCGGCCAGGGTGTCGCAGATGCCGGATGGCGTCACGGTCAAGCTGACGCAGGCAGACGGGCGCTACCAGGGGCTGACCACATCCCTTGCCGGCCCCGCGACCATTGCCTCGGCAGGAGGTACGACGCGGATCGAGGGGCTTGCCCTGAAACTGGGGGACGGCCGGCTCGAGATCNCGGGCAGCGCCGGTGAAAGCCTCGACATTTCCGCCCGCGCGACATCAATCCCCCTTTCGCTTGCGAATGCTTTCGCTCCCGGCTTCGGCATCGCCGGCCGTGCCGGGGGAACGGCAACCGTCTCGGGCCAGTCCTCCGCTCCCAGGGCATCCTGGTCGTTCCAGTTGACGGATGTCTCCGCAGGCCCCCTGGCCCAGAATGGTATCAGTGCACTTGCCATCGACACCCGTGGCGATTTTTCGGGACAACGGATCACCCAGACGACACGGATAAGCGGCGGCGAGGGGCTGGCGCTGACCGCATCCGGCCCGGTCTCGCTTGAGGGCGGCGGCCGCCTGGATATCAACCTCGATGGAAATGTCCCCCTTGCGGCAGCACGCCAGNAGCTCATTCTCTCGGGCTTCTCCGGAAACGGCGCCCTCGCGGTTTCGGGCAGGGTCGGCGGATCCTTCGCCGCGCCGACCTACGCCGTCACCCTCCGCCCTCAGGGCATGTCTCTGACACAGCTCTCGTCCGGTCTCACGCTGCAGGACTTCGCCGGTGCAATTCAGGTCCGGACGGATGGGGTCGCGCTTGACGGCATCAGGGCACGCGTCGCAGCCGGCGGTACGGTCACGGTTGGCGGGCGCGTCGGTCTGGGCGCGGGAATGCCCGCCGACATCAGCGTCGCCCTGGATCAGGTCCGCTACTCGGACGGCCGGATTGTTCAGGCAACGGTCAGCGCGAACCTCGCGTTGAACGGCCCCTTGTCCGATGCGGCACGTGGTGCGCGGATGAGCGGGACGGTCAATATCGCACGCGCCGAAATCACCATTCCAAGCAGCCTCCCAGCCGCCATCGACCCGGTGAGCGTGGTTCATGTGAACGCGCCCGAAGCCGTGCGCAAACAGGACCAGGCCCTGCAACTTGAGAGCGGATCCGGCTCTGGAGGAGGTGGCAGCAGCCCGATCGCGCTTGATATTCAGGTCAATGCCCCGGGGCAGATCTTCGTTCGCGGACGCGGTCTCGACGCAGAGATGGGCGGATCGCTCCGGATCGCGGGAACCACGGCGTCGCCACAGGCCATCGGTGGTTTCTCGATGCGGCGCGGGCTCTTCAACGTCCTGTCACGGCGTGTGATCTTCAACAAGGGCGAGGTCTCCTTCTCCGGTTCGCTCGACCCTCGGCTGAATTTCCTTGCCTCGACGCAAGCTTCGGCAGCGACGATCAACATCTCGATCACCGGCCCGGCACAAAAGCCCGATATCGCGTTCACATCCAGTCCGGAACTTCCACAGGACGAGGTGCTGGCGCAGTTCCTGTTCGACCGTTCCATGAGCGAGCTTTCGCCAACGCAGATCGCGCAGCTCGGGGCTTCCGTGCTCACCCTGACCGGAGGGAGTGGTGGTGGGCCTCTCGGAGCCCTTCGATCCTCACTCGGGCTCGATGCAATCGATATCGACACGAGCGGCAAGGGCGACCCGTCACTCTCGGTCGGCAAGTATATCAACGACCGGATCTATCTCGGGGTGAACCAGGGCACCAGCGGTGACTCGAGCCGGGTCACCGTCGACATCGATGTCACCAAGTCGCTCAAGCTGCGCGGCGAGGTCGGCGCCGATGGCGAGTCGAAGGCCGGCATTTTCTTCGAGCGTGAGTTCGGGAAGTAACGGCAGGCGCGTGAATTCAGCCGCGCCCGGCGACGATCTCGAGGATCTCGGCATGAAGCGGCGCATTCACGGAAATGCCGTTCGCACTCGCATGCTCGCGCGCCGAAAGCCTGCGTGAGCCGGGCAAACGTGCCCCTTCTTCGCCCGCCAGGCCTTCAAGCAGCGCATCCATGCGTCCGGCAAAGGCGCCTCCGGAAATCGGCCCCGGATCGATCGCCAGGATCGTCTGGCCAAGGTTCGGCGCAGGTCCGTCCGGCGTAAACAGGCTCGATGTCTCGGTGGACAGGCTGGAGCCCACAAGTCCCGCGGACATCACCTCGACCATCAGGGCCAGTGCCGACCCCTTGGCACCGCCGATCGGAATCATGGTCCCGTCCATGGCCATCTCCACGTCGGTGGTCGGATTGCCGTCCGGGTCAAGCGCCCAGCCTTCGGGAATCGTCGAACGGCCAGCCTTCTGCGCCGCCACGATCTTTCCCTTGGCCACGGTCGAAACGGCGAGGTCAATCACGAGCGGCGGCCTGCCCTCACCGACCGGCGCGGCAAAGGCGATGGGGTTGGTGCCAAACAACGGACGCTTTCCTCCCCAGGGGGCAATGGCCTTGGGTGCATTTCCGTAGACGAAAGCGATCAGCCCCTTCTCCGCCAGCCGCTCGCAATGCGCGCCCGCCTGACCGAAGTGATGGGAATGCCGCACCGCCGCGATGGCAATACCCGTGCGGGCCGTCATTTCGGGAAGCTGTGCAAGAGCGAGATCGAAAGCCGGATAGGCAAATCCGAAATTTGCGTCGACCCGCAGAACGGATGGAGTGACGACCTCCGCCGAAGGACGGGCATGACCATCGACCTTTCCGTTCCTGGCGTGGCTGGAATAGGACGGGACCCGAACAAGCCCGTGCCCCGCCTGACCGTCAGCCTCCGCCGCGACCAGCGCCCGGGCAACGCTTTCGGCAACGTCTGCATCGGTGTTGCTGGCACGCAGTGCGGCGACAACAAGCGCATGGGCCTCCTCAAGAGACAGAACGAGGTCATTTGACATGGCGGTCTTTTCCGGAGCGAAACGGCGGCGTGAGGCCGTGGGAGGGAGAACATCGGCGATAGCCGCACGCAAGCCGCAGATCAAGTTCATTCGCGACGGGAGGTCCCGGACGTGACCGGTGGCCCGATGCTCCTGCCGGAGACACCGTTGCGACAGCCTTGCCCACGCGCCTAAGATCGGTCATTGCCGACGGGATCTGCGGGATTGCAGACCTGAAGAATCGATCCACGCAAACTTCTTGTCCGGAAGACCATCTTGGCAAGCCGCGTCCTCCGCCTAATTTCATGATCAGGTTCAGGCTGGTGCCCGTTCATGGTCCCATCCACTCCAGGAGAAGCCAAATGATTACCGACCATCCGCTCCTCAAGCAGGCCTGTTTCATCGGAGGTCTGTGGGCCCATGCCGACGACGGCGCGACCATCGAGGTGACGAACCCTGCGACGGGCGAACGGATCGGAACGGTGCCCCGGTGTGGCCGAACGGAAACCGCGCGTGCCATCGAGGCCGCCTATCTCGCTTTCCAGGAGTGGAAGCTGACCACGGCCGAGGAACGTGCGGGCCTGATGCAGGACCTGTGCGATGCAATCATGGATAATCACGACGACCTCGCCGAGATCCTGACCACGGAGATGGGAAAACCGCTGGCGGAGGCCAAGGGCGAAATCGCGCTCGGCGTGAAGTACATCCGTTTCTTCGCCGAACAGGCCAAGCGCATCGACGGCGACATCATCCCCTCTCCCTGGCGTGGCAAGAAGATCCTCGTGACCAGGGAGCCCGTCGGCGTGACGGGGGCCATCACTCCCTGGAACTTCCCCCACTCGATGATCTCGCGCAAGCTGGGCGCCGCCCTTGCCGCCGGTTGCACGATGGTGATCAAGCCGGCCAGCCAGACCCCCTATTCCGCGCTCGCCTTCGGCGCGCTCGCCGAGCAGGTCGGCTTCCCGCGCGGCGTCGTCAGCGTCCTGACCGGCAAGGCCTCGGAGATCGCTGCGGAAATGTGCGAGAACCCGCACCTGCGCAAGATCACCTTCACCGGCTCCACCGAGGTCGGCAAGCAACTCGCCTCCCGGGCAACCGCCCACATGAAGAAGATCTCGATGGAGCTCGGCGGAAACGCGCCCTTTATCGTGTTCGACGACGCGGATCTGGATGCCGCCGTAGAGGGTGCGATCGCCTCGAAGTTCCGCAACTCCGGCCAGACGTGCGTCTGCGCCAACCGCATCTACGTCCAGGCCGGCATCCATGATGCCTTCGCGGAGAAGCTTGCCGAGGCAATCGGCAAGCTGAAAGTCGGAAACGGCCTCGACGAGGGCACGAGCCAGGGGCCGCTGATTGACCAGAATGCGGTCGAGAAGGTCGAGGAGCATATCCAGGACGCCGTATCCAAGGGCGCAAAAATCGTCAGCGGCGGGCGGCGACACGCCAACGGCGGCACCTTCTTCGAACCGACCCTTTTGACGGGCGTCACCTCGGAGATGCAGGTGGCGCGGGAGGAGACCTTCGGCCCGCTCGCCCCNCTCTTCCGGTTCGACAGCGAGGACGAAGCCGTCGCGCGGGCCAATGACACCGAGTATGGCCTCGCCTGCTACTTCTATACCCAGGACCTGGGACGGGCCTTCCGTGTCATGGAATCGCTGGAATATGGCCTGGTCGGCGTCAACGAAGGCATCATCACGACGGAAGTCGCCCCCTTCGGCGGCGTCAAGGATTCCGGTGTCGGGAACGAGGGATCGAAGTACGGCGTGGATGACTATCTGAATATCAAATACGCCTGCGTGGGAGGCCTCGGCCTCTGACGACTATCGCAGACCCGATCTCGCACCGGACAAAAGATACGGCGGTGATCCGGTGGGCGGAACGCCCGCCCACTTCGGTCGGAAGCGACCCGGGCACCCCTACCGCACCCTCGTCAGCGCAGGACCCACGTCCTCCTCGAGTTGGCGGCAGGCCAGTTCGAGCATGAGGAACAGCTCCCGCGTTCCGCAGCCGGATGCGGTATCCTTGGCCAGGTGAAGGTGCTGCGCGATGCGCTCGGCATCACACTCCTGCAATGGGACTCCGCCGGCTCCAGAAGACATGACCCCTCCGACCTTACCTAACGGCATAAGAATGCCGCTAGGCCGGTTGCAGGAAAATTGTCAGATCCGACAGTGAGCGTTCCTCCGCATGGCAGTTTACCGGACAGGAGGTCCTGCAGGAGGTTTCCGCTTCCTGCTCCAGGCGAGATCAGGCTCGGGCAGACGACGGCCTGATCGGGACCTGGCGAAGCAAGGTGCAACTACCCTTTACGTAAGATGCCAAAAACAAGCACAACCCACCCCACAATTATGCAACTCTGTGTAATTTATTCTCCACCAGCGCATGATTGTCGAGGAAGGAGATCTGTGCAATACATCAGCCTCCCTTGAGACTGCGTGCGAGGTTGATGGTGACGCAGAGCCAGATCGTCGCCTTGCGGCGCGTTATCATCGAACTCACCCATGCAATCGTCATCGCCGAGCGTCATCCCTCTCTGNCAGAGACGAAGAAAATCGCCGAACTTGCGCTCGAACAGGCCAAGCGCGACTACGAAGCCCTGGCACGCGACAGCGATATCGAAGCGGATACCTGACCGCAGCGACAAGGCATGCATTGTCTGACCCTCCCGGGCGCAAAACTCGAGGCTGCCTCGCCCTGCTCGCCCGAAGAACAGTGAGAGCTTGCAGGGTCACGCAAGGCTCCCCACGAACCTTCCACCCGCCTCTTCCAAGTCGTTACTGGGGGCGAAGCCACCATTCGTGAGTCCGCATATGTAACCTTGACGTTACATTTTCGCCTGTCTATATGTCACCCACAGGTGACACTAGGAGGTGGAAATGAACCCTCTCGCAGCTACTCGCTTTGCGGCGAACCTGATGGTTGCTGCATTCGGAATCGGTCTCCTCGTCATCTATGTGACGCGAGGTGGAATCAGTGCTGACCTCGTTTTGTGGCTTGGTGGCTTTGCTATTCTCGGCGGTGTTACGCAGTTTGCCGCTTCCATCCTCTTTCCGCACAGCATTCAACCCGCATGGGACGAGATGGCGGTCGCATCGCACCGTGGCGCCTATCAGTTCGGATATTGGTGCGCCGTGCTCGCGTTCTGGATGCTTTTCTTTTTGACGCAGTATTTCGAGATGAGCCTGGAGGCGGCGCTGTTTTCGCTTGGCGTCCTGCTTATTTGTGCGCCCTCAATCTGGATGGCAATCGCGACGTTGCGTGAACGGGCGTGACTACCCAACTCGAAGTCCGCTTGAAGGAGCATCGCCTGCAGGCCGAGCTGACACAATCGGAACTGGCGTCGCTGGTCAGGGTTAGCCGGAAAACCATAAACACGGTCGAGAACGGAGTCTTCGTACCATCCACGGTATTGGCGCTGCGCCTGGCAAAGTGTCTGGGCGTGACGGTAGAAGACTTGTTCAAGCTGCCTGAGTGATACCGGCAAGGGACTGCACTCGCCCGATAGCAAGGTATCGACCGTCGTTACCAGGCATTCCTGGATGAAGTCATCGATGACACACAGGATGCGGAGGTGAGGACCTTCCACCAGCGTGACCCTTGCGAGCGGCCCGCGCGATCTGGATCTGTCCAATGGACAGACCGCACGCACACGGCTCGGCAGGACGGAGGCCATGGGCGGACACTGCGCACGCGGACCCGGCGAGCGCGCCCTGTGGAAAAACGTCGTGGCACAAGGCGTTCGAGAACGCGCGGTGAACGAAAACTGTCCAACCCAGCGGGCGAAGTGTCTAACTTCGCTTGACACCAATCACCAAGTGATTGATACGAAACGCCGTGGCCTCGTGGCGGAGTGGTGACGCAGCGGATTGCAAATCCGTGTACCCCGGTTCGATTCCGGGCGAGGCCTCCAAAATTCTTCCAGACACCGACAATCCGGAACACTCCCACCTTCGTGCTGGTGGCGCGAGGCTTGTCGAGCGTGCGGGAACACCCCGTCAGGGCTTCAACACGAAGGTTCCCGGCGCATCGCAGATCGCCTCATAGGGCGTGCCATCCCGTCCGAGCGGCGGCGGCGGCACCATTTCCCCGGATTTGCCGTCAAGCCAGTCGACGAGTGCAGTCCACCAGGAGCCCTCAAAGAGAGGCGCCTTCTCCACCCAATTGTCGGCGTCCGTGTACAGGGCTTCCGCCGGTGTGACCGCCATGCGGTACCGTCGTCCCTTGTGACCGGGCTCGGAGACTATTCCGGCGTTGTGGCCGCCATTCGTGAGGATGAAGGTGACCTGGGTGTCGGCGACATGGTGGAACTTGTAGACGGACCGCCACGGTGCGACGTGATCCTCTTCCGTGCCGACAGCAAGGATCGGCACACGGATGTCGGACACAGAGATCGGCCGCCCTTCGACGATATAGCGCCCCTCGGCCAGGTCATTGCTCAGGAAGAGTTTTCTCAGATACTCCGAGTGCATCCGGTAGGGAAGCCGGGTTCCGTCCGCATTCCAGGCGAGGAGATCGAACATGGGCATGCGCTTGCCCATGAGATAGTCATGCACGTTGCGTGACCAGATGAGATCCACCGAACGCAGGAGCCGGAAAGCCCCGCCCATCTGTTCGGTGGCCAGAAAACCCTGCTCCCACATCATGTCCTCGAGGAACGAGACCTGGCTTTCGCTGATGAACAGCGTCAGTTCACCCGCCTCGCGAAAGTCCGTCTGCGCGGCCAGGAACGTGAGGGATGCCAGCCGGTCATCACCATCGCGCGCCATCGCGGCGGCGGCGATCGACAACATCGTGCCGCCCAGGCAATAGCCCATGGCGTTGATATCCGGCGACCCGCTGATGGCACAGGCAGCATCTATGGCCGCCATCACCCCGAGCTTGCGATAGTCCTCCATGGACAGATCGCGGTCGGCCTCGTCCGGATTGAGCCATGAGATCATGAAGACCGTGAACCCCTGTTCCGTGAGATGGCGGACCATGGAGTTATGCGGCGACAGGTCGAGGATGTAGTACTTCATGATCCAGGCCGGAACGATGAGGATCGGTCTTGCATGAACCTCCTCCGTCTGCGGCGCGTACTGGATCAGTTCGATCAGGCGGTTCCGGAAGACAACCTTTCCAGGCGCGGTGGCCAGTTTCTCTCCCGGCCTGAACTCCGCGAGTTCGGGAGCCGGTGTCTTCGTCGCGAAACGCACGACGTCCTCGGCGAGGTTGCGTGCCCCTCGCAGCAGGTTCGCTCCGCCTTCGGCCATCGTGGCCTGCTGCACTTCCGGATTGGTGAAAGGTGAGTTCGAGGGCGAGAACGTATCGAGGATCTGGCGCGCCACGAAGGTCACGATCTGCTCGTGCTTCGGTGAAACGCCCCGGATCCCGGTGGTCGCATTGTGCCACCATTGCTGCTGAAGCAGGAATTGCTGGTACATGAAGTTGAAGGGCCACGTCTGCCAGCTCACGTCCCGGAACCTGTGATCCTGCGGCAGGGGCTCGATGCAGGGATCCTTGGCGCCTTCCGCGAGTTGGCACTGCGCAAAGGCACCAAGCCGCATCGCCTTGCGCCAGGACTTGTGCAGAAGCTCCGCCTGCTTTCCGGGCGACGTCGCCAGATGTGTCATCCAGTCGGTGTAGGCCGCCGCCAGGGCGGAAGGCGCAATCCCCAGCGTCAGATGCGACAATGCCGCATGGGCACTCTTGTCGAGAAGCTCGTAGACGTCGAGATCCCCATCCCCGGATGGCGTCATCCCGACGCCGGATAACGCCCTCTCCCGGGTGTGCGCCTCGGCGTGTCCGGGCGCACGCTCCCTGGCCGCGACACCTACCGTTTCGCCGTCGCGCTCCGGCTGCCTGCCTTCGGCGGCCTTCCTTCTGATCGACTTCTGGTCCGGCATTACGGCCTCCGTTTCTTCAGTGGTATTGCCCCACTTCGTCATCGAAGCACACTTTTCGGCAAGGCGCAGTGATCCCGATCAAGTCACCCTCACATGATCACACGGCCATCTCGTGGCGGTATCAACACCCTGTGCCGCTCCTGTGTCTTGGCGACGGCGGATCGCAAGGCTACGGTCGGCACGGAAATCAGGGGAGAGATCGGGAATGAAGCATGGCGGCGACCTTGGTGCGGCGATGGCACGTCATGGCGGAATTCTGACCGACTGGCTCGACCTGTCGACCGGCATCAACCCTCATGCCTACCCGGTTCCCGACGATCTCGGCGCTCATGTGTGGACGGCACTGCCCTCGGCCTCGGCCCTTGAACGGCTTCTGAGCGCCGCGCGCGGCGCCTATCAGGTTCCCGCCGAGCTTGATCTGGTTGCGGCTCCGGGCACCCAGTCGCTGATCTCCCTGCTCCCGCGCTTCCTGCCCGACGGCGAGGTCGCGATCATCGGCCCGACCTACGGAAGCCATGCCGATGTCTGGCGGCGGGCTGGCCGTGTCCTGCGCGAGGTCACATCGCCGAACATCGACATCGATCCGACGATCCGCGTTGCCGTCCTCGTCAACCCGAACAATCCCGACGGCCGGCTCGCGGACCCCAAGACCGTCCGCCACCTGGCCTCGACGCTGGCCGCCCGTGGCGGTCTGCTGATCGTGGACGAGGCCTTCGCCGACTGCATTCCAGGTGCGAGCGTCCTGCCGCACCTCCAGGGGACGCCAGCGCTGGTGCTGCGCTCCTTCGGCAAGTTCTATGGTCTGGCCGGTCTCCGGCTGGGCTTTGCCGCCGCCCCGCCACGGCTTGCGAATACGTTGACGCTGGCGCTGGAAAGCTGGGCCGTTTCGGGACCGGCACTCGCCATTGGCGCGCGTGCCCTGGAAGACACCGAATGGCAGCGTGCCATGCAGGCCAGGCTTGCGGACGAGGCGGCGGAGATGACCGTTTCGCTGCAGATGCGCGGTCTCGGCATCTTTGGCGGAACACCACTGTTCCTGCTTGCCGGAACCCGCGACGCCGCACGGGTCCAAGAGGCTCTCGCCCGGCAGCGGATATGGACACGCATCTTCGACTACGCTCCGTCGTGGATCCGCCTCGGGCTGCCCGGCGGCGCCGACGGGCTTGCCCGGCTCGAACACGCGCTGGACCATGCCATGACGGAGACATGAGATGCTGCTCTTCTCCGACGTCGCCCTGCTGCTCGTCCTTGCGCTTCTGCTTGACGCCCTTGTCGGAGATCCTCCCGCCCTGTGGCGGCGGGTTCCGCACCCCGTGATGATCTTCGGCAAGATCATCGAGATCGCCGATCAGGACTTCAACACGCCGGACCTTTCCGACCCCCAGCGCAAGGTCTATGGCGCTGTGTTCCTGGTCTCGCTCGTGGCCTGTGCCCTGATCGCCGGGGCGCTGCTAGAGGTCATCCTGAGCGGCATTCCCTACGGACAGGCCGGCGTGGTGGTGATCGCGGCTGTCTTCATCGCCCAACGCAGTCTCCACGACCACGTTGCCGCGGTGCGGGACGGGCTGGTCAATGACGGGCTGGCCGGAGGACGAAAGGCGGTTTCAATGATCGTGGGCCGGGATCCCCAGAGCCTGGACGAGGCCGGCGTTTCGCGCGCGGCCATCGAGTCCTGCGCGGAGAACTATGCCGATGGTGTCGTGGCGCCGGCCTTCTGGTTCCTGCTGCTCGGCCTGCCCGGGCTCATCGCCTACAAGGCGGTCAACACGGCGGACTCCATGATCGGGCACAAGAGCGAACGTCATCGTGATTTCGGATGGGCGGCGGCACGCTTCGACGATCTCGTGAACCTTCCCGCCTCACGCCTTGCCGGCCTGACCATCGTCCTCGCGGCACCGTTTCTGGGAAAGAACCCCTCCGCCGTCTTCGACGTCATGCTGAGGGATGCCGGACGTCATCGTTCGCCGAACGCCGGCTGGCCGGAAGCGGCCATGGCGGCGGTGCTTGGCCTGGCGCTCGCCGGCCCGCGCCAATATCCCGGCTACACGGTCGACGACCCCTTCATGAACGAAAGCGGACGCCGCGAAGCGACCGCGACGGACATAGACCGCGCGCTCAAGGTGCTCGTCGCGGCGTGCGGCGTTCTGGCCGCCGCAGTCCTGGCAATCGCCCTCGTCTCTGCCCTGACCTGAGAGGCCCCATGCTTCCCTTCGCCCCCTCCGCCGAGCGGAACAAGGATCCGATCCTGCATGCTCTTCGTCCGTGGCTGGAGACCCGTGCCCGCGTCATCGAGATCGGCAGCGGCACGGGCCAGCACGCGGTGCATTTCACCGCCGCCCTGCCCCATCTCGTCTGGCAGTGCAGCGAACTCCCGGACGCGGTTGAAGGACTGGCGGCGCGCATCGCGCAGGAAGGCAGTCACCGGACGCCGCCCCCGCTTGCGCTGGACGTAGCCCATCCACCCTGGCCGGTTCCCGCGCACACTTCGCCCGATGCCTTTGACGTCGCCTTCACATCCAACACGCTGCACATCATGTCGTTCGATCATGTGCGGCACTTCTTCGTCCGCGTTGGCG
The DNA here is from genome assembly GCA_002722295.1 of Stappia sp. GTDB lineage: Bacteria > Pseudomonadota > Alphaproteobacteria > Rhizobiales > Stappiaceae > Stappia. Next base: position 171,779 of record PBLF01000018.1, on the reverse strand, counting down.
AACTTCTGAAGAAGGGCGGATTGCTGTGCGTCTACGGGCCGATGAAATACGGCGGCGCCTTCACCACGCCCAGCAACGCCGATTTCGACGCTCAGCTTCGCGCGCGAGACCCGCTCAGCGGGATCCGCGATTTCGAGGCGCTCGACGGTCTCGCGCTCGCGCAGGGCCTCGAGCTTCGCGACGACCTCGACATGCCCGCGAACAACAGGCTGCTGATCTGGGAGCTAACGACCTGAGCCGGTGTCGGCCTCAGCCTGCAACAGCCAGGATCGCGTCGATGTCCAGGGACGCTTCAAGGTGTGCCGCGAGCCGGTCGAGCGTTGCATCGACCTCCGCTTCATAGGCAAGCCCGCTGGCCCCGCCGAGATCCTTCAGGAAGGCCGCCCGGAAACCGTCATGCGCGAAGAGCCCGTGAACATAGGTGCCCATGATCCGGCCGTTCGCGGAGACCGCACCGTCCGGATGGCGTGCGGCCGTTCCCTCGGCGATCTCGGAGAAGGCGCTTTCGCAATCGGGGCCGACCGTGCGCCCCACGTGGATCTCGTAGCCGGAGAGGGGCGCACCGCTGCGGACATGGGCGCCTGAAACCTCGACCACCCTCTTGTCCATCGTCAGCACGGTCTCAACGTCCAGCAGCCCAAGCCCTTCCACCGAGCCGGCCGGTCCCTCGATACCATCCGGGTCGGCGATGACGCGGCCAAGCATCTGGTAGCCGCCGCAAACGCCGAGCACCCGGCCGCCACGCCGGACATGTGCGGCAAGGTCGATGTCCCAGCCCTGCGCCCTGAGGAATGCCAGATCGCCGATCGTCGATTTGCTTCCCGGCAGCAGGACCAGATCCGCATCCCCCGGCAGCGGCTCGCCGGGGCGCACGAGTTCGAGCGTCACATCCGCTTCCATCCGCAGCGGGTCGAGATCATCGAAATTCGCGATACGGCTGATGACCGGCACCGCCACCTTGACCGCCCCGCCGCTCTTTCCCTCCTCCAGGCCCAGCGCATCCTCGGCAGGAAGGTGGCGCGCGGCGTCGAACCACGGAACGACGCCAAGCGACCGCCATCCGGTGCGCGCCGAAATCTCCCGCAGCCCCTCGTCGAAGAGGGAAACGTCCCCACGAAACCGGTTGACCAGAAACGCCCTTATTCGCCGTCGCTCATTCTCGGGAAGAATGGTGTGCGTGCCGACCAGCGACGCGATCACGCCACCCCGGTCGATGTCCCCGCACAGGGCCACCGGAATGTCTGCCGCCTCGGCGAAGCCCATGTTGGCAATGTCACCGGCACGCAGGTTGATCTCGGCGGGACTGCCCGCTCCCTCCACGAGAACGAGATCCGCGTCCCGCCCGGTGACCGCGAAACTCTCCAGGACCTTCGGCAGGAGTTCCGCCTTGCGGCTTCCGTACTCGCGCGCCCGCATGGTCCCCGCGCGGCGGCCCTGAACGATCACCTGCGCACCGACGTCCGTCTCCGGCTTCAGCAGAACCGGGTTCATGTGCACCGAAAGCGGGACGCGCGCGCCCATCGCCTGCAAGGCCTGAGCACGGCCGATCTCGCCCCCGTCGGCGGTGACGGCCGCGTTGTTCGACATGTTCTGGGGCTTGAACGGCCTGACGACCATCCCGCGGTTGGCAAACAGCCGGCAAAGGCCCGCAACGATCAGGCTCTTGCCGACGTTGGACCCTGTCCCCTGGATCATCAGCGCCGGCGGGCGTCCTGCCACGGTCACAGCTCGTCCTCCTCGCGCGGCGCGCCATAGGGACGGAACTCGTCCGGCACGGGAAGAGAGGCCAGATGCAGTTCAAGCGCCAGACGAATGCTCGGACGCACGGCAAAAAGGATCGATCCGATCACGAACAGCCACGTTCCCGCATACTGAAGGCTGTCATAGAAAAAGAGGACGCTCCCGATGATGAATGTGAGCGCGGCCAGAAACTCCACCACAGTTCGAAACAGCTCGTAGCGGCGGACCAGTTCCTCATGCGAGGGAGTGACCCGCCGCAGCCGCGCATCGAACGGTTTCATGCCAGTGCTCTCAGTCCATCTCTCCGAATACGCCGAACCTCGATCAAAACTCGATGCCCTCCTGCGGCTTCACGCCGGAACGGAACGGATGCTTGATCTGGGTCATCTCGGTGACGAGATCGGCAATCTCGATCAGTTCGTCCTTGGCGTTGCGCCCGGTGATGACGACATGCACGTCGTCGGGCTTTTCGGTCTTCAGGAACTCCACCACTTCCTCGATGGGCAGATACTCGTAGCGCAGCACGATGTTGAGTTCGTCGCACAGGATCAGCCGGTAGTCTCCCGAGACGATCATCTCCTTGGCGGCTTCCCAGGCCTGGCGGGCCGCATCGATGTCGCGCTGGCGGTCCTGGGTCTCCCACGTGAAGCCCTCCCCCATGCGCTTGATGGTGACGAGATCGGAGAAGCGGTCGAGCGCCATGCGTTCGCCGGTTTCGATGCGTCCCTTCACGAACTGCACGACACCCACCTTGTGACCATGCCCCAGCGAGCGGAACACCATGCCGAACCCGGCGGTCGACTTGCCCTTGCCCTTGCCGGTGTGAACGATGAGAAGGCCCTTCTCGATCGTCTTGGTGGCCATGATCTTGTCGCGGGCGGCCTTCTTCTTGCGCATCTTGTCGGCGTGGCGGGCGTTGAGCTCCTCTTCGCTCATCTCCGTCTTCTTGTCGCTCATGAAGTCGTTTCTCCCTGCAGGATCTCGAGGTCGGCACGAACCGTGTTCCGGCGCGGGCGCCACAGCCCCCGCTCGATGGCTTCGCGGAAGCGGGCCGTGATCTCGTCTAGCGCCTTCGGATTTGCCCTGGCGAGGAAGTCCCTCACCTCGGCATCGTCCAGATAGGCATCGTAAAGCTGGTCGAAGTGGTGGTCCCCGACCGCGTTTGTCGTCGCGGCGAAGGCAAAGAGGTAGTCCACCGTCGCCGCAATCTCGAAAGCTCCCTTGTAGCCGTGGCGCATGACGCCCGCGATCCACTTCGGATTTGCCGCGCGACCGCGCACCACACGGCCGATCTCCTCCCCGAGGCTTCGGATCACCGGGCGCTCGGGGCGGGAATGGTCGTTGTGCCAGACCCTTGGCGCCGTTCCCTTGAGCGTCTCGACCGTGGCGGCAAGTCCTCCCTCGAACTGGTAATAGTCATCGCTGTCGAGCAGGTCATGCTCGCGATTGTCCTGATTGTGAAGCACCGCGTCGACATTCGAAAGCCTGGTCTCCAGCGCCTCGCGTGCGCCCTCGCCCGCGGCCCCTCCCCCATAGGCGTAGCTGCCCCAGGCCAGAAAGGCATCGGCGAAATCGGAGCGCCGGTCCCAGATTCCCTCGTCGATCAGAGCCTGCAGCCCGGCGCCATAAGCCCCCGGCCGCGCGCCGAACACACGGAAGCGCGCACGCCTGACCGCTTCCTCCTCGGCAAGCCCTTCACCGACGAGTCTGCGAGCCTCCTCTCGCGCCCGCGCCGCAAGGGGGTTGGCGTCATCGGGTTCGTCAAGCGCCGCGATTGCAGCCACCGCCGACTGAAACAGGTCGATCTGATGCGGAAACGCATCGCGGAAGAAGCCGGAAATCCGAAGGGTCACGTCGATGCGGGGACGGCCAAGATCGGACAGGGAGAGAATATCGAAGCCGGTGACGCGCCCGGATCCCGGCTCCCATTTGGGCCGGGCACCGATCAATGCCAGCGCCTGGGCCACATCGTCGCCACCGGTGCGCATGTTCGCCGTGCCCCAGCAGGTGAGCACAAGAGCGGCGGGATACTCGCCTTCCTCCTGGAAATGGCGCTCGACGAGCCGCGCCGCGCTGGCGGCTCCGATCCGCCACGAGGTTTCGGTCGGAACGGCCCGCACATCCACGGCATAGAAGTTCCGCCCGGTCGGCAATACGTCGGGGCGACCGCGCGTGGGCGCGCCACTGGGGCCCGGCGGGACAAAACGCCCCGCAAGAGCGGAGAGAACAGCTTGTGTCTCGGCCTCCCCCGAGCCGGTCACCGACGGCCGGATCCGGGCCTCGATCTCGTCGATCACCACCCTGGTTCGCTCAAGCCCGTCGGGACCGCGCCGCGCCGCGACGATCTCTTGGGCCAGAAGCTCCAACCGCTCCACCGTGTCACCCGCACTGCGCCAGGGCGCGTCCAAGACACGCGACAGCCGCTCCGGCCGCGCACCGGTCCATTCGGATGCGAAGTCGCAATCAAGCGGGTCGAAATCGCCAAGCCCCAGATCGGCGGACAATGCGCGGGTGAGTCCCTCGTTTCCAGCCCCCTCGCCGCGCGGCACCCGCACGAGCGCGACCAGCAGCGCAGTCAGGAGGCTTCCTTCGGGCGCCGCGCCGAGGATGTGCAGGCCATCGCGGATCTGAAGTTCCTTGAGGTCGCACAGATGCGCGTCGAGCCGGGCAAGGCGGGTCTCCTCGTCCATCGTCTCGTCGAGCCCGATATCGCGGTCCAGTCCGTGACGGATCGCGGTCTCGAGAATGTCGCGCGTCAGCGTCTTCAGCCTGCGAGGATCGACGCCCTGCGCCAGATAGAACTCGTCAAGCAGCACCTCGAGCTCGGCGGCGACGCCATGGCTCTCGGCACGCGCGAGAGGCGGCGTGAGATGGTCGACGATGACGGCGGAGGTTCGCCGCTTGGCCTGCGCCCCCTCGCCGGGGTCGTTCACGATGAAGGGATAGACGTTCGGAACCGCGCCGAGCACGGCTTCGGGAAAGCAGTCCTGCGAGAGCGCCAGCGCCTTGCCCGGAAGCCATTCCAGATTGCCATGCTTGCCCAGATGCACCACGGCGTGAACGCCAAAGTGTTCCCGCAGCCAGATGTAGAAGGCGAAATAGTGATGCGGGGGGACGAGGTCCGGATCGTGATAGGTGGCCTTCGGGTCGATGTTGTATCCGCGTGCGGGCTGAATGCCGACGACCACATTCCCATAGGTTGTGACCGCCAGGCGAAAGCCGCCCTCCTCCACATGCGGATCGTCTTCCGGCGCGCCCCAGCGATCCGTGACGGCGGTGCGGACCGCCTCGGGCAACGCCCCGAAGGCCGCCCGGTAGGCGTCCAGCTTGAGCACTGCTCCGCCGTGGCGCACCCGCCGGTCGGAAAGGTCGTTGGTCGGCCCTTCGCTGATACGCGCCATGAGTTCGTCCGCCCCGGCCGGCGCGCCCTCGACGGCATATCCTTCCCCGGCCAGTGCCTGCATGAGCGCCGCGCAGGAGGCAGGCGTATCCAGGCCGACACCATTGGCAAGGCGCCCGTCCTTGTTTGGATAGTTGGCAAGGATCAGAGCCAGCTTCCGGTCCCCCGCCGGCGTGCGGGCCAGTCGCGCCAGCCGTGCCGCCTGTTCCGCGACGAAGGCGATCCGATCCGGCTTCGGAACAAAGCGCATGGTCGCGGACTGGGTGCGCGGGTCGCGCGGAGCCTGCTCCTTGAACGAGACCGCGCGCGTCAGGATACGGCCATCCACCTCCGGCATGACCACATGCATGGCGAGGTCGCGGATCGAAAGTCCCTGGTCCGACTCGCTCCACCCTTCTTGTGAAGACGACGAGAAGACCACCTGCAGCACCGGGGCTCCAGGGGCGTCCAGCGGCGTGTTTTCATGCAGCCGGCCCGCGCTGCCGACGGCAAAGGCGGTCGCGTTGAGAACGACCGACGGGCGCGCCTCCCCGAAGAGCGAGGCAAGGACGGACGCCGACTCCGCGTCCTTCAGAGAGGCCACGAAAACCGGAAGCGGGTTGATACCCCGCTCCCGAAGCGCCTCCGTCAGCGCCTCCACCGGCTCGGTGGCCGCCGACTGGACCAACGCGCGATAGAACACGAGCGCGGCCACCGGCGCCTGCGGATCGTCCCAGGTTTTCCTGAGATCGGCGAGACTCGCGTGCATCGAACCGGGCAGATGCAGCCCGGCGCGTGGAAGCGGCCGGGGCGGGTCGGCCTCCGGCGTTCCATCGAGCAGATGCCGGCACTGACGCAGCAGGTTCGCCAGGTTCTCCGCGCCACCCTCGGCCATATACCGCCAGAGCCGTTCGACCGTTTCGAGCGGCAGGGTCGAGCGGCTGGCAAGCGCCTCGTCCCAGCGGTCATCTCCTGGCATGACCGCAAGCCCGATGCCTTCGCCGCGCGCAAGTTCCGTCAGCCGCTCCACCCCATACGGCCAGTATTCGGCGCCACCCAGCAGCCGCAGGATGACGAGCCGCGCGCCCGAGGCGGTGTTGTCGGCGTAAAGATCGACGGAATAGGGATGGGACAACGCCATGAGATTGGCGAGCCGCAGTTGCGGCCCTTCCTCGCCCAACGCGCCGGCAACGGCGTTCAGAGACGCCAGTTCCGTATCGGCGGCCGAGAGCACGATGACATCCGCCGGAGACTGGCCGAGATCGACGGCCTCCTCCCCCTGGTCGATGCGTCCGCTTCTGCCGGCGAGGATGTGCATATCGTCTCCCGTCCCCCGGGACCGCGGCACGGCCCCGGGTGTTCATGTCCGAGAAGGACCGTTCTCAGGCTGCTTCGGAGCGGGCCAGAAGCCCCTCGATTCGGATGGGGTCGAAGCCGGCGAGACCGATCACAACCACCCGCCCCGGCGCACGGGCATCCTTTGCAAACCACGCCTCCACGCGCGGCCCGACCGCCTGCACCATTGCCGGAGCGGCTTTGCCCGCAATCTCCACCGCTCCCTTGATACGCAACACCCCGGGCATGGCCATCGCGGCGGCTACGCGCTGTTCGAGTTCCTTGAGAGAGGCAAAGGCCGGCAAGGTCACCACATGACTCTCGAACTCGTCATGATCGTGGTCGTGGTGATGGTGATGGTGATCATGATCGTGATCGTGATCGTCATGGTCATGACCATCGTGATGATGATGGCTTTCGTGGTGGCTTTCCCGGCCAGTCATATCCTCCTCCGAGGCACTGAAACGCCCGAGCAGCACATCGCCGGCAAGATACCCCTTTTCCGCCGCGACGATCTCGACCGCCGGCCGCACCCGTGCCGAAACGGTTTCGCGAACGCGGGCGAGCGCGTCCGCATCCACGAGATCGGCCTTGTTGAGCACGACAAGATCGGCACAGACGAGCTGGTCCTCGAACAGCTCTTCCACCGGGCTTTCGTGATCGAGCGCCTCGTCGGCCGCGCGCTGAGCGGCAAGGGCGGCCTCGTCCGCGACCACCCGCCCTTCGGCGACGGCCGCCGCATCGACCACCGTCACAACGGCATCGACGGTGACGCGTGTCTTGACGCTGGGCCAGGAAAAGGCCCTGACCAGGGGCTGCGGCAGCGCGAGACCGGACGTCTCGATCACGATGTGATCGGGCGCCTCGTCGCGCGAGACGAGCATTTCCATCGTCGGCAGGAAATCGTCGGCGACCGTGCAGCAGATGCAGCCGTTGGTCAGCTCCACCACGTCGTCCGCCGCGCAATCGGGATCGGCGCAACCGTCCACCAGCGAGCCGTCGAAGCCCATGTCGCCGAACTCGTTGACGATGAGCGCGATGCGCTTGCCCTTCGCGTCCCGCAGGAGGTTGGAGAGAAGCGTCGTCTTTCCGGCCCCCAGGAAGCCGGTGATGATCGTGGCCGGGATCTTGCCGCTTGCAGGCGTGCTCATAGGGTAATCTCCGGTTGGAGGGAATTCGGCTTGAGAACGAGCGGCAAGCCGCAGGCGACGAGAACCACCGCCTCCACACTCGCCGCGATCTTGCGATTGAGGCGCCCCTGCTCGTCGCGGAAACGGCGGGCAAGCGCATTGTCGGGCACGATGCCGGAGCCGACTTCGTTGGTCACCAGAACCACGGGTCCGCCAGCGGCTTGAAGCGCCGCCGCCAGGCGGTCCGTCTCCGCCGGAAGATCGGCATCGCGGAACATCAGGTTCGAGAGCCAAAGCGTCAGGCAATCGACGAGAACGGCCGTTCCGGGCGCGCTTCGGGTCTTGATCGCGCCGGCGATATCGAGAGGTTCCTCGATCGTCTCCCATCCCGGCCCACGGGCCTCCACATGACGGGCGACACGCGCGCGCATCTCGCCGTCCTCGGCGACGGAGGTCGCGAGATAGACGCGTTCAAGTCCGCTGGCGGAGACCAACGCCTCCGCGTGGGAGCTCTTGCCCGAGCGGGCTCCTCCGGTCACCAGAACGCTTCGGCAGCGCACGGTATCAGGCCCGGCGGCAGTGCGCGGGATGACACGAAGCCTGTTCGGCGGACCGTGGAATCACGGAAAAGGTATGATGAGGAAGCGCGTGGAAACGCGTCATGTGAGCCTCCTGCCGTCCACCCGACGGCTGTGACGTTTCGGGACGCGGCGCGCATTTCCGCCGCGTGTCTTCCGGCTCGTCTCCTGGCTCGCGGGTCGCCGCCTTGCCCTGCCCTTCCCGGGCACCCAACCGCGTTGGAGCGTCCAGTGGTCTCTGCAGGAAGGCTCGCCGCTCACAGTTGCGGGGGCAGCTACGGATTCGGGACCCCGAATTGGGTCGTCCCCCACCGTATTCCGACTTTCCCCTCTCCCTCGGACTTCGTCCGTCGGAAAGGACCGGACCTCATTCTTAGCCCGGCAAACGCCACACAACAAGCGGATCCGGGACCTGGAAGCCCCTGACCAACACCAAATCGCCGCCGCCGCCCGGGGCGATTTTTTCGCTTCTGTGGAAAACATGACGACAAAAGGCTTGGCAAATCCGCACGGCGTTTGCTATACGCCTCCCACCGACGCGGTGCTCAAGAGCGCCGCGACAGTGATCCCCGGTAGCTCAGTGGTAGAGCAAGCGGCTGTTAACCGCTTGGTCGCTGGTTCGAATCCGGCCCGGGGAGCCACTGCCCTCTTTTTCCCCCACATCGCGAACGTACCACCGCCAATCAGCGCGGAACGACGAGTCATGCCGCCTGCGAGCACTCCCGCAGGCGAACGATGACCGATGACCTCGACGCTTTCACGCCGGACACGCCTCTTTTATGGGGCAGCCCCCTAGGCGGCACGAAGATGAATCCGTGTTCCCCACGGATCGGCAAGCGAGACGCCGCCTTGTCCGGCCTCTTTCAACGCCACTCCGGCGTGCCCGGCCCGTTCCCGCACGCTCGACACATGCCCGGAATCCCTGGCGAGAATTTCCACGAAGTCCAGGCCGGCGCGGTTCGGATCGCGCGCGTCCGCGCCACGACTGCCCCAGACGTTCCCGGCAAGCTGGTGATGGTATCCCCCGGATCCGAAGAAGCTTGCGCCCGGATAGTGGGCACTGATGTCGAAGCCGAGCACGTCGCGGTAGAACCCCTCGGACGCCCCGGTCTCGCCGACGCGGAGATGAACGTGCCCGACACGGCCGCCCTCCGGCATTCCCTGCCAGACCACCCCCTCGCCCGCGGCAAGCACGCCCTCCACGTCCATCGGATCGGTGGACATGGTCACCGTGCCGTCCGGCGTGCGCCAGTCGGCCTCCGGACGATCCGCATAGACCTCGATGCCGTTCCCTTCCGGGTCGCTGAGATAGACCGCCTCGCTCACGATGTGATCCGATGCCCCCTCGATGCGCGCACCGAGACCGGCCGCGTGAGAAAGCCAGCGCCCCAGATCGCCGCGCGTCGGCAGCAGGAACGCCGTATGGAAGAGACCGGCCTCGCGGGCGCTGACCGGCGCGAGATCCGGTTGCCCGTCCAGCACCACCAGAGGCACCGCACCGGCACCGAGAACAACACGCCCCACCGAACGCTCCAGCTCCTGAAGGCCGATCACGTCCCGATAGAAACGCGCCGTCGCGGACAGGTCCCGCACCCTCAGGCCGACCCGCCCGACGTGCATGGGCGCCGCATCCATGTTGAAGGCGGCAGCGTTTTTCGGCTCGCTGGATACTGACATTTCCTGCTCCTGTGCACGCGCGGCCGGATGGTCATTGCGATCACGCAACACCGGATGCCGCTGAATGTGCCCTCAATCTGGTAGCGCCCCAACACAAAGACAATCACGCAAATCGTGAGCTTATTGTCTCCATTTCATGAACGATAAACCTGCCGCAGTCGCTGCATGTGCCTGCATGAACACATCGAAGCACGCCAAGGATTGGCCTTTCTGCTTTTTGTGTCATTTTATGCTTTTTTATTCTGAGCATTCCGAAAATCCGTGGATGACCTGTCGTTCATTGGCGAAAAACGGGTTTTCAATGCCGCGCCGCGTAAAAAACGCGATGCAAAGACGTCACGTGACATGGATATATGTGCGAAATAATGTATCTCTTCCCATGAGAGGGAGAAAACGCGCATATGGAAAGCTTCTCGTCCGTCCTTGCGGAAGCAGTCGGGCTTATCCTGTCCGGTGACGCCGATCTCCTGGAGATCATCGGCCTGTCGCTGCGCGTGACGCTGAGCGCGGTCGTCATTTCCTGCGTGATCGGCCTGCCTCTCGGCGCCTGCGTGGGGGCCTTCGCATTTCCCGGACGAACAACGGCAACCGTCGTGCTCAATGCGCTTATGGGGCTGCCGCCGGTCGNGGTCGGTCTGGTCGTCTATCTCACGCTGTCCGCCGCCGGCCCGCTGGGGCCCTTGCGGCTTCTCTACACCCCCACCGCGATGGTCATCGCGCAGACCATCCTCGTCACACCGATCGTCGCCGCCCTGACCCGTCAGGTGGTCGAAGACCTCGACCGGGAGTACCGGGAGCAGTTCGCCTCGCTCGGCGTCGGCCCCGCATCTCGCATCGCCGCCCTGTTGTGGGACGGGCGATACGCCCTTCTGACCGTCGCGCTCGCCGGGTTCGGCCGTGCGGTCGCCGAGGTTGGCGCGGTCATCATCGTCGGCGGCAACATCAACCACGTCACCCGCGTCATGACGACCACCATCGCGCTCGAAACCTCCAAGGGAAACCTCCAGCTCGCGCTGTCGCTCGGCGTCGTGCTGCTGGCAATCGCGCTGGTGGTCAATGCCGCCGTCATGGGCCTGCGTGCCTCGGCAGCGAGGTCCGCCTATGCCTGAGGCCACCCTGCGCCGGCTCGAGGCAGCCCCGACCGTCACCGAAGGCGATCCCGTCGCCCCGATCCTCGAGGCGCGCAACCTGTGCTGGACAGCAAACGGACACCGTCTCGTGGACAACGTCGACCTGGCCATCCGTCCCGGGCGACGCACGCTGATCATGGGAGCCAACGGCGCCGGAAAGAGCCTTCTTCTGCGCCTGCTCCACGGTCTTCTGAGACCGGCCCAGGGCGAAATCCTCTGGAAAGGCGGACCGCTCGACCGATCGGCCCGCAAGGCGCAGGCGATGGTCTTCCAGCGTGCGGTCCTGCTGCGCCGGTCGGTGGCGGCCAATCTCGATTTCGCGCTGGCCGTGCGCGGGCTGAAGGGCTCGGCGAAGGCGGCCCGCGTTCGCGAGGCCCTGGCACAGGCGCGCCTTGAAACGCAGGCGCGGCAACCCGCCCGCCTCCTCTCCGGCGGAGAACAACAGCGCCTTGCACTGGTGCGCGCGCTTTCCTGCGATCCCGATCTTCTGTTTCTGGACGAGCCCACCGCAAGCCTCGACCCCGCCTCCACCCACGCCATCGAGGACCTCGTTCTCGCCGCCCACGCGCGCGGCGTCACCATCGTCATGGTCACCCATGACCTGGGTCAGGCGAAACGCCTGGCCGACGACATCGTTTTCCTGCACGCGGGCCGTGTCGCCGAAACCGGACCGGCATCCCGCGTGCTTGAAACCCCGCGCAGCGAAGCCGCGCGGGCATGGCTCGAGGGACGGCTGTTCCTCGGCACCGAAACAACAGAACCAATTCGACACGAGGGAGAAAGCTGATGCTGAGACGCCATTTCCTTTCGCTTGCCGCCACCGGTCTCGTCGCGCTCGGCCTTGCCGGCCCGGCTCAGGCCGCGGATGACTTCATCATCGTCCAGTCCACCACTTCGACGCAGAACTCCGGCCTGTTCGACTTCATGCTGCCGAAGTTCACCGACAAGACCGGCATCGAGGTTCGCGTCGTGGCCGTGGGCACAGGCCAGGCCATCAAGAACGCCGCCAACGGCGACGGTGACGTGCTCTTCGTGCACGCCAAGCCCGCGGAGGAGAAATTCGTGGCCGCCGGTGACGGCGTGAAGCGTCACGACGTGATGTACAACGACTTCGTCATCGTGGGTCCCGCCAACGATCCCGCCGGTGTCGCCGGGTCGAGCGACGTTGCAACGGCGCTCAAGACGATCGCAGAGGCAAAGGCACCCTTCGCCTCGCGCGGCGATGACAGCGGCACGCACAAGGCCGAACTGCGTCTGTGGAAGGATGCCGGCGTGGATGTGTCGGCCGCCTCCGGCGACTGGTACCGCGAGACCGGTTCGGGCATGGGCGCGACGCTCAACACCGGCACCGGCATGGGCGCCTACATCATGACCGACCGCGCGACCTGGATCTCCTTCGGCAACAAGGGCGACTACAAGATCGCCGTCGAGGGCGACCCCAAGATGTTCAACCAGTACGGCATCATCCTGGTGAACAAGGAGAAGCATCCGAACGTGAAGGCCGACCTCGGCCAGAAGTTCGTCGACTGGGTCATCTCCGAGGAAGGCCAGGGCGTGATCGCCGACTACAAGGTCGACGGCCAGCAGCTTTTCTTCCCCAACGCGGAGAAGGGCGGAAGCTGATCCCCTCAATGCCACGGAGCCGGCGCGCCTGACACGCCGGCTCCGCTTTTCGCGTCCGGAAGATGCCGGCTCCGGGAGACCGTCCAATGTTCAAGCACCTTGCGACCGCGACACTGATCCTCGCGACAACCATCGGGGTTTCCGAAGCCATGGCCGAAACGGGCGTCAAGCTTCACGCGGCCGGCAGCCTCAAGGCGGCGATGGGCGAAGTCGCCGACATGTTCGAGGCCGCGCATGACGTCAAGATCGCGCGCACCTTCGGCCCCTCGGGCCTGCTGCGCGAGCGGATCGAACAGGGCGAGGCGGCGGAGGTCTATGCCTCGGCCAACATGAAGCACCCCAAGACACTTGCGAAGGCCGGCAAGGCCGCCCCCGTCGTGCTCTTTGCCCGAAATCGCCTTTGCGCGCTGGCACAGCCGGATCTCGACGTCGACACCGACACGCTGCTTCAGGTGATGCTCGACAAGGACATCCGCGTGGGCACATCCACGCCGAAAGCCGACCCCTCCGGCGACTACGCGTTTCAGGTCTTCGACAAATCGGAGGCCCTCGCCCCCGGCGCAACGGCGAAGCTCAAGGCCAAGGCCCTGCAACTCACCGGCGGGCAGGACAGCGAGAAGGCCCCCGAGGGGCGCAACACCTACGGCTGGGTGATGGAAAGCGGCAAGGCCGACGTGTTCCTGACCTATTGCACCAACGCGCTTCTCGCACGCAACGAAGTCCCCGGTCTCGCCATCGTACAGCTTCCGGACGGCCTGTCGGTCGGCGCCGACTATGGACTGACGGTGATGCAGGGCGCCTCACGGAACGCCTGGACGCTGGCAATGTACATCCTGTCGCCCGAAGGCCAGGCCATTCTGGCGAAGTACGGCTTCGACGCACCCGGCGTGACGAACTGATACCGGACAGCCGGCCACGGCGTGCCTAGGGGGATCCCAAGGGGGCTGCGAATTCCAATCGCCGGTCGCGATTGTGACCCCGACACCACGAAACCGCGACATTCCGGCAACAAGCAACAAACCTCACGACCTGATCACGCAAACGTGAACGACCCCGGCTCGCTTTTTTGCCCCCTCTTCGCCGCATTCTCGCCCCGTTTGAAATCCCCGGCATTTCACGACGTTACGTCACCCGGGAACCCTTTTCCTAACGAAACGTTTCAAGGAAGCGTGTCCATTTGTGATCCCGGTTACAGTTTCATCAGGACGATTGAGGGAGCATCCTTCTCAAGACTGGTGGACTATTTGGGAGATGGACACCAAATCTTAACCAGTGACATTCCGGCAGCGACGGACGCGCAGACATCCGCGATGCCAAGCCCGGGAGGCACGAATGTTTGACATCGCTTTGACCGCACCGCGCATCGCTCTCGCGGTGAGCCTTGCATCGGGAATGATCCTCGGCCCGCTCGGATCGGCGACCCATGCCGCCGGCACCATGCAGTCCGGGGAAACGCAGATTGCCGCCGCCGGTGACATGCTGGCGGGCAAGGGCGACCGCGAAACCTTCGTCTTGCCTGAAGACAGGCTGGCCGTGACGCTCGGCACGCCCCGGTTCGGCGACAGCGACGAGGCCGGATCCTATGCCATCTGGGTCGGCGAGGTCGAACGCAACGGTCGCAAGACCGTGTGGGTCGAGCTGATCGACGACTATGGCGAGGTGATCTACGACAGTGAGGTTTCGCGCAACGAGACTCACCTCCTGCCCGACGGACGTGCGATTGCCGTGCGTGCGCTGGAGGACCCGGAGACCCCCGCAACGACGGTTGCAAAGACCGACCAGTCCCGCGTCGCGCCGGATGCCCGTCTCGTCGTCACGCGCCGTGTGGTCAACGATCCCGCACAGCAGACCGAGATCGAGTTCATCGAACAGAAGCCGATCGAGGAACCTTCGGCAATGATGAAGGTCGCCGCCTTCGGTCAGATGATCTGGATGAAGATCGTCGCCAGCATGACCGCGGCGGCGGACAGCGTGATGGTCGCCTGGAACTGGATCACCGAACCCTTCCGCGCCTGAAAGCACGCAAGGTTCACCTGACCACGCACAGGCTTGCACATGTGCCGCGTCCGTCGCGGACCGGCCGTTCCGTCAGGCCCGGGTGTTCCGCCCTCAGCCCAGCCCGGGTCATGCGCCCGCCGTCGCAGCCCCCCAACCCCCATGCGACGGCGGGGTCGCTTCCCCAAAAGCACGTCAATCCCGGGCAAGCCGGGAAAATCGTGAAAAGCGCCAATCCATCAACGGCCAAAGTCCGTAAGAACGGGAAAGCAACGTCCCGAACGCCGGATAATCGCCCTCATGGATTCCAACGCATCCCCTGCTCCCGTTCTCGTCTGGTTTCGCGACGACCTGCGCACGGATGACAATCCGGCTCTTGCCGCGGCGCTTTCCGACGGGATGCCGGTCATCGGCCTTTTCCTGCTGGATGAAGACACCGACAGCGCAAGGGCGCCCGGTGGCGCCGTACGCTGGTGGCTGCACCACTCCCTCAAGGCCCTTGCGGAAAAGCTTTCGGCTCTCGGCATCCCCCTGGTCCTGCGCCGGGGAAAGGCGCTCGACGAGGTTCCCCGCCTGGCGGCGGAAGCAAGCGCGGGTGCGATCGTCTGGAACCGGCGCTACGACCCTTCGGGCATCGCGACCGACAAGGCGCTGAAGAAGACCCTGAGGGACGCGGGCCTCAGGGTCGAGAGCTTCAACGGTTCGCTGCTCGTGGAACCCTGGGAAGTGCAGACCAAGGCCGGCGACCCTTTCCGTGTTTTTTCGCCTTTCCATCGCGCAATGCAGTCACGGGGCGAGCCCGCCCGCCCGCGCGACCTGAAGATGCCGAGTGACGCGCTGCCCGATTGCGAAACGCCCGATAGCGACGACCTCGCCGATTGGCGGCTCCTGCCCGTGAAACCGGACTGGGCGGGCGGGCTGCGCGACACATGGACGCCCGGCGAGGAAGGAGCGCTGTCCAGGCTTTCCGGCTTTCTCGAGGACGGGCTTGCAGGGTATGCCGCCCATCGCGACGAGCCCGCAGCGGAAGTGACATCGCGCCTGTCCCCGCATCTGCGGTTCGGTGAAATCTCCCCCAGACGCATCTGGCATGAGGCAAAGGCGCGCGCCGGGCAGGACGGATCCGGGATCGACGAGAAGGCCCTTTCGAAGTTTCATGCCGAACTCGGCTGGCGCGAGTTCTCCTACCACCTGCTGTTTCACTTTCCCGAGATCGTGACGGACAACTTCCAGCCCCGCTTCGACGAATTTCCATGGGCGGACAATCCGCAGGGTTTGCGCGCCTGGACCAGGGGGCGGACGGGCTACCCCCTGGTGGATGCGGGAATGCGAGAGCTCTGGCACACGGGGTACATCCACAACCGAGTTCGCATGGTCGTCGCTTCGTTCCTGGTCAAGCACCTGCTCGTGGACTGGCGTGAGGGCGAGGCCTGGTTCTGGGACACGCTGGTGGATGCCGATCCGGCCAACAACCCGGCAAGCTGGCAGTGGGTCGCAGGATCGGGCGCCGATGCGGCTCCCTATTTCCGCATCTTCAATCCGCAGAGCCAGGGCGAGAAGTTCGACCCGGACGGCGACTATACGCGCCGCTGGGTCCCGGAACTGGCCAACCTTCCCGACAAGTGGCTTTTCAGGCCGCATGAGGCCCCGTCCGATGTCCTGAAAGATGCGGGCGTGCGCCTCGGCCACACCTATCCCCGTCCAGTTATCGACCACCGGTCGGCTCGCGAACGTGCGCTCGAGGCTTTCGAGCACACCAAGTGCGGCGCCTGAAAAGAAGGAAGAAGAAATGCGGATTGCCGTGATCGGCTCCGGCATCGCCGGAAACAGCGCCGCGTGGGCCCTGAGCGAGCGCTTCGATGTCACCCTCTACGAAAAGCGCGGGCGTGCGGGCGGCCACAGCGCGACGGTCGACATCGACCACGGCGGCACGCCGTTGTCCGTCGACACAGGCTTCATCGTCTACAACGAGCTGAACTACCCCAACTTCACGGCCCTCCTCGAGCATCTCGGCGTCGCGACCGAGGCAAGCGACATGAGCTTTGCCTTCTCGCTCGACCAGGGGCGCTGCGAGTGGTCCGGCGACAACCTGGCGACGATCTTCGGCCAGCGGCGAAACCTCCTCTCGCCACGCTTTTTGTGGATGCTGCGCGAGATCCTGCGGTTCAACCGCGAGTGCCTGGCCGACCGCCATGCGGGACGTCTCGCCGGCCTGTCGCTCGGCGACTATCTCGAACACCGCCGGTTCTCGCAAACCTTCGCGCGCAACTATCTCCTGCCCATGGGCGCGGCGATCTGGTCGACCCCGCCGGAGGAAATGCTTCGGTTCCCGGCCGAAACGCTGATCGCCTTCTTCGAAAACCACCGGCTCGTCCACACTGACCGTCCCGTCTGGCGCACGGTGTCGGGTGGCTCGCGGCGCTATGTGGAGCGTCTGGTGCAACCCCTGGGGGCCGGTCTTCGACTCGCCGCCGGCGTGAAACGTGTCTGGCGCTCGGCCGGACAGGTCCATGTGGTGGATGCAAGCGGACACGAGGACGTGTTCGACAAGGTGGTCATCGCGGCCCATACCGACCAGACGCTGGCCATGCTGGAGGACGCATCGCCCGAGGAGCGCAACATCCTGGGCGCGATCCGCTACCGCCCGAACGATGTGTACCTCCATTGCGACAGGGCGCTGATGCCCAGGCGCGAGCGGGTTTGGGCCTCCTGGAACTACATGGCGTCCAGCGCCCCCGAAGCCGCATCCCGCGATGTCGCGGTCACCTACTGGATGAACCGGCTGCAGAACCTTCCGAAGGACAAGCCCGTGTTCGTGAGCCTCAATCCGGCCGAGCGCCCGAGCGAGGACAAGACCTTCGCGAGCTTCCGCTACGACCATCCGCAGTTCGACCGCGCCGCCCTCGCCGCGCAGCGCGCACTGGACCAGATCCAGGGGCAGAACCATATCTGGTACTGTGGCGCCTGGTGTGGCTACGGCTTCCACGAGGACGGGCTCAAGGCCGGCCTCGATGTGGCCGAGGCGCTTGGCGCGGACATCCCCTGGCGGGTGGACGCCTCGGGCCGGGCCCGTCCGGCGGAAGCCGCCGAATGACCCGAACCATTACTCCGCTCCGGCGACCGGGAGGGACAGCGTGACGGCCAGACATGCCCCAACGACCATGGAGGCGAACGGCAGGGCTCCCGTGTCCGCGGCGAGCCTCTACCCCGGCCTGGTCATGCACCAGCGCCTGAAGCCGTTCGGCCATCGGTTCACCTACCGCGTGTTTTCGCTGCTGATTGATCTGGACCGGCTGCAAGAGGCCGGACGCCAATCGCCGCTGTTCTCGGTCGAACGCGCCAATCTGGTGTCGTTTTGGCAGGGCGACCACGGGCCGCGCGACGGCTCCAGCCTTCGCGATCACGTAGACAGGCTGCTTTGCGAGGCGGGCCTGAGCGACCCTCCCGCACGGGTGCTGCTGCTCTGCTATCCGCGCGTGCTCGGCTACGTCTTCAATCCGCTGTCGGTCTATTTCGCCTATGACGCGGCGGACCGCCTGGTGGCGCTGGTCTACGAGGTGCGCAACACCTTCGGCGACCTCCACACCTATGTCGCCCCCGTCGGCGTGAAGGACATCGGCCCCGAGGGGGTGCGGCAGGAGCGCGCCAAGGCGTTTTACGTCTCGCCCTTCATCGACATGGACCAGACCTACCGCTTCCGCGTGTTGCCACCGGGCGAAGCGGTGCGGGTGCGCATTCTGGAAACGGATTCCGAGGGGCCGTTGCTTTCCGCAACCTTCGCAGGCACCCGGCAAGAGGTCCGAACGGCCCAATTGCTTGGTCTCAGCTTGAAAATTCCGTTCATGACACTCAAAGTTATCGTCGGCATCCACTGGGAGGCACTCAAGCTGTGGTTGAAGGGCGCACCTTTCCATTCTCCCTCGAGGCGGCACGACCGCCCCTCCTCGTCCGCGCCGGCGCAGGCCGGCCACGCGGCCCAGAAGGGGTGAACGCCACGCGCGGTCCCTCGCGCCGAACGCCCGTTGCCTTCCCAACATGCCGCCATATTTCTTGCGTGAAGACGAGGATTGCCCATGTCGACCGCCGTTGCGCTTACTCCTGAGAATGTCCGCCACGAACTTGCCGGACTGCCCCGCCTCGCCCGCCTGGGCCTGCGCGTGGCGCTGCAGCTTCGCATCGGCTCCCTTCTCATCGAGACCCCCGAGGGCCGCCGCTTCGTCGTCACCGGCGTCGAGCCTGGCCCGAATGCCGAGGTGAAGATCCACACCTGGAGCTTCATCAAGCGCCTTTTGAACGGAGCGGATGTCGGCGTCGCGGAATCCTACATGGCGAACGAGTGGTCCAGCCCGGATGTCACCACCTTCCTGGAGCTGTTCTGCCGCAACCGCGACGCGACCTTCGACATGCTGCGCGGCAGCCCCGTCTTTCGCATGATGACGCGCCTGCGCCACTGGCTGAACCGCAACACACGCAAGGGCTCGCGGCGCAACATCTCGGCGCACTACGATCTGGGCAACGCCTTCTACAGCGAGTGGCTCGATCCCTCGATGACCTATTCCTCCGCGCTGTTCGAGGGCGGCATCAACGACCTGGAGCAGGCCCAGCGCCGGAAATACGCGTCCCTTGCCGAGGAAACCGGCATCAATCCAGATCACCACGTGCTGGAGATCGGGTGCGGCTGGGGCGGTTTCGCCGAATATGTCGCCGGCGAGATCGGCGCGAGGGTGACGGCGCTGACCATCTCGCGGGAACAGTTCGACTTCACCTCGCGGCGGATGCAGGAGAACGGCCTGGCCGAGCGCGTCGAGGTGCGTCTGCAGGACTACCGCGACGAGACGAACCAATACGATCGCATCGCCTCCATCGAGATGTTCGAGGCGGTGGGCGAGAAATACTGGCAGACCTACTTCCGCAAGGTCGCCGACTGCCTCAAGGCGGGTGGCCGCGCGGGCCTGCAGATCATCACCATTCAGGATGACCTGTTCGACGATTACCGGCGCACACCGGACTTCATCCAGCGTCACGTGTTCCCCGGCGGCATGTTGCCACCACCCAGTGCCCTTGCCGAACTCGGCGAACGCATGGGCCTTCAACTCGGCGGGCAGAAGATCTTCGGCCTCGACTACGCGCGCACCCTCGAGGCGTGGCGGCACCGGTTCTGGTCCGCGTGGCCACGCATCCGTCCTCTTGGGTTCGATGAGCGCTTCAAGCGTCTTTGGGAGTTTTACTTCCACTATTGCGAGGCGGGCTTCCGCTCCGGCAACATCGACGTGCGGCAGATGGTCTATGTGAAGGGCGCGCGGGCCTGATGCCTCGCGCGCGGCCGGCCTTTCCTCGCGCATGAGACAGTCCGCACCAGGGGCAGGCGGCGTGCGCACCGCCACGAAGCTGCCCCGCCTGGCGCTGCTGGTCTACGGCGCGCCAGCGCTGCCGCTCGCCGCGCTTACCCTGCCGCTCTACGTGATCCTGCCGAGCTTCTATGCCGGTGTGATCGGCCTGCCGCTTGCCCAGGTGGGCACAATCCTGCTCGCCGTGCGCCTTGCCGATGCGCTGTCCGACCCGCTCGCCGGCATCCTGTGCGACAGGATCCCGCTTCCTCCCGGTCGGCGCCGGGGATGGTTCCTGCTGGGTGCCGTGCCCGCGGCCCTTGCGGCCTGGATGATCCTGACGCCGCCCACCGACGCCGGACCGCTCTACCTGCTGGGATGGGGACTGGCGCTCTCGCTCGGCTACACGGCCACGATCATCCCCTATTCGGCCTGGGGCGCGGAACTCGCCGACGATTATCACGAACGCAGTCGCGTGGCCGGCGTCCGCGAGGGAATGGTTCTGCTTGGAACCCTCGTGGCGGTCAGCGTTCCGGCCGTGGCGGACGCCCTTGGAGCGGTCGACCAGCGCGGCGCGCTCGCGTTTCTCGCGGCCGGCATCGGCATTTCCCTGCCTCTGCTCGCGCTTCTGGCGGCGCTTCGCCTTCCCGAACCGCCTCCCGGCGTGGAAGCGATGCCGGGCCTGCGCGAGGGACTGGGGCCACTCCTGCGCAACCGACCCTTCCTGCGTCTGCTCGCCGCCTTCATCGTCAACGGTTTCGCGAACGGGCTCCCGGCGACGCTTTTCCTGTTCTTCGTCGCAAGGGTGCTCGAGCGACCCGACCTTCAGGGTCCGCTGCTTTTCCTCTACTTCCTGTGCGGCATTGCCGGTGTTCCGCTGTGGCTCGCCGTTGCCAGGAAGACAGGCAAGCACCGCGCCTGGTCGATCGCGATGCTTGGCGCCTGCACGGTCTTCGTCCTGGTGCCGCTGATCGGCCGCGGCGACCTTGCGGCCTTTGCCGCGATCTGCGTCCTCACCGGGCTCGCACTTGGCGCCGACCTCACCCTTCCCGCCGCCATTCAGGCGGATGTCATAGACGTCGACCGGCTCGAGACCGGAACCCGCCGCTCGGGACTCTATTTCGCGCTCTGGGGGCTCGCGACAAAGCTGGCACTGGCGCTCGCGGTCGGGCTTGCGTTTCCGCTGCTCGATCTCGCGGGCTTCGAGGCGGAGGGAACCGGAGAGGACGGTCTCGGGGTGCTGGTCGCTCTCTATTCCCTGCTGCCCGTTGCACTGAAGCTCGTCGCGATCGCCCTGATGTGGCGCTTCCCTCTCGACAAGGCGGCGCATGACAGGCTGGTCGCGGATATCGCGGATCGGCAGGCGTGATGCCAGGGATTCGGGCCCGTCTCGTTCACGGGGCCGCCCCCGGTCAGACGGAACCCTTGCCGGACCAGCCGGTCGCGCGTGCCACCAGCGGAAAATAGAGCCTGTAGGGCAAAAGCCGCAGAAGCTTCAATTTGCGTGTGAAACTCCTGGGAAAGCTGATCTCGAAACGCTCGGGACGCTTCAGACCGGCAGCAAGCGCGGCGGCCGCGTCCTCGACCGGCATCAGATCCGGCATGGGAAAGGGATTGTCCCTGGTCGCCGGGGTGTCGACGAAGCCGGGCGAGATCACCTGAATGGCAATCCCCAGCCGGTCGAGATCGAACTTCATCGCCTCGGCAAGGTTGATGAGGCCGGCCTTCGTCGCGCCGTAGGCCGCGGAAGTCGGCAGCCCCCGATAGCCGGCGACCGAGGCGACAACGGCGATCTGTCCGCGCCGGCGCAGGCGCATCGCCTCCATTGCCGGCAACATCGTATTGACCGTCCCCTTCAGGTTCACGTCGATCGAGGCATGGAAGTCCTCGTGGCGCGGCGCCGTTCCGTCAACCGGCAGATAGACGCCGGCATTGAGGACAGCCATGACCAGCGGCCCGTAGTCCATCTCGATGCGGCGGACGATGCGGGTCATCTCGACAGGGTCGGTGACATCGCCGGAAAACGCGCGAATGTCTCCCGCCCATGCAGCGGAGCGGGCTTCCAGATCGGCAAGCGCTTCGGCAGATCGCGCCGTGGCGGCAACCCGCCAGCCGTCACGTGCGAGCGTTTCGGCAAGGGCTGCGCCGATACCGGAACTCGCTCCGGTGATCCAGGCGATCCCTTCCTCGGGGCGCACCGCCTCGCGCGCGTTTCCACCTGCGCTCATGGGCATCCTCCAGGTCGTGGCTGAAAAACCGGAAGCCTGCGGACCGGTTCCGGTATTCCGTGCCCGCGCGACGCGTCTCAGCCGCGCAGGAAGGGAGCGAAGAAGCGCCCGACCGGGCCGGTCAGGCGAAGGCTGCCCTCGGTGACGACGAAACAGATGCAGTCCTCGCCCTCGTCCGCGACGGGACGGTGGTCGACGTCGTCGTCAGCATAGGTCACGTCACCGCGCACGAAATGGCCGTCCATATCGCTGAAGCCCCCCTCCAGCACCAGAGTCAGCTCGGTGCCATGGTGGGTGTGGGTCGGCATGGCCATGCCGGCGCGGATCCACAACAGACTGGCAACGCAGCCGTCTTCCTCGCCGATCCGGCATTCACGCAGCCCGGGCAGGCGCGTCTTCCAGGGAAGCTCGTTGAAATCCTTGCCAAGGTAGTCGTAAAGCGGCACCGGCAGACGGGTCTTGCGCGGCGCGCGCGGCGCATCCGCATCGACGGGGTCGGCCGGCAGCGCCATGATGGCCGCGAGCATCGCATCGCGGTCGGCAACCGGAAGCGGGTCGATTTCCTCCAGCATCCGCCCACCCGCGCTTTCGAGGTCGCGAACGAATTCCCGGTTGTCGGCAGACAGGTCCAGATGCGAGCGCACCAGCAGTCGCGCCGGTTCGGCCAGCGTACCGGCGACATAAGCCGCCAGCAGCGAGTCGAAGTGCTGCTTTCTTTCGTCCATTCCCATCGTCACCTTGCGCTGTGCGCGCTCCCCGGCTTGGCGGCCACGGCATGCCATCGCGGAAACCGCATACGGCGCTCTCCGCTTACGACAAAATGCGTGGCAGGTCGAGCCGGCCACGCCGGGGACAGCCTTGTGTCCCGCACCCTGTCCGCTTCACCTGCTCGCGCATCGGAAGCTTTCTACAGGCTGCTACGCGGTGCATCCACGTCTGGATCAGCCCGGACATGGCAATTTCGAACAATGTCGCGCCACCGGGGCCTGTCGGTCTTTTTTCGCCGAACCGCGACGCGAGAGAACGATTTTCGCCGGGCGCACCGGATTTGGTGACCCGCTCCTTGCCGATGACGGTCCTCGGGACATACGCTTTGCGCAACTGACACTGGGCGAAAACGGCCTCCCGTTTCGAAAAGCCCCTTCTCGCCGGAACCGAAAGACCCATGACCATCAGGAATTCCGTTATCGAGGCAATCGGCTCGACGCCGCTCATCCGCCTCAACCGCGCCTCCGAGATGACCGGCTGCGAGATCCTCGGCAAGGCCGAGTTCATGAACCCGGGACAGTCCGTCAAGGACCGTGCCGCGCTCTACATCATCAAGGACGCGGTCGAGCGCGGCACGCTGAAACCCGGCGGCGTGATCGTGGAAGGCACCGCCGGAAACACCGGAATCGGCCTGGCGCTCGTCGGCAGCGCGCTCGGCTATCGCTCCGTGATCGTCATTCCCGAGACCCAGAGCCAGGAAAAGAAGGACATGCTGCGGCTCGCTGGCGCCGAACTCGTCGAGGTTCCCGCGGCTCCCTACAAGAATCCCAACAACTACGTGAAACTGTCCGGCCGCCTGGCCCGGCAGCTCGCGGAAAGCGAGCCCAACGGCGCGATCTGGGCCAACCAGTTCGACAATGTGGCCAACCGGCGCGCCCACATCGAGACGACCGGGCCGGAGATTTTCGAGCAGACCGGCGGCAAGGTGGACGGCTTCATCTGCGCGGTCGGTTCGGGTGGCACGCTCGCCGGCGTCGGCATGGCGCTCAAGGAGCGCAACCCGGCAATCAAGATCGGCCTGGCCGACCCCATGGGCGCCGCGCTTTACAACTACTACGCCCATGGCGAGCTGAAGTCCGAGGGCTCCTCGATCACCGAAGGGATCGGTCAGGGCCGGATCACGGCCAACCTGGAAGGCGCGCCCGTGGACATGCCCTTCCAGATTCCGGACGCGGAAGCCGTCGGCATCGTCTTCGACCTGCTGGAACACGAGGGCCTGTGCCTGGGCGGTTCGTCGGGCATCAATGTCGCCGGCGCGATCCGCATGGCGAAGGAGCTTGGTCCCGGACACACCATCGTGACCGTGCTGTGCGACTACGGCACCCGTTATCAATCAAAGCTTTTCAATCCGTCCTTCCTGCGCGAAAAGGGACTCCCGGTTCCCGCCTGGATCGAACGCGAAAGCAAGATCCGGGCTCCGTTCGAGGACGCCTGACCCTTTGGAGACAACCGTCGCCCACGACGTCGGCCTTGCCGAGGCCATCGTCGCGAACCTGCCGATCATCGCGGCCTTCACGCTGGCGTTCTACACGCTGGCGGCGGTCTGTGCCGTACGCGAGGTGATGTACTCGCGCACGGCGCAGGGCTCCATCGCCTGGCTGCTGTCGCTTCTCTTCCTGCCCTTCCCCACCGCCTTCCTGTATCTGGTCTTCGGCTGGAAGCGGTTCGAGGACTACGCCGAGGTCCGCTCCTACGCGGGCCGGGCGACCCGTGCCGCGCGCGCCGAGGAGATGCACGTCTCCGACGCGCGCACCAGCACGAGTTGGCCGGTGCTGACCCATATCGCGCAGATCCCGTTCCTGTCGGGCAACGAGGTCGACCTTCTGGTGGACGGCACGGCGACCTTCGACTCCATCCTCGCCGGCATCGCCAGGGCGGAAAAGGAAGTCCTCGTCCAGTTCTTCATCCTGCGCGACGACGGCATCGGCACGCGGCTGGCCGATGCGCTGATCGAACGGGCCAGGGCGGGCGTCGGCGTGCATGTGCTCTACGACGACGTCGGCAGCAAGAGCCTGTCGCATCGCTATGTGGCCCGGCTGCGCGAGGCCGGCGTCAGGGTCGCGGGCTTCAACGAGCGGCACAAGTGGCTGCGCGTCACGGGACCGATGCGGCTCAACTATCGCAACCACCGCAAGATCGTGGTCGTCGACGCCAGGGAGGCATGGGTCGGCGGTCACAACGTGGGCGACGAATATCTCGGCCTTTCGAAGGAATTCGGCCACTGGCGCGACACACATGTGCGCATCAACGGCCCGGCGGCGGTCGCCTGCGCGCTGTCCTTCTCCGAGGACTGGCACTGGGCGACCGGCACGCCGCTGCACCTCTACTTCCCGCGCAAGGTCGAAAAGCCCGGCGACGAACCCGTCCTGGTCATGCCGACGGGCCCCGCCGACACGCTGGAGGACTGCTCCGTCGCCTTTTCCGAGGTGATCGCGCGGGCGCGCAAGCGGCTCTGGATCGTCAGTCCCTACTTCGTCCCCGAGCAGGCTATGCAGACCGCGCTTCTGGCCGCCGCCATGCGCGGCGTGGACGTGCGCATCCTGCTTCCCGAGAAGGCCGACCACCGGCTCGTCTGGCTCGCCAGCTACGCCCACGCCGACGACATGGTCGCGCACGGGATCAAGATCTACCGCTACCGGGCCGGCTTCCTGCACCAGAAGGTGGTTCTGGTCGACGACACGCTTGCCAGCGTGGGCACGGTGAACTTCGACGCGCGCTCCTTCCGCATCAACTTCGAGGTCACGCTGTGGTTCACGCACGAGCGGATGATCGAGCGCGTTTCCTCCATGCTGGAGGAGGATTTCGCGAATGCCGTTCCCACCTCGACGGAAGATCTCGACAACCGGGCCTTCGCCTTCCGTTTCGTCGCGCAGGCGGCCCGGCTGTTCTCCCCGATCCTGTGATCGCGGGACCGCTTGCGGCGTGTTGATTGCCGGACGCGATCGGATAGGCTGGGCGCCCTTCGAGGAATCAACAAGGACCGCCCGATGACTGACCTGCTCTTCCGCGACGATGCCTACCTGCGCACATGCGAGGCCACGGTGACCGGCGTGAACGATCGCGGAGGCGTATTGCTCGATCGGACGATCTTCTACGCCACGGGCGGCGGACAGCCGGGCGACACCGGTCACTTCGAACTGTCCGACGGCCGCCGCATCGACATCGCCACCACCGTCTACGGCGAGACCAAGTCCGAAATCGTTCACGTTCCGGCCGAGGGGCAGGAGCTTCCCGCCACCGGCGACAAGGTCGTGCTGCATCTGGACTGGGAGCGCCGCTACAAGCTGATGCGCGTGCACACCGCGCTGCACCTGCTGTCCGTCGTCCTGCCCTACCCGGTCACCGGCGGCCAGATCGGCGAAGGCGACGGTCGTCTCGATTTCGACCTGCCCGAGATGCCGATGGAGAAGGAAGAGATCGCCAGCCGCCTCAACGAGATCGCGGCCGCCGACCACGGCGTCTCGACCGAGTGGATCACCGACGAGGAGCTTCTCGCCAAGCCCGAGATGGTGAAGACCATGAGCGTCAAGCCGCCCATGGGCTCGGGGCATGTCCGTCTCGTGCGCATCGGCGACGTGGACCTGCAGCCCTGCGGCGGCACCCATGTGAGCCGGACCTCCGAGATCGGCCAGGTCGCCGTCACCAAGGTCGAGAAGAAGGGGCGTCAGAACCGCCGCGTCCGCATCAGCCTCGCCGACTGAATTCCCGCCCCGCTCTCTTTCGCCTCTCCGTTTTCAGGAGCGTTCATGCCCCAGTCCCCGCTTGTCTCCACCCAGTGGCTTGCCGATAACCTTGCGTCGCCCGATGTGGTCGTCGTCAATGCCTGGCTTCCGCCGCTCGGGCAGCCGGATGTGCCGCCGGAATACGAGGATGGCCACATTCCCGGCGCCGTGTTCTTCGACGTCGACGCGCTCAGCGACACGTCGAGCACGCTGCCGCACATGCTGCCGCCGGCGCATGTGTTCTCCTCGATGATGCGGCGGCTCGGCATCGGCGACGGCCAGACCATCGTCGTCTATGACGGCAGCGGCCTGTGGTCCGCCCCGCGCGTGTGGTGGACCTTCCGCGCCATGGGCGTGAAGGACGTCCATGTGCTCGACGGCGGGCTGCCGAAATGGGTCGCGGAAGGACGCCCCGTCGAGGACGGTCCCGGCCAGCCGCGCGGCGAGCGTCATTTCACGGCCCGTCTCGACAACTCGCTTGTCGCCGACGTGGAGAAGATGCTCCGGGCCCTGGAGAGCGGACATCAGGTTCTCGATGCCCGCCCCCGCGCACGGTTCGCCGGTTCGGCGCCCGAGCCGCGTGCCGGCCTCCGTTCGGGACACATGCCCGGCGCGCTGAACCTGCCGTTCGCCGAACTCATGAGCGACGGCCGCCTGAGGCCGCTCGAGGAACTCATTGCCGCGTTTGACGAGGCCCAGGTGGACCGGACGAAACCCGTGATCACCACCTGCGGATCCGGCGTCAGCGCCGCCGTCCTCTCCCTCGCGCTTGCGGTTGCCGGCCAGTACCAGTCGCCTGTCTACGACGGCTCCTGGACCGAATGGGGCGGTCGCGACGACACGCCGGTGGTCACCGGAGAAGACTGACCTCCCCTTCCCGGCCCGACAGGACGACGGATGCGCGACGCGACGGCGTCGGTTCGCGAACAGCCCATCCGTCTCCGCCCCTTCAGGATCGGCATTTCGGATCAAACGATAGACGACGGCAATCGACAGCCTCGTCACGCGAGAGGACACGACACCATGGCCAGCGACATCGAGATCGCCCGCGCGGCGACCATGAAGCCGATCACGGAGATCGGCGCGAGGCTCGACATTCCCGCCGAGGCGCTGGACGCCTACGGCCGGACCAAGGCCAAGGTGCGCGCGGACTTCATCGAGACGCTCGCCGGGCGCCCCGACGGGAAGCTGATCCTCGTCACGGCGATCAATCCGACCCCCGCGGGCGAGGGAAAGACCACGACGACCGTCGGCCTCGGCGACGGGCTGAACCGCATCGGCAAGAAGGCGGCGATCTGCCTGCGCGAGCCCTCGCTCGGCCCCTGCTTCGGCATGAAGGGTGGCGCGGCGGGTGGCGGCCATGCGCAGGTCGTGCCGATGGAGGACATCAACCTCCACTTCACCGGCGACTTCCACGCCATCACCTCGGCGCACAACCTGCTTGCGGCGCTGATCGACAATCACATCTACTGGGGCAACGCGCAGGGCATCGACACGCGCCGTGTCACCTGGCGCCGCGTGATGGACATGAACGACCGGGCCCTCCGCCAGGTGGTCACTTCGCTCGGTGGCGTTTCCAACGGCTTTCCGCGCGAGACCGGCTTCGACATCACCGTCGCGTCGGAGATCATGGCGATCCTCTGTCTGGCGAGCGACCTGGCGGACCTGCAGACCCGGCTTGGCGACATCATCGTCGGCTACCGCCGCGACCGTACGCCCGTGACCGCGCGCGACCTCGAGGCCGACGGGGCCATGACCGTCCTGCTCAAGGAGGCCATGCAACCCAACCTCGTGCAGACGCTGGAGAACAATCCCGCCTTCGTTCATGGCGGCCCCTTCGCCAACATCGCGCATGGCTGCAACTCGGTCATTGCCACGAAGACCGCGATGAAACTCGCCGACTACGTGGTGACCGAGGCCGGTTTCGGTGCGGACCTGGGTGCGGAGAAGTTCTTCGACATCAAGTGCCGCAAGGCCGGCCTCTCGCCGGACGCGGTCGTGATCGTGGCAACGATCCGGGCGCTGAAGATGAACGGTGGCGTGGCGCGCGAGGATCTGGGACGCGAGAACGTCGAGGCGCTTGCGCGCGGCGCGGTGAACCTCGGACGCCACATCGAGAACCTGCGCCAGTTCGGGGTGCCCGTTCTTGTCGCGATCAACCACTTCGTGACCGACACGGACGCCGAGGTGGACGCCGTGAAGACCTATGCCGAGGGGCTCGGCGTTACCGCCATCACGTGCCGCCACTGGGCGGACGGTTCGCGCGGAACCGAGGACCTCGCCCGCAAGGTGGTCGAGGTGGTTGACGGGGGAACCGCGTCCTTCCAGCCGCTCTACCCCGACGAACTGCCGCTTCTTGCGAAGATCGAGACCGTGGCGAAGCGCATCTATCGCGCCGGCGAGGTTACCGCGGACAAGTCGGTGCTCGACCAGCTTGCCCGCTGGGAGGCCGACGGCTTCGGCCATCTGCCCGTCTGCATGGCCAAGACGCAGTATTCCTTCTCGACCGACCCGACCCTTCGGGGCGCTCCCGAGGGGCATGTGGTGCCGGTGCGCGAGGTGCGCCTGTCCGCCGGGGCCGGGTTCGTGGTCGCGATCTGCGGTGAGATCATGACCATGCCGGGCCTGCCGAAGGTTCCCGCCGCCAATGCCATCCGCCTCGACGAGGCCGGCAATATCGAGGGTCTGTTCTAGGAATTTCGAAGCACGGTCCTCACCCGCCGAGGCTGGCGGCCACCACGAGATCGGCGGCCGCCGGTGAGCAGGCGATCGGCGTGTCGTGCAGGATCGCGAGCCGGGTGAGCGCCATGAGGTCCACGTCGCTGGCGTGATGGCCGTGCGGGTCGGCAAAGAAGATCACCGCGTCCAGTTCGCCGGTCGCGATCAGCGCCCCGAGCTGCTGGTCCCCACCGTGCGAGCCGCGCTGCAGGCGCCGGATGCTCAGTTCCGGCACGCTTTCCATCAGCATCGCTCCCGTGCCGCCGGTGGCGACCAGCCGCTGACGCGCAAGCACCCTGGCGTGGCGCGAGGCCCAGGCCTTCAGATGCGACTTGCGGGCGTTGTGGGCAACGAGCGCAATGCGGCGCGGCGCAGTGGAGCGGGCACGCGCGGCCATCGTCAGCGACAGGATCGCGCGCACCTCGTCGCTCAGCCCCCGCCCGCCACCGGCGAACTGCCCCTTGAAGGCGGCCGTGCCGACCGTGAAGCCGGCCGCACCCGCCGCGGCCACCGCCTCGATACGCTCCGCCCGGTCGATGGAACCGGCAACGATCACCGGCTTGTCGGTGGCCGCGCACACGCTTTGCATGAGGCCGGGAACGTCACCCTCGTGACGATAGGCCAGCAGGTCGAGCCCGTGGACGCTCTCCAGGTCGCTCAGCCGCTTGGCGCTTTCCGTGATCGACGGGACGGTTCCCGCCAGGACGCTCGGATGGCCGACGATCTCGCCGGGAAACGGATAGTAGCGGATGGGATGCGCCTTGAGCAGCGGCGCGACCTCGCCCGGCCGGGTTCCGCCCAGCAGGCAGTCCACCTCCAGCCCGATGGCGGCGCGTGCCGAGCGCAATTCGCTTTCGGCGTCGAGGCTGACCACTTCCAGATAGGCACGCCCGCCGGCCGTCCGGATATCACGGGCAAGGCCCTTCAGTTCCTCGAAGGGCAGACCGACATCCTTGAAGCCGATATGCCGGGCGCCGCCGGCCAGAACGTCATCCAGACGCGCGCGTGCGTCGGCGATGGTGCGGTCGTCCTCGGTCAGCATGAAGATGAAATCGAAGGCCATTGCGCTCCCGTCTCCCGTGGGCCGGTCCTCGCGATGATGCCGGAGCGCGACCTCCTGTCGCACAGGCGACCGCGCATGTCGCTTTGGAGATATCGACCTGAGGCAACGCATCCCACTTTACTGTTTCAAAGTCCATGGCCTTCCGCATGGCGAAGGGAGTTTGCTCATGTCCGGTGAAGACGATCTCGACCTCAGGTCCCTGACCGACGAAGAACTCGTCGAGCAGATGCACGACGACCTCTACGACGGACTCAAGGACGAGATCGTCGAGGGGGTGAACATCCTGCTCGAGCGCGAGTGGACGCCGTACCGCATCCTGACGGAGGCCCTCGTCGAGGGCATGCGCATCGTCGGCGTCGATTTTCGTGACGGCATCCTGTTCGTGCCCGAGGTGCTGATGTCGGCCAACGCCATGAAGGCGGGCATGGGCATCCTGCGCCCGCTCCTGGCCGAGACCGGCGCGCCGAAGGTCGGCAAGATGGTGATCGGCACCGTCAAGGGCGACATCCACGACATCGGCAAGAACCTCGTCTCGATGATGATGGAAGGCGCCGGCTTCGAGGTCATCGACATCGGCATCAACAACCCGGTCGAGAACTATCTGGCCGCTCTTGAAGAGCACAAGCCGGACATTCTCGGCATGTCGGCCCTGCTGACGACGACCATGCCCTACATGAAGGTCGTGATCGACACGATGGTCGAGAAGGGCATCCGCGACGACTACATCGTCATGGTGGGCGGTGCGCCGCTCAACGAGGAATTCGCCCAGGCCATCGGCGCCGACGCCTATGGCCGCGATGCCGCCGTGACGGTCGAGATGGCCACCGAGCTGATCGCGCGCCGGCACAACCAGCTCGCCTCCCGCGCGGGATAGAACCGTCCCCGCGCGCCACGTCACGGCCGGAGGGACCTCTCATGACCCGGGCCGAGCGGCCTGATGCAGCGAACGCACCCGCAAGCGCCGACATGTTCGCGCGCGAGCGGGTGCTCGTCATCGCCTGCGGGGCGCTTGCCAACGAGGTGCTGGCGATCGTCCGCGCCAACGAGCTCGACCATGTCGACCTCACCTGCCTTCCGGCCAAGCTGCACAACCACCCGGACAGGATCCCCGAGGCGGTGCGCGAGGCCATCGGCAAGGCACGCTCCGACTATCGCCACATCCTGATAGGCTACGGCGACTGCGGCACCGGCGGCTTGCTCGACCAGGTGCTCGCCGAGGAAGGCGTCGAACGCATCGAGGGGGCCCACTGCTATGCCTTCTTCGCCGGCCTCGACGTCTTCGACGCGGAAGCCGAGGCGGAGCCGGGCACCTTCTACCTGACCGACTTTCTCGCCCGCCACTTCGAAACACTGGTGATCCGTCCGCTCGGTCTCGACACCTGGCCGGACCTGCGTGACGCCTACTTCGGCCACTACACCCGGCTGCTCTACCTCGAGCAGGCCCGTGACCCGGAGATCGAGGCGCGCGCCCGCGCGGCAGCGGAACGGCTCGGCCTCGCCTACGAGAAGCGTGTCACGGGATACGGCCTTCTGGAGACGAGGCTCACCACACTTGGCAGGTGATCCTGCGCGCAAGCGTCCGATTTGCTCGCCGGTGTTGCCTTCACGCCCTAGCGCGGTTTCTCCCGCCTGTTAGAAGCGGTGCCCCGGCGGCACGGACGGGTCTGCGTGGCATGAGCCGCAGGACCGGTCCCCTCATCACATCCAACGGGCCGGAAAGGGCCCAGCCTCACGACAGAGGACAATCTCCCGCGAGCAATTTTTTCGAAAGCCCCTTCAAGGGAAAGCTTCTGAGCGAGCAGGTAACCAACCCGAACATTTCGGTTGGCCGCTACAGCTACTACTCGGGCTACTATCACGGTCATTCCTTCGATGACTGCGCCCGCTACCTGATGCCCGACCGCGACGACGTGGACCGGCTCGTCATCGGCAGTTTCTGTTCCATCGGCACCGGCGCGTGTTTCGTCATGGCCGGAAACCAGAGCCATCGCAGCGACTGGGTATCCACCTTCCCCTTCTTCTTCATGTCGGAGGAACCCGCCTTCGCGGACGCTCACACGGGCTACGAACCGGCCGGCGACACCGTGGTCGGCAATGACGTGTGGATCGGCGCCGAAGCGATGATCATGCCCGGCGTGACGATCGGGCACGGTGCCATGATCGGCGCCCGCGCGCTCGTGACGAAGGATGTCGCCCCCTATTCGGTCGTGGGCGGCAATCCGGCCCGAGAGATCCGGAAACGGTTTTCCGCCGGCGAAATCGACATGCTGCTCGAGATGGCCTGGTGGGACTGGCCGCTGGAGGAGATTCGCGGGGAAATGCAGGCGCTGTGCTCCTCCGACATCGCGGGGCTTCATGCGAGGTGGCGGGCGCGGCGCTGAGCCGGGCCCGCCCGCGGGCGGCGCGGCTCACGCGCCGCCCTTTACACCCTACCGCCAAGTCTTCCCGCCCTTGTTACTTGCCTTCAAAGACTAGCGCCTGCGTCACCCTGTCGTTTTCGCGACTAGGCATGTCGTCTGTGCACCGATGATCCATGCGGCGACAGGCATCATGATTGCCATCAGCGACGCGGGAACGCGCTTTGCGGAGCAATGCGATGGCGCAGAAAGTGCTTGTCTTCTGGAGGGATATCCCCGCGCAGGTGCTCGTCCGGGCCGGACGCAAGACCGCGCGTCGCGAGCTTCCCGAACGCTTCATCCAGGCAATCGACCGCTGCGCCATGCGCGTCGGCGCGAAGGACAGCGACGCCTATCTGGCCGAGTGGCGGCGCGCCGATCCGGTCGAGGTCGGAGATGACCTCGAGGTGGAAGCGGATGCCGCGCTGACGGCTCTTCTCGATGACTACCCGAACGAGCGGCTTGCCGGTCTCGTCGCCGCCGAGGGATGCGAGACCGCACCCTCTTCCGCCTCCCCCAGCAGTGCCGAGGCCTGACATGCCGAACTCCCGCCTGACCCCGGAGGGGCATTTCGCCGCCTCCACCGAGATGTCGCCGCGCCAGGTCATGGACAAGCCCGAGCTGCTTGAACTCATGCCGGCGGGAACCCGCGTCTATGTCACCGACCTCGGCAATGTGGGCGAGGATGACATCGTCGCCGCCTGCCGCCGTGTCCGGGACCGCGGGCTTGTCGCCGTGCCTCACATGGCCGCGCGCCGCTACCCCTCGCTCGCCGCCTTCGAGCGCCGCATTACCCGGCTGACGGGCGAGGCGGGCGTGAGCGAGGTTCTGGCAATCGCCGGCGAGGCGAACGAGCCGGGTCCGCTGACCTCCTCCGTTGCCCTGCTCGAGACCGGGCTTTTCGACGCCTGCGGCATTCGGGCCGTCGCCGTCGCCGGCCATCCCGAGGGCGCTCCGGAGATTTCCCCCGACACGATCCGCGCATTCCTCATGCGCAAGCACGAACTCGCCGCGCAGTCCGACGCGCAGTTTCGCATCGTCACCCAGTTCGGCTTCGACCCGCAGCGCGTGAACCTGTGGCTCGACGAGATCGCCTCCTGGGGCAACCGCTTCCCGGTGCACATCGGCATCGCGGGGCCGGCCAAGATGACGACGCTGCTCAAGTACGCCGCCTTCGCCGGTGTCGAGAACTCGCTGTCGTTCCTCAAGAAGCGTGGCGGCGCCGTCGTCTCCATGCTGTCCGGCTACGACCCCGAGACGATGGTTCGTCCGCTCGAGGCCCGGCTCCAGCATCGTCCCGACTGCCAGCTCGAGCAGATCCATGTCTTCCCCTTCGGCGGCCTGACCAAGACCGCCGAATGGCTGAGCGCACGCGGGAGCTGGCCCTTCCGCTCCTGCGATGCGTCGCCCTTTCCCGTGGAGGTAGCCCAATGACCCGTACCGTCGTCGCCTCCGCGACACGTGAGATCGTGATCGGTTTCGATCAGCCCTTCTGTGTCATCGGCGAGCGCATCAACCCGACGGGCCGCAAGAAGCTCGCCGCCGAGATGATCGCCGGCGACTTCTCCACCGTGGAAAAGGACGTTCTCGCCCAGGTGGCGGCCGGTGCCACCATGCTCGACGTCAACGCCGGCGTGACGGCGGTGAACCCGAACGAGACCGAACCGCCGCTTCTGGTCAGGACGCTGGAAATCGTCCAGGGACTGACGGACCTGCCGCTTTCCATCGACAGTTCCGTGACGGCCGCCATCGAGGCGGGGCTTCAGGTCGCCAAGGGGCGTCCGCTGATCAACTCCGTCACCGGCGAGGAAGAGAAGCTCGAGGCGATCCTGCCGCTGGTAAAGAAGTACAACGTGCCCGTCGTGGCGATCTCCAACGACGAGACCGGCATCTCCGAGGATCCGGACGTGCGCTTCGAGGTGGCCCGCAAGATCGTCCGCCGCGCGGCCGACTACGGCATTCCCGCCCATGACATCGTCGTGGACCCCCTCGTCATGCCCATCGGCGCGATGGGAAGCGCCGGCCAGCAGGTCTTCCGCCTGCTGCGGCGGCTGCGCGAGGAGCTCGAGGTCAACACGACCTGCGGCCTGTCGAACATCTCCTTCGGCCTGCCGCATCGCCATGGCATCAACGCCGCCTTCATTCCCATGGTCATCGCGGCCGGCATGACCAGCGCGATCATGAACCCCTGCCGCCCGCAGGAAATGGAAGCCGTGCGCGGCGCCAACGTGCTCACCGGCGCGGACCCCAACTGCGGCGAGTGGATCATGACCTATCGCGACCACAAGCCGGGCGCCGACGGCGGGGCCGTTGCCGCGACACCCGCCTCCGGCGGACGGCGCGGCGGACGCGAGGGGCGGCGCCGGTCGCAGGCGTCGTGATCCACGCGTGACCGCCCGCCGGACACGCCACCCTGGCAACGGATGACAGCACAGCCATGACGGGCCCGACAGATGCCCCCGATGCAGCCGCGCCCCGGCCCGAGAGGACCGGAGCGACGGCTCGCGTCGTTTTCCAGCCAAGCGGACGGCGTGGCGAGTTCCCGGTCGGAACGCCGCTGCTCGACGCGGCGCGCTCGCTCGGCGTCTATGTGGAATCCGTGTGTGGCGGCCGCGGGATCTGCGGACGCTGCCAGGTGTCCGTATCGGAAGGCCGCTTCGCCAAGGAGAAGCTGACGAGCGCGGCGGAAAACCTTGGCGAGGTCACCCGCGCCGAGG
The DNA here is from genome assembly GCA_002722295.1 of Stappia sp. Lineage (GTDB taxonomy): Bacteria > Pseudomonadota > Alphaproteobacteria > Rhizobiales > Stappiaceae > Stappia. Next base: position 136,253 of record PBLF01000018.1, on the reverse strand, counting down.
CCCGCTATGCGGAGCTTCGCAACCTGCCCGCCGACCGCCGCCTCTCCTGCCAGGCGACCATCGAGGGCGATCTCGTCATCGATGTGCCGGTCGACGCACAGACCAACCGCCAGCTCGTGCGCAAGCGCGCGGAGATGGTCAATATCGCGCCCGACAGCGCCATCCGTCTCGTGACCGTGCAGGTCAGCGAGCCGGACATGGACCAGCCGCTTGGCGACGGCGACCGGCTGCTTGCGACCCTTGCAACCGAAACCGGCCTCGAGGGGCTCACGCTTGCTCCCGTTCTTCTGCCGCACGTGCAGCAGGTCCTGCGCAAGGGTCAGTGGCAGGTGAGTGCCGCGATCTGGCAGGACGGCCCCCATGCGGCCGAGGTCGTGGCACTCTGGCCGGGCGTGAAGGAGACCGTCTACGGCCTTGCCGTCGATATCGGCTCGACCACCATCGCCGCGCATCTGAGCGACCTGGTCACCGGTCGCACGGTCACTTCGGCCGGCACCTCCAACCCGCAGATCCGCTTCGGCGAGGATCTCATGTCGCGGGTCTCCTACGTCCAGATGAACCCGGAGCGCCTGCCCGATCTCGTCTCCACCGTCCGCGCGGCCGTGGACGCGCTGGTCGCCAAGCTGGTGGCCGATGTCGGGGCGACGCGCGCCGACGTGCTCGACGCGGTGATCGTCGGCAATCCGATCATGCACCACCTGTTCCTCGGCATCGACCCAAGCGAGCTTGGCGGCGCTCCCTTCGCGCTCGCCGTCTCCGGCGCGGTGCATCAGCACGCGGACTCCGTGGGACTTGAGCTGAATCCGGGCGCCAGGGTCTACCTGCTGCCCTGCATCGCCGGCCATGTGGGGGCGGATGCGGCGGCGGCGACGCTCGCCACGCGCCCCTTCGAGGCGGACCCGCTTACGCTGCTTGTCGACATCGGCACCAATGCGGAGATCGTCCTCGGCAATCGCGAGCGGCTTCTGGCGGCCAGCTCCCCGACCGGCCCCGCCTTCGAGGGCGCGGAGATTTCCTGCGGCCAGCGCGCCGCCCCGGGCGCCATCGAGCGCATCCGCATCGATCCGGTGACGCTGGAGCCGCGCTTCAAGGTGATCGGCCTGGAGGAATGGTCCGACGATCCGGAATTCGCGGAGAAGAAGGATCAGGTCGGCGTGACCGGCATCTGCGGCTCCGGCATCATCGAGGCGGTGGCCGAACTGTTCCTCGCCGGCGTCATCACCGAGGACGGTCTCATCGACGGTCGCCTCGCGGCGAAAAGCCCGCGCGTCGTGCAGCGCGGGCGTACCCATGCCTATGTGGTGGCGCAGGACGGGATCGAGATCGCCATCGGCCAGCGCGACATCCGCTCCATCCAGCTTGCCAAGGCCGCGCTCTACGCGGGCGTGAAGCTGCTGCTCGACAAGCTCGGCAACCCTGAGCTTGGCCGCATCCGCCTCGCGGGCGCCTTCGGCAGCTATATCGACACGAAATACGCCATGATCCTCGGCCTCATTCCCGACTGCGACCTTGCCGAGGTGTCGAGTGTGGGCAACGCCGCCGGCACCGGTGCGCGCATGGCGCTGATCAGCCGTGCCGAGCGGCGCGTGATCGAGCGCGTCGTGCGCGAGATCGAGAAGATCGAGACGGCGCTGGAACCACGCTTCCAGGAGCATTTCGTCAACGCGATGGCCCTGCCCAACAAGGTCGACCGCTTTCCGAAGCTCTCAAGCGTCGTGACGCTGCCGCTTCCCGCGCCCGAAACACCCGACGACGAACAGTCGGAGGAGGCGGGCAACCGCCGGCGGCGCCGGCGGCGCGGCTGAGGCCGGCCACGGCCGGCTCAGCGATCGCCGTCGAACTGCCAGCGGCGCTGGTCCCAGAGTTTTTCGCCCACGAGACAGTCATAGGGCTCGGGCGCCGCGAACTGGACCGGCACGATATCGCCCTCCTCCGCCGTTGCGGATGCGACTCTACGGTCGCCCGGTTGCCGGGGGACAAGCCCGCCGATCTCCAGAACGAGCTTGCGGCGCACGGCCTCGGCGAACTGGTCCCAGCCATCGACCGGCAGGACGAAGCTCGCGGGTCCGCCGACCACGCAGCGGCGGTAGTATTCGTCGAGGTCGGGGATCGAGAACATGGTTCCGAAGCCGTCGGACGTCATCATCGGCAGGCCGTTGATGGCGATGCCGCGTGCGACGGCCGCATCGCGGGCGCCGGTGACCGGCGTGCCCTGGTTGTTCGGCCCGTCACCGGACACATCGATCACGAGCCGGTCGGCGCGATAGGGCACGGTCTCGAGAAGCGCCATCCCGGTCAGGATCGCGCCGGAAATGGAGGTTCGCCGCGCGCCCCGGCTGTCCTGCCTCCTCAGGCGGGCGGCGACCGTGGCCGCATCCGCGCCGTCCTCGATCAGGGTCCAGGGCACCAGTTGGCGGGTGCTGGTGTCCGCGGCCCATTCGAAGATGGTGACCGCGATCCGCCCGTATGCTCCGCGAGAGATCGCCCGCAGCACCTCGGGGCTGGTGATCGCCTCGGCATAGCCCCGGCGCTGGATGGCAAGCTCCTCGAACGACATGGACCGGGACACATCGACGGCCAGAACCAGCGCGACATCGACCCGGGCGCCGCCTGCATCGCCCTCCTGCGCGGACGCGGATACAAGGCTGCACAGCACAAGAAGCGGAAGGATCCCGGCCCGTGCGGAATGCCTCGCCCGCCGCGACACGGGCGCCCCCGCTCGCATCAACCGGGAAAGCGCGATCTTCAGCATGACGCAAGGGTAACGAAAGTCCCTGCCAGCGCCACCTGAAACAGCGCGGATCACGCAAGCGTGTGCGCGATGCGTCACCCGGATACCCGGGTTTGAAACCACCTCGCGCCCGTGCATGATGCCGCCCCCGCCAAAAGGAGCCCAAATGCGCGCGCCCCGCATCTACATCACCGGAGCCTCCTGCGCCGGCGTCACCACGCTCGGCTCGGCCCTTGCCAGGGCTCTGGATGCCGTTCACGTCGACGTCGATGACTACTACTGGCTTCCGAGCGATCCGCCGTTCTCCAGAAAGCGCCCGCCCGTGGACCGCCTCCCTTTGATCGCCGATGCGCTGGGAGGGGACGGCTGGGTGCTGACAGGGTCCTTCGATGGGTGGGGAGATCCGCTGATCGACGGCGTCGACCTCATCGTCTTCGTGGCAACGCCGACCCGGCTGCGCATGGAGCGCCTGAAACGGCGTGAACGCGAGCGCCATGGAACGCGCATCGATCCGGGCGGCGACATGCACGAGATCCACACAGCCTTTGCCGACTGGGCCTCGCGCTACGATGATCCAGGCTTTTCAGGCCGAAACCGCGACCGCCACGAGACCTGGCTCGCAGCCCAGAGCGCTCCGGTCCTGCGCGTTGACGGCAGCCGGCCAGTGAAGGAACTGGTGGAAACGGTCCGCGCGGCGGTTCCCCAGGGTGTGGCCCCCTAACCTCACCCCCGCCGCCGTCTTCGGCGGCCTCCACTTTCGCCGTCCTCCCCGGACGGCTGGGGGGCCGCGGGCGGAGAGACGAGCGGGCCGAGCCGTGCCACGATCTGGTCCACCGTGGGGCGTTCGCCCTTTTCATGCGTATCGAGCGCCTGGCGCATGGCGGCGAGATGCGTGAAGGAGGTTCCGCAACACCCGCCGATGATGCGTGCGCCGACATCGACGGCAAGGCGGGCATAGTCGCCCATCAGCTCCGGCGTGCCCGTGTAGACCACCTCGTCGCCCCGGATCACCGGGATGCCGCAATTGGCCTTGGCCACCACCACGGCCTGCGGATAGGCCTCGGTGATCTCAAGGATGGCGGCGAGAAGGTCCGAGGCGCCGACGCCGCAGTTCGAGCCATAGGCCACCGGTTCGCAGGCGAAATCCGCCGAGAGCCGGCCAAGCCCTTCCGGCGCGAGGCCCATCATGGTGCGCCCGGCCGTGTCGAAACTTGCCGTCACGACGAAGGGCATTCCCGCGCGATGCGCGGACTCGGCCGCCGCCTTCATCTCCTCGGGCGCGGACATGGTCTCGATCCAGGCGACATCCGCGCCGCCTTCCTTCAGCCCCTCCACCTGCTCGGCGAAGGCGTCCACCGCCTCGTCGAAGGTCAGGGCTCCGAGCGGGGCGAAGAGTTCGCCCGTCGGGCCGACGGAACCGCCCACGACCACCTTGCGCGGGGCCGCGTCCGCCACCTCGCGCGCGAGGCGCGCGGCGGCGGCGTTCAGTTCACGCACGCGATTTTCCATGCCGTGAAGTTTGAGGCGGTGCCTGTTGGCGCCGAAGGTGTTGGTGAGGATGATGTCCGAACCGGCCTCCACGAACCGCTGATGCAGCGTGCGGATCCGGTCGGGATGCGTGAGCGTCCATTCCTCCGGCGGATCGCCGGACGTGAGACCCATGTCGAACAGGTTGGTGCCGGTCGCCCCGTCGGCGAGCAGCGTGCCCTTTTCGGCCAGAAGCGCTTCAAGCGCGTTCATCGGAAATCCTTTCCTGACCTCAGCTGCGCGGCTTCAGGTTCTGCGGGTCGTAGAGCGGCGCATAGCCGACGCCCGCGACCTCGACCGGGAAGCTCTCGGCGAAATACTCGACGCAGAGCTTGCGGCCGACCTGGGCATACTCATGCGGCAGATAGGCCAGAATGATGTTCCTGCCGACCGTCGGACCATAGGCCACGGACGTGGTGTAGGACAGGCGGCCAAGCTCGTCGACGAGCGTCTTCCCCGTCTCGGGATCGACGACCGGCAAGGTTCCGACGGGATAGCGGGCGACGCCGGCCGCATCCACATTGTCGGTCATGACGAGCGTGCACAGCATGGCGGGCTGATGCACGCGGGCGCGATACTCCAGATGCTTCGCCTTGCCGCGGAAGTCGGCCTCCTTGACCTTCGGGCGCGCCAGGTCGGCTTCATAGAGGTTGTACTGGGTCAGAAGGTCGGCGTTCTGAAGGCGCAGCGACTTCTCCAGCCGGCGCGAGTTCGCGTAGGTTTCCACGCCAACGGCGATGACACCGAGCGCGCGCAGCGCATCCCAGACCGCAAGGCCGTCGTCATATGCCATGTGCAGCTCCCAGCCCTGCTCGCCCACGTAGGACAGCCGCAGGGCCGTGACCTTGCGGCCCGCGATCTCGATCTGCCGGATCGCCGCGAAGGGGAAGTTCTCCGGATCGAGCGCCGAGGGATCCGCGACCACCTTCTTCAGGTTCTCGCGGGCGTTCGGCCCCCAGATGCCGATGGTGGTGAACTTCTCGCTGACATCTGTGACCGTAACGTCGAAGCCCTTGTCCTGCGCGACACGCTTCACGTAGTGGAAGTCGCGCGGTCCGGCGTCGGCGCCGTCGACGATGCGGCAGCGGTCCGCCATGCGGAAGACGGTCAGGTCGGCGCGCACCATGCCCTCGTCGTCGAGGAAATGGGTGTAGATGCCCTTGCCGATGTTGCCGTCACCGCCGATCTTCGCCGCGCACAGCCATTCGAGCAGTTCCACATGGTCGGGCCCCTCGACGTCGAACATGTAGAAGTGCGAGAGGTTGATGAGCCCGCAATCGTCGCTCATGGCGAGGTGCTCGGCGTTGGACACGCGCCAGAAATGACGGCTGTCCCACTCGTTCTCGCGCAGCGGCACCCGGTCGCCATAGGTCTCGAGAAGGTGTTCGTTGGCCGCGTAGCCGTGGGCGCGCTCCCAGCCGCCCAGCTCCATGAAATGGCCGCCGAGCTCCACCTCACGCTCGTAAAAGGGCGAACGCTTGACGCCGCGCGCGCTTGCATAGGGCTCACGCGGGTGGATCGCGGGGAAGTAGATCTTCTGCGCCGCCTCGTAGCAGCGCCCCTCGATGAACGACTCCTCGAGCTGGTGGCCGTAGAAGCGCGAATAATCGATGGCCGCGTGGTCGATCTCCGTGCGTCCGTCCGTGATCCAGTCAGCGATCAGCTTGCCGAAACCTGGTCCGTCCTTGACCCAGATGGCGACGCAGTACCAAAGACCGCGCACCTTCTGGCTCTCGCCGCAGGACGGGCCGCCGGCGGCGGAAACCTGCAACAAGCCGTTGAAGGAATGGCCCTCGTTGTAGCCGAGTTCCGCCAGGATCGGCGTAAGTTCCATGGCGCGCTCGAGCGGCTCGATGACCTGCTCCATCTCGAGATCGCGCTGCGAGGGCGAGAGGCGCGCCTCGTGCTTTTCCTGCAGGTCGCGGGGGTGGCACATGCGCGGATGCGTCGTCTCGTAGTAGCCCCACTCGATCTGGCCACCCTCGGTGGTCTTCGGATCGCCGGTGTCGCGCATGTAGGCGGAATTGCCCTGGTCGCGCAGCAGCGGATAGCCGATGTCCTTCCCCGTTCCCTCGAACTCGTTGAACGGCCCGAAGAACGTCAGCGGATGATCGACAGGCATCACGGGCAGGTCCTCGCCGACCATCTCCGCGATCAGGCGGCCCCACAGGCCCGCGCAGACGATCACGTGATCGGCCATGATGGTGCCGCGATGGGTGACAACGCGCTTGATGCGCCCCTCCCCGACAAGCAGGGACTGCGCCGGCGTGTTGGCGAAAGCCTTGAGCTTCCCGGTCTTTTCGCCCTCGTCGACCAGCTTGCCGGCGACGGTCTGCGAGCGCGGCACCACGAGGCCGGCATCGGGATCGAACAGGCCGCCCTGGATCTGGTCCTCCTCGATGAGGGGGAACATCTCCTTGATTTCCGCCGGGGTGACGAGATGCGCGCGCGTGCCGAAAGCACGGCCGGAGGTAACCTTGCGCTTGATCTCCTCCATCCAGGCGTCATCGCCCGTGCGCGCGACCTCGATGCCGCCGATGCGCCGGTAGTGGCCCATGCGGTCGAAGAAATCCACCGAGTAGAGCGACGTCCAGGTCGACAGGAAGTCGTGGCTGGTCGTGTAGCAGAAGTCGGAGGCATGCGCCGTCGAACCGATGTCGGTGGGGATGCCGGACTTGTCGATGCCGACGATGTCGGTCCAGCCGCGCTCGATCAGGTGGTGCGCGACCGAGGCGCCGACGATGCCGCCGAGGCCGACGATGACGATCTGTGCCTTGTCAGGAAACGCTGACATACTTCATCCCTCTTGCCTGGAAACGGCGGCCGCGATCCCGCCGGCCACCGCCCGTCATGACCGTCCGCGACGGATCTTGGCGGGACGCCCAACGTGCCCGTCCGCTCCCGCGGGCGGCCGCCTGACGCGTCCCCTCGCCGCGCAGTATCGCCACCCGGCGCGGGGGCCGGTAGCCTGATTGCGTCATCGCGGCATCACCGCCACGACACGCTTCATCCAAAAACGCCTTTCGCGAAGAACGAAGTGGCGGCGCGTCCGTCACATTCCGCCGCATTCCACCGCCGGCCGGCCTTGCCTTCGTGCGACACATCCCGGCCCGGCTGCCACGTCCGGCAACGCACCGGCCGCAACCTCCCATGACGCATGACGCTTTTAGAGAACCCGACGACGCTTTCGCGCGACAGGGTTCGCAGGCACAGGCGCACAGTGACGCGGACTGTCACCGGCTCCCGGTCCGCCAGGCGCGGAGGGAGGAACCAGGGAAAAGGCTGGCCAGGCATGAGCGATACAGAAACACGTGCGGGCCGCAGGGGGCGCGCCGCCAGAACGGAACGCCGGCGCTCCTCCGGCGGGGCCTCGGCGCCCTACATCACGCGCAACATTCCGCTTCTCGACTTCCTGAGCGATGAAGGCGCGGAGATCATCGAGGCCAACGCCGACCGGCTTCTGGCCGAGATCGGCATCGAGTTCCGGGATGATCCCGAGACGCTCGAGATCTGGCGCAAGGCTGGCGCCGAGGTCGACGGCGAGCGCGTGCGCTTTCCCAAGGGAATGCTGCGCGAACTGGTCAAGACCGCGCCCCGGACCTTCACGCAGCATGCCCGCAATCCGGCGCGCTCCGTCGAGATCGGCGGCGACAACACGATCTTCGCGCCGGTCTACGGCCCGCCCTTCGTCACCGATCTCGATCGCGGCCGGCGCTACGGCACCATCGAGGACTTCCGCAATTTCGTGAAGCTCGCCTACGCCTCGCCCTGGCTGCACCACTCGGGCGGCACCGTGTGCGAGCCCGTCGACCTGCCGGTGAACAAGCGGCACTTCGACATGGTCTACGCGCACCTGAAATACTCGGACAAGCCGTTCATGGGGTCCGTGACGGCGCCCGAGCGCGCGCAGGACAGCGTGGAGATGGCGAAACTGGTCTTCGGCGAGGACTTCGTCGACCAGAACTGCGTGATGATCCAGCTCATCAACGCCAACTCGCCGCTCGTGTTCGACGCGACCATGCTCGGCGCGCTCAAGGTCTATGCAGCGGCCAACCAGGCGTGCATCGTCTCACCCTTCATCCTTGCCGGCGCGATGAGCCCGGTCACGGTGGCGGGAACGCTCGCGCAGGTGCTGGCGGAAGCGCTGGCCGGCTGCGCGCTGACCCAGTTGGTGCGCCCGGGAGCGCCCGTGGTGTTCGGCGCCTTCGTGTCCTCCATCTCGATGCAGTCCGGCGCGCCGACGTTCGGATCACCCGAGGGCACGCTGCTGCTCAACGGCGCGGCCAAGCTCGCACGCCGGGCCGGTCTGCCGTTCCGCTCCGGCGGCTCGTTCACCTCCTCCAAGGTGCCCGACGCCCAGGCGGCACAGGAATCGACACAGACCATCACCGCGACCCTGCTTGCAGGCGTCAACTTCTGCCTCCATGCCGCCGGCTGGCTGGAGGGCGGGCTGTGTTCCTCCTACGAGAAATTCGTCATGGACTGCGACCAGCTTGGCATGATGCATGTCCTGGCGAAGGGCATCGACCTGAGCGAGGAAGCCCAGGCGATGGACGCCCTCGCCGAGGTCGGTCCGGGCGGACACTTCCTGGGCGCGGCTCACACGCAGCGCAATTTCGAGAGCGCGTTCTTCCGCTCGGAGATCGCCGACAACAATTCCTTCGAGCAATGGACCGCCGACGGCGGCCTCGATGCGGCCTGGAGAGCGAATCGCAAGTGGAAGCAAACGCTTGCGGCCTACGAGCCTCCTTCGCTCGACCCCGTCATCGATGAAGCCCTCATTTCGTTCATGTCCCGAAGAAAAGAAGAATTTCCGGACAGCAACGTATAGTTTTCGCAAGTTTAGAAACGACCTTGCAAAACGAAAGATGAAAAACACTGAGGTCGGCGCATTCAATTTGCGCCGACCCGACGTCGTTGCATGACCAAAAAACACGCGGAAAGCCCAATTTCCAAGCAGTCTCAGAGACCTTGGCATTACAGGCCGCCACATTTTTTTCACAGCCCCCCTTCCAATGTGCCTCATATTTTGCTTAGCTTAACGCAATGACAGGGCTTGAACCGGATCGACAAGAGTTCGGAAGAGCGGCACAGAGGGGACAGCATGATAAACCGGCCATTTATTGGCGCGGCTGACTGCCCCTTTTTGTTTTTTTCTTAGGGGTATAGATGTCAGAAGCCAGGGGCGCCTCCGTCCGCTACGAAAATGTTCAGAAAAGCTATGACGGGGAAACCCTCGTCGTCAAAAATCTAAACCTCGACATGCCGCCGGGCGAATTCCTCACCATGCTGGGGCCGTCCGGATCGGGCAAGACCACCTGCCTGATGATGCTGGCGGGGTTCGAGCCGGCGACGCACGGCGAGATCTTCCTCAACGAAAGCCCGATCAACAACGTGCCCCCGCACAAGCGCGGCATCGGCATGGTGTTCCAGAACTACGCCCTCTTTCCGCACATGAGCGTGGCGGAAAACCTGGCCTTCCCGCTGCAGGTTCGCGGCATGGGCAAGGCGGAACAGGAAGAGAAGGTGAAGCGGGCCCTGGAGATGGTCGAGCTCGGCGCGTTCGGTTCGCGCCGGCCGGCCCAGCTTTCGGGTGGCCAGCAGCAGCGCGTGGCGGTTGCCCGCGCGCTGGTGTTCGAGCCGGAGCTGGTTCTCATGGACGAGCCGCTTGGTGCCCTCGACAAGCAGCTGCGCGAGCAGATGCAGTACGAGATCAAGCACATCCACGAGAACATCGGCGTCTCGATCGTCTATGTGACCCACGACCAGACCGAGGCCCTGACCATGTCGGACCGGGTCGCGGTGTTCAACGACGGCGTGATCCAGCAGCTCTCCCGTCCGGACGAGCTTTACGAGACGCCGCAGAACTCGTTCGTGGCCCAGTTCATCGGCGAGAACAACAAGCTCTCCGGAACGGTCACCGAGGTCTCGGGCAGCTCGTGCGACGTGAAGCTCGATGACGGCACGATGCTCAAGGCGGAAGCCGTGAACATCGGCGGCGTGGGATCGCGGACGACCATTTCGCTGCGTCCCGAGCGTGTCGAGTTCGACACGAACGAGTCCATGGACAACCTCGTCAAGGGCCGCATCGAGGAGATGATCTATCTCGGCGACCACATCCGCGTGCGCATGGCGGTTGCCGGCAACAACGAGTTTGTCGTCAAGGTCCGCAATCGCGGCGAAAAGCGCGACCTGAGCGTCGGCCAGATGGTCGAAATCGGGTGGGCGGCCGCCGACTGCAAGGCTCTCGACCCGGTCGACTGAGACCGGCGATCGACACGGGCGGCCCGGCGCAAGGGTCTTGCGCCCCGCCCTTCGGCGACGCGGTTTCGCCGCGTTGCCTTCGCACCCGGGCCAGCCCGGGCGATCAAGCAAAGCAAGGAGACGAACTCCATGACCTTCAAGACTGTCCTGCTCGCAGGCGCGGCGTCGCTTCTGATGACCGCCGGCGCCAGCGCCAAAGACTTCACCATCGTGTCCTGGGGCGGCGCCTACCAGAACTCGCAGAACAAGGCGTACGTCGAGCCCTATGCTGCGGAGCATCCGGACATCAACTTCATCTGGGACGAGTCGTCCAACGAGGCGGTCGCCAAGCTGCGCGCCATGAACGAGGCCGGCAACGTGACGTGGGATCTCGTCGACGTGGTCGCGTCCGACGCGATCCGCCTGTGCGACGAAGGTCTCGCCATGGAGATCGACGCGGACGAGGTTCTCGCCAAGGCTCCGGACGGCTCGCCGGCGAGCGAAGACTTCGGCGACCTTCTGGTTTCCGACTGCTTCATCCCGCAGATCGTCTACTCGACCACCTTCGGCTACCGCACCGATGTCGCGGAATGGAACGGCAAGGAGCCGGAAGACATCTGCGCCGTGTTCGATCTGGAGAACTTCCCGGGCAAGCGTTCGCTCGAGAAGCGTCCGATCAACAACATGGAGTGGGCCCTTCTGTGCGACGGCGTGCCGAAGGACCAGGTCTATGACGTCCTTGAGACCGAGGAAGGCGTCGATCGCGCGCTTGCCAAGCTCGGCACGATCAAGGACCAGGTCGTGTGGTGGTCGGCCGGTGCCGAGACGCCGCAGCTTCTCGCCGACGGCGAGGTCGTGATCGGCTCGACCTACAACGGTCGCCTGTTCTCGGTGATCGAGGAGCAGGACCAGCCGGTCAAGATGCTCTGGGACGCGCAGGTGTTCGACCTGGACGGCTGGATCGTTCCCGCCGGCCTGCCGGATGACCGCAAGAAGATGGTCATGGACTTCCTGAAGTTCGCGACCGACACGCAGCGTCTCGCCGACCAGGCGAAGTACATCTCCTACGGCCCGGCCCGCAAGTCCTCGGCCCCGCTCGTCGGCAAGCACGCCGAGCTCGGCATCGAGATGGCTCCGCACATGCCGACCGATCCCGCGAACTCCAAGAACACCTTCCTCTACAATTACGAGTGGTGGGCGGACTATCGCGACGATCTGGACGCCAAGTTCCAGGCCTGGCTCGCCAGCTGATCCGGAAACGGACATAGCGCCGGACGGGATCTTCCCGTCCGGCCGCGACACCGGCGCGCGGACGAAAGCCGTTTCGGCCCCTCGCCCGCGCCGCCTCTCCCCGGAGCTTCGACCCGGGGCATGATGATGAAGCTGTCCAACGCGCACCGCGACAGGCCCCGGCAAGAGGGCGAAACGCGCGATGATCCTGCAGCCGCGGGCAGTCAAACTCCCGGTCCGGACACGGGCCATCCAGGCTTCCCGGGCCCGCAAGGGGCCCTTGGCGCCAAGAACACTTCCGGGGCAGAGACAGCGGAATGGCAAGCGACACAACGGCCTCCAACGGGGACACGACAGGTCAGACAGTCCTGACCACACGCGACGGCACACCGCTCAAGGTGAGCCTGGCGCGGGCACTCAGGCGGGAGAAGATGCGCTCGCTGATGCTGATCGCGCCCCTCCTGCTCTTCATCCTGTTCAGCTTCGCGCTTCCCATCGCCGACATGCTGTTCCGGTCCGTCGACAACCGGATCGTCGAGGAGACCCTGCCGCGTACGGTGGAGGCGCTCGCGAACTGGGATCCGGCCTCGGGCGAACTGCCCGGCGAGCCGGTCTACAAGGCCCTGCACGACGATCTCGTCATCGCGGCCGAGGAAAAGACCCACACGCGGCTCGGCTCGCGCCTCAACTACGAGGCGTCGGGCATGTCGAGCCTGTTCCGCAAGACCGGCCGGCGGGTCGACCGCATGGACGACGCGGAGCCCTACAAGGCGCAGTTCATCGACATCGATGACGACTGGGGCGACGTGGGCACCTGGTCGGTTCTCAAGCGCTATTCGCCGGCCTACACCTCCGGCTATTTCCTGAACGCCGCCGACATGGAGCTCACGGCCGACGGCATCGAGTTCAAGCCCGAGGACGAGCGGATCTACCTGTTCCTGTTCGCCCGGACGCTGTTCCTGTCGCTGTCGATCACCTTCTCCTGCATCCTGCTCGGCTATCCGGTGGCCTTCCTGCTGGCGGCCCTGCCCGCGCGCTCGGCCAACCTGCTGATGATCCTGGTGCTGCTGCCCTTCTGGACATCGCTTCTGGTTCGAACATCTGCCTGGAAGGTGCTGCTGCAGCAACAGGGCGTCATCAACGACTTCCTGGTCTGGACCGGGATCCTCAGCGATGCGGGCCGTCTGGTGATGATCAACAACCAGACCGGCACGATCATCGCCATGACGCACATCCTGCTGCCCTTCATGATCCTGCCGCTCTACTCCGTGATGAAGACCATCTCGCCCTCCTACGTGCGTGCCGCGAAAAGCCTCGGCGCTACCGACTGGACGGCCTTCTGGCGGGTGTATTTCCCGCAGACGGTTCCCGGCATCGGCGCGGGCGCGGTGCTCGTGTTCATCCTGGCCATCGGCTACTACATCACGCCGGAACTGGTCGGCGGCACCAGCGGCATCTTCATCTCGAACCGCATCGCCTACCACATCTCCAGCTCGCTGAACTGGGGTCTGGCGGCGGCGCTCGGCGTCATCCTGCTCGCGGCCGTCCTGCTGCTCTTCTATGTCTACGACAAGATCGTCGGCATCGATAACGTGAAGCTCGGCTGAGGAGACCAAGAAACATGTCAGCTCTTCCGCCCTATGCAACGACCGGTCAGCATGTCTGGCACTATTCGTTCCGGACCATCTGCGGACTGATCTTCTTCTTCCTGATCTTTCCGATCATGGTGATCGTTCCGCTGTCGTTCAACGCCGAGAACTTCTTCACCTTCACGAAGGAAATGCTCGCGCTGGACCCGGCCGGCTACTCGCTCAAGCACTATGCGGACTTCTTCACGAATCCGAACTGGCAGCAGGCGATGTGGAACTCCTTCGCCATTGCCCCGGCAGCCACGATCCTTGCCACCTCGCTTGGCACGCTCGCGGCCATCGGCCTGTCGCAGAGCCATGTGCCCTACCGCTCCGCGATCATGGCGGTGCTCATCTCGCCGATGATCGTTCCGCTGATCATCTCCGCCGCCGGCATGTATTTCTTCTACTCGCGCGTCGGTCTTCAGGGCACCTACATCGGCGTGGTGCTCGCGCACGCCGCGCTCGGCACGCCCTTCGTCATCATCACGGTGACGGCAACGCTGGTCGGCTTCGACCGGTCCCTGACCCGCGCGGCGGCAAGCCTTGGCGCCAACCCGGTCACGACCTTCTTCAAGGTGCAGATGCCGCTCATCGTTCCCGGCGTGGTGTCGGGTGCGCTGTTCGCCTTCATCACCTCGTTCGACGAGGTGGTGGTGGTGCTGTTCCTCGGCTCGGCCGGACAGAAGACCCTGCCCTGGCAGATGTTCACCGGCCTGCGCGAACAGATCTCGCCGACGATCCTGGCCGTCGCGTCGCTGATGGTGGCGATCTCCATCGCGCTGCTGACGGTGCTGGAACTGCTGCGCCGGCGGTCCGAGCGGCTTCGCGGGCTCTCGCCCTCCTGACACTCCGGCCGCCCTTCGCCGACAAACACCAAAAGCCCGGAATTGCCTGTCAGCCGCAATTCCGGGCTTCTTTTTTGCAAAAATTGAGTCAGAATTGTTCGAGATTGCCGCGAGCGCGTGCCTGACGCGGGCGAACGGCGGTCACCGAAATTCATGGCGGTTCGCCCCGCCTCCCTTTTTCCGGACCGGTGGCGGAACGCCAGTCACCGGGAGGTTGTCCCCGCCCCCAGGGCCCGGGAGAACCCGACGGGGCGAACATCGCACGCAAGGCCTGGCGGGCCGGTTCCATCTGCGAACCGGCCCGCCTTTTTTGTTTCACGGACCCGAAACGGAAAACGGCGGGAGAAAACGGACATGGATCTCGACCTTCAGGCCACCATGCGCTGGCACAATGGCGAAAAGGGCTGGAACCCCTTCTCGGACGCGGAAATGGACCGCCGGCAGGCGGGGATACGCGCGCTGCTGGCGGCTCGGAACATCGACGCGGCGCTTTTCACCTCCTATCACAACATCTGCTACCTGAGCGGGTTCCTCTACTGCTCCTTCGGACGGCGCTACGGCCTCGTCATCGACCACGAGCGTACGACGGTCATCGCCGCCGGCATCGACGGCGGGCAGCCGTGGCGACGCAGCCACGGCGACGTGCTGACCTATACCGACTGGAACCGGGACAACTGGTTCACGGCCGTCGGCGAGCTTGCAGGGACCGCGCGGCGCATCGGCATCGAGTTCGACCATGTCACCCTGGACACGATGACGCGGCTGAAGTCCGCCTTCCCGCAGGTCGAGTTCGTCGACATCGCGGGCGACGCCATGCGGCTGCGCACGATCAAGTCGGCGGAGGAACAGGCCCTCATTCGCGAGGGCACGCGGATCTGCGACATCGGCGGCGCGGCCGTGGCGGGCGCGGTCGAGGCCGGGGTCGCCGAGCACGAGGTGGCGCTCGCGGGAACGCGGGCCATGGTGCGCGAGATCGCGGCCAGCTTCCCCTTCGCGGAACTCATGGACACCTGGACGTGGTTCCAGTCGGGCATCAACACGGACGGAGCGCACAACCCGGTCACCAACCGCAAGGTGGAAAGCGGAGACATCCTGTCGCTCAACTGTTTTCCGATGATCTTCGGCTACTACACCGCGCTCGAACGCACGCTCTTTTGCGATCATGTGCCGGACGCGAACCTGAAGCCCTGGGAGATCAACTGCGAGGTCCACCGGCGCGGACTGGAGCTGATCCGGCCGGGCGCGCGCTGCCGCGACATCGCCGCCGAACTCAACGAGATCTACCGCGCCCACGACCTGCTGCGCTACCGCTCCTTCGGCTACGGGCACTCCTTCGGCGTGCTCAGCCACTACTACGGCCGCGAGGCGTCGGTGGAACTGCGCGAGGACGTCGACACGGTGCTGGAACCGGGCATGGTGGTGTCCATGGAGCCGATGATCATGATCCCGGAGGGACTTCCGGGCGCCGGCGGTTACCGCGAGCACGACATCCTGATCGTGACCGGAGACGGCGCGGAAAACATCACGGGCTTCCCCTTCGGACCGGATCACAATGTGGTCGGCAAGGTCTCCGCGGGTAGATGAGACGGGGGCGAGCGGTGAAACCCGCTCAGGCGGCGGTCGTCAGCGCATTGCGCCAGAACCGCACGACCGCGCCGACCAGGGAGGCCCTGTCGGCGGCCTCGTCCCTGGAGAGGGCCTCGTCGACGGCACCGTGAAAGGCGCCGAACAGCATCACGGCCGTCAGGCGTGGCGTCACCAGGCGCCAAGCCCCGGCACCCTCCCCTTCCCGCAGCATTCCGACAAGACAGGTAACGACGGGGTTTTCCGACTTCAGCGCACGATTGCCGGGCTGGTACTGGTGGAAGACGAGATCGTGCAGGACGACCTCGTCGAGATAGGCGTTGACGCAGGCCTCCGCGCAGGCTTCCAGCTTGTCCATCCAGGACCCGTGACAGGCATCGACCGCCCCGGCGACCCTGTCGCGGAACCCTTCGATGAAGCGCTCCCGCAAGGCGGCGAGCACCTCGTCCTTGCTCTGAAAATATGTGTAGAAGGTCCCTTTCGCGACTCCGGCCCCCTCGACGATCTCGGCGACGCTGGTCGCCGCGAATCCCTTTTCCATGAACAGTGCCTGTGCCGCATCCATCAGTTCGTCGCGGCGCACCTCGGCCGGCTTGGTCCGGGATCTCTTCGTCGTCGTGGTGGTCATGTCCGTCCCTTCCGCAGGCGCCGGCGGCAGGTCCGCCGGCGCCCTTCCCCGATCAGATCACGCTCCGGTCGCTGCGCGCCCTTGCAGCCCTCAGGGCATAGGGAAGCAACCGTCACGCTCGTTCAGGCATCGCGATCACATGGTCGCGACCACAATGCAAGCTGGCAAAGGCATTGAACACCAGCAGCATGACGAAGACAGCCAGCGGCCACGTCCACCCACCGCTCCAGCGATACAGCACCGTGGCAATAGTCGGACCAACGCCCGCGACCAGATAGCCGACCGTCTGCACCATGCCGGAGAGCTGGGTCATCTGGGCATGGTCGGCGGTCCGCTTGGCGTAGAGCACGCCGGGCAAGCCCTGCCCCGCTCCCATGCCGAGACCGAGAACGGCCGACCAGAACAGCCCCTGCCCGAGAGGGGCGAGGACCACGCCCACAAGCCCGGCAATGCAGGCCAGTATGCTGAGAAGAATGTAGCGACGATGGTCGTTCCGGCGGGCGGCCAACGTCGGACCGAGAAAGCTGCCGGCGGTGACGGCTACCAGCCAGGTCGCGAGGTAGATCCCTCCCATCGCCGGCGCGGCTCCCCTCGACACATAGATCGTCGGCAACCAGGCGAGAACCGCATAGAACACCAGCGACTGGATGCTGAAGAAGCCTATCAGGCTCCAGACGGTCGGATGCGCGAGAAGCCAATGCCAGGGTCGGACGGGAAGCCCAAGTCCCTCGGGCCGGCTCGAGGCTCCCAGAAGCGGCAGCAATGCCACAAGGGCCAGCGCGGCCGGCACGGCGGCGACGCCGAGCGTGATCTGCCAGGACTCCCCCGAAACACCATAGAGAGGGACGGCGAGTGCCGCCATGACGGTGCCTCCGCTGGCCATCATCATGGCAAAGAGCCCCATCATCACGCCGATGCGATCTGGCGGAAACTGCTGACGGACGAACACGGGCATCAGGACGTTGAGCGCGGCGATACCGCCACTGGCGACAATCGTCCCGACCAGGAGGCCGGCAATGTTCATGGAACGAAGCAGAATGCCGAGTGTCAGGGCGAGCACGGCGAGAAACAGCGCGCGCTCCTCGCCAAACCGGCGCCCCGCCACCGCACCAAGCGGCGCAAAAAGCCCCATGCACAAGGCAGGAAACGCGGTCAGTGCCGCAGCGACCAGCGGATCGAGTTGCATGTAGGGCAGCACCGGCCCCACCCCGCCAAAAGCGATGCGCATGTTGAGCGAAACAAGAACAAAGGCAATCAGGGCCGCGACACCAACCGGTCTGGCGGCTGACGAGGCACGTTTCATTTCAGTCATCGGAGTATCCACACGAGGTCATGAGAAAACGGACGCCCCCATTGCCAGCCCGCGGAGGCGCGCGACGGCTGGCTGACACTCGCTGGCACGGTTTCGGGCGGCCCTTCCCACTAGCAATTGACCGACGGTCAGTCAATTCAAAAACAACCGTGGAATCCTACCCGGCGGCGGCGCGTGGGCTATGACCGCAGCGCTCCTTCGGGCGCCAGAAGGCGGCGGAACAGGCCGATGTGCTCCGCCGGCAGACGCTCCTTTTCAGCCTCCGACAACGCCTCCCAATGGGCCACGACCCAGCAGTCGAGGGTCTCGATCAGGGCGATGGAGGCATCGACCAGCAGCGAGTGCGGCAGGTCCCGCCTCACCACGCCAAGGTCCTGCCCGCGCGTCACGATTTCCTCGACCCATTGACGCGCCGCCAGAAACAGGCGGTCCGTGGAAGCCCCCGCCCTGGGCGAACCGCGCAACTGGTAGAACAGGCCGCCAAGGCGCACGAGCCAGGCGTCCCGCTCGACCACCGCGATGCTCTTGCGGTAGCGGTCCTCGAAGGTCGCCCAGAAGGTTTCCGCGCTCAGCGCCCCGGCTTCCAGCCCCCCGACCTCGCGAAACAGCGCCATGAGCGCGCGCTCGATCATGGTGGTGAACAGGTCCGCCTTGTCGTCGAAATAGTAATAGAGTGAACTCTTGCTCATCCCGGACAGCGTCAGGATCCGGTTCAGCGAGGCTCCCTCGTAACCGTGTTCCGCAAACTCCTGCGCGGTGGCATCGAACAGCCGACGCTGTCGCTCGGCATCAAGGTTTTCAAGTCTTCGGCTCATGGCATTGACAGATAGCACCGGCCGTCCCTACAAACCAGAGTGTGTACCACTGGTACACAGTACGGTACACATTGCGGCTCACAACGCCCGAGGCCCCTTATGACGCAGCTTCACCCGATCGGAGACCGGATATGGATGGCCGACGGCCCCATCGTCGATTTCTACAGTTTTCCCTATCCCACCCGGATGGTGATCGCCCGGCTCGAGGGCGATGCCTTGTGGGTCTGGTCGCCCATCGCCCTAAGCGACGAGTTGCGCGCCGAGGTCGAGGCGCTTGGCCACGTCGCCCATCTGGTCAGCCCCAACAAGATCCATCACCTGTTCCTGAGCGAATGGAAGGACGCCTTTCCCCGGGCCCTGCTCTGGGGACCGGCCAGCACGATCGCCAAGCGCACGGATCTCGCGTTCCAGCCGGCGCTTGAGGACACCCCTCCGCCCGAGTGGGGACCGGATATCGACCAGGCGTGGTTTCGCGGCTCCTTCATGATGGACGAGGTGGTGTTCTTCCATCGCCCGTCGCGCACGGCGATCTTCGCCGACCTGATCGAGGCGTTCAGCGAGGACTTCCTGCAAAAGCACTGGAGCTGGTGGCAGCGTCCGCTGGCGCATATCGACGGCGTCACCGCGAAGTCGCCCCATGCCCCGGGCGAATGGCGGCTGTCCTTCACCGACCGCACCCCGACGCGCGCGGCACGTGACAAGGTGCTGGGCTGGAAGCCCGAGCAGGCAACGCTCGCGCATGGCGAATGGTGCAAGACCGACGGTCTGGCCTTCGTTGAGCGCGCGCTGGAATGGATCGGCAAGTCGCCGGAAGAGCCGCAGGATGACGCCACGGCGTGACGCTCCGGCCCGGGGCCCTATCGGGGTCCCGGGCAGCGCTCCCGATCCTGCGGGAAGCTGGACCAGAGGCAGACGAGACCGGGAGCCGCGCCGATGGCCGCCGGCGTCAGCACCTTCTGGCGCTCAAGCCTTGCGAGACAATCCGCCCGGTCGAGCCGCTGCACGCTGCAGTCGGGATGCGCGCGCCAGACGCTCTCCAGCCACGTCCGCAGCTCCGGGCTGCCGGCGGCAAGATCGCCAAGGGGAACCGGCTCTCCCAGGTCCAGCCCGAGCGAGCGGTAGGAGCGGTTGACCAGTTCCGCGCCGGACATTTCCGACAGGCCCTCGCGCAGATACGGATCGTCGGGGGCTTCCAGGAACTCATTGGCGACGCGCGGAGGCGTGAAGGCGTCCTCCTCCGACAGTCCCCGCAGGCCGTAGACCGCATAGTGCCCGTCCGCCGACTGGTCGAGAAAGTCCTCGACGAAGACCTCCCACAGCGAGGGCGTGGTCTCCAGCACGACCGGGCCGCCGCCCGTCAGGCGCACAATCCCGACGTGGGTGTAGGGACTTTTCGTGGCCTGCACGAGGGCGCGGTCGAGCGGTTCCGCCCCCTGAACGAAGATCAGCTGGGCGTTCCCCCAATCATGGAAGTCGTTCGCTTCGAGATCGCGCGCGACGCCCTGCCCGCCAAGGGGCAGCATGGCGAGCACGGCCGCGACACATGCCGCGCGCCGCATCTCGCGAAGCAGCCTGCTCATGCGACCTTGACCGGATCCTCGACCCTGTAGCCGAACTCGAGCGCCGCGTCCCGAAGCCAGTCCGAGATGGTTTCCGCAAAGCTCGAGGGCGACAGCAGGTCGAAGCTCTCGACCGTGCGACGCAGGATCACCACCGGCACCTCGTGGATGACCGTCTGGGCCAGCGAACCGGGCGGGAAGGCACGCGGATCGAAGTCGATCGCCACGGCCTTGTTGAGAAGATCCGGCGCGACGTCGCCGGTCAGACGAACCCCGTTGCGCGCGCTGACCAGATCGACCACGGACGCCTCGTCCGTTTCGAAGGCCCCTTCCAGCCGCGCGACGTCGTCGGCACTCGCGGAAAGCCAGAGGAAGCGGCCGAAGGCCACCCATCCGAGCAATGCGCCCTCGCCCTCGCAGAACCGCCCCGGACGCCCGGGAAGCGAGGTGCCCACGATCTCGCCAAGCCGCGTGGACACCACCTCGAGGCAGTTCGGCCAGGCTCCGATCTCGACGACGGCGGGCAGTTCGACCTCGTTCAGGAGGAGGCGTGCCTCGCCCGCGCCGCCGGTCTCTCCCGGCACGAGCGGTCCCGTTGGATGCGGGTGATCCGCCTCCATCTGGGGGATGCTCGTATCAAGAGGACTGTCAGACATTTAGCAGGTTCCCTTCAGGATCATGGAAACAGGGCTCCGTGACCTTCACCCGGACCGTCTCGTCCTTCATGGGGAAGACCGCCTCGAGCGTATCGCCGACGCGCTCTCTTCCGCCGGCAAGAAGGGCCAGCGCGATGTGGGTTCCCACGACCGGTGAAAAGGTCATGGCGGTCACATGTCCCAGACTCGCCGCTTCGCCGGGAAGGGTCAAGTGGCTGCCCGTGCGGATCGGGTTCCCGTCCTGCGACACAAGGCCCACCAGAACCCGGCGGCCGGGAGCGGCAAGGGCCTCCCGGTCGAGCATCGCCGACCCGATATAGGGCTTGCGCCGCGAGGCCATGCGCCCGAGCCCGAGATCGGCAAGCGTCGTGCGCCCGTCCATCTCCGCGCCGGTGATGTGCCCCTTCTCGATCCGGAGCGTGCCCAGCGCTTCCATGCCGTAGGGCGTGATCGAGTCATTTGCCCCAGCGGCAAGCAGGGCTTCCCAGACCGCCGGCCCGTCGTTCCAGTCGCTGTAGACCTCATAGGCAAGCTCGCCCGAAAAGGAGAGCCGGGCGATCATGACCGGCGTCGCACCGATGCGCCCGCGCACGATGCCCATGTGCGGACAGGCCGCGTCGGACACGTCGCCCTCGCCAAGCGCGCTTGCAAGCACCGCCCGCGAGGCCGGGCCGGCGATGGCCAGTGCGGCGTATCGGTCGGTCACCGAGGTCACATTAACGTGAAGCTCCGGCCACAGGATTTCCAGGCAGTGCTCCATGTGGGCAAGCACGGCGGCGGCGTTCGCCGTGGTCGTCGTGACGAGGAATCGCGACACGGACAGGCGCCAGGCGGTGCCGTCGTCGAAGAGGATGCCGTCCTCGCGCAGCATCACGCCGTAGCGCGCCTTGCCGACGGCGAGCTTTCCCATGGGGTTTGCATAGAGCCGGTCGAGAAAGGCCGCCGCATCCGGCCCCTGCACGTCGATCTTGCCGAGCGTGGAGACATCGACGAGCCCGACGGAGGCGCGCACGGCGCGGGCCTCGCGCACATAGGCCTGCTCGAGCGTCTCGCCGGCGCGGATGTAGGCCCTTGGGCGCATCCAGCGGCCCGCCGCCATCATCTCCGCCCCCTGCTCCACATGCCAGTCATGCAGCGGGGTGCGCCGCACGGGCGCCAGATGACCGCCCGTCTCGCGCCCGGCCAGCGCGCCGATCGTCACCGGCGTCCACGGCATGCGGAAGCGGGTGGTGCCGACGCCGGCGCTCGCGAGACCGCGCTCGCGCGCAAGCAGCGCGATGGCGTTGACGTTGGAGGTCTTGCCCTGGTCCGCCGCCATGCCGAGCGTGGTGTAGCGCTTGACGTGTTCCACCGAGGAAAAGCCCTCGCGATTGGCGAGCGCGATGTCGTCTGCGGTCACGTCGTGCTGGAGATCGACGAAACGCTTGCCGCGACCGCAGGCAGGCACCTCGAAGACCGGCGCGGGCAGTTCCGCCGCCGCGACGCCGGAAAGCTCCGGCAGCCCGAACACCGGGCCCGCCATCGCCTTGCCAAGGGCCGCGGCCGCCGCGAGGCCCGCGTCGCGCCCGCTTTCCAGGCAGGCCGCGAGATCAAGCCGCCCGGAACAGGCGCCGCAGGCCGTCCAGGCCTCGCGCGGGGTACCCGGCACGAAGGAGTGCAGCCCCTCGTCGAAGACCGGCGCGCTGCCGGCCTGGCTCGCCAGATGAACGCTCGGCGTCCAGCCGCCCGCGACCAGAAGCGTGTCGCAGGCCGGGTGCATTCCGTTGTCGCCGAGGCGCCCGGTGTCGGGATCGAAGCCCCGAATCTCCACCGAGGCGAGCGCCTTGCGTCCCCTGGTCGCCGCGACGACGGCCCCCGTTTCCACGCGAATGCCGCGCTCGGCGAGCTCCTCCGCCATTCCGGCGTCGATCGCGCGGCGGCAGTCGACCACCGCCTTGACCGGCACGCCCAGCTCATGCAGCGAGAGCGCGGTGCGCGCGCCGCCGTCGTTGTTGGAGAAAACGATCACGGAGCGCCCGACGGCCACGCCGAAGCGACGTGCATAGGCAAGTCCCGCCGAGGCCAGCATCACGCCGGGCGCATCATTGCCGGAAAAGACCAGGGGCCGCTCGATGGCACCGGTGGCAAGCACCACGTGCCCCGCATGGATCGTCCAGTGACGCTGGCGGGGCGTGAAGACCGGCGGCTCGCGCAGATGGTCGCCGACGCGCTCCACCGCGCCGAGCACATTGCCGTCGAAATAGCCGTAGACGCTGGTGCGGGCCATGAGGCGCACGCCCTCCGCCTCCAGCATCGCGGCCGTCCGTGACGCCCAGACCGCCGGTTCGAGCCCGTCGATCCGCCCGCTTTCCTCGAAGACACGCCCGCCCGGGTGCACGTTCTCGTCGGCAAGGATCACCTTCAGCCCGGCCCGGGCGGCGGCCAGGGCCGCCATCATGCCGGCGGGGCCGGCGCCCACGACGAGAAGGTCGCAGAAGGCGTTCTGCTTATCGTAGCGGTCGGGATCGGGAAAGTGGGTGCCGCGCCCGAGACCGGCGGCGCGGCGGATGAACTTCTCGGCGACATGCCAGCCGCTCTGGCCCGCCTCCATGAAGGTCTTGTAGTAGAAGCCCGCCGTCAGCAGCGGCGAGACGTAGTCGTTCACCGCCATCATGTCGTGCCGCAGGCTCGGCCAGCGGTTCTGGCTCGCGGCGTCCAGCCCTTCATAGAGCTCCGCCATCGTGGCGCGGGTGTTGGGCTCCTGACGCGATCCCGTGCGCAGCTCCACCAGCGCGTTGGGCTCCTCCACACCAGCCGAGAAGACACCGCGCGGACGGTGGTACTTGAACGAACGGCCGACGAGCTTGCGCCCAGAGGCGATGAGCGCGGAGGCGAGCGTATCGCCCTCGTAACCTTCCAGCGTTTTTCCGTCGAACCGGAAGGTCAGGATGCTCTCGCGCGTCACATGCGCGCCGCCGGTCTTCAGCCGAAACCCGCTCATGCGCCCCTCCCCGGAACGGCGGCGGCAAGCTGCGCCGCGCGGCCCGCCGGCTCCACCGACAGGATCTCGTGGGTGGCGGTGTCGCGCCGCACCTTGAGCCAGTGCCGGCAGCCGCCGATATGGTGCCAGAGTTCCTCGTGGGGGCCGCGCGGGTTGGCACGGTCGTAGACGAAGGCGGCGAAGGGGGCAGCCTCGTTCACGGCAAGGTCCGGGCGCACCAGCGTGGCGTCGCCGCCATAGGAGAATTCGGACAGGGCCCTCGGCCCGCAACAGGGACAGTCAATGCGCATGGATCGCGCCCTTTCAGTGCATCTTGGGGAGCGGACCGGCGCCGCGCTCGTCCAGGACGGCGCCGCGATGGAAACGGTCGAGGGAGAAGGGGGCGTTGAGCGCGTGGGGCTCGTCCTTCGCCATGGTCCAGGCAAAGCACCAGCCCGATGCCGGTGTCGCCTTGAAGCCGCCGTAGCACCAGCCGCAGTTGAGATAGAGGCCCGGGCGCGGGCCGGTCGTGATGATCGGGCTGCCATCCATGCTCATGTCCATGATGCCGCCCCAGTTGCGCAGCAGCCGCAGGCGCGACACGAAGGGCAGCATGGCCACCGCCTCGCTCATGACGTGTTCCACCACCGGCAGGTTTCCCCGCTGGGCATAGGAATTGTACTTGTCGATGTCACCGCCGAAGACGAGGCCGCCCTTGTCCGACTGGGACATGTAGAGATGCCCGGCGCCGAAGGTGACGACGCTGTCGAGGATCGGCTTCACCGGCTCGGAGACGAAGGCCTGCAGCACGTGGCTCTCGATGGGCAGATGCGGGACGCCGGCCTTGCGCATCACCTCCGACGTGCTGCCGGCGACGGCGACGCCGATCTTCGGCGCGCGAATGTCGCCGCGCGTGGTGGTGACGCCGACGACGCGCCCCTCCTCCTCGATGAAGCCGGTGACCTCGCAGTTCTCGATGATGTCGACGCCGCGCGCATCCGCCGCGCGCGCATAGCCCCAGGCAACGGCGTCGTGACGGGCGGTGCCGGCGCGCGGCTGCAGCAGGCCGCCGGTGATCGGAAAGCGTGCCTTCGGCGACATGTCGAGGCCGGGAACGCGGGCGGCGACCTGTTCCCGGTCGAGAAGCTCCGCGTCGATGCCCTCCATGCGCATGGCGTTGCCGCGCCGCGCGTAGGCGTCCATCTGGGACGGGGAATGGGCGAGGTTCAGCACGCCGCGCTGGGAAAACATGACGTTGTAGTTGAGGTCCCGCGACAGGCCCTCCCACAGCTTCATCGACCACTCGTAGAAGCGGGCGTTCTCCGCGAGCATGTAGTTGGAGCGCACGATGGTCGTGTTGCGGCCGATGTTGCCCGACCCGAGCCAGCCCTTTTCCAGCACCGCGACATTGGTGATGCCGTGTTCCTTCGCCAGATAGTAGGCGGTGGAGAGACCATGGCCCCCGCCGCCGACGATGATGGCGTCATAGGCGGGTTTCGGATCCGGCTTGCGCCAGGCGGGACGCCAGTGGCGGTGTCCCGAGAACGCGTTCGCGACCAGCGACAGGACGGAATAGTGCTGCAACGTCAAGGCTCCCCCAAGCAATCCGGCGGGGCGCGGGCGGATGCGGGCCTTCGGCCTCTCCCACCCTGAGCGTCACCGCCGGGGTCATCGTTCGGAGCGGCCCTCAGGCACCCCCATTTTCGGGGTACCCCTCAGGCACCCCCTTTTTCGGGGTCCCCCCTCAGGCAACCCCTTCGTGGCGCTCGTCCCAACCGCTTTCGGCCGTGCCCTGGCCAGCGGTCCCGACGGGCGCGAATTCGCGTGCCAGCCGGCTGCGGAAAAGCTGCACCGCCTCGCGCTGCAGGTCATCCGGCCGAAACAGCATGAAATAGCCGAACCCCGACGGCGCGCTCCGCGGCATCGGCGCGGCGAGCCTCCCTTCCGCGATGTCGCGGGCGGCAAGCCTGCGGTCGGCCACCACGAGCCCTCCCTCGCGGGCGGCGAAATCGAGCGCCATATGCGCGGTGTCGAAGACAAGCCCCTGCGGCAGCGGCAGCGAAAGCCCCGTGGCGCGAAGAAACTCGCTCCATGCGGTGTGCCGGCCGCCCTCGTTGCGAATGTGCAGGATGCCGGCCTCGGCAAGCAGCCGCTCCAGCCCTTCCGAGGCGACGCGGGCAGCCAGATCCGGCCGGCAGAGAACGGTCAGTTCCTCCATCCACAGGAGGTCCATCACCTGGTCGGTGACGCGCGGGCGCGAGAAGACCACCGCCGCGTCGTGAACGGAGTGGTCGAGGCTCTCCAGCTCGTATGGCGTGTCGATCTCGATGGCGAGCCCGGTCCCCGAGCGGCAGGCCTCCAGGATGGGAGCCGCGATCCGCACCGCGAAGGACGGCGGCAGGGCGAGACGCAGCGTGCCGCCCCTGTCGAGACCGCAGATCGCGTTGAGACCGCCCTGGAGCCGGTCGAAGCCGGGTGTCACCGCTGCCAGAAGGTCGGCGCCCGCCTTGGTCAGGGCCAGCGCCGAGCCGCGCCGCTCGAAAAGCTGGGCGCCGACGACCTCCTCCAGATTGAGCACATGACGGCTGATCGCGGACTGGGTGACGCCGAGCCCCTCGGCCGCGCGGGTGAAGCTCATCTGGCGCGCGGCGGCCTCGAAGGCACGCAGCGAGTTGAGCGGCAGGCGGCGGCGGTCGATCTGGTCGGGCTGCGGCATCGCGGTTGGCGTCATCGGGCGTCGGAGGACAGATGGATCGGGGCAGTCGATGCCTGCAAGGCTACGCGTGCTTTCGCGATCTGGAAAGCACTCCTTGCGGTGGAACGGGAAATCGCCGCCCGGCTTCTCCGTCCGCCGGGTCATCCGGCCACGACGCGTTCCGCCAGCAGCAGCAGATCCGCGTCACCGACCTCCCGCAGGCTCGCATTGCGCATGGGCGCGTTCTCGGGCCGTGCCATCTGTGCCGCCAGGCGTTCGGGCGTCAGGCGGTTGGTGTCGGCGGGAAGATGCAGCGAAATGCCGAGCCGCCGCACCAGCCCGCAAAAGGCCATGGGAAGCTCGCCGTAGTGGGCGCAGCCGAAGGCATTCGCGACGCCGGCGTAGGCGTCTTCCTGTCCCTCCATCGACCAGGAAAGCGATGCGGCCATGCCGAGCGCCACGGCGCGCCCGTGATGGATCGGCATGAGGCTCGCGAGCGCATGGGCGATCATGTGCGCGATGCCGGTTCCTGCATTGTCTATGCCCATGCCGGCCCGGGCCGCGGCCAGCAGCATGGCGCCGCGCGCGTCCAGATCCTCGGGCTCGGCGACGGCACGCTCCAGATTGCCCACGGCAAGACGGATCGCGCCGTGACAGAGCTCGCTGTTTTCCGCAAACCCGGCCCGGGCGGTCGCCGCCTCCATGGCGTGCACGATGGCGTCCATACCGCAGGCGGCGGTGAGCGGGGCCGGCAGCCCGGTCGTCAGCAGCGGATCGAGCAGCGCGACATCCGGCTTCAGGCTGTCGGCCCAGTACCAGTATTTGACACCGAGCGCATCGGAGACGACCGACACGGCGGTCGTCTCCGATCCCGTTCCGGCCGTGGTCGGCACGCAGACAAGCGGCGGACGGGCACGCGGCAGGGGCTTCGCGGCAAGGCGATAACCGCACAGCCTGCCCGGCGCGCGAAGGGCGGCCGCCACGAGCTTTCCCGCATCGAGCGCCGAGCCGCCGCCGAGCGCGACGACCACGCCCGCGTCACGGTCGCGGGCAAGCGCGATGACCTCCTCCACCCGCTCCTCGCGCGGGTCGCTCATGATCCGGTCGTAGGTGACGACGCGGTGGCCGGCGTCCTTCATGTTGCCGGCGACACGCGCCGTGATCCCGAGTGCCGAGAGCCCCGCGTCGGCGACAAGCAGGACGCAGGCCCCGTCTCCGGCCACATCTCCGGCAAGATCGCCGACGAGGTCTCCGATTTGCCCCGAGGCCCCCTCGCCGCTGACGATACGCGGGACCCTTGAAAGCGTGAAATTCGCCATGCATTCCCCCTCGCGGGCCGCGAAAGGCCCGGTCCGAAGGGTCGGTCACGCCGACGCGGGAGGGAAATGCAAAAACGCGATCGGCCGATGCGTTTTCCTGGGCGGGCGTTCCGTCTCGTCCCCTCCCGCGAGAGGCAAGGCACCGCGCACGCCGGGGCCTTTCCGCCTTGGCCGAGGTTGCCAATGGTCCCCGGGCCGCGGACCTTTGGCCCTTGCCCGGGTTGACGTCCGGGAGGAGGCATCCCCCGATGTCATCCCCAAGTGTCATCCCGGTTTCGGCAAAGCCGGAGACCGGGATCCAGTAGCCACCACCAAGCGCGGGAGGCACCGTCGGAGCGGCACAAAGCCTTTCGGAGGATACTGGATCCCTGCCTTCGCAGGGATGACAAGGAGCGTGGAGCCGGCTCCCTCGTGTCCTCACTCTCCACCGTCAGCCGGACGCTATCGCTGGTCAGGGGCGCTGCCTCCCCTCCCCAAAGGCGTCACCCCGGACGCAGCGAAGTGGAGATCCGAGGCCCAATCCACGTGTCCTCGCACGAGGGAGACGCTTCGAGGCCTCGCCCTCGCCGCGCCCGCCGGGGCCTTTCCGCCCTCGCCGGGGTTACCAATGGGCCCCGGGTCGCGGGCCTTCGGCCCTTGCCCGGGGTGACGTCGGGAGGGATGGTATCCCCCCGATGTCATCCCCAAGTGTCATCCCGGTTTCGGCAAGGCCGAAGACCGGGATCCAGTAACCACCACCAAGCGCGGGAGGCACCGTCGGAGCGGCACAAAGCCTTTCGGAGGATACTGGATCCCTGCCTTCGCAGGGATGACAGGGAGCGTGGTGCCGGCTCCTTCGTGTCCTCAGTCCCCACCGCCACACAGGACGCAATCGCTGGTCAGGGGCACTGCCTCGCCTCCCCAAAGGCGTCACCCCGGACGCAGCGAAGCGGAGATCCGGGGCCCAATCCACGTGTCCTCGCACGAGGGAGACGCTTCGAGGCCCCGCCCTCACCGTGCACGCCGGGGCCTTCCGCCCTTTGCCGGGGTTGCCAATGGGCCCCGGGTCGCGGGCCTTTCGCCCTTGCCCGGGGTGACGTCCGGGAGGGGCGCGACCGGCGGGATGGCGCGCCGAGGGGATGCGATCTTCCTCCACCGTCACCCCGGACGCAAAAAGGGCGCCGCGAGGGCGCCCTTTTCGGTGTCGGGGGTGCGGGTCGGCTCAGACCATGCCGGCCTTGGCGAGCGGCAGGACGCTCGGCAGTTCGCCGGTGGCGGCCAGGATCGCGTTGGCAACCGCCGGGCCAACCGGCGGCGTGCCGGGCTCGCCGGCGCCGGTCGGCGCGGCCGCGGAGGCGATCACCTCGACCTCGACCAGCGGCGCATGTTCCATGCGCATCGGCTGGTAGGTGTCGAAGTTCTCCTGGTCCACGCGTCCGTCGGTGAGCGTGATCTCGCTGAACAGGATCGCGGCGAGACCGTAGCCGATGCCGCCCTCCATCTGCGCCTTCACGTTGTCGGGATTGACCGCGACGCCGCAATCGGCGGCGCACCAGACCTTCTCGACCTTGAAGGTGCCGTCCTCGCGGCGGCTGACCTCGGCGATCTCCGCCACGTAGCTGCCGAACGACTTGTGAACGGCAACGCCCCGGAAGCGGTCGCCCGCCTTCGGCCCGGACCAGTTCGCCATGGCGGCGACCTTCTCCAGCACCGCAAGCTTGCGCGCGTTGTCCGCGTCATGCTCCTCGCTGCCGGTTGCACCGGTGAGATGCCGGCGGCGGAACTCGACGGGATCGACACCGGCCGCACCGGCCAGACGCTCCATGACGCCTTCCACCACATAGGCGGTCTGGGTGTGGCCGACCGAGCGCCACCACAGGACGGGAACCCCCACCTTCGGGGAATGCAGCTCGCCGGTGAAGTTCGCCGCACGGTAGGAGAAGTCCTCGACGCCCTCGATCGAGGTGGCGTCGATGCCGTCCTTGACCATGAACTGCTCGAAGAACGTCCCCGCCATCAGCGACTGCTGGACGATGCGGTGATGCCAGGCGGAAATGTTGCCGTCCGCGTCCACGGCGGCCCGCACCTTGTGGACGCCCATGGGGCGGTAGTAACCGCCGCGCGTGTCGTCCTCGCGGGTGTAGACCAGCTTGATCGGCTGGGACTTGCCCCAGACCTTGGCGATGGAGGCGATCTCCTGGATGTAGCGCGCATCGGCGGTGGCCCGCCGGCCGAAGGATCCGCCACCATAAAGCGTGTGGATCGCAACCGCCTCGGGTTTCAGGCCCAGGATGCCGGCCGCCGTCTGCTGGTCGACCGTCTGGAACTGCGAGGCGAACCAGAGCTCCGCCTTGTCACCCTGCATGTGGATGGTCAGCGCCATCGGCTCCATCATCGCGTGAGCGAGATAGGGGAACTCGAAGGTCGTCTCGACCACCTCGTCCGCCGCCTCGAGGGCCGCCCTGGCGTCGCCGTCGTTGCGGAACACGGGCCCCGAGGTTTCCGCGAGCGAGCGGAACTCCTCAAAGAGCGCATCGGTCGACCGCGTCTCCGCCTCCGCGTCGTCCCACTCGATCTCCAGCAGGCCGCGCGCCTTGATCGCGGGCCATGTGGACGTGGCCAGGACCGCGACGCCATGGTCCGGCACCTCGATCACATCGACGACGCCCTTGACCGCCTTCGCCGCGCCCGCGTCGAAGGACTTCACCTTGCCGCCGAAGCGGTGCGGGCGCTCCAGGACGGCGACCAGCATGTTCTCGCGCTGGACGTCCATCGCATAGGTGCGCGGCGCGCCCACCGTCTTGTTGGGCACGTCGAGGCGCGGGAACGATTTTCCGATGTAGACCCACTGGTCCGGCGACTTGAGGGTCACCGTCCCGGGCACCGGCAGGGCCGCCGCCTTCTCGGCCAGTTCGCCGAACCCGGCGGACTTGCCGGAGGAATGAGACAGCATGCCCTCCTTCACCTCGATCTCGGAGGCCGGGACGCCCCACTCCTTCGCCGCTGCGGCAACGAGCATAGCGCGGGCCGTGGCGCCCGCCTCCCGGTACTGCTGGAAGGAGTTGGCAATCGCGGTGGAGCCGCCCGTGCCCTGCACGCCGAAGGCAAAATTCTTGTACTTGTCCACGTCGGCCGGCGCGAACTCGGCACGCATCTGATCGTGGCGCGCGTCGAGTTCCTCCGCGACAAGCGTGGCAAGGCCGGTCGCGTTGCCCTGGCCCATGTCGAGGTGCTTGTTGAGCACCGTGACCAGCCCGTCGGGCGAAATCCTCACGAAGGGGTTGAACACCTCGCCGCCGGTGGCGGCATCCGCCCCCTGGGCCAGCGCGGTTCCGGGCGCGACGCGCAACCCGATGACGAGACCGCCGGCAGCGGCGGCCGACATGCCGAGGAAGGCACGGCGCGAGGGGCGCGGCGCGGCTCTGGCGGCACTTTCCATGATCTTGAACATGCTCAGCCCTCCATCATCTCGGCCGCCTGGTGAATGGCGGCGCGAATGCGGGGATAGGTGGCACAGCGACAGACATTTCCGCTCATGGCGGCGTCGATGTCCTCGTCGCTGGGCTTCGGGGTTTCCGCGAGAAGCGATGTCGCGGCGAGGATCTGCCCCGACTGGCAATAGCCGCACTGGGGCACGTCGAGCGCCTGCCAGGCCGCCTGCACGGCCTTCGCGGCCTTGCCGGAAACGCCCTCGATGGTGGTGATCGACATTCCTTCCACATCGCCCACCAGCGTCTGGCAGGAGCGGATGGGGAAGCCGTCCATGTGCACGGTGCAGGCGCCGCAGGCGGCGATGCCGCAGCCGTACTTGGTGCCCGTCATCTGGAGTTCGTCCCTGAGAACCCACAGAAGCGGCGTTTCGGGATCGACGTCGAGCGAGCGATCCTCGCCGTTGATTGTGAGATTGACCATGATGTCCCTCCTGGCCGGCCGGTCGCGCGGCGGCGGTCCGCTCCGTCGCGCGGTTTCGCGCACCCGGCGATTGCAACATGGCCTTAGGTGGTGCAGGTTGACGCACACGTCCAATTGATTTTGGGTATCTTGGATCATTGACCCGATGAATATCTCTTCCGTCGACCTCAATCTTCTCGTCGCCTTCGACGCCCTGATGGGCGAGCGGAACGTGACGCGCGCCGCGCGGCGGGTGGGCCTGACCCAGCCGTCCATGTCGAATGCGCTGTCGCGGCTGCGCGCGCTTTTCGACGACGAGTTGTTCGTGCGTTCCGGGCGCGGCATGGAGCCGACGGCACGGGCACAATCGCTGGCGCCGCTGGTGGGCGACGCGCTGCGGCGCATCGAGCAGGCGCTGGCCCCGGCCCTGCCGTTCTCGCCGCTCGACATCGACCGGGTGCTGCGTCTGGCGATGACCGACAATTCCATGGCCGTTCTGCTTGTGGACCTTGTCGAGCAGTTGCGCATGGAGGCGCCCAAGCTCGACATGCATGTGCTGTCCAGCCGCCCGACGGGGATGCTGGCCATGCTCGACGACGGCGAGATCGACCTTGCGGTCGGCGTGGCGAGCGAACTCGAGACCCGGCACCGCTCGCAGCCGCTCTACACGGACCGGCTGGTGGGGGTGGCCCGGCGCGGGCGCTTCGGCCCGGACGGCCCCTCGCTGGAGGCGTTCTGCGCGGCGGAGCACGTTCTCGTCGCGCCGCGCAACGGAACCGGCGGCACGATCGACCGGGCGCTTGCCGCGCGTGGCCTCCAGCGCCGGGTTCTGCTCACGGTGCCACAGTTCGTCTTCGCGCCATACATGGTTGCCAAGGTGGATCTGGTGGCCTGCCTGCCGGCCCGCATCGCGCTTTCCAAGGCGGAACTTCTGGACCTGGAGATCTTCGAACCGCCCGTGGACATGCCCGAGTTCACGGTGTCGCTGATCTGGCACGGGCGCGACGACGAGGACCCGGCCCACCGCTTCCTGCGCGAGACCATCGCCGCCGTCGCGGAACGGGTGACAGCGCTCGGCAACGACCCGCTTCACGACATGTGCCGGCCACGCGGCGGCGAGCGCGGCTTTGCCTGTTTCGCGCAGGCGCAAGCACACCCGAACGACACCGCCTCGACGCCCGGCCCGGTCGCCTCGGAGGAAGATGAGACCCGGACGGGCGATCGCGTCCCGGCGGAATAGGCAATTGTCCGGGATCGCACAGTTTTTTGCGCCGCAAGGTTGTCGGGGCGCGCCGACTGGGGCACTTTTGCCAGACGTCGCGACGCACCGTCCGGCGGCGTGACACCGGCAGGATTTCGGGCGCGATGACGCAGCAGGACGAACAGGAACAGGCCCGGGACGCCGGACAGGGGAACGCGGGCGAGACCGCACCCGCGCCGAAGTCCCGTCCGGGCATGACCCGGCTGCGGACGGTCGGCCTTTCCGCCCTGACGATCGCCGGCGGCGCGCTGATCTCGGAGCCGATCGGCGTGTTCATTTCCTCCTATTACAGCGACGTGAAGGCCGAGCGCGCGGAACGGCAGCTCCAGGAAAACCTCGAGAAGCAGCGCGAGATCGAAGCCGAACGCCGGGCCGCCGAGGCGCGGCGTCTGGCGGAAGAGCGCGCGCGCACCGAAAAGCTCGTCGAGGTGAGCGAGAAGACGGCCCGCATCCTCGAGGAACTCACCCGCAAGCAGCAGGACGCCGGTACGCTCGCGACCGCCCCGCAGCGCCCGGCAACCCCGCCGGCGACACCACCGCCACCGGCGACGCTGCCCGAGATCACGAAACGCGCCGAGCCGGAGCCCCGTCCCGCTCCCCTCGCCCCGGCGGCCGCACCGGACCCGAAAGAGCCGCGACAGGAGCCGGAAGAGCGCGCAAAGACGCCCGAGAAGGCCGAACCCGTCCAGGTGGCACTCGTCCCGCCCCGCCTCGACCTTGCGGGCAAGAACGCGCCGCCTCCAAAATCCGTGCCGCCACGGAGGGCGCCGTCTCAAGCCGCGACGCCCGATCCGGAGTCACGCGGCGCGCCGGGTGCTGCTGCAGCGCGCAGCTTTTCGGTTCTGCCCGGCACGACCTTCCGGCTTTGCGGCCACACGAGTTTCACCGCCGAGCTTTCATCGCTCGGCGTCCTGCTGGTGAACACGGACCGGAGCTTCGAGCACCGGACGGGCTTCCGCCAGTGGGAGAAGCGGGTGCAGGCCGGCAGGCCCGCCGAGGTCTTTCCAGGCTGTACCGCGTCCTTCGAACAACAGGTGCAATATGGCGCCCGCTCCCTTCTGGTGCGGGAGTTTCCGGCCAACGCCGGAGACTGAAACGGCCATCGACGATCATCGAATGCTGGGGGATTGAATGTCGTTCGTGAAATCGCTGCTCGCCGGGCTTGCCGGCCTGGTCCTTTTCGCCGCCACGCCGGTGCTTGCCTGCGAGACCTACAAGGCCCTGTCGGCCACCGAGTTGAAAGAGTTCCGCGACAAGCTCGCCGAGCAGGACGCGGATCCGATCGACCGCCTGTTCGCCTATCAGGAGCTTGCCTGCTCCGACCAGCCGGTGATGCGCGCCTATGCGATCCGCGCCGGCATGGAGAACGCGAAGGACCCGATCCTGCGCCAGCAGATCGCCTTCGACGCGCTGATGGCCCTGCCGCGCGTCGACATCGAACTGTCGGGCGAGAACCTCGGCAAGAACGCAAAGCGGTATGTCGGCAATGAGGGCAACGTCGTCAGCAATACCGTCCGCTATCGCGATCCGGTGAAGGGCTGCCTGTCCTTCAACAGTTCGGACAGCTGCTCGGAAGGCTCCGCCATGACGCTGAAGGGCGACACGCTTCTTGTCAGCGTCTCCAATCTGGTCGGCACGCTGGCGTTGAGCGAGACGGGCGAGTTTCTGGGAACGGTGCGCTATCGCGGCGATCCGATCACGGCCCGCGTCCGCATCTACTGAGGCGACCCCGGTCAGATCAGCCGTCAGTGCGCGCTGGGGGCCATGCCCCGCCTCCCCACAGGCGTCCCCCGGACGTAGCGAAGCGAAGATCCGGGGCCCAATCCACGTGGCCGCATTTGCAATCGGCGTGGTGAAGCGCTGTCCTCGCCGCGTCCCTGCCCGGGCCTTTCCGCTCCCACTGAGGTCGCCAATGGGCCCCGGGTCGCGGGCCTTTGGCCCTTGCCCGGGGTGACGGTGAAGAGAGGGCATCCTCCGGGTGGTCGTCTCAGTTTCTGCAAGGCCGAAGACCGGGACCCAGTATCCGCCATCGGGTGCGAGGGGCAACGCCGGTACGAGACACACCCGTTCGGGGTGACAGGCCCCTGCCTCAGGCGACGTTGCGGCGGCGGCCGGCGATGAGATCGAGCACCGTCCGCGCGGCATCGAGCACGTTGGAGCCGGGGCCGAAGATCGCCGAGACGCCCGCATCCTTGAGCGCCTGGTAGTCCTGGCGCGGAATGACACCGCCACAGACCACGATCACATTGCCCGCGCCACGCTCCTCCAGCGCCTTGATGAGCTGCGGCAGCAGCGTCATGTGGCCCGCGGCGAGCGAGGACACGCCGACCACGTGCACCTTGGCCTCGACGGCGGAATCCGCCGCCTCGTCGGGCGTCTGGAACAGCGGACCGGCAAGCACCTCGAAGCCGACATCGCCGAAGGCGGAGGCGATGACCTTTGCCCCCCGGTCGTGACCGTCCTGACCGAGCTTGGCCACCATGATGCGCGGCTTCTCGCCGAGCGTCGCGGCCAGGTCCGACAGGCGCGAGACCAGCGTCTGGTATTCCGGCTCGTCCTTGTATTCGCCGGAGAAGATGTTGCGCACGACCTTCGGCGTCGCGGCATGGTCGCCGTAGACATCGCGCAGGCAATCGGAAATCTCGCCGACGGTGGCACGTGCCCGCGCCGCCTCGACCGCGCAGCCGAGAATGTTGCCCTCGCCCGTTTCCGCCGCCTTGCGAAGGGCGGCGAGCGCCGTCTCGAGCTGCTCCGGATCGCGGGTGGCGCGGATCCTCTCCAGCCGGCGGATCTGGCTGTCGCGCACGGCCGAATTGTCGATCTGGAGGATGTCCAGGTCGTCCTCGTCCTCGAGCCGGTACTTGTTGACGCCGACGATGACCTCGTCACCCTTGTCGATGGCGGCCTGGCGGCGCGTCGCCGCCTCCTCGATCATGCGCTTGGGCAGCCCCTTGTCGACGGCGGCGGTCATGCCGCCTTCCGCCTCGATGCGCTCGATGATCTCCCAGGCACGGGTGACGAGTTCGTCGGTCAGGCTCTCAACGTAGTAGGAGCCGGCCAGCGGATCGACGACCTTGGTGACGCCGGTCTCGTGCTGGAGGATGAGCTGGGTGTTACGCGCGATGCGGGCGGAGAACTCCGTCGGCAGGGCGATCGCCTCGTCGAAGGAGTTGGTGTGCAGCGACTGGGTGCCGCCAAGGGCGGCCGACATGGCCTCGAAGGCCGTGCGCACGACGTTGTTGTAGGGGTCCTGCTCGGCCAGCGACACGCCCGACGTCTGGCAGTGGGTGCGCAACATGCTGGAGCCCGGCTTCTTGGGCTCGA
Organism: Stappia sp.; assembly: GCA_002722295.1. Classification (GTDB taxonomy): domain Bacteria; phylum Pseudomonadota; class Alphaproteobacteria; order Rhizobiales; family Stappiaceae; genus Stappia. The sequence continues at coordinate 100,064 of PBLF01000018.1, read as the reverse complement.
ACTCCTCCATGATCCGCGCCCACAGCAGGCGCGCGGCGCGCAGCTTGGCCGCCTCCATGAAGAAGTTCATGCCGATGCAGAAGAAGAACGACAGACGCCCGGCGAAGGCGTCCACGTCGAGGCCCTTCTTCAGCGCGGCGCGAACGTACTCGCGTCCGTCGGCCAGCGTGAAGGCAAGCTCCTGCACCAGCGTCGCACCGGCCTCCTGCATGTGGTAGCCGGAGATCGAGATGGAGTTGAAGCGCGGCATCTCCTGCGCCGTGTACTCGATGATGTCGGCGATGATCCGCATCGAGGGCTCGGGCGGGTAGATGTAGGTGTTGCGGACCATGAACTCCTTGAGAATGTCGTTCTGGATGGTTCCCGAAAGCTGCGCCCGCGGGACACCCTGCTCCTCGCCGGCGACGATGAAGCTCGCCAGAACGGGGATCACCGCGCCGTTCATGGTCATGGAGACGGAAATGTCCTGAAGCGGGATGCCGTCGAAGAGGATCTTCATGTCCTCGACGCTGTCGATGGCGACACCCGCCTTGCCCACGTCACCCTCGACGCGGGGGTGGTCGCTGTCATAGCCGCGATGGGTGGCGAGATCGAAGGCGACCGAGACACCCTGCTGGCCGGCGGCGAGCGCCTTGCGGTAGAAGGCGTTGGACTCTTCCGCCGTGGAAAAGCCCGCGTACTGGCGGATCGTCCAGGGCCGGCCGGCGTACATGGTCGCGCGCGGACCGCGCAGGAAGGGCGCGAAGCCCGGCAGCGTGCCGAGATGGTCGATGCCGTCGAGATCCTCCGCCGTGTAGAGCGGCTTGACCGGGATGCCCTCCGGCGTGTTCCAGACGAGGGGCTCCGGGTCGCGGCCCTTGAGCTCCTTCGTGGCCAGGTCCATCCAGTCGCGAACGGTCTTCTCAGTCATCTCGGTCTCCCTTTCGCGTGCCCGCATCGGGTCCCGCCATCACACCCTTGCCCCGACGGGCCGGTCCGTCATTGCGCCATGTCATGCCGTCGAGGCTCCCGGATCGCGCCGGCCAGTCGCGCACCACGACCACGCCGGCGGCGAGATAGAGGCCGAGACCCGCGAGCCAGAAGTCCGCCCGCTCGAGACGTCTCTCCAGCACCATGAAGCCAAGCACCGCAACGGGCACCATGCCAAGCGCATAGAGCAGCATGATGCGCCGCAGGTCCACCCGCCCGAACAGCCACCGCATGGCGCCCGCATAGGCCGCAGCCCCCCAAGCCGCCGCGACGGCACCGGTCCACAGCAGGCCCGCGAAGGGCGGGCGACGCAGAACCGGGATGCCAACCACCAGATTCGCCGCCTGGCCCAAGAGCCAATTGTGGCGCAAGGCCGGCTCGAAGGCTGCAAGCGTGTTCAGGAACAGCACCAGAACGACGGCGGCCAGTCCCGCCGCGAGGCACGCCAGAATCGCCAGTTCCCGGCGCGCCCATCGAGGCACTATTCGAATTCCATGATCATCTCGTCGACGGCGAGACTGTCGCCGGGCTTGGCGACAATGGCCTTGACCACGCCCTTGCGCTCGGCCTTGAGCACGTTCTCCATCTTCATTGCCTCGACGGTGGCGAGCGTCTGGCCCGCCTCGACCGTCTGCCCCTCCTCCACGGCGATGGACACGACAAGACCCGGCATCGGGCAGAGCAGCATCTTCGAGGTGTCGGCGGCGACCTTTTCCGGCATCAGGCGGAAGGCCTCGGCCTGGCGCGGCGTCAGGCAGGCAAGGGACAGATCTCCCCCGCCCCGGCGCAGGCGGAAACCCTTGAGCGTCTGGTCGACCTTCACCGCGCGCACGGTGCCGTCGATCTCCGCCTCCACCAGCCGGTCGCCCGGCGTCCAGCCGTTGAGGCGCACCGCGATCTCCCGCGAGAGCGCATTGCCGCCGTCGGCCTCGCGCGGGGCGACCAGATAGGCCCCCTCGCCCTTTGCGGTGACGGCAACGGGATACTCCTCGCGACCATCAAGGATCGTCCAGGCGGCATCGATCACCCGGCGGTGATTGTCCATGGCGCCCGAAATCCGCGTGGCGCGGGCCTCGCTCACATGGGTGAGCGCGGCCGCCAGGGCGACAAGCTCCTCGAGCTCGGCGGCAGGAAGCGTCACGCCGGCGAAACCGTCGGGATATTCCTCGGCGATGAAGGCGGTGGTGATGTTGCCCGAGCGGAACCGCTCATGACGCATCACGGCGGAGAGGAACGGCAGGTTGTGGCCGATGCCCTCGACCTCGAAACGGTCCAGCGCCTCGCCCATGGCCTCGACGGCGGTGATGCGGTCGGGCGCCCAGGTGCAAAGCTTGGCGATCATCGGGTCATAGAACATCGAGATCTCGCCGCCCTCGAACACGCCCGTGTCGTTGCGCACGATGGTGCCGTCGTCGCTACGCCCCTCCTGCGGCGGACGATAGCGCGTCAGCCGGCCGATCGAGGGCAGGAAATTGCGGTAGGGATCCTCCGCGTAGAGGCGGCTTTCCATCGCCCAGCCGGTGAGCTTCACGTCGGACTGGGCCAGGCTCAGCTTCTCGCCGGCGGCGACGCGGATCATCTGTTCCACCAGGTCGACGCCGGTGACCAGCTCGGTGACGGGATGTTCCACCTGCAGGCGGGTGTTCATCTCCAGGAAGTAGAAGTTGCGCTCCCCGTCGACGATGAACTCGACCGTGCCGGCGGAGGTGTAGCCCACCGCCTTCGCCAGCGCCACGGCCTGCTCGCCCATGGCCTTGCGGGTCGCCTCGTCGAGGAAGGGCGACGGCGCCTCCTCGATGACCTTCTGGTTGCGGCGCTGGATGGAGCACTCGCGCTCGCCGAGGTAGATGGCGTTGCCGTGCGCGTCGGCCAGGACCTGGATCTCGATGTGGCGCGGCTGGGTGACGAACTTCTCGATGAAGATGCGGTCGTCGCCGAAGGAGTTCGCCGCCTCATTCTTCGACGACTGGAAGCCCTCGCGCACCTCCCCCTCGTTCCAGGCGATGCGCATGCCCTTGCCGCCACCACCGGCGGACGCCTTGATCATCACCGGATAGCCGATCTCGCCGGAGATCTTCACCGCCTCGTCGCCGTCGGCGATCAGGCCCATGTAGCCCGGCACGGTGGAAACGCCGGCCTCGGCCGCGAGCTTCTTGGAGGTGATCTTGTCGCCCATGGCCTCGATGGCCTTCGGCGGCGGGCCGATGAAGGCGACACCGGCCTTCTCAAGCGCCTCGGCGAACTCGGCACGCTCGGACAGGAAGCCGTAGCCCGGATGCACCGCATCGGCACCGGACGCGCGGATCGCCTCCATGATCTTGTCGATCACGATGTAGGACTGGTTCGCCGGCGGCGGGCCGATATGGATCGCCTCGTCCGCCATCTTGACGTGAAGCGCGTCCCGGTCGGCGTCGGAATAGACCGCCACGGTGGCGATGCCCATCTTCTTCGCCGTCTTGATGACCCGGCAGGCGATCTCGCCGCGATTGGCAATGAGGATTTTCTTGATCATAGGCTCGTTCCGGTCCCTCAAGACGTCTTCTTGTTCAATCGGCTTGCGGCAATAACGCAGCCCCTGAAAGCCGCTCGGCGCGGCGCGCGACCTCCCCCTAGAGAGGGATGTTGTCGTGCTTCTTCCAGGGGTTCGAAAGCTGCTTGTTGCGCAGGGTCGCGAAGGCCCGCGCCACGCGCCGCCGGGTCGAATGCGGGCGGATGACGTCGTCGATGAAGCCCTTCTCGGCGGCGACGAAGGGATTGGCGAAACGGTCCTCGTATTCCTTCGTGCGCGCGGCGATCTTCTCCGGATCGCCAAGCTCAGAGCGGTAGAGGATCTCGGTTGCGCCCTTGGCGCCCATCACCGCGATCTCCGCCGACGGCCAGGCATAGTTGATGTCGCCGCGAATGTGCTTGGAGGCCATGACGTCATAGGCGCCGCCATAGGCCTTGCGCGTGATCACGGTCACCTTGGGCACCGTCGCCTCGCCATAGGCGAAGAGCAGCTTGGCGCCGTGCTTGATGACGCCGCCGTATTCCTGCGTCGTGCCGGGAAGGAAGCCCGGGACGTCGACGAAGGTCAGGATCGGGATGTTGAAACAGTCGCAGAAGCGCACGAACCGCGCCGCCTTGCGCGAGGAATTGATGTCCAGAACGCCGGCCAGCACCATCGGCTGGTTGGCGACCACGCCCACCGTCTGCCCCTCGATGCGGATGAAGCCGATGACGATGTTGCCGGCATAGCCGTCCTGGAGCTCGAAGAAGTCGCCCTCGTCGGCGACCTTCACGATCAGCTCCTTCATGTCGTAGGGCTTGTTCGGATTGTCGGGGATCAGCGTGTCGAGCGAATGGTCGATGCGCGCCGGATCGTCGTGGAACGGACGCACCGGCGGCTTCTCGCGGTTGCTGGACGGCAGGAAATCGATGAAGCGGCGCAGCGCCACCAGCGCCTCGACGTCGTTGTCGAAGGCGAGGTCCGCGACCGAGGACTTGGTGGTGTGGGTCTTGGCACCGCCAAGCTCCTCCGCCGTGACGACCTCGTTGGTCACGGTCTTCACCACGTCGGGGCCGGTCACGAACATGTAGGACGTGTCGCGGACCATGAAGATGAAGTCGGTGATCGCGGGCGAATAGACCGCGCCGCCCGCGCAGGGGCCCATGATCATGGAAATCTGCGGCACGACACCGGAGGCCATGATGTTGCGCTGGAAGACGTCGGCATAGCCGCCGAGCGAGGCGACGCCCTCCTGGATGCGGGCGCCGCCACTGTCGTTCAGACCGATGACCGGGGCGCCGTTCTTCACGGCCATGTCCATGATCTTGCAGATCTTCTGGGCATGTGTCTCGGAGAGCGAACCGCCGAAGACGGTGAAATCCTGGGAAAAGACATAGACCATGCGGCCGTTGACCGTGCCCCAGCCGGTGACGACGCCGTCGCCGGGCATGGTCGTGTCCTGCATGCCGAAATCCACGCAGCGGTGGGTGACGAACATGTCGTATTCCTCGAACGAGCCCTCGTCGAGGAAGATCTCGATGCGCTCGCGCGCGGTCAGCTTGCCCTTGGCGTGCTGGGCCTCGATGCGGCGGGTGCCGCCGGCAAGGCGCGCGGCTTCGCGGCGCTTCTCGAGTTCGGCCAGGATTTCCTGCATGGTGTGTTCCTCCCGGTTTCACCGGCAGCGCGCGCGGCCGGAGCCCGGCGGCGACAGGCCGCCGGACAGGGTCGTTTCAGGTCGCAAGCGGCACCGGAGACCGTCGGGTCGCCGGCGCCGCGGTCCGTGATCGTCAGGCGCGAACGCGCGACAGGCCGAGCGCGATGGCGGCCGCGAGCGCGGACTTGAACAGCCCGCCGACGATGAAGGGATAGAGGCCGAAGGTCAGCGCCTTGTCGAAGGAGCCGAGGAAGAAGCCGAGCCAGATCAGGCCGGGCACGAAGACCACGGCCTGGGCCAGAACCGAGGCGGCGACCGCCGGAACGACCGACTTCGTCCAGCCCTTCATGGCGAACCAGCCGGCAAGCCAGGCCGAGGCCACGAAGCCCATCAGGAAGCCGCCCGTCGGGCCGGCCATGTAGGCAAGGCCGATGCCCTTCTCCGGGGTGCCGGTGAAGACCGGCAGGCCGGCGGCGCCCTGCGCCAGATAGAGAGCCACGGCGGCGGCGCCAAGGCGCGGGCCGAGCGTGAAGCCCAGAACCAGAACGGCCAGCGTCTGCATCGTCATCGGCACCGGATAGAACGGCACGCTGACCTTTGCGGACACGGTGAGAAGCAGCGAACCGGCGAAGGCGACGAGCAGCGTGCGCGCCAGCGGCCGCTCGGCCGTCCACGAGGTCACGATATTCTGCATGGGGACCATATCTCCTGTTAAGTCACGTCCAAGCGCCTGATTACCATTTCGCGGCGCGATCTGGCGACACTCAATTCACGCGTTTGCCATGCGAACGCCCGCCCGTCCCCACGTCCGGGATGCCGGCATCGCATTCAAGAACATCCGTCAGGGCACCGGAAAGGGCCGTCCGCGGAGCATTGCGAGGCTCCGTCGGACGGCCTCCCCTCCCGTCGGAGCCGAACGTCGGGGCGCGCTGGCCGCAGGCCCTCCCCTTGGCCACGGCGCGCTGCCCGCCTCCTCAAGCGGGCCTTCCCCGATCCGCGCACGGCCACGAAGGCAGTGCGCACGGCTCCTGACAACACCAAGCCTCCCCAGACCCGGCGAACAGACGGACGGACCCAGGCCCGCCGCAAATTCACGGCGCAGGCATCTGTTGTCCCCCAAGGGGGCCGTCCCGCGTCCGCTCCCCTGTCGCTACACCCTTTGCGAACGTGGCGGGAGTGTTGAAAAAGCCGCAAAGCAAACTTAATCTGTTTGCAAACTTGCATTTGCAAATTTGCAAACCAGAGCCGAAACGGACCGTCAGCGTGAAAAAGCTCTTCATCGGTCGCCAGATCCGCGCCCTTCGTGGCGATGCGAAGCTGACCCAGCGCGATTTCGCCGAACGGCTGGGACTTTCGACCAGCTATGTGAACCAGCTCGAGAACAACCAGCGGCCGGTTTCCGCGCCGGTTCTGCTCGGCCTGTCGGAACAGTTCGGCCTGGACCTGGCGCAGATCTCGGTCGATGACGACGACCGCCTCGTCGCGGCCCTCAGCGAGGTTTTCGCCGATCCGGTCTTCGCCGGACACCGTCCGGGCCTGCAGGACTTCAAGACCGTCAGCCAGAGCGCGCCCGACTTCGCCCACGCCATGGTGCGGCTGCATCATGCCTATCGGCAGATGAGCGAGCAGCTCGCCATGCTCGACGATCGCCTCGCCCGCGACGAGGCCCTCACGCGCCCGACGCCATACGAGGAAGTGCGGGATTTCTTCCATTTCGAGAACAACTACATCCACGACCTGGACGTGGCGGCGGAGGAGCTGAACGCGCGGCTCTCGACGACGGGTCGCGTCTTCGCCCGCGATCTGGTGGAGCACCTGGACGCACGCCACGGCATCTCCGTGACGCGCCACCGGCTCGCGCCCGACGCCAGCGAGATCCGCCGCTACGACGCGGCGGCGAAGCAGCTCTCGCTCAACGAGGCACTGCCCGAATCGACCATCGTATTCCAGCTCGCCCACCAGATCGCCCTTCTGGAGGCGGGCGGGATCATGGATGACGTGCTGGCGCGCGCGCGCTTCCAGAACGAGGACGCCACGCATGTGGCCCGCATCGGGCTTGCCAATGCCTTCGCCGGGGCGCTGGTGCTGCCCTATCGCGCGTTCCTGCGCACAGCGCAGGAAACGCGCCACGACCTCGACCTCATCGCCGACCGCTTCGGCACCAGCCTGGAGCAGGTGGCGCACCGGCTGTCGACGCTGCAGCGCCCGCGCCTCAAGGGCATCCCCTTCTTTTTCGCGCGGGTGGACAGGGCCGGCAACATCACCAAGCGCCACTCCGCCACCAAGCTGCAGTTCGCACGCTTCGGCGCCGCCTGCCCGCTGTGGAACGTGCACCGCGCCTTCGAAAGCCACGGGACGATCATCCGCCAGCTTGCCGAAACCCCGGACGGCTCGCGCTACATCTCGCTTGCCGCCCATGTGGTGAAGAAGTCGGGCGGCTATGGCGGCCCGGTGCTGCACTACGCCATCGCGCTCGGCACCGAGATCTCGCACGCACGCGACATCGTCTATTGCGACGGGCTGGACCTTGCCCGCGACGCGGCCTTCGACCCCATCGGGATCTCCTGCCGCATCTGCGAACGCCTTACCTGCGCCCAACGCTCGGTGCCACCGCTCAACCGGGCGATCTCCATCGACAGCGATCACCGCCGGCTGGTGCCCTACGAGATCCGGTGAGACGGCGAAGCGTCGTCAGGCAAATCGGCTCGTACCGCTCGCGGAGATCCGGGCCCCCTTCACTTCGTCCGGGTTTTCGGCGAGAAGTCGGTCGACCCGTCAGATCGCCGGGTCATGCGGTGAAGAACCGCCCGAAAGGACCAGCCCATGACGCTTGCCCGTGACGCGCTCGACCGACAGCTCATCGCGCTGCTGCAGATGAACGCGCGCATGCCGACGGCGGAAATCGCCCGCAGGCTCGGCCTCGCCCGCTCCACAGTGCACGAGCGCATTGCCCGGCTGGAACGGGAGCGGGTGATCTCCGGCTACACCGCCGTGCTGGCACGCGGACTTCCGGGCGAGGCCGTGCGGGCGCTTGTGATGCTCGCCATCGAACAGCAGAGGATCCGCGACACGCTCAAGCGGCTCGAGACGTTTCCCGAGATCCGAACCTGTCTGACGATCTCGGGCGAGTTCGACGTGTTCCTCGTGGTCGAGGCGCCGAGGCTCGAGGATCTCGACGAGGCGCTGGACGAGATCGCCGCCGTGCCGGGCGTGCGCCGCTCGCAAAGCTCCATCGTGCTCGCCTCGAAATTCGACCGCAGGCCAAACACGCCGCAAGATCCGGCGTAGCCGTTCCGCCTACCGATCGATGCAGAAGCGGAACGCGGCCTCCAGCATCCTGCGGTCGCCCTCGATCAGGGGCACGGTGCCGCGCAATTCTCCGCCCGCCGCCTGTCCCAGGAAGACGCTGACCCCGAACGCGCGGGCAGCCGCGACGCGCGCGCCCGTCTCCCGGTCGAGGCGAAACTCCACCGACTTGCCCGAACGAACCCTCATGCGCTCACGCGGCACCCGGATCCGCTGCACCCCGCCCTTGCCGTCACTGACGAGCAGATCGCCCGGATCGGGCAGATCTTCGGGCAGGCCAATGCCGGAGGACACCAGCAGATGCGGCTCGTTCCTGCGGCAATAGGCCGTGACCTGTGTGATCTCGTCATAGAGCCGCGTCGGACCGACACGCTTCGAGGCGGCAACGATCCCGTCCTTGTAGGGCTCCAGATAGAAGGGGGCGAAACCATCCGGCGAGACGAGGTCGAACTCCTCCAGCGTCGCCCGGTCGGGCACATACATGTCGTTCCGCCCCGCCGTGGCGCCGAGCACGAAGATGCGCGGGTCGATGTTCATGTAGACCAGATAGGCAACGATCAGGCTCGATTCCGTCTGCCCCTGCGCGAGCGCGTCGTCCTGGGTGAGCCCGGCACGCTCCCAGGCTTCGCGGTTCGGCACGAAGAAACGATGGAAGCCGAGCCGGTTGCCGTCCTCGATCCGGCGCACCGTGCCGCCAAGGAACGTGTAGGCGCAGGCGCTCATGCAGTAGGCGTCGTTGATCACCTCTCCGAAGGTCCCGTCCGGCTGCCAGCGGCCGATGGCGGTCTCATACTTCTTCTGGCGGATGATGGATCCCAGATCGAGGCCGGCGCGCAGATTGCCGCCGCCGCTGTAAAGAAGCACCCTGTTGCCCTCGGGCTGCTCGCGCTCGAGAAAGGCGCGGAAGGCACGCGGGGTGTCGGCGGTTATCTTGCCAACCGCGAGCACGTAGCAACTGGCCGCCGAGTTGCCCTGGCATACCGCCTCGAAGGCCATGTCGTCTCGAATGTCCAGCGCCCGGGCCGGAACGGCCGTCCCCGCGCAGACCAGGCCGGCGACGATCGCCACCAGCACCGCACCAAGACGGCGCAGTCCGCCGCCACAAACACCCCTTGTCATGATCTTCACCCCCCGGGCCCAGATGCCCGGACCGCATCAAAGCCGAGGAACGACACCACCGCAATGCTCATCGAACCGTCCCCGCGCGCAGACGTGCGGAGGGCCTTGATCCGGGGCGAAATCGCCCCAAAACGTAATTTCCTTGCGTCCCACGCGGTGATTTCGTACCCCGTGTTGCGGAAATATTGTCATACGAACCTACCGAGGCGAGAATGCCGACTTACAGGTCGAGAACCAGCACTCACGGACGCAACATGGCGGGCGCGCGCGGCCTCTGGCGCGCCACCGGCATGAAGGATGGTGACTTCGGCAAGCCGATCATCGCCATCGTGAACTCCTTCACCCAGTTCGTTCCCGGTCACGTCCACCTCAAGGATCTCGGCCAGCTTGTCGCGCGCGAGGTCGAGAAGGCCGGCGGCGTCGCCAAGGAGTTCAACACGATCGCGGTCGATGACGGCATCGCCATGGGCCACGACGGCATGCTCTACTCGCTGCCCTCGCGCGAGATCATCGCCGACAGCGTGGAGTACATGGTCAACGCCCATTGCGCCGACGCCATGGTCTGCATCTCCAATTGCGACAAGATCACTCCGGGCATGCTGATGGCCGCCATGCGGCTCAACATCCCCGTGGTCTTCGTCTCCGGCGGCCCCATGGAAGCCGGCAAGGTGAAGCTCGCCGACGGCACCGAGCGCGCACTGGACCTGGTCGACGCCATGGTCGCCGCCGCCGACGACAAGATGTCCGACGAGGACGTCAACGCCATCGAGCGCTCCGCTTGTCCGACCTGCGGCTCCTGCTCGGGCATGTTCACCGCCAACTCGATGAACTGCCTGACCGAGGCGCTGGGCCTGTCGCTGCCGGGCAACGGCTCCACGCTTGCAACCCACGCCGACCGCGAGCGGCTGTTCGTCGAGGCCGGCCACCTGGTCGTGGACCTGGCGCGCCGCTACTACGAGCAGGGCGACGAGAACGTGCTGCCGCGCGTGATCGCCAACCGCACCGCATTCCACAACGCCATGTCGCTCGACATTGCCATGGGCGGGTCGACCAACACGGTGCTGCACCTGCTCGCCGCTGCGCGCGAGGGCGAGATCGACTTCACCATGGCCGACATCGACAAGCTGTCGCGCAAGGTTCCGGTGCTCTGCAAGGTCGCCCCCTCCGTCTCCCACGTGCACATGGAAGACGTGCACCGGGCCGGCGGCATCATGGGCATCCTGGGCGAGCTCGACCGCGCCGGCCTGCTCGACACCTCGCTGCCGATGGTCCACTCGCCGAGCCTCTCCGACGCCCTCGAGCGCTGGGACATCAAGCGCACGGGCGCCGAAAGCGTGATCGACTTCTATCGCGCCGGCCCCGGCGGCATTCCGACCCAGACGGCCTTCTCGCAGGACTGCCGTTATCCGAGCGTCGACGACGACCGCGAGACGGGCGTCATCCGCGACAAGGCGCACGCCTATTCCCAGGACGGCGGTCTCGCCGTGCTCTACGGCAACATCGCCCGGGACGGCTGCATCGTGAAGACGGCCGGCGTGGACGAGTCCATCCTCAAGTTCACCGGCCGCGTGCGGATCTTCGAAAGCCAGGACAGCGCCGTGAGCGGCATCCTGACCGGCAAGATCGAGGCGGGCGACGTGGTGCTGATCCGCTACGAAGGCCCGCGCGGCGGTCCCGGAATGCAGGAAATGCTCTATCCGACCAGCTACCTGAAGTCGAAGGGGCTGGGCAAGCAGTGCGCCCTGGTCACCGACGGCCGCTTCTCCGGCGGCACCTCGGGCCTGTCCATCGGCCACGTCTCGCCGGAAGCCGCCGAAGGCGGCGCCATCGGCCTTGCCGAGGAAGGCGACCGGCTGGAGATCGACATCCCGGGCCGCACCATCCACCTCGCCGTGTCGGACGAGGAAATGGCGCGCCGCCGGGCCGCGATGGAGGCGAAGGGCGACGCCGCCTGGAAGCCGGTCGAGAAGCGTACGCGCAAGATCTCGACCGCGCTCAAGGCCTATGCGCTGCTGACGACCTCGGCCGCGGAAGGCGCGGTGCGCCGCGTCGACTGACGCGAACGCACGTCACCACACTGACGGATCATGCAAGAGGGCGGCCCAGGGCCGCCCTTTTTCGTACCTTCTCCATCCCGCTGGACACCAGCAGACCAAAGCACCTGATACCCCAGCGTATAGCTGACAACATCACGTACAATCCGCAAAGGACTCTTGTGTTAACCTGTTGAAATGGGAAGCATGCGTAGAGTGAACAGTGGCCAGACGCAAAAGCCACCGGAAAGAGCATGACAGAAGTCCTCTTGGGACTTCGGGCTCTGTCCCCAGCCAACCGCAAGCGCGCGCGATCAAACCATGCAACAGGATCCAGGTCCGGCGAATTCTCCCACCTCCGGCACTGCTGAAAGCAGCGGCGCCCGCGGGGGGCTTTTCGCCCCATTGGGGCGAATGTTCGCCCTGCCGGACGACCCGGAGCTGCTGAAGGCGCAGTATCGGGCCTTCTCGCGGCAGGTTCCGCTCCTCTACGTCATCCTGATGATGAACGCCTGGGCACTGGCGCTCACGCTGTCCCCCCACGCACCGGCCTGGCTGACGGTCCATGTCGCCCTCCTGCTCAGCGCGATCTGCGCGGCGCGGATCTTCTTCTGGTGGCGCAAGCGGCATATCGAACCGGACGCGGAGGCCGCGCGGGCGGCGCTCCAGCGCACGCTGCGCTTTGCCGTCGTTCTGTCCCTCGCCTACTCGGGATGGGCGCTCAGCCTCTATGGCTATGGAACGCCCTACACCAAGGCCCACGTCAGCTTCTTCATGGCCATCACGCTGGTGAGCTGCGTCTTCTGCCTCATGTACCTGCGCGCCGCGGCGCTGATCGTCGCCCTGATCGTCAACACGCTGTTCGTAACGTTTTTCATGTCGACAGGCGAACCGACGTTCATTGCCTCCGCGCTGAACGTGGTGCTCGTCACCATCGCCATGCTGATCATCGTGACGATCAACTACAACCACTTCCGCCAGATGGTCGAAGCGCAGACGCGTGCGGTAGCGCTGGGCGAGGAGAACTTTCGTCTCGCCAATCTCGACAGCCTCACGGACCTGCCGAACCGTCGCGCATTCTTCTCACGGCTGGAGGAGATGTTCAGGGCCGCACGCGCCAACGGGGAAACCTTCAGCGTCGGCATCATCGACCTCGACGGCTTCAAGCCGGTCAACGACACCTACGGGCACTCGGTGGGCGACCAGCTCCTGCGCGAGATCGGTGAACGGCTGCGGCGGGCCTGCCTGACCGACGGCACCTTCGCCGCAAGGCTCGGAGGCGACGAGTTCACCATCCTTGTGACCGGGGAGATCGGCGGAGGGGCGCTCACGACCAGAGGACAGGGGCTGTGCGAAGCCCTGTCACGACCCGTCGCACTGCCGACGGCCCGGGTGCAGGTGTCCAGTTCCATCGGATTTGCGCGCGACGGAGCCGACGTCCCCTCGCCAACCGAACTCATGAATCGGGCCGATTTCGCGCTCTACCAGTCGAAGAGGCTGAACCGGGGGGCGGCGACCGTCTTCTCCGACGCGCACAAGGAGATGATCCACCGCGAGTCCCTCATCGAGCAGACGTTGCGCGGCGCGGATCTCGACCTGGAGCTCAGCGTCGCCTTCCAGCCGATCGTCGATATCCGAACCAACCGGCCCGTCGCCTTCGAGGCCCTGGCACGCTGGCAAAGCCCCTACCTGGGAACCGTGTCGCCGGGCGAGTTCATTCCCATCGCCGAGCGCACGGGCATCATTTCCAGGCTGACGTGCGAACTGCTCCGCAAGGCACTGTCGGAAGCCAAGACATGGCCGAAAGGGATGCGGCTGAGCTTCAACCTCTCCGCGCACGACCTGATGTCCACGGACACGCTCCTGAAGATCGCCGCGCTCATCACGCGCTCGGCCTTCGACAACAGCCTGCTCGACCTGGAGATCACCGAAACCGCGTTCATCTTCGATGCCTCGCAGGTGGAGAACTCGCTGCAGTTCCTGCGCGACCTCGGTTGCGGCGTCGCGATCGACGACTTCGGCACCGGCTATTCGAGCCTGTCGCGCCTGCATGCCCTGCCGCTGACCAAGCTGAAGATCGACCGCAGCTTCGTAAGCAGCATCGACACCAATCCCGCCAGCCTCGACATCGTGCGCTCACTGGTGCACCTGTCACGCAACCGCAAGCTCGACTGTATCGCCGAGGGTGTGGAAACGCACAGCGAACTGGCTGAGTTGCGACGCCTCGGCGTTGCCTTCGCGCAAGGGTATTTCTTCGCCCGGCCGATGACAGCCGACCAGGTGCCGCACTATCTCGCCGAGCACCAGGACCCGGGGCAACCAGCGACAAGCTCCGCCTGAAACAGAGCGCCTGAGACAGGGCGGCCTGAGACAGGAACCGCCCGTGTCCCGGCCATCCGGTTTCCGGGCCCGCAGACTGCCACCGGCACCGAGGCCCCGCCTGCACGGACAACCATGCGCCGCGTCACACGCTGAGATAGCGCTCGCGAAGGGTCGGGTCGGCGGCAAGCTCCGACGAGGTTCCAGACCAGGCGACCTGCCCCTTTTCCACGATGACATGCCGGTCGGCGAGCTTTTCCAGCGCATCGACGTTCTTGTCGATGACCAGGATCGACTGCCCCTCGCCCTTGAGCCGGTCGAGGCAGGCCCAGATCTCGGCGCGGATCAGCGGCGCGAGCCCTTCGGTCGCCTCGTCGAGGATCAGCAGCTTGGGGTTGGTCATCAGCGCCCGGCCGATGGCCAGCATCTGCTGCTCGCCGCCCGAGAGCTGGTTGCCCATGTTGGAGCGCCGTTCCTTGAGGCGTGGGAAAAAGCCGTAAACGCGATCGAGCGACCAGCCGGGCTTCGCCCCGAAACGGTTCGCGGCGGTGGCGACCAGGTTCTCCTCCACGCTCAGGGTGGGGAAGATCTGGCGTCCCTCGGGCACGAGGCCGAGGCCCGCCTGGGCGATGCGGTACGCGGGCTGGCCGGAAAGGTCCTGCCCGTCGAAGACCACGCGCCCGGCGCTCGCCTTCATCATGCCCATCATGGTGTGGATCGTGGTCGTCTTGCCCATGCCGTTGCGGCCCATCAGCGTGACCACCTCGCCACGCGCGACCGTGAAGCCCATGCCGAAAAGTACCTCCGCCGCGCCATAGGCCGCATGAAGGTCGGAAACGTCCAGAAGTGCGGTCATGCCGCGCCCTCCTCGCCAAGGTAGGCTTCGCGAACGCGGGCGCTCGCGCGGATTTCCCCGGGCGTGCCCGTGGCCACGATCTGGCCGTAGACAAGCACCGAGATTCGGTCGGCAAGCGCGAAGACCGCGCTCATGTCGTGCTCGACGAGAAGCATGGCATAGCGTCCCTTGAGCGCCTGGAGCACCTCGACGAGGCGGTCCGTTTCCTCGCGCCCCGTGCCGGCCATCGGCTCGTCCAGAAGCAGGAGCTTCGGTTCCAGCGCCAGCGCGATGGCCAGCTCCAGAGCCCGCTTCTCGCCGTGGGAGAGCGTACCGGCGGGAATGTCGGCGCGATGGGCAAGGCCCAGTTCCGCAAGATATTCCCCGGCCCTGTCGTTGAGATCGCGATCGCGTCCCACATTGGCCAGGAAGCGGAACGAATGTCCCTGGCGCGCCTGAAGCGCGAGGGCGACATTCTCGCGCGTCGTGAAGGCGGGCAGGATCTCGGTGATCTGGAACGACCGGGCGAGGCCGGCGCGGGCGCGGGCCGGCATCCCGAGCGCGGTCACGTCCCTGCCGTTGAAGGTGATACGGCCACTGTCGGGCCGGAGCGCGCCCGAGATCTGACCGATCAGGGTCGTCTTGCCCGCCCCGTTGGGGCCGATGATGGCGTGGATCTCGCCGGGCATCACCTCGAGATCGACGTGGTCGGTCACCTTGAGCGCGCCATAGGACTTGGCGAGATCGTCAAGCTTGAGGATCGGTTCAGCCATCCTTGCGACCTCCCGGAAGAAGCGACAGGAGCCCGCCGCGCCCGAACAGGACGACGAGAACGAGGAAGGGCCCGAAGAGAAGCCGCCAGTGCTCGGTGAAATGGGAGAGCACCTCCTCCAGCGCCAGGAAGCTGGCCGCGCCGACCACCGCGCCGATCAGCGATCCGAGCCCGCCGAGAACGACCATGACGATCAGTTCGCCCGAGCGGTGCCAGGACATGTAGGCGGGGGACACGAACTCGGCCGCGTTGGCCAGCAACGCCCCGGCGACGCCGGCCATCATGCCCGAGATGACATAGGCGGCGAGACGGTACCAGTAGGGATCCACGCCGATCGCCGACAGGCGCATCTCGCTCTGTTTCGCCCCCTGCAGAACGCGTCCGAACCGCGAGGCGACGATCATGCGCGCCAACAGATAGGTCAGCACCAGAACGCCCAGCACCACGTAGTAGAAGGTCGTGCGGTCGGAAAGCATGGTCGAGCCCAGCACCTCGGTGCGGCCCCAGATCGTCAGGCCATCGTCTCCGCCATAGGCGGAAAGCGAGGTCGCCGTGTAGTAGGCCATCTGCCCGAAGGCGAGCGTGATCATGATGAAGTAGACGCCGCGCGTCTTGAGACTGATCGCGCCGGTGACGGCGGCGAAGAGACCACAGACCAGCAGCGTCACCGGGAGCGAGACGGTCACGTCCCAGTAGTTGTGCTCGGCGAGGATGCCGACGCAATAGGCGCCGATCCCCAGATAGGCGGCGTGGCCGAAGCTGACCAGCGCACCGAAGCCCAGGATCAGGGACAGGCTCACGGCGGCGATGGCGAAGACCATCACGCGGATGGCGAAGAAGACGAGGAAGCTGTCGTCGAGGGCCCCGGCCAGCGGAGGAAGCAGGGCAAAGCAGGCGAAGACGACGAGCGCGATCAGCCCTTCCCGGCCGAAGCGGGAGGCGGCCGGCGGCGCAGCGGGGGGAGTGTCGGTCATGGCGGTCGTTTTCATCCGTTGCGCACGGGGAAGAGGCCGGTCGGCCGGAAGAACAGCACGCCCGCCATCAGCACGTAGATGAGCATGGAGGCGATGGCCGGGCCGACGTCATTGGCGGCCGAGGGAGAGAGCACGAGGCGGGCGATGTCGGTGGCGAAACCACGCCCCAGCGTGTCCACCAGGCCGACGATGAGGGCGGAGAGGAACGCACCGCGAATGGACCCGATGCCGCCGATCACGATCACCACGAAGGTGAGGATCAGCAGGTTGTCGCCCATCCCCGGTTCCACCACCAGGATGGGCGCCGCGAGAATGCCCGCGAAGCCCGCCAGCATGACGCCGAAACCGAAGACCAGCATGAACAGGCGGCGGATGTTGACGCCGAGTGCGGACACCATGGTGGCGTTGGTGGCGCCGGCACGCACGAGCATTCCCGCGCGGGTGCGGGTCACCAGCAGATAGAGCAGCACGGCAACGCCCAGGCCCGAGACGATCAGCGCGATGCGGTAGACCGGATAGCGCAGCCCGTCCATCAGCTCGAACGAGCCCGAGAGCGCGTCGGGCATGGGCAGCGTCAGCGGCGCGGAGCCCCAGATGGCGCGCACCGCCTCGTTGAGAAAGATGATGATGCCGAAGGTCGCCAGCACCTGGTCGAGGTGACTTCGGTCGTAGAGATGCCGGAAGACCAGCATCTCGAGCACGAGGCCCAGCACGAGAGAGCCGACAAGCCCCAGGGCGAGCGCGCCCCAGAAGGTTCCGGTGACGGCATAGGCGGCAACCGCCAGATAGGCGCCGAGCATGTACTGGACGCCGTGGGCGAGGTTGATGAAGTCCATGACGCCGAAGACAAGGGTCAGGCCGGCGGCGATGAGAAAGAGGAGAATGCCGAGCTGCAGGCCGTTCAGAGTCTGCACGGCAAGGAGGGTCGCGCTCAAGGCTTGGGCCTCGCGGTTTCGGGCGGTTCGATCAGGACGCGTGCGGACGCATCAAGGCGGCGCGGCGCCATCGTCAGGGCGTCCGCGGGAGAAACGGCAGCCCGGCCCGCACATCCGCGCGGGCCGGGTCGAAACCGTCACTTCATGCGGCACTCGCCGACATAGGCGTCGACCTTGTCGTCGAACACCTTTTCCATGGCGGAGGTGACATACTTGCCGTCGTCACGCTTCACCGCCTTCACCACATACACATCCTGGATCGGGAAGTGGTTGGTGTTGAAGGAGAAGTCACCGCGAACGCTGTCGAAGGGAGCGGCCTTCATGGCCTCCATCAGCTTGGCCTTGTCGGCCTTGCCGCCAGCTTCCTTCAGCGCGCCGTCGATGAGCTGCGCCGCATCGTAGCCCTGTGCGGCATAGACCGAGGGCGCATAGCCGTATTCCTTCTCGAAGGCGGCGACGAAAGCCTTGTTGGCCTCGTTGTCGAGGTCGGGCGCCCACTGAGCGCCGGCCAGCATCCCGACCGCCGTGTCCTTGGTGGCGGGAAGCGTCGTCTCGTCCACGGTGAAGGCGGAGAGGAAGGGAACCTCGCCCTTCAGGCCGGCCTGGTCGTACTGCTTGACCAGGTTGAAGCCCATGCCGCCCGGCATGAAGGCGAAGACCGCGTCGGGCTTGGCCGCCGCGATACGCGTCAGCTCGGCGTTGAAATCGAGCTGGCCGAGCTTGGTGTAGAGCTCGTCGACGATCTCGCCCTTGAAGTGGCGCTTGAAGCCGGCGATGGAATCCTTGCCGGCCTGATAGTTCGGGGCCATCACGATCATGCGCTTGTAGCCGGCGTCCTGGGCGTATTTGCCCATCGCCTCGTGGTTCTGATCGTTCTGGTAGGAGGTGGTGAAGAAGTAGGGCGAGCAGGCCTTGCCCGCGATGGGCGACGGGCCGGCGTTGCCGCCGACGAAAATCGTCTCGCTGTCCATGATCGGCTTGTAGACCGCCATCATGACGTTGGAGAAGACGACGCCGGCCATCATGTCGACCTCGTCGCGCTCCAGAAGGCCGCGAACCTTGGTGAGCGCGGCATCCGGCTTCAGTTCGTCATCGACGACCAGAACCTCGGTGTCGAGACCGCCGAGCTTGCCGTCGGCCTGCTTGACGCCCAGCAGGAAGCCGTCGCGCATGTGCTCGCCCAGAACCGCGGGCGGACCCGACAGGGTGGCGAGGAAACCGATCTTCAGACTTTCGGCATGGGCCGCGCCGCCGGCAAGGCCAAGGGCCGCCGTGGCTGCAGCCGCCAACATCACTTTCCGCATTGCATTCTCCCCTCAGAAGCGCCCGCGCGCCGCTTGACGGCCGGCTGCTGGATGGTGACTGGTTGTTCTTGTCAGGTGCGACAGGGCATCCCCGCCGCGCCGATCCGCTCTCTGGCGGCGCTGATTTATTTTAAGCCTAAAATATTTCCTCTGTGAAGCCCCCCTTTTCCGCGGAATGCGCGCGTTCTCCGGGCATCCGCTTTTCACCTCACGTTAATCATGCGGAAGGGCGGAGTCGATTAGGCTTGCCGCAACCAGGGACTGCATATCCGCAAAAGGACGGAGGGCTCATGAACACCCGCAACAGCATCACGCAAGCTCCCGCGAGTCGGCGCAGGGCTCTCGCGATCGTGGTCGTGCTGGGACTTGGCGCGGCGGCGGGATTCGCCGGTCTCGCACGTGCCGACAGCGGCCCGGATCCCGAGACCTGCCGGGCCTATGCCGAGGCACAGGCGGGACGTGCCAGCGAGCGTGCGCGCCTGCCGTCCTCGCGCGAGCTTGGCGAACGGGTCGCGGAAGAGGCCGTCGGAGGCGCGGTGATCGGCGGCCTTGCCGGCCGCACCCGGCCTGGAAGCGACTGGAGCCGTCGCGGCGCGGGCCAGGGCGCACGCCTGGGCGGCGGCCTCGCGACTCTGGACGCGCTTGGCGATGCGCAGGACGACGCCTGGCAGCAGGCCTATGACAACGCCTACGCGGACTGCATGGCAGGATCCGTTCCCGAGGAGCGCGCGGTGGCGCCGGGCACGGGGTGCGGCTCGTCGGGCGCCGTCGTCGGCGGCACCGGGCGCGGCCCCATAGGGACGTCATCGCGCCCGGGCTGCGACTGAGGCCTCCCCCGCCCCGTTCAGCGTGTGACGGGTATTGATGCGTGCGGGCCGGCCCGATACCGCTCCAGCCCGGCAAGCGGCGCGCCGGAGATCTCGCGCAGGAGCTTGCGCGCCATGGCCCTGGCGTAGTCCGAATAGGTTTCCGCGACCTCCACGAAGGCGCCCGACCCCCGGATCACCTCCCGCGTGTAATAGGGCAAGGGATCGGGATCGGCGCCGCGCACCACCAGTCCGTTGACGGTAATGCGTGCGTAGTCGAAGGCGCGATAGGCGCTGGCGGGCGGGAAGCCCTCGTTGTTGACCCCGTCGCCGGAAATATCGACCACCTGACGCAGGCGTCTGCGCGGCGCGGAAGACAGGCGAATGGCGGCATGTCCGAGCGCATAGCCGAGCGCGGTGGGATAGCTCGTGTGCTGACGCCGGCTCCGGGCCAGCAGGTCGGCGAAGGTCTCGATGTCCGCCCGCGTGGCGAGATAGCGCCAGTCCGCATGGGTGACGTGCTGGTCGCGTCCGCTCCACTCGAAGGCGGTGACGAGAATGCCGCCCGTGGCCATGATCGCCGACTGGACCGTCTCCTCCCGGAAGGCGGCGGCAAGCCCCTTCATCTGCAGGGCATATTCCCGCTCGTCGACGCTGGAGGACACGTCCAGCGCCAGCACAAGCGCAAGCGGACAGGGAACGGAGGAAAACGAGGTCGCGCGGACCGGAGCGGGTGCCAGGAGCAGGGCCGCGAGGGCACCGCAGACGGCGAGACCGGGCAGGCCGCGCGCCCCGCGCAAGGGGGGATGCAATCGCCCGTCTCGTGCGTGCGAGCCCTTGTCGGCGTTCCTCAGCAACCTCATGGCAACCCCTCCTTGAAAGGGGAAGGGTGAAACATCGAGGCGTTGAGGGCAACCGTCTCAGCGACGCAAACCGCCTTTTGCCTTGCCGGATGCCGCTGCGCGCGCTGTCCGGCTCCGCTCCGGTGAGGGTTTTTCCGGGGACGCGGATGCGGCCGGAACGCGCATGACGACGCCGCGCTCCGGCAGAACGCCGCCGCCGCGAATGAGGAAGCGCAGCAGCGCTTCAAGCGGCCCCTGCCGGCCGGTGCGCGCCCACAGCACGGCCAGAACGATCTGAACCGCGTTGATGGCGAAGGCGATGAGCAGCAGTTCGTGATGCTCGAACGTTCCGAACAATCCGAAGCCGAGGCCATAGAACAGCACGATGCAGACCACCGTCTGGCCGACATAGGTGGTGAGCGGAATGCGTCCGACCGCCGCAAGAGGCGCAAGCAGCACCACACCCGCGTGCCGGCGCAGCAGCACGTCGAACAGCCCGATCAGACCGAGGCACAACAAAAGGCGGCGGGCATTGTAGAGATAGGCGTCGGCGGTACCGATCTGCCAGTTCTCGAAGCCCGCGAGCGTGGTCGTGCCGTGAATGAGGAACCCGAGCACGACGCCCCCCGAAAGACCGATTGCCGCCATCGCCGTCGACCGGCGCAAGGGCCAGCGCCCGCTGAAGGCGCCGAGACGGAATAAGGCCATGCCGAAGAACATCATCGCGCCCACGTCCAGCACATGGTCGGTGAAGAACAGCGTGGTCTGCTCCTGGAAGGTCTCCGCCGCGATGGTGCGAAGAAGATCCGGATAGGGCGCGAGCCGCTCGTCGATCTCGGCTAGCGCGAGGCGTTCCAGATCCTCCAGTTCGATCCGTACGGCCTCCTCCAGATCCGAAGGCCCTTCCTGAGCGGACGCGTCCGCTGCGCTTTCCGCACCGGCTTCGGTGCCGGTCTCCGGCGCTGCGGTCTCCGCCGTGTCCGTCTCCCCCGAGGCCTGCATCGCCGCCTGCTTGGCATCGAAGGCGTCGATGGATGCCTGTTCCAGGCTCCAGCCGGTGCCGTCCTTGACCGAGGAGATCGCGAACAGGACGAGCGCGATCGCCAGAAGCGCGCGCCCGCTCATGTTGCGGAACACGAACAGGAACATGCCGAGCAGCCCGTAGACGTACAGAACGTCGAAGGGCCACAGCAGCAGATAGCCATGCACCAGACCGAAGGCGACGAGCCACATCAGGCGGCGGAAATACAGGTCGGCCGCGAAGACACCGCCCGGATTGCGCTCGTGGCGGGCCATGATGAGGATGGCCGTCGCACCGAAGAGCATGGAAAACAGGCCGCGCATGGTGCCGTCGACGAAGATCACCACGAAAAGCCAGGTGAAGACGTTGGAGGCGGTCGACAGGCCCCACTCCTCCGGCAGGGTGAAGGCAACCGTGGGCAGCCCGAAGACGAAGATGTTGCGCCACAGGATGCCGAGGGCGGCAAGACCGCGAAGGGCATCGAGAAGCGGCAGGCGGCCTTCGGCGCGCGCGGTCGGTCCCGCGGCACTGGCCGGGGACGAAATCGGGTGATCCACGTCGGTTTTTCCGGAAAAAGGGAGCGTTCAGGCTCCCTGTTTATGCGCGCTTCGCCTGCGTCGACAAGCGAGAAGATCGCGGGGCTGGGGCCGACCCTTGCGCGTACCGCAGGGCGGCACAACCGTGCACCGCCCCGCGAAGCTGGCATGTGGTTACTTCGGTGCCATGCGGATCGCGCCGTCGAGGCGGATCGTCTCGCCGTTGAGCATGGAATTGGCGCAGATCGCGGCAACCAGATCGGCGTATTCCGCCGGCTTGCCGAGACGCGAGGGAAACGGAATCTGGGCGGCGATGGAATCCTGCACGTCCTGCGGCAGGCCGAGAAGCATCGGCGTTTCGAAAAGCCCCGGCGCGATTGTCACCACGCGCACGCCCGACTTGGCGAGATCGCGCGCGACGGGAAGTGTCATCGAGGCGACGCCACCCTTGGACGCCGAATAGGCCGCCTGCCCGATCTGGCCGTCGAATGCGGCGACCGACGCGGTCGAGACGATCACGCCGCGCTCGCCGTCACCGGTAACCGGATCGAGTTCGACCATGGCGGTGGCGGCCTGTGAGATGCAGCGGAAGGTGCCGATCAGATTGACGGCGATGACCTTCTCGAAGAGCGACATGGGGTGCGGCTCGCCGCGCGAGGTGGTCTTCGATCCCGGAGCGATGCCGGCGCAATTGACCAGGATGCGCTCGGGTCCGAACCGCGCGCGCGCGGCCGCGAAGCCGGCGGCGACGCTCTCGTCGCTGGTGACGTCGACCTCCTCGAACGCGCCGCCGATCTCGCTCGCGATCGCTTCTCCCTGCTCCCTGTTCATGTCGAAAAGCGTGACCTTGACGCCGGCTGCCGCCAGCCTGCGGGCCGTTGCCGCTCCAAGTCCCGATGCACCGCCCGTTACAACAGCGGCCAAACCTTCCCGAAGCTCCATGAGACCTCCCCGTCTGACGTCCGTGCGGGATGCACGGCGTTCCTCCGGGGCAACAAGTGACAAGCTGGGCACCCGGCGGTCAAGACCGGCAAAGGTGCGGAGGCGATCTCAGGCGAGAACGACAAGGTCGCGGAGACCGTCGAGCCCGGCGACCGCAACCTGTCCACGGGTCTCGCGCGGGGTGCCCGCATAGCCCTGGGAGCGGGCAAGCGCGAAGGTTTCGGCATCGGTGAGTACGACCGACCCGACGGACTTGTTGGCATCCTCCAGCTTGGCAGCGCGGTTGACCGCATCCCCGATGACGGTGAATTCCAGACGCTCGTCGCCGCCAACGACCCCGACGGTGACCGGCCCGGCGGCAATCGCCGCGCCCGCGCGCAGCGGTTCGGGCCAGCCCAGCGCCTGAAGCTCCGGCGCGAGCGCGCGAAAAAGCGCCGGCAGTCCCTCGCCGACCGCAAGCGCCGACGCGGACGCTGACGCACTCGGCGTGACGGCGCCGAAGGTCGCGAGCACCCCGTCGCCCAGGTACTTGTCGACACGCCCTCCCCCGTCCTCGACGAGACGTGTCACCGCGCCCTGGTAGCGCGCGAGCACGGCCATGACGGTTTCGGGCGGAAGGCTCGCGGCAATGCGCGTGAAGCCGCGAATGTCGACCATGAGGACGGCCACCTCGCGCACCTCGCCGCGCCCCGCGACCAACGCCTCGTCGGCTCCGGTGATGGAACTGGCGACCTCGGGCGCGAAGAATCGCTTCAGATCCGAGGCCGCCGCCTCCTCGCGCACCGCCGCGACGAGCACCTGGCGCCCGCGATAGAGCGCCAGCGTCAAAAGCAGGGTCACGCCGAGAAGGACGATGCTCTTGTCGAGTTCCGCGCCGAGCAGGATCGCATTGGAGGTGAGATATTCGACATAGTTGCGCGTCACGCGCATCTCCGACAGCGCCGGAAGGATGGCGTAGCCGACCAGGGCCGCCCAGCCGGCGATGGCCACCAGCCCGGTCACGAGCACGAAGCGCGGGTCGAAGCGCAACGCCCGCAAGGCGATGAAGAGGAAGAAATACATCACCGTGGGAGCCTTCAGATAGAAGGTCGCCGGCTGGGCATACTGGATGTGGAAGGAAAAGATCAGGCCGCAGAGAAGGGCCACGTCGACCACGATCGAGAGCACCAGGTACCAGCCCGGCAACACGGTGCGATAGGACAGCGCGACGCGCAGCACGGTGAACAGGAAATAGGCGGCCAGCGCCAGCGGCACGAAATTGAACCCGGCCGCACCTTCCGCGCGCGGGGCAAGCGAATAGAGGACGGCAAAGAACACGACAAGGGCGAGCTGGATCCAGCCGATCAGCCGTTCCGCGCTCGTCTCCCGCGCCCGAAGCTCGGCCCGCACGCGCGCCGGCATGGCGCGTTCGTCGGCGGCAACCCGGCGCAGTCGGGACAGCCAGGACGCCCGGTCCGCTCGACGGGGCGTCCCGGGGGCCGGAAGCGCGTCACGGCTTGCAGGATCGTCCATCTGTCACGCGCTCCCTCGACCGGTCCACCCGTTCATTCCACGGCACCGGAACGCGAAAAGAAGAGCATGTCGTCCGGCTCGCGGACAAGTCACCTCTTGCCGAGCAGAGCGTGAACGGGACGTACCCTCAGGGCGTGAGCACCATGCCCTCACGCGCCACCAGCGCGCCGGGATGACGGGCGGCGGCGGCCTCGGCGATGGCGTCGAGCGCGTCGTCGGAGCGGCGCGGGTCGTGATGGAACATGACCGGATGGCGCACGCCCGCCTCAAGCGCCAGTTCCACGCCCTTTTGCCAGGTCGAATGCCCCCACCCCACGTAGGTCGGATACTCGTCGTCGGTGAACATGGCATCGTAGATCATCACGTCGGCCCCCTCCACGAAGCGGCGCAAGGCGCTGTCGATCCCGGGCACGCCATGCTCATGGTCGGTGATGATGCAGATGGACTTCCCGGCGTGATCGAAGCGGTAGCCCGTCGCCCCGCCGGGGTGATTGAGCACGACAGTGGAGATATTCATGCCGCCCTCGCGCTCGATGAGCTCGCCACCGACGAAGTTGCGGAACGTCACGGCCTTGAGCTGCTTGGCCGCCACCGGAAAGATCGGCGGGGACATGATGCGGCAGATGATGTCCATCAGTTCCTGCTTGTCGGCGAAATGGCCGGCCCAGGCATTGATGCTGAAGCGTTCGTCATAGGCGGGCTTGAAAAAGGGCAGCCCGCAAATGTGATCGAGATGGGTGTGGGTGAAGAACAGGTCGAAGGCGCGGGGCGGGCCGCCATGCAGGAACCCGCCAAGATTGCGCGCGCCCGAACCACAGTCCACGAGCACGAGGTCGTCGCCGCAGCGGATCTCGAACGAAGTTGTCTCCCCGCCGTAGCGCAGGGTCGTCGGTCCCGGCGTCGGGGTCGATCCCCGGACGCCCCAGATCTTGAGCGAAAGCCCGGCACCCGTCGTCACGCCATCGTTCCCTTTCACGCAGCCGCGCCGGTCGACGCCTTGAGCGTCGCCAGGTCCTGGGTGGTGCGTTCCAGACGCTGCGCGAGCGTGCGCATGACCTCGAGCGACATGTCGGGGAACTCCTTGAGCAGGCGCAGAAAATCGTCCTTGGAAACAGTCAGGACATCAAGTTCCTCCGCAGCGACCACGGAGGCTGTCCGAGGAACGTCGCACAGGATGGCAATTTCGCCAACAATGGAATGACGCCCGAGACGGGCGACGGTCTTCTCGCCATCGGGGGTCTCCACCCTGATGTCGGCCGAGCCGTCGAGCAGGATGAAGGCGCTGTCGCCCTCCTCGCCCTGCTGGCACAGGTATTCGCCCTGGGCGAAGCGGGTGCGATCGGAAATGAAGGCGAGCAGCCTGAGCTTGGTCGCGTCGATGCCCCGGAAGAGCGGCACGCGCCGCAATGCATCGACTTCCGCGTCTAGGGTCACATTACCTCCTTTGAATACCTGATCGTCCGCTTCAGGGGCGACCGGCGTTCCTTGTCTCGGGGAAAGGGTTGCGAGAGCGGGCTCACCGGCGGGCGGCCTCAGGTTTCGGCATCGTTCTTCACCCTTCCCTGCTGCATGATGACACTATGGTCGAATTCCTCGGCAACGGGCAAATTCGTCGCGCCGAAGAGAAGCGTCCGTCCGGCCAGTTCGCCGCGGATCGTCGCCCGCAGGGCCTTGTCGTCGTCGTTCAGACTGACGGCCGTTTCGTCGAGAATGGTGATGCGCGCGTTCTTCATCAGGGCGCGCACCAGCGCCACGCGCCGGCGCTGGCCGGTGGACAGGCGCGAACCGGCGACCCCGACGTGGAAATCGAGGCCGGCCCGGATGATGGGCCCGCGCAGATCCGCTTCCTCGACCAGGGCGCGGATCACCTTGTCGATGCGCTCGCGCGCGTCGCGGCGGTCAACGCGCGGACGGCCGAAAAGAAGATTGTCCTCGATGGACATGGGCGCGATGTAGCTGTCCCGGTCGAACTCCACGAAGCGGCCGTCGACACTGGCGAAACGCTTGTGGAACGCGTCGCGCGCGGCCACGATCTCCTCCTTGAGAGCGTCGTCGAGAAGGCCGAGGCGGTGGCGGGCCGGCACCAGCTTGAACGCCAGGCCGATCAGGCGGATCTCGTCGGCGGTGGCAAGCCCCGTGCGCCCGCTCTCGAGCCGCGTGATGCGGGTGATGCGTTCGAACTCCGGCAGTTCCTCCTGGGTGATGAAGGAATAGTCGCCCAGCAGGCCGGAATCGCCCGAGACGTTGGAGAAGAGCTCGACCATGGTCTCCGCGATGCGCGCGCCGATGTTGACCAGCTTCTGATAGAGGCCGGTCTTCCTGAGCACGGCGACCACCTCCGCGTCGGCGGCGAGCGAGGCAAGCCCCTCGCTCTGGTCGGCGGGGGCCGCGAACAGCAGGTTCTCCGCGATGGAGGCCGAGTTGTTGAACGCCTCGACCTGCCACAGCTCGATCATCGCCGACAGGCGCTCGTCATGCGCGACCTTGTCGGCAAGCGCCTTGCGCACGCTCAGGATGCGTTCAGCAACGTTTGGACGCTCGGTCGGATCGATGGGCGACTGCAGGCCCATCCTGTAGACATCGGGTGCAAGGCCGACCATCTCGATGAGATCGAGCGCCCGGGCATCGAGCCCCTCGATGTCCTCGCAACCGACCCGCTCGAGATCCTCCCAGGACGCCTCGACGTCATATTCGGGGTTGGCGGTCGCGCGTGCCTCGGCAAGCCGGCGCTCATGGTCGGCCTTTTCCGAGCCCTCGCGGTCGGGCGCGCGCAGCGGCCTGTGCCGCAGGCCGTAGACCACGTTGTCGCGCAAGGTTCCGGTCCACACATGCACGGAGGAGCCGACATAGGCGATCTGCCGGCCGAGCACGGATTCGGGCAGATGATCGAGATTGTGACCGCCAATCTCCACCCGCCCCGAGGTGGCCCCGATCAGCCCGGCCGCGAGTTGCAACACCTCCGAACGTCCCGACCCGTCGGGGCCGATCACCGCGACATGCGTGCCCTCGTCGACCTTGAACGACACGTCGAAGACCTCCTGCCCGGCGGCACCGCCGGAGAAGGTCACCGACTTCATGACCAGCGGTCCCTCGAGCGTGGTGTCCTCGTCGGCGGTGAGACGCGAGACCGGATAGATGTCGATGGGATCGAAGTTCTCGACCACCGTCTGGTACTTCACGTCCACGTCGGCGACCATCTGGTAGTAGGACAGGAGCTCCTTCCACGGGCCCGCCAGGTCCTTGTAGGCCGCGATGACCGCCAGAAGCGCGCCGATCGACAGATTGCCCTCGATCACCAGCCAGCCGCCGATCAGGTAGAACAGGAAGGGCGTCAACTGGTTCATGAAGTTGTTGAGGAACTTTATGAAATACTTCCAGTTGAAGATCTTGAAGCGGATCAGGTAGTTGGCATACAGCCGGTCGGCCAGGTCGGCCGAATGCCAGGCCGAGGCGTCATTGGCGTGGATCTCGGAAATGCCACCGATCGATTCGCCCACCTTGTCCGCGATCAGGCGCACATTGCGCACCCGCTGGCGCGACAGCAGGACGACCCTGCGCTGCAGCTTCGGGATCACATAGGCCTGCATGGGATAGGACGAGATCGCGGCCAGTCCCAGCAGCGGATCCTGCATGAAGATGAAGCCGATCTGCACGGCCAGCATTCCGCCCTGGTAGGCGGGAAGCGCGATCGCCTCGCCGATGAAGCCGCCCACGTCCTCCACCTCGGAGGTGATCATGGGAATGATCTCGCCCGAACTCACCTTCTTGAAATGCGGCAGGCGGAAACGCAGCACGCGCTGGAACAGCTCGAATCGCAGCCGCCGCAGCATCCGTTCGCCCAGCCGCCCCTTGTAGACGTTGAGGATCAGCTTGATGCCGTTCGACAGGACCACGAGGCCGAGAAACGTGAAGCACAGCAGGACCAGGTAGGACACCTGATCGAACTCCATCCCGTAGAAGGCGCGCGGAAAGTTCTCGCCCTGGATCGCGTCGTTGACGATCAGCTTGGGCAACTCGAGCAGGATGTATGTGACCGGATACGAAACGATGGTGATCAACAGGATCACCATCTGCTGGCGCGAACTGAAGCGCCAGATGAACCGGAAAAGGCTTTTTTCCATATCAGCCCGCATGTTCCGGGAAGGCGCGCCAGCCGCCCGCCGCGAATAGAAGCACCCGCATCATAGCGCGGGTGACCTGATTGGCCAGTTGGCCTTTGGCGATCTCACCAGAATTGCAACGGCCCTGCCACCCCCGCCTCCCACCTTTTCTCACCTCCCGCCCGCACCTCCCGCGAGGGCAGCGAAACGGTGCGCCGCAAGTTCCGGCCGCCGGTCGGCAGCCCTTTCGTTTCCCGGCAGGCCCGGCTGCCGCAGCGCCCGGGCATACGGGCGAGGCCCTTGCATCCAAAAGTCACGACGGCTAGAGAAATAGGAAGATTCCGGTGCACGGACCTGTCCGGACGGCGGTTTGAACGGCTCGCAGGACGAGACCGGTCCGTCCGGCAAGTCGAATTGGGCTGTCTCCCCCCGCAGCCGCAACCCGCACCGCCGCCATGATGACAACCCGCCGGAATGGCTTCAGGGAAGCGAAGTAGCGACGTCTTGAGCCCGCAAGCGCCACGACAAGGGCCGTTCACCAACGGCCCGTCAGGACAGGCGGGATCGCGCGACCGGCAATCGGCCTTCCGGTTCCGGCAACCGCTTGCAAGACGCTCAAGGGGCAAGCCAATGTCGGAAGCGGACCGCTAGCATGAGCACCAGCTCGCCGAAGATCCTTATCTACAGTCACGATTCCTTCGGCCTCGGCCACCTGCGGCGCTGCAGCACCATCGCCCACGCGCTGGCGCGACGCTTTCAGGACCTCTCGGTGCTGATCCTGTCCGGATCGCCGATCATCGGCAGCTTCGAATTTCGCTCCCGCGTCGATTTCGTGCGCATCCCAGGCGTCATAAAGCTTCGGAACGGCGAATACACCCCCCTGTCGCTGTCGCTCAACATCGAGCACATCCTGGCCATCCGATCCTCGATCATCGAGCATACGGCCAAGGTGTTCGACCCCGACATCCTGATCGTGGACAAGGAACCGCTCGGCCTGCGCGGCGAGATCCTCGGCACGCTGGAAATGCTCAAGAAGCAGGGCAACACCCGCCTCGTTCTGGGCCTGCGCGACGTCATGGACGATCCGGCGGTGCTGCGCGAGGAATGGACCCGCAAGGGTGTCGATCCGGCGCTGGAGAAACTCTACGACGAGATCTGGATCTACGGCCCGCCCGACCTTCACAACCCGCTCGAGGGCATGGGCCTGCCGGCCTCCGTCCACAAGAAGGCGATGAACACCGGTTACCTGCGCCGCACGATCCCGGCGGATGCCCGCATCACCGAGCCCCTGCCCTTCGACGACGAGCCCTACATTCTCGTCACGCCCGGCGGCGGCGGCGACGGGGTGGAGATGGTCGACTGGGTGATGCGCGCCTACGAATCGCGCACGCGCCCGCTGTTTCCCGCCCTCATCGTGCTCGGCCCCTTCATGCCGGCCTCGGCGGTGGCGGAGTTCCAGGCGCGCGCGGACACGCTGCGCGACGTCCACATCCTGCGCTTCCTGCCCACCATCGAGCCCTACATGGCGGGCGCGCGGGCCATCGTCGGCATGGGCGGCTACAACACGTTCTGCGAGATCCTCTCCTTCGACAAGCCGACGCTGCTCGTGCCGCGCGTGGTGCCGCGTCGCGAACAGTCGATCCGCGCGACCCGGGCCGAGGATATCGGCCTGCTCAAGGTGTTGCCGATCGACGAATATCCGGACGTGGACAAGATGATCGACGCACTGGAGGAACTGCCCTTCCTCGCGCCGCCCTCCAAGGCCGGTGTCGACAACCTGCTGGGCGGACTGACCGTCATCGGCGACCGTGTCGAGACCATTCTGGAATCCCGCACGGTGCGCGCGGCGCCGCGCATGGTCCCCGCCTACTGAGGGACGTCCGTCCCCTTACCGGAAATCTTGAATGTCCCGCATCGCCGTCGTCGTCAAAGGCTATCCGCGCCTGTCCGAAACCTTCATCGCGCAGGAAATGTTCGGCCTCCAGCAGCGCGGCATCGGACAGCTCATCGTCGCCCTGAGAAGGCCGTACGACCCGTTCATCCACGCGGTGCACCGGCAGATCACCTCGGACGTTCTGTATCTGCCGGAGTACATCAAGGATGATCCGGCGCGCGTCGCCCGCGCCCGCAGATGGGCGGAGAAGCAGCCGACATACGCAGCCGCCCGCGCGCTCTACGAAGCCGACTTCGCGCATGAACCGAACGCGAACCGCCAGCGGCGCTGGGGACAGGCCTGCGTGTTCGCCCGTGAACTGCCCGAAGACGTGACGTGGATCCACACCCACTATCTGCACACGCCCTGCTCGGTCGCGCGCTATGCGGCCCACCTGTCGGGCCGCAAGTGGTCGTTTTCCGCCCATGCCAAGGACATCTGGACAAGTCCGGAGTGGGACCTGCGAGTGAAGCTCGACGATGCGGCCTGGGGCGTGACCTGCACGAAGGTCAATCTAGACCACTTGCGCGGGCTTTGCGCGCGGCCGGAAAAGATCGATCTGGTCTATCACGGCCTCGATTTCTCGCCCTTTCCACGCCGGACACCGGGCAAGCGTGCCGCCGACGGTGGCGCCGGCGGGCCCGTGCGGCTGCTGTCCGTGGGGCGTGCCGTGGAGAAGAAGGGCTACGACGACCTGCTGGAGGCCCTTGCCCGCCTGCCCGCCAACCTCGACTGGCGCTTCGAGCACATCGGCGGCGGTGAAAAGGCCGAGGACCTCAAGGCACATGCCGAGCGGCTTGGCATCGGCGCGCGCATAAGCTGGCAGGGCGCGCGCCCGCGCGAGGACGTGATCGCGGCGGCACGCCGCGCGGACCTCTTCGTGCTGGCATCCAAGGTCGCGCGTTCGGGCGACCGCGACGGGCTCCCCAACGTTTTGATGGAAGCGGCGGCGATGGGGGTCTGCTGTCTTGCAACCAATGTCTCGGCGATCCCCGAACTGGTCCGGGACGGAGAGACGGGTGTTCTGGTGCCGCCGGAAGATCCCCGCTCGCTTGCGGAGGCCATCGAACGTCTCGCACGGGACCCGGCCTTGCGGGAGCGCCTCGGGCTTGCCGCGGAAGAGGACGTGCGTACCCGTTTTTCCGCGGACCCGGGGCTCGACATGCTTGCAGAGCGCTTCAAGGCCGTGCTCTGAACAGGTCATGCGCATCGCCTTTACCGCCCCGATGAAACCGCTGGACGATCCGGTTCCCTCCGGCGACCGGACCATGGGCCGGCTTCTGGTGCGCGCGCTCGAACTTGCCGGACACGAGGTGCGGATCGCGACCCGGTTCCGCTCCTGGTCCCGCGAGGGCGGCGTATCGCGGCAGAACCGGATCGAAGCCGACGCGCGGGCAGAAGCTCGCCGCATCGGCGACGACTGGGCGCGCGAGGGCTACCGCCCCGATGTTTTCCTGACCTATCACCTTTATCACAAGGCTCCGGACTGGATCGGCCCGGCGCTCGCCGATCGCTTCGCCACCGCTTACGCGGTGGTCGAGGCAAGTCGCGCGCCCAAGCGCCGGACCGGCGAATGGGCCCATGGCTTCGCGGCCGCCGACATGGCGCTTGCCCGCGCCGACAGGGTCGCCGCCCTGCACCGGGCGGACCACGAATGCCTGGCCGACGTGGTGCCGCAAGACCGGCTTCAGCTTCTCGCCCCCTTTCTGGACGCGGCGCCGTTTCTGGCCATGCCGCACCAACGGGCCGCCCCCCGCGCGCCCTTGCGGCTGCTCGCCGTCGGCATGATGCGCGAGGGCGCCAAGCTCGCCTCCTACCGGGTTCTGGCCGAGGCTCTGCGCGGCCTCGCCCCCGCCACCTACCATCTGACCATCGCGGGCGACGGCCCGTGCCGGGACGACGTGGCCTCGCTCATGCACGGACTTCCCGTCATCCTTGCCGGAGAAGTTGCCGCGTCCGACATGGCACGGCTTTACGCCGCCCATGACCTGCTCGTCTGGCCCGCCGTGCGCGAGGCCTTCGGTTTCGTGTTCCTTGAAGCGCAGGCAGCCGGGCTCGGTGTTGTCGGGGGCGCCACTTTCGGGGTGCCCGACATCGTGGCGGAGGGCAAAAGCGCGCTGCTGTCGCCGGAGGGCGACGCTCCCGCGCTCGCGGCGAACCTGTCACGGCTTCTCGCCGATCCCGCCCGTGTATCGACGATGGGCGAAGCCGCGCGCGCCCATATCCGGGAGCGGCATACGCTGGGCGCCGGCGCCGCCCGGCTAGACGCCTTCCTTCACGGCGCCCTGCGCCATCACGCAAGCACCGCCAGGCAGTGAGAGCATGACACGATCCGCCTTCATTCACGTCCAGCACCTGCTCGGCACGGGCCACTTCTCACGCGCGCTCGCGATCGGTCGGGCGCTGGCGGCCAAGGGCATCGACGTGACGCTGGCAACGGGAAACACCCCGCCTCCGCTTGCCGATCTCGACGGCATCACCCTCGTGGAACTGCCGCCGGTGCGGGCGCGGGATGCGCGCTTCAAGAGCTTCATCACCCCGGAAGGACGCGAGATCGACGATGCCTGGAAGGCGGTACGCATGGAGGCGACGCTTTCCGCCTTCTCCGCCCGAGACTTCGATCTGCTGCTGACCGAAACCTGGCCGTTCGGACGCCGGCCCTTTGCCTTCGAGATGGAACCGCTTGTCGCCGCGGCCCGGGCCCGGGAAAGGCGCCCGGTCATCGCCGCATCGGTGCGCGACATCCTTGTGCGCAAGCAGGAGGCCTGGAAGGAAGAGGAAATGGCGGCGCGGGCGGAAGCGGCCTATGACCTCGTTCTGGTCCACGCGGATCCCGACTTCATTCGCCTCGAGGACAGTTTCCCCTTCACGGACCGGATCGCGCACCTGATCGCCTACACGGGCTTCGTGGACACCGCCGGCACCCGGCCGGAGGCGCCCGAAGGCGACGGCGAAGACGAGGTGATCGTGTCCTGCGGCGGCGGCGCCGTGGGCGTGGAACTGCTGCGCACCGCCATGGCGGCACGGGCGCTGAGCGGGACCGCGAACACCTGCCGCTGGCGTCTCCTCGCCGGTCATGACATCGACGCGGCAACCTTCGCGGACCTTTCCAGCGGCGCCGGGGACGGCCTCGTCGTCGAGCGCGCAAGGGCGGACTTTCCCTCGCTCCTTGCGCGGGCGCGCTGTTCCGTGAGCCAGGCGGGCTACAACACGGTGCTCGACGTGCTGCGCGCGGGCGTGCCCAGCGTCCTGGTGCCTTTCGCCCAGATCAAGGAAACGGAACAGGCGCAGCGCGCCGAGGCCCTGGTGCGCCACGGACGCGCGGTCAGCGTTCCGGAAGCGGGGCTCACGGCAAAAGATCTCGCGCGCGCGGTGGACGAGGCCCTTTCAGCACCAAGACCGTCGGGCTTTTCAGTGCGGCTCGGCGGCGCAGAGTCGGCGGCCTCGAT
Source organism: Stappia sp. (assembly GCA_002722295.1). Lineage (GTDB taxonomy): Bacteria > Pseudomonadota > Alphaproteobacteria > Rhizobiales > Stappiaceae > Stappia. Next base: position 66,215 of record PBLF01000018.1, on the reverse strand, counting down.
CCTCGCCGGCGCACTCGCGGAGCGCGCGGCATGAGCGATACCGGCTTCGAGGTCTTTCGCGACGGACTGCTCCGGCATCTCGACTGGTTCGCGGAGCGCGGCCGAAGCATTCCGGTGTGGTGGCGTGACGACGACGCCATCGAGCCGAGCGCGCCCCTTGAGCGGCTGATCGGCATCGCCAACGCCCACGGCTGCGAGGTGGCGCTCGCCGTCATCCCGCACGACGCAACGCAGGCCCTCGCCGAGCGCATCGCGGCGGAGCCCTTCGTGAGCGTGCTTCAACACGGCTACCGGCACCGCAACTACCAGGACAAGGCCAGGGGGGAGAAGGCGGCCGAGTTCGGCCGGGCCCGCGATGTGGACGAGGCCATCGGCGAACTCGCGCAAGGGAACGCGCGGCTCAAGGCGCTCTATGCGGAGAAGTTCGTGCCCGTGATGGTGCCGCCATGGAACCGGATCACGACCGCGATCACGGCCCGCCTGGCGGAGGCGGGCCTGTCGGGCGTTTCAACCTTCACGCAGTTTCACCCGCGCGACCGGCGTCACGTGCAGACCCACATCGACATGATCAAGTGGAAGAAGGACCGCCGCTTCATCGGGTGGCCCCAGGCAGCCTTGCGCTTCGACTACCAGCTTGCAAGGCGCCGCACCAACCCGGACGAACCGCTGGGACTTCTCTCGCACCATCTGGCGCAGGATGACGCAAGTTTCGAGTTTCTCGACCGGACACTGGCCGTCATGAAGGCGCATCCGGGCGCGCGCTTCGCCCGGATACGGGATCTTCTGGCGGGCTGACCCTCAGCCCTTGGGGCGGATGAGACGCAGGCGCCAGGTGACGTTCTTCGAATCCGACGTCAGCCGGCAATCGTCCAGAACCTCCCACTCGTCGCCGTCGGTCGCCTCCCACAGGCGCGCGATCAGGCGATTGGCGCCCGACTCGGGCCGCTTGGGCGAATACATGGAGATGGCGATCACTCCGCCCGGCTCCAGGAACGGCACGTAGCGGGCGACCGCCGCCGCAGGGTCCTCCGAGAAATGCAGCACCTCGTTGAAGACCACCGCCTTGAACGCCTCGCCGGGCTCCGGCGTGAACGTATGCAGGTCGGCCGCGCGCAACGAGGCCTTGTCCGCATCGACATTGGCAATGCCGAGCGCAGCCGGCGCAAGGTCGATGCCCACGTAGCGGCCGACGCCCATCGGGGCGAGCCGCTCATAGAGCAGCCCCTCGCCGCAACCGATGTCGAGGACACTGTCGAGCGCGCCGTTGAGCGAGAGCCACATGCCGATGATGCCGTAGCGCCCGCTTTCGGGAAGGTCACGCAGGAAGGACCAGCGCCCGCGCCGGTATTCCTCGTCCCAGCCGTCCGCGGTCGTCGCATTCTTCGCCATGAAAGTCTCCGCATGCCGGTCGTTTTTGGGAAATCATCGCGCATCACCGGCCGGGAGGCGCGAAACGGCCGGTGTCACCCGGCCGCACGTTCTGAGCGTCTCACTTATACGGGTCGGCGGCGTCGCGCAAACCGTCTCCCAGGAAGTTGAACGCAAGCACCACGATGATGATGGGAACCACCGGCGCCATGAGCCAGGGATAGACCACCACCACGGAAATATCCTGCGCCTCGTTGAGCAGCACGCCCCAGGAGACCGCCGGCCGTCTCAGGCCGAGGTTCAGGTAGGAAAGCGCGGTCTCGCCGAGAATCATCGCCGGTATCGAAAGCGAGGCGGAGGCGATGATGTGGCTCGTGAACCCGGGAAGCAGGTGCTTTGCGATCACGCGCGAAGGCTTGGCTCCCATCAGCAGGGCCGCCTTGGCGTATTCCTCCTCGCGCAGCGCCATGAACTTGGAGCGCACCGCACGGGCAAGGCCCGGCCAATCGAGCAGGCCCAGAATCACGGTGATGCCGAGATAGATCCACACCGGTGCCCAGGTGACGGGCAGCGCGGCGGACAGAGCCATCCAGAGCGGAAGCTCGGGAAGCGAACGCAGGATCTCGATGACGCGCTGGATCAGGCTATCGATGAACCCGCCGAAATATCCGGCGATGCCGCCCAGGAAAAGGCCGAGAACGATGGAGATCGTGACACCGATGAGACCGACGGTGAGCGACAGGCGCGCGCCGTAGACCAGCCCCGAGAGGACGTCCCGGCCCAGCCGGTCCGTGCCGAGCGGATAGAACGAGCCCCCCTCTGCCGGACAGACGAGGTGGAAGCTGCCTTCCACGAGCCCCCAGAACTCGTAGTCGGAGCCGGAACAGAAGAAGCGCAGCGGCTGCACGTCGTTCCGGTCCTCGGTGTAGACCCAGCGCACGGTTTCCAGATCGATGTCCGCCTTCATCCCGTAGACGAAAGGCCCGACGAAGGCGCCGTCATGGAACAGGTGGATGGACTGGGGCGGCGCATAGAGGTGGTCGTTCGAGCGCTCGTTGGGCGCATAGGGCGCGATGATCTCGGCGAAGGGAACGCAGAGATAGAACAGGAACAGGATCACTGCCGACCAGACGGCCAGACGGTGGCGGCGGAACTTCCACCACATGATCTGCCACTGGGAGGCCTGGAAGTAGCGCTCCTGCTCTGGCGTCAGGGTCCCGGCGCCGGCCGGGTTGAACGGCTCGGTGTCGACGAAATGGTCGTTGCCGGTGCGGGTCGTCTCCTTCACGCTCATGTGGCGGCCCTCCCGCCAAGCCGGATGCGCGGATCCAGAACGGCCAGCAGCAGGTCGGACACAAGCATGCCGACCAGCGTCAGCACCGCCACGAACAGGAGGATGAAGCCGGCCAGGAACTGGTCCTGGCTCTGCAGCGCGTTGAGCAGCACCGGCCCCACCGTCGGCAGGTTCAGCACCACCGACACGATGACGGAGCCCGACACCAGACCCGGGATCAGGTTGCCGATGTCGGCGATAAAGGGGTTGAGCGCCATCCGCAGCGGATACTTCACGAGCAGGCTGGATTCCCGCATCCCCTTGGCACGCGCCGTGGTGACATACTGCTTGTGCAACTCGTCGAGCAGGTTGGCCCGCAATCGGCGGATCATGGCGGCCGTTCCGGCCGTGCCGATGACGATCGTGGGCACGATCAGATGCGCCAAGATCGAAAGAGCCTTGCCCGAACTCCAGGGCTCTCCGATGTATCGCGGGTCCATCAGCCCGCCGATGGAGAGGCCGAACCACAGGTTGGCGAAATAGAGCAGGATGAGCCCCAGCAGGAAGTTCGGCGTGGCGAGGCCGATATAGCCGAGAAAGGTGAAGCCGTAATCGCCCCAGGAATACTGGCGGGTCGCCGAGTAGATCCCGATGGGGAACGAGACGATGTAGACGAAGAGGATCGTCGCGACGTTGAGCACGATGGTCAGCGGCAGGGTGGGCCCGACCACATCCGCGACGGGCTTTTCATATTCGAACGACCAGCCCCAGTTGCCTTGCACCAGCCCGTCGAAACCATGCGGCCCCGGCCACAGGCCGACCCAGATCAGGTACCGCTCCAGAAACGGCCGGTCGAGGGCATATTCCGCGCGCAGGAACTCGAGCTTGGCGATGGACGCGCTCTCGCCCGCCGCGCGCAAGGCCGCGATCTGGTTGGAGATGTAGTCGCCCGCCGGCAACTCGATGATGATGAACGTCAGAAAGCTTATGACGAGCAGCGTCGGGATCATCGTCAGAACCCGGCGCAGGATGTACCAAAGCATCAAGCGATCCCCCAGACGCGGCGACTGCCGCGCAACACTCACTTCACGTAGAATTCGTCCATGCGGTGGATGCCGAACTGGGCACCCGGATCCCAGCCGTAGATCCCCACTTCCGGAACATTGCCGAGATCCTGAACGACGACCGGCTGCCGCACCTCGGAAACCAGACCGATGTGGATCGTCTCCTCGGCATGGATCTGCAGCATCTCGTGCCAGATCTCCGTGCGCTCTTCATCGGACCCGGAAACGAGCCAGGCGTCATAGAGTTCGGTCAACCGCTCGGCGGGCTCCCAGTCGGGCTTCTCGCCGGTCTGCCCGCCCGTCTCGTACCAGTTGCCCCAGGCCGACCAGGACAGGAAGTCGCTTCGCACGGGAGCAAAGTCCTCCGGCGGCATCTCCGAGGTCGGAATGCCATTCTCGAAGCCGGACCACACCGCCATCACAAGGGTGCCCGCGAGGGCACGCTCGCGGATGATGTCGCGCTGGCTCGGCTTGGGAAACAGCTTCACGCCGATCTCGCGCCATGTCTCCGCGACGAGTTCGAGCGCGTCGAGCTCCTCCTGGCTCTCGCCGGACGCTTCCACGATGATCTCCAGCGGCCGCCCGTCGGACAACAGGCGCACGCCGTCGCCACGCCGCTCGGTCAGCCCCATCGCATCCAGCAGTTCATTGGCCCGGTCAGGATCGTAACCGGCGTTGAGGTCGCGATACTCGGGACGGAACAGCGGGCTCATGGGAAGCACGGTGTCGTTGGCCGGCGTGCCGAAGCCGAGATAGAGAACCTTGTTGATCATCTCCCGGTCGATGCCGAGCGACAGGGCATGGCGGAAACGCACGTCGCGCATCAGCGACCGCCAGACGGGATCCTTCACTGTCAGGTTCGGCAGGAGCGAGATCTGCGAGCCCTTGGAGATCGGCCAGAGATACGTCTTGAAGCGCCCCGCCTTCTCGCCCTGCTTGAGAATGGTGATGTCGGAAAAACCGATGTTGCGGGCCTGGAGATCGACCTCGCCGGCCTGGGTCTTCGCCGGAATGATCTTGCCGTCGGCAACCGTCATGATCACGCGGTCGATATAGGGAAGCTGCTGCCCCGTGCTGTCCACCCGGTGGTAGAAGGGATTGCGCTTCAGCACGAAGCGGCGCTCGCTGTCGTCGACCAGGCGAACCCAGGGCTGCAGCGTCGGCAGGTCCGGGTTCCGGGCGTCGTACATGTCGTCCATCTTGTTGAACAGCGCGGCCCAGTTGCGCAGCTTCTTCGCCTCGGCGAGCCTCATGATCTTGTCCATGTCGCCGTAGCGCTCATGGTACTGCTTGAGGTAGTGGGCCGGGCGATAGATGAACGGCGGCCGGGACTTGGCCAGTTCCGGCTTGAACAGCGGATTCGGCTCATCCCATGAAAAGCGCACGGTGGTCTCGTCCACCACCTCGAAGCGCGGCGGCTTGCCGCCGGCCAGCATGAATTGCGGCAGGCCGGAGGGCTGCAGGCTCGGGTTGGAGGCCACATCCTCGTACCAGAAGCGAATATCCTCCGAGGTGAAGGGCGCGCCGTCCGACCACTTGTGCCCCTTGCGCAGGCGCAGCGTGAAAACGCGATCGTTCTCGCTCTCGAACGCCTTGAGAAGGTCGGGCTTCAGGTTCAGGTCCTTGTCGTAGCCGACAAGGCGGGCATAGCCCCAAACATTGATGAGGCGGACGTCCTTTGACCGTCCGATCAGCGTGTTGATCTCGCCACCCTGGCGCCCCGTCTCGCGCCCCTTGGCGGGCAGGTCGACCACAAGCGGCTCCTCGGGAAGACGCATGGCAACCGGTGGCAGGTCGACACCGACGCGATCGGCAAGGCCCGGCGTTTCCCGATACTCGAGCGCGCGTGCCGGCAGCGCGGCGAGGCCGGCCAAAACCAGCGCGGCGGCAAGATGAGCCGTGCGCCTGACGAAACCGGCGCCTGCGGGAACGAGGCTCATTGTGCGGCCTCCATTGGCGTTTTTCTGCGCGCGGCAAGGCCCGGCGCGCAGACATAGTGACCCGGCGACATCTCCACCAGTTCCGGCACCACGCCCTCGACCAAGCGGAACGGCTCGGGCCACTGGTCGGGCTCGGACGCCCGGCGCGCGTCAAGTCCGGCGAAGTCCAGCGGCGCGTTCAGGTCCGGCTCGGGCACGGAATCGAGCAGCGCACGGGTATAGGGATGGCGCGGATTGTCGACGATCTCGCGCGTGGGTCCGATCTCCACCACGCGGCCACGGCACATCACCGCGATACGGTCGGCGATGTAGTCGACCACCGCCAGATTGTGGCTGACGAAGAGATAGGTCAGGCCCAGTTCATCCTTGAGATCCTTGAGCAGGTTGAGAATCTGGGCCTGCACGGAGACATCGAGCGCCGAGGTCGGTTCATCGCAGAGCAGGAACTCGGGGCTGAGCGCGAGCGCGCGCGCGATCCCGATGCGCTGGCGCTGGCCACCGGAGAACGAGTGCGGATAGCGACGCAGGAAGCGCGGGTCGAGCCCGACGAGCCCCATCAGTTCGCGCACCCGTTCCGCCCGCTCGGCCGGCGTTCCCACCTTGTGGATCACCAGCGGCTCAAGCAGCAGCTCATTCACCGTCATGCGCGGATTGAGCGAGGAAAACGGGTCCTGGAAGATCAACTGCACCCGGCGGCGATACTCCAGCAGAGCCTCGCCCGACAATCCGCTCACATCCCGAAGCCCGGAGCCGCTGTCATAGCACACGGTGCCTTCATCCGGCTCCAGCGCCCGCAGCACCGCCTTCGCGGTCGTGGTCTTGCCCGAACCGGATTCACCGACGAGACCCAGGCACTCGCCGCGCCGAACGGTGAAGCTGACATTGTCCAGCGCGAGCACATCGTGCCCGCCCGAGCCGAACAGCCCTCCCTTGCGGGTATGGAAGCGTTTGGTCACGCGGTCCAGCGTGACCATCGGCGCGCCGATCGAGGGCACGGGGCCGGCGGGCGCCTCGCGCTTCGACGCGGCATGCGGCGCGATCGGGCGGATGGGAACCAGCCGCTCGCCCTCCTCCATGGCGAAGCGCGGAACGGCATTCAGCAGCGCCTTGAGGTAGGGGTGGCGCGGGTCGGCGAAAAGGTCGCGCGCGCTGCCCCGCTCCATGATGCGGCCGTGATAGATCACCACCACGTCATCCGCCATGTTGGCGACGACGCCGAAATCGTGGGTGATGAGCAGCACCGACATGGACAGCTCGGACTGAACGTCCTTGATGAGCTTCAGGATCTCGGCCTGGATGGTCACGTCGAGCGCGGTGGTGGGTTCGTCGGCGATCAGCAACGCGGGGTGACAGATCATGGCCATGGCGATCATGGCGCGCTGGCGCAGGCCGCCCGACAGCTCGAAGGGATAGGACGCGACGCCACGGTCCGGATCCGGGAAGCGCACCAGACGCAGCATCTCGCGGGTCAGCTCGCGCGCCTCGCCCGCTCCGACGTTGCGGTGCAGTTGGGCCGCCTCGCCGATCTGGTCGCCAATGGTGTGCAGCGGCGAGAGCGACGTCATCGGCTCCTGGAAGATGATGGCGATACGGTCACCGCGAATGGCGCGCATGGCCGGGCCCTTGCGGTCCAGGGCGGCGATGTCGATCACCTCGGCGTCGGGACTGTTCCGGAAAAGGACGCGCCCGCCGGTCACCTTCGCCTTTTCGGGCAGAAGTCCCATGATCGTCTGGGAGATCACGGTCTTGCCGGACCCTGACTCCCCGACAAGCGCCACGGTGCGGTTGTGCGGCACATCGAAGGACACATCCTTCACCGCACGCACCGTCCCCTCGCCGGTCGTGAAGTCCACGCTGAGGCCATCGATCGACAGCACGTTCACGAGATCCGTCCCTCCCCTTGCGAACCGGCCCGACACCCGGACCGCCCCGCTTTCGCTTCCCCGCCCGGCCCAGATGCGGCAAGACCGGTCACTTCAGATTTACGTCCCTTGACGCGTGGCCTTCCGGTCCACATATGCGACTTAGTCGGGAACGTCTTCGCCGGACCGCAAGGTGGCACGAAGCTTCCCCGCGCCCGTATTTCAGGCCCTGTGACCCTGTGGCAGACAATCCGCGCCATTATAGGAACAGGTTGCGCTGACGAAAGGTCAATCGGCGCGCACTCCCACCCGCTTCAACAGGTAGAACGCGCGACCGCTCACGCATGTGATCCACATCACAGCTCAATGTCAGCCCGACGACGCCTCCGGCTCTCATCCGGCCTTCTCCACCGATGCACGCGGCATGCCCACCCAGAGTGGATCGACCCCGGCCGACACGCGCCACACGGTGACCTGCACGCTGCGGCCACGCAAGACATGCTCGCCGAGACGCTGAACCATCGTCAGCGGGGCGGAAACCGCCTCGATACCGTCCAGCGAAATGCGCGCAAGCGCATCCTCGCTGGCCAGGATCACCGCTTCGTCCTGCGGCGCGACCTCGCGCCCGAGCGATTGCAGCCGCTCACACAGGTTCACCGGATCGCCGACGACGGTGTAGTTCCAGCGGTCGAGCGCGCCGACATTGCCGACCACGACACGCCCGGTATGAATGCCGAAGCGCATGCGCAAAACGGGGCGCCCGCTCTCTTCCGCCTCGCGGTTGGCCTCGTGCACCGCCTCGGCCATCCGCAGGCAGGCCCGGAGCGCCGCCGGTGCGTGGTCCGGGCGTTCGTCCGGCGCGCCCCAGAACGCCAGCATCCCGTCACCGATAAACTTGTCGACGGTGCCCCCCTCCGCCTCGACGGCGGCAACGAGCAACGAGAAGTGCCCATTGAGAAGCTCCGCCGTCTCCGCCGCGCTCAGGCTCTCCGACAGGGTCGTGAACCCGACGATGTCGGTAAAGACGAGCGTGAGGTCACGCTCACTGGCACTGGCCTGGTCGACGCCAAGCCGCATGAGCTTGTTGAACAGGGAGCGCGGCACATAGCTGTTCATGGCCTTGAGGCCGACCACCATCGCATTGAACGCCGAGTACACCCGGTCGAGCTCAAGAATGCGGCTGTGCGGGAGAGGATCCACACTGTCGAAGTCGAGCGCTCCGATGTGACGGGCGCGACGGGCGATTTCCGCGAGCGGACGCGAGGTCCGGCGGGCCAGGAGCACGGCAAGAACCAGCGTCACGAGGATCGAGGCAAAGCCGACCATGGCAGAGCCGAACAACCGCTCAATCTCGCGCGAGAGCGAGGAGGCGACGGAATACTGGCCGACCGTCCACACGCCCGGACCATAGCCGGCGATGACCTTGGTGATGGCGACGTAGTCGGGGGCGTCCCAGTCCTCCAGTTCCACATCGCTTACCTGCACCCCCGCCTTCTCGGCCCGCTTGAAGTTGTCGATGCGCCGGCTGGAATCGAAGCGCGCCAGAACCGGGTCGCCGAGCTCGGTGAGTTTCTGCGGCAGTCGCGGCATCGAGTTGTCGCGGCGCGGCAGTGCGTCGAGATCGGAATGGGCGATGATCTCGTCGCCATCGGCGATGATGAAGACCGTGGTGTCGGCGCCGTCATCGAGCGCGGCCGCCGTGCGCCCCAGTTCCTCCAGCGACACGGCGGCGGTGAGATACCCCGAAAGCTGCCCCTCCCTGACGATCGGAACGGTGACATTCGCGTAGGAGACACCGTCGGAGTCCAGCAAAGGCCCCCAGGTGGCCGGAGAGTTGGCGGAAAGCTCCGGCAGGACATAGCGTTCCGCGACCTTCGGAACCCGGTTGCGCTGATAGGGCCAGAGCTTGCCCGAGGCCGCCCGGTAGACGCCGTATTCCTCCTTTTGAAGATCGGTCACGACAAGCACATCGATGGCCGGATTGGCGTTCATTGCCGCAAGCAGGATCGGACGCAGGGTCTCCGACGCGCCGATCCCGACCGGTCCGTCGTCCAGCATGGTCTTCAGATGAACCACCGCACTCGAGGCCAGGTCCAGGTGATTGCGCACCTGCCGCTCGAGGGAATCGGTGATGAGCACCGCCTTGTCGTTGAGTAGCGAGAACGTGTTCTGCGCATTGGCGAAGACGGCAAGCGCAAGCACCAGGCTCATGGAGACGAACAGAAGGAGGCCGAAGGACGCGCCGACCAGCACCGTCAACGACACGCCGCGCAGCCGCCCTCGTCCGTATCGCCTGATTGCCTTCAGCATCGTCCCGTCTGGTCTTTCCTCAAGGGCGACGCCGCGTGGCCCGCCCCCCCGTTTCATTTCGCGCAGCTTATTCCGGAAAAGCCCGCCATTGCGACCCCTTGTCAAGATGCCGTGCCCCTGCGCCCGGCAGGCATCCCCGCCTCCGTGTCTGTACTCCCGCAACCGCAACCGCTAAGAGGGAGACACTGCAAGGGAGTCCTTATCGCCGTGACAGATTACGAGGCCGAATACAACAATCGCGCGCTGGTGCCGGAGCACCCCGCCCTCATCGAGGGCTGGGCACGCGATGCCCGAGACTACCGCGAGCAGGCCGATGGCGAGTTCGACGTCTCCTACGAACTCAGCCCGCGAACCACCTATGACCTGTTCCTGCCCGAGGGCGGCATGCCCGACCGGGGCGCGATCGCGCTCTTCATCCATGGCGGCTACTGGCAGGCCCTCGACAAGAGCTACTTCTCCCATATGGCACGCGGTGCGAACGCCCACGGACTGCCCGTGGTCGTGACCAACTACACGCTTTGCCCCGAGGCACGCGTCGGCGACATCGTCGAGGAGATGCGCCGTCTGGTCGCCCATCTCTGGGACCGCTTCCGCAAGCCCGTGGTCGCATACGGGCATTCCGCCGGCGGGCACCTGACGGCCGCGCTGCTCGCCACCGACTGGCGCGGACGGGACCTGCCCCAGCGTCTCGTGCCGGCAGGACTGGCCATTTCGGGCCTTTTCGACCTGCAGCCGCTCATCGGAACGTCGATCAACGAGAAACTCGGCCTCGACCGCAAGGAGGCGATCGATGCCTCGCCCGTCACCCTGCCCGCTCCGGTGGGAACCCACCTCACCGCCTCCGTCGGCGGGGGCGAGTCGAACGAGTTCATCCGCCAGTCCCGGGTCATCGCCGACCTTTGGCAGCGCGGCGGCGTCGACACCGAACTCGACATCCGGGGGCAGGACAACCATTTCACGGTGATCGCCCCGCTCGCCGATGCCGGCAGCGACCTGACGGCGAAACTCGTCGCCATGGCCCGCAAGGTCGGCTGAACCCGCCCGTTTCGTGAACGCGCCCCGGCGGCGCAAGCACCAAGGTACAGATCATGCGCACGGACACGTCCGTTCCCGTCCGTCTCGAGGACTATCGCCCGCCCGCCTTCATCATCGACACGGTCGAACTGGATATCCGCCTGTCCCCGCAGGCGACCCGTGTCAGCGCGCGACTGACGATCCGCCGCGCGCCCGATGCACCGGCGGATGCTCCGCTGGTGCTCGACGGCGACGAACTGGAGCTGGCCGGCCTCACGCTCGACGGGCGGGCCCTTGCGGCCGACGACTTTTCCGCGACACCCCAGCGTCTCGAGATCTTCAAGGTTCCCGACGGCCCCTTCGTGCTCGACATCGAGACGCGGCTCGACCCGGATGCCAACACCAAGCTCATGGGCCTCTACCGCTCCAACGGCACCTATTGCACCCAGTGCGAGGCCGAGGGCTTCCGCCGCATCACCTATTTCCAGGACCGCCCCGACTGCCTTTCGGTCTACACGACCCGGCTCGAGGCCCGCGCCAGCGAAGCCCCCGTGCTGCTGGCCAACGGAAACCCGGTCGCCTCGGGGCCGGTCGAGGGAACGGACCGCCATTTCGCCGTCTGGCACGACCCGCATCCCAAGCCGAGCTACCTTTTCGCCATGGTCGCCGGCGACCTTGCCCGCGTTTCCGACAGCTTCACCACCGCCGACGGGCGCGAGGTCGCACTCAATATCTTCGTCGAGCATGGAAACGAGGCCGCCTGCGACTGGGCCATGGACAGCCTCAAGCGGTCCATGCGCTGGGACGAAGAGGCCTTCGGGCGCGTCTATGACCTCGACGTGTTCAACATCGTCGCCGTGTCCGACTTCAACATGGGTGCGATGGAGAACAAGGGCCTCAACATCTTCAACGACAAATACGTTCTCGCCCGCCCGGACACGGCAACCGACCAGGACTATGCCGGCATCGAGGCCGTGATCGCGCACGAATACTTCCACAACTGGACCGGAAACCGCATTACCTGTCGTGACTGGTTCCAGCTCTGCCTGAAGGAGGGCCTGACGGTCTTCCGCGATCAGGAATTTTCCTCCGACATGCGTTCGCGTCCGGTGAAGCGCATCTCCGACGTCAGGCTGCTGAAGTCGCACCAGTTTCCCGAGGATGCCGGCCCGCTCGCCCACCCGGTGCGCCCGCGCCAGTATCACGAGATCAACAACTTCTACACCGCCACCGTCTACGAAAAGGGCGCGGAAGTGGTGCGGATGCTGAAGACCCTCGTCGGGCCCGAGGACTTCCGCGCCGGCATGGACCTGTTCTTTGAACGCCACGACGGCGAAGCCACGACCATCGAGGCATTCCTCGCCTGTTTCGCGGAAGCCAGCGGACGCGATCTCGCACAGTTCGCACTCTGGTACGAGCAGGCCGGCACGCCCGCGCTTTCGGTCGAGAGCCGTTACGATCAGGCCGCCGGCACCCTCACGCTCGATATCAGCCAGCGCACGCCGGCGACACCGGGCGAAACGCGCAAGCAGGCGATGCACATTCCCCTGCGTGTCGGACTCGTCGGCCCGGATGGAAGCGACATGCCCCCGGCCGACGTTTCCGGCATGGAGCATGGCGACGACGTGCTCCACCTGCGCGACGGTCGGCACCAGGTGGTTTTCTCCGGCCTTGCCGAACAGCCGGTGCCCTCGCTCCTGCGTGGTTTCTCCGCCCCCGTCACGCTGTCGAGCAATCTTGCCGACGCGGACTACCTGTTCCTGGCCGCCAACGACAGCGACCCGTTCAACCGGTGGGACGCCCTCCAGCGCGTGGTCATGAACACTTTGATCGCGGCAAGTGCCTCGGTCGCGCGCGGCCAGATGCCCCGCCTGCCGAACGGACTGGCGGACGCCCTGGGAGCCAGCGCTTCCGATGCGAGCCTGGAGCCCGCGTTCCGTGCTCTCTGCCTCCAGCTTCCGGGAGAGGCCGACATCGCCCGCGAGATCGGGCACGACGTGGATCCGGACGCCATCCATGCCGCACGCGCCTGGCTGCGGCGGAGTCTTTCCGACGCCCTGTCTCCGGTGCTGCTCGGCCTCTACAGGGACATGGCGCCGGACGGCCCCTTTTCGCCTGAGGCGGATGCCGCCGGACGCCGGGCGCTGCGCAACGTGCTGCTTGAATACCTGGGCCACGGCAGCGTGCCGGAAGCGGGAGACCTGGTCACCGCCCAGTTCCAGGCCGCGGACAACATGACCGACCGGCTGGCGGCGCTGACCGTTCTTGTCCATGCCGGCCTTCACGGCAGCGAGGAGGCCCTGGCGGCCTTCGAGGCACGGCACGGCTCGACACCGCTTGCCATGGACAAGTGGTTCATGGTGCAGGCCACCGCGCCGCATGAGGGCACGCTCGACCGGGTCCGGGCCCTGACCGCTCACCCAGGGTTTTCAGCCGGGAACCCCAACCGGGTAAGGGCGCTGATCGGCGCGTTCGCCACCGGCAACCAGAGCCAGTTCAACCGGATCGACGGCGCGGGCTATATCTTCGTGGCCGACTTCGTCGAAGAACTCGACACCCGCAACCCGCAGGCCGCCGCGCGTCTCATGTCGGCCTTCCGCTCGTGGCGGGCCCTGGAGGGACGTCGTCGCGGTCTTGCCGAGGCGCGACTGCGTGCCATGGCCTCGCGCAAGGACCTCTCGGTGGACCTTGCGGACATCGTGACACGCTGCCTCCAGTAACCTGACAGTCCGGGCCGGCACCTCACCGGCCCGGCGATATTTCGGCCCACGGCCGCTTTCACGCCCTCTCCCTGACAATCGGATCTTGCGACCGCGGCACCGGAGCACAAAACGCCCGGGCGATGCCGCGCACGCGCGATCCCACCCCGAATTTGCAACCTGTAATAATCAGCCGACAGAAAAGCCCGCCGGCCGGCCATGCGTATTTGCCGTTAGACTGGATGGCGAAAGAACGGAAACCCGCCACCATTTGAGCAACAAGACCCGCACACCCGCAGACCCGGGATAGTTGTGCATGATGCAAGTCTTGTTAGGGTTTCGTTAATCATATTTTTCTTCCGCGTGACTGGACAAATCACACGAATGCGATTCAAATGAAGTTGATTCGAGCATCGCTCGCGTGCAGTTTTGCGGGATAATCGACACATCGGGGGCCAATACGATGGCGCGCGCCTTTACGGGTTCAGCGTCCGCGCGTCGATTCGCGGACCTACTGCGGAAGCACCGAGAGACCCAGTCGCTCACGGGACACATCCGCCTGCTTGCCCAGCCCGCCTATCAGCGCCTGCTCACGGCGGAACCGATTTTCCGTCGCGCTATCCCCATCCTCTGCATCGTCTTCATCGCAACGCTTGCGACCTATCGCGCCATCACGCTCTCCTACGATCACGAGGAAACCGATCAGCGCGCCCGCGACGACCTGACGATGATCGCGACGACGCTGACTTCCAGGCTCAACGCCGCCGAGGAAGAGCTCCCGGAGCTCGGTTTCGAAAGCGCGCTCCAGGCAGCGCTGTCGGACAGTCTGCCGCCACGTGCGACCGGTGACGGTCGCCGCATCTTCGTCGCCGACGCCGACGGCATGATCGCGGCAACGGCGCCGCTGCGCTCCGACCTCATCGGCACGCCCCTGGGCGACCTTCTCGGTGCAGGCCAGCCGCTCACCGTCTTTGGAGCGCGCGCCGGCGTGCTGACCATCGACCCGGGCCTCGACAGCGAGGCCTATGCGACCGTGCACCATCTGGACGGCCGACTGGGCATGGTCGGCATGATCCAGTCGAAGGACATGGTCTTTGCCGAGTGGCGCACCAGCGTTTCGGCGAACGTGACGCTGTTCGTGGGCACCGCCTCGGTCATGCTGGTGCTGATCTACGCCTTCTTCGCGCAGGCGACGCGGGCGGAACAGGCCGACCAGATCTATGCCGCCACCCGGGCGCGCATCGACCTCGCTCTCGACCGCGGCCGTTGCGGCCTTTTCGACTGGGACCTGTCGCGCGGACGCATCTTCTGGTCCGCCTCCCTGTATGACATGCTCGGCATGAAGCCGCGTGACGACATTCTCGGCTTCTCCGAGATCTCCGCTCTCGCCCATCCGGACGACATCGATCTCTACGAGCTCGCCGAGAGCCTGCTCGAGACCGGCGAGACCACCGTCGACCGCATGTTCCGCATGCGCCACGCGAACGGCGACTGGGTATGGCTGCGCGCGCGTGCCGAAGTGCAGAGCGAGCCGGGCCTGTCGGAGCCGCATCTGATCGGCATCTGCATCGACGTGACCGAGCAGCGCCAGCTCGCCGAGCAGAGCCGCACGGCGGACCTCCGCCTGCGCGACGCCATCGAGACGATCTCGGAAGCCTTCGTCCTGTGGGACACCGAAAACCGGCTGGTGATGTGCAACTCCAACTATCAGGAGCTTCACAACCTGCCCGGCACGGCGATCCGCTCCGGAACGCCCTATGCGGATGTCATGTCGGCGGCCCGCCAGACCGTGGTGCAGGCAAGCCCGACCATCGGCAGCGACGCCTCCGATCCCTCATCCAGCTACGAGGCGCAGCTTGCCGACGGACGCTGGCTGCAGATTTCCGAAAGGCGCACCAAGGACGGCGGCTTCGTGTCGGTGGGCACGGACATCACCGCGCTGAAGCGCCACGAGGAAAAGCTGATGGACAGCGAACGGCGGCTGATGGCCACCGTCGCGGATCTCCGCCAGTCGCGCCAGAAGCTCGAGGTCCAGGCACAACAGCTCGTCGAGCTGGCCGAGAAATACTCGCAGGAAAAGACCAAGGCCGAGGAAGCGAACCAGGCCAAGTCGGAGTTCCTGGCCAATATCTCCCACGAGCTGCGCACTCCGCTGAACGCCATCATCGGCTTCTCCGAGATCATGGACACCGGCATGTTCGGGCCGCTCGGCTCCGACAAGTACCGCGAATACTGCTCGGACATTCACGACAGCGGCCGTTACCTGCTCAACGTGATCAACGACATTCTCGACATGTCGAAGATCGAGGCGGGTCGCATGGATCTCAAGCGCGAGGAGATCGACCTCGCTGCCATGGTCGGCGACGTCACCCGCATCATCTCCGCCACGGCGGCCGAGAAGAGCATCACCGTTGCAAGCGAGACGGCCGAGGGTCTCGACCTCACCGGCGACCGCCGCGCGATCAAGCAGGTGCTGCTGAACCTCCTGTCCAATGCCGTGAAGTTCACCCCGGACGGCGGCAAGGTCGACCTCTCCGCGAAACAGGCGACCGACAGCGACGACACGCTCGAGATCACGATCAGGGACACGGGCATCGGCATCAAGGAAGCGGACATCGCCCGCCTGGCCAAGCCTTTCGTTCAGGTGGAGAACCAGTTCACCAAGACGCACAAGGGGTCGGGCCTCGGCCTTGCCATCGCCCAGTCCCTGGTCCGCCTGCACGGCGGCACCATGACGATCCGGTCGCGCGTCGGCGAAGGCACCACGGTTACCGTGCGCCTGCCGCGCCAGCCGGGGCTTGCTGCCGTTGCTCCGGAAATTGCCGAGGCCGCGCAGCGTGCGGCCGCACTTGCCGAGGTGGTGGCGGACAAGCGCATCGGCTGACCGTAGGGCGCCCCCTTCCGCCAGCTCTCACTCCCTTCCGGGCTTTTCCACTTTCCCGACCAGACGTTCGAAGACCTCGCGCACGCCACGCTGGCGATCCGCGAGCAGATGCTCCAGATGCGAGAAGTCCGGCGCTTCTCCCGCATGGGCGAGCAGGTCCTTCACGCCCTTGGGCACGCCTTCAGGATCGAACTTTCCCTCCAGCGCAAGCCGTTGCACCTGGGTCAGCGCCTGATACAGGCGAATGGCGGGCAGCAGGGTTTCCGCATCCGTGTCGGAGAGGCAGCCTGCCGCCTGAGCCCGTGCAAGCGCGGTCTCGGTCGTCTGGCTCAGGATGTCCGGCGCGTCATGCGCGTTGGCGAGCTGGAGGTACTGGGCAATGAACTCCACATCCACCAGACCGCCGGCGACCTGCTTGATGTCCCAGATATCGGACGTTCCCTTTTCCGCCTCGATGCGGGCACGCATGGCCGCGACCTCGGCGGCGAGCGCCGCCGCGTCGCGCTTGCGCGCCAGCGTCCTGTCGATGAGGGCGTCGATACGCTCGCGGAATTCCCGAGAGGACGAGGCGATCACGCGGGCGCGGGTGAGCGCCATGTGCTCCCACGTCCAGGCCTCGCTCGCCTGATAGGCCTCGAAGGACGCAAGCCGCGTGGCAAGCGGCCCCGCATTCCCGGACGGACGCAAGCGGAAATCCACCTCGTAGAGAAAGCCCTCGGCGGTCGGAGCGGAAAGCGCCGCGACAAGCCGCTGGGTCAGGCGAATGAAATACTGGCTGGCCGCGAGCGGACGCTTTCCATCGCTCTGGGTCTCGTCGTCATCGTGCTCGTACAGCAGGATGAGGTCGAGATCGGAGGCCGCCGTCATTTCGCGGCCGCCCAGCTTACCCATGGCGATCACCGCCCAGTCGGCGCCGGGAAGCGTGCCGTGGTTCTCCGCGACATTCGCGATCACGCGCGGCATAAGCCCTTCGATCACGGTTTCCGCGAGCCGGGCCAGCGCCTCTCCGACCTGATGGGCGTTGAGCGTGTCCGTAAGCAGGCGCAGCCCGATCAGGAACTGCTGCTCCTGGGCAAAGATCCGGGCGCGATCGAGTGCGTCTTCATAGAAACGGGCGAGATCGAGCGTGCGCTTGAGCCCGGCGCGGAACTCGTCAGCCGTCGGCATGGCGCCGAAAAAGGCCGGATCGAGCACCGCATCCAGAACATGCACGCGCTTCGACACAAGCTCGGAAAGGCGCGGCGCGGCCCCCATGACGGTCGCCAGAAGGCGCAGAAGCTCCGGATTGGAGCGAAGCAGGGAGAAAAGCTGCACGCCGGCCGGGAGCTTCGACAGGAAGTTGTCGAAGGCCAGAAGCGCGTTGTCGGCATTGTCGGTCGAGGCAAGCGAGGCAATGAGTGCCGGATGCAGTTCCGTCAGCCGTTCGCGGGCCCGGCTCGAGCGCACGGCCGGGTAGCGACCAAAGTGCCAAGCGCGGACGATCTTGCACGCCTCGCGCGGTCGCCGGTATCCCAGCCCCGCTAGGGTCTCCAGCGTTTCGGGGTCGTCGTCATCGCCGGTGAAGACCAGGTTGCCGAGATCCGAGGCCAGTTCCGGCTCGTTCTCGAAGAGAGCCGAATAGTGCCGCTGCACGGTGCGGAAACGTGCACGCAGGTCGTCCTCGAAGGCCTTGAGATCCGCATGACCCATGAGGCGCGCCACCCGGGCGCGCGGCTCGTCCTCGGCCGGAAGGATGTGGGTCTGCTCGTCGTTGAGCATCTGAATGCGGTGCTCGACGCCCCGAAGATAGACATAGGCCGAGGACAGCTCGGCGCAGGCTTCCGGCGCAATCCAGCCCAGGCCGGCGAGCGTTTCCAGAGTATCCAGCGTACGCCGCCCGCGAAGGGCCTTGTTGCGGCCACCGGCAATGAGCTGCTGGGTCTGGGCGAAGAACTCCACCTCGCGAATGCCACCGCGCCCGAGCTTGACGTTGTGCCCGGCAACCGCGATCTCGCCGTGTCCCTTGTGGATATGGATCTGCCGCTTGATCGAGTGAACATCGGCGATCGAGGCATAATCGAGATACTTGCGCCAGATGAAAGGCTCGATCTCGCGCAGGAACGCCTCGCCGCAGGGAATATCGCCGGCACAGGCACGCGCCTTGATGAGCGCCGCGCGCTCCCAGTTCTGGCCAAGGCTCTCGTAGTAGACAAGCGCCGCCGGGATCGACATGGCAAGCGGTGTCGCGCCCGGATCCGGCCTGAGCCGGAGATCGGTACGGAAAACGTATCCGTCCGCGGTGCGATCGCTCATGATCTTCACGATGCGCTTGGTCATGCGCACGAACTCGACCGGCGCCTCGCCATCGCCCGTGATGGGGGCTGTATCCGGGTCGTAAAGCACGATCAGGTCGATGTCGGAGGAGTAGTTGAGCTCCAGCGCGCCGTATTTTCCCATCGCCAGAACGGTATAGCCGCAACCGCGCTCGGGAGCTGCCTCGTCCCTCGGTGTGAAGCGTCCACGGCGTTCGAGATCTCGAAGGCAAAAACGGATCGCGGCGGTCAAAGCCGCATCGGCGAAGCGGCTCAGTCCCCCCGTCACCGCGTCGAGATTGACGGCCCCCGCGATGTCGCCAAGGGCCAGCGTCAACGCAAGGTCCTTCTTGTAGCCGCGAAGCGCGCTCATCAGCGTGGCCTCGTCCTCGGCCACGCACTCGCGCGCGGAATCCACCAGATGATCGATGCGCTCGCCCGGAGCACTCGTCAGGATGTCCGCGACCCGCTCGGGATCCCGGGTGGCGAGGTCCCGCAGATAGGATGCGTTGGAGAGAGCTCCGGCCAAGAGCGCGCGCGCCACATCCGCCTGCTCCGCCGGCAGGCGCTCGCCGAGCAAAACAAGCGCGGGTTCGAGATCGGCAAGGATGGCGTCCGCGGCCGTTTTGTCCGCGACCTCCGGGAGGCAGGCGATACGTGCAGCAAGCGGGCGGCTCGTCGCCCCTTCACCATCTGCCGCAGATGCCTCGATTGCCGTCGTCTCAGCCTCGCTCACGCGGTACCCTCCTCACGCCTGCAACAACGGTCCGCAGGCGCGAACCGCATCAGCCGGGCGCACGCACCACGGCCGGATCATCACCTGCCACGGAACGCCCCCTCCCCGCAACGGGAAGCCGCAGTTCGGCGCGAAGACCCGGCTCGGCGTCGCGAAGCGCCAGCCTGCCGTCATGCAGGCGGGCAACAGCCTGCACGAGACTGAGGCCGAGACCTGAGCCCGGCGCATTGCGGCTTTCCTCAAGGCGCACGAAGCGGCGGGTGGCCCGGTCCTTGTCGGCGTCCGGGATGCCCGGGCCATGATCACGCACGCAGAGAACCACCGTGCCGCCCTCCGCCCGCGCCTCGAGTTCGAGCCTCGTCGCGCCAGGCCCGCCCTCCGGACCACCGGCATCCTCCACGCCGTACTTGAGCGCGTTCTCCACCAGATTGATCAGCGCCTGAACGACCAGTTCGCGATTGACGCGGGCCATCAGTCCGGGCTCGCAGGAGCTTGTGAGCGTTCCCCCGGCGTCCTCGACCACCGGCTCATAGAGCTCCGCGACCTCCCCGACGAGCATCGCCAGGTCAACCTCCTCGAGACTCGCGTCCGAGGCTCCGGCCTCCAGCCGGGCAATGCGCAACAGCGCATCGAACGTGCGGATGAGCCCGTCGCAATCCTCCAGGGTTCGCGAAAGAGCCTCCGTCGCCACCGGATCGTCGGGGGCTGCACGCAGTGCCTCCTCGACACGATTGCGCATTCGCGTGAGCGGGGTCTTGAGATCATGGGCAATATTGTCAGAGACATCCTTCAACCCGTGAAGCAATGCCTCGATGCGATCGAGCATCAGGTTGAAGCCCACCGCAAGACGATCGAACTCGTCCCCGGACCCGTCAACAGGCAGACGTTCGGACAGGTCGCCGGACATGATCCGCCTCCCCGTCGCCGACATGGCGTCGATACGCTTCAGCACCCGCCGGCGCACGAAGACCAGCGTCACCACACCGAGGATCGCCACAACGACGAGCCAGAAGCGCATCGCCTCCGAAAGCAGCGACCGGAAGTGAAGCTGTTCCTGCAGATCACGCCCGACGAGCAGGCGAAAGCCGCCCGGCAACTCGAACACCCGCACCATGGCTTCGCGCCGCGCGCCCCCGCCGATGGGAACGTAGCTCACGCGCTGAAGCTGCCCGGTGCCGCTTGCCAGAACCCGATCGTCGAGGCCCTCGACATTGCCGGCAAGCTGATTGGCGGAGAAGTCCACCACCAGATAGAGGCTGGCACCGGGCCTGCGCGAACGTGCATCGACCGTCGCGACAAGTCCGCGAATGCCGGCGATGCGATAGCGGTCGGCAAGACTGGAAATCTCGGCGTCGATGGTCTCGACCGTCTGCTGGCGCAGCACAGTGGCGGTGTTCTGGGACAGATAGACGAGCACGCCGCCGGAGGCGAGCGTCAGCGCCGCAAGATAGAGCAGCGCAAGCTTCACCGCCGTGGTGCGGAACATGCGCCCGGTCGCCGAATGGGTTCTCATGGCCGTGGCCCCGCCATCGGCTCAGGCTGTCTGCGGGCCGGTGTCGCGGATGGAGTAGCCCGCCCCCCGGATCGTATGCAGCAACGGACGGTCGAAATCCTTGTCGATCTTCGCTCTCAGGCGGGAGATATGCACGTCGATCACGTTCGTCTGGGGGTCGAAGTGGTACTCCCAGACGTGCTCGAGAAGCATGGTGCGGGTGACCACCTGCCCCGCGTTCTGCATCAGATACTCGAGCAGCTTGAACTCGCGCGGCTGCAAGGGGATCTCCCGACCCGCCCGGGTCACCGTGTGGCGCAGCCGGTCCAGGGTGAGGTCGGCAACGCTGTAGGTGGTCTCGATGTCCTGCTGACGCGGGCGGCGGCCAAGCGCCTCGACACGTGCCAGAAGCTCGGAAAAGGCATAGGGCTTGGGCAGGTAGTCGTCGCCGCCGGCGCGCAGGCCCGTCACGCGATCATCCACCTGGCCAAGCGCGGAGAGCACCAGAACCGGAGTGTGATTGCCTTCCGCCCGCAGCGTCGAGATCATCGAGAGCCCATCGCGCTTCGGCAGCATCCGGTCCACCACCAGAATGTCATAGGGCGCGGAGGCGGCGAGATCGTAGCCCGCCTCGCCATCGGCGGCATGGTCCACCACATGTCCCGCCTCGCGCAGGGCCTTGGCCAGATAGCCGGCCGCCTCGACATCGTCCTCGACAATCAGGATTCGCATCGCTTCGTCCCATCTGCGCGCACCCAGCCGGCGCGCGCGTTCTCATAGCATCTTGGGGAAACCGGGGGCAATTCCGCCGCAAATGCAACGGGGTCCCGGAGGCGGCGGCGCTCCGGGCCCCCCTTGGGTCCGGCAGGTTGCAACCTTGCAAGGCCCTGCCTGCCTGCCGGATCCGGCCCGGTCCGGCCACCGCACGGGGGGCGCGGATGGCACGGGAGCCGGTGCCGGGCCGTTTTCCGGCGCCGTCAGCCCTTGGCGACGGGCACCGCGACGAAACGGGTGGTGCCGTTGCTTTCCACGCGCATCAGCACCGCCTTGCGGCCGCTTTCGCTGGCGGACATCACCGCACCGGCCACATCACCCGGCTCGGAGACGGCCTTGCCCGCGACCTCGAGGATCACATCGCCACGCTTCAGACCCTTGGCGATCGCCGGGCTGTCGTCGGCCATATCCGTGACCACGACACCACTCTCGGCCGCGCCGACCTTTGCCGCGCTGGCAAGCTCCACACCGAGACTGTCAACGAAGGCCGTGTCCTTGCCCGTCTGCTCGAGCGAGGCCACCGTCTTCTTGTCCTGCAGCTGGCCGAGCTTGACCTCGATGTCCTGCTTCTCGCC
Source organism: Stappia sp. (assembly GCA_002722295.1). Taxonomy (GTDB): domain Bacteria; phylum Pseudomonadota; class Alphaproteobacteria; order Rhizobiales; family Stappiaceae; genus Stappia. The sequence goes on along the minus strand of PBLF01000018.1, from coordinate 43,933 downwards.
GTCGCGCCACACGCCAAGCGTGACCTTGGTCTCCGGCGGATAGCCGGCGATCATGCGGGCCAGATCACGCGGACCGTCGACCGCCTCGCCATCGACGCTGAGGATCGTGTCACCGGAGCGAATTCCGGCAGCAAGCGCCGGACTGTCGCTCTGTGCCTCGGCAACGATGGCGCCCTTCGCCTGATCGAGGCCGACGCTCTCGGCGATATCCTTGGACACAGGCTGGATCTGCACGCCGAGCCAGCCACGCACGACGGTTCCATCGTCCTTCAGGTCCGCGATGACGGTGCTTGCGGTCGAGGCCGGGATGGCGAAGGCGATGCCCACGTTCCCGCCGGATGGCGAGTAGATCGCGGCGTTGACGCCGATGACCTGCCCCTTGACGTTGAAGGCGGGACCACCCGAATTGCCGCGATTGACCGGCGCGTCGATCTGGATGAAGTCGTCGTAGGGACCCGCTCCGATGTCACGACCACGTGCGGAGACGATACCGGCCGTCACCGAGCCGCCAAGGCCGAAGGGATTGCCCACCGCGACGACCCACTCGCCGACCATCGGGGGGCCGTCCGCGAACTCCACATACGGGAAGTCGGTCTTGGCCTCGACCTTCAGGAGCGCAAGGTCCGTGCGCTCGTCGGCGCCGATGAGCTTGGCCTCGTACTCCTCGCCATCATCGGTGACGACCGTGAACTCGGTGCCGCCGTTGACCACGTGCTCGTTGGTCACAAGGTAACCGTCACCGGTGATGAAGAAGCCGGAGCCCTGGGACATGCCGTAGCGATGCGGCTGCCGGTGCGGCCGGGCTCCATTCGGCGCACCACCGAAGGAGTCACCACCGAAGCGGCGGAAGAAACGCTTGAGCGGATGGTCGTCCGGCAGGCTGTCGAAGCCCTGCATGCCCTCGGATCCACGCGAGGACATCATCTTCGGCTGCTCTTCCGTCTTCACACGCACGCTGACGACGGCGGGCTTCACGGCAGCAACCACGGGGGAAAAGTCATGCGGTGCGGCAGCGTCCACGCGCACCGGATCGGCAAGGGCGAACTGGCCGGGGACGACCGTCTGGGCCGTCAGTGCACCGGCAATGCCAAGCGCCAGCGCACCGGCGACGAGACCCCGGCGGCTGCCGCGCGGCAGGTGGCTGAAGGGAGCGGGAAAGCGCTTGATCGACATTTAGCATCTCCACGTGTCGGATCGGAACTCCTTCCGGCGAACCTCGCGGGGAAGCGATGGCGCCGGATGTCCCGTTCCTTATGGAGCGTGTCGCCTTACAGCAGCCTGTCGGTGGAATTAAGAATTGGTAATGTACCGCGCGCGCGCCGTCATGCGTTCCGGCTCAGGAGCGCAATGAAGAACCCGTCGGTATCCGTGCGGGCCGGGCTGAGGGTCGCAAATCCCTCTTCGGTAAAGCGCGGCCGCGAGGCGTCCGCACCGAAGATCCCCTCCCAGCGCAAGGAAAGGTCGACCGGCGCGAAGTCCGGATTTTCCGAAAGGAAAGCCCGCACGCGCTCCTCGTTCTCGCAAGGGAACACCGAGCACGTTGCGTAAAGCATGTGCCCGCCGTCGCGCACGAAATCACGGGCGGCGCCCAGTACCTGGTCCTGCTCGGCGCGACGGGCGGACAGCGCGTTCGGCGTGATCCGCCACTTGGAATCAGGACGACGTCGCCACACGCCCGAGCCGGAACAAGGCGCATCCACGAAAACGAGATCCATGCGCCCCACGAGACCGTCGATGCCGCCGGGATCGGGAGCACAAACCTGCACGTTTCTCGCGCCGGAGCGGCGAAGGCGGTCGTAGATCGGCGCCAGCCGGATCTTGCTCGCATCATGCGCGTAGATCTGGCCGCGGTTCTCCATCTCGCCGGCAAGCGCGAGAGTTTTCCCGCCACCGCCCGCGCAATAGTCGAGCACCTGCGAGGGAGCGACGGACGCAGCCACAAGGGCCGCTATCTGGCTTGCCTCGTCCTGAAGCTCGAACCACCCCTTCTGGAAACCCTCCTCGGCCTGGACGTGGGGCGCGCGCTCCTTGCCACGCGGGGGCGCGATGCGCAGGCCCACGGGTGATGTCGCGGTCGCCACCGCATTCGTGTGCGAGAGCTTTTTCAGCAACCGTTCCCGGTCGCTCTTGAGGCGGTTGACCCGCAGGTCTATGGGCGCGCGCGCCGCAAGGGCGATGCCCTCGGCAACCGCATCATCGCCGAATGCCTGCTCGAAATCGGGCCACAACCACTCAGGAACATCGGCAAGAACCTGTTCGTTCGCCGAAACATCTCTGTCCGCCGCCAGCGCCGCGCGCTCCGCCTCGTCCAGGGGCGATGGCGCGAAGCGGTCTCCCTCGAGGACCTGCTCCAGACCTTCAAGCCCGATGTCCCAGGTCACAGCATAGGTGGCAAAGACGAGCGCACGCGGATCGGACGTGCCCATTCGGGCCGCAAGAGACAAGCGATGACGCAAGGCGTCGAACACGAGATTGGCGATAACCAGCCGGTCACCGGAGCCCGCGAAGCGATGGCCGTGCCCCCACTCGCGCAAGGCATCCTGCACCGGTCGGCGCATGGTCTCCACGGCGCCCAGAATCTCGATTGCCGCGGCCAGACGGCCCCCGTCCTTCATTCCGTTCCCTCAGCTTTCTCGCTCATGGCATCCCGCCTGCGGCTCTCGCACGTCACTTGCGCGATCCGTGTGCCGATCCCGACCGCTCGCCGGATCGTCGTGTCGTCGAACACACACCGCTCCCTGTCAAGGCAACCTCATGCGGGCTCCGGGGCCGGGTGACCGCTGCTTTATCCGATCGAACCCTGCTTGCCAATCTTTGCGCGCCCGGCGCCCTGCCCGATCAACGTCCGGCAACCGATGCGACACATGGCCCGCAGACAGACAGAACAGTTTCGCGTAAGATGGCCTCGTCATTAGTTACAGGACACAACTTTCAATCAACCATCACGTGTATTTTTCGTCAAAATTTATAACGTCTACATAACGTTACTTCCCGTTTCCTCAATGGAAAGCGGAGGTGCGGACAATGACTGACGACAGCGAAAACACGATCGACCCGGCCAAGGAACTGCAGGCATGGAAGGCGTATTTCGCCTACGCCGCGCAAGACCTTGAAACGGAATCTTCCGAGCTTCTCGTTGCTTGCGCCCATCGGCTTCTGGAGATGGCGCAGGAGGAGAAGAAGTCGGGTCGCGGACGACGCCGCACCGCCCCTTCCCCGGAAGACTGATTTCGCTCCTGTCCAGCCGGCTCCCCGATCCGCCTTCCGGACCGGGATCCTTCACCAACCGCCGAGAGAGCGGTTTCGGTGCCGTTTCGCGCGCCGCACGCAAACCGGGCGGCGCGCTCCGGATCAGACGCCGGACGGGTAGTTGGGGCTCTCACGCGTGATCGTCACGTCGTGAGCGTGGCTTTCGCGCAGGGCCGCCCCGGAAATACGAATGAAGCGCGCCTTGTCCTGCAACTCGACAATCGTCTTGGCGCCCACATAGCCCATGGCCGCCCGAAGACCGCCGCCAAGCTGGTGCAGCACGCTCGCCAGCGGCCCCTTGTAGGGCACCTGCCCCTCGATACCCTCGGGAACAAGCTTGAGCGCATCGCGCACTTCCGCCTGGAAGTAGCGGTCGGCGGAGCCGCGCGCCATCGCACCCACCGACCCCATGCCGCGATAGGCCTTGTAGGACCGTCCCTGGTGCAGATAGACCTCGCCCGGGCTTTCATCGGTGCCGGCGAGCAGCGATCCGATCATGGCGGCGGACGCTCCGCCGGCAAGCGCCTTGGCCAGATCGCCGGAGAACTTGATGCCGCCGTCGGCGACGATCGGGACGCCATCCTTCTCGGCAACCGAGCAGGCTTCCATGATCGCGGTCAGCTGAGGAACGCCGACGCCGGCGACGATGCGTGTCGTGCAGATGGATCCGGGACCGATGCCGACCTTCACCGCATCGGCGCCCGCATCGATCAGCGCACGGGTCCCGTCACCGGTCGCGACGTTGCCCGCAAGCACCTGAACGCCGCTCGAAAGCGCCTTCACCCGACGCACCATCTCCAGCACGCGCTCCGAATGCCCGTGCGCGGTGTCCACGACGAGAAGGTCGACGCCCGCGTCGATCAGGCGCTCGGCACGCTCGAACCCCTCCGGCCCGACGCTGGTGGCGGCCGCGACCCGCAGACGCCCCTGATCATCCTTCGAGGCATTCGGGTTGAGCTGGGCCTTTTCGATGTCCTTCACGGTGACGAGGCCGATGCAGTTCTGAGCCGCGTCCACCACGAGAAGCTTCTCGATGCGGTGCGAATGCAGGAGCTTCTTCGCCTCGCCCTGGGACACCGTCTCGCGCACGGTGATGAGCCGCTCGTGCGTCATCAACTCGCTGACCTTCTGGTCCGGATCGGAGGCGAAGCGTACGTCGCGGTTGGTCAGGATGCCGACGAGGCGCCCCACATGCTGGCCGCCGGTTCCGCCGTTCTCGACCACCGGCACGCCGGAAATACCGAACCTCTGCATGAGGTCGAGTGCGTTCTGCAGGGTCGCATCAGGCCCGATCACCAGCGGATTGACCACCATGCCGGACTCGAACTTCTTCACCTGGTGGACCTGCTCGGCCTGCTGCTCGACGGTGAGATTGCGGTGCACCACGCCAATGCCACCGGCCTGCGCCATCGCGATGGCGAGACGGCCTTCCGTGACCGTGTCCATGGCACTCGACAGGATGGGGAAGTTGAGTTCCAGATTGCGCGTCACCCGCGTGCGCAGATCTGTTTCCGAGGGCAGGACCTCGGAATGACCGGGCATCAACAGCACATCGTCGAAGGTGAGTGCTTCCGTGCCGTGAATGGACTCGTAAAATGCGGGCATTGCCAATCCCCTTTCAGGAACGAGGGGCCAACGGGATCGCCTTGGGGCTCCCGCAGGACAGTCTCGGATGAGAGAAGTTGGCGCGGGTCATTAACACGCGTATGGCAGGAAGGAAAGCCGCTTCGCAGGTGCGAGACGGGTTTTTCGAGGGAACGTTCCCACCGCCCCTCCTTCCGCCTCAGTCGGAACGTCCGCGAAACCCCTTCGCAAGCACATAAAGCTCCGGGCTTTCCTTGCGGCTGGCCGGCGGCTTGATGTGGTGAACGGACTGGTATTCCCGCTTGAGCTGGGAGAGGAGTTCGTTCTCGGTGCCGCCGCGAAACACCTTCGACAGGAAGGCTCCGCCGGGCGCGAGCGTGTCACGGGCGAACTCGGCCGCAACCTCGAAGAGGTGAGTCGTGCGCAAATGATCGGTCTGGCGGTGGCCTGTCGTAGGGGCCGCCATGTCCGACATCACGAAATCGGGGGCGTTCCCGCCAAGAGCAGCGAGCAGCGCGTCCGGCGCATCGTCATCCAGGAAATCCTTGAGCAGAAGCACCACGCCAGGGAGCGGCTCGACCTCCAGATAGTCGATACCGACGACCAGCGGCGCGTCGTCGGTCGATCCCGTGACGTTGGCCGCCACCTGACACCAGCCACCAGGCGCCGCGCCGAGGTCCACCACGCGCTGACCAGGCTTCAGGAGCTTGTGCTTCTCGTCGATCTCCAGAAGCTTGTATGCCGCGCGCGAGCGGTAGCCGTCGATCTTCGAGCGACGCACATAGGGATCGTTCAACTGGCGCTGAAGCCAGCGGGTGGACGAGGTCGTGCGCCGGCGGGCCGTCTTCACCCGCTCGAACATGCCGCGATCACCGCGGCCGCGGCCTGAGCTGCTCATCTCTCGTTCCTTCCGCGCGACCGGTTGGGGCGGGGGCCTCCGCCCCTGCGCCACACATTGTCGGCCGCCATGAGTTCCATCAGCATCCCCTCGCGCAGGCCGCGATCGGCAACGCGCAGGCGCTGGCACGGCCAGCGTCGACGGATCGCCTCGAGAATCGCGCAACCGGCAAGCACGAGATCCGCCCGGTCGGCGCCGATGCAGGGATTGTCCACGCGCTCCTCATAGGGCATCGCGCGCAGCCGCTCAATCATGGCGGTAACGTCGTCGGATTCCATCCACGCCCCATCGACCCGCCGCCGGTCGTAGCGCTTCAGGCCGAAATGCACGCCCGCGAGCGTCGTCACCGTGCCCGAAGTGCCGAGCATGTGAACCTTTCCGTCGCAGATCGCGGCGGACAGTTCCTCGCCAAGCGCAAAATCGTCGAGATGCGTCAGCGCATCCGCGACCATCGCCTCGAAAATGTTCGAACACACATGGCGCCCGCCGTGACGTTCGGCAAGGTTCACCACCCCCACGGGCAGCGAGATCCAGGCGCGGATGAAGCGCGTCAGCGCAACACCCCGCGCTCCGCAACGGTTGCGCAGGTCCAGCCAGACGATTTCCGACGACCCGCCGCCGATGTCGAAGAGAACCACTCCGTTGGCATCCGGATCCACGAGGGAGGCGCAGCCGGCGACCGCAAGCCGCGCTTCCGTCTCGCGCGTCGCGATCTCGAGCGACAGGCCCGTCTCCTCACGTACCCGCTCGATGAAAAGCGGACCGTTTTCCGCCGCGCGACAGGCCTCCGTCGCAATCAGGCGGAAGCGTTCCACGCCCCGGTCCTCAAGCTTGTCGCGACAGCAACCGAGCGCCTCGAGCGCCCTGTCCATGGCCGCATCGCAGAGCCGGTTGGTGTGTCCGAGCCCTTCGCCGAGCCGCACGATCCTCGAGAAAGCATCAACAACCCGGAACCCGCGGGATTCCGGCCGCGCCACGAGCAGGCGGCAATTGTTGGTGCCAAGATCCAGTGCTCCATAGAGTCTGCGCGAGCCGTGGTCGGCTGCCCGCCCCTCACGCGTGCAGCCCCCGTCAGGCCTGCCAGACCGCCGCTCGCCAGCGGGAGGAGCCGGTGAAGCCTGCGCCGGACCGCAATCGTGACGACGACGCTCCCGCCCGCCATGACGTTCGCGGTTGCGCACCTCACCCGAGTCAGGAGTGGGGAGCGATGCTTCGACCCGCGGAGCGGTCGTGCGGACATCGCCAGCCATCTCGCCGGACGACGGGACATGCGATGGCGTTCCCGCCCTTCGTTCAGCCCGGTTCGGCCGCTGCCGCTTGCGGCGCTTGCGCTTGCCGCCCGCCCCCGCACGCTCTTCAGCGTGCGCATCAAAGCTCCGGCCGGAAGCCGTACCGTCGGAAGGCGCCACGCCACCAACGACCTGCTGCCCCGCAGATCCCGGCTTGTGGCTCTTGTCGCCCGATCGCTTTCGCGCGGTTGCATCCGGCCGTCGGCCCGCGAGCGCTTCGCTCGTCACACTCGCTTCCCCGGCGCGGGGCGACCCGGCATCGGAAGGAAGGGTTTCGGAGCCTGCCGCCTGGGCCTGCTGACTCGTCCGGTTCTTGCGCCGTCTGCGAGACCGTCGACGCGACGCCTTGCCGCGCTCGCCGCCACCCGCTCCCGCTCCGGCACCCGGCCAGGTTTCGCCCGGCCCCGTAGGTCCCGTTTCACTCACAGTCTTGCCCTCGCCGACGCACTCACCTTCGAAAGGCGCGCGCCTGGCTGCACGGACCGGCGTCCAGGTTCCCTGCCCCCCCTGGGAACCGGTCGCGGCCATCCCGAATCCGGATTGTCCGGATCCATTTCCTGTCGATATGGGGAGCGGAGCGCCGATTTTCCACGATGACCCCAGCAGGGCCGGTCCACGGCGCGACGTCGCTCTCCTCCTCGACAGGGGCGGATGGCTGCGAAACCGCGCACTCCGACCAGCCTGTCTTTACGTTAACAACAGTCTAGCATCATATGCGCATCCCGCAACGCGTCCCGTGCGCCCCGGCCCGAGGCAGGTTGCGCGAATTGCCGCGGCATAGCGTCCATCCACAGGCCCGCCTGCGCAGGATGACCGATCGGCATCGAGGCCCTTGACACGACGCAACGAGATTCCTAAAACCCCGCTCATGGACGTGGCGAGCCGTCGTGGACGGTGACCATCTCGGGATTTCCTCGGTTGAAACTCCTGAAAAGCCGCGTCACGGTCTTGGGGAATAGGTTAACGGTAGACCCGCGGACTCTGACTCCGTTAGTCCTGGTTCGAATCCAGGTTCCCCAGCCAACATTTTCTCACAATAAATCAATGCCTTACAGAATGAACACAGGCCAAACCGCTCCGGTTTGCTTGTCGCATCGTGTTGCACCCGCTTTCGCAGAATTCCGCCGTTTTCACCTCGCTTCCGGCTGCTCCATGCAACATGAATGCGACATGGATTTCCCGCACGCCAGCCCTCACACCGGCGGTTTTGGACAAGCTTACCGCTAGCAAATCTAGCCGCCGTCCTTTGCGAGCTTGCAACTCCATGTTGCCCCCAGCATAGTTCTACCTGGTAAGTGGGAGGGAGAAATGACCGAAGAGAACGAACACCTAGCTGCGTTGGCCAAGCTGAGAGAAAAGCTGGTTGAACAGCGGCGGATCATGATGAGCGTTGATGATGTTGATGAGCAGAGAGAAGCGCTAGCCGAATGCCAAGCCGCTATCCGAGATGTCGACGATGCGATAGCCGACGAACGACGACTAGCGTTGAAATTTTCAACCACCACCACGTTATAGACGTTCAATCTCAGGGCGATTTACCCAGTAGTCATGCCGTGCGCAGGCCTTCGAAGGCGAAGGTCTCAGGTTCGAGGCCAGATAGGAAATCACGCCGCCATCAGGAGCCGGTCGAATGCGGCCGGCGTGATTGTGGCTTCGGCCCGGGTGGCCCCGTTGGTGATTTTCAAATCCTGCTGCCGGAACAGGTAATCGAGCACGACGGGACTGACCTTCTTCGGATACTGCCCTTTCGAAAACCTTCTGAAATTCAGCGTGCAGGCATTGCTACAGAACTTGGCGAGCGGGGACTTCGCGCCGAATGATTTGCCGCACGCGGCGCATTCTCGGATTGTCACTGGCGAGAATGCTGGCGCCTTGCTGCCACACTCAGGGGAACAGAAGCTCCGGCCACGGCTCCCCCTACTTTCTTTAGCGCTCACCTCGAAATCTGTACCGCACGCGGCGCACGTTAACTTTTTGATCGGCACACGTTTTGCGACGGCAGAGCATTCCAGCGAACAGAATCGCTGCTCGGAGGTGCTCCACTGGGGCCGGAATTTGCTGCCGCACGCCTCACAAGTTCGCGGCTTCTGGCTGAGCCGACCGATAGCCCGTCTGACGTTGGCATAGGCCTTGTCTGAACAGGAGAGAGTTTCGAATCCCCAGTGCGTGTGCGCAGCGCGCGCATGCTCAAGCGAGCAGAAGCCAGACAAGCGATCCCCGTCCTCAATGGGGGCAAAGCACCATTTGCAGTTCTCACGCGGCTCGACATAGTGCCGCTGTCCTTGCTCCCACGTCGGTCGAACTGCACCCAAAAGACGTAGCGCTTCGGAAACGATTTCCTTTGCCTGCCGATCAGCCCGGTGCCACCGGTAGCCAGCGAGACACAGCGCTGATCGGATGCCAGCCGTCACAGCCCCTTCCTGTTCAAATGGCGACTGCCGCCAGCCTCGCATCATGTCCACGACCAGATCGATCACGTGCCTGCGCTGATCGCCGCGAAAGACCGGATGTGTCTTCGCGCCAGCGAGGCTGATTGGCCGCGCCTTGTCATTTCCGTGACGATACTCAGCCCACCCAGCGGACCAGCCTTTGCCAAAGTCGATGTCATATCGCCGCCGCCTGCTCATCCGAACACCGCATCAAATCCGGAGGTGGTAAGCGTCGGCGCCTTGGCGGCCCGGCGACCGTCGAAGGCATCCGCATCCTTTTCGCTGCCCTGCATCTTCCGGTAGGCGTGAGCGAGCCAGGCATCGTCCATGGCGCGGATGATCGCCACATGGCGCGGCTGGAGTGGCCAACGGTGAAGCCGGGCGAAGGCTTCGATCTCGGCATAGCTGATCGGGTTCGGCCCCACCGCATTGTAGGTGCGGCTGGCATTGAGCTCCATGAACAGGTTCCACAGAAGCACGCCGGCTTCGGGCACCACGGGCTTGGCGGCCGTGACAGCATCCACCAGGGCTCGCTCAAGTCGCTTCATGTGCGCATTCGCCATCAGAAGAACACCTCCGTTGCGGTGAACGACGCCTCGCGCGCGGACCATGCCTTGGGGACGGACCAGCCCGGATCCACCATCATCAGGCAGGACGGCTTCTCGAGCTGGATGGTCGAATTCGCGGAGGTGAAAACGCTCGTGTTAAGAGGGAGGTCGATGAAGACGGTCGCGACACCAGAGCCGTTTGCGGTTGCATCAGCCGTAACCCGATGCAGGGACCGCACGGACGCGGACTTGTTGACCTCGATCAGGCACCCGCGATTGAAGGCAAACCCAGCCGGGAGCCCCGATACGACGATTTCCGTGGAGCTGGTGACGTCCTGGAGCACCGCCGATCCATCGAACGCCCCGCCTCCGGCCTTGGTGCCTGACAGCGGAGAGGATCCATAGGCGCGCGGGCGCGGGCGGTAGTAGTCGTGGCAGACGAACACGTTTCCGCCCTTGGACGCCTGAGTGAAGAACGCGTCCACATCATCGATCTGCTCGTCCGTCAGATAGCCCGTGCGGGCGGAATACAGCCGCCAGTACGGCGTGCCGAAGTCTGCTGTTTCGGTGGCCCGATCCAGCATCGTGTTGCCAACGCGGGTGTTGACCTGCCGCATGTCGAACTCGACAAACGGCAGATCCGGGAAGGGAAGAACCGCCATTAGAGTGTCCCCGCCTTGCGGTTCTTCTCGAAGGTCCGCGCGAAATTGCCCTCGATATCAGCCTTGGTGCGTGCAGCCTGTTCGCGGATAGCAGCCTTAATCTCGTCCGACGAAACGGCACCGGAGATCTGGAATGTTTGGTTGACGACAACCGATTGCCCACCGTTGCTGTTCGCCGCCGGCGCATGGGCGGACACCCCCAGCCGGCCATCCCGGCCGCGCCGGAGCGGCATGATCGCTTCCGGCCCCGCCTCCCCCATGAGGCCGATACCCTTGGCGAAGGGAAAGACGGTGGCGCGGTCCACGACACCGCCCTTGGCGAAGGCCGTGATCTCGCCGGACGGATCGAACGCGCCGCCCTTGGCGTAGAAGCTGCCGATGCTGAAGCCGCCGAGAGCGCCTCCGCCACCGCCAAAGAGCCCACCAAGGATGCCGCCGAACAGACTACCAAAGCCTCCGCCGCCGAAGAGCCCGGAAAGCGGTCCGCTACCCAGGATCGCCGCCTGAGCAGCCGCCAAGGCAAGCTGTATAATCAGCTTCTTCACGGCGTCTTCAGCCTTCACACTGCCATCCACCACGGATAACAGGCCATCGGCGCCTGCCTGATACAGGTTATCAAGAGCCTGCGAGCGCGCCTCAACGGCCTGCCGTACTTGCTCCTGAGCCTCGGTTTCAGCCTCGATCTGCCGGACCAGCCCGGCTATTTGCTTACCCTCTTCGCTTGCGGCATGGACACCGGCGCGGCGAAGGGTGTTCGCAATTTCCTTTTCGGTGTTCGACTGCCCGATGATCTCGAGCTCGTGCTCCAGATCAGAGATGAGCTTGCGCACGGCGTCCGCCTGGCGTGTGGCGGCTTCGGCTTCCTTGTCGCGAGTGCTCCCCCCAAAACCTCCGGGAGGGGGATCAGGTGGCGTCCATGTACGATCAGTCGGCTTTGTCAGCGTGCGCTGGCCAAGGATCGCAAGAATTTCCGCCTCCTGCCGCGATAGGTCGGCAAGCTGCTCCTTCTTCGCCGCGATTGTTCCCTCGAGGACACGGTTCTCCGCCTGGGCTGTCACACTCTGGTTGTTGCGCTGTTCATCGCGGATCCGCAGGATTTCCGCTTCGATCTCAAGTCGCTCTCGCCCGAGATCGGCAAGCTTGCTATCGAGCGCCGAACTCCGCTGGTTCTCGAAATCGCGGAAGCTGTTCACGAAGTCGATCAGGCTATCAGTCGCACTGACAATCGCGCTCTTGAGGTTCGTGCCGACAGTTGTGCTGATCTCATTGAAGCGGCGATCAATCTCTGCCGCCTTGGCAATCATCTGCTCGTCCATGACGACGCCCAATTCATGAGCTCGCTGGATCGTGGCACGAATACCGGCCTCGCCCTGGTCAAGCAGTTCAACGAAGCGCTCGCCGGCAGACCCGCCGAACAACTCGTCGCTGATCCTGATCTGGGCCGCCCTGTCGAAAGCGCCCAGGCGTCCGATGATTTCGAGCAGCAAGGCCGAAGGGTCATCGAGCTTCTTCTTCAACTCTTCGGCGGAATAGCCAAGGCGCATGAAGGCTTCTGCTCCACTACCCTTGCCGGTCTGCACGAACTCGTCTGCCCGCAGGTTCAGTTCCTTCAGGCCATCCGTCATCTGGTCGATGCCGATGCGGTTCTGTTCGGCGACAAACTTCCACTCCTGGAAGGCCTCCACAGAAACACCAGCTCGCTTCGCTTCGTCACCGACTTGCGCAATGCTGTTCGCAACCTGACCGATCTGCGCGACCACACCGGCCACGCCGCCGGCGACGATGCCTCCAAGGAAACCGCCTATCGCAGCCTTGCCGAAGGCCCCGATCTTTGCGGATGACGCGGCAAGAGCCTTGTTGATCTGGCTGGTGGACCGGACCATGTCCTGTTCCATTTGCCGGGTAGCGCTCTTGCTGCTCCGGCGCATGCGATAATAGTTGCGGTCGGCCGTACCGCTGGCCTTCTGAAAGTTCTTCTCGAAGTCGCGGATACGGGCCTCGAGAAGGACGACCAGTCTCTCACTGTCACTTATCATTTCGGACCTCACGCAAATGCCCACTCTTCGAAGTCATCCGAGGCGGTGTCATAGGAAGAACGGTTGCTGTTCCCGTGCGCCGCGCGACCGACAGCCATCGCGGCAGCAACGGCACCGTCTATGCGATCTCGCGATTTTCCCTTGTGAAAGGACTTGTTCCCGGCCTTGTCTTCCTGAATGGCGATGTTGTCGAAGTGCCAGCGCAGGATCGGATGACCGCCGTGACGGAAGCGGCGGCCAACAATCGCGCGCTCCAGTTCCTTGATGGCCGGACTCATGGTGATCCAGCCTTGGCGCATCTCGACCGCTGGATATCCATCCTCGGCAAGGCTCGTCATCATCACGCGAGCAAGATGCGGATCGAAGGCGATCTCCTGCACGTTGAACCGGGCGCAAAGCTCCCGGATTTGATCCTCAACCGCCGTGAAGTCGACGACGTTTCCTTCGGTCGCGAGGATCCAGCCCTCTTCAGCCCACCGGGGATAAGGCACCTGGTCACGGTCGGCGCGCCGCTGGAGGTTGTCTTCAGGGCAGAAAAACCAAGGGACGACATCGTATCCGGTTTCAGGATCTCCCCAGGCCGCAACAATCGCCGTCAGATCCGAATTCGACGACAGGTCGACCCCAAGCCAGCAAGGCTCCTGTGTGGCTTCCTTGTCCTCGAGGTCCACATCCCCATTGCCCTGATCGTAGATCGACATTTCCACGAAGGGCGAAGCCGAATAATCCAGCCAACAATTCAGGTGGAACTGTCGGAAGTCGTCACGGTCGGCAGGGCGTTCGGTTGCCTCGCGGGCCATCTGGCGCAGGCCTTCGATGTCCGGATAACCGTCCGCCAAGCCCGGATTGACGAAGTGCCACAGGGCTTCATCTTTCCAATCCGCATCGGGCTCGGTTTCGAAGAGCACAGGCAGGAAGCCCGGATCCTCGATTTCGCCGGCCTGCACCTTGCGGGCGTACTGGAGCAGGTCGAAGGCGAGGTTTTCCTGTCCGCGTCCGGCCTGGGTGATGACCACGAGAAGAGACCCGGCGACCTTGTTGAGACCCGTGCGCAGCGCACTCCACATCTTGCGGGCGTTCTGGCCTTCCCAGTTGATCAGTTCGTCGGCAAGCACGAATTGCGGGGTTTTTCCGAGCTTCCCCTTACCCCCGGAGGCCAGCGCACGGAACTTCGCGCCGGATCTCTTGTGCTCCAGCACGAACGTGCTTTCGTTCAACTTCATTGCGCCCGTCAGCCAAGGCGTCGTCTTGATGATCCCGACCGCCTCGTCATAGGCGAGCGCCGCGTCTTCCTCGGCAGACGCCGCGACCATCGCCTGACCATTGGGAGTGCGCTCATAGCCGACCGTATGGAGAAGCGCGAGAGACGCGCCCACGGTTGTCTTGCGTGCACCGCGGGGAAGCATGATGAACGCCGTGCGCACCTGTCGCCGGCCATCGGGATAGGCCGGGCCATAGATGCGACGGGCGATCCGTTCCCAGAACAAGGGGAGATCGAGTCCCCCGGTTTCGCTCTTCGGGTGCTGCAGTCGGCGAAGGAAGCCCACGGCCCGCTCGCCATAGCCGAACGGATCGGGGATATCGGAGCCGTCAAACAACCAGGTCGGGCGGTGCGCCTTCATCGGCCTTTTCTCCTGCGTTGTCGAAACGATCTTTCGCCCGGGCCGATGGGCTGATTCCCAATTCAGCTCCCAGCCGCGCAACGGCCACCACAGCCTTTGAAAGAAGCCCTGAGGCCGGGTTCGGCTTCATCGCGCCATGCGCACCGGGCACCAACACCCCGTGCTCGGAAATCGCCTTCTGTGCCTCCCGCGCACTCCACCGCGCTATCAGGTAGGTTTCGAGAAGCCCGAGCGCCGGCGTGGTGAGAATCTTGCGTTCCACCATGTCCGCACAGATCGACTTCCATTCGTCGGCCAGGTCCTTGGGGACATGCGCAGGGACCGGCGGAACGCCCTTTAACCCTCCATCAATCGCCTTGAGGCTTGCCTTGCGGCCGCGCGTGGTCATGTGCGCACCTCTTCGCAGCGCAACTCCAGACCCTTGCAGCGCCCGATTTCCTTGATCTCGCGGATGTTGAGGGTCTTGCCCTCATAGCTGACGCGAAGGTCGGGCGTGACGCCTGCAAGCCATCGGATGCGGAACACCACTGCGAAGGAGTCCGTCTCACCGTAGGCTTGCAGGAATTCATCCGTGGACGACTGGACGACCTGCGCGCGCACCGGCGGGGCAAAGTCCGCCCATGTCTCGACCGGCGTTCCATAGGCGTCGACTGTGTGTGTGACGCCCTGAAGCGTAATCAGCCGATCCAGCTTGCCCGCCCTCATGACTGTGCCTCCCGGACCAGGGCTTCCACCGTCAGAACGCCATGCGCGGTTTCGCCGTCCGGATCCCGTAGGAACCGAGTTGAGGTGACCACGCAATCACCGCAGTGAAAGCCGGCGTCCATCTCCAGGCGCCCATTCTGGAGCGCGGAGCGGACCGCTCCGGCAATCGCCTTGACGCCGACGAGACCTTGTTCCTTCTTCCACACATGCAGCGTGGAGTAGATCCGCACCACGTCTCGCGCGATCCGATCCGCATCAAGCTCCTGGTCTTCGCCTAGGATGATCGACGGGTCGGGCGCGGGGCGCGCGTTGCGATCAAGGATGGATGAAGCGGGCACCAGCGCCACCACCGCCGGCGTGCCGACAAGCCGGGTCCGGATTGCCTTCTGAAGAGCCAGGGAAGCACTCATGGCTTGCCCCAATGCTTCTTCACCGCGCGGCCAATGGCGCCCTTTATCGACCGTTCCGCCTTCTTCTTGTGGAGCCGAAACGCGGGCCAGAAGAACGGCTGCGCTTCGTGCTTGCTGTTGCCGTATTCCTGAAGGTGCGGGTATCGCACATCGGTATTGCCGGCAGTGATCGCGACCGCGTTTTCGGGTACCGTCATCGCTCCCCCCGGCTGGCTGTATTCCGGGGTTTGCTCCCCCGGTCCCGTGACGGCGATCGAGCTATTCAGATCCGGGGCATCGGTCGCGGGATCGTCCGGCGCGAGTTGGCGCATCGTGTTCGCGATGGCGTTTGCGTTCTTCATCAGCGACGGCACAGTCGCTTCGCGCACGTCCTGCGGGATGGCCTTCAGGCGCTTCTTCAGCCTCGAGATGCCGCCGTCGTTGCTACGCATCGGACGCACCGAAGGTGTAGCGGCGGTACTCCCCGACGACCTCACGCACGCCAAAGGGCAACGCCTGGGCGGACACCCCGACAAGCGTTGCCTCCCTGTTCTCGAACCAGTGCGCGGCGAGCATCAGCACGGCCTCTTCAAGGTCCGCAGGTGTCCCGTTCGGGAATTCGTCCGCATCGTCGATGGCGAAGCCCAGAATTCGTTCCAGGTGCGCCGTGGAAGCTGACAGCAAGCGCGTAAGCACCGCGTCGTCATGCGTTCCGGTCACGTTGCAATGCGCCTTCAGAGCGTCGATATCGAGTGCCATGGCCCGCCTTTAAAACTCAGCCGCTTTTCATCAATTTTCGCGTGTTGCTCCCCGCGCCGGTCCCCAGGAGCGGCCGAAAGTTCGGAACCACCCCCGGGGACTGTTCGTCTACGCGCCGGCGACGGTCGATGTGGCCGCACTGATTGCACTGGCGGACCCGTTGACGTTGGACGCGGTGACCTGAACGGTGATGACCGTGCCCTCCTCGCCTGCGGTGAGGTCGTATGTGTCTGCGGTTGCGCCAGGGATGCTCTCGCCATCCGCGAACCACTGGTAGGCGTAGGAGGGGGTGGGCGAGCCGGACCACGTACCGGTCGAAGCCGTCAGGGTCTCGCCGACGGTGGCGGTGCCCGTGATGGCAGGGAGCACGGTGTTGTCAGGCGCCGAACCCGACGCGGCAGCCGCCACCCGGACGATGTTGCTGTCGATCTCAAGGGTGACGTTCAACTTCATCTGGCTGGTAGCTTCGCCGAACTCTTCCTGCTGGCTCATCACCAGAGCGACGAAATAGCGCTCCGAGGGCGTGCCACCGGTCGGCGCATCATTGAAGGTGATCTTGAACGGATACGTGTAGTTGGTCTTCTCCGCAGCGATCAGGGCGAGCTGTCCAGCATCGGCGTAGTCGAGGTCACACACGATCTGCATGGACCCCGCGTTTCGCGGCCCCTTGATCTTTCGCGTGCGTGCCGCGTCGATGTGGTTCGACGTGATCAGTTCGGTTGTGTCGCCAGCCGAGCCGAGGTTGGTGTGACCGGTGATCTCAGTCCATGAGACGGCCGAGAAGTCTGCGGCCACGAGGTCCGTGCCATTGAACGCCATGGGTGCGGCGCCGATTTCGAGCTTCATGCCGGCGGTGCTGAACAGATTGCCCATGTGCTAAGTCCTTTTGTCTTGGGCCTGCTTCCAGCCGGAGTGACAGGGCTGGCAGAGCGATTGGAAGTTGGTTCGGTCAAGGCGACGCTGCGGGGCCTTGGCGATGGGCACGATGTGATCCACCACCGTTGCCTTGGCGCCGCAGCGACGACAGGACGGGTATGCAGAGAGGTAAGCGGCGCGCGCCTGCTCCCAGTCGCGGTCATAGCCACGAGCGCGAGCGGTGGGCCGCTTGGCATCTGCCCTCGCCTTGCGCTCCCTGTCCCGGGTCACGGCCACGGGGCAGCGTTCGCCCGAAGCGTGGACGCCGCCACAGTGACCGCAGACCTTTGGAGCGCGCCTCGGCATGGTCAGGCCACCGGAGCTTCGGCCGGATGGCCCTTGACGATCACCGCGCCGGCCGCGATGGACGTGCCGCCGTTCTTCGTGATCACCGTGCGGATATACCGCTTGTTGCCGATGTAGCCCTGTTTGTAGACGCTGGACGCCTCCAGGGTGTCCGGCAGCGACCCGACGAGGTGAGCGGCGTCCACGTCGGCAAAGTCGCCGCTGGTGGTGGTGTCGCTCTCCTGGAGCTTGGCCGTGAAGTCGCCATCCGAGACGATCGCGCCGGTGTTGATGACCACGGCAGCGCTTTCGAAGCCGAGAAGGTCGATTGCGGCGCTGGTGTTGGTGGCGCTGAGAACAGCCGGGGCGACCGCCTGCACAACGCCGATGTTGGGTGCAATGTCACGCATGATCGGTCTCCTTACGACGTGGCCATCTTGAGCTTGCGGAAGCGCGCGGCCTGCAACACCCGGCCACCGACGCGGCGGGTGGCGTGAATGCGGGTCAGGCCCTTGGTCGCGAGCAGATAGGGGTTGACCAGGATCGACATGGCGAGCCGGTCGACGATCCGGTAGGCGGAGAAGTCGCCGTAGAGGATCGGGAACGAGCCGCTTTCGATGTCGGGCATGTCGACCGCTTCCACTACCGGGCGGCCAAGCAGGGTTTCCGGCTGGCCCGCCTGGTATGAGGGCTGCCAGAGATAGTTGCCGTGGCCGTCCTTCAGCTTCCGGACAGTGGCGAGCGTGGTGCCGTTCATCATCCACGTGCCCGCATTGCGATAGGCCGCCGGCAGCGAGTACATGAGCGTGATCAGCGGATCGGCTGCAAGCGTGGTCGCATGGCCGTTCAGCGTGTGCTGGATATCGGCATTGGTCATGAGACCTTCGGGCTGCCCGGCGCCGGTGCCGTTGACGAAGGCAACGCCTTCCTTCTGGCCGAAGTCCTCGGCAAGGGCGAGGCGCACTTCCTGTTCGGCGGTGCCGCCGCTGTCGGCCAGGAGCTCGTTGGAGATATCGACGTGCGTCATCAGCTTGCGGGACGCGACCTCGAGCTGTCCGAAGGTGGCGGTCGATTCCTCCGATTCCTCGGCTTCGCCTTCCCACTGCGCGTTGGTGATGCCGGTCCGCTTGGGGTACTTCACGGACGGAGCGTTGATGTTGCGCACGCTGGCGACGGAGCGGATCGGGGAATACTCCACCAGATCGCGGATGAATTCGGTCGACATCTCGGCCGGCGCGAGATAGCCGCCCTGTTCGTCGTTCGAAACGGTCAGGGCCTTCAAGTCTTCCGCCGGGGCCTGCGCGCCGTGGCGCAGATACGTGCCGAACGCCTTGCGCTCCAGCTGCGCGGTTTCATCCTCGCTGGCCTTGCCGCCGCCGGGACGGTTCGCCTTGGTCTCCAGCGCCTTCAAGCGGTCTTCGATCTTGGAGGTGTCGGACTTGGCCTCGATACTGTCCAAGCGTGCGGTGACCGTCTCCTGAAGATCCTCAAGGCTCTTGGTCACGACGTTGACCGGATCGTCATCTTCGCCTTTTAGAGTGATCGCCGCGCTTCCGCGCAGCGTATTCTTCGTGACATGCTGCATGTCAGTTCCTTCCGATTTGCGCGGCTGCGCGGTTGATGGCTTCGGCGATGCGAAGCGCGGCAATTGCGGATTTGGCGCTCGCGACTCGTGCGTCGGGATGCATCGGCACGGTCACAAGCGAGATTTCCACGAGCTCCAGGGCCTTGATCGTGCGCCCGCCGCCGCGCCTCGGGGCGGCCTTCTTGGGGGAGAAGCCGATCGACAGGCCGCGTACTGCGCCGGCCTTGATCAGGGCGTGAACTTCACGGGCCCGGGGCAGATCGTTGACCAGGAGCGAGCCCTTGACGTGGAGCCCGTCTTCCTTTTCGACCGCTTCGGCCCATGCGCCGACCGGGTCGGTCATGTCGTGACCGAAGAGCATCGGGAGCGGGAGCGAGACGTTTGAGAAGGCGCCCTTTTCGATCACATCGCCAACGCGATCCGGCGTGCCGAACGGCCACGCGAGGCCGCTCAACTCGCCGCTTTCGTCGGCCGCGATCTTGGTCTCCACAAGAAAGCGATCCATCACTTCGCCCCCCGGAAAGCGGCGCGATCGTCGGCGAAGGCGTCAACTTGAGCCTGAAGCCACTTCGCGGCACGAAGCACGCGGACCACGTTCTTGTGGGAGAACGGCACCGGCTCGCCGTCTTCGGTCACTGTCCAGTCGAGGACGCACTTGGCCAGGCAGCCGATGCGGGCGCGCTCGCGCTGTTCTGCCGATACCATTCCATCCGGGCCGGCAAGGGCCGTCAGTTCGTCGGCAAGGGCCAGTTGCGCCCGGTGCTGGGTTTCAGAGTCGGGCCCGGCGATCTTGAAGCGAATGCCGGTCGGCTCGCCGGTCACCGGGTCGGCAATGTCGAACCATGCCCCGCGTTCCTGGTCGGCGACTTCGGAGACGATATCACTCAGGTCCATTCATGGGCTCCTGCGGTGCGGCGGCGCCGGGTTGCGAGGCGCCAGTGTTGGGATTCGCGAATTCATCGCCGCCGGCGTAGGGCTCCAGCCCTTCCCAGCCGCGCGCTTCATTCGGGTTGAGCACCCGGGCCGCAATGAGGGAGGAATAGGCCGTGGCGCGGGTGCCGAGATCGGCGCGGGTCAGGTCATCGCGCTCGAACCACACCCGGTATGCGGGCCGTTCTTCGGGGGTGAACAGCGCGCGGCGAAGTGCGCCTTCAAGAGCGCGAAGCCATGGCTCCAGGGTGTAGGTCAGGAACTCCTTGCCCATTTGCTCGGAATTTGACCAAGTGGCGCGGTCGAGCTCGAACAGCATGGACGGCGGGACGCGGAACGCGCGGGCAACCTCAAGGATCTGGAACTTGCGCAGCTCGAGGAATTGCGCGTCCACGCTGTTGAGCGTCATCTGACGCCACTTGGCGCCGTCCCACAGAATGGCCGTTTTGCCGGCGTTTGCCGCGCCCTCCTGGGCCGCGCGCCATCCGGCGAGCATCCGCTTCACGCCCTCGTCGCCGACGTTCTTGTCGGTCTCGATCACGCCGCCGGGCCTTGCGCCGGTCGAGAACAGCCGCGCGGCATGGGTTTCCATGACGGAAAGGACGGCAATCGCATCGCGGGCAAGTGTCAGGGGGCATTGGGTGAAGGGGCCGCGCAGGTGGATCACGTCGCCCGGATCAAGCCGACGGTTGTTGAGGGTATAGGCAGGCTCGTTTGTGCGCTGGTCGGAGTATTCGACCGTGATCGCGCCCGGCTCATAGCGGATGATTTCGCGCGGCTCGCCGTTAAGCCGGTTGACCCATGCCAGCCCGCCGGCATCGCTGGTGAGCGCCATCGACACAAGGTCGCGGATCAGTTCGAACGAGGTTGTCCAGGCGTTGGCCTCGTCCTGCAGGAGCCGCGCGGCGGGATGGTCGCGATCCTCGGCTTCGCCGCCGCCGGCCTCGATACGCATGATCTTGATATCGAGGCTGGCGACAGCTTCGGAAATGACCCGCACAGCGCTTTGAACGGCTGGGACGCGAAGGGCCTGCGATGCGGACAACGCGGTCGATCCGGGAGGAGAGATCCCGAAGATCTCTCGAAGCCATTCTTCCGGGCTCGCGAGGCTTTTTGCCTCAACCGGCGGCTTTCTTTTGAAGGGCCATATCTTCATGCCCCCGAATATCGGTTTTATTTGCGCTTCGTTCGATAGGTTCTATTGGGATCAACTGGGAATTATCGGGGTATGACCTAAAAAATTCGATCAGATCAGCCTCGATTGCACAGTATCGCCGTCCGATTTTCTTGACCGGAGACCCCGGAATCTTCGCCAGCGTGTCACGAACATAATCGGGCGACGTGCCGATCCGCCGGGCGATGCCATCGGCCGTCCACAGCACGCGGGCGGGAGTCGGGCGCGCCGGGGTGGCGATCCGGTCGAACGTGTTCGGGGTGAGGTCGCTCATAGCGGCTCCTTGTGCGCTTCCATCGGGACGCCGAGCTGATCAAGCCACTGGGCCGTCGACCTTCCTCGCTCGGCGTTCACTGTTCGTTCCAATATGCGACGAGTGCCGTCGATGTTGATCTCAATGAATGAGTACAGGAAGCAATCGGGCTTGGTCTGGCGAATAACCAGAACCTTTTCTGGCAGGGGCCGACCGCGCTTGCGCTCTTCCCGCCACCGGCGCGCCTGCACGTGGAGACTGAAGCGCCGACGCATCGCCGCGTCACGCCTTTTGTCGCTGTTGCTCATGGATTCACGCCTCCTGCTCGCTGCGCGCTTCGGCAAATCGAGGGGGCCTCTTGATGCCAAGCTTGTGAACGCGCTGCCGGACCGCCGAAACGGTGCGCCCGGTCAGGGTGGCGGCGGCACTCACGTCGAGAAAACTCTCGCCATACCACTGCTGCAGGAACTCGTCCTGCTCCCGCGTCCACCGACCGTTCGGCCCGCTCGGGTACTTCACCCACCGGTGCTTGCTACGCTCACGCGGGAACGAAACCACGTCACCCATGGCATCCTCCTTTGGCGCTCTTGCGCGGATGGTCGGCAAGGTTGGCCTTCGGCCCGGCTTGCGCCGTCGCCGCGCTTTGCTTGGCGCCTTGCCTTGCGCTGTGCGTCACATCGGCCTGGTTTTTTTGATCTGGAAGGGGGACCTTGGCCAGCGATGAAGCAGATAGGGTCGATGGCACAGAAGCGTTGCTTCCATACTCAACCAGAACAGTAGCCAACTCGTTTGTGCCACGTCGCCGGTACCAGGTTCGACGGCTTATCCCCATCGCCTTCCAAGGCTGCGTAGCTGAGAGAGAATCCGTCCGTGGCCGCGCGCCCATTGCTCTCCTTCGCTGCTTTGATCGTTCCCGCTCGATGGCGCGCTTCCGTTCTCTTCTCCGCTGTTCTCGCTCTTCCGTCGTCTCGCCAACCGGATACATGGAGCCAATGCCAAGCTCGTCCGCCTCCAGCGGCTGAAGGCTCACCAGCTGTCCAACCTCAGCGTGTGTATAGCTTTGCCCTGCCCTCTCTCGCTCTCGAAGCCACATTGCAATCAGGTCGTGATCATCAGACCAGAACCACGCCTCGAATGTATAAACCGTTCGCTCAAGCGGACGGCCTGGGTCGGACAGGTAGCGGCTCCCATCTCTTCGCCGCCGAAAGTGCTGCCAGTGCACAAGAATATCTGCCGCCACACAAATGAAGCCCTGGAACGGCGCCCCGTCGATCACCTCGCCGTTGCGCAACCGGAACTCCCGCAAGGCAATCAAATCGGTCTTGCGCCTATAGAGCGCGCCTGGCGGCGCGCCCTTACGCTCTTCTTTTCTCTTTAGATTGATCAACTCGACCTCCGCGCACGAAGCTTGTCTGCCATCCCAAGAGCCTGACAGGCCTCTCGTGCGCTCAGGCCAAAGCGACTACGCAAGGTGGCGACGGCGCACGACCTGTGCGCCTCCGCATTCTCAAGCCACCAGCGCGCCGCCTCTTCCACTGCTGCCGTGCCCTCATGACAAAGCCCAGTGGATCCGCCGATCGGAAGGTCGCTCACTTGCCTGCCCCCCCTTCCTGATCGAAGGCAACATGGTCGACGCGCCACGGGTTAAGGCGATCCTCCCTGACCCCGGCTGAGAGGTCCTTCTCCAGGACACTCTCAAGAGCAAGGACCGCACTGTAGAGAGAGCGTCCGATTGCCGTGAAGTCGCGCTTCGCATCTTGAGCGAAATCAACGGAACAGCGCACCAACTCGTAAAGCCTGATCGCGGCGGAGATCTGGTGCCCTGCATCCTCGACCGTTTCAGCACGAACCCGCGTGATCGCGTCGGTGAAGGCGTCCAGATCGTCGTCAGCCGCGTTCATCGCCTCATAGAAAAAATCTGCGGCCTGCTGGTTCCTCATCTCCAAGGCGCGCGCGTTCCTGTCATCAAATTCAAGCCGCCGCCGCGATGCCTCGCGCATCAGGGCTGCAAGAGTGTCGATTGCGCCCGACCGCTCGAAGCCGGTTGTTGCAGGCTTGTCCTGCTTCATGGTAGCGTTTGTCACGTTCATTTTGGCCCCTTTGGACTGCTTACATGTGGACGTCAGGCTCGGCCGGTGTTGCACCACCGCCGGGCCATTTTTCTTGGCGGCGCTCATGCCGCGTCCTCCTTCGTGAAAAACTCGATCAGCTTGCCGCGCTCGGCGCACCAGCGCCCACCGACCTTCTTCGCCGGGATCTGCCCCGACGCCATGAGGTGGAACGTCTGCCGAGGCGTGCGGCCGATAACCCGCGCAATCTCTTCAGCGCCCCAAACGATGTTGAACTCTCGACCACTGTCATTCATATCAAACCGCTCCGATACATAGCCAGTGGATACATAATATCCAGAGGATATGATTGACGTCAAGCGTTCTCATAGCCAATGGATAGCAAAAGCTGGAACGGAGCGGACATGTCGGCCAACAGAGCGAAGAACGAGCAATTTCAACTACGCCTCCCGCCCGGCCTTCGAGATCGGATCAAGGCCTATGCGGAGCGGCATGGTCGAAGCATGAACACAGAGATCGTGCGAATTCTGGAGCGTGAATTTCCCGAACCCTGGAGCGTCAACGGCCGAGTTGCAGAACTGCTCGCAATGGTCCGTGTTTTGCGCGGCGGGGTCAGCGACACTCGCATTGATGAGCTTGTTACCGAGATCGAAGACACGGTTATGGGGATCATGACTGGTCGCGTGAGGGGCCTGAACGAAGATTCTCTGGAAGGAATTAAAGAAATCTGGGAAAGATATTCGGAACAAATAGAAGAGGACACCCAAATTAATATGGAGATGGACCCCGAAGAAGAAGAAATTTACGGAATATCTGGCTCAACAGCAAAATACATACATCCAAATGACGAAGAGCCCGGAAAATGAGCATCCGCCGCCGCACCTGGACCACTTCTAAGGGCGAAGAGCGCTCCGCCTGGATGGTCGATTACACCGACCAGAACGGCAAGCGCCGGGCGAAGTCGTTCCGGCTGAAAAAGGATGCCGAGGCCTTCGCCCTCACGGCAGGTGTGGAGGTGCGCGAGGGCGTGCATGTTGCGGATCGCGAGACGGTCACGGTTGCCGAGGCCGGCAAGCTCTGGATCTCCTCAGGGACCGCAGCGGGCCTTGAGCGCACGACGCTGGACCAGCGCCGGCAGCATCTTGAATTGCACCTGACGCCGTTCCTCGGGGCGGTGCGGCTCAACAAGCTCACTGTGCCCGCCGTGCGAGCGTTTCAGGATGACTTGCGGGAAGCGGGCCGCTCCGCTGCCATGGTGGCGCGCGTGACTGTCTCGCTCGGCTCGATCCTTTCCGATGCGCAGGAGCGCGGGCTTGTGGTCCGGAACGCGGTGCATGAGATGAAGTCCCGCCGCAAGGGCAAGAATGCCGCTCAGGGACGCCACAGAGCGCGCCTGCGCTATGGCGTGGACATTCCCACTCGGGAAGAGGTCCGCGCAATTGTGGGGGCTTCTCAGGGCCGATCCCGTCCGCTGCTGCTGACGGCCGTATTCACGGGCCTTCGCTCAAGCGAGCTTCGCGGCCTGCCGTGGTCGGCGGTGGACCTCGACAGGGGGACCCTGGACGTGATCCAGCGCGCCGATAGATATCAAACGGTCGGGATGCCGAAGAGCGATGCAGGGCATAGGACGATCCCCCTGCCCCCGCTGGTTATCAATGCGCTGAGAAGATGGAAGCTGGCGTGCCCGAAGGGCAAGCTCGACCTTGTGTTCCCGAACGGCGCCGGCAACCTCGAGTACC
Organism: Stappia sp.; assembly: GCA_002722295.1. Lineage (GTDB taxonomy): Bacteria > Pseudomonadota > Alphaproteobacteria > Rhizobiales > Stappiaceae > Stappia. The sequence goes on along the minus strand of PBLF01000018.1, from coordinate 18,813 downwards.
ACGCCAATATCATCAAGCGGGTCTATCACCCGGCACAGATAGAAGCTGGAGTCACGGTGGAGGAAAGGGGCGCGGAAGGCGAAACGGTTCTCAAGGCCAAATACACAGGCCTGCACGCCCTTCGCCACTGGTACGCCTCGTGGTGCATCAACAGGAAGGCCGATGGCGGCCTGGAGCTCTCCCCGAAGCAGGTGCAGGCGCGCATGGGGCATTCGTCCATCACGGTCACTTACGACACCTACGGACACCTGTTCCCCGCGACCGATGAGACGGAAGCACTGGCAGCGGCGGAACACGCCCTGCTCGCAGCCGACGCAACATAGACGCAACATGAAGGCCAGAAATGGCAGCTTTCTGCGCCTATTTTCCAGACTCTGACTCCGTTAGTCCTGGTTCGAATCCAGGTTCCCCAGCCAACCTTCCAATTTTTCGACATCTCTCCGAACCAGTGAATCGCGGCTTTCGCCGACGAGCCCGACCGCCTTCATCCGGCGTTGTTATCGATTGGGCGGGCCTCTTCCGACAGGATAAGCATGAGAAGCGGTGCCAGGCAGGCAACCGTCAGCGAGAGCGCCTGAATCCATCCCGCCGGCTCAGTGAAGCGGGACAGGTGCCGTTCCAGGGAAATTCCGCAAAGCATCTCCGCAACGAGCGCGTCCATGCAAAGGAACGCACTCGCGGCAACGGCGCCCGCAAGCACGACCCGACCCAGCCCCTCCCCCGGGTCAGGCAGAGGGATCAATGCAGCGCCGGAAAGTCCGGCGGATACGAGCCAGAGCCCTTCCAGCGCTGCGGCGGACGGAGCTCCGATCAGCTGATCGAAGACCGTTGCACGCAAGCTTCCGGAAACAAGATACGCGACCAGAAGAAGACCCACATAGCCGGAGATCCCAGCGGTCGCAGCGCGTGTCACGGCACACCGGCCGGGCGGAAGAGTTTCGGGAAGTAGCCCAGCGCGAACACCAGGAACGCCAGTGCCCAGGCAAGGGCGGCCATCTCGAGGATCGCCATGTAGTGCCCCGAGGCAAAGCCGGCCGCCAGGCGGCATCCCGCGCCGACAATTGCAAGGGCGTAGATCGTCACCTCAAGCGGACCCGCGACGAGCGTGCGGCCTGAGTGCCCGCGGCTGGCACGCGTCATCACGGCGAGTGTCATCAGCCCCACCGTTCCGGCGGTCCAGACGTGCACGGCCGACACGGGATCGATCAGCGCGCTGTCGAACACGGCGAGCGACATCAACGCGAAGCCTGCCGGAATGGTCGCATAGGCGACATGCAGCACGAACAGCAACGGTTCCTGCGTTGTCTGCAGCCCGCACCAGCGCGAGAGTCGAAGGGCGGCGGCAAGGCCAGTCAGGGCGAACAGCCATCCCGTTGCTGTGGCCGCCGGGACGACGATCCAGCACGCCAGTGAAACCGCCGCGATCAGCATGGTCGCGCCATCGAGCCGCGAGAATTCCGCCGGAAGTCTCACGGCGCCGCGCATTTTCAGCCAGTTGCGCGTGAAGGCCGGAATGATACGGCCTCCGACAAGCATGATCATAAGGAGCACGATGGAAACGGCCGCCCGCATGGCATGATCGGCCGTTCCGGTCAGGAAGCTCTCGAGGTGAAAGCACAGATTGGCAAGTCCGAAGGCTCCGACGAGAGCGACAATGCGCAGGTTGCGGTAGTTGCGGCTGACGATCACCTCCCGGGCAAATACGGTCACAAGCATCACCGGAAAGGTCATGTCGATGATCGCTGCCGTGAGCGGGCCGATGATCGCGGAGGTGGACACAGCCATGCGGCCCGCCCCCCACAACAGCACCAGAGCCAGCAGAAGCCGGCCCGCCACCGGTGGGCGGCCCGTCCAGTTGCTTACGGCAGTCAGGGCGAACCCCGCGATGATGGCCGCGACCCCTCCGAAGAAAAGCGTGTGGACATGCCAGTCACGCGGGGTAAATGCGGTCGGAAGCTCGACCGCCCCCATGAGGATCGGAATCCACACGAGAACCGAGGCCGCCATGGCAAGCGCACCCAGGAAAAAGAAGGGACGCAGTCCGATCGAAAGCCAATAAGGGGACTGGTGCGGTTGGTTCATCATGTCCTCCATGGACGACATAGCCCCTCCGGCGAGGCCGGAGGGCGACGTGATCAGGGCAGCTTGAAGAAATTGGTGACCGAGACGCTCTCGCCGCTCGCCGTCTGGATAAGCGTGAAGACGAGATCGCCTTCCAGCGCGGTTTCACCCGCGACCGTGACACGAAACTGGCGCGACAGGCCGGACCCCAGCGAAATCGGGACGCGCCCGCTGTCAGAGGTCTCGCCTCCGATCACGGCAACATGCAGCGGCGCGTTGCCCGCAACCTCCAGGGTAAGATCGCCCCCCACGCCGGCAAGTGTCTCGACACGCACTTCATAGGCGTTGCGGACACTCCCGTCGGACAACATGACGGCGATCGGGTTGCGGTCGTGGGAAACGCCCAGGTGCAGCGTCCCACGCGCGGAGACGGAAAGGGCAACACCCGCGACAATGGCGAGAAGGGCCACGGAAAGCGCCACCACCTTGGGACGAAGCAGACGCACCGGCTTGCGCGACTGGCCCGCGCGGCCTCGCTCGATGTTGGTCCAGCTCTCGTAGTCGATGAGGCCACGCTGGCGGCCAAGCTTGCCCATGGTCGTGTCGCAGGCATCCACGCACAGGCCGCAGTTGATGCAGGCGATGCTGGGTCCGTTGCGGATGTCGATGCCCATCGGGCATACGTGAACGCAGGCCATGCAGTCGACGCAGTCACCAGCCGGACGGCCGGCAGCACGTGCCGCCGCCGCCTTTTTGGCCGACATGCGCTCCTCGCCCCGGTAGTCGCGATAGGTGACGACGAGAGCTTCCGGATCCCATACCGCGCCCTGAAGCCTTGGCCAGGGGCACATGTAGGTGCACATCTTCTCGCGTGCGAAGCCGGCAAGCAGCCAGGTCGTCGTGGTCAGTGTCAGGATGGCGCCATAGGCCGCAACTGACGCCTGTCCGGTGAAGACATCGCCTAGAAGCGTCGGCGCATCGGCAAAATACAGCACGAACGCGCCGCCCGTTCCGAACGCGATGGCAAGCCAGATCACGTGTTTGAGAAGCTTGCGCGCGCGCCGCGCAAGGGTCATCGGCATGTGGAGCTGGCGCATCCGTTCGTTGCGGTCGCCCTCGAGCCGGAGTTCGACGAGCTGAAACAGGTCACTCCACACCGTCTGCGGGCAGAAGTAGCCACACCAGATCCGGCCTGACAGCGTATTGGTCAGCACCAGGGCGATGGTCGCCGCGATCATGAGAGCCGTAAGGTAGTAGAGTTCCTGCGGCTGAAACTCGAGGCCGAAGATATAGAAGCGCAAGCCGGCAAGATCGAACAAGATCGCCTGGTCCGGCTGTCCCGCGCCGCGCGACCAGCGAAGGAACGGCACGACGTAGTACACACCCAGGCACAGCGCGACCATTGCCCACTTCAGGCGGCGAAACCGCCCGCGCACGGACTGAGGCACGACCGGTTCACCGGTCTGCGCAGCCGGGCGCATCTTGCGCCTGCGCGCAACCGCTGGCCCGGTTGCCGCAACTGCCTCGCTCTTCAGGAAGTCATTCGGGTGCAGGGTCATTCAGGTCTCCAGCGCCGTCACCCGGTAGAAAGCCCGCTCCTGCGTGATTGCGGGGAATGGTGACGACGGTTTCATCCGGTGGTCATCGCCACACTAGCCCCCGGCTTCGGGACCGAGTTTGTTCGGGAACAAGGTCCACGGGCTTTCCCGCCCGCAGGCACTTCATGCGTGCACACAAGGAGCGCCGGACCTGAAAATCTCCTTGGTGCGGTCACGGATCGTGTTCGCACCAAGGGGAATGACCCGATCATCATTTTTCCGGGGGAAACGACGGGCCAAGAGGACGAAGACCGGGGCCTCCCTTTTTCAGGAAGCGCCGAATTCCGCCGTTCTGACGCTTCCGGCCCGCGGATACCCGAAGCGGTCGGGATATCGAAGCGCGCCAGGCGGACCGCGACCGGTCAAACGACGCGTCTCAATATTGCTCCAGCGCAAAGTTCGACGCGGACACGCTTGCTACTTCTTCCCTCGACAGTTTTCGAAGTGCTCACACCCGAAAGGAGCAAAGAGATGTTGACCCGCAGAGCCGCCTTGATGGGAGCCGCCGGAATCGCCGCTTCCCCCCTGATTGTGAAGGCTGCCAGTGGCGAGGAGATCATGGACACCTCCATGGCACCTCCGGCGGATCTTTCCACGCTGCAGCGCATCAAGCACAAGCTGGTCAAGCCGCCCTTCGTGCATGAGCACGAACAGGTTGCGTCGACCGGACCGCGGATCGTCGAGTTCGAGATGCGGATCGTCGAGAAGGAAGTCCAGATCGCCGATGATGCCTATCTCCAGGCCATGACCTTCAACGGTTCGATCCCCGGCCCGCTGATGGTCGTTCACGAGGGCGACTATGTGGAGCTGACGCTCTACAACAGCCCCGAGAACATGATGCAGCACAACATCGACTTTCATTCCGCGACCGGCGCCCTGGGCGGTGGTTCGCTGACGCTGATCAATCCCGGCGAGAAGACGGTGCTGCGCTTCAAGGCGACCCGTGCCGGCGTCTTCGTCTACCACTGCGCGCCCGGTGGACCGATGATCCCGTGGCACGTCGTGTCCGGCATGTCGGGCTGCATCATGGTCCTGCCGCGCGAAGGCCTCACGGACCAAAAGGGCAAGCCCGTCAAATACGACCGCGTGTTCTACATCGGCGAGAACGACTTCTATGTGCCGAAGGACGAAAACGGCGAGTACAAGCGTTTCGAGGATGTGGGCGACAGCTATGCCGACACGCTGGACGTGATGAACGGCCTGATCCCGAGCCATGTGGTGTTCAACGGCAAGGTCGGCGCGCTGACCGGCGACAACGCCCTCAAGGCGAACCAGGGCGAACACGTCCTCTTCGTCCACAGCCAGGCAAACCGCGACTCCCGCCCGCATCTGATCGGCGGCCATGGCGACCTGGTCTGGGAACACGGCAAGTTCCACAACCCGCCGGTTCGCGACATGGAGACCTGGTTCATCCGCGGCGGTTCCGCGGGAGCAGCCCTCTACGAGTTCCTGCAGCCGGGCGTCTATGCCTATGTGAACCACAATCTGATCGAGGCGGTGAACCTCGGCGCCACGGCCCACGTGCTGGTCGAAGGAAAGTGGAACAACGACCTGATGGAACAGGTCCAGGCTCCCACGGCCTACAACGCGGCCCACGAAGGAAAGACCGCGCTGCCCTGACCGGAGCCGGCCGATACCCCCATCGACACGACCGGAGGCGGCTGCCCGTGCGGCCGCCTCCACTCCATGACCGGACCATGTCCGGACGGCCTTGCGAACCGCCCATCCGGCGGTGTCGATCCCTGCCGATTGAAGGAGGGGATATCCGATGAAAGCTCTTCTGCTCGGTACCGTCGCCGTCGCCGCAGCGATCGCTTCCCTGCCGATCTACACGCATTTCACCAGGCCCGAAATCACCGTCGTCGCGGAGACCGTAACGATCCCTCCCGGCGATTTCACATATCGCCCCGCCGGGCGCTATCGCGTCTACGGCAAGCTTGTCGATCCCCCCCTTGAAACCGGATCCGCGACGGAACCTCTCGAGATCATGCGGTTTCAGGTCAGCCGTGCCGACTACGCGGCCTGTGTCGCCGATGGTGTCTGCGATGCGCCCCTGCCGGCTCCCCTGCCCGCCGGCGCAAAGGATACCCCCCCTTCCCAACTGCCCCAGACCGGCGTCAACTGGTACGACGCGACGACTTTCGCGAAATGGTACTCGGCCAAGACCCGACAGACCTGGCGCCTTCCCGATGACGTGGAGTGGCAGCGCGCGGCGGCCGAGCGCTTCGTGGACGACGCGGTCGAAGTCGAGCAGTCGGACGACGACCCCGCCCAGCGCTGGCTTGCCGCCTACGAGCGAAACGTCGCGACACGCGGGAGCGTTCATGCCGAGCCGCAGCCACGCGGCACCTACGGCAAAAACTCGCACGGCGTCTCGGATCTTTCAGGCAATGTGTGGGAGTGGACCGCGACCTGTGTTTCCAACGTGACCCTCGATCCGGGGAGCACCGTTGCAGCCGATCAGGATCCCTATTGCGGCGCTCATGTCGCGGAAGGAAGGCATCGCGCCGTCGTGGTCGACTTGGTGCGCAATCCCAAGGTCGGGGGCTGCGCCGTGGGCATCCCTCCCGACTACGTCGGGTTCCGTCTCGTGCGTGAACGCTGAGACGCTTCGTCTCCCGCTTGACGACAGTGCCGGAACGTTTCGAGTCCACCTCCATTGACATGCAATAAAATCATTGCATTTTATAAGCATGGACAGTGAGCAGCTCGACAGGGTTTTCAAGGCACTTGCCGATCCGACGCGTCGCCGGATCGTGGAGCAGTTGCGCGAAGGGCCTGCCCAGTCCCTGTTTCAGATATGCGCGGCGGTTTCCGCCAACCAGACGGCACCGATCTCTCGCCAGGCCATCAGCCAGCATCTGGAGATGCTGGGCAGAGCCGGGCTGCTTCGCGTGTCCTGGTCCGGGCGCACGAAGCTCCATGCGCTGGAGCTGGCGCCACTGCGCGAGGCGGCCGAGCACTGGCTGCTCAGGCAACTGCGGGAAGAAGGAGGAGAGGCATGAGGATCCATATCGCCAGCGTTTTCGTCGACGATCAGGCAAAGGCGTTCGAATTCTACACGCGGGTTCTTGGCTTCAGGCTCAAGAATGATGTGCCGGTGGGCCCATTCCGCTGGCTGACGGTCGTCTCACCGGACGCGCCCGACGGCACCGAATTGCTGCTCGAGCCATCGGAACACCCGGCCGTTCCGCCGTTCAGGAACGCCCTGGCCGAGGACGGCATTCCGGCAATGTCGTTCCAGGTCGATGACATCGACGCGCAATATCAGCGGCTGAAGGCACTGGAGGTCGTTTTCGTGCAGGAACCGACGGATGCAGGTCCCGTGCGCATGGCGGTCCTGAACGACACCTGCGGCAACCTCATACAGCTGGTCCAGATGAAGGAATGACCGTGTCGCACGGCGCCGCTGCCTTGCGGGTGATATCAAGCCTGCCGGGCCCTTCGGGTGAAACGGCACCACAAAAGCCAAGGGCGGCACCGAAGCCGGCGCCGCCCTTTCCTGTCGCATCCCTGTTGTGTGCGTTCAGTCGACCTTGGCGAAGATGTCGGCAAACCGCTGTTTCGCCTTGCCGCGCTGCTTGACCGCCTTGACCGCATCCAGATTGTCGGCCTCTCCCACCTTGATGAGCGCAACCATGCCCATTCCGTAGTGCGGCGTGCACTTCACGCCGTAGAATCCGGGGACATCGACCGTGAGTTCGAAGTCCTTGCTCATCTTGCTCTTGAACTCGGCCGCTCCCTCGGGGAGCATCCCGTCGATATCCTCGACATTGTGCCCCTTGTCGGTGGCGAGGAAGTGAATCGTGTCGCCCGGCTTGGCCTCGACATAGTCGGGCTCGAAGACCATCGAACCGGCCTCGCCCTTGTTGAGCATCTTGACCTCGATGGTATCGGCCATGGCGGTTCCGGCCAGAAGTCCAAGGGCGGCGGCGGCAACAATAACACGCGCGAACATCTGAGTTCCCTTTCCTGTTTCGCGTTGTTTCTCCTCGGGAACCGTTATGCTCCAGTGACGGGAGTCGCATGTTGCGCCAGCACAAACTCTGGAATGGATGATGAGCAAGATCGACGAAAGCCTTCTGACGAACCTGCCGCCGTTCCGTCACCTTGAGCGCGCGCAGATCAGGGAGATCCTCGATCTCTCGTCCGTACGCCGCTACGACGAGGGCACCGCAGTCTTTACCGAAGGGATGGAGGCGGACCGATTCTATCTGCTGCTCGACGGCTATATCCGCGTCATCCGGACAAGCCCGAGTGGCGAGCACATCATCGCGATGCATATTGCGGCAGGCCAGCTTTTCGGAATTGCCCCCGCCATCGGGCGGGACACCTATCCCGCGACGGCAACCGCGGCAATGGAAACCATCGCGCTCTCATGGCCGGTTCGACTCTGGCACGACTTCGTCGCCAACTATGAGGGCTTCGCCTCCGAGACCTACAAGATCGTCGGCCAGAGGATGCAGAACCTGCATGAGCAGGTGCTGGAGCTTGCGACCCAGGCGGTGGAACAGCGGCTGGCCTCAGCGTTGCTCCGCATGGCAAACCAGTCGGGAAGAAAGGTGGAGAACGGAATAGAGATCGCCTTTCCCGTCACGCGGCAGAACATTTCCGACATGACGGGAACCACGTTGCATACTGTAAGCCGCCTGCTCAGCGCCTGGCAAAAACAGGGCATCGTTGAAAGCACGCGTCGGCACATCGTCGTCACGCGCCCTCACGACCTCATGCTGCTCAGCACGAGTTCGGCCCAGTAGGGTTTTGCGAAGACCATCTCAGGCACGGCGCCCACCCCGCACACCCGCTGCCTCACGCAATTCCAGTCGGAAGGCGCGCTCGTCGAGCCCGTACTCCGCACAGGCATCAATAACGGTGTGGAACGGCGCGATCGGGCAGCCGTAACACAGCATGGCGTGCCGCAGGAAAACGGCAGGCGTCCCGGGCCACAGTTCGAACAGGCGGGCAAGGGACAGGTCCGGATCGTCGATGCGGGGTGCACGCATGGCACCGTCCTCTTCAGGTCGCGTCACGGCCGGAACGGCCGCCACAGGTTGATCCTCTCTTCCCCACCCTAGCCACGACAAACCGCTTCGTTCTTTGCGCTCCGACAACATTCCCGGACGCGGATCGCGATAGGCCTCTAGCGATCCGCAACAGGGAACAGGTCGGTCACGATGTCTGAAATCCTTACAAAATCGCGGGCGCGGAACATCTTCTATGGAGGGTCACTCTTCTTCATAGCGGTCTTCATCGCCCTCACGATCCAGAGCCACCGCTACGTGGTTTCCACGTCCACCGCCGGAATGCCGCTCTCAGACGAGGTGCGTCTCGGCAAGCACGTCTGGGAACGCAACAGCTGCATCAACTGCCACACGCTGCATGGCGAGGGCGCCTATTTCGCCCCCGAGGTCGGCAACGTGATGACCCGCTGGGGCGTGCTCGACGACAAACAGGCCGCCTACGAAATGCTCGACGCCTGGATGAAGGCGCAGCCCTCCGGGATCGAGGGGCGCAGGCAGATGCCGCACTTCGAGATCACCGAGGAGGAGATGCGCGGGCTGGCCGAGTTCCTTCGCTGGGCCGACCAGACCGACACGCAGAACTGGCCGCCGAACGACGCTGGCTGAGGGAGACCACTCATGAGATACGCATCGCAGAAAGTTGCCCTCGCCTACTTCCTGGCGGCCATGGGCCTGTTTGCCATCCAGGTTCTCGGCGGGCTGCTTGCCGGCTGGATCTACGTGTCGCCGAACACGCTGTCCGAGATCCTGCCCTTCAACATCATCCGCATGATTCATACCAACGCGCTGATCGTTTGGCTCCTGCTCGGCTTTTTCGGCGCGGCCTATTATCTGGTGCCGGAGGAAAGCGAGCGTGAGCTCTTTTCCGTCAAGCTCGCGTGGTTGCAGCTCGTCATTCTCGTCGTCGGCACCCTTGGCGCGGTCGGCAGCTATCTTGTCGGCATCCACGGCGGGCGCGAGTTCCTGGAGCAGCCGCTCTGGGTCAAGTTCGGCATTCTCGTCGCGGCGGTGATCTTCCTGGTCAACATCTCGCTGACCGCCCTGGCGGGACGCAAGACGGCGATCACGAATGTGCTTCTGATGGGGCTCTGGCTGCTGTCGCTGCTGTGGATCTTCGCTTTCATCAACCCGGACAACCTCAGCCTCGACAAGATGTACTGGTGGTTCGTCGTGCACCTTTGGGTGGAAGCCACCTGGGAACTGGTGATGGCCTCGATCCTCGCCTTCCTGCTGCTGAAGCTTACGGGCGTCGACCGCGAGGTTATCGAGAAGTGGCTGTATGTGATCGTCGCCACCGCGCTGATCTCCGGCGTCCTCGGCACCGGCCACCACTTCTACTGGATCGGGCTTCCCGCCTACTGGCAATGGGTCGGATCGGTGTTCTCGACCTTCGAGGTCGTGCCGTTCTTCGCCATGATGAGCTTCGCCTTCCTGATGGTCTGGAAGGGGCGCCGCAACCATCCGAACAAGGCCGCGCTTCTGTGGTCGCTCGGGTCCGCGACTGTCGCCTTCTTCGGCGCCGGCGTGTGGGGCTTCCTGCACACGCTGCACGGGGTGAACTACTACACCCACGGCACCCAGGTGACGGCGGCACACGGTCACCTCTCCTTCTACGGGGCGTATGTCGCGCTGAACCTGGCGGTCTTCACCTATGCCATGCCGATCCTGCGGGGCCGCGCGCCCTACAACCAGGTGCTCAACATGGCAAGCTTCTGGCTGATGACCGGCGGAATGGCCTTCATGACCTTCGTGCTGACCTTTGCCGGCACGATCCAGACCCACATGCAGCGGGTCGTGGGCGACTACTACATGGACGTCCAGGACCAGCTCGACCTGTTCTACATGATGCGCTTCGGCGCAGGCATTGCGGTCGTGCTCGGGGCCCTGCTGTTCATCTATGCCATGCTGTTCCCGCGCCGCGAGGTCGTCACGCCGGGAACCAAGGTGCCCGCACCTGAAGGAGGTCTGGCATGAGCCCCCGGCAAGACGCGCGCCCCCTGCGCGAGGTGCCCTTCTACCAGGCGGTCGGCAACGAGTGCACGCTCTTCGAAACCGCCTACGAAAACGGTTTGCCCCTTCTTCTGAAGGGGCCGACCGGCTGCGGCAAGACCCGCTTCGTCGAGCATATGGCCGCCTGTCTCAACCGGCCGCTCTACACGGTCGCCTGCCACGACGACCTCTCGGCGGCCGATCTGATCGGCCGCTACCTCCTGCGGGGCGGCGAGACGGAATGGGTAGACGGCCCTCTCACCCGGGCGGTACGGGAAGGAGCGATCTGCTATCTCGACGAGGTGGTCGAGGCACGCAAGGACGTGACGGTGGTGCTGCACCCCCTCACCGACAACCGCAGAACGCTGCCCATCGACCGGACCGGCGAGGAGCTCAAGGCACCACGGGAGTTCATGCTCGTGGCAAGCTACAACCCCGGCTACCAGAACATCCTCAAGCGCCTGAAGCCCTCGACGCGCCAGCGGTTCCTGTCGATCAGCTTCACCTTCCCGGATGCGGCGACGGAGACCGCCGTCGTCGCGCGCGAGAGCGGACTGCCGGAAGAACGCGCCGCATCGCTCGTGCGTCTCGCCGGACATATCCGGGCGCTTTCGGGCATGGATCTGGAGGAAGGCGTCTCGACTCGGCTTCTGATCTATGCCGCAACGCTGATTGCCGGCGGCATGACGCTCGAACGGGCGCTCGATGCGGCGGTGATCGAGCCCATGAGCGACGAACCGGACGTGCAGCGGGCGCTGCGCGACCTCGTCGCGACGGTCTACGGCTAGGAGCGGGCGGCCATGTTCAATCCCCTCGAGTTGCTGGAGCCGGAAGAAGCCGTCGGAAATCTCTGGCACGACTGGGCAAGTCGCCTCGGCGCGCGGGAGCATCATGAAGGCAGTGCGGTGACGCTGGAGGAAATACGCCCCAGCATCGCCGTGCTTTTTCGCGCGCTCGGCGGTGCAAGCGGTGTCGAGATCGCCGAAGCGCCGGCCACAAGTGCCTTGCACCGGCGTAGTGCCGCCGAAACACTTGCCGACGCACGCCCGATGGAAAGCTCCGCCACCTTCGACGGGGAGCACCTTCGGCTTCCGGGGATCATGGATCAGTTTCCCGATCCACGTTTGAACAAGGCCGCCTACCTCTGGCTCGCCGCGCTGTGCGCGCACACAGCGAATGTCGAAACCCTGCCTGAGGATCCGCTGGCGGCGGATCTCGTTCGCATTGCCCGCTTGCGGGAGGCAACGTCCAGGACACTCCGCAACTGCCCGGGGCTCGCCCTGAGCCACCGCATCCTGCGTCGTCAGGTGCTCGCGACCCGGGTCGCGCAACCGCGCGGGGACGCGGAGCTGATTGTCGAGGAGCTCATCCGTGCGAGCCTCGGCTCCACGCGCGCCCTGTCACGGCGCGCAAGGGAGCTTGCGGCACGCTCCTGCGACGACATCACCGCGCCACGCGGGTATCGCCCGCCGCGCCCGGTCGCGATCTGGCCGAAACTCGTTGCGCGCAGGCCGGGCAACGCGGCAGCGGAGGAAACGCCCGGCATTGCGCCCCCCGGCCTGGCCACGACCACGCGCAAGGTCGGCAAACGCGAGAACCGGGACGAGGCAAACCGCCGCGACAGCTTCATCATTCATCGTTTCGAAGCGATCATGAGCTGGGTCGAAAGCCTCAACCTCAATCGCTCGGTCGATGACGACGACGACGAGAACGCACAGAAGGCCGCCGAGGACCAGGAACACATCACCCTGTCCAGGCACGACCGGCGCGCGGCGACACGCCTGCGGCTTCATCTCGACCTCGCCCCGCAGGACGCGGATCACGAGGCGCTGGCCGACACGCACGTCTACCCCGAGTGGAACCACCGGGCACGCGCCTATCTTCCCGGCCATTGCCGGGTTCTGGAGAGCGACGCGCCAACCTCCGCTCATCAAGAAGCCCTTCCAGATCCCCGTCTTGTCGAACGTGTACGCCGACAGTTCGAGGGACTGCATCCACGCCGCATCATGCGGGCCCGCCAGACAGACGGAACGGAACTCGACCTTGAGGCGGTCGTGGCCAACCGTGTCGCGCTTCGTGCGACCGGCGAAAGCAGCGACAGGCTCTACCGCGACCTGCGGGTAACCGAACGCGACCTCGCCGTCGCGGTCTTGATGGACTGTTCGCGCTCCACGGAAGCGGTGATCGGCGAACGGGCCATCATCGACACGGCCCGCGAGGCCCTCGCCGCGCTCACGGCCGGCATCGACGCGGCGGGCGACAGGGTTGCCGTCTGGGGCTTTTCGTCATTGCGGAGGGATCGCGTGTTCCTGACCCGCTGCAAGGACTTCGCCGCCCCCCTGTCGGAACAGGTTCAGGCCCGCATTGCGGGCCTGCGGCCAGGTCACTACACACGGCTGGGCGCCGCCATCCGCCATGTCTCGGCAAGGCTCGGCGAGGAGCGTGCGACCCGGAAACTGCTGCTCGTTCTGACCGACGGAAAGCCGAACGACCTTGACCACTACGAAGGCATTCACGGCATCGAGGACAGCCGCATGGCGGTGCGCGAGGCCAGGAACGCGGGCCAGGCGGTCCACTCGATCGTGGTGGATGCGGACGGGCAGGACTGGTTCGCCCGCATCTTCAACCGGTCGGGCTTCACACTCCTGCCAGATCCCGCGCGGCTGACGCGCGCCCTTCCCGCAATCTACCGTTCCCTGATCGAGGAGACCTGACATGCGAGCACTTTTCCGTCTTCGTACCCCCGCCGCTCTTGTTGCAAGCCTGGTTGGGGGACTTTCGCCAGCCGTCGCCAAGAGCTTCGAGCGACCGATCCCGGCGCCGCAGACCGACCAGGCCGAGGTCTGGTTCCTTGTGGCATCGCTTGCCCTCGTCCTGTCCCTGGTGGCGGTGCAATGGCTGGTCGCACGTCGATGACCCCGAGACCCGGCTGGCGCCTTGTCGCCGCGCTCTATCCATTTGGCGCAGGCGCTGCGGCGGTGAACCTCTTCTTCGCCTCGCTTATCGCAAGCTGGGTCGGCTGGCCGGTTCTCAGCCCGTACCAGGCTGTCGGCGGCGGACTTCTGCTCGGCTTGCCTGCGACGTGGGCCTTCGCCCGCCATCTAGCAAAACTCATGCATCGCGCCGACGCCCGGGCCCGCAACGAAGCGGACGACATCCGCCCGGACGGAGGCTCAGTTCCGGTCCAATGAGGCCAGGTAGCGGAGAACGCTTTCCGCGTCCGGGTCGCTTCCATGAGCTTTGGAGCTCCGCATTTCGGCAGGAGCAATCCAGCCAGGTTCGACGTTTTCCATGTTGGGAAGCTGGTGGGCGATCCCCTTGTGGCAGTCGATACAGGTCGCCTCGCCCGAGATCAGGAAGCGCCGGTGGATGTCCGCCGCCCGGTCGGTCTGCTTGCCGAAGTCCATGGCCGCCTCGGAATGGCAATTGCGGCATTCGAGACTGTCGTTGGCCTTGAGCCGGGCCCATTCGTGCTTGGCGAGCTCAAGACGATGGTCGAGGAACTTCCTGCGCGTATCGATGGTACCGAAAATGTGCCCCCACACCTCCTTGGACGCCTGCATCTTGCGGGCGATCTTGTCCGTCCAATTGTGGGGAACATGACAGTCCGGGCAGGAGGCACGCACGCCCGAGCGGTTCGAGAAATGCACCGTACGGGTCAGTTCCTCATAGGGATTGGCCTCCATCTCGTGACAGCTGATGCAAAACGCCTCCGTATTGGTGACTTCCAGCGCGGTATTGAACGCGCCCCAGAAGACAACGCCCCCCACAAATCCGCCCAGCGTGAGGAAGCCCAGCCCGAAGTGAACGCTGGGACGAGCGAAAATCCGCCAGGCCCAGTGACAGGCAGCCTTGATCCGCCTCCACATGGCTTACCGCCCCCCGGCCGGTTTCGGCCCCAGATCGTTCATGTCGACAAACGTGTTTTCGACCAGCGGCGGCACATCCCGCTGCGACACGTGACACATGGTGCAGAAGTACCGGCGCGGTGACACGTCGGCGAGCATCTGCCCTTCCCGGTTCATGAAATGGGTGATGCTCACCATCGGGGCTCCGGCGGCCTCCGCAAACTCACGCCGATGGCAGGACAGGCAGCGATTGGCATTGACCGTGAGTTGATAGCCCTCAATGGAATGCGGGATGACCGGTGGCTGCTCGGGATATGCCCGCGTCTTGCGGACGTCGTCCGTCACCTGCTTGGGAACCGGCGGGGCCGCAACGTTTTCCATCGGCGGCGTTTCGCCCGTCAGTCGCGGAGCGTCCTGGGACAGGGCCGGGATGGCAAACACCACGACACATGTGAGGATCAGCGCGGCGAAGGGCCACGCCTTTCCAGCCGTCTCTGGCTTCAGACGGCGGCTATCTGAACAGCGCATTTCTTGAAGTCCGTCTGTTTGGAGATGGGGTCGGTCGCGTCGAGCGTGACCTTGTTGATGAGTTCGCTCGCATCGAACCAGGGAACGAACACGACGCCACGGGGCATGCGGTTCCGTCCCCGGGTCTCGACCCGAGTGCGAATCTCGCCACGCCGCGAGCGAACCACCACTTCCGCCCCCTGGTTCACGCCGCGTTCCCGCGCATCCTGCGGATGCATGAAGACCCGCGCTCCGGGGAACGCCTTGTAGAGTTCGGGGACACGCATCGTCATCGAGCCTGAATGCCAGTGCTCGAGCACGCGTCCCGTCACAAGCCAGAGATCGAACTCCTCGTCCGGGCTTTCGGCAGGTGGTTCGTAGGGAACCGCGAGAATGACCGCCCGCCCGTCGGGCTTGCCATAGAACTCAACCTCTCGCCCCTTGCCGACATAGGGATCGTATCCCTCGCGGAACCGCCAGCGCGTCTCGTTACCGTCAACCACCGGCCAGCGCAGGCCGCGTTCCTGATGATAACGGTCGTAGGGTGCGAGATCGTGTCCATGTCCCCGCCCAAAGGAGGCATATTCCTCGAACAGGCCCTTCTGCACGTAGAACCCGAAATGCCGGGCCTCCTGGTTCTCGTAGTCGGGACTGGTCTCGGACAGCGGGAACGCATCTACGTTCCCGTTCTCGAACAGGACCTCGTAGAGCGTCTTGCCCTTGTAGGAGGGATTCGCGTCCAGGATCTCCGTCGGCCAGGCATCGTCAGTCGTCAGACGTTTCGAGAACTCCATCACCTGCCAGACGTCTGATCTCGCCTCTCCCGGCGGATCGACAAGCTGATGCCATACATGCGTGCGCCGTTCGGCATTGCCGTAGGCGCCTTCCTTCTCGACCCACATGGCCGCGGGCAGGATGAGATCGGCCGCCATCGCCGTCACCGTCGGATAGGCATCGGAAACAATGATGAAATTGTCCGGATTTCGGTATCCCGGGTAAGTCTCTCCGGAGCTGTTCGGTGCGGCCTGGAGGTTGTTGTTGACCTGTATCCAGTACCAGTTGAGCTTTCCGTCATGGAGCATCCGGTCCTGGAGAACCGCGTGGAAACCGGGTTTCTCGGGGATCACACCGTCTGGCAGTTTCCAGGTTTTCTCTGCAAGCTTCCGGTGCTCCGGGTTCGTGACCACCATGTCCGCGGGCAACCTGTGCGCAAAGGTGCCGACCTCACGCGCCGTGCCGCAGGCGGACGGTTGCCCTGTCAGCGAAAACGGGCTGTTGCCCGGTTCCGAAATCTTTCCGGTCAGCAGATGAAGATTGTAGGCCATCTGGTTCGCCCAGACGCCGCGAACGTGCTGGTTGAAGCCCATGGTCCACAGCGACATCACCTTCGTGTCGGGATCGGCGTAGAGTTCGGCCAGTTCAAGCAGGAAGTCAGGCTCGACACCGGAGAGCTCCGACACACGCTCCAGCGTGTACTCGGCGACATGCGCCTTGAATGCCTCGAAGTCGATGGGCTCCATCTTTCCCGCCGATGCAGCGCCGGTCGCCCGCTGCTGCAACTCATGCTCCGGACGCAGGCCATATCCGATATCGGTCTGTCCCTTCATGAAGGTTGTATGCCTGCCGACAAATTCCTCATTGACCCGCCCCGTCTGGATGATGTGGTTGGCGATGAAATTCAGGATCGCGAGATCCGTTCCGGGCTTGAACACGATCGGAATGTCGGCCAGATCCATCGAGCGGTTTGTGAAGGTTGACAGGACCGCACAGCGGACATGTTCGTGGCCAAGCCTTCGGTCGGCCAGTCGCGTCCACAGGATCGGATGCATTTCGGCCATGTTCGAGCCCCACAACACAAAGGCGTCGGCGTGCTCGAAGTCGTCATAGCAGCCCATCGGCTCGTCAATTCCGAAGGTACGCATGAAGGCGACGGCCGCTGATGCCATGCAGTGGCGCGCGTTGGGATCCAGGTTGTTCGAACGCAGGCCAGCCTTCATGAATTTCTGCGCGGCGTAGCCTTCGAAAATCGTCCACTGGCCGGACCCGAACATGCCAACGGCCTCCGGGCCCTTTTCCTTCAGGACCGCTTTCGCCTTCTCGGCCATCACGTCGAAGGCTTCATCCCACGACACCGGCTCGAACTCGCCGTCCTTGGCATAAACACCGTTCTTCTTGCGCAGAAGCGGCGTCGTCAGCCGGTCCGCGCCGTACATGATTTTCGACAGGAAGTAGCCCTTGATGCAGTTAAGGCCCCGGTTGACCTCAGCCTGGGTGTCCCCGTGCGTGGCCACCACCTGCCCTTCCTTCACGCCAACCATCACGCCACAACCGGTTCCGCAGAACCGGCAAGGCGCCTTCGACCACTTGATATCGAGAGCCGCAACGCCTCCGGGAACGGGCTGCCCCTCGGCAGGCAGGCTTATGCCGGCCGCGACAGCAGCGATACCCGCCGCCTGGGCTCTGATCATGTCGCGTCTTGTCAATTCGAGGTTCATGAGGTGCCCTCCTCGACGTGTTCGAAAACCATGTTTGCGGAGATGACGCCGTCCAGGGTCGCAATCTCCGACAGCCGCCCTCCAACCGTGTTCCGCGTTCGCCCCTCCAGAACGATCACGAGCTTGATTCCCTCGGCAGCGGTGACCTCGATATCGGGCATCTCGGAGAGCCGGTCCCGCACGGCTTCCACGCGATCCGGCATCGCGGTCACGACGGCACTGGAGATCACGAATGTCGGGCTGTCAGGCATCGGCGGCCTCGCGCATGGGGGAAAGGCCGGTCGCACCGACCGGACAGGGCGCAATGCAGGCTCCACAGCCCGTACAGGCGGAGGAATCGACCTCTGGAAGAAAGGGACCGCCGATGCGAGGGACAAAGCGGATTGCCAGTTCCGGACAGGCATCGCCACAGGACCGACAGGTCACGCCCGCATAGGTCAGGCACGTGCCTGCGATCTCCACCACGTGATCGAACGGCTTCACGGCCAGGTCGAACAGATCTTCCGGGCAGATCTCGGCGCAAGCGCCGCAGAAGGTACACTCGCCTTGCGTGAAATCCAGCGTCGCTGTTTCACCGACGATACGGATAACCCCGGTGGGGCAAGCGTCGGCACAGGACCCGCAGCCGGTACAGGCGCTTGCCACGTCTTTACGGAGCCAGGGCGGCCGGAACGGGGAAATCGGTGCGGCAGTCTCACGCCTGTGGCCAGTCAGAAAGCTGCGCCTGGAGAGATCGGAGGCCTTTTCCATGGCGGCCTCAATGCAGCCCGGTAGGCGGACCCGGCGGCCCGAGAACAATCTGGCTCATCCAGACAAGAAAACCGAAGCCACCAACCACACCGACCGCAATAAACGGCCAGACCCCGAAAGCGAGAACGAGGAAAGCAATGAGTTCAGAGCGCCTGGTCGGGCGAAGCTTGTCTGGCTGCGAGCTGGACATAGAAGCGATGATCCGATTTTCTCATCTGCGTCAGCGTCGCCTATTTTTTGGTCATTTTCAAATTGAATGACAAATTTACTATTTTCAATTCATGGAAATAATAAATATATATATGATTTTACTCCAATATCAGAAATGTGAAATTTTGGCGTCCGGCCACCCAAGGCTATTTCTGACGCGGTCGGCACTTTCCAAGAAACCGATGAGGCGGTCCTTAGCCCATATCCTTGGAACCTTTTTCCAATGCACCCATCACGGTAGCGTCCACGCACGTGGTGTAATTTCAGCGCCGTCGAAGGTGTAATCCCGGGTGGTCACCGAGGTGTATGATCGAGGTGGAGTTTGGCGACTTCA
>PBLF01000017.1 GCA_002722295.1 Stappia sp. | reverse complement strand
TGATCTGCTCGTCGGAAAACCGGGATCGTCTCATTGCCTGTCTCCTTCTTCAGGATGCAGGCTAACCTCAAAGCGAGTACAATTCAGGGGAGCAGGTCAGATCGAACCAACCGACATGCCACCACCACCCGCCACGCCGGAGGCACTGGACGACGCCCATGATTTCGCGGAGACGGTTCGCCTGCTTTCCGGGCTTGCCGCAACACCGGGGCGCGAGGACCGGCCGGAGCGGCTGAAGCTCGATGAGATCACCCTGCTGCCCGTGGCGTTCAACGTGCGCTGCGAGGAGAGCCTCGCCGAACACCATCTGATGACACTGTCGAAGCTGTTGAAGTCCACCCAGGACCTCGACCCGGTGACCGTCATGGTCGTCGGCAGCCGCTTTATCCTGATCGATGGGCACCACCGGCACGAGGCCTATCGGCGGTCCCCGGACCGGCGGGACATTCCCGTCCGCTACTTCGAAGGCCCGCCGGAGGACGCCATTCTCGAGGCTGCCCGGACCAACACCCGAGCCGTCCTAGCGATGGACAACCGGCAGCGTCAGGACCTCGCATGGCGCCTCACGCTTTGCGGGCTCTACTCCAAGCGCCGGATCGCCGAGGCGTCGGGCGTCTCTCACGCCCAGGTGGCGATCATGCGCAAGGCGATGAAGACGTTGGGTGAGCAGGCCCATGACTTCGACAGGTGGTGGCAGGCTCGAAGAGCTGCCGATGGCAAGTGCAACGAGGGTATGAGCGAGGAGGATCGCGAGATGTGGATCGAGGAGCAGGCCCAGGCCTATGCGGACCGGCTGGCCAAGGCGTTCAGCACCAAGTTGGCCCGGAACCCGGAGATCGCCGCGCTGGCGCTCGAGTACCACTTCGGGCGCAAGCTTCCGGATCTATTGAAGGAACTGAACGCACGAACCGGCGAGGTGCTGGACGACGACGAAGAGGACGAGTTCTGAGGCCACATCCGCCGTCGGTCAGGCGTCCCTGACGCGGCCTGAGCAGGCAAACCTTAGGCTAGGCATTTTGCCTACCTCGCACCTCTGCCAGCGGCTCGGCTCCCCTCAGGGCCGGGCCGTTTTCATTCCGCTTCCCACACAACATAGGAGATCAACATGAAGACCACGCTTATCCCCATCCATCCCGTTGAGCTGAATGGCCACGAGATCGACCTCTTCCTCGCCATTGAAGAGGAGGCCGTGCAGTCCCTCGTCTTCCCCGTCGAACAGCTGAACCGCGTCCTTCTGGCGTCGGGGAACGCCACCCCTCAGGTTCTCGAAGCCGTGCGGCGCTACGTTCGTCTTGAGGTGCGAACGCTGGAGACGGTGGCTGGCACCATTGACGTGGTGAACGCGGAAGAAGCCGCACCGCTGTTCAGCCGGTTGTTCGCGCTGGCGCTGCTCACCGACAGGCAGCTCATCCTCCTCCACCGCGCCATCAACGCGGCAAGCGCGAGTGCCTTCGAGTCCCCTTGGGGGATCACCCTCGCAGGCCTTTTGGGGGCCAGTCACGTCGCGGCGTAAGTCGTGCAAGGCAGAAGCGGGTCTCCCAATTGACGGAACGGCTGGACCGGTTGCGCGCCCTGCGCGCCACCGGCCGCCGGGCGGCCGAATCCGAAGGCGAGAAGGTGGAATTCCGCAGCGACGCGGAGCTTGCGGCCGCGGTCTCCGACCTTGAACGCCAGATAGCCGCACAGGCCGGGAAGCCGCCGGCCCGCGTGGTCTACATCAACTCTTCCAAGGGAACCTGACCATGAAGAACTTCGTGCAGCCGGGCAATTACGTCACCGTCACCGCGCCGGCCGGTGGCATCACCTCCGGCGATGGCGTCCTTGTCGGCCACCTCTTTGGCGTGGCGACCACGACCGCCAAGGAAGGCGAGGAATGCGAGATCGCGACCAACGGCGTCTATGACCTGGCGAAGGACACCGGCGAGGCCCTGACGGCAGGCGCGCCGGTCTACTGGAACGCCAGTGCCGGGGAAGTCACCACGACGGCAACCGACAATCTGCGCATAGGGACGGCCCTCTTGGCAGCCGCCACGGCGGCCACGACGGGCCGCGTTCTCATCACCGGACACGCGATCTAGCGGCGGTCCTTCTCGGGCGGCGCGGTCCCGCCTCAAGCCCATGCCCGCCGCCGCTAGGCATCCTTGTCGGGCATGGGCAGACCGCTTTTTCAAATCGAGGTTCGATCATGCGCAAGAAGACGACATTCCGACAAATCGACGTGACCCGCGCCGCAAAGGGTCTCCGGGCCGCCGGGGTAGTGCTCCGCCGCATCGAGATCGATCCAAACGGGCGCACCGTGCTTCACGCGGGCGCCGATCCCGAGGCGGAAGAGCTTTCGCCTCTTGATGCCTGGAAGAGGAAACGGGATGCGCGTTCGGCTTAAGGGAGTGAACACCGTCCGCCGGCGACGGAAGGATGGATCCGTCGCGGTTTACCGCTATCACCGCGCCACCGGCCATCCCCTGGAAGGGGAACCGGGTTCGCCGGAGTTTCTGGCATCAATGCACGAAGCCGAAAAGCTCCAGCTTTCCCGCCATGACGGCACTGTCATAGGGCTTATTCGCCGCTTCACCCTGTCCGACGCCTTCGCCTGCAAGGCTGAGGCCACCCAGCGCGAATATCGGCGCATCCTGACAAAGGTGGAGCGCGAATTCGGAGACATGCCCATCGCCGCGCTGGATGACCCGCGCGTCCGTCAGGAGCTATTGGCCTGGCGTGCCAAGGTCGCCGAGGTCTCCGGCCTTCGCGAGGCGGACAACTGCTTGTCCATCGTCTCTTCCATGCTGTCATGGGCACGCGAGAGCGGCGACCTCCTGCATAACCACGTCATCGGCTTCAAGCGGCTCTATAAGAACAATCGCGCCGATGCGCTATGGCAGCCCGACCACATCAAGGCGTTTTGCGCGGTTGCTCCGGTCGAGCTTCAACGGGCGCTTATGCTGGCCCTGCACACGGGGCAGCGCCAAGGGGACATTCTCGCCCTTACCTGGACGAACTATGACGGTCATTACATCACGTTCCGGCAAGGCAAGACCGGGGTGCGGGTCGAGATTCCGTGTACGACGGAGCTTAAGCGGATGCTGGACGGCTTGCCGAAGACGGCAAGCGTCATCCTGACGACAAAGACCGGCCGCCCCTGGACCGCATTCCATTTCCGCCATGCGTGGAAGGCAGCCGCCCTCAAGGCCGGAATAGACGGCCTTCACTTCCACGACCTGCGAGGAACCGCCGTGACCCGGCTCGCCGAAGCCGGTTGCACGCTGCCAGAGATCGCGGCGATCACCGGTCATTCGCTGCGGTCAGTCAACGCAATCATCGAGAAATATCTGTCCCGGACAAGGCACCTCGCCGACCAGGCAATCAGCCGACTTGAGAACGGACAGAGATCAGATTTTGCAAACACGTTGCAAAATCCGGCCAATCCCGTGAAAGGGAGGAAGTCTAAGTGACTGAAAAGTGTGGTGATCCCGACAGGATTCGAACCTGTGACCCTCAGATTAGGAATCTGATGCTCTATCCTGCTGAGCTACGGGACCATCCGGGCCACCGGCATTTTGCCGGCGGACGATCATGCGCACCGCGCAGGCACGCGGTCGCCATGCTCGCTAGATAGCAAACAACGCGCGAAAATCAAATCCCGATCCATCGCTTCATCCCCGCGATCCCCACTGTCCGGGACATGCCGTCACAGTCCCTGAAACGGGCTGTTCCCGATTGTGTCGTAAGGTTAAGTTAACCTGCCTGAGACATTAGAATGCACGGCTCACGGCCATGTTTTAGATGCATTCCTCATTTCAAGTTTCCTTATGGTTCCTGCTGACCGGAACGACCTGACATCATGAACAAGCATTCCGAGCGGTTTTGGCAGGACATTGGCCTTTCGACCGACGACACGGTCCTGATCGCGGCGCTCGAGTGCCTCCCCCCCCCCGCCTGGATCTTCGACCGTGACGGACGCTATGTCGCCCAGAGCCGCATCGACCGCGACACTCACGGCGACCTGGCGGGAAAACTGCCGACCGAAGCGCAGGTCGGCCCCGAGAACGGGCGCCGCTGGCTGTCGTTCCACCGTCGCGTGATCGACGGCGAGCATTTCCACCACATGCGGGAAATGATGACGCCTCGCGGCCTCATCCATTCCGAAACCGCCGTCTCACCGCTCATGAAGGACGGGAAGATCATCGGCGGCATCGGTGTTTCCGTCGATCAGACGAAACGCGTCGAGGCGGAGAACGCGCAGCGCAAGGCCCAGGACCGTCTGCTGGGTTTCCTGCGCATTTCCTCCGACTGGGCCTGGGAAACGGACGACCAGCACCGCTTCACCCTCGTCTTCGGCAACAAGGAACGCCTGGGAATCGACTTCGACGCCTGGATCGGCCACACCCGCTGGGAGCTGGTCGGGGTCGATCCCGAAGCCGATCCTCTCTGGCGCAGCTACCTGCGGCTTGTCCAGGCGCGCGAGCCGCTGGAGGACTTCGTCTACCGGACAATGGGCTGCGACGGCCAGGAATTCGCCGTCGAGGTCAACGCCGTTCCCCTGTACGATGCCGACGGTCGTTTTCTGGGCTATCGCGGTGTCAGCCGGAACGTGACCGAGCGCGAGCGCCTGCACCAGATGCTGCGCCGGTCGGACGTGGTCATCCGCGCCACGGGAAACGTCATCCTCCTGACCGACGCCGACGGCCTGATCGAGTGGGCAAACCCGGCCTTTTCCCAGGTCACCGGATACTCGCTGGAGGAGGCGATCGGGCAGTCACCCTGCGACCTGCTCCTCTGCGAGGACACGTCGCCAGAAACGGTCGACAAGGTCCACGCGGCCATCGCAGCCGGGCGGGACATCCGCTCGCAGATCCTCTATCGAACCAAGTCCGGTGAGCGGCACTGGTTCGACATGCACCTGCGCGCGCTTCGCGACGAGGCCGGCAACATCACCGGCCACATCTCCCACCAGTCGGTGATCACGGACCTGGTCACGGTCGAGCAACGCCTTCGAGCCACAGTGGACAGCGTCGCCGCCGGAATCCTGCGTTTCGACGCCTCCGGCGCCGTCGTGGAGTGCAATCCCGAAGCCTGCCGGCTGCTGTCCATGGACGAGGCCGACATCCTGCGCGCGACCGTCTCGGCGCCCACCTGGAGCATGGTCGACAGGAACGGCAGTCCCCACGCATGGGAGCGGACGCCCGCCGCCAGGGTCCTTGCGCACGGCGATCCCATCCGCGACGAGATCATCGGGGTGCGGCTGCCCGGCGACGGGATCCGCTGGCTGCGTGTCAACGCCAACCGCATCACGACGGGCACTCACACCGCGCCCGACGTGATCATGAGCTTCATCGACATCACCGGCGACGAGGTGCAGAAGCACGAGCTGGACACCGCCCGCCGGCTCCTGCACGACGTCATCGAAGCCATTCCCGACGCCATCGCGGCCTTCGACGGTGATGAACGGCTGATCCTGTGCAACGAAGCCTATCGTGAGATGTATCCGCTTACTGCCGACGCGATCCGGATCGGAGCGTCCTTTCCCGAACTTCTGGACCGGGGTCTCGCCGCCGGCCAGTTCGCCGACGCCGGGACCACGCCCGAACAGCAGGCCAACTGGCGCTCCGCCCGGCTTTCCGCGTTCCGTGGCAACACGCCGTCCCCATCCCTGCAACAGCTCTCCGACGGGCGCTGGCTCCAGATCCGCGAGCGAAAATCGGATTCAGGCGTAAGCGTCGGCGTGCGAAGCGACATCACCGCGCTCAAGAACGCGGAAATCGCCATACGCCGGATGGCCGAAACGGATTCGCTGACGGGGCTGTCGGACCGGTCGGTGATGATGCGCGAGATCGCCGAGACGCTGCACGCAGATCGGGACCAGACCGGGCAGGCGCTTTACGTCATGCTCGACCTCGATCACTTCAAGTCGATCAATGATAGCCTGGGCCACGACGGCGGCGACCAGCTTCTCTGCGTGATCGCCAATCGCCTTCGGCGTGCCATCCGCAAGTCGGACATCGCCGCGCGCCTGGGAGGCGACGAATTCGCGCTGTTGCTCGCACCTCGCACCGATACGCCCGACCCGGAAGCCGTTATCGCGCGGCTGCACAAGGCCCTGACTGCACGCGTGAGCATTGCCGGTCGCTCCTTCCGTCCGGGCGTGTCCATGGGCGTGACCCGCCTCCCCACGGACGGCCCGGCGCCGCGCGATCTCATCAAGAATGCCGACATCGCGCTCTACCGGACCAAGGAACGCGGTCGCAACGGCTGGACCTTTTTCGAACCCGGGCTTCGCGAGCGGTTCGAGCGCCGTCGGTCGCTTGCGGACCGGCTGCGCCGCGCCCTTTCAAACCGGCAGATGGAGCTGCATTTCGCCCCGCAGATGGCCTTGCGGAGCGGACAGGTCATCGGCTTCGAGGCCTGGCCCGTCCTGCGCCACGACACGATGGAGCTTGACCAGGATGCGCTGACGGCCGCCGCCGAGGAAGCCGGCCTCGGCCTGCGGCTTGCGGAAAGCACGCTCGAGCAGGCCTGCGCCGCGCTTGCAATGAGCCGCGCGGCGGGCCGGGACACGGGAATCGTCGCAGTGAATCTCACGCGGGAGCCCCTGCGCGAGCCCGGCTTTGCCGAAACCGTTCGCGCGACCCTGGCACGCCATGACATCCCACCGGCGAGCCTTGCCTTCGAGATCGGCGAAACCGCCTTGTCAGACAGCGACCCGGAACCGGAGCTCGAGACGATGGCACGCCTCAACGCGGTCGGAGTGCGGCTGGTTCTGGACGAATTCGGCCGCTCGAGCGCCGCCCTGACGCACCTGAGGCGCATACCCGAACTCAGCCGGATCAAGCTGCATCACGCCTTCACCTCAAGCCTGCTCGAAGGCGCGCACGACAGGCGCGCCGACGCCTCCGCGGACACCGCGATCGCACGCGCCGTCATCGAGCTCTCACACGGACTCGGCATCGAGATTTCGGCGGATGGCATCGACAGCAATGAGGCCGCCGCAACGTTGGCGGCACTCGGCTGCGACATCGTGCAAGGCGCTGCGGCCGGGCCGACCCGCAGGTCTCCCGACCTTCGGGCCTGAAGCCTACTTCACGCCTTCCAGATTGAGGCTCACGAGGCGGCCGGTGTCCTTCGCCATGTGCGGAAGATACGCCTGCGAATAGTCGTCGAGCCCGCTGTGCTCGGTCTTGCGCCAGTCCCAGCGGCGCACGGACGAAAAGCCCACCTCGAGCAGGGCTTCTGACAGCACTTTCTCGTCGAAGGCGACCTTGTGATAGTCGTACTGGTCGCGCTGCCCGCCCACGATCAGACCGAGAACCTGCGGCAGGCCGATGCCGTTGTCGGGATCGACGTAAAGCTCCGCCGCGGCCTGAAAGTCGGGCACCGCCAGACGCAGAACGCCTTCAGGCGCAAGCACGCGGCACCACTCCGCCAGCACGGACTTGAACTCGTTGCGGCCGAAATGCTCCAGCACGTGGCAGGCGTAGATCAGTTTGACCGTGTTGTCGGGAATGAAGGAAAGGTCCTCGACCGGCCCGATCCGGTCCACATGGGGATAGTCGAGCGCATCCACATGATAGAAGCCGGGAATGTGCTTCACGCCGCAGCCGAGATGGAGTTTTTCGATCGTCATCCGAAACTTGCCATGTTGGCCGGCTGTATGGCCGGCGGGGACAGTAAAGTCGGGTCAGGCCGCCGTCCGCAATGCCTTGTACCATGCAATCGTATCGCGAATGCCCTGCTCGAGCGGAATCTTCGGGCGCCAGCCGAGCGCTGAAAGCCGCGAGGAATCCATCAGTTTTCGGGGAGTACCGTCGGGTTTCGTCGCATCGAAGGCAAGCCGCCCCGAAAAGCCCGTCTCGCGCGCGACAAGCCGTGCCAGATCGCCGATCGAGATTTCCTGCCCCGACCCCACGTTGAGCGGCAGGTCCCCGTCATAGGTCTCCAGCAGGAAGACGATCGCGTCGGCGAGGTCGTCGACATGCATGAACTCCCGCAGCGGCGTGCCGCTGCCCCAGATCTCGACCGTGTCGTCGCCGCGCTCCTCCGCCTCGATGAACTTGCGGATCAGCGCTGGCAGGACGTGGCTGGTGGCGAGGTCGAAATTGTCGTTCGGGCCATAGAGATTGGTCGGCATGGCCGAAACATAGGCAAGACCGTGCTGCTCGCGATAGGCCTGGCACAGGTAGACACCGGCAATCTTGGCAACAGCATACCATTGGTTCGTCGGCTCGAGCGGCGCCGTCATCAGCGCCTCTTCCCGGATCGGCTGCTCGGCGAACTTTGGGTAGATACAGGACGATCCGAGGAAGACCAGGCGGCCGACGCCCGCGTCCGCGGCTGCGCCGATGACATTGGTCTGGATCTCGAGATTGTCGCGCAGGAAATCGACCGGCTGACGGGCGTTTGCAAGGATGCCGCCGACCCTTGCCGCGGCCACGACCACCGCATCGATCCGCTCGCCGGCGAAGAAGGTACGCACGGCCGCCTGGTCGGAAAGGTCGAGCTCGGAACGCGTCCGGGTAACCCCCTCGGCCGCCTCGCGCTCAAGCCTGCGGCAGATCGCCGACCCGGCCATTCCGCGATGACCGGCAACGAAGATGCGCTTGCCCGCGCTCAGGATGCTTTCGCTCATGGCGCTTACTCGTCCCGCCCGTAGGCCCGTCGTGCCAGCCGCTCGACCCTGAGAAGCTCCAGGTCGGCATCGACCATGTCATCGACAAGCGCCGCAAAATCCGTGGTGTGGGTCCAGCCCAGCTTCTCGCGCGCCTTGGTCGGGTCGCCAAGCAGGAGATCGACCTCGGTCGGGCGGAAGTAGGCCGGATCAACCGCGACCAGGAGCTTCCCGCTCTTGCGGTCATGGCCCTTTTCCTCGACGCCCTCGCCGCTCCAGGCCACGTCCCGTCCGACACGGGCGAACGCGCGCTCGACGAACTCGCGAACCGTGTGAGTCTCACCCGTCGCCAGGACATAGTCGTCCGGCGCGTCCTGCTGCAGAATGCGCCACATGCCCTCGGCATAGTCGCGTGCATGGCCCCAGTCGCGCTTCGCATCCAGATTGCCGAGATAGAGCTGTTCCTGCAGCCCCAGTTCGATGGCCGCCACCGCGCGGGTGATCTTGCGGGTGACGAAGGTCTCACCGCGCAGCGGGCTTTCGTGGTTGAACAGGATGCCGTTGCTGGCGTGAATGCCATAGGCCTCGCGATAGTTCACCGTCATCCAGTAGCCGTAAAGCTTCGCGGCGGCATAGGGCGAGCGCGGATAGAACGGCGTTGTCTCGCGCTGCGGCACTTCCTGCACCTTGCCGTAAAGCTCGGAGGTCGAGGCCTGATAGAAGCGGCAAGTCGACTCGAGCCCGAGGATGCGCACGGCTTCAAGGAGACGCAGCACGCCGATGGCATCGGCGTTGGCCGTGTACTCCGGCGTCTCGAAGCTGACCATGACATGGCTCTGGGCCGCGAGATTGTAGATCTCCGTCGGCCGGATTTCGCCGACCAGCCGGATAAGGTTGGAACTGTCGGTCAGATCGCCGTAGTGAAGAAAGAAACGCGCGTCCCTCTCGTGCCGGTCCTGCACGATCGGGTCGATACGGCCGGTGTTGAACGAGGAAGACCGGCGCTTCAGCCCGTGCACCTCATAGCCCTTGTCGAGAAGCAGGCGGGCGAGATAGGCGCCATCCTGACCGGTCACGCCGGTGATGAGGGCTTTGCGTGCGGACATCGGCAGTTCCTTGGGCGGCGGGGCGTCTGACTTGCGATCGGACGCCTTTCCTACTGCACTGCCGGAAAGGTGGCAACCGCCGGAAAGCCGGTGGTTGCCGCATCATGTGACGTCGCGTGCACCGGCATGGCACCGCTGCCATGCCGCCCCGGCTCAGCCGCTGTAGGCGATCTTGTCCGGCTGGACCTTGAGCAGCGCCTGGCGCAGCTTCTCCAGCGCCCGGTTCTCGATCTGGCGCACACGCTCCTTGGAGATGCCCAGCGTCTTGCCGAGCGCCTCCAGCGTCGCGCCCTCCTCGCTCAGGCGACGCTCCCGCACGATCCTGAGTTCGCGTTCGCTCAGGACGCCGAGCGCACTCTCCAGCCAGCGATGACGCCGCTCGCCGTCTATCGCCCCGCCGACCATCTCCTCGGGCAGCGGATCGTCCGAGACGAGGAAGTCCTGCCTGTCGGCGCTGGTGCCGTCCCCCTCGACCATGGGGGCATTGAGCGACGTGTCGGGTCCGGAAAGGCGCGCGCTCATGGTTTCCACGTCACCGCGCTTGACACCCATGGTGGTCGCGATGCGGTCAACGAGTTCGCTCTCGCTGATCTGCGTGACCCCGCTCGACAGTTTCGCGCGCAGGCGGCGCAGGTTGAAGAACAGCGCCTTCTGCGTCGACGAGGTCCCGCCACGCACGATGGACCAGTTGCGCAGGATGTAATCCTGGATCGAGGCACGAATCCACCAGGTGGCATAAGTCGAGAAACGCACCTCGCGCTCCGGCTCGAACCTTGCCGCCGCCTCCAGGAGCCCGATATGTCCCTCCTGGATGAGGTCGTTCATGGACAGGCCGAAGTTCCTGTATTTGGCCGCGACCGCGATGACGAGACGCATATGGGCGAGGCTGAGGCGTTCAAGCGCCGCCTCGTCGCCGTCGTGACGCCAGGACACGGCGAGGTCGCGTTCTTCCTCGCGGGAGAGATAGGGCGCGTTCATGGCCGCGCGAACGAGTTGACGTCGGTTACCGGACAGATAGCTCACGGTCGGATCCTCCGCGTCTTGCGAAACTGTACTTGAGTACGCAACGACACCGGTTTCGGTTCAGTCGCTTCCGGTCCGGCAAGCTCCCCCGGCACTCGGGCGGAGCGGCATGCCTGCTGAAGGCACGCCAGCCAAGGGTATCGCGTCACATGGAACAGACTGTGACGCCCCGGCTCACGCAGGGCCTCTACTGGAAACGCGGAACAGGACGGAACGGTTCCATCCGCCACGCACCGGCAAGCGACACTTGCCGTCAGAATGCAATCCGGACGCAATCAGCACCAATAGGACTTGCAATCATGGTCAATCAGTTTTTCTGATATCCGTCGCCATGAGCGCCCGAAAACAAGAAAGCCCGGCACGAGGCCGGGCTTTCCATTGTTCAGGATCGAAACACCGAAGCAACAATCACGCCGCCTCGGTCTGCTCCGTCTCGCCGTCGTCCTCGCCGGGCGCCGCGGCGGGCTTGCGGCCGGCGGACTTGGCAAGGTTCTGCTCGATCTGACGGATCGCCTCGGTGTCCGAGCACTTCTGGACAGCCGCAATCTCGCGGGACATGCGGTCAAGCGCCGCCTCATAGAGCTGACGCTCGGAATAGGACTGCTCGGGCTGCGTGTCGGAGCGGAAAAGGTCGCGAACGACTTCGGAGATCGAGATCAGATCGCCGGAATTGATCTTCGCCTCATACTCCTGGGCGCGGCGGCTCCACATCGTGCGCTTCACGCGCGGACGCCCGCGCACGGTCTCCAGAGCCTTCTTCACGGCCGCCGGATCGGCGAGCTTGCGCATGCCCACGGACGCGATCTTGGCCACGGGGACGCGGAGCGTCATCTTGTCCTGCTCGAAGTTGATTACAAGAAGCTCGAGTGCATAGCCTGCGACGTTCTGCTCCTCGATGGCCGTGATCTGACCGACGCCATGAGCGGGATAGACGATGAACTCGCCCGTCTTGAACCCCTGTCGCTGCGAAGTCTTCTTCATCGTTGTTGCCATACGCCTATGCAACTCCTGCATTTCGGCCCCCTGCGGGCCGGGGGCGGAGATCCGCCCGTCCACGGAGAAACGCACGCCGACGCACCCGCCCGATCCGGGTCCATTGCCGTACGTTATTCGCTGATCAGTTATCCGAACATGAAACTCCAGTCGAAAAGGCGAGATGCCACGGGCAGTCGTGCGGAGACTGGGCCGCAACCATAAAAAAACCTCCGTCGGGAGGGCGGGACCGGACCATCGGTAACTGAGGGAAGTAGACTACCACAAAAACTTCAAAAATCAAAATACTGAGACACGCGAGCATTGCCGGCCCGCGCGGAAGGCGGCCCGGCAATGAAATTTCACTTGCCTGTCCGGCGCTTCGCGGGACATGTGCCCGCGGCCTGCGAGGTCAGTCCCCCGACCCCGGTTCCACCGAGAAATACGCCTCGTACTTGCCGGTCTTGCCGTCGAATTCCTCGGCCTCGGGCAACTGGTCCTTCTTGACCGTGATGTTCGGCCACTTGGTCGAATACTCTGTGTTGACCTCGAGCCACTTCTCCAGCCCGGGCTCCGTATCCGGCCGGATCGCATCCGCAGGGCATTCCGGTTCGCAGACGCCGCAGTCGATGCACTCGTCCGGATTGATGACGAGCATGTTCTCGCCCTCGTAGAAACAGTCGACCGGGCAAACCTCGACACAGTCGGTGTACTTGCACTTGATGCAGTTATCCGTGACGATATAGGTCATCGTTGTCCTCTTGCGGCGCAGGCCCGCGCGGTTGCCTCCCCTTGGGCGGCCTCGCCTGATCCCGCGCCTCGCAGCGCCCCGTCTCTCCCCTCCGGGGGCCACAAGGCAAAAACGGCACGGCTTCGCGCGCCATCGTTTCAGGCAATCTGCGTATCGGGTTTGCCGAAAGGCTTCAAGTTCGGAATATGTTGCCGGTCAGTGTCGAAAGAGAACGATTTTGCGAAGTTGCCCCGGACAACCTCTTAAGCCGCCATCGTTTCGATGAAACGCGCGGACGGTTTTCCCGAACGCGGGACCGATTGCCGCAGCGGACCTGCCCCGCTCACGACCAGTCGCCACGCAGCCTGTCGGTTGCCCGGCGATCCCGTTTCGTCGGACGTCCGCTTCCCCGCTCACGGCGCGCCGGGTCCCTCCCCTGCGCGGCGAGCGGGCGTCCGGAGCCATCGTCCTTGACACTCGCCTCGTCGGCGCCGCCAGGGGCACCGCTCGCACCGGCTGGCAAGGGAGAGATCAGTTCGTAGAGTGTCTGGGCTTCGGGCGCCGGGCCGCGCCGGGTGCCCGGCAGAAGCACCTTCATAACGAGAATGCGCTCGGCTACGGCGACGGTCAGAACGTCTCCCGCGCGCACCGTCTTCGACGGCGTCGTCGTCTTGTCGCGATTGATGCGCACATGCCCGCCGGCCACAAGCTTCTGGGCCAGGCTGCGCGACTTGACCACCCGCGCGAACCACAGCCACTTGTCGACCCTTTGCGCCGGCGCCGAAACGCCACCGCCCATCTCGGTGGAAGATCCCACTCCTTGCTCCTCCCGTCCCGGCGCGTCGCCCGCTCGCTCCAAGGCATCATGGCCCGGGTCACGTCACAGGCCACCGGGCGGCGCGGATCAGGATTTCGGCTTCTTCTCCAGATCGGCCTTGAGTGCCGCCAGCTTCGCAAAGGGCGAATCCGGATCGATGGTCGCCGGGCGGTCGTTGCGACCGCCGGGTTTTCCCCCGCGCGGCTTGCCGCCATCGGGACGCGGGCCGCCCCGGCCCGCACCGTCACCGCTGCGCGCGGGACGTCCACCCTTGTCGGAGCCGAACTGGTTCACGGTCCTGGGCTTGCCGCGCGGCTTGCCGCCATCGCGACGACCGCCCTCGCCCTGCCCTTCGCCACCACGGCCCTGATGGCCGCGACGCGCGCCCGCGCCGTCACGCGGACGACGGTCCCGGCGACCGGGACGCCAGATCTCGATCGTGACCGTTTCAAGTTCGGGCTGGCCAAGCGGCAGCACGGGCGTCTCTCCGGCTTCTCCGGCAACACCATCCGCCGAAACCGAAACGGCGGGATCCACCTCGCTCACGGTCGAGGGAGAGAGGTCGGCGGCAGCGGATTCCCCGCTCTCTTCCGTCGGCGCGCTCGCGGCCGCAGGCTGCGCGGCAACCTCGACCGTCGACGTGTCGTCGGCGGCACCCGGCGTTTCTGCGGGATCCTCGCTTGCGGTCACGGCAGGAGCCGGGTCGCTGCCGTCATCGGCTGCCGGCTTCGGCACTTCTGCGCCGGCCGCCTCCGCCGGAGCGGCAACCACCGGGCGCTGGATCTCCCGCGTTTCCGACCGATAGCCGAGGGATTTAAGAACAGCGGAAAAGTCCTCGCCGGCACAACCGAGCAGGGACGTCATGGCCACCGTCACGGTGAACCCGCCCCCCTCCGCGATCGCCCCTTCCGGCGGCGACACGGCAGGGTCGAGCGGCTTCCACGCCAGAAGCGGCCGGATCAGGTCGGCAAGACGCTCTAGGATATCGATGCGGACGGCGCGCGGGCCGCAGACCCGGAAGCCCACCACCTTGTAGAGCGCCGGCGAAATCTCCGGATCAACGGCAATCGAGGTGCGGCCGGAGGCCGAAAGCTGCGGCAGTTCGTCAAGCCCCGGCATGTCGGGCGAGCCGTTCTTGAGCGCCCAGAGCTGCGCGATCAGACGGCTCGGCGCCGGCTTCAACAGCGCCGGCACGAAGATATGATAGGCACCGAAGCGAACCCCGAGCTTGCGAAGGCCGGCGCGCATGGTCTGGTCGAGCTGACGCACGTCCTCGGAAATCTCCGAGCGCTCCAGAATGCCGAGTGATTCGACCAGCCGGAAGGCAACACCGCGGGCAAGCCCTTCAAGGCCCTCGCCCTCCTCGAGATCCCGCAGCGGCTTCACGAGCGTGTCGATATGGGCCTTGAGCCAGAGCTGCAGCCGGGCCTCCGCCTTTTCGCGATCCGCCGTCTCGAGCGTGTCGTCGGCGAGAAACATCAGCGCCGGGGCCAGTTCGCTTTCACCCGGAATGAGGCGGCCAACAACCTCGCCCTGCCAGCGCAGCGACCCGTCGGACGACAGCGCGAACGCCTCGTTCGCGGCGCGCGACAAACGGTCGGCGCGTGCCGACAGCTCGCTTGCGAGCGCCTTCTGGGCCACCGCCCGCAGCGCTTTTCCGTCGCTGCCGTCGGCAGCCGGGTCCGGCGCGAAGCGGAAGCCTTGCAGCTTTCCGACATGCTGCCCCTCGACAAGCACGTCCCCTGCCGTGGTGATTTCCGCTTCAAGCATGGCGTTCTCTCTCAGCCGTCGCATCAATACGCTGGTCCGCCTGTCGACAAAGCGCTGCGTGAGCCTGTCGTGCAAAGCGTCCGATAAACGGTCTTCTACGCCGCGCGTGACCCCTTGCCAATGGGCAGGATCGGCAAGCCAGTCCGCCCTGTTGGCGACAAAGGTCCACGTGCGGATGTGTGCAATGCGGTTCGCGAGGGTGTCGATGTCGCCATTGACCTTGTCGGCGAAGGCGACCTGACGCGCGAACCAGTCGTCCGGGATGGCCCCATCCCGGGTCATGTAGCCATAGATCCCGGCCACGAGATCGGCATGGTTCGCCGGCGCGATCTTGCGGTAATCGGGGACCTGGCAGACATCCCAAAGCAGTTCCACCCGATCCGCCGACGAAGCCACCCGGCGGATCGACTCGTCTCGCACCGCATGATCGAAGGCGGTCTCGTCCGCCGAGGGCGGCGCGCGGGTGAGTCCCTGCTCGCGCGGCGCTTCGTCGAGCGAATGGCGCAGGCTTTCGATTGAGGAAAAATCAAGTGCCCGGTTGCGCCACTGGAAAACCTTGAGCGCGTCGAAGCGGTGGCTCTCCAGCGCCTCGACGAGTTCATCATCGAAGGGGTCGACCCGGCCGGTCACCCCGAAGGTTCCGTCACGCGTGTGTCGGCCCGCACGCCCGCCGATCTGGCCGATCTCGGACGGCGTCAGCATCCGGTACTGGTATCCGTCGAACTTTCGGATGCCCGCGAAGGCAATGTGATCGACGTCGAGATTGAGGCCCATGCCGATGGCGTCGGTCGCGATCAGGTGCTGGACGTCGCCGTTCTGGAAGAGCTCGACCTGGGCATTGCGGGTGCGCGGGCTGAGCGAGCCGAGCACCACCGCCGCGCCACCGTGCTGGCGGCGGATCAGTTCCGCGATCGCATAGACCTCGGACGAGGAAAAGGCGACGACCGCGGAACGCGGCGGCAGGCGCGTGATCTTCTTCTGTCCCGAGTAGGCCAGGATCGACATGCGCGGCCGGGTCACCACGTTGATGCCCGGAATCAGCCGTTCAAGCAGGGGGCGCGCGGTCGCCGCGCCGAGCAGGAGCGTTTCCTCGCGCCCACGCATATTGAGCAGGCGGTCGGTGAACACATGGCCGCGCTCGAGATCGGAGGCGAGCTGCACCTCGTCGATGGCGACGAAATCAACCGACAGGTCGAGCGGCATCGCCTCGACGGTGGCGACCCAGAACGTCGCCTCCTTCGGCACGATCTTTTCCTCGCCTGTCACCAGCGCGACGCGGTTCTCGCCCACCCGCGAGACGATGCGTCCGTAGACCTCGCGCGCGAGAAGCCGCAGCGGCAGTCCGATCACGCCGGAACCGCGCGCGATCATGCGCTCGATGGCAAGGTGGGTCTTGCCCGTATTGGTCGGGCCCAGCACCGCCGTCACGGTGCGTGCGCGCACGCTCGCAGGAAGCTGCGCCCTGGGGGACTGCAAGAATGCGGATTGAACCATATCGTGCGACGACGCGAGGCGGCCTTCTGGCAACGGCGGTCGGGGCCGGCCGGGACGACGCCCGCGCACGACCCGATGAATTCGTGCGCCCGTCACCGGTCCTCCCCGTCGCGGGACCACGAGACACACGATGATCGTCCGGCAACGGCAAAAAGCCGGGCGACCGTGTTTCGTCTGGTAGCATAGTCCGCGCGCGGCTGTCCTCACCTTTTCGCCGTCGGCAGGCGCCCGAAGCGTTGGGAGCGCCCCGGATTCTCCGACGGTCGAGAGCAGGAATATCGACATTTATGCCGATGAACAGAACGAGTCCGGAACAAAGCCGGACCGAATCGCTTCCTTCATCGGATTCACGGTTCGTTCTCCACAAGATCTTGCGATACAGCGCATCGGGCCCGCAAAATCGTGAATCAGACCATGGGTTTGCATCGCAACGATTCGGTTCGGGCGGGATTCCGTTTCCATCCGCCGCTTCTTGAAAAATCGTAAACCGGATCATGAAAATTTTCAGGAAACCCGAAACGTTTCGACGAAACCGGGAACGAAGCCTGTCCGAATCGCTGACCTGACGATGTTCCTGTTTCGGTCCACCCACATCCGGTAACCGCCAGGCACGCACACACCGGATGTGGTGAACACGCCGATCGCGCCGCAGGGAGTGCCGCCCGTGACGTTAAGCATATCGTATCGAAACGGGACATTCCTCGACGAGCATGTCACGACCGCAGCCCTCCCGCGCCCCTGCCTGCCATAGGCGATGCCTATATGCACCGCAACACGCGCGCTTTCCAAGCAGGCCCACGGCTTGTAGAAACCATTCAACACCGTCAATCAGGAGGGGCAGACTTGGCCATTCGCAAGATACTCGTCGCCAACCGCTCGGAAATCGCGATCCGCATCTTCCGCGCGGCCAACGAGCTGGGAATGAAGACGGTCGCCGTTTTCGCCGAGCAGGACAAACTGGCCCTGCACCGGTTCAAGGCGGACGAGGCCTACCAGATCGGAAAGGGCCCGCACCTTGCGGAAACGATGGGCCCGATCGAGGCCTACCTGTCGATCCCCGAGATCCTGCGCGTGGCGAAAGCGGCCAACGTCGACGCCATCCATCCCGGCTACGGCTTCCTGTCGGAAAGCCCGGAGTTTGCGGAGGCGTGCGCCGAGGCCGTCATCATCTTCATCGGCCCGTCGCCTGAGACCATGCGCAAGCTCGGCAACAAGGTCGCCGCGCGCAATCTTGCCATTTCGGCCGGCGTGCCGGTCATGCCCGCGACCGATCCGCTGCCCGACGACATGGACGAGGTGCGCCGCCTTGCCGCCGAAATCGGCTATCCGGTCATGCTGAAGGCCTCCTGGGGCGGAGGCGGACGCGGCATGCGGGTCATCCGCGACGAGGAGGCCCTCATCCGCGACGTCGAGGCGGCCAAGCGCGAGGCGCGCGCCGCGTTCGGTAAGGACGAGGTCTATCTGGAAAAGCTCGTCGAGCGTGCCCGTCACGTCGAGGTACAGATCCTGGGCGACAGTCACGGCAACCTGGTTCACCTGTTCGAGCGCGACTGTTCCATCCAGCGCCGGCACCAGAAGGTGGTCGAGCGTGCGCCCGCCCCCTATCTGGACGACGCCCAGCGGCGCGAGCTCGCCGGCTACGGCCTGAAGATCGGCGCGGCCGCGGACTATTGCGGCGCCGGGACGGTCGAGTTCCTGATGGATTCCGATACCGGGGCCTTCTACTTCATCGAGGTCAACCCGCGCGTCCAGGTCGAACACACGGTCACCGAGGAGGTGACGGGCGTCGATATCGTCAAGGCTCAGATCCGCATCAGCTCCGGCGCCATGATCGGCGATCCCGCCTCGGGCGTTCCGCCCCAGGACGAGATCCACCTCAACGGCCACGCCCTCCAGTGCCGCATCACCACCGAGGACCCGGAGCAGAACTTCATTCCCGACTACGGCCGCATCACCGCCTATCGCGGCGCGACCGGCTTCGGCATCCGCCTTGACGGCGGCACGGCCTATTCCGGCGCCGTGATCACCCGCTACTATGATCCGCTGCTGGAAAAGGTGACGGCCTGGGCGCCGTCCGCCGAGGAGGCGGCCCAGCGCATGGACCGCGCGCTGCGCGAATTCCGCATCCGCGGCGTCGCCACCAATCTCGTCTTCCTGGAAAACGTGATCGGCCACCCGGATTTCCGCGCCAACTCCTACACCACCCGCTTCATCGACGAGACACCGGCACTTTTCGAGCAGGTGACCCGTCGCGACCGGGCGACCAAGCTGCTGACCTACATCGCGGATGTTTCCGTGAACGGGCACCCCGAGACCCGCGACCGGCCACGCCCGCCCGCCGATGCACCGACTCCCGTCGCGCCGGTCTACGACGGTCCGGCCCGCGAAGGCACGCGCCAGCTTCTCGACCGGCTCGGACCGGACGGTTTCGCCCGCTGGATGAAGGAGGAGAAACGCGCGCTCGTCACCGACACGACAATGCGCGACGCCCACCAGTCCCTGCTGGCGACGCGGATGCGTACCTTCGATATCGCCGCCGTCGCCGAGGCCTACTCCACCGGCCTGCCGCAGCTCTTCTCGCTGGAGTGCTGGGGCGGAGCGACCTTCGACGTCGCCATGCGCTTTCTCACCGAGGATCCTTGGGAGCGCCTGCGGCTGGTGCGCGAACGCGCGCCCAACATCCTGCTGCAGATGCTGCTGCGTGGCGCCAACGGCGTCGGCTACGCCAACTATCCCGACAATGTGGTGCGCGACTTCGTGCATCGCGCCGCCGAGGGCGGCATCGACCTGTTCCGCGTGTTCGACTGCCTCAACTGGGTGGAGAACATGCGGGTCTCGCTCGATGCGGTCCAGGAAACGGGCAAGCTGTGCGAGGGTGTCATCTGCTACACCGGCGACCTGGGCGACAGCGCGAGGCCGAAGTACGATCTCGCCTACTATGTCCGCCTGGCGAAGGAACTGGAAAAGGCCGGATGCCACATTCTGGGCGTCAAGGACATGGCCGGCCTGATGAAACCCGCTGCGGCGAAGACGCTCTTCACCGCGCTGCGGCAGGAAGTCGGCATGCCGATCCACTTCCACACCCATGACACGTCCGGGATTTCGGCGGCGACGGTCCTTGCGGCCGTGGACGCCGGAGCGGACGCCTTCGATGCGGCCATGGACGCGCTCTCGGGGCTGACCTCCCAGCCGGCGCTCGGCTCGCTGGTCGCGGGCCTTGCCGGCCACGAGCGCGACACCGGCCTCGACAGCGCGACCATCCGCGAGATCTCCTTCTACTGGGAAGCGGTGCGCAACCAGTACCGTGCCTTCGAGAGTGACCTCAAGGCGCCGGCCTCCGAGGTCTACCTTCACGAGATGCCCGGCGGCCAGTTCACCAACCTCAAGGAACAGGCCCGCTCGCTGGGGCTGGAGATGCGCTGGCACGAGGTCGCCCAGGCCTATCACGACGTCAACATGCTCTTCGGCGACATCGTGAAGGTCACGCCCTCGTCCAAGGTCGTCGGCGACATGGCGCTCATGATGGTGAGCCAGGGCCTGACGGTCGCCGACGTCCTGTCGCCGGACAAGGACGTGGCCTTCCCCGACAGCGTGGTGCAGATGATGCGCGGCGATCTCGGACAGTCGCCCGGTGGCTGGCCGGAAGAGATCCAGAAGCGCGTTCTCAAGGGCGACACGCCGATCACCGTTCGCCCCGGCTCGCTTCTCCAGGATGACGATCTCGAGGCCCGCCGCAAGGAAGCGGAAGAGAAGACCGGCGAGAGCCTCTCGGACCAGGACCTCGCCTCCTACCTGATGTATCCGAAGGTCTTCACCGACTTCGCCGCCGCGCGCGAGATCTACGGTCCGGTGAGCGTCCTTCCCACGCCCGTCTATTTCTACGGCCTGGGCGTCGGCGACGAGAGCCTCATCGACCTGGAGCCGGGCAAGACCCTCGTGGTTCGCTGCCAGGCCATCGGCGAGACCGACGAGAACGGCGAGAAGAAGGTCTTCTTCGAGCTGAACGGCCAGCCGCGCATCATCAAGGTGCCGGACCGGGCCCACGGTTCGGCCGGAGCCGGTGCAAGGCGCAAGGTCGATCCGGGCAACACCGCCCACGTGGGCGCACCCATGCCGGGTGTTATCTCCACCGTGGCGGTGAAACCCGGCCAGCAGGTCGCCACCGGCGACGTGCTCGTCTCCATCGAGGCGATGAAGATGGAAACCGCGCTTCACGCCGACAGGGCCGGAACGATCGCCGAGGTGCTCGTGACGCCCGGCCAGCAGGTCGATGCCAAGGATCTGCTCGTCGCGTTCGAGGCGAATGGAGACTGACCTCGGGGAGGGAGGACGACGTGACGCTGATCCTGGACGGAAAGGACCTCGCCCGCGCCTTCCTGCACCTTCAGGGCCTGACCGATCCGCCCGGACGGCGGATCGGTCAGGCCGGGGTGGCCGGTCTGATCGACCGTCTCGGCTTCGTCCAGGTCGACAGCATCAACACCGCCACCCGCGCCCACCACCAGATCCTGTTCTCGCGCAATCAGACCTACCGCGAAGACCAGCTCATACGCCTGCTCGAGCGCGACCGCGCGCTGTTCGAGAACTGGACCCACGACGCGTCGGTCATTCCCGTTTCCTCCTGGCCCTACTGGCGTCATCGCTTCGCGCGGGAGCGCGAACGGCTGAAGGCACGCTGGACGAACTGGCACGGCGGAGACTTTCACGCGGAGATCGACAAGGTCCACGCGCACATCCGGGAGAACGGGCCCTCGCGCGCCCGCGATTTCGACTCGGATCGGGAACGCAAGGAGCCGGGCTGGTGGAACTGGCACCCGGGCAAGACGGCACT
Source organism: Stappia sp. (assembly GCA_002722295.1). Classification (GTDB taxonomy): domain Bacteria; phylum Pseudomonadota; class Alphaproteobacteria; order Rhizobiales; family Stappiaceae; genus Stappia. The sequence goes on along the minus strand of PBLF01000017.1, from coordinate 195,987 downwards.
GGAATATCTCTGGCGATGCGGCGAGATCGCGGTGACCGCACGCGAGAATTTCGCCAAGATCTACGACCTGTCCGAAAGGGTCGTGCCTGACACACACTTCCACGATGAGGTGAGTCACGAGGACTTCGTCGACTGGTCCTGCCGGTCCGCGCTGGACCGGCTGGGAGCGGCCACACACGGCGAGATCGCGGCCTTCTACGATCTGGTGCGGCCGGACGAGGCAAAGGCGTGGTGTGAACGCGAGAGCGGACGTTCGATCCTGGCGGTGGAGATCGACCACGGTCCCGGCGAGCGCCGTCGCGCAGCCTATGCGCGTCCCGACATAGAGGCTGTCATCACGAACGCGCCCGAACCGCCGGCGCGTGTCCGCACGCTAAGCCCGTTCGACCCGGTACTGCGCGACCGCAAGCGCGCGGAACGCCTGTTCGGCTTTTCCTACCGGATCGAGGTCTTTGTCCCCGCCCCGAAGCGGACCTACGGCTACTACGTCTATCCGCTCCTGGAGAAGGATCGCCTGATCGGACGCATCGACATGATCTGCCGCCGCGCGGAGGGGATTCTGGAGGTCACGGCCTTCTGGCCGGAAAAGGGCGTGCGTCTTGGCGGCGGGCGGCTGGCACGCCTTGAGGCCGAGCTTTCCCGCATGGCGCGTTTCACGGGAATGGAGCAGGTCCGCTTCGCCGACGGCTGGCGCCGCGCGCCAGCCGTGCAGGCCTGAGGCCGGACGCCTCTTCAGGTGCAGAGCACCTTCTCGATCTTGCCGGGCGGGTGACCGGTGAGCGTCTTGTCGACCTCCGCCACGATGCGGCTCGTCACCTCCTTGTGGAAGGCCTTGCGAAGATCGCCGAGCGTCACGGGGGGCGCGACGACCACGAGCTTGGAGAACTTGCCCTTGTGCGCGAGCGCATAAAGCCGGTCCGCGATATCCTTGGCGAAGCGGTGCTTCTCGATCATGTGCCAGTCGGTGGGCTCCATGGCACTGCGGTGGGATCCCGGGCCGTCGGACTTGCGTCCCGGTGCGTCCGTGCCCTGATCGGCTGTGGAGGGGTTGTCCTGCTCCAGCACTTCCAGAACCTGCAGGTTCGGGTAATCCGCATCGCCTTCGTTGCGGAAGAAAAGCGCCTTCTCACCGTCGCCGACAAGCACCCAGCTATCGTGTTCGATACGCAGACCGGTCATGGTTATCCTCCTGTTCCGGCTTGGCTTCGAATGGAACGGCATCGCCGCCCACAATTCTCAGGTAGGTGTCGAATTGTGGCTTTGCACGGGCAAATCGACCATTGGTCCGGCAAGCAAGCGCTCCTATCGGGCGGCCAGTTCGTCCAGAAGCCGCTCCGCCCCCCGGCGCAACATGTCGAAAACATCGTCGAACCCGCCCGGACCGCCATAGTAGGGGTCGGGAACATCGCGATCGAGAAAACGGCGCAGCCGGCCCGAAGCCTCCAACGCGGGCGCCCGTGCGCCCGCACGGCGGCGCAGTTCGGCGAGATTGTCGCCATCCATGGCAAGCACGAGATCGAAGCGCTCGAAGTCGGCGGTCCGGACCTGGCGCGCCCTGAGCGGGCTGATGTCGATGCCGTGCCGCGCTGCGACTTCCACCGAGCGCGGGTCGGGCGGATTGCCCACATGCCAGTTCCCCGTCCCGGCGGAATCGATCTCGAGATCGCCGGGCATACCCTTCTTGCCCGCCAGATCGCGCAGGATTCCCTCGCCGAGAGGCGACCTGCAGATGTTTCCAAGGCAGACGAAGAGAACGGAGCGCATCGAACCTCCCACGCGGCTTTCGAGGATTACAAGGACCGGTCCTGGCGTTTTCGCCTCTGACGCCTATCTTCGCAAGCAGGCGACGACATCACGCACACAACAGGGAAGGGACACGTCATGACGCAGACGCAGCGCAAGGACGACCAGACCGAGACCCTTGAGGAAGCGCTCCGGGGATTGTCCGGCTGGACACGCGACGACGCGGGAACCGCGATCACCCGCAGCTTCACCTTCGCCGACTTCCGCAAGGCCTTCGCCTTCATGAGCGAGGTGGCGTTGATCGCCGAAAAGATGGACCATCACCCGGACTGGTCCAATGTCTACAACAAGGTGGAGATCACGCTCACAAGCCACGATTCAGGCGGCCTGACCCGGCGCGACGTACGCCTCGCACGGGCCATCGATGCGATCACCGGCACCTGAGAATGCGGACGGTCAGGCTCCGCGCTCGATGAGAAAAACATGCAGGTCGTCTCCGCCACCGCGCTCGATCAGGCGATGGCCGGCTTCCTGGCAGTAGTGTGGAATGTCGATCACGGACATCGGATCGCTGGAGGTGACCCTGACCCGCGCACCGGGAGACAGCCTCCCCATGGCCTTGCGGGTCTTGAGCACCGGAAGCGGGCACTTGAGACCCTTCAGATCCAGTTCGAGATCGATCCCGTCCGTTCCGCCCGAGGCATCCGATTCCGCCATGATCCTACTCGCATCCCCTCTGATGCCGCGCCATGCGGCAGGCTCTCAGCCCTCTTTGACACCTGACAGGAGCATAGGCCCGCAATGACCGACGACAAGCCCGAGGCAACCGACATCCTCGATTTCTGGTGGACTGCCGGCCCGGCGAAATGGTTCGCGAAGGACGACGCCTTCGACGCGGAGATCCGCGGGCGCTTCCTGCAAAGGGTGGAACAGGCCGCGACCGGAGCGCTCGACGCCTGGGCAGCAACGCCGCATGGCGCGCTCGCCCTTCTGATCCTGCTGGACCAGTTTCCGCGCAACCTCTATCGCGGGGACAAGCGTGCCTTTGCAGCCGACGGCCGGGCGCGCGAGATCGCGGCCCGCGCGCTCGACAACGGATTCGACCGGGCCTTTCCGGTCAACGCCCGCACGTTCTTCTATCTGCCGTTCGAGCACTCGGAAGACATCGCGGACCAGGAGCGCAGTGTCGACCTGTTCCGTCGCCTTGGCGATCAACAGACCTATTTCTACGCCTTGCTGCATCTGGACGTGATCCGGCGCTTCGGCCGCTTTCCCCACCGCAACGAGGCACTCGGGCGCGCGACCACTGCAGCCGAGGCGGCCTATCTGTCCGACGGCGGTTTCGGCGCCTGAAATGCGTGCGCGCTGCGCACCGTTAGACAATGCCGGACAGGCGGCCCGCCGGAGCCGCCCGTCCGAATTGCACAAGAAATAATCAATCCAAAAACCACATTAAGCCTATAATTTAGGCAAACAAACAGAGTCCTCAACAGCCCCAAAGCCATCTTCCCGAGGGTCTGAACGCCCCTTCGCGGGGCAAATCAAATTATTGATATCACTATAGTTTACAGATTTCTTTCCGAGATCTTCCCGCACCGCACCACAAGTTGGCACGCTCCTTGAAGATAAGGGGGTGGCGTCTGACGGACCCATGGCGCCCGAAAGGGATCCGGGTCCGAAGCACTCCACCTCATGGGAGCGACTGTCCCGAGGGGGGCACCAGTCCCTAGGGGAATGCGCAGCAGGGAAAGGAACGGAAGCGAGCATGAAAATCGTGATGGCCATCATAAAGCCGTTCAAGCTCGACGAGGTGCGCGACGCCCTCACGAGCATCGGCGTCCAGGGACTTACGGTGTCGGAAGTGAAGGGGTATGGCCGGCAGAAAGGCCACACCGAGATCTATCGCGGCACGGAATACGCCGTGAGCTTCCTGCCCAAGCTGAAGATCGAGGTCGCCGTGGCCTCCGACCTCGCCGACAAGGTCGTCGAGGCGATCGCCGGAGCGGCCAAGACCGGCCAGATCGGCGACGGCAAGATCTTCGTCTACGCGCTCGACCAGGTTCAGCGCATCCGCACCGGCGAAACCGACGCCGCCGCGCTCTGATCCATCCGACCGAAGGATACTCCGATGAAACTTCGCTTTGAAAAGGCCGGACTGGCTACGCTTGCGCTTCTCGCAGCGACCGGATCGGCGCTCGCACAGGATGCCGCCCCGGCGGCGGAGGCTCCGCAGTTCGCTCTCGCCAGCGACACGGCCTTCATCTTCAACACACTGCTGTTCCTGATGGGCGGCTTCCTGGTCATGTGGATGGCCGCCGGCTTCGCCATGCTCGAGGCCGGTCTCGTCCGCACCAAGAACGTCTCCATGCAGTGCCTGAAGAACATCGCGCTCTACTCGGTCGCCGGCATCATGTACCTGCTCGTCGGCTACAGCCTGATGTACACGGACGTGAACGGCGGCTACATGGGCACGCTCGCCATCTACGGCTGGCCGGCCGCGGGCACCGCCAACGAAGGCGACTATTCGGTCGCCTCCGACTGGTTCTTCCAGATGGTGTTCGTCGCCACCGCCGCGTCGATCGTCTCCGGCACGCTGGCCGAGCGCATCAAGCTGTGGCCCTTCCTCATCTTCACCGTCGTCCTGACCGGCTTTATCTACCCGATCGCCGGCTCCTGGCAGTGGGGCGCGGGCTGGCTTAGCGAGATGGGCTTCTCCGACTTCGCCGGCTCCACGCTCGTCCACTCGGTCGGCGGCTGGGCCGCTCTCACCGGCGCCATCATCCTCGGCGCACGTCGTGGCAAGTATTCCGAGGGCCGCGTGATCCCGATGCCGGGTTCGTCCATGCCGCTCGCGACGCTGGGCACCTTCATCCTGTGGCTCGGCTGGTTCGGCTTCAACGGCGCCTCGCAGCTCGCCATGGGCTCCAACTCCGACGTGTCCGACATCTCGCGCATCTTCGCGAACACCAACCTGGCCGCCGCCGGTGGCGTGGTCGCCGCGATCATCCTGACGCAGGTGCTCTACAAGAAGGTCGACGTGACCATGGCGCTCAACGGCGCGCTGGCCGGCCTGGTCGCCATCACCGCCGAGCCGCTGATGCCCTCGCCGATCCTGTCGATCCTCATCGGCGCCGTCGGTGGCGCGATCGTGGTCTTCACCGTACCGCTGCTCGACAAGCTCAAGATCGACGACGTGGTCGGCGCGATCCCGGTCCACCTCCTGTGCGGCATCTGGGGCACGCTCGTCGTCCCGGTCTCCAATGCCGACACGTCCTTCGGCACCCAGTTCATCGGCGTGGTCGCCTACGGCGTCTTCACGGTCGTGACCAGCGCCATCGTCTGGTACGTGCTGAAGCTCACCATGGGCATCCGCGTGTCGGCCGAGGAAGAGGCGATGGGTCTCGACAAGGCCGAGGTCGGTGTCGAGGCCTACCCGGAGTTCGGTCAGGGCAGCCAGCGCGTCTGATCCCGACCACACTTCTCCCGAGACGGTCTTCCATCAGAAGGCCGCACCTCACGGGCCCGGAGCTTCGTGCTTCGGGCCCTTTTTCGTGGCCCAAGGTCCCGCCTTCGGAGCCTCCGGCCTCTGCCCTCTTGTCGCGGCGTGGCGCAGCCCGCATTGTGCCGCCGAGCCGATTCCCGTCCCGCCACACGCAGTCGGCGGGCACCGACCGACGAGGAGAACCGGAATGCCGGTGTTCGTTTCCATCCCGCTGACCGTCGCCCCGCTTCTCGTCTACAACCTGCTTGCGTTCTCGCTGCTCGGCGACACCGGGGGCGATCCCTGGCAGGCCCCGATCCTGACGATGGAACTCGTCTCGGGGGCACGCTTCACGCTTGTCGTCGGAGACCTGATGATCCTCTCGGGCCTCGTGCTGCTCTTCATCGAACTGCTGAAGGCAACGCGCACGGGTGTCTCCGCGCTGACCGACCACATTCTCTCGACGCTGGTCTTCATCGCCTATCTGGTCGAATTCCTGACCGTAAGGGCGGCGGCGACGTCCGTGTTCTTCACCCTGATGGCGATCTCGCTCGTCGACGTGATCGCCGGCTTCTCGATCACCATCACGGGCGCCCGGCGCGACTTCGGCGTCTCGCCCCACGACAGCTCCCGATAGAGGCCGAAACAGCCGGTCGACGCATTCCCCTAGGGAAAAAGTTAACAAAGGGTTATCGACTGGCACGTCGCTTGCGCTACATTTCCCGGCAATACCGCCAGTGTCTCAAATCGACACGCCGGGAGAGCGTTGATGAGAATATTCGCGGGAAATCGTTCAGCCACGGGACGCGGGCGTGCCGGACACGCCGCCCGGACCCAGGCCGGGACAACAGGCGCAGGCGCGCGCGCGGCCCAGACCGAGGCCCGGTCGAACGCGCTTGTCGTCACCGCGGTCGAACCGGTCGCGAAGCTCGACACCAACCGCTTCGCCAGGCTCTATCGTCCCAACGCCGGGCTGATCGCCCAGCTCGTTGCACTGCGTGACAACATGCACCAGCAGCGCGCACGCCGCCGCGCCGAGCCGGCCGAGGCGGTCAACGCCTACCGGACGGTCGAGCGCCAGCCGCGCACGCCCCAGCAGGGCAGGGTGCTCAGCGTGAGCCGCTGAGGCGCCCCACGCCTGGATTGCCAGCCCATCTCAATTGCCAGTCCTCGACGAAAACGGCCGGCGCAATGCACCGGCCGTTTGCATGTCTGGCGGAAGACCGCGATCCTCAGTATCCGATCGCAAGTCCGTCCTTGCGCGGATCCGACCCGCCGACGAGCATGTTCCGCTCCCGATCGAAGAGAATCGCCTGTGCGCCGCCGATGGGCTCCTCGACCATCGTGATCTCGTGGCCGCGCGCGCGCAGTCCGGCAAGCGTCGCCTCCGGAATGCCGCGCTCCGCCTGCAGCACATGGGTCTTCTCGTTGAAGAACATGCGGGGCTGGTCGATGGCCACCTGGGGGTCCATGCCGAAGTCGACCATGTTCGTCAGCACATGCGCATGGCCGCAGGGCTGGTAACCGCCGCCCATCACGCCGAAAACCAGATGCGGCAAGCCATTCTTCAGGGCCATGGCCGGGATGATCGTGTGAAGCGGCCGCTTGCCGCCATCGATGCAGTTGGGATGTCCCGGTTCGAGACGGAAGCACGCGCCACGGTTCTGAAGCAGGACGCCGCTCTTCGGCGCGCAGATGCCGGACCCGAAGCCCTTGTAGACCGAATTGATGAGCGAGACGCCCAGCCCCGTCTCGTCGACGACGCACAGATACACCGTATCGGAACCCGGTCCGAGCAGGGCCGGGGGAATGTCGTCCATCCGCCGGTCAGGGGAAATCCGCGCCGCCAGGCGGTCGAGATAGCCTTCACTCAGGAAGGTCTCGGGCCCGTGCGGCATGAAGGCCGGATCGGCGAGATAGAGATCACGAACCGAGTAGGCGAGACGCCCCGCCTCGAGTTCCAGATGGAACCGCTCCGGACCGAGCGGATCGAGGCCCGAAAGGTCGAAACGCTCAAGAATGCCGAGCATCACGAGAGCAATGAAACCCTGGCCGTTCGGCGGCAACTCCACCACCTCGAGATCCCGGTAGGGATGGCGCACCGGCGGCATGTCGAGAACCGTCATGCCCGCAAGGTCCTCGAGCGTCATCAGCCCGCCCTTCGCGGCGAGCGTGGCGACGATATCCTCGGCAACCGGGCCTTCGTAGAACCCCTTTGCCCCCTCCTTCGCGATACGCTCCAGCGTATCGGCAAGCGCCGGGTTGCGCATGGTGGCGCCGGCCTCGGGCGCCTTGCCGTCCACGAGAAAGGCGGCGGCCGCCCCGGGGTCGGCGGCAAGCTTGTCGCGATTGCGCGCCCAGTCGAAGGCAACTCGCGGCGCGACCGCATATCCCTTGCGCGCATAGCCGATGGCGCGCGTCAGAAGGGTACCGAGCGGGCGGCTTCCGTGAGCCTCGACCAGCGTCTCCCAGAGACGAACGACACCTGGAACGGTGACCGAATGGGGACCGCGGTCGTCGATTTCGCTGACGCCGAGGTCCGCGAGGCGACCGGGCGTTGCCGCGAGCGGTGCCGGCCCCGAGCCGTTGAAGCCGCTGAGCTGGCCGTCTGGCTTTGCCAGGATCGCGAAACCGTCTCCGCCGATACCGGTCATCTGCGGCTCGACCACGGCGAGCACGGCGGCTGCGGCAATCGCGGCATCCACGGCGTTGCCCCCGTCCTGAAGCACCTCGAGCGCGGCGGCACTGGCAAGCGGATGCGAGGTGGCGACCATGGCGTTCGGCGCATGGACGGCCGAGCGGCCCGGAAGGTGAAGATCGCGTGTCACGATGGGGTCCTCTGATTGTTCTGGAGCCTCGTCTCGTCCGGCTTCGGGCAGAACGACGTCCGCCGCCATTTTCGCCGGCAGAGCAAGAGTGCTTGTCTGTTTTGTCCGTTGGTCGTCAACTGGCGGGCTGGTAGCGATTGGTCGAGATTACACCGGAACGGTAGCGGAGATTGTCGCCAATGGGAAAACTTACTCTTTCGCTTTGTGAAAAGATCATCGGGGAGGCGTTCGCCAAGGGCGCGGAGCTCGGATTGAAGCCGCTCACGGTCGTCGTGCTCGACGCGGGCGGCCACACCATCGCCCTGATGCGCCAGGACGGAAGCTCCATCATGCGTCCGCAGATCGCCAGCGGAAAGGCGTTCGGCGCGCTTGCGGTCGGCCAGGGGTCGCGCTGGCTGGACAATGACGCCCGCAACCGTCCGCATTTCATCCAGGCGCTGAACGGCGCGGCCGGCGGCAACATCGTTCCCGTGGCAGGCGGCGTTCTGGTGCGTGACGGGGAAGGTGGCGAGATCATCGGTGCGGTCGGCATCACCGGCGACACCTCCGACAACGACGAGGCCTGCGCGATCGCCGGCATCACCGCGGCCGGCTTCGTCGCCGACGGCGGCTGAGACGGAACAGACCGGGCGGCGCCCTTGGTGCCGCCCGCGTCCCTCAGGATGAACGCCGGCGCGTCACTCCTTGTCGGACGAAAGCGAATCCAGCCGCTTCTGCATCTCGAAAAGCTGCTTCTTCAGGTCGTCGAGATCCTCGGCGCTCGCGGCCGGCGAGGCGGGGTTGTTGCTTCCGCCCTGTGCCGGTGACGACTGCCCCTGCCCCTCCTGCGCGCCGGGCTGGCCGGTCTTGCCGCCACCGAACGGCAGGAACATGCGCATCGCCCTGTCGAAGATCTCGGCATTGCGCTTCACCTGATCCTCAAGGGCATCGAACCCGAACGCCCCCGACATCTGTTCGCGCAGGCGATCCTGGTCCTTGGTGAGCGAGCTCATCGAGAAGTCGAGGTAACTCGGCACGACGTTCTGCATGCTGTCGCCATAGAAGCGGATAAGCTGGCGCAGGAACGTGATGGGCAGAAGATTCTGTCCCTTGTTCTCCTGCTCGAAGATGATCTGGGTCAGCACGGAGCGGGTGATCTCTTCTCCCGACTTCGCGTCGAAGACCACGAAATCCTCTTCTCCCTTCACCATCTGCGCCAAGTCCTCGAGCGTCACATAGGTGCTCGTGCCGGTGTTGTAGAGGCGTCGATTGGCGTATTTCTTGATGATCGTCGGCTCGGTCGTCTTGGCCATGTTGTCTTCCGGACTCGCGGCTGCGCGCCGGTCCGTTTCGCACACCGGCGCCTCCCCCTCGGCGGACCTGTTCCTGACGGGGTCCACCCTCCAACTGCTTCGCACGATAAGCCAATTCCGGGCGCCGACACCACCGTTTTGTCTAAGACGCTCCCCCGCCCCCGCTTTTGGGAGTACGACCAATTCATGATCGCGCCGGGCGCCGGCTTGCCGCATGGATACGGGGAGTTGCGGTTGACTACACCCGTCCGGGCGGCTCTAGTTGGCGCAAAGCGCGCAAGACAAAACGAGAGGGGCGCGCTTCCCCGGGAGGTCCGGATTTCGGAGGCATCATCATGAGCGCAAACACCGACGTCGTCATTGTCAGCGCCACGCGCACCCCTGTCGGATCCTTCAATGGATCCTTCGCCAACACCCCCGCACACGAACTCGGCGCCACCGTCATCAAGGCGGCGATGGAGCGTGCCGGCGTCGCCGCGAACGAAGTGGACGAGGTCGTCTTCGGCCAGGTTCTCACGGCCGGCCAGGGACAGAACCCGGCCCGCCAGGCGGCGATCCTGGCCGGCATCGACCAGGGCGCGACCGCCTGGGTTCTCAACCAGGTCTGCGGTTCGGGGCTTCGGACCGTCGCCATCGGCATGCAGCAGATCCTGGCCGGGGACGCCTCGATCATCGTTGCCGGCGGTCAGGAAAACATGTCGCTCTCGCCGCACTGCGCCCACATGCGCGCCGGCTACAAGATGGGCGACTACAAGATGATCGACACGATGATCAAGGACGGTCTGTGGGACGCCTTCAACGGCTACCACATGGGTCAGACGGCCGAGAACGTCGCCGAGAAGTGGCAGATCTCCCGTGATGATCAGGACGCCTTCGCGGTGGCCTCGCAGAACAAGGCGGAAGCGGCCCAGAAAGCCGGCCGCTTCAAGGACGAGATCACGCCGGTCACCATCAAGGAGCGCAAGGGCGAACGCGTCATCGAGGATGACGAGTACATTCGCCACGGCGCCACCCTCGAGGGAATGGCCAAGCTGCGCCCGGCCTTCGCCAAGGACGGCAGCGTGACCGCGGGCAACGCGTCGGGCATCAACGACGGCGCCGCCGCGCTCGTGGTGATGAGCGCCGCCGAGGCCCAGCGTCGCAGCCTGACCCCGCTGGCCCGCATCGCCTCCTGGGCGACCGCCGGCGTCGACCCGGCCGTGATGGGCTCCGGCCCGATCCCCGCGTCGCGCAAGGCGCTGGAGAAGGCCGGCTGGAAGGCGGAGGACCTCGATCTGGTCGAAGCCAACGAAGCCTTCGCCGCCCAGGCCTGCGCGGTGAACAAGGACATGGGCTGGAACCCCGACATCGTGAACGTCAATGGCGGCGCCATCGCCATCGGCCACCCGATCGGGGCGTCGGGCGCGCGCGTTCTCGTCACCCTGCTGCACGAGATGGGCCGCCGTGACGCGAAGAAGGGTCTCGCCACGCTGTGCATCGGCGGCGGCATGGGCGTTGCGCTCTGCGTCGAGCGCTGAGAAATCCGTGTCGGGCCGGATCGCCGTCAGGCGATGCCGGCCCGACACACCGCATGACGCGCAGGTCGAACGAGAAACAATCAGAAATTGACAAGAATCATGGCGTCCGCGGAACGCGGGTGCCATGACGGCCGCAGCCAGGAGTGAAGTCTGAGTTTCCGGCAATCACCATAATCGCTTGTCTTGAACGGCATGAGGAGAGGACGTCCATGAGCAATGTGGCAATAGTGACGGGAGGAACGCGGGGTATCGGCGCCGCGATCGCGAAGGCACTGAAGGCGGCCGGCTACACGGTGGCGGCGACCTACGCGGGCAACACCGAGAAGGCCGAGGCCTTCAAGGCCGAAACCGGTATTCATGTCTACAAGTGGGACGTTTCCGACGCCGAGGCCTGCCGGGAAGGCGTGGCCCAGGTGACCTCGGAGCTCGGTGCGGTCGAGGTGCTGGTCAACAATGCCGGCATCACGCGAGACGGATGGTTCCACAAGATGGACTACGAGCAGTGGTCGGCGGTGATCCGCACCAACCTCGATTCCATGTTCACCATGAGCCGTCCGGTCATCGATGGAATGCGCGAGCGCAACCACGGCCGCATCATCAACATTTCCTCGATCAACGGCCAGAAGGGCCAGCTCGGCCAGACGAACTACTCCGCGGCGAAGGCCGGCGTGATCGGTTTCACCAAGGCGCTGGCCTCCGAGACGGCCCGCAAGGGCATCACCGTCAACGCGATCTGCCCCGGCTATGTTGACACCGACATGGTCGCCGCCGTGCCGGAGAAGGTGCTCGAGGGCATCATCTCGGGCATCCCGGTCGGACGTCTCGGCAAGCCCGAGGAGATCGCGGCGGCCGTCGTCTATCTCGCCTCGAAGGAGGCCGCCTTCATGACCGGCGCGGTGATGACCGTCAACGGCGGCCAGTATTTCGCCAACGGCTGACCGGCCCATCCGGCAGGAGCTGCCGGCACAGAACGATCATTCGGGCCCCCGTCGCGCGACAGCCGTGGCGGGGGCCTTTTCATGCGTGGGATCGGCGCATGAAAAAGGGACCGGCGCCGCAACGCCGATCCCTTTGTCAAACGCGCAAACCCCGGCCGCATGGCCGGGGTGAAGTACTTGCCGGATCGACGGCGGCTTGCACCGCCTCAGCCGGAAAGTCGGATCAGACGCCGTCCTTCGGCGCCAGAACCTGACGACCACGGTACATACCGGTCTTCAGGTCGACATGATGCGGGCGGCGCAGCTCGCCGGAATCCTTGTCCTCGATATAGGACGGCTGCCGCAGGGCGTCGGCGGAGCGACGCTGACCGCGCTTCATGCGCGAGGTTTTTCTCTTCGGAACGGCCATTGTTCTTCTCTCCGTCGTGCAATATCCCGCGAACCCGGACCGGGTTAGCCCGGGGCGTGGGTCCACGCGGTGTGCAGGAATGGCGGGCTTATAACGAAACTCGCGGGCTTTTGCCAGCCCGAAAGCGCTATTTTTTTGCCCCGCCTGCGTCAATTGCTCCCCGGAAAACCGGGAAGACACTCCAGATGCGGATCAATCGCCGCCGCCCGCCCGCGATTGATCCGCGCAAGGCGCGCGTGGCCCGGTTTGGGACGGGCCGGATTGCGCGCGATCGGGTTCGGCAGGGCGGTCGCGAGCCGTGCGGCCTGCTCGCGCGTGAGATCCGCCGCCGGACGGCCGAACCAGGCCTGCGCCGCCGCTTCCGCACCAAAGACCCCCTCGCCCCATTCGGCGATGTTCAGATAGATCTCGAGGATCCTCCGCTTGGACAGCATGGCGTCGAGCATCAGCGCGAGCGGAAGCTCCAGGCCCTTTCGCACATAGCTTCTTCCGTTCCACAGGAACAGGTTCTTGGCCACCTGCATGGTGATCGTCGAGGCGCCGCGAACATCCTCGCCCTCGCCCAGCGCATCGATCTGCCTGTCGAGTGCCTCCCAGTCGATGCCGCCATGCAGGCAGAAGCGCGCATCCTCCGAGGCGATCACCGAACGCACGAGATGCGGCGAGATTTCCTCGAGAGGAACATAGGTGCGGTCGACCCAAAGCCCCTGGACCACCCGTGCCAGCATCAGCGTGCTGACGGGTGGGGCCACGGTATAGAGCAGCGTCAGGACCGGCGGCAGCGCGAGAAGCAGCAGGAACAGGCGAAGCACAAGACGCATGCCTCCGCGGCGCATCGGCCGCCGACGCGAAGCCGTCTCGCCCGCTTCATCCCTGCGTTTGCGCCGGAAGATCACCCGCCCACCCCGCTCTCAGCCCGTTTCAATCGGTTCTTTCCCAACGGCGCAGACCGAGGCCGGTTCCTCGCCGCTTGTAACAAACCCGCGCAAGGCGGCCGCCAGCGCACGCGCGTCCGCGCCATGGGCGGAACGCCTGCGCCATACGATCGCAAGTTCCCGCTGTGCCCCGGCCTCCTCGATCGGCACGATCGAAAGCCGTGTGCCGCGCGCGATCCCCGCCTCCACGGCGATGCGCGGCACCAGGGTCACGCCCAGGCCATTGTCCACCATCTGCACCAGTGTCGTCATCGACGAAGCGCGAATGTCCTCGCTTTCGCGCGGCGCTTTCCCCGCGAAAGCCATCAGGACGTGTTCACGCAGGCAATGTCCATCCTCCAGAAGCAGGAGCGGCTCGCGCTGAAGGCGGGCAAGCGAGACCCGCGCGTCCTGCCCGAGAGGATGTCCCTGCGGGACGGCGACGAACAGCGGATCGACGCCGATCACCTCGCAGGCGAAGTCTCCCGTGTCATGCGGAAGCGCGATGAGCGCCACGTCAAGACGTCCGTCGCGAAGGTCCTGCAACAACACACGTGTCAGCTCCTCGCGAAGGACGAGACGCAGTTGCGGCTGCGCCGCGCGCAGGGCGGGCAAGGCCTGCGGCAGCAGGAAGGGCGCAATCGAGGGAATGACGCCAAGGCGCAGCCGGCCCGACAGCGGCGCCGCCGCGATGCGCGCATGTGCCGCCATGTCCTCGGTCTCGCGCAGGATCGCACCTGCCCGCACCAGCACGCTCTCACCCGCCTCGGTCAGCGACAGGACCTTGCCGGAGCGGTCGACGAGTTCCGCGCCCAGGCACGCCTCGAACTGTCGAATCGCTCCCGAGAGCGTCGACTGGGTCACGTGACACGCCCGCGCCGCACGCCCGAAGGAGCGGTGCTCGGCGAGTGCGACAAAATACTGCATCTGCCTGAGGGTGGGGAGCATCCGGCGAAAAGCACTCAGAACGTTGGGGCAGGTCGGCATGGACCGGAGGGGGCGGCGCGCCTTCGGAAAAACCGATTTCCGCAATCGGATTTATCGGTTTGACCGATACGCGCAAGCTTTGCATACCCGCTCTCATTGCACCGCACAACAAGCGTGTGCAAGCCGTATTCCAGGCGACCGGCCTCCTCCCTCCGGCCGGGCCAGACAGCAGGAGATCATGATGATCGGTATTGGCGACAAGCTTCCCGAGTTCGAGATCGTCGGCGTGAAGCCGGGCTTCAACCAGCACGAGGAGAACGGCGAAAGCGCGTTCGAGACGCTCACCGAGAAGAGCTTCGAGGGCAAGTGGAAGGTCATCTTCTTCTACCCGAAGGACTTCACCTTCGTGTGCCCGACCGAGATCGCCGAGTTCGCCCGCCTTGCCGGCGACTTCGAGGATCGCGACTGCGTCGTCCTCGGTGGCTCGACCGACAACGAGTTCTGCAAGCTCGCATGGCGCCGCGACCATCCGGACCTGAACAAGCTTCCGATCTGGTCGTTCGCCGACACCAACGGCTCGCTGGTCGACGGCCTCGGCGTGCGCTCGCCGGACGGCGTGGCCTACCGCTACACGTTCATCGTCGACAACGAGAACACCATCCAGCACGTCTATGCGACCAACCTCAACGTCGGCCGCAACCCGAAGGACACGCTGCGGGTTCTCGACGCGCTTCAGACGGACGAGCTCTGCCCGTGCAACCGCGAGGTCGGTGGCGAGACGCTCGCCGCCTGAGGGACTCGCCCTCACGACCTTCACCGAGACGGACGGCGGAGCCATGGCTCCGCCGTTTTCCCGTTCATGCCCGCGAAACGCGCCTCGCGCACAAGCCGGGTTCGCCACGGAGACCGATCATGTCGATTGACGCCCTGAAGACCGCATTGCCGGACTTCGCCAAGGACACCCGCCTCAACCTCTCCTCGCTTGCCAGCGACGAGACCTTCACCGACCAGCAGAAATTCGGCCTCATGGTCGCCTGCGGCATTGCCAGCCGCAACGCGACCGTGCGCGCCGAACTGCTGGACGAGGCCGCGCCGCATCTTTCCCCCGAGGCGCTTGGCGCGGCAAAGGCCGCCGCCACGATCATGGCGCAGAACAACGTCTACTACCGCTTCGTGCACCTCGCCTCGAACGCGACATACAAGACGATGCCGGCGAAGCTGCGCATGAACGTCATCGGCAAGCCGGGCGTCGACAAGGCCGACTTCGAGCTCTGGTCGCTGGCGGTCTCCGCCATCAACGGGTGCGGCATGTGCATCGACGCCCATGAGGACGTGCTGCGGAAAGCCGGCATGTCGAGCGAGCAGATCCAGACCGCGATCCGCTACGCGGCCATCATCCAGTCGGCCGCCGTCGCGCTCGAGGCGGAGATCGCCGCCTGAGCCACGCCGGCGCGGTTGACCTTTGGCGCGTTTCGCGACACTGAGATTACGAGACATGACCACGGGCGGTGCGGTCTCCGATCGTACCGCCCGCAGCATTTTCGCTCCGGCACGGAGGGGCCCCGCGCAGACGGGACCGTGCCGGCGGAAACCAGCAAGCGGAGGCAGTGCTTGACCCATCAGGATGCGTCCGGCGGCGATCCCGTCCGCCTGCTCGCCGGTTGCGCCCGGCGTGTCGAGGCGGCACTCGACAATGCCCTTGCGACGTCAGCTCTTGCCGGCGAGCACGCCCGTCCGGAACGCCTTGTCGCGGCCATGCGCCATGCGGCCCTCGGTGGCGGCAAGCGGCTTCGCCCGGGCCTCGTCCTGGCCTCGGCAAGACTTTTCGGCCGTGACGACGCGGGAGTGATCCTGGCCGGCGCGGCGCTGGAATGCATCCATTGCTATTCGCTGGTGCACGACGACCTGCCCGCCATGGACGACGACGACATGCGTCGCGGCCGCCCGACCGTGCACAAGGCCTATGACGAGGCGACCGCCATCCTCGCCGGCGACGCCCTGCTCACGCTCGCCTTCGACCTGATCGCGGATCCGGCCGTACACGCCTCCGCCTCCGTGCGTCTGGAGGCGTCGCGCGAACTCGCCCGGGCCGCCGGTCATGGCGGCATGGCGGGCGGCCAGATGCTGGATCTCGCCTCCGAGCACCGCGACCGCAGCGAGCAGGAGGTCCGCCTTCTCCAGGCCATGAAAACCGGCGCGCTGATCCGCTATGCGGCGCGCACGGGCGCGCGTCTTGCCGATGCGACTGAAGCGGACCTCGAACGCATGACGCGCTTCGGGGAGATCATCGGCCTCGCCTTCCAGCTCGCCGACGACCTTCTGGACGTGGAAGGCGACGCCGTCCGTCTGGGCAAGGCCGCCGGCAAGGATGCGGATGCGGGCAAGGCGACGCTCGTCGCACTCAAGGGCACGGCAGAAACACGGGCCGAACTCGAGGGACTCGTTGCAGAAGCCGAAGCCCTTCTCGCGCCTTTCGGGGAAAGGTCGCTTGAACTTGTGGCGCTTGCCCGCTTCGTTGCCGACCGCGACAGCTAGTCAGGCAGGCGCGGCGTGACCACGACGACGCTTCTCGATGTCTGGAGGCATACGGTCACCGCAACCGGCCCCGATCTCGTCCTGCCCGACGGGTGCCGCGACCTGATCGTGGTCTGCGTGCCCGGCTCGGCGCCCACGGCCTTCGTCAGCGAATTGCACAGCGCGCCGGTTCTGGCCACGGGCTTTCCGCCCGGCACGCGGCTGACCGGCTACCGTCTTGCGCCGGGCACACGGATCGAGGCCGGGCCTCTTCTGTCGAGGGTCGTCCACACGGCGGAAGATCCCGGCTCACACCTTTCGCTGATCGAGGAACATTGCTCGCGCGACGCGGGCATCATCGAGGCTTTCGCCGGCATCGAGGCGGCCCCCGTCACGACGGCGGCGGACCTTGCGCGGCGCCTGTCCCTCACGCCCCGGACCCTGCAGCGGCTGTTTTCGGCAAACCGCCTGCCTGCGCCCGGCTTCTGGTTGCGCCTCGCCCGTGCAAGGCGCGCGGCACTGGGACTGAGGGGCGGCGCGTGCCTTGCGGAGATCGCCGCCGACGCGGGGTACGCGGACCAGGCGCATATGACACGCGCCTTCCGCAACTGGTTCGGAGCGACACCGGCACGGCTGAAATCGGATCCGTACCGGCTTTCGCTGCTGGCTCAGTCCGGGCTCGCGGTGCCGGCGACAGGCGAGCAGATCTCGACAAGATAGCCGTCGGGATCGGACACATAGGCTGTCGTCTGGCCCCAGTCCTCCTCCCGCGCATCCTGAACCAGGCGTGCACCCGCCGCACGGGCCGTTGCGAGCGCGCCCGCGACATCGTTGGTCTCGAGCGCGATCTCGAAGACGGGCGCCTCCGGGGCGGCCCGCGCCGGCGCCTTGCCAAGCTGCGTCATCAATGCACGCGAGGAAAACGCCAGCCTGGTTCCACCCGTCGCGAGTTCGCCGTAGGCACCGCTTTCATGCAGGAACCCGGTCTTGAGCCCGAAGGCGCTCTCGTAGAATGCCAGCGAGCGGGCGACATCCTCCACATAGAGGATCGTGTAGCGAAATTTCATGAGGGAGACCTCCTGTTCGACTGTTCCCGCATCCGGATACAGCGCATCCAAAAGCCCGTCTTGAAGATTTGCGACACGCCCCGAGGCAGACCCTAGAACGCCGCACCCAGAAAGCTGCGCATGTGAAAGGCGGCCTCGTCATATCCTTGCGCGTGATCGCGTCCGAAGGGGCAGGCGCGTCGCGCCAGACACCCGCGATGACAGTCGGCGGAGGGGTTCGCCACAAGCCACGACAGGCAGCGGGGCACGTCATACCCGCTGGAGGAGAGCGCCCCGGCGGGACAGGCGGAGATGCACGGCGTGTCGGCGCATGTGGGACACGGACCGTCACGACCGCCTCCGGTCACCGGCAGGACCTCCCGGGCAAGAAACGCGGCACGCAGGCCCAGCCACGGGCCATGAGGCTCATCGGCGAGCACCCCCATGGGCGAGCGTGAGAACCCGCCGGTGCGCAATGCCCAGCGCTGGAACGGGTAATATGGCGGCCCGTCAAAGGGAAAGACCACGCCGAGCCGCGCGCCGTCCGCAAGCACGGTGAGTGCCGCGCGCGTATAGCGGTCGAGCGGATCGGGCGCACCATCGTGCCACTCGGCCCGTTCTTTCAGGATCGGAAGAAGCGTGTTCGACAGGCTGCCGACGACGAGAACGGTGGCGGCGGGTGCACCGTCCGGCAAGGCGGGAACGTCGTCATCGGGTCCGGTGCGAAAACCGCCCGCGACAAGAAACCCGGCGCGGGCGAGGCGCTCGCCGAAGTCGGCAAGCCATGCCCCGTCCCGCGCCGGGCCGGTCATCACTTCACGCGGTCGCGCTTGGCAAGCGTGCGAAGGCGCAGGGCGTTCAGCCGGATGAAGCCGGCCGCGTCCTTCTGGTCGTAGGCGCCGTGATCGTCCTCGAAGGTGACGAGCTCTTCCGAGTAGAGCGAATACGGCGACCGGCGACCGACCACGATCACGTTGCCCTTGTAGAGCTTCAGGCGAACGTCACCGGTGACCTTCTCCTGGCTCTTGTCGATGGCGGCCTGCAGCATCTCGCGCTCGGGCGAGAACCAGAAGCCGTTATAGATCAGCTCCGCGTAACGCGGCATCAGCTCGTCCTTGAGATGCGCCGCGCCGCGATCGAGCGTGATCGACTCGATCGCGCGATGCGCCTCCAGCAGCACGGTGCCGCCAGGCGTCTCGTAGACGCCGCGCGACTTCATGCCCACAAAGCGGTTCTCGACCAGGTCGATCCGGCCGATGCCGTTGTCGCGACCATAGTCGTTGAGCTTCGCGAAGAGCGTGGCCGGCGACATGGCCTCGCCATTGAGCGAAACCGCGTCTCCCTTCTCGAAACCGATGGTGATCTCGGTGGCCACGTCCGGCGCGTCCATCGGCGACACGGTGCGCTGGTGGACGTACTCCGGCGGCTCCTCCCACGGATCCTCGAGCACCTTACCTTCCGACGAGGAATGCAGCATGTTGGCGTCGACCGAGAAGGGCGACTCGCCACGCTTGTCCTTGGGCACCGGAATCTGGTGCTTCTCCGCGAAGTCGATCAGGTCGGTCCGCGACTTGAAGGTCCAGTCACGCCAGGGCGCGATCACCTTGATGTCCGGATCCAGCGCATAGGCGGAAAGCTCGAAGCGAACCTGATCGTTGCCCTTGCCGGTCGCGCCATGGGCGATGGCGTCGGCGCCGGTCTCGTGCGCGATCTCGATCAGGCGCTTGGAAATCAGCGGCCGTGCGATCGAGGTGCCGAGCAGGTAGGTCCCCTCGTAGACGGTGTTCGCGCGGAACATCGGGAAGACGAAGTCGCGGATGAACTCCTCGCGCAGGTCGTCGATGTGGATTTCCTTGATGCCGAGCAGTTCGGCCTTCTTGCGCGCCGGCTCGAGTTCCTCGCCCTGGCCGAGATCGGCGGTGAAGGTCACCACCTCGCAGCCGTACTCGGTCTGCAACCATTTCAGGATGATCGAGGTATCGAGGCCGCCTGAATAGGCGAGCACCACCTTCTTGATGTCTTTGTGAGCCATGGGGTCCGTTGTCCAGTCCTGGGCGGGGTTGCGGCGATCCGGCGGGCCGTGTCACGGCGCGCGGGTCTGCCGGCGGATGAAATCCGGCCGCACTGTAGCTTCTGCGCGCGCGAGCGCAAGCCGGGAAAGCCCTGTATCCGGCGTCCCTCTCACCCGCGAGAGCCGGGCTCCCAGCCTTCCGGCGCCATCTCGAAGCCGGCAAACTCGAAGCCCGGAGCCACGGTGCATCCGACCAGCGTCCACGCGCCCAGGCTCTCCGCCGCCTGCCATGCATCGGCGGGCACCACGCCCTGCGGCCGCTCACCAACGCCGAGGTCCGGCCCGAGCGTCAACGTGCGGGCGTCCTCGCCATCCTTGGAAATCCTGAGGGCAAGCGGCGCGCCCGCGTGCCAGTGCCAGGTCTCCACCGCGTCGACCCGGTGCCAGGCCGAGCATTCCCCCGCCTGCAACAGGAAGTAGATCGCCGTCGAACGTGCACGGCCGTCTCCGTCCGTCAGCGGATCGCGGAAGGTCTCGACGTAGTGGCCGCCTTCCGGGTGCGGCGTCATGTCGAGCAGATCGATGATCTGCGCGGCGGTCATGGCGGTGTCTTGCATCTTCATCCTTCCGGTCAGGCGTTGTCCTTGCGGCGTCGTATCTCCGCGAAGACCTCCGCGTCGCTCGCATCCTCAAGGCCGAGCCTTGCGCGGATGGCCGGGTCGGCTGCCCGAAGGAACGGGTTGGTGGCCAGTTCCTGCGCCATCGTGGTCGGCAGTGTCGCACGCCCGTCCGCACGCAGGCTCTCCACCTCCCGTGCCCGCTCCACGAGCCTGGCATTGTCCGGATCGATCGTGAGCGCGAAGCGGGCATTGGCGAGCGTGTATTCGTGGCCGCAATGGATCGCCGTTTCCCCCGGAAGACGCTCGACGAGACGCGCCAGGGACTCCCACATCATCGTCATGTCGCCTTCGAACACGCGCCCGCAGCCAAGCGAGAAAAGCGTGTCGCCCGTATGGGCGAACTTGAGCGCCGGCGCATGCCAGGAAATCTGATCGAGCGTGTGCCCCGGCGTCGCGATCGCGTCAAAGGCGATCCCGCCGATGGTGACCGTGTCGCCGTCGCCGACACCCTCGTCGAGCCCGGCGATCCTGTCGCGCGACATTTCTGGTCCCACGGCCCGCGCGCCGGTTTGCGCCTTCAGCGCCTCCAGCCCCTGCACATGGTCGAAGTGGTGGTGCGTGATCAGGATGTCGGTGAGCGTCCAGCCCGTATCGGCAAGCGCCTTGAGATAGGGAGCAGCCTCGGGAACATCGAACGCAATCGTGCGCCCGCTTTCCGGCAGATGCACGAGAACGCCGAAATTGTCCTGCAGGCACGAAAACTGCCGGATCCGCGCCATTTCATCTGTGGTGCCCATGCTGGAACTCCTTATGGTTCGCGCCGGGGTCAGACTGCACGCCCGCTCCCGCGCGCACAAGACCCGGCGCGGTGGCATCCGGGCGAATGTCCGAACGGGTTGCATCGCGGTCCCGGGAAGGGTTCAATCGCACCCCGGCCGGCGTTGCAAGCGGCCGACACCGTTCTCCCGAGGGACGCCGTCGCCTGCCCATGTATCTCGACGCCAGACACCAGCGAACATTCTACGACCTACCTCTCGGGCGCATGCTCCGCGTGCTCGTGGGCGCACGCGTGCGGGCCTTCTGGCCCGGGCTTTCGGGACGGCGGATGATCGGCATCGGCTATGCCGGCCCCTACATGCGCCCCTATCTCGACGAGGCAGAGTGCTGCGTCGCGGCCATGCCGGCCCAGCAGGGCGTGGTCGCCTGGCCGCGCGGAGGGCGTAACTCGGCCACCCTGGTGGATGACGACGAGCTGCCGTTTCCCGACCATGTGTTCGACAACGCCCTGGTTGTTCATGCGCTCGACCATGCCCGCGACCCGAGGCCGTGCTGCGCGAGGTCTGGCGGGTTCTCGTGCCCGGCGGACGGATCCTGGTCGTGGTGCCCAACCGGCGCGGCCTCTGGGCGCGGTCCGAGATCTCGCCCTTCGGATACGGACGCCCCTACTCCCGCCGGCAGATCGAGGCGCTTCTGCGCGACTGCCAGTTCGAGCCACGCGGCAGCGGCGAGGCGCTGTTCATGCCGCCCACGCGCTCCCGGCTGCTCCTGCGCGGCGCCCGGACGTGGGAGGGCATCGGCCGGCGGCTCTGGCCGGCCTTTGCCGGGCTTCTTGTCGTGGAAGCGGAAAAGCAGGTCTATCGCGGCAATCTGGTGCGCGAGGAACGCGTGACGCGCTCCTTCCGCCCGCTGTTCATCCCCGACGGAGCCACGACCGGTCTGTCGGGGCACGGGCTCGGCAGCGGCGCGACGCGGCGGGGCAGCGCTTCAGGAGAAACAGGGCCTGTTCGCCGATCAGGTTCCACACCCACCACGGCGCGGTGAAGCCCACCGGTTCCCCCCGCGCATTGAGCGCCATGGCCTTCTCCATCTTCGCATCCACCTCGTCGCACATGAGCACGAAGTCACGAATGGTGCAGAAGTGGATGTTCGGCGTGTCGTACCAGCTGTAGGGCAGGTAGTCGGTGACCGGCATGCGCCCCTCGAACATGAGCTGCAACCGGTTGCGCCAATGCCCGAAATTGGGGAACGACACGATCACGTTGGCGCCGATGCGCAGAAGCTCGCGCAGGACCTGGCGCGGCGCATAGGTCGCCTGCAGCGTCTGACTGAGGATCACGAAGTCGAAGGCATCGTCGGGATAGTCGGCGAGATCGCGGTCCGCGTCGCCCTGCACGACGGACAGGCCGCGTGCCACGCAGGCGTTCACGCCCGCCTGGGAAAGCTCCATGCCGCGCCCGTCGACTTGCCTCTCTCGCACCAGAAGGTCGAGAAGCGCGCCGTCGCCGCAGCCGATATCCAGCACCCGCGCCCCCGGGGTCACGAGATCGCAGACGAGCCGGTGGTCTCCACGTTCGATCACGTTCGTTGTCGTGTCGTTCATGCTCCTGCCTCCGCGGATGCCTCGAGCGGAGCGGGAATGCCGCGCGCATGGGCGGCACCGGTGAGGAAGCCCAGCACGGTTCGGAACATTTCCGGCTCGTCGAGCAGGAAGGCGTCGTGTCCGCGATCGCTCTCCACCTCGACGAAGGAGACATTGGCGGCCGCCGCATTGAGCGCGCGCACCACCGCCTTGCTTTCGGCGGTCGGGAACAGCCAGTCGGAGGTGAAGGACATCACGCAGAAGCGGGTCGGCGAATGCAGGAACGCACGCGCGAGCGACCCGCCGTAGTCGGCGGCAAGGTCGAAATAGTCCATCGCCCGCGTCACATAGAGATAGGAGTTCGGGTCGAACCGGTCGACGAAGGTCATGCCCTGGTGCCGCAGGTAGCTCTCGATCTGGAAATCGGCCTCGAACCCGAAGGTGATCTCCTCGCGATCCTGCAGGTTGCGCCCGAACTTCCGGTGCAGCGCCGGATCCGAAAGATAGGTGATATGCGCGGCCATGCGCGCCACCGCCAGTCCCTTGGAGGGGCGCACGCCGCGCTCGAAATACCGGCCGCCACACCAGTTCGGGTCCGCCATGACGGCCTGCCGGCCGACCTCGTGGAAGGCGATGTTCTGCGAGGAATGACGCGCGGCCGAGGCGATCGGCAGGGCGGTGAAGACCCGCTGCGGATAGCTCGCCGCCCATTGCAGCACCTGCATGCCGCCCATGGAGCCGCCGACCACCGCGAACAGCGTCTCGATGCCGAGGTGGTCGAGAAGCACGGCCTGCGCGTTGACCATGTCGCGGATGGTGACGAGCGGAAGGTCCAGTCCCCATCGCTGCCCCGTGGCAGGGTTGGTGGAAGCCGGCCCAGTGGTCCCGAGGCAACCGCCAAGCACATTGGCGCAGATGACGAAATAGTGGTTCGTGTCGACCGGGCGTCCCGGACCGACCAGCATCGACCACCAGCCCGGCTTGCCCGTTAGCGGGTTCTGCGAGGCCACATACTGGTCGCCGGTCAGCGCGTGGCAGACGAGGACCGCGTTCGAGCGGTCGGCATTGAGCGTGCCATAGGTCTCGTAGGCGATCTGCCAGGGGTCGAGAACCGGCCCTGAATCGAGCTTGAGCGCCTTGTCTCCGGAAAAGCGCACGACCTGGCTCGTCGGCGTGTCCGCCTCGCTTGCCGGCGAGGCACGCAGGGTCGAGCCTCCGCTGTCGTGGTCCTGCCCGCTGGTATCGTCCCTCATCGCGCCCTGGCGCTCCTGCTGCATTTGCTCCGTGCGACTGCGCCCCAACGGTCGACCTTTTCGCCGAAACGGCGCGCCGTGGGCGCAGGCAGTCGGGAGGTTCGAGAGGTAGGAGCCCGATCTTGCAAGGTCAATGTTTTCTTTTGCCAACACCCGGTCAACTGCCTATGAATGGCGCGGTTCCGCTCGCGTCTTGGTGACAGTCGCCATGGACCGCACGGACAGCGTTCCCACCCGCATGAACCGGTCGAGACACATGCAGCCGACGACTTCCGCCTCCAGCGCCGACACCGTTTCCTCCAGCCGCCCGATGCCGCGTCCCGGCGTGATGGAGATCGCTCCCTATGTGCCCGGGCGCACCAAGTCGACCGGCGGCGGCAAGCTGTACAAGCTGTCCTCGAACGAGACGCCGCTCGGCGCCAGCCCGGCAGCCATCGAGGCCTATCGGGGCGAGGCCGCGCACCTGGAGCTTTACCCCGACGGAGGCTCCTTGATGCTGCGCGAGGCGATTGCGGACGTGCACGGCCTCAATGCGGACCGCATCATCTGCGGCAACGGGTCCGACGAGATCCTCGAGCTGGTCGCGCGCGCCTACATCGGCCCCGGAGACGAGGCCGTCTACAGCGAATACGGCTTCCTAGTCTACAAGATCGCCATTCTCGCCGCCGGCGGCACGCCCGTCGTCGCGGCCGAGAAGGACATGACCACGGACGTCGACGCGATGCTTGCCTGCGTCACGGACAAGACCCGCGTCGTCTTCCTCGCCAATCCGAACAATCCCACGGGCACCTACCTGCCGTTCGACGAGATCCGCCGCCTCCACGCCGGATTGCCGCCGCACGTGCTGCTCGTGCTCGACGCGGCCTATGCGGAATACGTTCGCCGCAACGACTACGAGGCCGGCATCGAACTGGCGGCGACCGCCGACAACGTTCTGATGACGCGCACCTTCTCCAAGATCTACGGCCTTGCGGCCCTGCGCATCGGCTGGGCCTACGGGCCCGCGCATGTCATCGACGCGCTGAACCGCATTCGCGGCCCCTTCAACGTCTCCGCGGCCTCGCAGGCCGCCGGCAGCGCGGCGATCCGCGACCGGGCCTTCCTCGACGCCGCCGTCGACCACAACGACACGTGGCTGCCCTGGGTGACGAAGGAGATGGAAGCGCTCGGCCTCACCGTGACGCCGAGCGTGGGCAACTTCGTGCTGCTGCATTTTCCCCGCGACACGGGCAAGACGGCGAGCGACGCGGACCGATATCTGAGCGACCGTGGATGCGTGCTGCGCCTGGTCGGGGCCTATGGCCTTCCGGACGCACTGCGCATGTCGATCGGCTCCGAGGAGGCCAATCGCACCGTTGTCGCCGTGTTGAAGGAATATCTCGCGGCGTGACCTTTCAGGACGCGGAACGTCGAACCGCTCCGCTCTCAAAGTCAAAGCCTGCACCATGTCCAAACCGAAGTTTCGCCGCCTCGCCCTGATCGGCATTGGCCTGATCGGCTCCTCGATCGCCCTCGCCGCCCGCCGCGAGGGGCTGGCCGATGAAATCGTCATTTCCACGCGCTCCGAGCACACGCTGAGACGCGCGGAGGAGCTGAACCTGGGCGACCGCTACTGCCTCGACGCGGCGGACGCCGTGGCCGGGGCGGATCTCGTCATCCTCTGCGTGCCGGTCGGCGCCAGCGAGGCAATCGCCAAATGGATCGCACCGGCACTGGCGCCGGGCGCGATCATTTCCGACGTGGGCTCGACCAAGAGCTCCGTCGTGCGCCAGATGCAGCCGCATCTGCCAGCGAACGTGCATTTCATTCCGGGCCACCCGATCGCCGGCACGGAGGAATCCGGCCCCGATGCCGGCTTCCCGGAGCTGTTCCGGAACCGCTGGTGCATTCTGACCCCGGTCGAGGGAACGGACGAGGACGCGCTCGCGCGCCTCTCCGGGTTCTGGGAGGCCCTGGGCTCGATGGTCGAGGTGATGGACCACGAGCATCACGACCTGGTGCTCGCCATCGTGTCCCATGTGCCGCACATCATCGCCTACAACATCGTCGGCACGGCGGACGACCTGGAGGCGGTCACCAAGTCGGAAGTCATCAAGTACTCCGCCTCGGGCTTTCGCGACTTCACCCGTATCGCCGCCTCCGACCCGACCATGTGGCGGGACGTGTGCCTGCACAACAAGGACGCCATCCTGGAGATGTTGTCGCGGTTCTCGGAGGATCTGGCGGCGCTTCAGCGCGCGATCCGCTGGAGCGACGGCGCCGCGCTCTTCGAGCTGTTCTCGCGCACCCGAGACATCCGTCGCTCGATCATCGAGGCCGGTCAGGATACCGCCGTGCCGAACTTCGGCCGCGATACCAAGGATGCTGCGGAGGCATCCGACGCAAACTGACGGTGAAGCGGGGGGGGAACCGCCCCGCCCCTCAATCGTCGAGCAGCATGATCTCGTCCCGCCCGGCGCAGGTGGCCAGCGCCTCGCGCACGCTGCGTCCGTCGCCAATCGGCGCCTCGGGCCAGATCTCGGCAAGCGGCACGAGCACGAATGCGCGCTCACCCATGCGCGGATGGGGAACGGTGAGCCCTTCCTCATCCACCTTCGCCTCGCCGTAGAGGAGCAGGTCGATGTCGATGGTCCTCGGCCCCCAGCGCACATCACGCACGCGGCCCAGTTCCTTCTCGACCTCAAGACACCGCGCAAGCAGGTCCGCCGGCGCCAGGTCCGTCTCGATCACCACGCAGGCGTTACGGTAGTCGTCCTGCGGCACCGGCCCCCAGGGCGGGGTCCGGTAGTCGGACGAGCGCGCGACGATGTCGATGCCGGGCGTCGCCGAAAGCCTGGCCAATGCCTCCGCCAGGTTGGCGCTTGTGTCCCCGAGGTTGGACCCGAGTCCCAGTGCCGCGCGCACGCGCGTGCCGCCGCTCATGCCAGCCCCTCCTGCAGGGTCGCTGTCACGATGCGTGCCGCATCCGCATGAGGCTGGACGTTGTGGACACGCACCATGGACGCTCCCTTCATCATCGCGATCGTGTGCAGGGCGAGCGATCCATAGAGCCGGTCGTCGGTCTCGACCGACAGGACGGCGCCGATCATGCGCTTGCGCGAGGCCCCGACCATCAGCGCGCGACCGTGCCGGGCGAAATGCTCCAGCCGGTTGATGATCGAGAAGTTCTGTTCCAGCGTCTTTCCGAACCCGATGCCGGGATCGAGCATCTGCCGCTCAGCCGGGATGTTCGCACGTTCGGCGATTTCCATCGAACGCTCAAAGAAGCGGTCGATGTCGGCGAAAATGTCCGCCTGCGGATCGGCCTTTTCCCGGTTGTGCATCATGATGATGCCGGCCTGCGCCTCGGCCACGACGTCGGCCATGGCCGGATCGTGTTGCAGCCCCCAGACATCGTTCACGATTGCCGCCCCGCGCGCGCAGGCGCGCCGCGCGATTTCCGCCTTGTAGGTATCGATGGAAACCGGGGTGCCAAGGGCGATCACATCGCCGATCGCGGGCTCGAGACGGCGCCATTCCTCGTCGAAGGAAACGGGGGTCGCGCCCGGCCTCGTGCTTTCCGCCCCCACGTCGACCACATCGGCGCCATGGGCGATCATCTTGCGCGCGCTGGCGACCGCGTCATCGGGATCGAGGAACCGCCCGCCATCCGAAAAGGAATCCGGCGTCACGTTGACGATGCCCATCACCAGCGGCCGCTTCAGGGAAAGCCCGGTTCCACGAAAGCGAAACTCTGAGGGTGCCGAGGCAGTGGCCATGGGTGCGATCCGTCATTCACGGCACGTCGCTGCCGCTAGAGAAACTTCCGCCATCGCAGCCCCCGATGCGCGAACGGGTGGGCCGGACAACGATCGGCCGCCGGCGGTTTACCGCCGGGTCGGCGAGGTCTTGCGCGCTTTGCCACCGCACGTCAAGCGCCGATCATGCGGTCCGGGCAGCGGCAAGTCGGCCAAACACCATATATGACCCGACGGCGATCGCGGCCATGCACGGCGGCACGATCGCGATACTGAGAAGCGGATCGCCAATCGCGGCTGCGACAAGGCTCCCGAGGAGGCCTGCGCCGAACTGAAGGAAGCCCATCAGGGCGGAGGCCGCGCCCGCGATCTGCGGAAAGCCCTGCAAGGCCGCCGTCGTCGGCCCCGGCAGCGAGATCGCCAGGCTGAAGGCATAAAGGCCGACGGGAAGCATGGTGCCGAGGAAGCTCGGATCGCCAGAGGTGGCCTCGATCACCATGGCCAGGCTGGCAAGCAGCAGCCCGCACATGGAGTACGGCAGGAGCCGGGATGCATCCATGCGGCGCAGGAGCTGACTGGTCAGGATCGTTCCGGAAATGAAGGAGCCCGACTTCACCATCATGCCGAACCCGAACTGCGTCGGCGACAGGCCGACCCGGTCGATGATGACGAAAGGCAGGATCGAGGCGAGCGTGTAGATCGTGCCGATCCCGAAACCGACCATCAGGCTCGGCTGCAGGAAACGCGGGTCCCGGATCAACCGCGCATAGTTGGAGAAGAAGCGACGGGGCGCCATGTGCCCGCGATCGATGAAGGCGTTGGTCTCGTGCTGCAGCCAGATCACGACCGCGAGCAGGACAAAGCCGTAGATCAGCATGGCCCAGAAGATCTCGCGCCATCCGAACAGCTCCAGCGTGATCGCTCCGATCGTCGGTGCCAGCGCCGGGCCAAGCGCGAGCATCATCGCGATGGTGTTCATGATCCTGGCGGACGCCTGTCCCGTGAACTGATCGCGCACGATGGCGCGCGAGGCCGCGACGCCGACGGACGCGCCGATGCCCTGAAGCGTGCGCGCGATCAGCATCCACTCGATGGTCGGTGCCCATGTCGCGACGATGGTCGAGGCCAGATACAGAAAGAGGAACCCGATGGTCACCGGCTTGCGGCCGAAGGCATCCGTCAGCGGACCGCACAGGAGCTGCGTCAGCGCGAAGCCGGTGAAATAGGCCGTCAGCGTCAGCTTGATCATCGACTGCGACGTCGAGAACGCTTCCGCAAGCACCGGCATCGCCGGCGTGTAGAGCGCCATGGTGATCGGCCCGATGGCAACCAGCGCCGCGCCGATAACGGCGGTGCGCCGTTCCCCCATCAGCGGGCCGGGATGCGTGGCGGTCGCGACGACGCTTGCCGGGGACGCTGCCGCGCCTGTCGAACAGGTAGGGGGAGGTGTCATTTGCGCTCGGGTTCCGAAACTGAGGAAAGGTTGTCGTGGATCCGGGCAAGCAATGCGTAGGCAAGCTTGCCTTCCTCATCGCTCATGCCGTCGAGAGCAGCGGCGCGAATGCCGATCGCAACCTCGTGGATGCGTTCAAGTACTCCCTGCGCGGCATCGGTGAGGACCACGCATTTGGCCCGGCGGTCGCCGGGATCGGGCCGCCGCTCCACATAGCCGGCGGCCTCCAACCGATCCAGAACACCGCTCAACGTCATCGGCTCGACACCCAGACGCTCCGCAAGCGCGCCCTGGCGGAAGTGCGGATAATGCTCGATGAAGGCAAGCGTCCGCGCCTCCGATGCCGTCAGGCCGGTGTCGGTCTGGGCGAGGGCCCTTTCGAAACGGCGTCGCAGCAAGCGCGCGATATCGCCGACAAGAAAACCGACCGGGCGCGAGAGGATGTCCGGATCCATAAGTCATCCATATTTTATGGGTTCCTTATCATCTAGGCGGCGCGCGGGCCCGTGTCAAGGCGCACGCGGGTCCGCAACGGCAATGCTGCATTGCAAGAGTGCGCCCCCCGGTTTATAGAAGGCCGCGAAAAGCCGCGGGTCCAAGCACCCGCGGCAACTGTTTTTGGAGCACTCACCACATGGATTTGCGCAACATCGCCATCATCGCGCACGTCGATCATGGCAAGACGACCCTGATTGACGTGCTCTTGAAGCAGTCCGGCTCCTTCCGCGACAATCAGCGTACGGAAGAGCGCATGATGGACTCCAACGATCTGGAGCGTGAGCGCGGCATTACCATTCTCGCGAAAGTGACCTCGCTCACCCATGGCGACACGCGCATCAACATCGTCGACACGCCCGGCCACGCCGACTTCGGCGGCGAGGTGGAGCGCATCCTGCACATGGTCGACGGCGTCGTGCTTCTGGTCGATGCCGCCGAGGGTCCGATGCCGCAGACCAAGTTCGTGCTTGGCAAGGCCCTGAAGCTCGGCCTGCGCCCGATCGTGGCGATCAACAAGATCGACAAGCCCGACCAGCGCGCAGAGGAAGTGCTCGATGAGGTGTTCGACCTCTTCGCCGCGCTCGACGCCGATGAGGACCAGCTCGACTTCCCGGTCCTCTACGGTTCGGCCAAGCAGGGCTGGATGGCGACGGACCCCTCGGGCCCGCAGGATTCGATGGATCCGCTCTTCGACCTGGTGCGCACCCACGTCAACCCGCCCGTCGCCGAAGAGGGCGCGTTCCGGATGCTCGCGACCACGGTGCAGTCGAACCCGTTCCTGGGCCGCATTCTCACGGGACGCATCGTCTCGGGCGAGGCGCTCCCCAACATGGCCGTGAAGGCGCTGTCGCGTGACGGCAAGGTCGTCGAGACCGGCCGCATCTCCAAGGTGCTGGCGTTCCGCGGCCTCGAGCGCCAGCCGATCGAGAAGGGCGAGGCGGGCGATATCGTCTCGCTGGCGGGCCTGTCCGAGGCAACGGTTTCCGACACGATCTGCGCTCCCGAGGTTGCCGGGCCGATCGAGGCCCAGCCGATCGACCCTCCGACGCTCTCCATGACCTTCCGCGTCAACGACGGGCCGCTTGCCGGAACCGAGGGCGACAAGGTCCAGTCCCGCGTCATCCGCAAGCGCCTGATGGACGAGGCCGAAGGCAACGTCGCGCTCAAGATCGAGGATGCGGAAGACGCCGATGCCTTCATCGTCGCCGGTCGTGGCGAGCTTCAGCTCGCCATCCTCATCGAGAACATGCGCCGCGAGGGCTTCGAGCTTTGCGTCGGACGTCCGCGCGTGGTCTTCCAGACCGGCGAGAACGGCGAGCGTCTCGAGCCGATCGAGGAAGTCATCATCGACGTGGACGAGGAGCACTCGGGCATCGTCGTGCAGAAGCTCTCCGAGCGGAAGGCCGACCTCCTCGAGATGCGTCCGTCCGGCGCCGGCCGCACCCGGCTGGTGTTCCATGCCCCGACGCGCGGCCTGATCGGCTATCAGTCGGAGCTCCTGTCGGACACGCGCGGCACGGCGATCTTCAACCGCCTGTTCCATGCCTACGCCCCGCACAAGGGCGAGATCCCCGGCCGTCACACTGGCGTCCTGATCTCCAACGGCGACGGCGAGTCGGTGGCCTACGCGCTCTTCAACCTGGAAGACCGTGGCCCCATGCTCATCGATCCGGGCGTCAAGGTGTACAAGGGCATGCTGATCGGCGAGCACATGCGCGGCAATGACCTCGAGGTCAACGTTCTCAAGGGCAAGCAGCTCACCAACGTGCGCGCCGCAGGCAAGGACGAGACCGTTCGCCTGACCCCGCCGATCCGTCTGTCGCTGGAGGCCGCGCTCTCCTACATCAACGACGACGAACTGGTGGAAGTCACGCCGAAGAACATCCGCCTGCGCAAGGCGCTGCTGGATCCGCATGACCGCAAGCGCGCCGAGCGCGCGGCGAACAAGCAGTCCTGACCGGCGCCTCGAGCATCGGCATGAGCAACAGGAAAGGGCCGGGAGATCACCTCCCGGCCCTTTTTCATATTCCGGCAAAGCCAGGCCTTCGTGTCAGCCGCGTGCGTCGGAGACCTGCAGCAGCAGGACAAGGCCGACCGCGAAGAAGACGAGGATCACCGCCATTCCGGCGGCCTGGCTGGCCGTTACCGCCGTGACGACGCCGACCAGCGCGGGCGCCATAAAGCTCGTCACCTTGCCCGACAGGGCGAACAGGCCGAAGTAACGGGTAAGCGCGGCCGGCGGCGCCACGTGAACGAGAAGCGTGCGCGAGGCCGCCTGAAGCGGACCGGCCGCCGCGCCCAGAACCCCGCCGAGCACCAGGAACACCTTTTCCGGAAGGCTGGAGAACAGCCCCGCTCCCGGCGTCGCCGGATCGGTCTCGATCACGAAGAACACCGTATCCCGATCGACGGAGACCAGGCCGAGGCCGCAAATGATCAGGACCACCAGCGCGCCCGCGATCACCCGTTTCGGTCCCAGCCGGTCGTCCAGCCGCCCGCCGATGAACGCGCCGAGCGTTCCGGTGATCGTCAGCAGGATGCCGAAGGTGCCGATCTCGAGGCTCGACCAGCCGAGAACGCCTGCGGCATAGATGCCGCCGAAGGCGAAAAGGGCCACCAACCCGTCCTTGTAGATCATGTTGGCGATCAGAAAGACCGCCACGCCCCGGCTGGCGCGCGCCTCGCGCAGCGTGTTCGCCAGATCGCGGAGCCCGTCGCGCGCGGCATGCGCAAACGAAACGGCGCGGCGAGGCACGTCCGGCACGAAGAGAAACAGCGGCAGCACGAAGACCAGATACCAGATGGCGGAGAACGGTCCCGAGGCCCGGTCGCCGGCGCGCGTGGCCGCATCCAGGCCGAACACCGGCTCGAGCCCCAGCAGCGTGCGGCCGGTCTCCGGGTTCGCGGCCATGAGGCCGAGCACGAGCACCAGCGAGAGAAGACCGCCGAGATAGCCGACCGCCCACCCGCTTCCCGACAGCCGCCCGAGTTTCCGGCGCGGCACGAGATCGGGCATCATCGCGTTGGTGAACACCGTCGCGAACTCCACGCCGAGCGTTGCCATCGCAAAGCCGCAAAGCGCGATCCAGAGCGAATATTCGCCCCCCGGAACCGCCGCGTCGAGCATCCAGGCTCCGGCAAGGAAAGGCAGCGAGAACGCCAGGATCCAAGGCTTTCGCGCCCCGGTCCGATCGGCAATCGCCCCGAGCACCGGCGCCAGCACGGCGATCGCCAGCCCGGCCGCCGCGGTCGCATAGCCCCAAAGGGCCTGCCCCTGCGCCGGCGTCGAAGCGACCGCCGAGGCGAAATAGGGCGCGAACACGAAGGTCGTGACCAGCGTGAAGAACGGCTGAGCGGCCCAGTCGAAGAAGAGCCAGCTCCAGATCGCCCGGCGACCGGCCCCTTCGTCCGGCACCTGGCCGGGGTGAAGCGCCGCGCCGCCGCCGGCAAGGGGCTCAAGTCCGACACCGGCGCGGATCGGTCCCTCACCCGCATCCGGGGAGGAGGCATCCCCCTCCCCGCGCTGCGGTTCCCTCATCGCGCGAGCTCGGCAAGAAGCCCCGCCGCCACCGAGAACTTGGACACCGACAGGTCGCCCTCGATGATCTCGCCGGCGGCACGCGCGGTGCGCCCCACCCGGGCCTCGTTGGCATCGAGCCAGGTCTCGAAGCCACCCGAGGAGAGCGCGTCGATGGTGACCTCGCGGTGTGCAAGATCCAGCGTCGCCTTGGCCCGGTCGAGCGCAAGCCCGTCGTAGTAGTCGGTGATGCGCAACTCGCGCGCCTTGGCTTCCATGACGCCGAGGCGGAAGTGCCCGGCGACCTTGAAGAAGACCTCGGCCACTTCATCGAGCTTGCGCCCGCTGCGCTCGGCGATGAGGATGATGTCCGGGATTTCCGTTTCCACCGGCAGCCGGGCGATGCGCGCGGCAAGCGGGTCGGGAACCCCGGCGGCCGCAAGCCGTTGCTGCTCACCCTCGATTTCCGCCCGGGCCGCGTCCGCCACGGCCGAGACGATGCTCGGCGACAGGCCGTCGATGCCTTCCCGGAAGCGGGTCACAACGCTTTCCAGTCCGGCGTCGAAGTCGACGTTGCGCAGGAACCAGACCGTCTGCTCCAGCACGAGATCCTGCACCGCCTTGTAGAGGTCGATCTGCAGGGCGCCATCAATACGCGTGTCCAGCGCGTCGATCTCTCCGTTGAGCGCGGTGAGCCCGTAGGCATCGCGCACGGCCGCGAAAGCCTGGGCCACATGCACCGGATCCGCACCCGTCTGGTCGACGATACGCGTCGGGAAGGTCGGCCCACCCCGGTTGATCATCGAGTTGGCGAGCATGGTGGCGATGATCTCGCGGCGCAGCCTGTGGCCACGGATCTCGTCCGCGTAGGTTTCCTGCATCTGCGGCGGGAAATAGCGGAACAGCTCGCGGGCCAGATACGCGTCGTCGGGAACCGCACTGGCAAGCAGCCGGTCGAACAGCGTGATCTTCGCGTAGGCAAGCAGCACGCCGATCTCCGCGCGCGTCAGCCCGCTTTCCGCCGCCGCCAGCTCGTCGAGCGCGGCCTCGTCGGGAAGCTGCTCAACCACCCGGTCGAGCAGGCCTTCCTGCTCAAGCCGGCGCATCATCCGCCGCTGGTAGCCAAAGTCCTCCATGCCCCGGCTTTCCGACAGGCTGATCGCCAGCGTCTGCAGGTAGTTGTTGCGAAGCACGAGCCCCGCGACCTCGTCCGTCATCTCCGCCAGAAGGACATTGCGGTCGGCAACGCTCAGCCGGTTGCCGCGCACCGCCGCGCCCAGCGCGATCTTGATGTTCACCTCCATGTCCGACGAGTTCACGCCGGCGGAGTTGTCGATCGCATCGGAGTTGCTGCGCCCGCCACAACGGTTGAACTCGATGCGCGCAAGCTGGGTCATGCCGAGGTTCGCGCCCTCGCCCACCACCTTGGCGCCGAGTTCCCTGGCCGTGACGCGGATCGCGTCGTTGGCGCAGTCTCCGGCGTCCGCGTCGCTTTCGCTTGTCGCGCGCACATAGGTGCCGATGCCGCCGAACCAGAGAAGGTCGACCTGCATCTTCAGGATCGCGTTCATCACCTCCTGCGGCGTCGCCTTGGGCTTGGCGATGGACAGCAGGTCCTGCAGGCGCGGCGACAA
This sequence comes from Stappia sp., assembly GCA_002722295.1. Classification (GTDB taxonomy): domain Bacteria; phylum Pseudomonadota; class Alphaproteobacteria; order Rhizobiales; family Stappiaceae; genus Stappia. The sequence continues at coordinate 161,296 of PBLF01000017.1, read as the reverse complement.
CGGGATCGATTTCGACTGGCGCGAGAAGATGCCGCCGCCCTCCGAAATCAGGCTGGCGTCATAGTCGTTCCAGGACGAGCGGCCCAGATCGAAGACGCGCTTGCGCTCCGCCCATGTCGCCTCCGGATCGGGGTCCGGGTCGAGGAAGATGTCCCGGTGATCGAAGGCCGCGACCAGACGGATCGCCTTCGACAGCAGCATTCCGTTTCCGAACACGTCGCCGGACATGTCGCCGACACCGGCAACGGTGAAGGGCTCGCTCTGGATATCCCGGTTCATCTCGCGGAAATGCCGCTTCACGGCCTCCCACGCGCCCCGGGCCGTGATGCCCATCTTCTTGTGGTCGTACCCCGCCGAACCGCCCGAGGCGAAGGCATCGCCGAGCCAGAAGTTGCGGCTTTCGGAGATGGCGTTCGCCGTGTCGGAGAAGGTCGCCGTACCCTTGTCGGCGGCGACGACCAGATACGGGTCGTCCTCGTCATGGCGCACGACGCGCTCCGGCGGCCACACCTTGTCGCCGGAGAGGTTGTCGGTCACGTCGAGCAGCGAGGAGACGAAGATCTTGTAGGCCTTGGTGCCTTCCGCAAAGATCTCGTCGCGGCTGCCGCCTGCCGGCAGCGCCTTGGGCAGGAAGCCGCCCTTGGCGCCGACGGGCACGATCACGGCGTTCTTCACCTGCTGCGCCTTGACGAGACCCAGCACCTCGGTGCGGAAGTCCTGGGCGCGATCGGACCAGCGCAGACCGCCGCGCGCCACCTTGCCGAAACGCAGGTGCACGCCCTCGACCAGCGGGCTGTAGACGAAGATCTCGCGGAACGGACGCGGACGCGGCAGTTCCTCGATGCGCTGGGAATCGAACTTGAAGGCGAACGTCTGCTTCGGTTTTCCGTGCGCGTCGAGCTGGAAGAAGTTCGTCCGCAGCATCGCCTCGATAACGTCGCCGAAGCCCCGCAGGATCCGGTCGTCGTCAAGGCTCTCGACCTTGTCGAGGCTCGTGGCGAGGTCGCTTTCCACGCGCGCGGCGCCGAGCGAGCGATCGTTCCCCTCCAGATCCGGATTGAAGCGCAGGTGGAACAGTTCCACCAGCCGCGCCGCCACCTCATGGTAGCGGTTCAGCGTGCGCCACATGTAGTCCTCGGAGAAGCGGATGCCCGCCTGGCGGAGATACTTGGACAGCGCCCGCAGCATGGCGATGTCACGCCAGGCAAGACCCGCGTTGATCGCCAGGGCATTGTAGCCGTCGGACTCCGCATCGCCGCGCCAGATGGCCAGTGAAAGTGCCTCGAGGCGTGCCTTGAGATCGTCGGTGAGCTCTATTTCCTCGCCGCCGGTCGGCTCGATGGTGATGTCGTGCAGATAGGCAAGCGGGCGGTCGACCGGCGTGATCCGGTAGGTCCGCTCGTTGATGACGCGGAAGCCCATGTTCTCCAGGATCGGCACGCGCGCGGACAGCGGGATCGGCCGCAGGTGGTGATAGACCTTGAGGCCGAGCCTGTTGGCCGGATCCTGCTCGCGATGCGCGAAGCTGAGCGCCGTGTTGGCCGTCTCGCTCAGGGTCTCGACGATCCGGATGTCGGCAAGAGCCGCATCCGCGTCATAGACCTCCCGGTAACCGGCCTGGAAGGCATCCGCATAGCGCGTCGCCACCTCCAGCGCCTTGTTGCCCCCGTAGGCGACCCGGAGCGCCTCGCGGAAGCCGTCCGCCCAGGTGCGCACGATGCCCGCGACGGCCTGCTCCAGGATCTCCTGCGCGGGATCGGGTGTTTCGCCCTGATCACGGCCGATGATGAAGTGGACGCGCGCGAGAGGGCCTTCCGGATAGGCCACGTACCAGGCGGACAGGCGCCCGTCGAAAACCTCGGCGAGATAGGCGCCGATACGCAGGCGCACCTCGGTGGTGTAACGGTCGCGCGGCACATAGCACAGGATCGACACGAAGCGGTCGAACTTGTCCCGGCGCGCCAGCACGCGCACCCTCGGGCGCTCGTCGAGCTGCAGGATCGCCATGGCGAACTCGTAGAGCAGCGACGGCTCGATCTGGAACAGTTCGTCGCGCGGGTAGCTCTCCATCACGTTGAGCAACGCACGCCCGGAGTGGCTGTCGGGGTCGTAGCCGGCGCGCTCGACGACGGAGGCAACCTTGCGCCGCAGGAACGGAATGTGCTCGCTCGACAGGGTGTAGGCCGTCGCGGTGAACAGGCCCACGACGCGCAGCTCACCCGCCAGTTCCCCTTCCTCGTCAAAGAGCTTGATGCCGACGTAGTCCATGTGGACCCGCCGGTGAACACGGCTCTTCACGTTCGCCTTGGAGACGATCAGCGGCTCCGGCTTCATCAGGAAGTCGCGGATTTCCGGCGTGATGACCACGAACTCGGATCCACGCCGCAACACCCGCACCTCGGGGTCGGCGAGGATACCGAGCCCCGTGCCCTTGCGGTGGGAAAGCTCGCCCGTCGCGACGCCGCCCTCGAAGTAGTACTCCCGCATCCCGAGAAGGATGAAGTTGTCCGCCTCGATCCATTCCAGGAACTGGACCGCCTCCGCGAGTTCGTCGACCGGCACGGGGGGCGGCGTGTCCTTGTAGGTGCCGATCGCCGTTCCCAGGCGCTCGCGCATCGCGCCCCAGTCGCGCACGGCGGACCCGACGTCCGCCATCACCAGCTCAAGGCGCTCGCGGAGCTGGCTGCGCTCGATGTCGGCGTCGATCCGCGCCACGTGAATGTGGATCAGGCTCTCGCGCCTGGCCCCCTCGACGCCGGACTTGCCCGTGCCATGGCAGGCGATGAGCTTCCCCTTGTCATCACGCTCCACCGTGAGGATGGGATGAAGGACGAGACGCGCCTCGCAGCCGCTTGCCTGCAATTCCGCCATGACCGAGTCGACCAGGAACGGCATGTTGTCGTTCAGGATCTCGACAACGGTGACATCGCCCACCCGGCTTCCCTCGCCGGTGGCGGCCGGATTGTAGACGTGGATGCGATGGCTGCCCGGCTCGTGGGAGGACAGCTGCGACCAGGCCTCTCCGGCAATGGCGGCCAGGTCCGCGGCCGTGTAGCCGACCAGGTCTTCGGCCGCGCCGCGCGCAAAGACATCCCGCGCGAATGCGCCGACGTCCGGTTCGAGTCCGTCCGCCACCGCCTGGATCAGCCGGGTTTTCGCTTGCTCTCGTGCTTCGGGCATTGTTCCCTCGCCTGCCAGGACCGGTGAGGGCCGGTCCGGCACTCCTGTGGTTCTTGCGTGCAACCGGCGCGGATCCGGGGTGTCGGAACCGAACGGTCGCCACCATGCTAGGACGATATGATTGAAGAAGAAATGACCAGCCATGCAGGTGTTCGCGAATGAACCGTGAACGCGACGCCATGGCGGATCGTGAAAAATGCAGGAGGAAATCGGCATGAATGACCGCGCAACCGCAGGTTCCGGCGTTCCCGAAGGGGTTGTCGCGCTGAAGCTGGATCAGGAAACACCCCTGTCCGAACGCACCGAGGCGTATTTTGAAAAGTGCCGGGAAAAGCTCGGCATGGTTCCCAACGTGCTGGCCGCCTACGCCTTCAACGAGGAAAAGCTGAACGCTTTCACCGGCATGTACAATGACCTCATGCTGGCCGACAGCGGACTGTCGAAGCTCGAGCGCGAGATGATCGCCGTCGCGGTCTCGTCCGTGAACCGCTGCTTCTACTGCCTGACCGCCCACGGCGCGGCGGTGCGCCAGCTCTCCGGGGACCCTGAACTCGGGGAACTCATGGTCATGAACTACCGCGTCGCCGATCTTTCGCCACGCCAGCGTGCCATGCTCGATTTCGCCGTGAAACTGACGGAACGGCCGCACGAAATCCTGGAAGGAGACCGCCAGGGCCTGCGCGATGCCGGGTTCTCGGACCGCGACATCTGGGACATTGCCTCCGTCGCCGCGTTCTTCAACATGACGAACCGGGTCGCCGCCGCAACAGACATGCGCCCGAACGCGGAGTACCACGGCCAGGCCCGCTGACGGGCGGCCGAAGACGGGAGCCCCCTGTCCCGCAAGGGAGACATGACAAGGACCGCCGCTTCGGTGTAGAACGCGGTCCTTGCCGGGGCGTATTCCCGGCCCTTTAACGAAATTCGGAGATGGAGCCATGGTCGCGAAAGTGTTCATCGACGGCGAAGCCGGCACGACGGGTCTGCAGATCCGCGAGCGCCTCGGCCGCCGTCGCGACATCGAGCTTCTCACGGTTCCCTCCGAGCTGCGCAAGGATCTCGGCGCACGGGCCGAGCGGCTCAATGCCGCCGATGTGGCGATCCTGTGCCTGCCGGACGACGCGGCCCGCGAGAGCGTTTCGCTCATCGAGAACGCGACCACCCGCGTGATCGACGCCTCCAGCGCACACCGGACCGCCCCGGACTGGGATTACGGCTTTCCGGAAATGACGCCGGAGCAGGCGGACCGTATCGCCGCGTCCAGACGCGTGAGCAATCCCGGCTGCTATCCGCAGGGCGTGATCGCCTGCGTGCGTCCGCTGATCGAGGCCGGCCTTCTGCCGGCCGACTTCCCGGTCACGGTGAACGCGATTTCCGGCTATTCCGGCGGCGGACGGCAGCTTATCGAGACCTATGAGGCAGACGGCGCGCAGAACCCGGCCTTCCTGCCCTATGCGCTCGGCTTCCGTCACAAGCACCTGCCGGAGATGACGCGCTATTCCGGCGTGTCGTCGACGCCGATCTTCGTTCCGGCGGTCGGCAACTACGCCCAGGGCATGGTGACGATGGTTCCGCTGCGCCTGGAGGGACTCGAGCGAGCGGCGAGCGGCGAGGAGATCCACGCCTGCCTCACCGAACGCTATGCGTCGATGAAGGGCTCCTTCGTGGACGTGGCCCCCTTCGTTCATGCCGACCGCGTTCCCGAGCTCGACCCGGAGACCTTCAACGGCACGAACCGGATGCGGCTGCACGTCTTCGCCAGCCAGGACCGCGCGCAGGCGGTGCTGGTCGCCGTCTACGACAATCTCGGCAAGGGCGCTTCGGGCGCCGCCGTCCAGAACCTCAATCTGATGCTTGGCGTCGACGCGGCCGAAAGCCTCGCCGCCTGAGCGCCCTCACGTCCGCAGGAGACCGGAAAGACATGGAGAAATTCGACAAGCTGACGGGTGTTGCCGCGCCGCTGCCGTTCATCAACATCGACACGGACATGATCATCCCGAAGCAGTTCCTGAAGACGATCAAGCGCACGGGCCTCGGCACCGCGCTGTTCCACGAGATGCGCACGCTCGACGACGGCTCCGAGAACCCCGACTTCGTTCTCAATCAGCCGGCCTACCGCAACGCGCAGATCCTCGTCGCGGGCGACAACTTCGGTTGCGGCTCCAGCCGCGAGCACGCCCCTTGGGCACTGCTTGATTTCGGCGTGCGCTGCGTGATTTCAACCAGCTTCGCCGACATCTTCTACAACAACTGCTTCAAGAACGGCATCCTGCCGATCGTCGTCTCTGAGGACGATCTAGAGAAGCTGATGGACGATGCGCGCCGTGGCGCCAATGCGACGCTCACCGTCGATCTCGAGGCCCAGGAGATCCACGGACCGGATGGCGGCGTCATCACCTTCGACATCGATCCGTTCCGCAAGCACTGCCTGCTGAACGGCCTCGACGATATCGGCCTGACCATGGAAAAGGCCCCGATGATCGACGGCTACGAGCAGAAGCTCGGCGAAAACCGCCCCTGGGCGTGACGGAACAAGGGCCGGCGATTTCGCCGGCCTTTTTCTTTTGCGTGGCGGCTTGCACACGCAATCTCACCAAGGGTTGATCGGCCGTTTGGAGACAGTCGCGCGGTGCGCGCCTATGTCTTGCCCGTGCGGGGCAACGACGGAGTGAAGATGACGGCCGCGATCATGGGCACACTGGGCGCACTCGCCCCCTGGCGGGAGCGCAACGGGCGTTTCTCCCCCTTGCGCCTTTGCGTGTTCCTCCTGCTGCTGGCGCCCGGCGTCTGGCTCGCGGCAAGTCTTGCCGCCGGAACGCTCGGCGCGAAGCCGGTGACCGAGGCCATTCACCAGAGCGGAAGCTGGGCGATCCGGTTCCTCGTTCTCTCGCTGCTTGTCACGCCCTTGCGCAGGATGACCGGCTGGGGCCGGATCATCGCCCTGCGCCGCATGATCGGTCTGGCGGCGGCAGGGTATGCCGCGATCCATTTCGCCCTCTACGCCCTCGACCAGGGCTTCGATCTTGTCGTGATCGCGCGCGAGATCGTCCTGCGGATCTATCTGGCCATCGGCTTCGTGGCACTCGCGGGCCTTGCCGTGCTTTCCGCGACATCGACCGACGGCGCGATCCGTCGCATGGGGCCGGCCTGGCACCGGCTGCACCGGATCGTCTATCCGCTGACCCTACTCGCCTGCCTGCACTTCTTCATGCAGTCGAAGGCGGATGTGAGCGAGGCCACGCTCATGGCCGGAGCCTTCACGGTCCTCATGCTGTGCCGGGGCGCAACAAGGGCGGGGCTGCCCCTCGCCTCGCCTCTCGTGATCGCGGGCATTGCCGTGGTGTCGGGCCTCGCGACGGCGGGTATCGAGTATCTGTGGTACGCGCTGGCAACCGGCGTGCCGGCAGACCGCGTCCTCGCCGCGAACCTGGATTTCAGCTATTCGATCCGGCCCGCATGGTGGATCTTCGGCGGGACCATGGCATTTGCCCTGCTCGCCGCCGTGTCGAGGCTGGTCGACCGGTTCAGGCCCCCTCCCCGGATGCAGGTGCGACGGGAACCGCAATCAGCGCGGTCCTGAGCGCCTCGAGGTCTCCCTTCAGCCGCGAAAGCGGGACGCCCGCGCCGCCACAGGCCTCCATGATGCGATGCGGCACCTCCAGCGCCCGTTGCCGCAGGCTCCAGCCTTGCGCGGTGGGCGCCACCAGCACGCGACGCTCGTCCGCCTCGTCCCGCCGACGCTCCACCAGACCGGCCAGCTCCAGGCGCTTGAGGAGCGGCGTCAGCGTTCCGCTGTCGAGGATCAGCGCCGCGCCAAGATCCTTCACCGAAACCCTTTCCCGCTCCCAGAGAACCAGCATCGCCAGATACTGGGTGTAGGTCAGTCCCAGTGGCGCGAGCACACGCTGATACACCCGCCCGAGAGCGAGCGTGGTGGAGTGCAGGGCGAAACAAAGCTGGTTCGACAGGAAAAGGGCTTCCTCCCCGTCGATGTCCCGATCTTCGCCTTGCTCCGTCATTTCGCCCATTCTCCGTTGGCCCGCCGTCAGGCAGCCTGCTTCGCTCCCGTACGCCGTGCTGTCAAGCATATCGGGATTTTATATTGCACACAATTTAATTGCACACTATCTATGTGGAAGTCGGCCCGCCGCGGTCTCCACCGGGAGACGTGGCGCGGTCGCATCACCGCAGCAATGGAGTCACTCATGTCCGTTCTCTACACCGCACACGCCACCGCCACCGGCGGGCGCACCGGCAACGCCAGTTCCGACGACGGCCGCCTCGAGATCACGCTCTCCACGCCGAAGGAACTCGGCGGCGACGGCGGCCAGGGCACCAACCCCGAGCAGCTTTTCGCCGCCGGCTACTCGGCCTGCTTTCTCGGTGCGATGAAGTTCGTGGCCGGCAAGGAGAAGATCGACCTTCCCGCCGACGTCTCGATCACGGCGGATGTAGGCATCGGTCCGCGCGAGGACGGCACCGGCTTCGGCATCGAGGTGACGTTGAACGTTTCACTGCCGGGAATGGACGGCGAGACCGCACGCGGCCTCGTCGACAAGGCGCACATCGTGTGCCCCTATTCCCATGCGACACGCGGCAACATTCCTGTCGAGCTGAAGCTGGCCTGACACCTCACGGGGCGTCTCGCGCACCTAGTCCTCCGGCGCCTCGCGCCGGAGGCTTGCGCGCAGTTCCGCGCTTTCCCGGTCGATCTGCTCGAGCACGTTGCCAACACGCGAAAGCGCGCCGACCGTGTTGCGGAACTCCGCCGCACGCACGTCGAACAGCCGGCGGGCTATGTCGGGAAACTCCTGCAACATGCGCTTGAACAGCGCGCGACGGATGCGGATGACCTCGCTCGCCCCGCTGGCCACGGCACGCGCGGGACGCCGGGTCTCTACCAGAAGCGCGGTCTCGCCGACCAGGCTGCCCGGACCGAAGGTCACGGGCTTGGCCGATCCGTCCTCAAGCTCCAGCGTGATCGCGCCGCTTGCCACGACAAGTCCCGCATCCGCGCGCTCTCCGGCGCTGAACAGGATCTCTCCGTCACGGTAGGTGACATTCTCGGCCGAGAAGGCGAGCAGGCGCAGCTGCTCATCCGGGAATTCGGAGAGCAAGGGCACCTGTCGCAGCAGTTCCATATCCCGGGCGAGACTCATGCTTCGAGACTTACGATGAAGCCGCGAGCCTCACAAGAGCGATGTGGCACGGCTCAATCGCGCCCTTCGCCCTTGAGCCAGTCCCGCCACTGGGAGCGCGTTCCATAGAACACGTTGCGGTCCACGTTCCCGTCGACGCCATCGACCCGGCCCGTGGCCGTATACTGCCAGAAAACCCAATTTCCGCGACGTTCGTACTTGCGGTCCGGATGGCTCGCCACCGAGCGGAGCCAGAAGTCGTAGTGGTGCTTGGCGCCCACCAGCCGATCCCGGTGGAAATCCACGGAGGAATAGATCACCGGCTCCTTGCCGTAGTGCGCCTCGACCGCCTCGAGGAACTTGCGCATGTCGCGGATGACCTGGTCGCGCGGCGGGCGCTCGCGGCAAGTCTTGGAGTGGGCGTTCCACTCCATGTCCAGCACCGGCGGCAGCGCGGTCGGGTCGACGGGCACATTCTGGATGAACCAGGAGATCTGCTCCTCCACCGGACGGCAGAAGTAGTAGAAGTGATAGGCGCCGCGCGGAACGCCGGCGGCGCGCGCTTGGTTCCAGTTCTCCATGAACTTCGGATCGACGTAGTCACCGCCCTCGGTCGCCTTGATCCAGGCGAACTCCGTGCCGGCGCGCTTCACGCGCCGCCAGTCGATGTCGCCCTGATAGCGGGAGACGTCGATGCCGTGAATCGCGAAGTCGTCCGGCGTCGGATCCGGAAACTCGAATGCCGCGCAGGCGGACAGCAACAAGGCACAGATCAGGCTCAACACGCGCGTGGACATCACTCTCTCTCGGTCCGGGCCCCTCAACCAGAACCCGGACAATTAAAGGCAAACCCTTAAGGAACCGCTTACCAATGGGAGTGAGTCGCTCCCGGTCACGGACGGTCTATGCGCCTGCCCCGTTCCCGCCAAAACCTAGGGCACAGGTCGAATAACGCAACGGCAGGGACGAATCGCGGACCTCCATTGGACCTCATGCGCCGCCACCTTGCATCGAACGGCGCTTTGCTGGCATGTGATCGGCACCATTTCAGTCACGCTGCGAGAGGCCCATGACCGACAGTCCCAAGGATCGCCTGACGATCGTCACCTGGAACATCAACTCGGTTCGGCTCCGCCTGCCGATCGTCGAGAAGCTGATCCTCGAACACGCGCCCGACGTCATCTGCCTGCAGGAAACCAAGTGCCCGAATGGCAACTTTCCGCTCTCCGCGCTGACCAAGCTGGGCTACTCGCACATCGCGCTGAACGGCCAGAAGGGCTACCACGGCGTCGCGACCATCTCCCGTCGCCCCTTCCTCGACGAGGATCGCGTCGACTATTGCGCCAAGGGCGACAGCCGGCACGTCGCGACGGGCATCGAGTTCGCCGGGTCCCGCTTCGCCCTGCACAACTTCTATGTTCCCGCCGGCGGTGACGAGCCGGATCCGGAGATCAACGACAAGTTTGCCCACAAGCTTGCCTTCCTCGACGAGATGGAATCCCGCCTGGGAGACGAAAACGGCGCTCGGATCGTCGTCGGCGATCTCAATGTCGCGCCGTATGAGCACGACGTGTGGTCGCACAAGAAGTTGCTCAAGGTGGTCAGCCACACGCCCATCGAGTGCGACAAGCTGGAAGCCGTGCGCGGCGGAGCCGGGCTGGAGGACGTCATGCGTCGCTTCGTGCCTTCGGACGAAAAGCTCTACACCTGGTGGAGCTACCGCGCGAAGGACTGGTCGGCCGCGGACAAGGGCCGCCGCCTCGACCACGTCTGGGCAACGCCCGATCTCGCGGGCGCGGTCACGCGCATGGACGTGCTTCGCGACGCGCGTGGCTGGGAGAAGCCCTCGGACCACGCACCGGTGATCGTTCGCCTGGAGGCGTGAGGCGAACGAGCGCTCAAGGCCGGACCATCCGCCCCGCGCGATCAGGGGCGGATGATCACCTTGCCGCGGGCCTTGCGCTCGGCAAGGCGCCTGAGCGCCAAGGGCGTCTCCTCCAGAGGATAGATCCCGTCCACATGCGGCACGATTGTGCCGGACGCGACCCAGTCGAGGAGCTGGGCCATGCTGTCGCGATGCTCGTCCGGCTCGCGCACGATGGCATCGCCCCAGAACACACCCAGCACGTCGCACCCCTTCAGCATGACGAGATTGAGCGGCAGTTTCGGGATGTCGCCGGCGGCGAAACCGACAACGAGATAGCGCCCGCGCCAGCCGGTCGCCCGGAGCGCCTGCTCCGTGTAGCGACCGCCGACCGGATCATAGACCACATCGACGCCGGCGCCATGGGTCAGCTCCTTGAGCCTGAGCTTCAGGTCTTCCTCGTCGTAGTTCACCAGCTCGTCGGCGCCATGCTCACGCGCGAGCGCCAGCTTTTCCGCGCTGGAGGCGCAGGCGATCACCCGCGCGCCCATGGCCTTGGCGACCTCCACCGCCGCGAGGCCGACACCGCCGGACGCGCCAAGCACCGCCACGGTCTCGCCTTCCGCAAGCCCCGCACGGTCGCGATAGGCGTGAAGCGTGGTGCCATAGGTGACAGAAAGACCGGCGGCGGCTTCAAGCGGCACCGCGTCCGGCACCGGAACGAGGTCGTCTTCCGAGGCGATCACCGCCTCGCGCACCGCGCCCCAGCGCACGTAGCCCATCACCCGGTCTCCGGGTTCGAACAGCTCCACGCCCTCGCCAACGGCAATGACGGTGCCCGCGAACTCGGCGCCCGGCGAGAACGGCAGCTCCGGACGGAACTGGTACCTGCCTTCGATGATGAGCGTGTCGAAGAAATTGAGGGCGGCGGCGGCAACGCTCACCAGCACCTCTCCGGGACCGGGCTCCGGCCGAGCAATTTCGGCGATAACGAGCGTTTCCGGTCCGCCAAGACGTTCACAAAGAACCGCCTTCACGTCGTCCCCCCAAGCTGCCGACCGGACCGGCCGGCGTCCCAACCCTTGCACGAATTCGGTAGCACACCCGAGATATGGTTAAAAGTAACTATACGTCGCGTGACTTGCCAGAGGCGCCACGGACCGCTATCCCCGCCGCAGGCGCCCGTGCGCGCCCTTTCACGATCCGTCACGAAACAAGGCAGGACACATGCGCGGTTATTTCGCCGTGGGCGCGGAAGGCATATCCAAGCCGATGAACCTCGGCAACCTGATGCGCTCGGCGCACGCCTTCGGCGCGAACTTCTTCTTCACGATCGATGCGCACAGCCGCATCCGCAAGGCGCCGCCGTCCGATACCTCCAAGAGCTCCGGCCATCTGCCGCTCTTCCACTGGCCCGATATCGACTCCATGGATCTCCCCCACGGCTGCCAACTCGTCGGCGTGGAACTGACGGATGACGCCGTGGACCTGCCGAGCTTCATGCACCCGCTGCAGGCCGCCTATGTGCTCGGGCCCGAGCGCGGCTCCCTGTCTCCAGAGATGCAGGCGCGCTGCGCGCACATCATCAAGATCCCGACGAAGTTCTGCCTGAACATCGCGATCGCCGGAGCCATCGTCCTCTACGACCGGCACCGGGTGCACGGCCAGTATGCGGAACGTGCCATCTCCAGCGTCGGGCCCCGCACCACGCGTCCCAAGCACCTGCATGGCGGCCCGATCCTGCGCCATGGAAAGAAGACCGTGAGCGATCCCGACAAGGCCAAGGCCGCCGGGCCAAAGGCCTGAACGTCAGCGCCGCGCGGAACGCCCCCGCGCGCGGGCCACGCGCGCCAGGGTCAGGAAAACGTCGCTGACCAGTGCCGTGGACAGGGCCGGCGACTGGCGCGCATCTGCCACGACCCTTGCAAGCCGCTCACCGGCCCGCGCCAGATCGGGGCTCGACCACAGGCCGAGCTGCCGCGTGACCAGGTCCTTGCGCTTGTAGAAGATCGGCGGCCTCGCGCCGTCCACCACCTGCGAGGGCGAGACACCCCGGTCGACAACCGCGCGCGCCCGCGCGAGAAACTGGAAGTGGCGCAACGCGGCGCCCGCGATCACGTCCGGCCGCTGCCCCGTCGCCTCGAGCCGCTCCAGCCCGTGATCGAGCGTGTCGATGCGTCCGAGCGCCGTCGCGTCGATCAGTTCGTCCACCGCGAAGGCGGACGCCTCGCCGATGATGGCCTCCACGTCCGCCGTCTCGATACGCTCCCGGCCATGGGCATAAAGGCAAAGCTTGCGTACCTCGCCCCGACTCGCGAGCCGGTCCGCGCCCAACAGCCCGAGCAGCGCCTGGCGGGCCTCGCGCGAGATCGACAGGCCCGCGCCGGTGACCTCCTGGTCGATCATCCGGTCGAGATCGCGTTCCGCATCCGCATAGCAGGCGATGGCGACCGCCTGGCGGTCTCCCTCGATCTTCTTGCGAAGGCCGGTCCCCTTCTTCAGATCGCCGGCCTCGATCACGACAAAGGCGGTGGCGGGGTCGATCTGCCCCAGCAACGGCTCGACGGCCGGGGACAGGTTCCGCCCGGCACCGTCACGCACCCAGACCACCCGCCGTCCGCCGAACAGCGGCACCGTCATCGCCTCGTCGATGAGACGGGCCGGGTCGGAGGCGACATCGCCGCCATCGAGCTTGACGAGGGAAAACGGGTCGTCGACACCACCCGAGGCAACGGCGGCAAGTGTTGCCGCACGCTCACTCACGAGGCCCACATCGGGGCCGAACACGAGAACCAGCGGCACGTCGGCCGGCGGCGCGGCGACGAAGCGCTCGACCTCGCCGGCCTTCAGCGCCACCATGACCGGCTCAGCTCCGCGACGCGAAGAAGCCGGCGAGCCGCGTCTGCAGGTCCCGCGCGACCATCTTCGCCGCGCGGTCTTCCGCGTCCCGCTGGGCACGCACGTTGGCAAAGCGCTGGCTCGAGAAGTCGAACGAGGCGACCCCGAAGACCTTGCCCGTGGTCATCGTCTGCCCGGTGGCGATGTCGCTGAGCACGTAGGAGGCGTTCACCGTCACCGTGTAGGCGGAGGGAACGTCGGCGAGACGCTCGACACCCACTTCATTGAGCGGCCGGTCGATCAGCATCTTGAGCCGGTAACGCGGCGCAGCTGCCGTGCGACCTCCGGTAAAGCCGAAGATCAGCTCGTTGCGCAGCACCTGCCCGATCCGGTCGAGGTCCTCGTCCGAGGCGGTCTGGACCGTATCGATGTCGATGGCCGACAGCTCCTGCGTGAGCGCGGGAGAGCCGGCCGGTGTCGAGAGCGTCCCGTAAAGGGGACGGACCTGACAGCCGCCGAGCGCCAGGGCGCCGGCGAGAACCGCCGCCAGGGCGACGAAGCGCCCCGAACGAGGAAAGGCAAGGTCAGACGACGACATTCACGATCCTCTGCGGCACGACGATGATCTTGCGCACGGGCTTGCCCTCGAGGGCGCGCTGCACGGCCTCCAGGGCGAGCGTAGCCGCTTCGACCTCCTCTTTGGAAGCCTCGCGTGCAATCGTCAGGTCCGCGCGCTTCTTGCCGTTGATCTGGACCGGCAGCGTGATGCTCGCCTCGACGAGCAGGTCCGGATCGACCTCGGGCCAGGCCGCCGTCGCCAGCAGTCCGTCCTTGCCGAGCGTGCTCCAGCACTCCTCGGCGAGATGCGGCGCCATCGGCGCCATCATGGTCACCAGATAGGAGGCGCACTCGCGCACGGCAAAGCGCATGTCGTCCCCTGCGGCACCCGACTGGTGGGCCTTGGAGAGCGCATTGACCAGTTCGTAGAGACGCGCGACGGCCCGGTTGAACGCCAGCCCCTCGATGTCGGCGGAAATCGCCGCGCAGGTCTTGTGCGTGACGCGGCGCAGCGCCAGCGCGTCCTCGCCGAAGCTGTCCGGGCGTGCCGTCTCGGCAACGCCCTCCGAGATTTCCGAGACCACGCGCCAGACACGCTGCATGAACCGCCAGGCGCCCTGCACGCCATCCTCGGTCCACTGCACGTCACGCTCGGGCGGGCTGTCGGAGAGCATGAACCAGCGCGCCGTATCGGCACCATAGGTCTCGATGATATCCGTCGGGTCGACCGTGTTGCGCTTCGACTTGGACATCTTCTCCACCGAGCCGATCGTCACCTCGGTGCCGTCGCTCGCAAGATACGCCTTGCGGGCCTCGCCCTCGCTCTCGATCCGGATCTCGGCCGGCGAAACCCACCCCCCCGCCGGCGCGCGGTAGGTCTCATGGGTCACCATGCCCTGGGTGAACAGGCCCTTGAAGGGCTCCTTCACGCCCAGATGCCCCGTCTCGCACATGGCGCGCGCGAAGAAGCGCGAGTAGAGCAGGTGCAGGATCGCATGCTCGATGCCGCCGATGTACTGGTCCACCGGCAGCCAGTCGTCCGCCACCGCCTTGGTGGTCGGCGTCGACGCCCTCGGGTCGGTGAACCGCGCAAAGTACCAGGACGAATCCACGAAGGTGTCCATGGTGTCCGTCTCGCGCCGGGCCTCGCCTCCGCAGTTCGGACAGGCGACATGACGCCACGTCGGATGCCGGTCGAGCGGATTGCCCGGCTTCTCGAAGTCGATGTCGTCGGGCAGCTTCACCGGCAGGTCGGCAACGGGAACCGGCACCACGCCGCAGGCATCGCAATGAATGACCGGGATCGGACAGCCCCAGTAGCGCTGGCGCGAGATGCCCCAGTCGCGCAGGCGGTAGTTGACCTGACGCGCGCCCTGCGGCTGGCCGTCGACCTGCTGCGCCTCGAGGCGGCTTGCGACCGCATCCTTGGCATCCGCGATGGCCATGCCGTCGAGGAAGCCGGAATTGAAGATCGCCCCCTCGCCCGTATAGGCCTCGTCCGCGATGGCGAAGCTTTCCGGGTCAGCATCGGCCGGCAGCACGACGGGACGCACGGGCAGGCCGTACTTGCGTGCGAAATCCAGATCGCGCTGGTCATGACCGGGGCAGCCGAAGATGGCGCCTGTGCCGTAGTCCATCAGGATGAAGTTGGCGATATAGACGGGCAGCTCGATGGACGGATCGAGCGGATGCGTCACGCGCAGCCCGGTCTCGACGCCGGCCTTTTCCGCCGTTTCGATCGCCTCGGCCGAGGTGCCGATGCGACGGCACTCCTCGATGAAGGCTGCGATCTTGGGATCGCTCTCCGCAAGGCGCTCCGAGATCGGGTGATCCGGCGACAGGCCCATGAAGGAGGCACCGAACAGCGTGTCCGGGCGGGTGGTGAAGATCTCCAGATGCGTGTCGCCGGTCGGCGCCGCCTCCTTGAAGGCGAAGCGCACGCGCAGTCCCTCGGACCGGCCGATCCAGTTCTTCTGCATCAGCCGGACCTTCTCCGGCCAGCGATCGAGCGTGTCGAGCGCGGACAGAAGCTCGTCCGACCACTCGGAGATCTTGAAGAACCACTGGGTCAGCTCGCGCTGCTCCACCACGGCGCCGGAACGCCAGCCCCGGCCGTCGATCACCTGCTCGTTGGCGAGCACGGTCATGTCGACCGGATCCCAGTTGACCTTGGAGTTCTTGCGGTAGGCGAGGCCGGCCTCGAGCATGTCGAGGAACAGGCGCTGCTGCTGGGTGTAATATTCGACGTCGCAGGTCGCGAACTCGCGCGCCCAGTCGAGCGACAGGCCCATGATCTTGAGCTGCCCGCGCATGGTGGCGATGTTCTCGTAGGTCCAGTCGCGCGGATGAACCTTGTTCTGCATCGCCGCATTCTCGGCCGGCATTCCGAAGGCGTCCCAGCCCATCGGATGCAGGACGTTGAAGCCCCGTGCCCGCTTGTAGCGCGCAACGACATCGCCCATGGCGTAGTTGCGGACGTGGCCCATGTGGATGCGTCCCGACGGATAGGGGAACATCTCGAGCACGTAATATTTCGGGCGCGGATCGTCGTTCGCCGTCGCGAAAACTCCTGCCTCGTCCCAGACCTTTTGCCAGCGGCTTTCCGCCTCGCGGGCGTTGTAGCGCTCCGTCGCCATGATTGTGGGTGCTTTTCTCGTGATCATTGCGGGATTGTCGTGGTCGGACAGTCACCAGAAATCCGCGTCGCGGTCAACCTGCTAGCGCCCCCGCCACGATGGGGAACCCCGCGCCCGCGCGCGCAAGCCCTCACCGGACCACCTCGCCCTCTTGCCCCGCGCCCGCATCCGGGGCTATCGGATGGACGGTGTTTCGTATCGCCGCTTCTCCCAACCGACCGAGGTGCCCCGCATGACCGACCGCGCCCATGAAGACACTGCCGCCGCCAACCTCGCCGGGATCCGGGACACGATCGCCAGGGCGGAGCGGGCGGCAGGGCGCGCAAGCGGTGAGGTGACGCTGGTCGCCGTGTCCAAGACCTTCGACGCGGATGCAATCCGCCCGGTGCTTGAGGCGGACCAGCGCGTGTTCGGCGAAAACCGCGTGCAGGAGGCCCAGGGCAAGTGGCCGGGGCTGCGGGAGGAGTTTTCAGGCGTTGAACTGCACCTGATCGGACCGCTGCAATCGAACAAGGCGAAGGAGGCGGTCGCACTCTTCGACGTCATCCATTCGATCGACCGCGAGAAGATCGCGCGCGCACTGAAGGCGGAATGCGAGGCCCAGGGGCGCAACCTGCGTTTCTTCATCCAGGTGAACACCGGCGAGGAGCCCCAGAAGGCCGGCATCGCCCCGCAGGAGGCGGACGCGTTCATCGCGCTCTGCCGCGAGGAACTCGGCCTCGACATCGCGGGACTGATGTGCATTCCGCCGGTGGACGAAGTGCCCGCTCCCCATTTCGCGCTGCTGGCCAAGATCGCGGCGCGCAACGGACTGTCGGGCCTTTCCATGGGCATGTCGTCGGATTTCGAAAGCGCCATCGCCCTGGGGGCGACCCACGTGCGGGTCGGATCGGCGATCTTCGGAACCCGCCCCAGGCCCTGACCGTCCGCCGCAGGCCTTCACCGGAAGGGCCGTAGCGGCGCGCCTCAGCGCTCCGTCCAGAAGTCCGGTGTCAGCAGGATGATGCCGGACAGGATCTCCAGCCGCCCCAGGATCATCTGCACCGAGAGCAGGACCTTCACCGCCTCCGGCAGCGACTGGAACGTGCCGGACGGGCCGATGATCTCGCCCACCCCCGGCCCCACGTTGGCGAGCGCGGTGATCGAGGCGCTCAGGGACGTCTCGAGATCCAGCCCGAAGCCCGCGTAGACCAGCGCGAAGATGGCGAAGGTCCCGGCGTAGAGCAGGCCGAAGATGAGCACGCCCTCGACGATGGTCGGGCTCACCGGACGCCCGTCGTAGCGGGCCTCGACGACCCGGTGCGGCCTGAGCATTCCCTTGAGCAGCGAACGGATGAAATTGAGAAGCAGCAACACGCGGAACGCCTTGAAACCGCCCGAGGTCGAACCGCTGCATCCGCCGAGAAACGTCAGCAGGAAGAACAGGGCGATCGCCAGATTGCCCCACTTGAGATAGTCGCCCGCCGCATAGCCCGTGGTCGTGATGATCGAGACCACGTGAAACACGGACAGCGTGAGCTGACGAAACGGCGTACTCGTGTCATGCAGGTGCAGGGCCACGAAGGCGCCGATGCTGAACCCGCCGACCAGTCCGAGGAAGAACACCACCTGCCGCAGGTCGCGCAGGTCGTGGAGATCGCGCCCCTCGACAAGCTTGATGAGAAACAGGAATGGCAGCCCCGACAGGATCATGAAGACGCTTGAGATCCAGTAGATCGTCAGGCTGTCGAACTGGCCCATGGAGCTGTCGGAGGTCGAGAACCCGCCGGTCGACACCGTCGTCATGGAGTGGTTCACCGCCTGGAAGAAGGTCATCCCGGCCAGGTAGTAGAGCAGCGTGCTGGTGACCGTGAGCATCCCATAGAGGCTGAGCAGGCGGATCATGAACGGCTCGAAACGCCCGTAGGGCTTGGAACTGGTTTCCGAGGACTCGATCGAGAACAGCTGGGAGCCACCGACCCTGAGACCGGGCAGCAGCCAGACGCCCAGGACGACGATGCCGATTCCGCCGATCCACTGGAGCAGCGAGCGCCACAGCAGGATCCCCGGCGGCATGGTGTCGAGCCCGCTCAGCACGGTTGCCCCGGTCGTCGTCAGGCCCGAGGTCGCCTCGAAGAACGCGTCCACGAAGGTGATGTTCAGGCCGCTCAGCCACAGCGGCAGCGCACCCGCCAGGCCGAAGGTGATCCAGGCCGCATTCACGAAAATCAGCGTCTCGCGGGTGTTGAAACGCACCTTGGCGCTCAGGAAGGCCGCCGTCGCCACGCCCCCGATGCAGCCGACGACGAGCGCCGAGGCACTGAACACGATCCAGTCCGGATTGTCGGACATGAGGTCCGCACCCGCCGGGATGAGCATGAACAGGGCAATGAGGATCATCAGGCGCCCGATGGGCAGCGCGACGGCTCTCAGGTCCATGATGACTTCCCGGGTCTTTCGCTTGGGCCGGATCTTTCCCTTGGGGACGCAGCGGATCCTGCCGGTTCCCGCGACACTGTGCGAGCCATGCCGGCCCGCCGTCGGGTGCGCGCATCTTCTCCGTTTTGCCGCCGATTTCAAGCGGAATGCAGTGAGCCGCCGCGTTCCGCTTGGCGTTCAGGGACGCATCCCGTGCCCGCCACCGGTCCCCGCACGCCTTTCCCGCCCCGCCCGGATGCCGGTTTTCCTTGACTTCCGGAGCCGATTGGATCATTTCCGTGCCAACTTCGAAAGAGTGACGACAATCGAAACCGCCGACCGGGACCCGAAAAGGTCTAAAGAGATCCCGGAGGTCAACACCCGACAGCGCGATGCGCCCTCGGGTGCCGCGATGCTTTGAGCCGACCGCAACGGAAAGATCCCGTTCGCGCCGGCCGGGGGTCGAGGGGCCGGCGGTCACGGACGCAAGCCACCTTTCGGAACCGGAAACCGGGCGCCAGCCGGCGCTGCACGACACGCGACAAGGGTCAGGGACGCGCGACATGTTCGAAAGTCTGTCAGATCGCCTCAGCGGCATTCTCGACAAGCTGACGCGCCGTGGCGCGCTGTCGGAGGCCGACGTCTCCGAGGCCATGCGCGAGGTGCGCCGCGCGCTGATCGAGGCCGACGTCGCGCTGCCGATCGTCAAGTCCTTCACCGACAAGGTGCGCTCGCGCGCGGTCGGCCAGGAAGTGCTCAAGTCGGTCACGCCGGGCCAGCAGGTCGTCAAGATCGTCCACGACCAGCTCGTCGAGATGCTCGGCTCCGAGGCGGAGCCGATCGACCTCAACGCACCGGCCCCCTTCGCCATCATGATGGTCGGCCTTCAGGGCTCGGGCAAGACGACCTCCACCGCCAAGATCGCCCTGCGCCTGACGAAGAACGACCGGCGCAAGGTCCTGATGGCCTCGCTCGACACCCGCCGCCCCGCCGCCCAGGAGCAGCTCAAGGTTCTGGGCGAGCAGAACGGCATCGACACGCTGCCGATCGTCGCCGGCCAGGATCCGGTGCAGATCGCCAACCGCGCCATGACAGCCGCGCGCCTCGGCGGCTACGACGTGGTTCTGCTCGACACCGCCGGCCGCACGCATATCGACGAGCCTCTCATGGTCGAGATGGCCGAGATCCGCGCGGCGACCAGCCCGCACGAGATCCTGCTCGTCGCCGACAGCCTCACCGGCCAGGACGCGGTCAACCTCGCGACCTCCTTCGACGAGCGCGTGGGCATCACCGGCATCGTGCTGACGCGAATGGACGGCGACGGCCGTGGCGGCGCCGCGCTCTCCATGCGCGCGGTGACCGGCAAGCCCGTCAAGCTCGTGGGCACGGGCGAGAAGTCCGACGCGATGGAGGAATTCCATCCCGGCCGGATCGCCGACCGCATTCTGGGCATGGGCGACATCGTCTCGCTGGTGGAAAAGGCCGCCCGCGAGATCGATCAGGCCGAAACGGCCCGAATGGCGGAGAAGATGCAGAAAGGCATCTTCGACCTCCAGGACCTAGCCGACCAGCTCAGGCAGATGGAAAAGCTCGGCGGCATGTCTGGCATCATGGGCATGATGCCGGGTGTCGGAAAGCTCAAGAAGCAGATGAGCTCGGCCAATCTCGACGACAAGGTCATCAAGCGTCAGGTGGCGATCATCCAGTCCATGACGCCGCAGGAGCGCCGCAAGCCCGAGCTTCTCAAGGCCAGCCGCAAGAAGCGCATTGCCGCCGGTTCCGGCGTTGACGTGTCCGACGTCAACAAGCTTCTCAAGATGCACCGCCAGATGGCCGACATGATGAAGCAGGTCGGCAAGGGCAAGGGGCTTCTGGGCAAGATGATGGGCGGCATGGGAATGCCGGGAGCGGGTGCGCCCGGTGCCGGAATGCCGGGCGGCGGCATGCCCCAGCTCGACCCCAAGGAACTCGAGAAGATGGCGCGTTCCGGTCAGCTTCCCGGCGGCATGCCGGGCCTGCCCGGCGGGCTCGGTTCCGGCTTTCCCGGCGGCCCCGGGCCCAAGCTGCCGGGCATGGGGGGCCTTCCGGGCCTTGGACGGGGGAAGAAGAAATGAGCGACGGCGCCGAAAACCTTCTCGACCAGGACACCGATGCGATCGCCGAGCTTCAGCGCCTGCGCAACTCGATCGACAACATTGACGCGGCGCTCGTTCACATGCTGGCCGAGCGTTTCAAATGCACCCAGAAAGTGGGCCTCCTGAAGGCCCGACACCAGCTTCCGCCCGCCGATCCGGCGCGCGAGGAACGGCAGATCGAACGGCTGCGCGCGCTCGCCAGGGACGCCAACCTCGATCCCGACTTCGCGGAGAAGTTCCTGACCTTCATCGTCAAGGAAGTGATCCGCCACCATGAAGCCCTGCGTCGCTGAGCGACGTCATTCTACCGACAGGAGTACCCAGATGGCCCTCAAGATTCGTCTCGCCCGTGGCGGCGCCAAGAAGCGTCCGTTCTACCGCATCGTCATCGCCGACGTCCGCTCTCCGCGCGACGGCCGCTTCATCGAGAAGGTCGGCCTCTACAACCCGATGCTGCCGAAGGACGACGAGAACCGCGTCCAGCTCGACCTCGAGCGCATCCAGCACTGGATGAGCCATGGCGCCAAGCCGTCCGATCGCGTCCTTCGCTTCCTCGACGCCGCCGGCGTGTTGAAGCGCGATGCACGCAACAACCCGAAGAAGGCCGAGCCGGGCCAGAAGGCCAAGGAGCGCGAGGCTGCGCGCAAGCAGGCCGAGGAAGAGGCTGCAGCAGCGGCTGCCGAAGCCGCCGCCGGTGGCGAGGCCGAAGAGGCCGCGGCCGAGTAAGGTCGATTTTCGGAACCCCGCCGCCTGAGCGATCCGGCGGCGGGGCTTCCCTGCCGAAAATGGTCGGCTCTTTTTTCCGGGGCTGCCTGCGCGGCCCATCAAAGAACAGGACGGACCGGTGTCCAGCGACCGCATCCTGATCGCTCGCATCGGCGCGCCGCACGGCGTGCGCGGCGAGGTTCGCGTCAAGCCTTACGGCGACGATCCCCTTTCCTTCACGGACTACGGCCCCCTCGAGACCCTGGACGGCAAGCGCCGCTTCGAGGTGATTTCGGCGCGCGTGCAGAAGTCCGTGGTCGTGACCCGCTTCAAGGGCGTCGACGACCGCAACGCGGCCGAGGCCCTCAACGGGCTCGACCTCTATGTCGAGCGCGAGGCCCTGCCCGAGCTCGATGACGAAGACGAGTTCTACCACACCGACCTCCTCGGCCTCGAGGCGGCCGCTCCCTCGGGCGAGCGCCTCGGCGAGATCGTCGCCCTGCCCGATTTCGGCGCCGGAACGCTGGTCGAGATCAGGCCCGGGGCAGGCCCGACGTTCTATGTCGCCTTCACGCGCGAATGCGTTCCTAAGATCGATCTGGAAAACGGCCGGGTGGTCGTGATCCTGCCGGAGGAAACGGAAAGCCCGAAGGAGGGCGAGGCCGAGGCCGCCGGCGATCAGGCGGAGGGTGGCGCCGAGGGGTCCGAGCGCGCCTGAAGCGTGGTGTCCGGCTGCGCCTCGCACGGCGCGTCGGCAAGCGCCGCGCGGGTTTCGGACCGGACCAGCAGAATGGCCACCACGACGATGGAGACGCCCACCGAATTGGCGACGATGTCGAGCAGGGATGCCTCATGGTTCGGCATGAAGCCCTGAACGACCTCGCCAAGCATTCCCATCGCCATGGCCGCGCCGGCCGAGATCCTCAGCCGGCAGCAGAAGAAGGCGTGAATGGCGAGCGTCAGGAGCCCGAAGAAAACAAGATGCTGCACCTTGTCCCAGGGATGGCTGATGCCGGTGTTGAACACCAGTCCGGCCAGCGTGCCATAGGCAAGCAGAACGACCAGCGGCAGCACCCGCGAGACCGACAGATCCATGTAGTGCCGCTCGACGGCACGGCGAACGAGACCGATGAGCGTTGCAAGGGACGGCATGGCAGGCTCCACTGACGAGACCGCCGCACCCTAGCGCCCGCCGTCTTAACCATTCGTTGTCCTGAAACTCCGCATCCGGTGATCCCGGGAGACCGCCATGGCCTTCGACGCGACCGTCCTGACCCTCTACCCTGAAATGTTTCCCGGCCCCCTGGGGCTGTCGCTGTCGGGGCGCGCGCTGGAACGCGGCGACTGGTCGCTCGATGCCCGCCAGATCCGCGATCACGCCACCGACCGGCATCGTTCGGTCGATGACACGCCCGCCGGTGGCGGCGCCGGCATGGTTCTGCGCGCCGACATTCTCGCAAGGGCGATCGACGCGGCCGCACCCGAAGGCGACCCGCGCCCGAGACTGCTGATGAGCCCGCGCGGACGACCGCTCGACCAGACCCGCGTCCGCGAGCTGGCCGCCGGGCCGGGCGCGCTCGTCGTCTGCGGCCGTTTCGAGGGCGTCGACCAGCGCGTCATCGACGCCCGCGGCCTGGAGGAGGTTTCCATCGGCGACTATATCCTCTCCGGCGGCGAGCTTGGCGCGATGGTGCTCCTTGACGCGGTGGTGCGGCTTCTCCCCGGCGTCATGGGCAATGCGGAAAGCGGCGAGACGGAGAGCTTCGAGACGGGGCTACTCGAGCACCCCCACTACACCCGCCCGCGCGAGTTCGAGGGGCTCGGCATTCCGGAAATCCTCACCTCGGGCGATCACGCCCGCATCGATGCGTGGCGCAGACGCAAGGCCGAGGAGCTGACCCGCGAACGGCGCCCCGACCTTTGGGAGCGTCACGAGGAGCACGACGACCGGCCTCGGCGCTAGGAATGGCACGTTCTGGCCGAAAATCGCCAGAAACCACATGACAAGCGCCGCGCATTGCGGTATGGAGCGCACCACTCGGGTGCCGAAATGGGGCCGCGAGCCGTCTTGGCTATGCGCGTCCCTCTGCGGAACCTGAATTCCCTTTCACCACCGGCCTCCGGCCGGATTGGCCAAAACGCGGTGAACCCGCCCCTGCGGCTCGATCGTCAGCGGGCGCTCTGACCGGCTCATAAGACAGAAGGCAGTGCCATGAACATCATCGAGCAGCTCAACGCCGAGGAAATGGCGAAGGTCGAGGCAGCCCGCAAGCTTCCCACCTTTTCCCCGGGCGACACGATCCGCGTCAACGTGCGCGTGACGGAGGGCAACCGCACCCGTACGCAGGCCTATGAGGGCGTCTGTATCGCGCGTTCGGGCGGCGGCATCAACGAGAACTTCACGGTCCGCAAGATCTCCTACGGCGAGGGCGTGGAGCGTGTGTTCCCGGTGTTCTCCCCGATGATCGAGGGCGTCGAGGTCGTGCGTCGCGGCAAGGTTCGCCGCGCGAAGCTCTATTACCTGCGCGGCCGTCGCGGCAAGTCGGCCCGTATCGTCGAGGCGACCAACACCCGCGCCCGTCGCCTGAACGACGAGATCAAGGCCGACCTCGCCGCCGCCAAGGCCGCCAAGGAGGCCGAGGCCGCCGCGGCGAAGGCGGCAGCCGCCGAGGCCGCTTCGGAGTAATCCGGCGCCCGGCGCCGCCACAGGCGGACGCAAGCGTTACAGGGTAACGAAAACGACAAAACCTCCGGCAGGATCTGCCGGAGGTTTTTTGCATTATTGCGCGAAAGTTTTTCCGTTTTGCCGCCCCTGCGGGGCGCCTGTCAGTCGAGCCGGCCGAGATGGGCGCGTACCGCCACGCGCGACGTGGCCGCCGTCAGCACCGTCACCAGGAAGATGATCGCCAGCACGCCCAGGTATCCGGCGACGCCCACCGTCACATCCCCGAAGAGACCGACCGCCTCGGTAATCCCCGCCGCGCCGACCGGGCTGTCCGACAGCAAGCCGATCACGATGAAGAGCAGGCAGGCGGTCAGGCCGCCGGCGAGCCCGCCCTTGAGACCGAGCAGCAGGAAGTGGCGCTGGAACTCGCGGGCGATGAAATTGTCTTCCGCGCCGACGAAGTGAAGCACCTCGACCACATCCCGGTTGCCGGCCATCGCCGCGCGGGTGGCAAACACCACCGACAGCACCATCGAGGCCAGCACCAGGATCAGGATGGCGATGCCGCCGCCGACAAAGGCGCGGGCCATGGCCGCGAGCCGGTCGGTCCAGCGCGCGTGATCGTCGACGCTGGCGCCGCGCACGTCGGCGGCCACCGCCTCCCGCAGGGCCTGCAGGCTGAAGGCACGACTGTCGGTGATCTGGACCTGGATCAGGCGCGGAACCGGCAGGGTCTCGAGATCCAGCCCCGACCCGAGCCAGGGCTGGAGGAGATCGCGGGTCTGTTCGTCCGACAGCGCGTGCACAGCACCGACGCCGGCCTGGGAGCGGGCCGCCGCGATCGCCTTGTCGATCTCGCGCAGCATGTCGACCCCGTCCGCCGGGCGGATCTGGATCGTGACCTCGCGCAGCAGGTCGTTCGACCAGGATTCGGCGGCATCGTTGACGACGGTCACCGCGCCCACGGTCAGGCAGGCCAGAAAGCTCATGATGGCGACGACGAGCAGCAGCGCGCGACCGGCGACCGCCTGCGGCGGCACGATCTGCGCCGAGGGGCGCAACCCCTCGGAGTTGCCCCTTGCCCGAGCCTTGCGCTTGCGCGCGCCATCGGCCACCGCCTTCACCCGGCCCGGAAGCCTGCCGCGCCGCCCGGGGCGGGGGGCCTGCGGTTCGCGCCGCTCTGGTGTGATCTTCTCAGTCATGGATCTGCAGCCGTCCGTCCGCGAGTTCCAGGCGCCGCGCGGAAACCTGCTCCATCAGGCCCAGGTCGTGGGTCGCGATGACCACCGAGGTGCCGAGCCGGTTGAGTTCGATGAACAGGCGCAGCAGACGGCGCGCCAGCGGCGGGTCCACGTTGCCGGTCGGCTCGTCGGCAAGCAGTATCTCCGGGCGGGTGATAAGCGCGCGCGCGATCGCCGCGCGCTGCTTCTCGCCGCCCGACAGGACCGGGGGCAGCACATGCATGCGCTCGCCCAGCCCCACCCACTTGAGCAGCTCGACCACGTCGCCGCGATACTGGCTCTCTTCCTGACCGAGCACCCTGAGCGGCAGGGCGACATTCTCGTAGGTGGTCAGATGATCGAGCAGGCGGAAGTCCTGGAAGACGATGCCGATGCGCCGGCGCAGCGCAGGGATCTGGCCCTTCTGCAGCGACGACGTGTCCTTCCCGAACGCCGAGATCAGACCGCGCGTCGGGCGCAGGGACAGGAACAGGAGCCGCATCAGGCTCGTCTTGCCGGCGCCCGAGGGGCCGGTCAGGAACTGGAACGATTGCGGCCGGATTTCGAAGGTCAGGTCGCGCAGGACCTCCGGCCCCATGCCGTAGCGCAGCCCAACATTTTCGAATCGGATCACGGAGACCTCTTGATGACGGAACCTTGCGCAAGCCTATCGGACCCGCGCTTAACGCTTCATTAACGTTATCAGGGCGTGATGGCGGGACGGTGTCCGCGGAACCGCGCGCTCTCGCGTGCCGGGTGTCCGCCGCCATTTGCCGCGTGTTTACGCTTCCGGTGCAGACTGTAGCCGATCCTGGGGTTCCTGGCAGGAGCCATCCCCGTTCCGCTTTGTGGATATGATGAGGCCCTTTCCACAATGAAGATCACCTGCCCGGAATGCTCGACGTCCTATCAGGTCAAGGATTCGCTCATCGGATCCGAGGGGCGGAGTGTGAAATGCGCCCGCTGCGGCGCCCGCTGGCAGGCCCACGCGGAGACTGACACAACCTCCATCGAGACCGAGCTTCCCAACCAGGCGGACAACGCGACCGAGGACGCGCGCGTGCCGGAGATGGCCGGCGCCAGCGCGATGGACGACGTGTCGAAGGACGCTTTTGCCACGACCGGACCTAACGACATGGACTGGTCTGAGTCCCTGCCCGACGCGACCGACATCTCCGACGACGACAAGACGACCGACGACACCGCCTTCGACTTCGACGCCTCCACCGACCTCATGTCCGCCGACGATCCTTTCGCAAGCCTGCAGGAGGGAAGCGGCGAAGAGGCGGAAGACGAGGACGAAGGCACCCAACCCGTCGACATCGAGACGCTGGCCCGCCGCCCGAAGATCCAGGTGAAGGAAAAGTCGGAGGAGCCGGTCTACAAGCGCGTCGCCCGGGCGACCGCGCATCGCGTCCGCCAGGTGCGGCCACGGCGCGTCGTCGGCGCGGGCCTCTTCGTCTTTGCTCTGGCGCTTTTCGGTTTCGCATTCCTGTTTCGCACGCCAATCGTCGCGCGCGTCCCGGACCTCGCCGGCCTCTATGCCCTGGCCGGGTTCGAGGTGAACCTGCGCGGTCTCGAGTTCAAGGACCTGCGGACCTTCCGGGAGCTCGAGGACGGGTCCATCGTTCTGGTGATCGAGGGAACCATCCGCAATGTCAGCGGCGAGCCGGCCTATGTGCCTGCCGTCCGCTTCGCGCTGCGCAGCGAGGACGCCCAGGAAATCTACGCCTGGATCGTCGAGCCCCGGGCCCGCCGCCTGGAAACCGCCGGCACCACACGTATCCGCACGCGCCTTGCATCCCCGCCGGATCTGGCCGCCGACATCCATGTGCGCTTCGTCGAGCGGGCGCGCGACAAGCAGGCGAGCATGAAATGACGTCCGATCCCGAAATCCTGCCTCTTTTCGACGAGGCGTCCATCGCCGATCGCGTGGCGGAGATGGCGCGCGAAATCGCCGCCGACAGACCCGAGCGCCTGCTCGTCGTCGCGGTCCTGAAGGGCAGCTTCATGTTCGCCGCGGACCTGGTTCGCGCCCTGCATCGCGCCGGTCTTGAACTGGAGATGGAGTTTATCCATTTGTCCAGTTACGGCGCGGGCACGGAGTCAAGGGAAATCCGGGTGTTGCGCGACGTGGAAAGCGACGTCGCCGGGAGAGATGTGATTCTCGTGGATGACATCCTGGAAAGTGGACGCACGTTAACCTTTGCGCGAGACCGACTCACCCAACGGGGCGCAAGATCTGTTCGTGTCGCGGCGCTACTGGACAAGCCGTCGCGCCGCAAATCCGCCATTTCTGCGGAATATGTGGGATTCGAGTGTCCGGACAGGTTTGTGGTCGGCTACGGGATGGACATGGGGCACAAGTGGCGCCAGTTGCCCTTCATCGGTCACGTCGTCCAGGAAACGGCCGCCGACGCGGACGCTTGAGAAGCGGAGAGGGACATGGCTCACATTCTTCTTGCCGAGGACGACGAGGCGGTACGCAGCTTCGTGAAGCGCGCGCTTGAACTGGACGGACATACCGTCACCGCCCAGGAGGACGGGGCCGCGGCCTCGGAAACCCTGGCGCGCGAGAACGGGCGTTTCGACCTGATCCTGTCGGACATCAAGATGCCGATCATGGATGGCATCGCCTTCGCGCTGATTGCCGCACGCGACTTTCCGCAGGTTCCGATCCTGCTGATGACGGGCTTCGCCGACCAGCGAGAACGCGCGAACGGGCTCGACGCCCTGATCCACGATGTGGTCACCAAGCCCTTCTCGCTGGCCGAGATCCGGCGTGCGGTGCATGACGCGCTCAACGGGATCCTGCGCGAGGAGCCCACGGTTCTGCGTCGTTACGCCTGACGTGACGGACCTGCCAACCCGATTTTGACCGGACCGGCCCGAGGGCCGCTCCGCTTGTCATGCGTGGCGCCTGTCCCGCACGCCCGCATGTGGACGAACCGCGCACAGGCGAGCCTCCAAGAGGCGAGACCCCGCGCGCCACCGTCACCGCTGGCGGCCGACAGCCCCCTCTCTTTCCCTGATCTTCACCGGCCCCGTTTTTCGGCTCGCGCCAGAGCGTTTTTCGGCTCGCGCCGGAGCAGACCCTTGCGCGCGTGTCGGTTCAATACCGCCGCAGCAACCGCTCGAGATAGTCGAGCTCGATCGACGGTCGGCCCGGTTCCGAAAAGCGGCGGCGCAGTTCCTCCAGAATACGCCGGGCCCGCTGCACGTCGATCTCGTCAGGCACCTGGACACGCTCGCCGAAGTCGGGCCCTTCCGTCCGACGCGGCCGGCCGAGCGGATCCTGATCGCGCGGCCCGCCCCGGCGGCCGGCCATGCCCGGCCCCTGGTTCTGACCCATCATCTGTTCGGCAAGCCCCTGGGCGCCCTGACGCAGCGCGTCGAGCGCATTGCCCTGCCGGCCGACCGCCTGTCCGGTCTCGCCCTCGCCCAGACTGTCGCGCGCCTCGCCCATTTCCTCGCCGGCGCGGCCGAGGTTCTCGTTCCCCTCCATGCCGTCGCGCGCCATCTGGTCGAGAAGCTGCTGCAACTGGTCGCCAAGCTGGCCCTGCCCCTGCTGGAGCTGGCGCAAGGCCTCGGCCAGCTCTTCCGGCGACATCTGTCCGCCGCCGTTCTGCTGCTCCCGGCGCTGCTCGCCCCCCTGCCGCCGCTCGCCGTCCTGTTCGGAGCGCCGGTCCAAGCGGTCGGTACGGTCCATGAGTTCCTGCTGGCGCTGGATCATTTCGCCGAGCTGGTTCAGCGCCTCCATCATCTCCTGCGTCATGCCCTGCGGCATCTGCTGCGGGCGGCCCGCCTGCAGGTTCTCGAGCATCCGCTGCATCTCGGCCAGAAGCTCGCGCGCGGCATCATTGGCCCCCGAGCGCGCCAGTTCCTCGATCCGCGACAGCATCTTTTCCAGATCCTGCGGGCTCAGCGTCTGCGCGTTGGGATCCATCTGCTGCATCGCCTGCGGCGACTGCTCGCGCATCTGCTGCGCCAGCGCCTGCATGTAATCCTGCAGCGCCTTGCGCAACTCGTCGGTCAAACGTGCGATTTCCTCTTCCGGCGCCCCGTCCTCGAGCGCCTTTCGCAGCGCCTCCTGCGCGTTGCGCAAGGCCCGCTCCGCCACCGAGAGATCGCCGTCCTCGATGGTCAGCGCAAGCTCCCACATCAGGTCCACGACCTCGCGCAGGGCGTCGTCGTCGGAAGCCCGCGAAAGCTCGCCCCGCACGAAACGCATGCCGAGATAGGTGCGCGCCTTCTCCTGAAACGCTTCCGGGGCGAGCATCAGCGCATCGAAGGCGTCGAGCACGCGCACGCGGGTGTTGGCGTCAAGCGCGAGATCGCGCCGCTGCTCCACGATCGCGCGCGCCAGCGGATTGGCGAAGCGGCGCTGGGGCAGGACAAAGCGATGCGCCGGGGATTCTCCCGTCTGGCCGGCGTGATCGTCCGCGCTCAGCACGAGATCGACCTCCGAGCCCGCATAGGGATGGCTGGTGAGATCGCGGATCGTCTCGCCCTTGCCCTGCCGCCCGCCACCGGCGGGAAGCGACAGGGGAAACACCGGATCCTCCAGGAGGGGACGGCGCGGCTTGTCACCGTCGAGCGCGACGATCCTCGCCGGCGTGATCCGCCCCTCGCCGGACACGATGCCGTAGTCGTCTTCCATCAGGTAGGTGAGCTTGACCGCACCGCTGAGCTGCTCTTCCGGGTCCTGCAGAAGGCGGACCGTCGGAGCCTCGTCGGGCTCGACCTGGATCCGCCAGGCGTCGACGAGACGCTCGCCGTCGCGGATCTCGACCTCCCCGCTCGTCTCGAGCAGGCTGCTGAAGCGCACCGCTCCGGCGCGCTCGCCGGTCGCCGCATCCACCGGAGCGGACCCCGCCTCGCCCGACACGCGCACGGACGCCTCGGGCAGGCCAAGGGCGCGCACGGTAAGCTCGCTCCCCTGCGGCACGCTGAGCGCCTCGCTGCGATCTCGCAGGGCCGCCGTTGCACCGGTCAGAAACACCGGCGGACGGCCGGTATAGTCCGGCGGCGTGATCCAGGCATCGATGCGAAGGGCGTCCGCCGCCGCATCGCCCGCGGGCGCGGCAAGCGGCGACAGGCGCTTCAGCCGTTCTCCGTCGGCGACGAAGAACCCGACGATCAGCAGCATGGCCGCGACGGCGCGAAGCCCCCAGGGATCCTTGCGCCAGGCACGCGGGTCGGGACCGCCGGAGCGCACCGAGGTCAGCGCGGCGCGGGCGCGCGCCAGATGCGCCTCCCACAGCGCGTCCGTTCCCGGAGCCCGCGCACCGGAAAACAGCCGGTCATCAAGGGCGGTCAGGGGATGATGCTTCAGGCCCGACGCGCGTTCGATGCGCGCCAGCGCCTCTCCGCGTCCCGGCAGTCGCAGGGACAGGAGCGGGCGGGCGAGCCAGAGAGCGGAAAGAAGGAAGAGCAGGCTCGCGGGAACCGAAATCCAGCCGGGCAGCAGCGTCCACAGGCCGACCCAGGACAGGCCCACGTAGAGCCCGGCCACGATCAGGGGGCCCTGAACCACGGGCCAGACGCGTTCCCAAAGCAGGGCCGCGCGCGCAAGAAGGACGGCGCGACCGATGCGGCTGTCCGCCGCCGACGCGCCCGCCTGTGTCGTGCGGGTGCCGTTCGCCTCGTTCACCTTGTTTGCCTCCGCGGCCCGATCCGCCGGCCTGACGTCAGCCCCCTCCAGGGATCGCCGCATCCGGCACCGATCATGCCGGACGCCTTTCGCGACCCCGTGAAGGTAGGGTGGGGCGTTTCAGGTCGTTTGGCAAGGCTTCGCGCCCGCCCGGCCCGCGAAAGCGGCCTCCCGGCTCAGCCCTCGTCGAGCCAGTCCGGCAGCCGGTCGGCCTCGATCATGTCCTCGTAGGACGGGCGCGGGCGCACCACGGCAAAGCGGTCGCCCTTGACCAGCACCTCGGGAACGAGACGGCGGGTGTTGTAGGTGGATGCCTGCACCGCGCCATAGGCGCCGGCGGAGAAGACCGCGAGCAGGTCCCCGGCGGCCACCGCCTCCATCTCGCGGTCATGGCCGAGATAATCGCCCGTCTCGCAGACCGGGCCGACGATGTCCGCCTTGATCCGGTGCGTGCTCCCGGGCGCGCGCACCACGGGACGGATCTCGTGCCAGGCGTCATAGAGCGTCGGACGGATCAGGTCGTTCATGGCGCCGTCGACGATCACGAAGGTCTTCTCGGCCCCTTCCTTCACGTAGACGACCTGGCTGACGAGAATGCCCGCGTTGCCCGCGATCATCCGCCCCGGCTCGAAGATCACCTTGCAGTCCAGCGGCTCCACATGCTTGCGCACGACCGCCGCATAGGCCTCGGGGTGCGGCGGCGGCTCGTTGTTGTCGCGGTAGGGAATGCCGAGCCCGCCGCCAAGGTCCACGTGATCGATCGCATGGCCGTCGGAGCGCAGATCCGCGATCAGCCCGCCAAGCCGCGAGAAGGCCGCATCGAAAGGCTCGAGATCGGTGATCTGCGAACCGATGTGCATGTCGATGCCCGACACGGCGATGCCGGGCAGGCCGGCCGCCTCGGCATAGACCTCGCGCGCGCGGCCCCATGGAATGCCGAACTTGTTCTCCGCCTTGCCGGTCGCGATCTTGGCATGGGTGCGTGCGTCCACGTCCGGATTGATGCGGATCGAGACCCGCGCCGTCCTGCCCTTCTCGCTGGCGATGCGCGAGAGCTGCACCAGCTCCGGCTCGCTCTCGACGTTGAAGCACAGGATGTCCTGGTCGAGCGCATAGGCCTGCTCCGCCTCGGTCTTGCCGACGCCGGAGAACATGATGCGGTCACCGGGGACGCCGGCGGCGCGCGCGCGGCGCAGCTCGCCCTCCGACACCACGTCCATGCCCGCGCCCAGACGCGCCAGCGTGGTCAGGACCGCCTGGTTGGAGTTCGCCTTCATCGCGTAGCAGACCAGCGTCGGGATCCCGGCGAAGGCCTCGCTGAAGACCTTGAAATGACGCTCGAAGGTCGCGGTGGAATAGCAGTAGAACGGCGTGCCGACCTCGGCCGCGATCTTCTCTACCGGGACATCCTCCGCATGGAGACGGTCGTTGACATAGGTGAAGTGATGCAAGGGACGTGTCCTGTCCGTATCGGTCCCGGGCCGAGCGGCCGGACCGGAAAAGCCTGTCCTGCGCCGTCAGGCTCAGATGATGGCGTCGAGGAGGAAATCGTTCCGCGGCCGGGGCGCGGCGGCGGGTGCCGTGCCGGTCGCCGGGTCGCCCGGAGCCGCGGACACGGCCGGATCGACGGCGCCCGGGGTTTCCAGCGAACCGCGCCGGCCGCAGGCGCCCACCGAGAGGGCCAGCACGGTCGCGATCACGATGCCGCGCCGCGCGAGAGGGGAAAGCGCACCAGTCGCCATGATCCGAAAATCTCCTTCACACGGGCCCCGATCGTCCGCCCCGGCCATCCGCGAGGCCGCCGGACCCGGTCGCGTTTTCCTCGCACGCGCCGGGTCGCTCCGCAAGCCCTTCGGGCCCCGTGCCGGGCTCAGCCCCGGTCCTTGTCCTGACGCGCTCCGGCCTTCGCCGCCTCGCGCTCCAGTGTCTTGAGCCAGCGCCGGGCCTGCTTGCGCACGTTGACCGGCGAGGTCCCGCCATAGCTGGTGCGCGAGCGCACCGACTTGTCGACCGACAGCACCGAGAACACATCCGCTGTGATGCGCGGCTCGATCTCCTGCAGCGTCTCGAGCGGCAGCTTGTGCAGCACGCAACCACGCTCCACGGCGGCCGCGACCGCCCGGCCCGTGACGTGATGCGCCTCGCGGAACGGCATTCCCACCACGCGCACCAGCCAGTCGGCGAGATCGGTCGCGGTCGAATAGCCCGACCCGGCCGCCGCCTTCATGGCCTTTGTGTTGGGGGTCAGGTCGCGCACCATGCCGGTCATCGCGGCAAGTGCCAGCGACAGGCTCGCCAGCCCGTCGAATGCCTGCTCCTTGTCTTCCTGCATGTCCTTCGAATAGGCCAGCGGAAGCCCCTTCATCATCACCAGCAGGGCGTTGAGCGAACCGTAGATGCGGCCCGTCTTGGCGCGGACGAGCTCGGCGGCGTCCGGGTTCTTCTTCTGCGGCATGATCGAGGAGCCGGTCGAGAACTTGTCCGACAGCGTCACGAAGCCGAACTGCGCCGAACACCAGATCACGATTTCCTCGGCAAGGCGCGACAGGTGCATCGCCGTGATCGAGGCCGCCGAAAGCGCCTCGATGACGAAATCGCGATCCGAGACCGCGTCGAGCGAATTGGCGGTGGGCCGGTCGAAGCCGAGCGCGGCGGCCGTCATCTCCCGGTCGATGGGGAAGGATGTGCCGGCGAGCGCCGCCGAGCCGAGCGGGCATTCGTTCATGCGCGCGCGCGCGTCGCGCATCCGCGAGCGGTCGCGGGCGAACATCTCGACATAGGCGAGCAGATGATGGCCGAAGGTCACCGGCTGGGCCGACTGGAGATGGGTGAAGCCCGGCATCACGTCGCCGGCGTGTTCCTCGGCACGGGACGCGAGAGCCTGGATCAGATCGCCGAGCTGCTGGTCGAGCGTGTCCAGCGTGTCGCGCACCCACATGCGGAAGTCGGTGGCGACCTGGTCGTTGCGCGAACGCGCCGTGTGCAGGCGTCCGGCCGCCGGGCCGATCAGCTCCGCAAGGCGCGATTCCACGTTCATGTGGATGTCCTCGAGCGCACGCGAGAAGGTGAACTCGCCCGCCTCGATCTCCGCGCGGATTGCGTCCAGACCGCCCGCGATCTTCTCCGCGTCCTCGCCAGCGACAATCTCACGCGCCGCCAACATGCGGACATGAGCCTTGGAACCCTCTATATCCTGCCGGTAGAGCTTGCGGTCGTAGTCGATGGAGGCGTTGATCTCCTCCATGATGGCGTCGGGTCCTTCGGCGAACCGGCCTCCCCACATGCGATTGCTCATAAGCGTGCCCCTCTGGCGCCTCAAACGGACGGATACGTGACTGATGACCAACGAAGAGAAACCGCGCACCACCCGACGTCTGGCATTTGCCGGCGTGGCCGCGGCCGCGCTGGCGGCCGGACTGGCCGGGATATACGTGATCGGCGGGGAGGATGGCAACACGCAGCAGGTCGCAGCCTGCGCCGCGAGTGCCGAAATCGCCGATGCGGTTGCCCCCTATGCAACGGGAGAGCTGGCCGCCTTCCTGCCGGCACGGGAGCGCCGCTCCTTCGCGGATCTCCGATTCCAGGATGACACCGGCGCGGAAACGACGCTTGGCGCACTGCCGCCCAAGCTCCGCCTCGTCAATCTCTGGGCGACCTGGTGCGCGCCGTGCCGCAAAGAAATGCCGGCCCTCGACGCGCTTCAGGCGGAGCTTGGCGGCGATGACTTCGAGGTCACCACGATCAGCGTCGACCAGGGCGGCACGGAGAAGCCGAAAGGCTTCCTGGACGAGATCGGCGTGAGCCACCTCGCCTTCCGACAGGACCCGACCATGAAGATCTTCCATGACGTGCGGGCGATGGGTCGCGCGCCCGGCCTGCCCTCCACGCTGCTTCTCGATCGCAACGGCTGCGAGATCGGCGCGCTCATGGGGCCTGCGGAATGGGCTTCGGAAGATGCCAAGGCGCTGATCCGCGCCGCGCTCGAGGCCGCCGGCAAACAGACGCAGGAAAGCGGCAGCTAGGAAATGACCGCCGGACACGAAAAAGGCGCCGTCCTCGCGGGACAGGCGCCTTTTTTCATGACGGTGTGAAGGCCGGTCAGACGGTGACGTCGACCCTGCCGCCAATGCCGGCGCCGGCCGGCGGCTGCGCGGCAAGCGCCTCGGCATTCTGCGCATTCGCCTCCAGAAGCGCCGCGATACCGGCCTCGGCATTCGCGTTCTGCTTCATGAAGGTGGTCTGGAGCGACATCTGGGTCTGCGCGGCGGAAGCTCCCGCCATCGCGGCGGCGACGCTGGACATGGCATCTCCCTGCGCCCTCGCGGGCACTTCGAATGGATCTTGCGAATGATCCTAGCCGCACGGCGTTAACGCCCGATTAAGACAACCGGAAGAGGTGGATCGCCCCCACCTCACGAGCCTCGTGCGGAGTGACGTGCCGGGGAGAAACCGTGTGGATCCGTACCAACGCGAAAGGGCGGCCCGAGGGCCGCCCTTTTTCAAACCGTTCAGGCCGGGGGCGCCGGCCTCAGCGGGTCGGGACCGGCGTCTCGCCGCGATAGTCGTAGAAGCCGCGCTGGGTCTTGCGGCCGAGCCAGCCCGCCTCGACGTATTTCACCAGCAGCGGGCACGGGCGGTACTTGGTGTCCGCGAGCCCCTCGTAGAGCACCTGCATGATCGAAAGGCAGGTGTCGAGACCGATGAAGTCGGCAAGCTGCAACGGCCCCATGGGGTGGTTGGCACCGAGCCGCATGGCCGTGTCGATGGCCTCGACCGAACCGACACCCTCGTAGAGCGTGTAGATCGCCTCGTTGATCATCGGCAGCAGGATGCGGTTGACCATGAAGGCCGGGAAATCCTCGGCGACCGCGGTCGTCTTGCCGAGCTTGCGCGTGAACTCCTTGGACGCCTCGAAGGTCTCGTCCTCGGTCGCGATGCCGCGCACCAGTTCCACGAGCTCCATGATCGGCACGGGGTTCATGAAGTGGATGCCGATGAAACGCTCGGGCCGATCCGTCGAGGCGGCAAGCCGCGTGATGGAGATCGACGAGGTGTTGGTGGCGAGGATCGCCTCCGGCTTCAGCAGCGGGCAAAGCTGCGAGAAGATCTTGCGCTTGATCTGCTCGTTCTCGGTCGCGGACTCGATGACGAGATCCATGTTGCCGAGTTCTTCCATGCTCTCGGCGGCGACGATGCGCTCCAGCGCCGCGCTGCGCACGTCCTCCTCGAGTTGGCCCTTGGAGACCTGCCGCGCCATGTTGCCGTTGATGGACGCCAGACCGGACTGGATCCGGTCGCGGGAGATGTCGTGCAGCGCCACCCGAAATCCGGCGACCGCGCATACATGCGCGATGCCGCTGCCCATCTGGCCGGCACCGATAACGCCAACCGTCTTGATTTCGCTCACCATCTTGCGTTCCGATTTCGTTGGGCGGTCGCGGGCGGCGCCCGCGTCGCTGAGTGGGCTATTCATGGCAATTTCGGGCCGCCGCCGCAAGACGTCAGCCCGGGCCGTGCAGATAAAGAAGGCCCGCCGGGGACGACGGGCCTTCCAGATCGCGTGCCGTTGTGGCCGCCGGCTTCACCGGCGCGCGGCCGGTCAGCCCTTGGCGGCCTCGACGGCGGCCTTGAACTCCGGCAGGGCCTCGAAGAGATCGGCGACAAGACCGTAATCGGCGACCTGGAAGATCGGTGCCTCCTCGTCCTTGTTGATCGCGACGATCACCTTGGAGTCCTTCATGCCGGCCAGATGCTGGATCGCACCGGAAATGCCGCAGGCGATGTAGAGGTCCGGCGCCACGACCTTGCCGGTCTGGCCGACCTGCCAGTCGTTGGGGGCGTAGCCCGCGTCGACCGCCGCGCGGCTGGCACCGACGGCCGCGCCGAGCGCATCCGCCACCGGCAGGATGACTTCCTCGAACTTCTCCTTCGAGCCGAGCGCGCGACCGCCCGACACGATGATCTTGGCCGAGGCCAGTTCCGGACGGTCGGACTCCGAGAGCTCCTGACCGACGAAGCTGGACAGGTCCGACGAGGTCGCGGCCACATCCTCGACCGAGGCGGAACCGGTTTCCTCCGCCGCGGCGAAGCTGGCCGTGCGCACCGTCACGACCTTCTTCGGGTCGGACGACTTGACGGTCTGGATCGCGTTGCCGGCGTAGATCGGACGCTCGAAGGTCTCGCCGTCGATCACGGCGGTGATGTCGGAGATCTGCATCACGTCGAGCAGGGCGGCGACGCGCGGCAGCGTGTTCTTGCCGTTGGCGGTCGCGGCGGCGACGATGCCGTCGTATCCGTCGGCCAGCGACAGGATGAGCTCGGCCATCGGCTCGGCGAGCTGGGCGGACAGGCCCTCGCCGTCCGCGAGGAGCACCTTGGCGGCACCGGCAAGCTTCGCGGCCTGCTCGGCCACCGCGCGGCAGCCCGATCCCGCGACGAGAACATGGACGTCGCCGCCCATGGCCACGGCGGCGGTCATCGCCTTGTTGGTCGCCTCGTTCAGCGCCTCGTTGTCATGCTCGGCAACAAGAAGAATGGTCATGTCTTTCTCTCCTTCCCGTCTGCTTCAGAGCACGCCGGCTTCGGACTTGAGCTTGCCCACCAGCTCGGCGACGTCGGCGACCTTGACGCCGGCCGCGCGTGCCGGCGGCTCCGCCGTCTTCAGCACCTCGAGACGCGGCGAGACGTCGACACCGAAGTCGTCCGGCGACTTCTCGTCGATCGGCTTCTTCTTCGCCTTCATGATGTTGGGCAGGGACGCGTAACGCGGCTCGTTGAGGCGCAGGTCCGTGGTGACGATCGCGGGAAGCTTGACCTTCACGGTCTGCAGGCCGCCGTCGACCTCGCGGGTCACGTCGGCCGTGCCCTCGCCCAGGTCCACCTTCGAGGCGAAGGTGCCCTGCGACCAGCCCAGCAGCGCGGCGAGCATCTGGCCCGTCTGGTTGCAGTCGTCGTCGATCGCCTGCTTGCCCAGGATCACCAGGCCCGGCTCCTCGGCCTCGACGATCCCCTTGAGGATCTTGGCCACGGCGAGCGGCTCGGTCGTGGCGTCGGTCTTGACCAGGATGCCGCGGTCGGCGCCCATGGCGAGACCCGTGCGCAGCGTCTCCTGAGCCTGCTGCGGACCGACGGAAACGACCACGATCTCGTCCGCCTTGCCGGCTTCGCGAAGGCGGATCGCCTCCTCGACGGCGATCTCGTCGAACGGGTTCATCGACATCTTGACGTTTGCAAGATCGACGCCCGACCCGTCCGCCTTGACCCGGACCTTGACGTTGTAGTCGATCACCCGCTTCACAGGCACAAGGATCTTCATCGGCTGTGCAACCTCCCGCTGGCGCGGCCGCTCGCTACGGCCGCCGGTCGTCATCGTGTCACATCATCGTGCCACATCCGCCCGTGGCTTCCGTCCGTCCCGTGCGGGCCGCCGGACATTCCCCAAGGGCACCCGAATTCGGCGCAAAACCGCCGGTCTGGTCTCTTTGGCGCGCGACCGTACTGGGGTGGCGGAAACCTGTCAATCTCGCGTCCCGCACCGCCGCAAACCCTGAATCGCCCGCCCGTGCCCGCGCTTACCCCTGCAGGCCGCGATCAAGAAGTGGCACGCCCCGCCGGCGCATGGGCACCACGAGAACGGCGCCCGCGATCGCGCCTGCGACATGCGCCCACCAGGCCACCTGCCGGTCGCCGCCGCCAAGCGCCATGAAGACCTGGAACGCGATCCATCCCGCCAGCAGAAGCCACGCGGGCAGGCGCAGCGGAACGCGCCCGAGCGCCAGCACCCAGACCCTCACCTTCGGATGCAGGACCAGA
This sequence comes from Stappia sp., assembly GCA_002722295.1. GTDB lineage: Bacteria > Pseudomonadota > Alphaproteobacteria > Rhizobiales > Stappiaceae > Stappia. Next base: position 122,495 of record PBLF01000017.1, on the reverse strand, counting down.
TAGGCGCCGATGACGCCCGCCACCGCCCCCGACGCGCCGATCAGCGGCACGATGGACGACGGCTCCAGCAACGCATGGGCAAACCCGGCGAACGCCGCGCACAAGAGGTAGAAGACCAGAAAGCGGACATGGCCCATCGCGTCCTCGACATTGTCGCCGAAGACCCAGAGGAACAGCATGTTGCCGCCCAGATGAACCCAGCTCCCGTGCAGGAAGGCATAGGAGACGAGCGAGACGCCGTCGGGCGCGATCGCCAGTTCGGGCGCGAGTTCACGCAGGTCGAACAGCACCGCCGGCACCAGCCCGAACGACAGGCTCGCCGCCTGCATGGCCGGTTCGCTGAGCCCGCCGCCCTGCACGAACACGAAGACGGCCACGTTGAGCGCGATCAGCCCCCATGTGACAAATTGTCGCCGCACGTGGCGCAGCGGATTGTGATCGTAAAGCGGCAGGAACATCGGATCTCGCTCTTGTCCGCGCCCGCGGGCGCGGCCGCCTCAGCGGTTCTTGCCCGGCACCCAGAGAACGTCCGCCTGACCCCGGTCGTTCGCATGGCGCGCGGCGACGAAGAAGAAATCGGACAGCCGGTTCATGTAGACCAGCGCCTCGCGCGTGACCGGCTCCTGCTCGGCCAGCGCCGTGATGAGCCGTTCCGCACGCCGCGACACCGTGCGGGCATGGTGAAGATGCGCCGCCGCCTGTGAACCGCCGGGCAGCACGAAGGAGCGCAGCGGCTCGAGACCGGAGTTGAGCCGGTCGATCTCCGCCTCGATCGCCTTCACCTGCGCCTCGACGACCCTGAGCGGCGGATAGGCCGGGTTCTCGCTCTCCGGCGTCGCCAGGTCCGCGCCGAGATCGAACAGGTCGTTCTGGATGCGCGCCAGCACCGCGTCGAGATCGGGATCGCTCTCCGCCACCGCGAGCCGGGCGAGCCCGACCGCCGCGTTGGTTTCATCGACCGTGCCATAGGCCTCGACCCGCAGGTCATGCTTGGGCCGGCGCTCGCCGGAGGCAAGGGCGGTCGTGCCGCCGTCGCCGGTCTTCGTGTAGATCTTGTTCAGGACAACCATACGGACCTCCTCTGGTTCACCTGTCAGGGACGGGAGCCGGTCAGGTAGAGCACCGTCATGACGATCAGGATCGCGAGAAACTGCAGGCCCACGCGCCAGCGCATGAGGGTCTGCGACCGCGAGGACGAGCCGCCGCGCATCATGTTCCACAGGCCCAGCAGCAGGACGACCGCCACCGCGCCGACCGCGAAGGGAATTGCCGCCCGCAGGATTTCAGCCATTTCCAGTCCTTCCAGTTCTGTCTCGCCGCCCGTTTCCGGGGCGCGTCGTCATCTGCCGGCGGGGCCGGCCTGTTCCTCTCCGCGCGCGGCACGCGCCAGGACCCGGTCCATCATGCGCGTGCTCAGCATCCGCCGCGCCACGGCCATGACCCGCGTCGGCACCGTCGTGCGATAGCGCGGCCTCGGACGCGACGCCTCGAGCGCGTGGACGAGCTGGCGCACCACCGCCCGGGGCGGTCGCTTGAACGGCGAGGGCTCGCCGGCGGCCATGCGCGCGAGCCGTGCCTCGTAACTCGCGCGATGCGGCGAGACGGCAAGCCCTTCCTCGCCGATCACCTCGTGAAACTTCGCCATGGCGTTTTCGGTGAAGCGGGTGGCGATCGGCCCCGGCTCGATCAGCGACACGTGAATGCCGGTTCCCGCAAGCTCCAGCCGCAGGGTGTCGCTGTAGCCCTCCAGCGCGAACTTGGACGCGTTGTAGGCGCCGCGATACGGCATGCCGATGAACCCCAGGATCGACGAGCACTGCACAATCCGGCCGCCGCCCTGCGCCCTCATGGCGGGAAGGATCGCCCTTGTCAGCGTGTGCCAGCCGAAGAAATTGGCCTGGAAAAGGTCGCGAAGCGCGTCGGCGGGAAGATCCTCGATGGCCCCGGGAATCGCGAAGGCGCCGTTGTTGAACAGCGCGTCGAGGCGTCCGTCCGTTCTCTCCAGCACCTCGCGCGCGCCGGCGACCAGGCTTGCTTCGTCGTGATAGTCGAGACGCAGGCTCTCGAAGCCCATGGCCTGCAGCCGGGCGACGTCCTCGTCCCGGCGCGCGGTCGCGAACACCCTCCAGTCACGCCCGCGCAGGGTGTGCGCGGCCGCCTCGCCGATCCCCGACGAGCACCCGGTGATGAGCACGCTGCGCTGCCGCCGGTCCATCGGACGGTCCGGGCGCGGCGGGGCCGGAGCGGTGTCGGCCATGAAGCGGTTGTCCCTCCTCCGCCGGCGGAACGCGCCGGCGCGGTTTCCTACCTAGTCCGAAACGGCCGCCGGATGAAACGACTTTCGCACGAATAGCACGTTCAGATGGCCTGGCCCGCGAGCAGTCTCGGCGCCGGACCCTCCAGGCCGGCGGCCTGGCGAATGAACATCCGCTTCAGGCCCGGCATGCGGTCCACGAGGCCGAGCCCCATGTCGCGCACGGCACGCACCACGTCGAGATCGTTGGAGAAAAGCCGGTTGAGCACGTCGGTCACGACCCCCATGCGCCAGGTGTCGAACCGCCGCCAGCGCTGGTAGCGCTCCAGCACGTGCTGCGCGCCGATGTCCTCGCCAAGGCGCCGTGCCTCGACAAGCACCTGCGCCAGGGCCGCCACGTCCTTGAAGCCCATGTTGAGGCCCTGACCCGAGATCGGGTGAATGCCATGGGCGGAATCGCCGGCAAGCGCGAAGCGCGGGCGCACGAAATCGCGGGCCAGCGTGAGGCCGAGCGGAAAGGCATGGCGCGGACCGGCAAGCTCAATCTTGCCGAGATGGTGGCCGAAACGGCGTTCCAGCTCGAGCTCGAAGGTGAAATCGTCGCCCTTGACCAGCTTGTCGGCATCCGCGCGCCGCTCCGACCACACAAGCGACGAACGATCGCCGACGAGCGGCAGGATGGCGAAAGGTCCCGCCGGCAGGAAGTGTTCCTCGGCGCGGCCGTTGTGCGGGCGCTCGTGCCGCACGGTGGTGACGATGCCCGACTGGTCGTAGTCCCAGCGCACCACGCCGATCCCGGCAAGATCGCGCAGTTTGGACCGCACGCCGTCCGCCGCCACCAGCAACCGCGCATGCCGGGCCGCGCCCGACCCGAGGCGAATGTCCACGCCGGAGCCGGTCATGGTGAAGCCGGTGACACTGTCGCTGGTGAGAAGGTCGACGCCAAGCGCCACCGCCCGGCGCGCCAGCGCACCCACCATGGTGCCGTTCGGCACCATGTGCGCGAAGGGCTCACCCGGCTCCACGTCGCCGTCGAAGGTCAGGAAAACCGGGCGGACCGTGTCGCGCAGCCTGGAATCCGTCACGATCATCTCGGTCATCGGCTGCGCCTGCGGGCGGATCTCCTCCCACACGCCGAGATGGTCGAGCATCCGCGAGGCGGCGGCCACGATGGCCGAGGCGCGCGGGTCGCGCTCCATCTGTTCGATCTCGCGCAGGTCGACGACGGCGATCTCCATCGCCGGATCCGCCTGCTTCAATGCCACGGCGAGCGACAGTCCGACGTAGCCGCCGCCGGCGATCAGGACGTCGATCGGTGTGTCTTGCGCGCTCATCCGCTTCTCCTTGCGCTGTGCCGGGCTTTCGTGTCCGGCCGGGGCCTTCCCCTGCGACAGTCTTGACTTTGGGCCCGCCCGGCACTCAGGTTCGCCCACCGCCGGAGCCCGACGACCGGCCGCCCGTTTCCCCGAAGAGGTCCCCGAACATGCCTTCCGCCGTGGACGCCCTGCTCTCGATACTCGATCTCGAGCCCCTGGAACACAATCTCTTCCGCGGCATGAGCCCGCAGGTGGGATGGCAGCGCGTGTTCGGCGGCCAGGTCATCGGCCAGGCGCTGGTCGCCGCCTCGCGCACCGTGCCGGAAGAGCGGATGGTGCATTCGCTTCATGCCTACTTCCTGCGCCCCGGCGACCCGGCGGTTCCCATCATCTACGAGGTCGACCGTATCCGCGACGGCGGCAGCTTTACAACGCGGCGGGTCGTCGCCATCCAGCACGGACGGGCGATCTACTCCATGTCGGCTTCCTTCCAGAAAATGGAAGAGGGGCTGGAACATCAAACCGCGATGCCTGACGTTCCGGCGCCGGAAGACCTTCCCAGCGAGGCGGAGCTGAAGGAAAAGTTCCTCGCCCATGCCCCGGAAGCCGTGCGGCGCTACTGGGAGCGCGAACGCCCGATCGAGCTGCGCCCCGTCGACCTGACCCACTATTTCAGCCGCAAGAAGCTGGTGCCGTCCCAGAACGTCTGGGTGCGCGCCAGCGCGCCGCTTCCCGACGATCCGCGCATCCACACCTGCGTCCTGGCCTATGCCTCCGACATGACGTTGCTCGACACCTCGCTCTTCGCGCATGGCACCAGCGTGTTCGACACCGGGCTCCAGGTGGCCAGCCTCGATCACGCCATGTGGTTCCACCGCCCGTTTCGCGCCGACGAATGGCTGCTCTACGTCGAGGACAGCCCGTCTTCGTCCGGCGGTCGCGGCTTTACCCGGGGAAGCCTCTACACGCGCTCCGGCGAACTCGTCGCCTCGGTCGCCCAGGAAGGCCTCATCCGGGTGCGGGACGGCAAGGGCGACTGAGGCAACGGCCGGCAGGCCCGTGTAGGCGTACGTTACCCGAAGCGGCCGCTGAAGCCGGTGATCGCGAGCGGATTTTCCGACAGCGCGGCCCCGTCCGGCGTGTCGGTCTGCACGTTGCCCACGAAGGCATCGAAGAGACGGCGCACGAAGCCTTCCGGCAAATCGCGGGTGATGAAGACCAGCCGCGTGGTGCGGTCGGCATCCGGCCACGCCTCGAGGCGCGTCGGCGGATGAAACACGTGCTGCACCCCATGCAGCACGACCGGATGCTCGGGGTCCTCGGCGATCCGCACGATGCCCTTCATGCGCAGGAGCTTCGGCCCATGCGCCGAGCGCAAGAGGTCCAGGAACATTTCCAGTCCGGACGCGCTGATCGCCCTGTCGCTGGTCAGCGAGAAGGCACGAATGTCGTCGCCATGCCGGTTCGGATCATGGCCGTGATCATGCCCGTGGTGGTGGTGGTGGTGGTGGTGGTGATCATGATCGTGGTCGTGATGATGGTGATGCCCGGCATCGCCTTCATAAGCTTCCGCGTTGAGCCAGCGGCGCACGTCGGCGGTCTTCGTGTCGGGATCGTAGAGCCCGAGACCAATGAGATCGCGCGCCGTCGCCTCGCCCGCCTGCGCAAGCAGCACCGGCGCCGCCGGGTTGAGCTCGCGGATGCGCCGGCGCAGGGGCGCGTCCTCGTCGAGCGCGGCCGCGCCTTCGGGCAGGTCGGTCTTGGTGAGCACGATCCGGTCGGCGACCGCCACCTGCTTCACCGCCTCTTCCTGCGCGTCGAGCGTCCCAAGCCCGTTCGCCGCGTCGACCAGCGTCACCACGCCATCGAGGCGGTAGCGCATGACCAGATAGGGATGCTGCATCACCGTGTGCAGGACGGGGGCCGGATCGGCGAGACCCGTCGTCTCGATCACCACGCGCGCCAGATGCTCGGTGCGTCCGTTGTCGACCCGGCGCAGCAGATCCTCCAGCGTCGTGACGAGGTCGCCCCGGATCGTGCAGCACAGGCAGCCCGACGACAGCTCGATGATGCCCTCGTCACCGCCGGCGACGAACAGATGGTCGAGGCCCACCTCGCCGAACTCGTTGATGATGACGGCGGTGTCGGACAGCGCCGGGTCGGCGAGAAGCGCGTTGAGCAGGGTCGTCTTGCCCGAGCCGAGAAAGCCGGTGATGACGGTCAGCGGGATCGGAGGCTTGGGCCCGCGCGCGGCGGGCGGGGAGGAAGCGGTCACGACAGGTCCTCAAGTAGGCGCGCGGACGGACGCGAGGCCCGTCCGCGATCAGGCGGTTTGCATTGACGCGATCAGGGGCGTGGAGCCGCCAGCGGTCTCGGCACGATCACGAGCGGCTTGCCCCGGAAGATCGAGCCGGGCTTCGGGGCCGCATCCGCGGAAGAGGGGCTGGAGGGAACCAGGATCGCCCCCGCGGCCGGGCCGTCGTTTCCAGCCGCCACGGTGAAGGGCTTGGGCGTCGGCAGCGGAATGCCGGGCGCCGCGACCCCGCCGGAAACGGTCGCGATCGCGGACGCCGGAACACCGGCGACGCGCGGCGGCGTGGCCCCCGCCGGCACGGCGACCGAAACGCGGATCGGGGCATTGTCGCGCTGGCGCGGACCGATGACCTCGTCCACCACCTTGGCCCAGTCGGTCTTGCCGTTCTCCTTGGTGGGCACGTCGTCATCGTCATCCCCCGCGACGGGCGCGGCAAGCCCCTGGAGCGCGGGCGGACGCGACACGCCGGCCGCCGCGAAGGACAGGACCGACCCGCCGGAACGGCTGCCGCCGCCGGCATAGGCGGCCATCAGGTCCTCGGCGCTGGGCCGTTCGTTGCGCTTGCAGTATCCGTCCGCCGGAGGACGGCCGGAGACGCCCGTGAGCTGGTCGAGGCTGCGCCCCGAGCGAGTGCGGAAGCCATCCTCGAGAAGCCCCCGCGCCTTCGCCGCCCGCTCCACGCCGGACGCGGCGCCGAGAATGACGGCCATCACCGTGCGCCCGCCACGCGTCGCCGTGACGACCACGTTGAGCCCGGAATTGCACACATAACCGGTCTTCATGCCATTGGCGCCGGGCACCCGGGCCAGAAACTCGCGGTTGGCGGACTTCAGCAGCTTGTTGCCAAGCCGCAGCCCCGCGACCTGGAAGTAGTGCCGGTGTTCGGGAAACTCACGCCAGAGCGCGCGGGCAAGAACGGCAAGATCACGCGCCGAGGAAACCTGCCCGTTGTCGGGGAGCCCGTGCGGATTGACGAAATGGGTGGCGCTCATGCCGAGCCGGCGCGCCTCCTCGTTCATCATGGCGATGAACCCCGGCTCGCTGCCGCCGATCGACTCCGCCACGGCCACCGCGATGTCGTTCGCCGACTTGACGATCAGCATCTTCAACGCCGTGTCGAGGGTAATCCGCGTGCCCGGCTTGAAGCCGATCTTGCTCGGCGGCATGGAATGCGCATTGGCGCTGACGGTCACGACCGAAGTCTTGTCGGCCCGGCCCTCGCGCATGGCCTTGAAGGTCAGATAGGCGGTCATGAGCTTCGTGATCGAAGCCGGATACCACTGGCGGCGCGCGGCCTGCTGGTCGAGCACGGCCCCGGTCTCCATGTCGACGACGATCCACGCCCCGATGCCGGCCCGCGCCGGGGCGGATCCGGCGGCGAGCACGCCGGCAAACAGGACCATGGCCAGAACGAGGGACAGGACGCCCCTTCCGGCACCCATCGCCAAACGGATCACCGCATTGCTTGGCACTGATACACCTCCAGGCGACGACGAGCAGGGCGCGGGCAGCCTCTTGCGCGCCCGTGTGTCCCTTTTCTTTCTAGCCGATCCGGGCCCCGAATTGCAAAACTTCGCAAGCTCCGCGTCTCTTCGGCGGCCGCGAGGTTTCAGGATGCAAGCGCCGCCTTCGCCAGCGCGCTGGCCCGTCCCATGTCCATCGTGTCGGCATGGCGCGCGCGCAGCTCCGCCATGACACGGCCCATGTCCTTAGGCTCGCTGGCGCCGACCGCCGCGATCGCCTCGCGAACGGCCGCTTCCGTCTCCTCACCGCTCATCTGGCGGGGCAGGAAGCGCTCGATCACCGCGAGTTCGCCACGCTCCTTCTCCGCCAGATCCTCGCGGTCGCCCTTCTCGTAGAGCGCGATGGAATCGCGGCGCTGCTTGATCATGCGCTTGAGCACCTCGATCACGAGCGCGTCGTCGTCACCCGCCGCCGCCTCGCTGCCGCGCCGCTCGATGTCCTTGTCGTTGATGGCCGAGATCATCAGCCGCAGCGCGCCCAGTGCCGCCGTGTCCTTTGCCTTCATGGCGTCCTTCATGGCGCCCTTGATGTCGTCGCGGATCATTGCCGTCTCCTGGAGAGCCAGCGCGCCGGACCTGCCGCACGCGCGAAATCGGCGGCGATCATGACCGCGCGCGCCGCCAATTGCAAAGCCCCTGACGACGCCTTCCGCTTGGGCAAATGCACAATATGCGGGCAAATCCGCACGCCCGGCCCGATCCGCGCGCCACGCGGCGGGAGCGGCGCGATCGGTGCGCCACGGCAGCCGGCGGCCACGCGGGCACACCTGGCCCCGCCCTTGCCGCACACTTGGCCCCGCTCTTGCTAACGGCATGATGGAACGGGTGAGATACCGTTCGTCCAGAGCATAACAAAAGAGTCCGCACGATCATGCTGCCCGACCCGGCTTCCCCCAGAACGACCAGTCCGCCCGCCCTCCAGCGTGCCCGCGGGCGCGCAAGGGTGCGGTTTCTCTCCCGCGACGGCCAGACGCGGCTTGCCGACCTGGAGCAGAGCGGCTCGGCCAAGGCCCGCCTGCCGCGCACCCATGACGCGATTCCGGTCGCCGTCCTGCTCAACACGGCCGGCGGCCTGACCGGCGGCGACCATCTCGAGTTCGACGCGGAGGTCGGCGAGGGCGCCCGCGCGGTCGTCACCACTCAGGCGGCGGAACGCGTCTACCGCAGCGCGGAGGGCGCCGCCCACGTGGAGAACATCCTGCGGGCCGGCGACAACGCGTGCCTGGAGTGGCTGCCGCAGGAAACGATCGTCTTCGACCGGGCCGAACTGACCCGCTCCTTTTCCGCCGATCTCGCCCCCACCGCCTCCCTGCTGGCGCTGGAAAGCGTCGTCATGGGCCGCGAGGCCATGGGCGAGGTGGTGCACGGCCTGACCTTCCGCGATCGCTGGCGCATTCGCCGCGACGGACGCCTGGTCTTCGCCGACGAGACCCGCATCGCCGGCGACGCGGCGGACATTCTCGCCGGATCGGCGACCGCGGCCGGCGGGCGCGCCTTCGCGACGCTGGTCGACTGCCGCCCGGGCGCGGGCCAGGACCTGGAACGCGCGCGCGGCCTGCTCGAAAGCCTGCGNGCGCGCCNCACCGGGCTCAGGTGCGGTGTCAGTACGCTGCCCGACTGCCTCGTGCTACGCTTCGTCGCCGACACCGGCCAGGAGCTTCGCGACGGTCNCATCGGATTTCTGGAGACCTGGCGGGGCATGGCCCTTCCCCGCACCTGGCATTGCTGAGCACGCATCGAGCGAAAAGGGACTTTCCATGAGGTTCGAGCCATGAAACTGACCCCGCGCGAGAAGGACAAGCTGCTCGTCGCCATGGCGGCGGAGGTCGCCCGACGCCGCCTCGCCCGCGGCGTGAAGCTGAACTATCCCGAGGCCATCGCCCTGATCACCGACTTCGTGGTGGAAGGCGCNCGCGACGGACGCACCGTGGCCGACCTCATGAGCGCCGGCGCGACCGTTCTCACCCGCGACCAGGTGATGGACGGAATCGCGGAGATGGTTCACGACGTGCAGGTCGAGGCCACCTTTCCCGACGGTACCAAGCTCGTCACCGTCCACCATCCGATCCGCTGAGGTGCGCCATGATTCCAGGTGAGATCCTGCCCGCCGAGGGCGAAATCGAACTGAACGCCGGGCGCCGCACGCTCGAGATCGAGGTCGCCAACACCGGCGACCGGCCTGTGCAGGTCGGCAGCCACTATCATTTCGCGGAGACGAACCCGGCGCTCTCCTTCGACAGGGCGGCGGCACGGGGAATGCGTCTCGACATCCCGGCGGGAACGGCGATCCGTTTCGAGCCGGGACAGGCACGCAAAATCACGCTCGTCCCCTTTGTGGGGGATCGCGCGGTCTACGGGTTCAATGGCAAGGTGATGGGATCATTGTGACCCCGCCTGCAAAGGACATACGACCCATGACACGCCTCGCCACCCTGTTCCTACCCATAGCGTTCGCCGTCGCGCTCGCGGCCGCTCCCGCACGTGCCGAAACGCCCGAAGTCGATTGCGACGACCCGCAGGTACAGATGGAAATGACCTACTGCGCGGAACAGGACTGGCAGGAAGCCGACAAGGCCCTCAACGAGGCCTACGGCGAAGCGATGGCCACCATGCGCCGCATCGATGCCGACCTGCCGGCGGACCAGGCGGGCGCCTCGGACATGCTGCGTGGCGCCCAGCGCGCCTGGATCGCCTATCGGGACAAGGCCTGCGCCGCCTACGGCTACCTCGCCCATGGCGGCACGATGGAACCGATGCTCATCTACCAGTGCAATGCCGACCTGACCGCGCAGCGCACCGAGGAACTGGAACAACTCGCCGCCGGTCTCGGAAACTGAGAGACCGGCCGCCAGCGTTGCCGGAGGGGACATGGCTTACAAGCTGTCGCGTGCCGCCTATGCGGACATGTTCGGGCCGACCACGGGTGACCGGGTCAGGCTCGCGGACACGGATCTCGTCATCGAGGTGGAGCGCGACTTCACCCTCTACGGCGAGGAGGTGAAGTTCGGCGGCGGCAAGGTGATTCGCGACGGCATGGGCCAGTCCCAGCGCACCCGGGCGCAAGGGGCGGTCGACACCGTCATCACCAACGCGCTGATCGTCGATCACTCCGGCATCTACAAGGCCGACATCGGACTGAAGGACGGACGCATCGCGGCCATCGGCAAGGCCGGCAACCCGGACATCCAGCCCGGTGTCGACATCATCGTCGGGCCGGGCACCGAGGTGATCGCCGCCGAGGGCAAGATCGTCACCGCCGGCCTCATCGACGCCCACATCCACTTCATCTGCCCGCAGCAGATCGAGGAGGCGATGACCTCCGGCGTGACGACCATGATCGGCGGCGGCACCGGCCCGGCGACCGGCACCAACGCCACCACCTGCACCCCCGGCCCCTGGCACATGGAGCGCATGCTGCAGGCGGCGGAGGCCTTTCCCATGAACCTCGCCTTCGCCGGCAAGGGCAACGCGGCCCTGCCTGCGCCGCTCGAGGAACAGGTCCGTTCGGGCGCCATGGCGCTGAAGCTGCACGAGGACTGGGGCACCACGCCGGCCGCCATCGACTGCTGCCTGTCGGTTGCCGACGCCTACGACGTGCAGGTGATGATCCACACCGACACGCTCAACGAGAGCGGCTTCGTGGAAAACACGGTCGGCGCCTTCAAGGGACGCACGATCCATGCCTTCCACACCGAAGGCGCGGGAGGCGGTCACGCCCCGGACATCCTGAAGGTGGTCAGCTTCCCGAATGTCATTCCCTCGTCGACCAATCCGACCCGCCCCTACACGGTGAACACCATCGACGAGCATCTCGACATGCTCATGGTGTGCCACCACCTCGACCCGTCGATTCCCGAGGACGTGGCCTTCGCCGAGAGCCGCATCCGGCGCGAGACCATCGCGGCCGAGGACATCCTGCACGACATGGGGGCGCTTTCCATCATCGCCTCCGACAGCCAGGCCATGGGCAGGGTCGGCGAGGTGGGCATCCGCACCTTCCAGACCGCCCACAAGATGAAGGTCCAGCGCGGCCGTCTGGACGGCGAGACGGGCGACAACGACAATCTCCGCGTTCGCCGCTACATGGCCAAGATCACGATCAATCCCGCCATCGCCCATGGCCTTTCGGCCCATATCGGATCGGTGGAGACGGGCAAGCTCGCCGACCTGGTGCTCTGGGACCCCGCCTTCTTTGCCATCAAGCCGGACCTGGTTCTCAAGCTGGGAACGATCGCGGCCGCGCCCATGGGCGATCCCAACGCCTCGATTCCCACGCCGCAGCCCGTGCACTACCGTCCCATGTTCGGTTCCTACGGACGCGCCATGACCGCTTCCTCGGTCACCTTCGTGTCCCAGGTGGCCCATGAGGCCGGGATCGCGGAGAAGCTGAGCCTCGACCGGCTCGTGCTGCCGGTCGAGAACACCCGCGAGGGCATTTCCAAGGCCTCCATGATCCTCAACGACGCAACCCCGAAGATCGAGGTCGACCCGGAAACCTACGAGGTGCGCGCGGACGGCGAACTCATCACCTGCGAGCCGGCGGAGAGCCTCCCCATGGCGCAGCGCTATTTCCTCTTCTGAAGGGACAGTCGCAACGCAGGCCGGAAACGCGCCGCAGAGCGCGCGGGACGACACGGGAGAAACGCACATGACCGCCACGCCCTACACCGTCATCGGACATCCGCAATCGCGCGCCATGCGTGTCATCTGGATGCTGGAGGAACTCGGCGAGCCCTACGAACTGCAGCCCTTTCGTCCGCAGAGCGACGAGGTGCGCGCCCTCAATCCGCTGGGAAAGATACCCGTGCTGAAGGAGGGCGAGGCCGTGCTGACCGATTCCGTCGCGATCTGCACCTATCTCGCGGACAGGAACGGCAGGCTGACGGCTCAAGCCGGGACCCTGGCCCGCGCGCGCCAGGACGCGCTGACCCAGTTCGTCGTCGACGAGGTGGAGGGCGCGCTGTGGACCGCCGCCAAGAACAGCTTCATCCACCCCGAGGAGCTGCGCGTTCCCGAGATCAAGAAGGTCTGCCGCGCGGAATTCGCCAAGGCCATGGAGCGCGCGACCCTGTTGCTTGGCGACCGCCCCTGGCTGAGCGGAGACGACTTCACGCTGCCGGACCTGTTGCTCGGCCATTGCGCGGGCTGGGCGCGGGCGGCGAAATTCGACCTTCCCGCTGACGGGCCGCTTGCGGAGTATTTCGCGCGCGTGACCAGACGCCCCGCCTTCCTGGCCGCCATGAAGCGCGCAGCCACGGCACTGGAGAGCGCATGATCCCGGTCGCGGAAATCCTGCCCGCCGGCACCTGGGAAGGCGCGCCCGCCGACAGCGTCGTGCTGGACCGCGAGGACCGGCACCGCCGCCGCGCCGTGCTCGACTGCGCGGGCGGCACGAAGGTGCTTCTCGACATGCCGAAGGCCGTACACCTGCACCATGGCGACGGACTGAGGCTCGGTGACGGTCGCATCGTCGCCGTGCTGGCGGCGGCCGAGGACCTCGTCGAGATCGAGGCCGCGACGCCGGACGAGCTGTTGCGCATCGCCTGGCATCTGGGCAACCGGCACCTGCCGACCCAGCTCGTCCCCGGCGCGCTGCGCATTCGCCGCGACCACGTGATCGAGGACATGGTCTCGCGCCTTGGCGGGAAGCTGACCCCGCTCGTCGCTCCCTTCGATCCCGAGGGCGGTGCCTACGGGCATGGCAGCGTGCAAGGGCACGATCACGGGCATGGCCATGCTCATGCGCACGGGCATGGTCACGGGCATCATCACCACGACACGGCAAGCGGATAGGCGCGTCTCATGAACGCCTCGCCCGACCTTCGCGCAGCCAGCCGCCCGGACGCGCTCTACCTGCTGCTCGCATGGCTTTCGCCGTCCTTCCCCGTGGGCGCCTACACCTACAGCCACGGGCTGGAGTGGGCCGTCGAGGAAGGAACGGTCACGAGCGCGAACACGCTGCGGGACTGGCTGTCGGGCATCCTCGGCCACGGCGCAGGACGCTCGGACGCGATCCTGCTCGCCCGTGCCATGGACATGGCGCGAGGCGGCGACGAGACCGGTGTGCGCGCGCTTCTGGACCTGTCGCTCGCGCTCCAGCCAACCAGCGAGCGGCGGCTGGAGACAACGGCACAGGGCGACGCTTTCATCACCGCGATCCGGGCCGCCTGGCCACCGGAACACAGGCGTGAAGCTCCGCCTGCGGTCAGCGTGTTCCATGGGCTTTGCGACGGTGACCGCGCCGTGCCACGCGGCGGATGGACCTACCCGCTCGCCCTGGCTGTTTCGGCCGCCGCCTGGGAGGTGGGCACGCGCGAGACGGTCGAGGGCTTCCTTCATGCCCTGGCGGCGAACCTCGTCTCGGCCGCGATCCGCGCCGTCCCGCTCGGCCAGAGCGACGGGCAGCGGGTCATGAACGCCCTNCGTCCCCTCNTGCTGACACTCGCCGACGAAGCCATGGCCGCACCGCTCGATGATATCGGCGGCTGCAGCTTCCTCGCCGACATCGCCTCCATGCACCACGAAACCCAGTACACGCGCCTGTTCCGGTCCTGATCCGTCCGGCGCCACATCGGAGACCAAGCCCATGACCTCACCGAACGGTCCCCTGCNCGTCGGCATCGGCGGCCCCGTCGGCTCAGGCAAGACGGCCCTGATGGACGCGCTGTGCAAGCGCCTGCGCGCGCACTACGACATCGCCGCCATCACCAACGACATCTACACCCGTGAGGACGCGGAGTTCCTGACCCGCTCCGGCGCCCTGGAGGCGGCGCGCATTCGCGGCGTGGAGACGGGCGGCTGCCCGCATACGGCAATCCGCGAGGACGCCTCGATCAATCTTGCCGCCGTGGCCGAGNTCGAGGCCGCCTTCCCGAAGCTGGACCTGATCCTGATCGAGTCCGGCGGCGACAATCTGGCGGCCACCTTCTCGCCCGAGCTCGCCGACCTCACGATCTACGTCATCGACGTCTCCGCCGGCGACAAGATCCCCAGGAAGGGCGGCCCCGGCATCACCCGTTCCGACCTTCTGGTCATCAACAAGACCGACCTCGCCCCGCTCGTCGGCGCATCGCTGGAGGTGATGGACAGGGATTCCCGCATCATGCGCAAGGAGCGCCCGTTCGTCTTCACCAACGTGAAGACGGGCACGGGCGTGGACGAGGTTCTGGAGTTCATCGTCGCGCGCGGCGGGCTCGCCCGCGCCGCCTGAGGCGGAACCGCGACCGGTTCAGGCGCCCGACAGCCGGTGGCCGAGCGCCTCGAGGCCCACGTCGCGAATGCCGAGCTGGTGCAGGTGATTGACGGTGTTGATCACATAGTCGGGATTGGGGCCGGACTGGCCCGCCGCGCCGCGCACGATCTCCACCTGGCGCTCAAGCGACAGGACGCCGGCGTACTGCGGATGCTTGCGGTCGGCCACATAGGTCAGGGCGGTCACGGTCTCACGGCTTCCGCCGGAAAGCCGCACCGGACGTTCCACCTCGCGATAGACCATGGTGGCCTGCTCGCGCTCGCGCAGATAGGCGATCACCTCGTCTCGGTTCTTCTCCGCGACGCGAAACGCCATGCCCCGGCAGGCACCGCCCCTGTCGAGCCCCAGCACCAGGCCCGGCCGCGTCTCGGTGCCGCGATGGACCCAGGAGTAGATGCAGAGCGAGCGATGGGACCCGCGCAGGAGACCTGGAACCGCCTCCTCGAACGCAAAGCCCGGCCGCCAGATCAGCGATCCGTAGCCGAACACCCACAAGTCGCGCATGCAAAGCCCTCTCCTGTTCGCGGGCAAGGCTTTAGCAACCGCCGCACCGCCACACAAGGTTTCCGCCTTGAAACCGCCGGCGTGACATGGTTGTGAAACGGCAACGGCGCGCCGGGCGCGTCCTCACCGAAGATCCATCGCGGAGCCAGACCCCACCATGACAGACCCCAAGACCGAAGACGGCCCCGCCCCGGATTCCGGAAAGGCGCCCGCGCGCAAGTCCCGTTCGCCGCGCCGTCGCTATGTCTGGCTCGCCGTGATCGCGCTGGTCGTGATCGGCCTGTGGAGCACCTACTGGGCGATCGCCAGGGGCATGGCGCAGGATCTGCTGCACAACGCCGTCGCCGTTGCCCGTGCCAACGGCCAGGAGATCGCCTGCGGCCGCGAGTCGCTCTCCGGCTTCCCGTTTCATTTCGAGCTTTCGTGCGCGCCGCTGGGGCTGGATGACGGACAGGGTCGCACGCTGGAGGCCGAGGGATTCCGCGCCGTGGCACTGGCCTACGACCCCCGCCACGTGATCCTGGAGGCCGATGCCCCGCTTACTGTTTCCGGCGTCTCGCCGGCGGGGCTGCCGGGACGCGACCTTCTCGCCACCTGGCAGAACGCCCGCGCCAGCGCGCATTTCGGCGACACCGGCATCGACCGTGCGGCCATGGAGCTGAGCGCGCCGCAAATTCTCCTCGCGGAAGGCGCCGA
This sequence comes from Stappia sp., assembly GCA_002722295.1. Lineage (GTDB taxonomy): Bacteria > Pseudomonadota > Alphaproteobacteria > Rhizobiales > Stappiaceae > Stappia. Next base: position 106,636 of record PBLF01000017.1, on the reverse strand, counting down.
AGACCCCGCCCCGATCGCCCTGATTGCGGCCCAGGATGCGCAGGTGCACCTGCGCGCAGCGCCGGACGGAAGCGGCGATGCCGACATCGCCGTCTCGGGCAGCGAGGTGGCGCTTCCCGCTTTCAACATGCCGCTGGAGATGGCCCTCGTCGCGCGGCTTGACGAGGGCACCCGCCTGCTCGACGGCTCAGGCGCCGATCTTGCCGCGCTGCTGTCGCGGCCCGACGCGCTGAAGGTGACCTCCATCGACGTGACGGGCGAGGGCTTCGCGCTCAGGGCGAGCGGCACCCTGTCGCTCGACGAGAAACGCCGCCTGCAGGGCGAGCTGCCGCTCACCGTCACCGGCGCCGACCGGCTTCCCGCGTTGCTCGCACCGCTGTTCCCGGAAGGCTCCAACGCCTCGGTCGCGCTCGCCGGCGCGATCATGGCCTTCGGCCGGCCGGCGGAGCTCGACGGCGAGCAGGCGGTGACCGTGCCGCTCGCCTTCCGCGACGGGGTCGCCCGTGTCGGCCTGATCCCCATCGCCCCGCTCAGGCCGGTGATGTAAGCCGCGGCACCTCTCCTGTGGGACCAGAAACGGGAAAGGCGCCCCGAGGGGCGCCTTTTTGCCTTGTCAGATCGCAGGACCGGAAGCGCGGGCCTCAGCCCTGGGCGCCACGGTCCACCTGGATGATGTAGCCCTTCCAGTCCGCCGGTTCGGCGATCTTGTCGTAGAGCGCGACGGCGGGCGCGTTCTTGCCCGGCACGATCCAGCGCAGTTGCGCCCAGCCGCGCCGCGAGCCTTCCGACACCAGCCATTCGATCATGTGCCGGCCGATGCCCTGGTTGCGGGCGTCGGGATGGACGTAGATCTCGTCGAGCTGGCCGGTCCGCAGGCCCGTGATGATCTCCGGCAGGTCGAAGAAGATCGCGAAACCGACGAGCCTGCCATCCGTTTCCGCGCCGATCACCTGGGCGGTACGGTCGCCCAGGATGCGCTCGGCGTAATACTGGTCAGGACGGCGGGGGGCGCCGCGCTTCAACGCCTGCGCGTATTCCGCGATCAGCGGAGCGAGGGCCGGCGCATCGTCCGGTCCGAGCGTCTTGATCGAAATCTTGCTCATGCAGTCTCCGACAATTTGGGCCGCTGCCGGACCGGATCCGCTGACGGCGGGTCCGGCAACCGGCGAATGGGCGCTCACAATGCCCCGAACGCGCAAGGCATTTCAACTGCGCATCTTTGCGGGCGGGCGCACCGTGCCGGGGAGAGGCGATTGACGCGGCCCGCGTGCATTTCGCATAGTCTGCACCCGCCTCCAGTCCGGACACCCTCCCGAATGACAGCAGATGCAAAGCGCCGCAACGCGACCCTGATCGGACTCACGGCGGTCGTCATGTGGTCGACGCTCGGCCTGTTCGGCGCGGCCTCGGGAGACGTTCCCCCGTTCCTGCTCAACGGGCTCTGCTTCGGCGTCTCGGGCCTTGCGGCAACACTCTGGCTGGCGGCACGCGGCCGGCTTCACATGCTGCGCCAGCCCGTGGGCGTCCTGGCGTTCGGCACGCTCGGCCTGTTCGGCTTCCACTTCTTCTATTTCACCGCGATCCGCAACGCTCCGCCGGTCGACGCCAATCTCATCAACTACACGTGGCCGCTTCTGATCGTGCTCTTCTCGGCCCTTCTGCCGGGCGAGAAGCTGCGTCTGCACCATGTGGCCGGTACACTTGTCGGGCTCGCGGGCGCCGCGCTTCTGGTCGTTGGCGACCAGGGGCTCGAACTCGATCCCGCCCATCTGCCGGGCTATCTCGCCGCCGTTGCCTCGGCGCTGTTCTGGTCGAGCTACTCGGTGCTCTCGCGCCGTCTGGGCAAGGTGCCGACGGAGGCGGTCGCCGCCTTCTGCCTGGCGACCTCGGCGCTCTCCTTCGCCGCCCACGCCATGGTCGAGGAAACGGTCTGGCCGGCGGACACCGGCGAGTGGGGCGCCGTGCTCGCGCTTGCCGCCTTCCCGGTCGGCCTTGCATTCTTCGTCTGGGACCGCGGCGTGAAGCAGGGGGACATCCAGGTGCTGGGCGCCGGCGCCTATGCCGCCCCGGTGCTCTCCACGCTGCTTCTCATCGCCTTCGGCTTCGGCGATTTCTCCATGCGCGTGGCGCTTGCCTGCCTGCTGGTGACGCTCGGCGCGTTCATCGCCGCGAAGGACATGGTCTTCCGCTCTCCGCCAAAGGGCGAGGTGGCGCCCACCCCGGGGAAGACGTAATCGAAAGGAAGGCCCGGCGCGCGATCCGCGCCGGCTCGCAGATGAAGGAGTGTGACCATGGTGACGAAGGCCCCGATCCGTCCGCGACGCAGCGTGCTCTACATGCCGGGTTCCAACGCCCGCGCCCTTGAGAAGGCGAAGACGCTCGACGTGGACGCGCTTATCCTCGACCTCGAGGATGCGGTCGCGCCCGACGCCAAGGGCACCGCCCGCGACCAGGTGCGCGAGGCCGTCGGCTCCGGCGGCTACGGCCATCGCGAGCTGGTGATTCGCGTCAACGGGTTCTCCACCCCCTGGGGCGCGGAGGATCTCGACATGGCGATCGCGGCCCGGCCCGACGCGATCCTTCTGCCCAAGGTGTCGAGCCCCGCCGACCTCGACCGGGTCGCCCACCGGCTGAACGCGGCCCGCGTGCCGGGCACGACCCGCATCTGGGCGATGATGGAAACGCCGCTCGCCATGCTGAACGCCGGCGCCATCGCGGCCGCCGCGGCCAATCCCGAAACCCGCCTCGACTGCTTCGTGATGGGCACCAACGATCTGGCCAAGGAAACCCGTGCCGCACTCGTCCCCGGACGCGCGCCCATGCGCGCATGGCTTGCCACCTGCGTCGCCGCCGCGCGGGCCTATGGCATCGACATCATCGACGGGGTTTGGAACCACCTGGACGATGACGAGGGCTTCGCCACCGAATGCCGCGAGGGCATCGAGGCGGGCATGGACGGCAAGACGCTGATCCACCCGCGCCAGATCGCGCCCTGCAACGCGGCCTTCACGCCGGCGGCGGACGACATCGCCTGGGCACGCAGGATCATCGCCGAGTTCGAGCGCCCGGAGAACGCGGCACGCGGCGCCATCCAGGTGGACGGGCGAATGGTCGAGCGGCTTCACGCGGAGATGGGCGCGCGCCTCGTGGCCATTGCGGATGCCCTTGCCGCGCGCGATATGTGAGCCATCGGGGCCGCCGGTGGCGGCCCCTTGCCGAACGGAGACAGCCGCCTTGAAACTCTATCGCTTCATCACCGGACCGGACGACAGCGCGTTCTGCCACCGCGTCACCGCCGCTCTCAACAAGGGCTGGGAGCTGCATGGCTCGCCGCAGCTCAGCTTCGATGCCGTGAAGGGCGTCGTCACCTGCGGCCAGGCCGTGGTGAAGGAGGTCGAGGGCCACGAGTACACGCCGGACATCAAGCTCGGCGAATACTGAGCCCCGCGCGCGGCCGGCCCGGATCGCGGCGCCGGCCGTTTCCGCCTCAGCGCGGAACCAGAACCCAGTAGTCGAAGTCGAGAACCACGGACGGATCATACGCCCCGTCCGCATCGGAACCGGGGAAGTCGGTGCAGGGCCGATCGCGCGTCGCGATGGTGCGCACCCGCAACGCGCCCACATCCTCGCGGCCGGAGATCGTGGCCGCTTCGAGGATTTCCGACCAGGCATGAACCGTGTCGCCGGCGAAGAGCGGCGCCACGTGGCGCCCGCCGTTGATGCCGGCCACATGGAACGCCGCGCCGAGCCCGTTGAAGCTGAGCGCGCGGGCCAGCGAAATCACGTGACCACCATAGACCAGCCGGCGTCCGAACCGGCCCTGCCCCTCGCTGAGCTGGTTGAAGTGCACGCGCGCGGTGTTCTGGTAGAGGCGCGTCGCAAGCTGGTGCTCAGCCTCCTCGACCGTCATGCCGTCCACATGGTCGATGCGTTCACCCACCTTGTAGTCGTCGAAACGCCAGGGCGTGCCGGCAAGCGCCTCGTCCCAGCCGGAGGTGTCGAGGAACGGGCAGGCGTCACCCAGCCCGTCCGGCTCGATGGCCTCGGGCAGGTCCGGCACCACCGGCTCCGGCGCCGGGGAGGAGGGATCGCGCTTGCGCACCATCACCCAGCGCACGTAGTCGAGCACCTCGGTGCCATCCTGCCGGTAGCCCGTGGAGCGCACGTAAACGACACCGGTCTTGCCGTTGGAGTTGGCCTTGAGGCCAATCACCTCGGACACCGCGCTGAGCGTCTCTCCGGGATAGACCGGGCTGAGGAACCTTCCGCCGGCATATCCGAGATTGGCGACCGCGTTGAGCGAGATGTCCGGCACGGTCTTGCCGAAGACGATGTGGAAGACGAGCATGTCGTCGACCGGCGCCTGCGGATAGCCCAGCGCATGCGCGAAACGGTCGGAGGACTGGACCGCGAAACGGGAGCCGTAGAGCGCGGTGTAGAGCGCCACGTCACCGCTCGTCACCGTTCGCGGCGTTGCGTGCCGAAGCACCTGACCGATCTGGAAATCCTCGAAAAAATTGCCCGCATTGGTCTTGCTCACGACCTGCCCTTCCCTTCGCGCTTCGGTGCGCTGCAATACAATCGCGCATGGCCGGTCCGTGCAAGCCGTACCTTGGACCGAATCCGGCGTCCCGGCGAAGGGACGCAACGGAACACGCGTCGGAATCCGGAGTGGACCCTCGCCGGAGGCGCAACTAGGGTGTGCTTCACGAACGAGGCGTCTACGCGGAAGTGCGTAGTCAGCCGACGAAGGTTCCCTGGAGACACGCAATGACCAGCAACAATCAGACGTCGGGCGACAGGCCCGCCGCCAATGCCACGGCGGCGTCCGGCTTTCCCGACGCGCTTCTCAGGGGATACCTGGAGTATCGCGACCAGGCCCACCGCTCGCAACGTTCGGAGTTCGAGCGCCTTGCCGTCTACGGCCAGGAACCGAAGGTGATGGTCATTTCCTGCTGCGACAGCCGCGTGACCCCGGAGAGCATCTTCGGTGCCGGACCGGGCGAGCTTTTCGTCGTGCGCAATGTGGCCAACCTTGTGCCACCCTACGAGCCCGACATGCAGCATCATTCCACCAGCGCGGCGCTGGAGTTCGCCGTGCAGGCACTGAAGGTGAAGCATATCGTGGTCATGGGGCACTGCCTGTGCGGCGGCGTGAAGGCGTTCCTCGATCAGGAATCCAAACCGCTCTCGCCGGGCGACTTCATCGGAAAGTGGATGACGCTCCTGGAGCCGGCGGCCAACTTCCGCTGTGATCCGGTCGAGCGCGCGCAGGACCCACAGCTTGCCATGGAATATGCCGGTGTGCGTCAGTCGCTCCTCAACCTGCGGACATTTCCCTGTGTGAGGATCCTGGAGGAAAAGGGGCGGCTGAGCCTGCACGGGGCCTGGTTCGACATCGGCTCCGGTGAAATGCGGCTGCTGGATACCGAAACGGGCGAATTCCACTCCGCCGCGGATCTCGCCTGAGCCCCGCGCCGACCCCATCGCCCCCGAACGACCCGTCTGGGCAGGACCGCGGCCCTGCCCCGTCAGGCATCAGTTGAAGAAACGATAGCCGGCCGGTTTCCTCGGCCCCTCGTCATCGTCGTCCCCGTTGGGACCGGGATCGTCCGGCATGTGCTTCAGCGGGAACTCGATCGGCCGGGACAGGTCCTTCTCCCGCTTCGTCCCGCCCGGCTCCGCCGGTTTTGCGGCAGCAGCCGGGGCCTGCGGCTTGCCGGCATCCGGGCCCGTTCCGCTTGCGTCTTCGCCCGTTGCCGTGTCCGCCGCGTTGCCGGCGCTCGCCCTTGCCTCGTCCCCGGCCCCATTGTCGGACACGCTGTCCTCGCCCGGGGCGACCGGCCTGCTCTTCGCCGCCGTTTCAACCGGCTCGGGAGCCTGCGGAGACCTCTCCGCAGGTGCGGTCTCCGTCTTTTGCGACAAAGCCGGGTCGGGAGCCGCCGGCGCGGCGTCCGTTCCGGATGCGCCCTCGGCCTGCGTCACGTCCCTGAGCGTCCCCTCGTCCGGATACGGGTGGCTGACCGTTGCATCGCTGAGGATCTCGAGCGCCTCGGCCGGACGCGCGGGCTGGGCGGGAAGGGCCTCCAGTAGACTGTCGTCGATGGCCTCGACCGCCTCGCCGTTTCCTTCGCTCGCCGGCGGCAGTGCCCAGACGAAGGCGTCCAGGCGTCCATCGACCGGCGACACCGGCGCCCAGGTCTCCGCGACCACGCCGTCCGCGATCCAGGCGGGGTCCGCCGGGGCACGCACGGCCCGCGACAACCACTCGCGCACACGGCCACGGTCGCCGTTCTCCGCATCCTCCAGATCCGCCATGAGCAGGAACACGCGCCGGGTCGGCTCCAGCGTCAGCGCCGCCTTGAGCTTCTCGCGCGCAAGGGCGTGGTCGCCCGCCTCGATGGCGACGCGCGCCAGCGCGACGGCGCCTTCCACATTGTGCGCGCGAAGGGCGGCGAGCGACTTCACCCGCTTCAGCCGGTCCTGCGCCGAATCGCCCGTGCGGGCGTTGGCATAGGCTTCGGCGAGGTCAGGATGCGGCGACAGCTTCCAGGTCGCCTCGACCACCTTCATCGCCTTGCGCACATCGCCGCGCCGGGTCGCCAGACGTGCGGCCAGAACGCTTGCGGGCACCAGATCCGGCGCCAGCCCGTGCGCCTCGCCGGCAAGCGAGCGCGCCGCATCCGGATCGCGGTCCTCGAGTTCCAGCGCATGGGCGGTCAGCAGCACCGCCTTGTGGCGGCGGAAGGNCTTCTTGTCGACCAGCTTGGCGGCGTAGTTGCGCTCAAGCGACTTGACCGCATCGTCCCAGTCGCCGGCGACCGCCTCATAGGCCAGAACCGCATGGCCGGCCCAGGGCAAGCCCGGCACGAGGCGGGCGGCCTCGCTGGCGTAGTGACGGGCGGCCACCGGCTCGCCCAGCCGTTCCGCCTCGATGTAGAGCCCGTGCAGCCCGACCGGCTTGAGCTTGGGGTCTTCCAGCATGGCCTCGAAGCGCGCGCGCGCCTCGTCGTGACGCCCGGCGAGCTGGGCGCTCTGGGCAAGCACGAGCTCGGAGGCCGGATCGTCGGCAAGCAGCTTGCCCGCCTCCTTGCCATAACGGCTCGCGGTCACCGCATCGCCCACGCCCAGCGCGATCATGGCGCGCGACAGCGCGTCATAGCCGCGATCCCGCCGCCGGCGGCGGAAGAACCGGCCGAGCAGGCCCGGTGAACGCAGGACGAAGAGAAGGAGGTTCCACAACGCGATGCAGACCGCAACGAGCAGCGCCAGAGCGACCGCGGCGGTCATCAGGCCGACCTCGATGCGATATCCCTGCCAGTCCAGCGTCACCAGTCCCGGACGATCGGCGATCCAGGCCGAACCGAGCGCCGCGACGAACAGCACGGCAATGAAGATCAAGAGGCGAATCATCCTGTCCTACTCCCCCCTCGGGCGCTGGCGTGAGCGCCGTTGCCCCGGGCTTTCCAAGCTCATTGTCCGCACGTCAGCCCGCAGTCGTGTCGCCCAGCGATTTCAGCACGTCGCGCGTGACCGCGTCCACAAGCGCATCGGCCGCGAGCCGAGCACGGGCATCGCCCGCCCAGTCCGCGCCGGCGGCCTTCGCCGCCTCCGGCAAGGTGTCATAGGCCTCGACCGCGCCGACAAGATCGTTCGCCTCGACCCGCGCCTCCATGCGCCCGAGCGCGGCGGACGGCGTCGACGCGCCGCTTTCGCCAGGCGTGCGGATGGAAACCAGCGAGCGGGCATTGGCAAGAAGGCTGTCCACCATGTCGCCGCCCTCGGGCTTGTCGAGCGTGGCGCTCATCGCGCGCGCCGCCGCGCCGAAGCGCGCGCGCAGCTCGGCGCGTGTGGGAATGCCGCTCTCGGCACGGGCCTGCAGGGCCGAAAGGTCGGTCCCCTGAGGCAGAACACCCGCGACCGCCGCAAGTTCGGTCCGATAGGGCGCACCCCGGTCGATCGCCGCCTTGAGCTGGGACACGGCCACGGCCCGCGAGGCGATCTCGCGCGCGCCCGCATCGCCCATCTGCTGTTCGATCGGATCAAGCCGGGCGGCAAGCTCGGAAAGCCGGCTCTCAAGACCGGACCGCACCGTGCCGATCTCCTTTTCCATCGCGCCGATGCGCTCGCGAACATCGGCGACGGACTGACGGATCTCGTCCACCGCGCCGTTCAGGCCCGCCAGGCTGTCGGGAATGCCGGACAGGGACTGGGCGGTGTCTTCAAGCGTCGCGATGCGCCCCTCGATGCCGGAAAGGTCCGGCGCCGCCTGCGGCTCGGGCAGGTTCGCGACCTTCTGTGAAAGCTCGGACAGCGAGGACTGCAGGCCCTCGACCGTTTCCTGCAGGCTGGCGAGACCGGCCGTTTCCCCGGCTCCGCCGGAGGAGACGAAACGGCGCAGGTCGGCAAGACCGCTCTCCACCTCGCCAATGCGGGCCGCCGCCTCTTCCGAGATACCGGAAGCGGCCTGCGTTGACGCGGACCGCACGCTGCCCTCGAGCGTGTCGAGGCGATTGCGAAGGCCGTCGAGCGTCGCTGTCAGGCCCGAGGCCGCATCCTGCCGGTCGGCAAGGCCCGCGATCTTCTCCTCAAGCCCGGTAAGCCGGCTCTGCGCCGCCTGAAGGGTCGAGCTGACCTCCGGTGTCGTCTGGCCGGCACCGATCAGTCCCGCCTGCTGGGCGCCATAGACGCCACCAAGCGCCACGGCCGCACCGATCAGCGAGGCGGCGAACAGCCCGCCAAAGCCCGTGCCGGACCTGTCCTCCTCACCGGTTGGCGCGGAAGCGGTCTTTTTTGCCGTGTCGGACACGTCCGCCTTCGAGGCGCTCGCGCCGCCGGCGGACGTCTTTTCGGAGCCCGACCTGTCGGCGAGAATGCTCTCACCCTTGCCGGGCTGGGCCGCGCCCGGCGTCGCGGAACCTTCCGTCTCACCCGCCTTGGAGGCGAGCGGTCCCGTCGCCCCGGAGGCGGCGAAGGCGGCCGACGACGGCTGGGGGGACGCCGGCTTCTCGCCAGAGGTCTTGGTATCGGACGTTTTGCTGTCGGACGGTTTTGTGTCGGCTGCCTTCGCGCCGGAAGCTGCCACGCCGGCCGGTTTCGCATCGCCGGCCTTCGGCGCGTCGGTCTTCGCTCCGTCGGTCTTCGCCGTGGACGACACACCGGCCCCGCTCTTCGCGCCCGCCTGCGCCGAAGCCCCGGAAGAGGCCGTGGATGCGGACGCTGCGGATGTCGCTCCCGTCCTGGATGTATCCGGCTTCGAGGACCCGCTCGCACCCTTTTCGGCTGCCGCCTTCACTTCCCTGGCCTCGAGATCGATCGTCACCGCCTTGCGGGAGGACGCGCCGGAAGGGCGGGCACCGCCCGCGCCGGCCTTGCCCTGCCCGGAGCCAGCCTGGGCCTTCGGGTCCGGCCGGCCACCCGGCTTTGCTCCGCCTTTCGCGCCCTCGGACGTCTTGTCGTCGGCAGCCATCGTCGCTCTCCCTTGCACGCGCCCGCCGCTTTCGCGGGCCACGGGCCGATCCGGCCCGGTGGTCAACCGTTTTTCCGGCACGCCTGCGCGCCCCGGACCCTTCACCGGCGCGGCCCGGCCCGGTCATGTTGGCCGGTTTCGCGCCGCAACACAAATCGCGTATCGCTTAGCACGTCTTGGGCAAAAGCGCGACGAGAGCATCCTCGTCCGGCCGCTCCGCCACAAGACAACGTCCAAGTCCCGCAAGAGGTTCGCCGACCTGTTCCGACAGGACGAGAAAGGTTGCCGGCGGACGATCCGGCCAGTCGGAAAGCGCGCTCGCCAGCGCCTGGGCCGAGCGGCGCGAGTAGCACGGCGCGATCAGCTCCCCCGCTCCCGAAAGAGCGGCCCGCGCTCCGGAGTCGAGCACCGGCCGCGCGATCATGTCGTAGACCTCGACCATCTTCACGCGCACGCCGTGCGGCGCCAGAAGGCCGGCAAGGTCGCCCGAGCGCTCGCGGCCGGCAAGATAGAGAACCTCGCCCGCCGGCGGCCGTGCCGCGATCAGGGCTACAAGGCTTTCAAGCGTCCCCTGCGCGACACGCACGTCGCGCGCACCGGCACGACGTGCCGCATCCGCCGTGCTCTCGCCGACGGCATGGACGCACAGGTCGCGCAGGACCTGCCAATGCCGCGCGAGCGCCGGCGTTCCGGTCATGGCCTCGACGGCCCGCGCGCTCGTGAGCGCGACGACCATGCCGGGCGCCGGGTCGGGAAAGCTGTCGGGCACCAGGGTGACCGGCTCCATCAGCGGCGCCACCACCACCTCATGGCCGAGCGCGGCGAAACGCCGCGCCGAACGCGAGGCCGCCGGTTCCGGCCGGGTAACGAGGATCATGGCCTACACCGTAAAGAAGCCCGGGCCGCCGCGCGCGCGCAGGTCCAGCCCGGCATCGCGTCCCATCTCGGCCGCGTCGGAGAGTGCGCCCGAGCGGCTCGTCTCGTGCACCGTCTGCCCGTCCGGAGNGAGGATGAGACCGCGGAAGTCCAGCCGGTCGCCGTCGATGGTCGCAAGGCCACCGATGGGCGTGCGGCACGAGCCGTCGAGAACGGTGAGGAACGCCCGTTCGGCGGCGAGACAGATTTCCGTCGCCCGGTCGTGGATCGGATCGAGAAGCGCGCGCACCGCACTGTCGTCGCCGCGCGCCTCGATGCAGATGGCCCCCTGGCCGACAGCGGGAAGAAAGTCCTCCGGCTCGATCACCGAGGTCACCACGTCGGCCATGTCGAGACGCCGCAGCCCCGCGTAGGCGAGCAGCGTCGCGTCGACGACGCCATCGGCCAGCTTCTTCAGCCGCGTCTGCACGTTGCCGCGATAGGTCACCACCTCGATGTCCGGGCGCATCCGCTTGATCATGGCCTGACGGCGCAGGCTCGAGGAGCCGACCACCGCGCCGTGCGGCAGATCGACGAGCGTCTTCGCCTTCGGAGAAATGAAGGCGTCCCGCACGTCCTCGCGCGGCAGGAAGGTGACGATCTCCAGGCCCTCGGGCAGGACGGTCGGCATGTCCTTGGAGGAATGCACGGCGATGTCGATCTCGCCGGCGACCATGGCCGCCTCGATTTCCTTGGTGAAAAGCCCCTTGCCGCCGACCTCGGACAGCGGCCGGTCCTGGATGCGGTCGCCGGAGGTCTTGATGACGATGACCTCGAAGGCCGCCTCGGGCAGGTCGTGCGCCGCCATCAGCCGCGCGCGGGTCTCGTGCGCCTGGGCGAGCGCCAGCGCGCTGCCGCGCGTGCCGATGCGAAGGATCGGGCGGGTTCCGTCGAATTCTGCGGCGTGTTTTGTTTGCAAGACGATCGGTCCTGGTGCTAGGCGAATGCGGGTTCGGAAGATGCATCTTCCGGCCTCACGGGCAAGGCCCGTTGTCGAAACATGCGGCGAGACGAAGGAAAAGAGCGCCCGGCCCGGACGATCCGGCGTTGCGGGCGCGCTCGGCGAAGCGCGATGATAGACCCTGAAAGCGTCATGGCCAATGGCGGCGCACCGGCCCGAGGAACCGTCCACATGTCCAGCACCGCGTCGCCCTCCCCGGATCAGGCCCCGGTTCCGGCGCTGACCGTTCTCGGCATCGAGACGAGTTGCGACGAGACCGCCGCCGCCGTCGTCCGGCGCGAGCCCGACGGCACGACCACGATCCTGTCGGACGTGATCCGCTCCCAGGTCGCCGAGCACGAGGCCTTCGGCGGCGTGGTCCCGGAAATCGCGGCCCGCGCCCATATCGCCCTGCTCGACCGCCAGATCGAGCAGGCCCTCGACAAGGCGGGCCTGACAATCGAGGACATCGACGCGGTCGCCGCCACCGCCGGGCCGGGGCTGATCGGCGGCGTGATCGTCGGCCTGATGACCGCCAAGGCCATCGCCATGGCCGCGGGCAAGCCGCTCGTCGCGGTCAACCACCTCGAAGGCCACGCGCTCACCGCCCGCCTGACCGATGCGCTGTCCTTTCCCTATCTCCTGCTGCTCGTGTCCGGCGGCCACACCCAGTTCCTGCTCGTGGAGGGCGTCGGGCGCTACCGCCGCCTCGGCTCCACCATCGACGACGCGCTCGGCGAAGCCTTCGACAAGACCGCCAAGCTGCTCCAGCTCGGATTTCCCGGCGGGCCCGCCGTGGAACGCGCGGCGGCGTCGGGCGATCCGGCACGCTTTCGCCTGCCCCGCCCCATGCTTGACCGACCCGGGCTCGAACTCTCCTTCGCCGGCCTCAAGACGGCGGTCCGCAACGCCGCCCATGGCGCGGCGCCGCTGCGGCCCCAGGACGTCTCGGACCTTTGCGCCGGGTTCCAGCAGGCGGTCGCGGACGTGATCGGCGAAAAGAGCCGGCGCGCGCTCGCGGCCTTCGCCGAAGCCCATCCGGAGGCCGAACCGGTGCTCGTCGTCGCCGGCGGCGTCGCCGCCAACGCCGCGATNCGGGAGAGGCTCGCCTGCGTGAGCGAGACGGCCGGCGCCAGGCTCGTCGCTCCCCCGCACCGCCTGTGCACGGACAATGCGGCCATGATCGCCTGGGCGGGCATCGAGCGCCTCGTGGAGGCCGCACATCGCGGCGAGAGTGTCGATGACGGCGCGGTGCCGCCGCGGCCCCGCTGGCCGCTCGACGACAGGGCGGAGCCGGTCTTCGGCTCCGGACGCAAGGGAGCCAAGGCATGAACGACGTCACGGGCGATCCGCGTTTCGAGGAAGGCGTGCTTTGCGCCGAGCGTCCGGCGCGTTTCGACAAGCTCAAGCACAAGGCCTATGTCTATCTGACGTCGGGACGCGAATTGCTTGTCTTCCGCCAGCCCGACCAGCCCTATGTGGGCCTGCAGGTGCCCGGCGGCACGGTCGATCCCGGCGAAAGCCACCTCACCGCCGCGCTGCGCGAGTTCGGCGAGGAAACCGGCCTCGCCCTGCCCCATGCGCTGGAACAGATCTGCGCGCAGGTGCTTCTCTTTGACAACGCGCTTGGCCGCGACGTGCACGACCGGCGCCTTTATCACGCGATCACCCCGGCGACCGGCCCCGCGCGCCGGNGCCGGAGCTGGGAGCACTTCGAGATGAGCCCGTCGGGCGGGGGCGACCCGATCCGCTTCGAGCTGTTCTGGATCGACATCGACGAGGCGCTCGCCCTCGGCGAGGAGCGTTTCTTCACCGGCTTTCATGCCCCGCTTGCCGAAGTGGCGCGCCGCATCGACGCGAACGCGGGAGCACGCGCATGACCGTGCCGGTTCCCTTTTCCCGACTGGCCGTCATCGGCGGCGGCGCCTGGGGAACCGCGCTCGCGCTTGCCGCCAGACGCGCGGGGCGCGACGTGCGGCAGTTCGCCCGCGACCCGCATGTGGTCGAGGCCCTCGGCGCGCGGGGGGAAAACCCCGCCTATCTGCCCGGCATCTCGCCGGGCCTGCCGATCCGGGCGACAACGGATCTGGAGACCGCGCTTCAGGGCGCCGAGGCGGTGCTCCTCGTCACCCCGGCCCAGACCACCCGGCAGATGGCGGGCGAGATCGCGGCCCGTGTGCCCGCCGGCACGCCGGTCGTTCTCTGCGCCAAGGGGCTGGAACGCGAAAGCGGGCTTCTCCTGTCGCAGGTGCTTGAGGAAGCCGCCCCCGGCTGCATCCCGGCGGCGCTGTCNGGACCGAGCTTCGCCGCCGACGTGGCGCGCGGCCTGCCCACGGCCGTCACCGTCGCCGCCGGCGATGGGGATCTCGCCGATCGCCTGTCTCTGACACTGGCGAGCGCCCAGTTCCGTCCCTATGCGGCCACCGACCTTCCCGGCGTCCAGATCGGCGGCGCGCTCAAGAACGTGCTGGCAATCGCCTGCGGCGCAGTGGAAGGCAAGGGCTGGGGCGCCAGCGCCCTTGCCGCGCTGACGGCGCGCGGCTTCGCGGAGCTCTCGCGTCTCGGGCTCGCGCTCGGCGCCAGAACGGAAACACTGGCCGGCCTTTCCGGCCTCGGCGACCTGGTCCTGACCTGTTCCTCGCCCCAGTCGCGCAACTTCGCCTTCGGCATGGCCCTTGGCCGTGGCGAGGCGGCGCTTTCCGGCGGCAAGCTCGCCGAAGGCGTGCACACCGCAAGCGTCGCGGTCGCCTTCGCCTCCCGCCACGGCGTGGAGGTTCCCGTCTCCGCCGCGGTCGCGGATGTGCTCTCGGGCAGCATCTCGGTGGACGGCGCGCTCGAGGCGCTCATGTCGCGGCCGTTGCGCCGGGAGGCGTGAACGCGTCCCGCTGCCTCTTGCCCGCCTCCGACAAGCCTGTATCTATGGGCAAATCCGAATAGCCTTTCCAGATATCGAGGACCTTCATGCTCTATGCGCTGATCTGCACCGACAAGACCGGAGCCTCCCAGATCCGTCTCGACAATCGTCCCGATCACCTTGCCTGGCTGAAGGCCATGGGCGACCGGCTCAAGGCCGCCGGCCCCTTCCTCGACGACGACGGCGGCATGACCGGATCGCTTGTGGTGATCGAGGCGGGAAGCCGCGACGAGGCGCTCGCCGTCTCGCAGGAGGACCCCTACGCCCGCGCCGGCCTCTTCGAGAACGTCGAGATCCGGCCGTGGAACTGGGTCATCAAGAACCCCGAGGCCTGACCATGCGCTACTGGCTGTTCAAGTCCGAGCCGGACAAGTGGTCCTGGGACATGCAGAAGGCGAAGGGCGATGCCGGCGAGCAGTGGGACGGCATCCGCAACTATCTCGCGCGCAACAACATGCGCGAGATGAAGCTTGGTGACCTCGGCTTCTTCTATCATTCCAACATCGGCAAGGAGGTCGTGGGCGTCGTCGAGGTGTGCCAGGAGATCCACCCGGACACGACGACCGACGATCCGCGCTGGGAGTGCGTCGACGTCAAGGCCGTCTGCGACATGCCGAAGCCGGTGACACTGGCCGACGTCAAGGCCACCGAGAGCCTGTCGCAGATGTCGCTCGTCACCTCCATGCGCCTGTCGGTCCAGCCGGTGACGCCGGAGGAATGGGAGATCGTTTGCCGCATGGGCGGGCTCGATCCGGCGGACCTGCCCGGACGATGAGGACCGGCGCGGAGCGGATCGCCTTCATCCGCGCCAACACGCGCGTCCATCCGGTGCCCCACGCTCCGGAGATCCGCCTGCATCTGGCCGACGAGGCCATGGAGCTCTGGCAGAAGACGGAAGCCGAGCTCGAGGAGATGAACCTGCCGCCGCCGTTCTGGGCCTTCGCCTGGGCCGGCGGCCAGGCGCTCGCGCGCTATCTTCTCGATCACCGTGAAACCGTTGCCGGGCGGCACGTTCTCGATTTCGCCACCGGCTCGGGGCTTGCCGCCATCGCCGCCGCGATCGCGGGCGCGGCGCGGGTCACCGCCTGCGACATCGATGCCCATGCCCAGAGCGCGACGGAACTGAACGCCGCCCTGAACCGGACAGAGCTGGAAATTCTCCACGCCGACCTGCTGACGCAAGCGCCGCCGCCGGTCGACGTCATCATGTGTGGCGACGTCTTCTACGAGGAGCCCATGGCCGCGCGCGTGCTGCCCTGGCTCGAGCAGGCGTGCCGTTTGGGAACGCGGGTGCTCGTCGGCGACCCCGGCCGGACCTATCTTCCAAGGGAGCGGCTGCGCCTGCTTGCCACCTACGACGTGGAGGTCAACCGCTCGCTGGAGGACCTGTCGGTCAAGCGAACGAGCGTCTTTGACCTTCTCGCACCTGACGCAACGTGAGATTCACCCTCCCCGGCGCGGTCTCCCGAAACCGCTTGCGCCGGCCGGGCGTTCTGGAGTGAGATACGCGCCTCGCCTGGGTCGTGTCACCCGTTGCGACCGGCGCCGACCGGAGGGTCGCGCCGCGGACTTCGCCTGACACGGCATTCCCGGACATGACAAGCCAGAAACCCACAAGACCGCATTTCCAGAGGACAATCATGCCGACGATCAATCGTTTCGCCGATCTTGCCGACGAGATCACCGAGTGGCGGCGCGACATTCATGCCCATCCAGAGCTTCTGTACGACACCCACCGCACCTCCGAGGTCGTGGCAACGAAGCTGAAGGAGTTCGGCGTCGACGACGTGGTGACCGGGCTCGGCAAGACCGGTGTCGTGGGCGTCATTCGCGGCAAGAACACCGGCTCCGGCAAGGTCATCGGCCTGCGCGCCGACATGGACGCGCTGCCGCTGGAGGAAATCACCGGCAAGCCCTACGCCTCCACGACGCCCGGCAAGATGCATGCCTGCGGCCATGACGGACATACCGCCATGCTGCTCGGCGCGGCCAAGTATCTTTCCGAGACCCGCAACTTCGACGGTACNGTCGTCGTGATCTTCCAGCCCGCCGAGGAGGGCGGCGCCGGAGCCAAGGCCATGATCGACGACGGCCTGATGGATCGCTTCGGCATCCAGGAAGTCTACGGCATGCACAACATGCCGGGGGCGCCGGTCGGCACCTTCCATCTCCGCAAGGGCGGCATGATGGCCGCCGCCGACCACATCCGCATCGAGATCGAAGGCGTGGGTGGCCATGCGGCGAAGCCCAACGAGGTCGTGGACACGATCCTCGTCGGCGCGAACATTCTCCAGGCCGTGCAGTCGATCGCCAGCCGCAACGTGGATCCGCTGAAGTCCGTGGTCGTGTCGATCACCGCCTTCAACGCGGGTTTCTCCGACAACGTCATCCCGCAGACGGCCGTTCTGCGCGGCACGGTGCGCACGCTGGATCCCGATGTGCGCGATCTCGCCGAGCGCCGTCTCAAGGAGATCGTCCCGACCATCGCCCAGGCCTATGGCGCCAAGGCCGTCGTGAACTACAGCCGTGACTACCCGATCACGAGCAATCACGCGGACCAGACCGACTTCGCCGCCTCCGTCGCGGCCTCGATCGTCGGCGCGGAGAACGTGGACACGGACGTGGCCCCGACCATGGGTGGCGAGGACTTCTCCTTCATGCTCGAGGAGCGTCCGGGCGCGTTCATCTTCGCCGGCAACGGCGATTCGGCGAACCTTCACCATCCGGCCTACGACTTCAACGACGAGCTGATCCCGGTCGGCTGCTCGTACTGGGTGAAGCTGGTCGAGACGGCAATGCCGTCCGAGTAAGGACCACACCGGGAAGGCGGCCCGCCGCCTTCCCGTCCAACCGGGCCGTCGCACGGCCTTCGGGAATCCGCGATTGGACGCGCTCCTCGCCAGCCTTCCGCCACTCTTCGCGCCCGGTCTCGCTCCCTGGCTGCAGATCGGGCTTGTGCTGCTCAGCATCGCCACCTCGGCGGTGTCGGCGGCCTTCGGGCTTGGCGGCGGCATCATGCTCATCACCGTGATGGCGCTGGTGATGCCCATCCCGGCGCTGGTTCCCGTCCATGGCGTGGTGCAGCTCGGCTCCAATGCCGGTCGCTCGCTGGTGCTCCTGCGTCACGTCAACTGGCCGGCCGCCCTGTGGTTCGCGTTCGGCGCGGTGTTCGGCGCGCTCGCCGGCGGATCGCTCGCGGTGAACCTGCCGGCCCCGCTGGTGCGCATCGGCCTCGGCCTGTTCGTGCTGTGGATGGTCTGGTCGCGCGCGCCGCGCTTCGCCCATGCTCCCAAGCGCGCCATGGCGGTCGCGGGCTTCGTCGCCACCGGCCTGAGCATGGTCTTCGGCGCAACTGGGCCGATCGGCGGCGCGGTGCTTTCCGCGCTCGGTCTCGACCGGCAGGCTTTCGTGGCGAGCCAGGCCGTCACCGCACTGACCATGCATGTGTTCAAGATCGCGGTCTTCNGACTGCTCGGCTTCGCCTTCGCGCCCTGGGCCGGACTGATCGTCATGATGGTGGTCTCGGGCTTTGCCGGCACCCTGATCGGCACGCGCCTGCTGGCCCGGATGCCGGATACCGCCTTCAGAACCGGTTTCCGCGCCATCATGAGCGCCCTCGCCCTGATCCTCGTCTGGCGCGGCATCGCCGGCGCCTGATCCACCCCCCGTTTTCGGAGTTTCCCATGACCGACCCCGTTTCACGCGACGACATCGCAAACGCCGCGCTCCGCATCAAGGACCATGTCCGCCGCACGCCCGTCATCGAGAGCGGCGCGGGAACCTTCGGCCTCGCGGCATCGCTGACGCTGAAACTGGAAGAGCTGCAGCATTCCGGCTCGTTCAAGGCGCGCGGCGCGTTCAACACGCTTCTGTCGAGCGACGTTCCGGCGGCCGGAGTCGCCGCCGCATCGGGCGGAAACCACGGCGCGGCGGTCGCCTATGCGGCCCGCGCGCTGGGATATCCGGCTGACATCTTCGTGCCCGAGACCTCCTCGCCCGCCAAGATCGCCCGCATCCGCTCCTACGGGGCCACGCTTCACGTGGGCGGCGCGCGTTACGCGGATGCGGCCGAGGCCTGCGCCCGTCACCGCGAAACGAGCGGCGCCATGGACATTCATGCCTATGACGCGCCGGGGACCATCGCCGGACAGGGCACGGTCGCGCTGGAATGGCTGGAGCAGTCGCCCGACCTCGACACGGTGCTCATCGCCGTTGGTGGCGGCGGCCTGATCTCGGGCTGCGCGCTCTGGCTCGCGGACAAGGTCAAGGTCGTGGCCGTCGAGCCGGAGGGCTCCTGCGCGCTGCATGCCGCCCTTGACGCCGGCGCCCCTGTCGATGTCCCGGTGGAAAGCGTCGCCGCCGACAGTCTCGGCGCGAAGCGCTGCGGCGATCTCGTCCACCGGATCTGCGCGAGCCGGGTGTCCGAAAGCGTGCTCGTCGGCGACGACGCGATCCTGGAAGCCCAGGCCCGGCTCTGGAACGAGATGCAGGTGGCCGCCGAACCTGGCGGCGCGACGGCGCTGGCCGCACTCGTGGGGGGCGCCTACCGCCCGGCTCCGGGCGAACGCGTCGGCGTGCTCGTGTGCGGCGGAAACGTAGATCCGCGCACGCTTGCCCGCGACGAGGCGTGAGCCACGCTTGCCAAGCGCCGGCCAAGCCATTAGCAGGATTGGCGAGCCGCACGTGCCGTGCCGACCAAACCAAGCTCAGATCATGAAACCATCCGAGGAAACGCGTCCATGACCACCAACAAGCTCCTTCTCCTGCCCGGCGACGGCATCGGCCCGGAAATCATGGAAGAGGTGAAGAAGGTCGTCGCATGGTTCGACGCCCGCGGCACCGCGAAGTTCGAGACCGAGACCGATCTCGTGGGCGGCTCCGCCTATGACGCGCACGGCCAGGCCATTTCGGACGCCGCAATGGAAAAGGCCATGGCCTCCGACGCGGTCATCTTCGGCGCCGTCGGCGGCCCGAAGTGGGACGGCGTCCCCTATGAGGTGCGCCCCGAGGCGGGCCTTCTGCGCCTGCGCAAGGACATGGAACTCTTCGCCAACCTGCGCCCGGCGATCTGCTACCCGGCGCTGGCCGATGCCTCCTCGCTCAAGCGCGACGTGATCGAGGGTCTCGACATCCTGATTCTGCGCGAGCTGACCGGCGGCGTGTACTTCGGCGAGCCCAAGGAGATCACCGACCTGGGCAACGGCCAGAAGCGTGCCGTCGATACGCAGCTCTACGAGACCTACGAGATCGACCGCATCGCCCGCGCCGCCTTCGAGCTGGCCCGCACCCGTCGCGGCAAGGTCACCTCGATGGAGAAGCGCAACGTCATGAAGTCGGGCGTGCTCTGGAACGAGGTCGTGACCCAGACCCATTCCGACGGCTACGAGGATGTCGAGCTGGAGCACATGCTGGCGGATGCCGGCGGCATGCAGCTCGTGCGCTGGCCGAAGCAGTTCGACGTCATCGTCACCGACAACCTGTTCGGCGACATGCTCTCCGACGTGGCCGCCATGCTGACCGGATCGCTGGGCATGCTGCCCTCGGCCTCGCTTGGCGCGCCGGACCCGACCACCGGCAAGCGCCGCGCGCTCTACGAGCCGGTGCACGGCTCCGCTCCGGACATCGCCGGCAAGGGCATCGCCAATCCGATCGCCATGATCGCGAGCTTCGGCATGTGCCTGCGCTACTCCTTCGGCCTCACGGCCGAGGCGGACATGCTGGACAAGGCGATCGCCAACGCCCTCGACAAGGGCCTTCGCACCGCCGACATCGCCCCCAAGGGCGCCGAGACCATCGGCACCACGGCCATGGGCGACGCGATCATCGCCGAGCTCGACGCGCTGTCGGCCTGACGCCCCCGCAGGCAGCAGCCTGAACGCGAAGCCTGAACGAAAACGCCCCGCCGGAGACATCCGGCGGGGCGTTTTTCATTTTCCTCGATGACCGGACAGCGCCGCGTCTCAGTCGCGGTGCACTTCGGCCTCGTCGAGCTTGCGCGCCTCGTCCGGCAGCATGATCGGAATGCCGTCGCGGATCGGATAGGCGAGCCGGGCGACGCGCGAAATCAGCTCCTGCGCCTGGGCGTCATATTCCAGCGTCGTCTTGGTGAGCGGACAGACAAGCAGCTCCAGCAGCTTGCGATCCAGTTCATGCACCGGGCGGTCGGCTTCGCCGTCCATGTGAGTCTCCTTCGGCTGGGGAGGACGTGCCCGCGCTACTGCAGGACGACGCCGTCATCCCCCTGTTTGCGCGCCAGATCGACCTCCGTCAACGCCACCAGCGTCTCGGCCCGGGTGCGCAGGTCCGGTGCTTCCAGCAGCGCCTGCTTTTCCGCCGGTCCGTAGGGGCTCATCATCGACAGAGCGTTGACGAGAACCTGCGTCGAAGCGCGCTCGATGCTTTCCCAGTCCGCCTCGAGGTCGTTGGCGTCGAGATACTCGCGCAGGGTGCGCACGAGCCCCTCGCGGTCCACCTCGTCCTCTCCCTTGCCGAGTTCGAAGTCATCGGCAAAGGCCTCGCTCGAGACGCGGGCGATGCGAAACGGCGTGACGGTCTCCAGCTCTTCCTCGACGTGAAAGCGCGCGATCCCGGCGAGCGTCACGAGATAGCGGCCGTCTCCCGTCTCCTGAAACGCGGTGATTCGTCCCGCGCAGCCGACCTTCACCAGCGGTGGCGTGTCCTCGTCGCCTTCACCGTCGTCCGCGAGGGTGAAGTCGGGCTGGATCATTCCGATCATCCGGTCCGACCGCAGCGCCGCGTCGATCATCGCCACATAGCGCGGCTCGAAGATGTTGAGCGGCATTTGCGCGGTCGGCAGCAGCACCGTTCCCTCGAGCGGGAACAGCGGCAGGGTCGCGGGGATGTCGGCCGGCGAGGAATAGATCATGTTGCCTGCGCGCATGGGCTCGCCCTCCGTTTCGCTCGTGCCCGGACATCGGGCCATGCTTCCGTCATATGGACACACGAGGCCCGATCGGCCAGTGGCACCGGCCGGCCGGGTCCGCTCGCGCGGGTCCCTGACAGGAGTATACGTTCAGCGGAACAGAACGGACGACAGCTTGCGCCGGCCGTATCCGGTCGCGGGCTCCTTCGGCCCCCAGGCCTCGAAGAACTGCAGGAGCTGCTTGCGCGCGCCGTCCTCGTTCCACTCCCGGTCCCGGCGCACGATCTCGATCAGGTGATCGACCGCCGCCTGCTTGTCGCGCGCGGCAAGCGCCACGGCGAGGTCGAAACGTGCCTGGTGGTCGCCCGGGTCATTCTCGATCCGCGCCTCGAGTTCGGCGAGATCCCCAAGCGCCGCCGCCTGCTCGGCCAGCTCGATGGCGGCCTGGGCCGCGGCGATCGCCGGATCGGCCCGCTTTTCCTCCGGCACCTGCTCGAGGATCTGGCGCGCCTTGTCGAGCGCATCGGCGGCCACATAGCACTGGGCAAGCCCGCCCATCGCGGTCGTGTTGTCCGGCTCCATGGAGAGCGCGGCGCCGAAGAGCTGCGCCGCCCGACCGATGTCGCCCGCCGCGCGCGCCGTTTCGGCCTCGGCCAGATAGGTCTCNCTCTCGCTCGGCCCGACGGGACCGGCGATACGCTCGATGAAGGCCTTCACCTGGCTTTCCGACTGGGCTCCCATGAACCCGTCCACCGGCTGGCCGTTCTTGAAGGCGATGACGGCCGGAATCGACTGAATGCCGAGCTGGCCGGCAATCTCCGGGTGCTCGTCGATGTTCATCTTGGCAAGCACGACGGCGCCGCGCGCTTCCGTCACGGCCTTTTCAAGCGCCGGGGTGAGCTGGCGGCAGGGACCGCACCAGGGCGCCCAGAAGTCGACCAGAACCGGCCGCTCGCGCGAGGCCTCAAGGACATCGTCGCGGAAAGACTGGGTGGTCACATCGCGAATGTCGCCGCCGGCGGCCGCCGGAGCCCCGCCAAGAGACACCTCGGGCCCGTTGCCGCCACCCGAATTGCCGCCGCCCATGCCACCGCCGCCGAACGCGCCGCCAAAGCTGCCGCCGACCGAATATCCGCCATTGTTCGCCATGTGAGGCGTCTCCCGTTCGTCGCCAGGCCGGCAAGCGGCTCCGAAACACCGTGCTCCGGTCCCTTGCGCAACCCTTGTGTATTGCAGCCGCTTCCGGCTCTTCGCGTGGCCCCTAACATGGGCGCCGGCCGCGTGAAATTCAAATGATCCGCACCGGCCGTGCTCAGGCCTGGGCGCCGCTGACGGCGATGACCTGGGGATCGTGTCCGCAGGCGCGCGCGAAGACCAGAAGGTCGTCACGGGCGATGCTCGTGGTCGCCGTGTTGCGAAGGGGATGGAAGTTGAGGGGGTCAAGCTCCATCATCGCCGCGTCGAAGACGGGCGTCACGCGATGCGCCTCGCGGTCGTTGTAGAGCGCGAAAGGCGTGACGGAACCAGGCTCCACGCCGAGAACCTCCATGAGAAGGTCCGGCTTGCCGAAGGAAAGCCGCCCCTGCGCGCCGATCTTCTGATGCAGGGACTTCAGGTCGATCTCCGCATCGTGCAGCGCCACCACCAGAAAGATCCGCCCCTTCTTGTCCTTGAGGAAGAGGTTCTTCGTGTGTCCGCCCGGCATCCTGTCGTGCACTTCGGTCGATTCCGACACGGTGAACACGGCTTCATGGTCGTGCGTGGTCGAGGCGATCCCGAGATCGTCGAGAAAGGCGAGAAGCTCTGCCCGGGTTGCCGGCATGTGGATCCTCCAGAAAGGCTTGCCTCCGCACGGCGCTGGAAAGCCGTCGCGAAGCTTGGACGCACCATGGTTTTTGCGCCTCCGATGAGGGACTAAAGGAGCGCGCCACGCGACACAAGAGCAGATGCACCCCTGCGCGTATCGATGAGCGGATGGCGGAAACCCGAGCGTGCGCCACCTTCCCCGGCTCACGAAATCCACCGGTCGTCCACAATCGGAACCGCCATGGGGCGGAGTGAAAAAACGCTGTTGCAATCCGCCGTGGCTTGGTTCATATACAGCCCACCTCAGGCGCCGGCCACGGTCTGGCGCCACCAACGGATGCGGGCGTAGCTCAGGGGTAGAGCACAACCTTGCCAAGGTTGGGGTCGAGGGTTCGAATCCCTTCGCCCGCTCCAAAAATCAACAATGATTTCAAGCATTTAACAAGCGCCCTACGGGGCGCTTTTTGCTTCCCCGGCCCAACTTCGCAAAGCGGGGAAGCAGGGGGGAAGCACGAGGAAGCAAATTCCAGCGTGCCGCAGCGCACAATCGGCGACCCGCCAAGGCCCTGCCGTTCCGCTCTCTTCCGCAAATCGACCACCGATTCGACTCCTTGCGTTCCGCCGACTTCGCGCGGCAATGCGACGTTGCGCGCTTCGATTTCTCTGGTTATATTACTGGAAATATTCCTGGAGATCAACCTTGGGAAGCTCGCAGCGCCGTGCAATTCAAAACTATCGCTCTCGCCTCAGTGAGAAGGGCCTTGTGCGCTTCGAGGTGCTTGGCCGTGACTCCGATCGCGACCTCATCCGCTCACTCGCCAAACGTCTTACCGAGGACACGCCCGAAGCCTCGCGGCTCCGTACTGCCGTCAGCAAGAGTATGGCCGGTGACGAATCTAGGAAAGGCGGCATCCTCGCCGCGCTGCGCCGGTCCCCGCTCGTCGGGGCCGACCTCGATCTCATGCGCTCCCACGAGGCTGGGCGGGATACCGACATTTGATGCGATATCTGCTCGACACCAACGTCATCAGCAACGTCACCAAGCCGTCACCATCGGAATCGCTCCTCGCGTGGATGGCCGATCAGAATGACGACGACCTCTACATCGCGTCGCTGACCGTCGCGAAAATCCGGCGCAGCATTCTCGAAAAGCCGGTAGGCAAGAGACGCAACGATCTGGAAGACTGGTTCGGCGGCCCCGAGGGTCCGCAGGCGCTGTTCGCCGGCCGCGTTCTGTCCTTCGACGAGCCCGCCGCCCTGATCTGGGCGCGCTTGATGACCGACGGGAAAGCTGGCGGCCGGCCGAGAAGTGCACTCGACACCATCATCGCTGCCATTGCCGAAGCCAATGGATGCGTCGTCGTCACCGACAATGAAAAGGACTTCACCAACGTCGAGATCATCAATCCGATGCGCGGCCCAACGATCTGAAGAAACGCGGGCGGGTCTTGGCCACCTGCGGTTCTTACCTAATGTGATAGTGCGACAGGCTGCGAGTTTGCCGGTGCTCACGCTCAACATTGTGAGCGGGACGCTGCCCGTCCCCAGGTCAATCGCCGATAGAGTTGAGAGTGCGGACGGGTTTGCCGTGACGGGTTGAGGGCCGGAGGAGAGTCTTCCGGCGCCCGTCGCGGAGAACCGCAATGTCCAGACATGATCGCGGCGTTCGCACCGGCTCGGATCGGGCGAACCTTTATGACGAGATCACCACCAAAATCATCGCCGAGCTGGAAGCCGGTCGCGTGCCGTGGGTGCAGCCCTGGGGTACGTCGGCCGCCAGGGCGCCGCTCGGCCTGCCAAAAAACGCCACGACCTCCCGCAGCTACAGCGGTATCAACGTGCTCATCCTTTGGGGCGCCGTCATTGAGCACGGCTTTCCCAGCCAGGGCTGGCTCACATTTCGTCAGGCCCTCTCGCTTGGGGGCAATGTCCGCAAAAGCGAGCGCGGCACCACAGTCGTCTATGCCGACCGCTTCACCCCGGAAGACGAGAAGCGTCGTGCCCGCGAGACCGGCGACGAGGCCCATGCCATCCCGTTTCTGAAGCGGTACACGGTATTCAACGTGGCGCAGTGCGACGGGCTGCCCGCCGACATCGCGACGGTCGCACCGCCGCCACCGCCCGGCCTGATCGAGCCGAGGGTCGAGGCGCTGATCAGGGCGACGGGCGTCGACTTCCGCATCGGCGGCAACCGGGCCTTCTACGTCCCGTCCCAGGACTATGTGATGGTCCCGCCGCCGCAGGCGTATTTCGAGCCGATTAACTGGCACCGGACGGCTCTGCACGAACTCGGTCATGCCAGCGGCCATCACAGCCGACTGAACCGTGACCTGTCCGGCTCGTTTGGGACCAAGCTCTATTCGGTCGAAGAAATCACAGCCGAACTGATCGCGGCGTACAGTTGCGCTGCACTCGGTATTGTGCCGACCGTGCGCCACGCGGATTATATCGGGGCGTGGCTTGAAGTGCTTCGCGAAGATTCCCGCGCCATCGTACGTGCCGCCTCGCAGGCGAGCAAGGCGGCCGACTGGCTGCTGTCCTTCCTGCCGGAGGACGAGCAGCAGCCTGCCACGCCCGAGACCGCCATCGATAGGAGGGCGGCATGATCCTCCTGACGGACGAGCTGCGTGCGCAGCTTCTCGCCAATGGCCGCCAGCGCGACACAGATCATGTGCCGGTCGTCAAATTCTTCAACCCACTTGGCGCTGGCGTCTGGCTGGCGACCGAACTTGATGCCGACGGCGACATCCTCTTTGGCCTCGCCGATCTTGGCGAGCCGGAGCTTGGCTATTTCTCGCTCGAGGAGATAGCCTCGGTGCGTCTGCCTTTCGGACTTGGCATCGAGCGCGACATTTTCTTTTCCGGCGACTTTCCGATTTCAGTCTGGGCCGAGGCTGCACGGGAAGCCGGCAGCATCCGGAGCGCCGAACGGATCATCTATGCCGCGGCGCGTACACGGCGGGAGGGCGCCTGATGTGCTTCCGCCGCCGGCATAGATCTAACCCGCCTGACGACGGGGGGGCCACGCGATGATGCCTCCTGATCGTTTGCGCTTGCTGCTGGCGCGCATGGAGGACGCACTTGCGGATGCGCGGCGCAATCTCGCGCTTGCCGAACGCGCACTGAGCAATCGCGCCGAGGGCGAGACGATTCGTCTGCGCCCGAAATCCCGGCACTACCACCGGCGTATGAGCCGCTGGACAGGCGCCGACGAAGCGGAATACCGGCGAGTGCTGGATCGCCTCATGGCAGTCGTGGGGCCGGATCTTGACCGGCTCCGGCGGAAGATCGACCGGCAGGAGGCGGCGATCCTCACGCTGCGCCGGAAATACCGGGTGAATGCGGAGCGACCGCAGCGCTACGGCTGGTAGTGTCGCACCTGCGTCCTGGTTGAGAGTGAGAGAGGGGCTGGGGATTTCGTGACGGGTTGGAAGGTCGAGAGAGGGTCTCGGCCGCCCGTCACGGAGAAACCACCATGGCCAAAGCTGCCAGGAAGCCGAAGAAGCCCGCCGTCGCGATGATCGTCTTCTCACGCTCGCGCGACATTCCCTTCAATCGCATCCGCCTCTCGGACAGCAATGTCCGCGAAACCGACGTCGAGGCCGGTCTCGACGATCTCACCCACGACATCGACCGTCGCGAGGACATCGTGCAGGGCATCAATGTCCGCGCCATCCTCGACGCCGACGGCAACGAGACCGGCGATTTCGAGACCCCGGCCGGCGGCCGCCGGTTCCGGGCGATCGGGCGGCTGGTCGACGCCGGACGCTTTCCCGCCGATGGCCTCGTTCCTTGCCTCGTCAAGAAGGCCGACGCCAAGACCTCGGCCGTCGACGACTCGCTCGCAGAAAACATGCTGCGGCTCGGCCTGCATCCGCTCGACCAATTCCGGGCGTTCAAGCGCATGTTGGACGATGGCATGACGAAGGAGGAGATCGCCGACGCCTATCGCACCACGCCGCGCTACATCACGCAGCGCATGCGCCTGGCTTCGGTCTCGCCGACACTTCTGGAAGTCTATGCGCGCAATGGCATGCCGCTGGCGATGCTGGAGGCGTTTACCGTCAATCCCGACCATGCCCGCCAGGAACAGGTCTGGGAGGCTGTCCAGCGCTCCTACAATGTCCAGCCCTGGCAGGTCCGCCAGCTCCTGACCGAGACCACTGTTCCAACCGATGACAAGCGCGTGCGCTTCGTCGGCGTGGACGCCTATGAGCAGGCCGGCGGCACGATGCTGCGCGACCTCTTTTCGGAGGACGATGGCGGCTGGCTCGAAGATGTGGCGCTTCTCGACCGTCTGGTCTCGGAAAAGTTGAAGGCGGTTGCCGATGACGTGGCGGCTGAAGGCTGGAAGTGGATCGCTGTCGATACCAGCCATCCCTATGGCTACGACAACGGCCTTCGCGAGATCACCGGCAGTACCGTCGATCTTACCGACGAAGAGCGCGCTGCTCGTGAGGCTTTGCGCAACGAGTACGACGATCTGGAATCGGAATATTCCGAGCATGACGAACTGCCCGAGGAGATCGATCGGCGGCTGGGCGAGATCGAGGCCGCTCTGGATGACTTTGAAAAGCGGCCCATCATCTATGATCCTGCCGAGATCGCCCGCGCCGGCGTCTTCGTCAGCATCGACCGCGCCGGTGAGCCTGTCATCGAGCGCGGCTATGTCCGGCCCGAAGACGAGCCGGCGACCGACGCCGGGGACGGTGAGAACGAAAATGCCGTCGTCGTCGGAAATGACGGTGACGTACAACGCGCCGTCATCACCGTCGGCGGCCAGCCGGTGGAAGCCGAAGAGGACGATGAGGACGATGGGATCAAGCCGCTGCCGGAACGGCTGGTCGCCGAACTGACGGCCCATCGCACCGTCGCGCTTCAGGAGGCGCTCGCCAACAATCCGCACGTTGCGATGACGGCGCTGCTCCACCGCATGGTGATGGAGCGCTATCATTACTCAGCGCCGACCGGATGCCTTGAGGTTTCCGTGCGCCAACGCTACTTCCCCTCGCAGGGCGCGGATCTCAGCGACAGCCCGACGGTGAAGGCGATCGGCGAGCGCTTCGACGCCTGGAAGGCCGATATGCCTTCCGACGAAGCGGCGATTTGGGACTGGATCGCTGCGCTTGATGAGGCGAGCCGCATGGCGCTTCTCGCCCATTGCGTCAGCTATGGCGTCAATGCGGTTTACGAGCGTCCGAACATCCACAGCGCCTCCGGCATCTCGCAACACGGCCTCGACCGACGCCTTGCCGGGGCCGATCGGATTGCCCGCGCCACCGGCTTCGACATGGTGGTCGATGCAGGATGGCGGCCCACGGTTGAGAACTATCTCGGTCGCGTGACCAAGCCCCAGATTCTCGCGGCGGTCCGTGAGGGCGCTGGCGAACGGGCAGCCCAACTCATCGACCATCTGAAAAAGGGCGACATGGCCAAAGAAGCCGAGCGCCTCTTGGCCGACACCGGCTGGCTGCCCGAACCGCTGCGCCTGGTCGATCTCGATGGTGATGCGTCCACCGACACCGATGGCGAGGTCGAGGCTTTGCCCGCCTTCCTCGCCGGTGACGGTGACGACGAGGAAGCGGCCGCTGAAGACGAAGAAGCCCGGCAGCACCTCGTCGCTGCGGAATGATCCTCTGGGGGGCGGTGCGGACCGCCCCGCATCATTTTTCAACTCGCCCGGCCGTCGCGCCGGGCATTTTTTATGGAGGTCGTCATGGCTGACCACATCGACATCGACTTCATCTTTCGGGCCGACCGCGAAAATCCCCCGGCGGAGCGGTCGCTGCCTTGGGAGGAGACGCGCGACGGTATCACCGTCGTCGTCGAGCCCAAGCCGCATTGGGCCAAGGACTTGCGGGCCTTTCGGTTCGATGTCCGCGAATATTGCCATTATGCCGACTGGACCCGGTATGGTGGGCACGCCCGGTTTTACGGCCATATCGATACCTGTGGCGATAGCCTGCTGCTGAAGGCCCGCGCCCTGATCGTCCGTGAGATCGCCGAGGGGCTTTGGAGTTGACCATCAGCTCGGTCGAGTTTCGGTTTCATCAGCATCCGCCGTCATTGCGATAGCCGGTGGAGATGGTTTCCCCGGCCAGAAACACCGGTCCGGTTGAGACCGGCAAGGAGGAGAGGCTGGCGTGGCAGAGCTTCTGCGACGGGTATCCGACACCTGTCAGATGCGATGAACCACCCCCGCTTCCATTCGCAAACCTTGGTCCGATCCGTCTCTTCGTCAATCAACCCCAGCGGGGTCGGCTTACGCGAGCGTGCCGCCCTCGGGGATTCGGAGGAAGTCCGAACGCCCTCGGGTGATTGCAGATCCGGTCAGACACTTCGGGCGCCTGTCGCGCGGGGGATGGTCCCCCGCCTCCCAAAGACAGGAGCCAGAACCCATGTCCTACGCAGATGCCACCGCCTTCGCCGCCAGCCTCGCCACCACGCTGATGGTCCCGATCGTCGTGTTCCAGGCCGGGGACGGAACCCACGGCGCCATGCCCGCCAACGAATTCGATGGTGACGACGAGATGGTGGAACTGGAACTCGACCCATGGAGCTGAGGCACGAAAGCGCCTCATTCCCGCCGCTCGGAACGCGCAGGACGCATCCGGGCCTTCCGCCATGCAATGGTCGGTCCATCGCCGGAAGCGGACGCCTTCGGCAGATGAGAGGAAGAGGTCGGGCCTTTGGCCGTGACGGGTTGGATGCGGAGAGAAAGGCTCTCGGCGCCCGTCGCGGAGCGATCCAGATGAACCATACCAGCCAATCCGCCTTCGCCCCGATCGGGCGGATTCTTGCAGATCGGGTGCTGCCCGAATGTCAGTGGGCGCAGAAGTTGCCATTGCGCATTTCCTGCCTTGGCGCCGTCAGCTATGCCGGAGCCACGGATGCCGATTATCGCGACCGCAGCATCTTGCTCGGCGAGGCTGCATCGCCGGAAGGTGCCATCGCTCTTGCCGGGCTCTGCGTTTCGCGTGGTGATATCGGCCTTGGCGACGACACCAGGTTGTGCTTCGAGCCGCACCTGATTGTCATTCAGGACAGCGCGCTCGGCCTGGTCCTCGCCGGTGAAATCCGTGCCGGGATCATTCACTGGAAGCAGCCGGTTGCCAGCGACGGCGAGGCACGACGCATAGTCATCGAGGCCAGCCGGCAGCGCGGCTTGGCATTCGCTGCATCTGGGCGGGACGAACATGCTCTGGCCCGCGCCTTGCGGTTCCGGGCGGCACTGCTGGAAGCCCGGCTGGTCGATCCGCTTTGGCGCGAGACTGCCGCTGAGCTGCTCTGGCTTCCGCAAGCAGCCTGATCCCTTTTTCTTTCTTCAATCAGCCCGGCCTCGCGCCGGGCTTTGTCGTTACAGGAGCCTGTCATGGCCGACTATTTCACTCATTTCTCCTGCCTGCTCGATGTCGGCACGCCCGACAACGCCGCTCATGCCCTCGATCTCTACAACCAGCTTTCCGAAGAAGGCGCTTCGGAAGAGCCGCCTTCGGACAGCTTCCTCCTCTCGATCCAGCCCGAACATGGCGGCACACAGCTCTGGATGCGCGATGACGTCACCGGAGATCCCGAGCACGTCGTCCAATTCGTCAAACGCTGCGCCGCAGCATTCGGTCTCACCGGCCGCTGGGGCTTTCAGTACGCCAACACCTGCTCGAAGCCGCGCGTCGACGGCTTCGGCGGAGGTGCACATGTTCTTGACCTGGCCACCGGGGAAACCGTCGCCTGGACCTATACCGACGGCTGGCTCGCGGAGGTGCTGGACGGAGGTGATCCCGATGCCTGAGATCATCGAAACCACGGTCTATCGGCTCGATGAGCTTTCCGATGCCGCAAAGGACAAGGCCCGTGCCTGGTATCGCGAAGGCGGCTTCGACTACGACTGGTATGATGCGGTCTATGAAGATTTCCAACGGATCGCGGAAATCCTCGGCATCCGCTTCAAGACCAGTACCGTGCGGCTTATGGGCGGCAGATCGCGGCAGGAGCCGCGCATCTGGTTTCGGGGCTTCTGGTCGCAAGGTGATGGAGCCTCTTGGGAGGGCTTCTACTCCTACCGGAAAAACGCCTCCGCCGAGATCCGATCCTATGCGCCGCAGGACGTAAAGCTGCATGAGATCGCCGATGCATTGCTGGCGATTCAACGCCGCAATTTCTACCAGCTTCGCGCCGAGGCCAGCCATCGTGGTAATTATTATCACGAATATTGCATGTCGATCTCGGTCGAGCGCGACAGTCCGACATATCAGGACATGACCGTCGATGCCGAGGAAATCGTCATCGAGGCGCTACGTGATCTGGCGCGCTGGCTTTATCGGCAGTTGGAGCGTGAATACGAATACCTGTCCTCGGACGAGGCGGTGGACGAGACCATCGTCGCCAACGACTACACCTTCACGGCGGCGGGTCGCCGTTTCGGTTGATCGCGGTCAGGGTTCGCGAATGCCCGCATATCCGGCGGCCTTCGCCGCCTTGACCAGCTTGCGGTCGAAGCTCGCGAAACCCTCGCAATGCGCCGCGCGGCCGAGATGCAGCGCATCCGCGAAATCCATTCCCGTCTCGGCAAGGTCGAGGGCGGCGGCGACGATCGCACCGTCCTCGACCGTCACGGTCGGCAGGCCAGCGAACACCCGTAGCGCGTGGGCGATTTCCGCCGGGCGATATTCATAGGTGCTGCGCAGCACCCATTCGGTTTCGAGGATCACCGTGACGCCGGCAAAGACCGGCTGCCTGTCGATCAGGTCGCGGGCGCGCGGCGATTGTTTCGGATGGTCACCGGTCAGGTAGCGGACGACCAGATTGGTATCAATCGCGAGCATGGCGGCGCTTCGCTTCGGCCAGCACGCCGGCATCCATCTCCTCAAGCGTCTTTGGCTTGCCCTTCCAGGCCAGCACGCCGAACACGTCTTCCGGTCGCGTCTCGGCGAAGGCTGGGACTGGCTTCAGCAGCACACCCTCCGGGGTCTCCTCGACCACGAGCCGCGTTCCGGCTCCCCATTCCCGCCGCTGGCGGATGGCGCTGGGAAGGATGACCTGCCCCTTGGTGGAGACGGTGGTGGTGGTGAGCTTATCCGCGTTGGCCATCGGCCCTAACCTTTCATAGCGTAAGACAAACGTAAGATAGCCGCTTGCGCGCCATCATTCAAGCAGTGACCGACGGCGGCCGTGCTTCCGGGTAGAGGGAGAGGAAGGCCGGGACGGGTTCGAGCCTGTGCGATCGAGAGAGCGCTGCGCGGGCTCGATCCTGTCCCGCTCTCCCGAGGTTTTCCCATGAACATGATTTCCGTATCCACGGCGGCATCCGCCACAGTGCCGGTTCCGCTCGCCCCCGATGCCGACATCGCTGCGGCGGTCTTCGCCGCGGCGCAGTTCCTCCTCCCTCATCTTGAATGTGGCCAGCGCATTGACGCCGCCACGTTGCGCGGCGCGATGGTGTCTGCCTTCGGCGCCTCCGACGCGACCGGTGCCTGGGACTGGAAAACGGCCTATGACGCCTGCGAGGCGGCAACCGTTCTTTTCCTGCGCAAATACGGCAAGGCGCTTTTCCGTAAATCCGCCTCTCCGGCAACGGTGCTGCCACAGTTCGCCAAGATTGCCGGTCTTCTGCCGACGCATACGCGCCGCTCTGAAGAGGCGCAGTCCTTCCAGCAATTCTCGACCCCGATTCTGCTCGGTCTGGCGGTCGTGACGGCGGCGGCGATCACGCCGGCAGACTGTGTGCTGGAGCCGTCGGCAGGGACCGGGCTCCTCGCCATCCTGGCCGAGATCACAGGCGGCTCACTCGTTCTCAACGAACTCGCCCAGACTCGCACCGGTCTCCTGTCTCTCCTCTTTCCGGCCCTGTCTATCTCCCGCTTCGATGCCGCCCAGATCGACGATCATCTCGACGCCAGCCTTCTGCCGTCCGTCGTGCTGATGAACCCGCCGTTCTCGGTCATGGCCAATGTCGAGGGCCGTGTGGCCGACGCCGCCTTCCGCCATATCGCCTCGGCGCTGGCGCGTCTTGCGCCCGGCGGTCGCCTCGTCGCGATTACAGGCGCGAACTTCGCACCCGACGCGCCGGCCTGGACCTCGGCCTATACGCGTCTGCAGGAGCGCGGCCGCGTCGTCTTCTCCACCGCGATTGACGGCTCGGTCTATGCCAAGCACGGCACGACCTATCCGACACGACTCACCGTCATCGATAAGCTCCCAGCTGACGATCCTGCCGCATTCCCTACCGCGCCCGGCGTCGCGCCCGATGTCGCCACGCTGCTCGGATGGCTCGCCGAGCATCTGCCCGCCCGGCTCCCCGTCGATCGGGCCGTCTCCGTGCCCCCGGCTGTGCCAGCCGCCGCCCGCAGCGTGCGGGGCTATCTCACCCGCGCCGCCAGGGCCGCTCCCGCCCCAGCGATGGCCGAACCGGAAGGCGCGCCTCTCGACTACGAGACCGTCGTTTGGTCGCCCGCGGAGGGCGGCCGCATCTCCGACGCCATCTACGAAGAATACGGATTGCAGGCGATCCGTATTCCCGGCTCTCAGGCGCATCCCACCATGCTGGTGCAGTCGGCGGCGATGGCCTCCGTCGCGCCGCCGAAGCCGGCCTATCGCCCGCATCTCCCGGGCGCGATCCATGCCCTCCTGTCGGATGCGCAGTTGGAGACCGTAATCTATGCCGGCGAGGCTCATGCCGATTATCTCGCCGGTTCGTGGACGGTGGACGAGACCTTCGATCTGGTCTCCGCCGCACGCGAAGATGCGAATAATGCCGTGCGTTTCCGGCGCGGCTTCTTCATCGGCGACGGCACCGGCGTCGGCAAGGGCAGGCAATCGGCCGCGATCATTCTCGACAACTGGCTCCAGGGCCGCCGCAAGGCGATCTGGATCTCCAAGTCCGACAAGCTGCTGGAGGACGCCCAACGCGACTGGTCGGCGCTCGGGATGGAGCGCCTGCTGGTCACGCCGCTGTCGCGGTTCCCGCAGGGCAAGCCGGTCACGCTGCCGGAAGGCGTCCTATTTACAACCTATGCCACGCTACGTTCCGACGACCGTGGAGAAAGGGTTTCCAGGGTCAAGCAGATCGTCCAATGGTTGGGCTCCGACTTCGATGGAGTGATCGTTTTCGACGAGGCGCACGCCATGCAGAACGCCGCCGGCGGCAAAGGTGAACGGGGGGACGTCGCTGCGTCCCAACAGGGCCGCGCCGGTCTGCGCCTTCAGCACGCCTTGCCGAATGCCCGCGTCGTCTATGTCTCGGCGACCGGCGCCACGACCGTCCATAACCTCGCCTATGCGCAGCGGCTCGGCCTGTGGGGCGGCGAGGATTTTCCGTTTTCCACGCGGGCCGAGTTCGTGGAGGCGATCGAGGCCGGCGGTGTCGCGGCGATGGAGGTTCTGGCCCGCGACCTTCGCGCGCTCGGTCTTTATACTGCCCGCTCGCTCTCCTTCGACGGCGTGGAATACGAGCTGGTCGAGCACGCGCTGACGCCCGAGCAGACCCGCATCTACGACGCCTATGCCGGCGCATTCGCCGTCATTCATAACAATCTCGATGCGGCGATGGAGGCGGCCAACATCACCGGCAGCGCCGGCACTCTGAACAAGCAGGCGAAATCCGCAGCCCGTTCCGCGTTCGAATCGGCCAAGCAGCGCTTCTTCGGTCATCTGCTCACCAGCATGAAGACCCCGACGCTGATCCGGTCCATCGACGCCGATCTGGAGGCAGGCCATGCCGCCGTGATCCAGATCGTCTCGACCGGCGAGGCGCTGATGGAGCGCCGCCTGGCCGACCTGCCGACCGAGGAATGGAACGACGTCCGTATGGACATTACTCCGCGCGAGTATGTCCTGTCGTACCTGGAAACCAGCTTCCCGGTGCAGCTCTACGAGCCCTTCACCGACTCAGAGGGCAATCTGTCCTCGCGTCCGGTGTTCCGCGACGGCCAACCCGTCGAAAGTCGCGAGGCAGTTGCGCGCCGCACTGCGCTGATCGAGACGCTGGCCAGCCTGCCGCCGGTTCCGGGCGCGCTCGACCAGATCGTCCAGCATTTCGGGTGCGATCTCGTCGCGGAGGTGACTGGCCGCTCGCGTCGGATTGTCCGCAAGGCGGGAGCCGGCGACATCGGCGACCGGCTCGTGGTCGAAAACCGCACCGCCGCAGCCAATCTCGCCGAAACGCAGGCGTTCATGGACGACCAGAAACGCATCCTGATCTTCTCGGATGCGGGCGGAACCGGCCGCAGCTACCACGCGGAGCTGTCGGCGCGGAATACGCGGCTGCGCGTGCATTATCTGCTGGAGCCGGGCTGGAAGGCGGACGCCGCCATTCAAGGGCTAGGCCGTACGCATCGCACCAACCAGGCGCAACCGCCGCTCTTCCGGCCCATAGCGACCGATGTAAGGGCGGAAAAGCGCTTTCTCTCCACCATCGCGCGGCGGCTCGACACGCTCGGCGCGATCACGCGCGGTCAGCGCCAGACCGGCGGACAAGGCCTCTTCCGGCCCGAGGACAATCTGGAAAGCCCCTATGCCCGCGACGCGCTGCGCCAGCTCTATCTCCTTCTAGTCCGCGGCAAGGTCGAGGGCTGCTCGCTCGACCGGTTCGAATCCGCTACCGGCCTGAAGCTGATGGATTCGACCGGCATCAAGGACGATCTGCCGCCGATCACCACCTTTCTCAATCGGCTGCTGGCGCTGACCATCGAGCTTCAGAGCATCCTGTTTGCCGCCTTCGAGCAATTGCTGAACGCCAGGATCGAGGGCGCGATCGCCAGCGGCAGCTACGATGTCGGGCTGGAGACGCTGACGGCGGAACGTTTCACCGTCACCGATCGCCAGACCATCTATACCCATCCAGGCACCGGTGCGGAAACCCGGTTGCTGACGATCACGCAGCGCGAACGCAATCGTCCGGTTACGCTGGACGATGCGCGCCGCCATCTCGACGACCGCCAAGCGAAGCTCCTCATCAACGAGCGTTCGGGCCGCGCCGCCGTCCAGATCCCGACCACCAGCATCATGCTGGACGATGGCGAGATCGAACGGCGCGTGCGGCTGATCCGGCCGATGGACGGGCATAACATCCCGGTCAGGATGATGGGTGAGACCCATTGGGTTGAAGCCGACGAGCACTCCTTCTCATCGGCCTGGAATGCAGAAATCGCGGAGGTGCCGGAATTCTCCGACAGCACGATCCATATCGTCACCGGCCTGCTGCTGCCGATCTGGAAACGGCTTCCGCACGAATCCTCGCGCGTTTATCGCCTCCAGACCGACGAAGGCGAGCGCATCATCGGTCGCAAGGTCTCGCCGGCCTGGGCGGCCAACGCGGTAACGACCGGTGCCAGTTCGCTGACGCCGGATACCGCATTCACCGCACTGATGGATGGCCGCACCGTCCTCGATCTTGCCGAAGGGTTGCAGCTTCGCCGCTCCCGCGTCATGGGCGTAAACCGCATCGAACTGTCTGGTTTCACCGACACAATGCGCGAACGCCTCACGGCCTACGGGCTGTTTCATGAGATCATCTCGTGGAAGCTGCGCATGTTCGTCCCGGTCGATGCCAATGGCCCTGTGGTTCTTGGCAAACTGCTCGACCGCTGGCCAGTGCAGCGCATCGGTGAACGGGAGGCAGCGTAATGGCCCGTCACGATGCTTCCGAACTGGCAAGCCGTCTCGGCCGTAATGCCGAGGCGGTCTGCCGCCACTACCTGTCGTCCGGCCGCCGCGCCGGACGATACTGGGTCGTCGGCGATGTTCAGAACAGCCCCGGCCGTTCGATGTTCGTGCGCCTGGCCGGGCCGGAATCCGGCAAGGGCGCTGCAGGCAAATGGACCGACGCATCAACGGGGGAACATGGCGATCTGCTCGATGTCATCCGCGAGACACTCGGCCTGACCGACTTCAAGGACGTGGCCGAGGAAGCGCGCCGCTTCCTCTCGCTCCCGCATCCCGAACCGGAAAAGCCGGGAACACCGACCGGCAGGGCGTCCAGCACGGCGCCGTCGGGATCGCCCGAAGCGTCGCGGCGGCTCTTCGCCATGTCGCAGCCGATCGGCGGCACACTTGCGGA
Organism: Stappia sp.; assembly: GCA_002722295.1. Classification (GTDB taxonomy): domain Bacteria; phylum Pseudomonadota; class Alphaproteobacteria; order Rhizobiales; family Stappiaceae; genus Stappia. The sequence goes on along the minus strand of PBLF01000017.1, from coordinate 69,656 downwards.
AATCTACCTCAACGGGCGGGCAATCACCTCCCTCTCAGGCATCACCGCGCTGCGCTACCATGCGCGGTGCTACTATAAGCCCGACGAGCATTCGCCCACCGAGATCTGGCCGGCGATCGTCGCATCCGTCACCGATCTTGACGGCAACCAGACCGGCGCGCATCGCACCTGGCTTGCCCCGGATGGCTCGGCCAAGGCGCCAATCGAGTCACCGCGGCGGGCGATGGGCGACCTTCTCGGGCACGGCGTCCGCTTCGGCGTCGCCGGTGAGGTGCTCGCAGTCGGCGAAGGCATCGAGACCGTGCTGTCGCCCCGTCAGGTTCTGCCCCACATGCCGATGATGGCGGCGCTCTCCGCAGCTCATCTCGCCGCCATCCTGTTCCCGGCGACGCTGCGCAGGCTTTATATCCTACAGGATCGCGACCCGGCCGGAGATGGTGCTAGAGACAGCCTGGTCGCCAGAGCAAGAAGCGTCGGGATCGAAGCGATCTCGGTGTCGCCATCGCGTGAGGACTTCAACGAAGATCTGCGCTGGCGCGGTATCGACGCCCTCCAGGCGACCTTGATGGAGCAGCTCCATCCTGATGACGTCCACCGTTTCGTGGAAGCATGAGGCAATTGTTGGGGGACAAGGCGCGATCGAAGCGTCTCCACCTGCTGTCTTCATCATCGCAAGCATCCTTTGAAGTCGGAGAGAGCGGCGCCCACGGCCTTCCGAGAGGGCGATCGGCCCACAAACGGTCTGAACGGGCAATGGCCGCGTTCGGGCTATTTTCCGCCGGCGGGACAAGCCCGCCTTTGCAGCGCGAAACAAAATAGCCCGAACCCGGCCATCGGAGCCCCCGCGAATGCGCGAGGGTGCCAGTCCAGTCCGCCCGTGGGCTTTCGACGCCTGCGAAGGCCGCGATGGGCGCGGTCTCCAGACAAAGGACGCTTCCGATGACCAACGAAGACCATAACTTGAGCTTCGAGCCGAAACACATCTCGTCCCCCACCGATCATCTCCTCACCGAACTCCAGCTTTACGGCTGGCGGCCGTATCAGGACGAACCCGATCCGAGGCCGCTCCCCGAGGGCAACAACGTCGCCGCCGCTGTCGCAGATATCTTCGACGCCCTGATCGCGACGCTCGGCGACACCCGCCTCGAACCCGACCTCGACGAGTTGCTCTGGGGAACCGTCAATCTCTTCCATCGCGCCACAGGCCGGGTTGAACGCGATCTCGACGACAACGAGCAGGCGCAGCGCCGCCTTCAGAAGGAACAGGACGGCAGCGAGGTCAAATCGGTCGAGCTTGAGCGCCTGACCGCAGAAGGGCAGACCCTGATCGAGCGGCGCAACAGCATGGAACTCTTCCGTGACGTCGCCTCCGAAGCCTTCGAGCACCACACCGGCAGCGCTTGGCGGCCGCGTTCCGGCTCGATGGTCAACCATCGCAATCTCACCGCCGCGATGATCGACAGCCGGGATTTCCTCGCCGCGAAGCACCGGGCCGAGACCGAGGTGATGCTGCCCCCCGGTCCCAAGGTCGCCCTGACCGGAGGCGCCGACTTCAACGATCACCACCTGATCTGGGCAAAGCTCGATCAGGTCTATGCCAAGCACCGCGACATGGTGCTGATGCACGGCGGCACGCCGAAGGGCGCTGAACTGATCGCCGCGAAATGGGCGGACAATCGCAAGGTCCCGCAGGTCGCCTTCAAGCCCGACTGGACGAAGCACGGCAAGTCCGCGCCCTTCAAGCGCAACGACGTGATGCTCGACGTCCTGCCGGTTGGTGTCCTCGTTTTTCCGGGGTCGGGGATTCAGGAAAACCTTGGCGACAAGGCCCGCAAGCTCGGCATCCCCGTCATGAAGTTTGACGGCGGCGCGTAAGCGCCGCCGCCTGCCGGCTGTTCCGGCCGCCGATACTTGACTACTGGAGAGGTCAATGGCTCTTATGAACCATCCTTGCAGAACCGGAACAGTAGCATAGTCGCAGGCGGAGCGTATCCACAGGCAGCCTGCCGTGATCCTCAACCGTTTCTGGAGGTTTCCATGACGCTGATCCTGCTTGCTATCTCGCTGACGATCATGCTTTGCATCATTGCCTACAATCTCGCGATCTACGCGCTGCCCGTCATGGTTGCGATCTCGGCCGCGCAGTATGCCTGGGCGGGCGGCGCCGGAATATTCATGAGCGGCTTTGTGGGCGCGGGAGCCGCTTTGCTGTCGATCGCGATGGTGATCGGCATTCTCGGCTTCGCGAAGAACCCGGCCTTGCGCGTGATTGCGCTCGCGATGTTTGCGATCCCTGCCGCCATTGCCGGATATGCCCTCGTGCATGGCGTCACGAAGAACGCGATCGACTCGACGGTGGTACTCAATCTGCTCGGCGGAGCAAGCGGCCTGTTCATCGGTATCGCCGCCATGGTCAATCTGAACGCGCTTGGTGTCTCTGTCTTCTCTCGTTGATTTGGCGACTGCGGACCATCATTTCCACGATGAAAGCCCGGCGGCTTGCGCCGCCGGGTTCCGTCTTTCCTGCCAAAAACAGGCATGTGACGTCAGTTCTGCTGCCATGCAGTCGCTTCCGGCCTGCTTCATCCGACCGTGGAGGCTCGGACACGGGATACCTCTCGCACCCGTAGCGATCATTGCCTGGGTGCCGGTGCACATAGCGATGAATGCGGCCCACGATCACCTTCATCACCTTTCCCAACTCTACCTGACCGGTCCCTCCACTATTCAAGCGAATGCGGTGCGATGCCATACCTCTTAACCCGATGAGCCTGTCTGGTTTCTTCCCGGCCAGCGTCCACTCGCACAGACGCGGGTGGCTTGAAGAGAAGAACGGCAGCCATGTCCCGCCATCCGTGGGTGATGAGCGGACCAGACGGTTCGCTGTTGACGGCAAGGATGGTTCTGCTGTGCGTCTCGGTTCGTATTCGTCTCAGTGGCGACCTCCCTCCGACTGACTGATCCCCTAAGTCCGTGCGGTTTCCGGCCGCAACCCACGCGGCTCCGGACCGTGTTGCCGCGCAAGCGCGGCTGCCCGCTCCACTCCGGGCCTTATGGGCGAGCTGCCAGCGAGCAGGCAGTTGCAGGCGTCTCCCGCCGGCCTTGGCCGGGTCTCGTCGGAGGGATGGTCCCTCCGAGAAGCAACGGAGACTTGAAAATGCAGAACATCGTCATTCTCGCCGGCAACATCGGTCAGGACCCTGAAACCCGCACCACCCAGGGCGGCACCAGCATCACCCACTTCACCCTGGCCACTTCGCGCCCCCGCTACTCGGACGGCAAGGTTGTCCGCGACGAAAACGGCTACCGGGTTCAGGATACCGAATGGCACCGGATCACCTGCTTCAACGGCCTCGGCAAGACGGTCCAGCAATACTGCGAGAAAGGCATGAAGGTTCTGGTTCGCGGGCGCATCCACTACACGAAGTGGAAGGACCAGCAGGGCAACGACCGCTATGGGTGCGAGATCATCGCCGAGACGGTCGATTTCCTGAGCCGGGCGAAGCAGACTGAAAACAACGACGGCAAACAGCCCGACTACGACGACGAAATACCGTTTTGACCGGAAGAAGTGGGACCCGGCGGCGCAAGCCGCCGGGTTTCCCTCATGTTTTTCCGCATATTTACTCAGCTCTACCCGCAGGAGATCGATGTGATCTTGCGTGAATCATCGTCGTAGAAAACGTTCATCCGTTCACGGCCGAGATCCGACGTTACCGCGCATATCGAGCATGCCGTCCGCCATGTTGCGTCAGCCGGCCTTTCAGGGAGCGCATCAAGCTGTTTGCCGATAAAGCCCTGAAACTCCGAGGCTCGGCACCCGTCTCCAAAATAATAGATCCGCGGACCATCCGCCGTCTCAGCGATCCAGACGCCGGGAAGGCGTGGATGATTGTGGATCGTCGAATTCTCCGGCGCCCAATAGGTGAAAGGCGGCAACGGATCGGCTTCCATAATCACCTTCGGTTCAGATAGCTGAGCCGGCGTCGTGGTTGTCCCCTGGGACAAGGCGACTCCCGACGCCGCAACCACAGTCATAAAGAAGATGGCGAAGAGAGCGGCGACAAACTGCAATTGAGATACTCTCGCACTATTGTTGGGGATTCCCAGCGTCCGGTTTTGATCGTCAAACGACAGTCTATCCCGTGAAGGCGGCAACAAGACGGCTGGACAGGCGAGTTGTGGCGGACAGCAATCATCACGGGACCAACGTCGATGAACTGGCCCCCTTCGCCTCGTAAGGAGTGATGCCGGGCCACCATCGGCGCGGCGCTCGGCGAGCCGAATCACTCGATGTCTCTTACGCTCGCATGATTGCCTCAGCGAGCGATTATGGCTCGATTCTTTTGTAAACTACGGCTATTATAGTCGTAGTTCTGGCGCGAGACTCAGTGCCGGTGGGAGGTGATCTTGTATGATCACCGCCCATCAAACTCGGGCCGCGCGCGCATTGCTGGGTTGGACACAGGAGACGCTCGCAGACAGGGCCACCGTATCGCTGACCGCGCTCAAGCGCATGGAGTCGGTCAATGGGGAGCGCGTCTTCGAGAGTACTGCCGACAGGGTTCGCAGGGCGTTGGAAGCGGCAGGCATTGTCTTCATCAATTCCGACCGGCATATCGGAGTGATGCTGGATGTCCCAAACACTGTGCGTCGCTGACGCCATGTCCCCAAACCGGACGCGATGCCGCATGCGTGCGCGTTATGGTGAATCGTCGTTTACCAATCACGTCATTGTGATATTGTGCGCGCCATCGTACCAGACGTCGCAATTGGGGAAAGAGCGCAATGGCGACGCTATCCTTTCGTGATGAAGCACCCAACGGCGATTTTCTCACCGATTACGACCGCATGCATGTGAAACTCTATTGTCGTCTGCTCGATGCCGAGGCGGACGGTGCTGACTGGCAGGAAGCCGTCGAAATCCTGTTCGGCATCGACCCCGACACCGAGCCCGAGCGCGCGCGCCGGATACACGATACACACCTCGCCCGCGCCCACTGGATGACCGAACACGGCTACAAGATCCTGCGCCTCGGCCGCCCGAACTGAAGTCCCGTAGCCCATCGCATTGCTGACAAGGCAAGGCGGTTTGCGGCCTGAGGCACTTCCGCGGCGCGCAACCCGGCCGGATCATCTTCCCGTTTGACCTGCGTTCGTAGCCTGGGAGGAATATCATGAGACCCGACACGTCGCGCTGGCGGGTAGAGTCCGCTTATCGGTTCATGGACGAGGCAGGCGTCGATCATCTCGCCTGGGAGTGTCTGCGCCGGAACGGCGACTATCAGCAAGACTATCGTGAACTGCGGCGTGCAGACCGCCTTGGCAAGCCGCTCCCCGAAACGATGGAGAGCCGCTGGGGGTTGCGATTTCGCGGCCCGGCCACGTCTGACGGCAGGCGACCAACCGATCTTCTGGAGTGAGACCGCCGACACCGCTATTCTGCGGCTGGCGGGCAACTTGGCGCCCGCCCGGGAGGGAGCCGTCACCCTGCGCGCCTTCCTTGCCGGTGAGAAGAGGATCACGCCAGACGAACTCCATCTCCTCCTGCGCGAGATCGGTGCTGGTCTGCACCTGGTCGCCGATCCCGCGATTCGGCCCGACGATCCGATATCGGTTGCTATCGCGCTCGACCGCGACGGTCTCGATCGCGTCGCCGCCCTCGATCGCCTGCTGCGTCACCTGGCCGGCTACCGCGTTCCGCCCGATCAGCGCATGACCGCCCAGCAACGACGACGCCTCAAGGTGATGTTGCGCGCTGTCGACGCCCGCCAGCATCGCGCCAGCCAGCGCGAAATCGCACAGGTCCTGTTCGGCGTCGAACGCATCGCCGAAGAGCACTGGCAAAGCTCACCGCTCCGCGACACGGTGCGAGATCTCATCCGTGACGGCACCGCCATGATCGCCGGCGGTTATCTCAAGCTTCTGCGCTTCCGCCGCCGCCCCTGACCACTACTCCTGGCCAGGGTGGGGATATTTAACACCCCCTAGTTTCCCCCACTCCCTGCGCCTCGCTTCTTCGCCACCGTGACCCCTGACCGCCGCTCCCCCGAGCGGCATCCCCCAGAGCCACGGAGGCATCCATGTACCCCAACCCCGCTCTCCTGCCCCCGCGCTTTCTGCGCACGAGGGAAGCCGCAGACTTTCTCGGCCTCTCGCCCCGCACGCTGGAAAAGCACCGGACCTATGGCACCGGACCACTATTCCGCAAGCTTGGCGGCCGCGTCGTCTATGCGATCGACGAACTCGAAGCCTGGGCCGAGCGCGGCACCGTCGCCTCGACCTCCGATCCGCGCGGCAGCGTGCTGCCCGCCCTGCCGGGCAACAGGCAGCACTATCCCGCGCCCGGTCGCTCGACGCGTTGAGGGCGTCACCAATGTCCCGACGCCTTCTCAGCTCCGAGCGCACGCGCCTTGACCCGTTCGTCATCGCCACCGGCGGCGCCAGCCCGCGAGATCAACGCGACCTCATGGAGCGCCCCTTCTTCTCGCTGGCGAAATCCCGCCGCACCGTGCCGATCCTCTACGAAGCCGGCGCCGTTCGGGTCGAGGTCTTCGCCGTCCCCGAGCATGGCATGGCCACCATCTGGGACGCGGACATCCTGATCTGGGCCGCCGGCCAGATCGTCGAGGCCGAGAACGTCGGTCTTGCGACCTCGCGCTTTCTGCGCTTCACGCCCTATCACCTCCTCACGGCCATCGGCCGCGAGACCGGGGCAAGCGACTACAAGCTGCTCAAGGCCGCGTTGACCCGGCTGCAATCGACCTCGATCCGCACGACCATCCGCAATGGCGACCATTGGCGGCGGCACCAATTCTCCTGGGTCAACGAGTGGGAGGAACTCACCCGCCTCGATGGCCGGGTCGAGGGCATGGAGCTGGTCCTGCCCGATTGGTTCTATCGCGGCGTCGTCGACCGCTCCCTCGTCCTCGCCATCGACCCAGCCTATTTCCGGCTGAAGGGCGGCATCGAACGCTGGCTCTACCGCGTCGCCCGCAAGCACGCGGGCCGCCAGGCGCAGGGCTGGGTGTTCGACCTCCACCACCTGCATGAGAAATCCGGCAGCCTCGCGCGCGTCTCCGACTTCGCGCTCCAGATCCGCCGCATCGCCGAGCGCCAGCCGCTGCCGGGCTATCGCCTCGGCATCGAGCGCGACGGCCGCCGCGAAATGCTCCGCTTCCTGCCCGCGCCGTCATCGGCCGGGCCTGTGGATAGTGCTGTGGACGCAATCGGGAGATCACACGCACGCACCGTCGGGAGATCACACGCAACCCCTTCGGGAGATCACACGCAGAAGCACCAGCTAACGCTTTGGCCCGACACGACGATTCCCGGCCTTAACTTAGAGTCTAACAATAATACTAACTTTATTGGGCGCGCGCGCGATGTGGAAAACCTCATCCGCGACACGGCCCGAAGCCTCAGCGTAGCCTCGAAGAAAAGCGCGCCACGGAGCTCCTCCACTCCGAATCCACCAACGGCATCCGACCGCGCCGACACCGTCGCCCCTCGGCTCCCCCTCGATGGGCAGGGAGAACGCCGATGATCGTCGCTCTGCTCAATCAGAAAGGCGGGGTCGGCAAGACAACGCTCGCGCTCCATCTCGCCGGCGAGCTGGCAATGCGCGGAAGCCGCGTCACCCTCATCGACGCCGACCCGCAAGGCTCGGCGCTCGACTGGTCGCAGCAACGCTCGCGCGAGGGACTGCCGCGCCTGTTCGGCGTCGTCGGCCTGGCGCGGGACACCTTGCATCGTGAAGCGCCCGAGATCGCCCGCGACGTCGATCACGTCGTCATAGACGGCCCGCCGCGCGTCGCCGGCCTCATGCGCTCGGCGCTGCTCGCCGCCGACCTCGTGCTGATCCCCGTGCAACCGTCGCCGTTCGACGGATGGGCGTCCGCCGAGATGCTGGCGCTTCTGGCCGAAGCGCGCATCTACCGGCCGCAGCTCGCCGCCCGCTTCGTCCTCAACCGTTGCGGCGCGCGCACCGTCATCGCCCGCGAGACGGCCGAGACGCTGGCCGATCACGATCCGCCCCTGCTCACCGCCACGGTCGGCCAGCGCATCGTCTTCGCCGACGCCGCGCAGACCGGACGGCTCGCCTCGGACATTGACCGCCAGTCCCCCGCCGCGCGCGAAATCGCCGCGCTGGTGGCCGAGATCGTACGCCTCGGCATCAGGAGGACCGCGCCATGACGGTTCTCCCCGAGATCATACTGACCGGCGACTGCCGCGATCGCATGCCGGCGCACGGTCCCTACGACATGATCCTCGCCGATCCCCCTTACGGCGACACATCGCTCGCCTGGGATCGTCGGGTCGAAGGCTGGTTGACACTCGCGCGCGCCGCGCTTGCGCCGACCGGCTCGATGTGGGTCTTCGGCTCGCTGCGGAGCTTCATGGCGATCGCCGACCGCTTCACCGACGCCGGCTTGCGGCTCGCCCAGGAGATCGTCTGGGAGAAGCAGAACGGTACGAGCTTTCATGCCGACCGCTTCAAACGGGTCCACGAGCTGGCCGTCCAGTTCTATCCGACCGGGACGCCCTGGCGCGACATCTACAACGACCCGCAGACGACGCCCGACGCGACCGCGCGCACCGTGCGGCGCAAGCAGTGCCCGCCCCATACCGGCCAGATCGACGCCGGCCACTATGTCAGCCAGGACGGCGGGCCACGCCTCATGCGCTCGGTCATCTACCTGCGCAACTGCCACGGCCGCGCCATCCACCCGACCGAGAAGCCATCCGCGCTTCTCGAAATCCTCATCCGCACGAGCTGCCCGCCCGGTGGTCTTGTCGGCGATTGGCTCGCGGGCTCCGGCGCGGCTGGCGAAGCCTGCCGGCTCTCCGGCCGTCGCTATATCGGCTGCGAGATCGACCCGACGATGGCCGACCGCGCCCGCGACCGCATCGCCACCGTCCTGCCATTCCATGACGGAGGCCCGTCATGACGGCCAGCACGGACAAGCGCGGCTTCGCCACGCGCCCGGCCGATCCCGATAGCTGGATCAAGGCCGGCGACGCGCCGCCGCAGCGCACGGATGCCGCCGCCGCCTTTTCGGCGCGGCTGACCGTGGACATCACGCCGGCGCTGCGCGGCCGCATCAAGATCGCGGCCTTCCAGCGCGGCGTCACCGTCGCCGACATGCTGCGCGATCTCCTCGCGCGTGAGTTCCCACCGACCGATGGAGGCACGCCATGACCGGCTTCGAGCACGGCCGCATGGGCGGCCACGCGCTGCCGAACGACGCGCCGCCGTTCACGACGCTGGTTCACCTGACCTGGGAAGAAGGCCGGATCGAGCACCGCATCCGCTTCGGCCGGCCGATCTACCAGCGGACGATCGACCGGCGCAGCCGCGTCGTCGGCTTCGCGCCACACAGCATCTTCGCCTTCGTCCGCTGGGCGTCCAACGACTACGGGACCATCGTGTCGCGTATCGACATCCTGCGCGCCATCGGACGCGGCGAACCGTTCCAGACGCTGCCATTCGTGCGGCCAGGCGGCGATCTCCTGCTCAAGCTCCACGGCTGGCCGAAGGTCGAGCGCGTGCTTCAGCTCATCGACGCGATCGAGGCGCTCGGTCTCGACGCGGCAGACGCCGCGCCGGCCTATTGGCGGCACGTCCACAACCGGCTGACCGCCGGTGTGGAACCGCGCCTCTATACGCGCGAGCAACACGACGCCTGGCGCGCGCGCCGGAGCATCCTGCCATGAGCCCACGCCGCGTCACGCTCATTGCCATGTTCGCCGGTGCGGCTCTGATCGCCGCGCCCCTCGTCACCGGGCCCGCGCCGCGCTTCATCTGGAACGCATCGCCGAGCGTTCCGATCGGGCTCTATTCGCTCGGCCCGACCGGCGTGCTGGACGTTGGCGATCTGGTCGCGGTGCTGCCGCCCGATGACCTCGCCGCCTTCCTCGACGCACGCGGCTACCTGCCGCGCGGCGTCCCGCTCATCAAGCGCGTGCTGGCGCTGCCCGGCACCGAGGTCTGCCGCCGTGGCGCGACCGTGATCGTCTACGATCAAGCCTATGGCGAGGCGCAGCCGCGTGACCGCCTCGGCCGCGACCTGCCGCAATGGCAGGGCTGCCGCGTCATCGCCGGCGGCGAAATCTTCCTGATGAATTGGGACGCGGCCGACAGCCTCGACGGCCGGTATTTCGGGCCGCTTCCCCGCACCTCCATCACCGCCCGCGTCACGCCGATCTGGATCGACGAATACGGCGACGGCCGCTTTCGCTGGCGCTTCACCGATCCGGCCCTTGAACCGTGAGCATCCCGCAACCGCCACCCACAGGAGACAAAACCATGACAGATCTCGGGGACTTCACCCACACCGAAACCGGCTTCACCGGGCGCTTTCGCGCGCTCGGCATCGACGAGCCGCTCACCTTCGTTCCGGCCAAACCTTCAGAGGCCGAGAACGCGCCGGCCTACCGAATCCTGCTCGGCGACGAAGACGGCCTCGACATCGGCGCAGGCTGGTCGCATGTCGGCGAAAAGGCCGGCGAGTTCGTCTCCATCGAAATCTACAGCCCGCCCATCGGCTGGCTGCGCGCCTATCTCTTCCGCGACGCCGACGACGAGACGGCCTGGAGCCTCCAGTCCAACGAGCCGAAGAAGAAGCGGGCGGAGAGCTGAACGGTGGCGGTTCAACGTCCTGCCGGCGTCGAACGGTCTTGCGCCGTCCGACGCCACGCACTCCTCCTTCTCCTTTCCGGCCTGCTTCTCGGCCTCGCGCCCGCGCCCGCGATCCGTGCGCAAACCGGGCAGGCGGCGCGGCCGGAGGTCGGCGGTCCCTATGCCGTCGACATCGCCGAGGCAGCGCACCGTTTCGGCATCCCGGCCGGCTGGATCGCGGCCGTCCTCGCCGCCGAAAGCAATGGCGATCCGACCGCCGTATCGTCGGCCGGTGCAATGGGCCTGATGCAGCTCATGCCCGCGACATGGGATGAGCAGCGCGTGCTCCATCGGCTCGGCAGCGATCCGTTCCAGCCGCGCGACAACATCCTCGCAGGAGCGGCCTACCTGCGCGCCATGTGGGACCGCTACCGCACCGTCACCGACATGCTCGGCGCCTACAATTTCGGTCCCGGCCGGTATGACGAATACCTGGCCGGTGAACGCGGCCTGCCGCCAGAAACGCGCGATTACGTCGCCGCACTCGCTCCCGTTCTCGGCGGCGAGCCGCTCGCGCCGGGCGCTCTCGCCAGTCCGTCGCGCGTCACCGACTGGCGCGATGCTCCCCTTTTCGTCACGGCACCGGCTGGCTCGGAACATGCACCCGTCCTGCACGGCAAACGCAGCCCCGGCGCACCTTCGGATGCGCCTGCCGCATCGCCCGGTTCGCTCGTGCCGGCCCCGGTCGAGGCGCTGTTCGTCGCCCGCCCGGCCTCGGGAGGCGCGCCATGAGCGGAATCGCGCCCCTTCGCACTGTAGCGAACTGCCGGAAAGGGAAGGAAGGGTCGCGCGCCGGGAGAGGCACGGCGACTGGATTACGGCAAGGTAAAAGCGTCTGCGCAAACCACCGTCAAGCCATTGGAATGGCTTGGTGTTTTGCGCATATGGCGGTCGGTCGTGCATATGCATGGGCGATTTTGCCAGCAAAATCAAAGCTCCTTCGTATGGGCGGCTTCGCCGTGCCTCGGTGGAGGCGCGCATGAGCGGCGACGACAACGAGTTTCGCATCCGCCCCGGCAAGCCGCGCTCGACCCGCGCGCCGCGCGCCAAGACCTTCATCAATCAGGTGCTGCGCGCCGCCAAGCAGGCCAGCAATGCGCCCGTCAGCGGAACGGCGTCGGGATCGGGGCGCCGAGGCGGTGGCGGCCCCGGCCGCTCGACCTTCGGCCGCGGCCGCAATGTGGTGTCGCGCAGCCGCCTGCTCGGCTCGCGCCGCCGCGTCGTCGCCAAGGCGCGGATCGCCCGGCATCGCGGCCGCACGTTCCGCTCCGCGCCGATCTCGGCGCACCTCTCCTATCTCAAGCGCGAGGGCGTCAGCCGCGACGGCGAGAAGGGCGTCATGTTCGACGCCGAGAACGACCGCGCCGACGATCTCGCCTTCGCCGATCGCTGCCAGGACGACCGGCACCATTTCCGCTTCATTATCTCCCCCGAGGACGCCGGCGACATGGAAGACCTGCGCGCCTTCACCCGCGATCTCGCCCGGCAGATGGAAGCCGATCTCGGGACACGCCTTGATTGGGTGGCAGTCGATCACTGGAATACCGACAATCCGCATGTCCACTTGCTCGTTCGCGGCGTCGACGAGACCGGCGCCGATCTCGTCATCTCGCGCGACTATATCAGCCACGGCCTGCGCGGACGCGCCGAGGATCTGGTCGATGCCGAACTCGGCCCAAAGCCCGAACATGAAATCCGCTCCAGCCTTGCCCGTGAGGTCGATGCCGAACGCTGGACGCGCCTCGACCGGGAGATCGCGCGCCAGGCCAACGAGCTTGGCTATATCGACCTGCGGCCCGAGGCGAAGGGGCCGGACGATCCCCAAATCCGTCGGCTGCTCGTCGCCCGCCTGCGCCATCTCGAAAAGATGGGGCTCGCCGCCGATGCCGGCGTCAACGAATGGTTCGTCGAGCCGGGCGCGGAACGGACCCTGCGCGATCTCGGCCAGCGCGGCGACATCATCAAGACCATGCACCAAGCCTTCGCCGGGCTCGGCGAGGAGCGCGGTGTCACAGACTTCACCATCGACCCCGGCAAGGACGGCCCGCCGATCATCGGCCGGCTGGTCGACAAGGGGTTGCACAACGAGCTGACCGGCGAAGCCTATGCCGTGATCGACGGCACCGATGGTCGCGCCCATCACGTCCGGCTGCGCGGCATCGAGGCGTTCGAGCACGCGCCGCCGATCGGCGGCATCGTCGAGGTCCGCCGCTTCGGCGGCCCGGACGATCCCCGGCCCACCATCGTCCTCGCCAATCGCTCCGACCTCGACCTCCAGACACAGATCACCGCGCCGGGCGCGACCTGGCTCGATCACCGGCTGGTCGAGAAGGAGGCGATGCCGCTCGGCGCCGGCGGCTTCGGCCGCGAAGTGCGCGAGGCGATGGATGCGCGCGCCGAGCATCTCGCCGACGAAGGGTTCGCCCGGCGCGAGGGCCAGCGGATCATTCTCCAGCGCAATCTCCTGGCGACGCTCCGCCAGCGCGAACTCGACGCCGTGGGTGAGCAGCTCTCGGTCGAGACCGGCTTGCAGCATGTGAAGGCGCAGGCCGGCGAATATGTCGCCGGCACCTATCGCCGCCAGCTCTCCCTCTCCTCCGGCCGCTTCGCCGTGGTCGAGGGGATCGGCCCGGACGGCGGGCGCGGCTTCCAGCTGGTCCCCTGGTCCCGCGAGATCGAACACAAGCTCGGTCAGCACATCTCCGGCGTCGCCCGCAGCGGAGGCGGCATCGACTGGTCGCTCGGCCGCAAGCGCGACCTCGGCCTCTGACGAAAGGAACCTCCCATGTCCGGCACCAAAATCCTCTGGGGTCAGATCAGCATCGTCTTCCTGATCGTCCTCGTCTCGGTCTGGAGCGGCACGCAATGGGTCGCCTTCCGGCTCGGCTTCCAGCCCCAACTCGGCCCGGCCTGGTTCGAGATCGCCGACTGGCCGGTCTATTATCCGCCGGCACTGTTCTGGTGGTGGTATTTCTATGAAGCCTATGCCCCGCGCATCTTCGCCGAGGGGGGCATTATCGCGGCGTCGGGCGGCTTCATCTCCATCGCCGTCGCGATCACCATGTCGGTGATGCGCGCCCGCGAGGCCAACGACATCGACACCTATGGCTCGGCACGATGGGCCGACCGCACGGAGATCGAGCGCACCGGCCTGCTCGGGCCGGACGGCGTGGTCCTCGGCCGCTACGAGCGCGAATATCTGCGGCATGACGGGCCGGAGCATATTTTGTGCTTTGCTCCGACGCGCTCGGGCAAGGGCGTCGGGTTGGTCGTGCCGAGTCTGCTGACCTGGCCGGGCTCGGCGATCGTCCACGATATTAAGGGGGAGAACTGGCAACTCACCGCCGGATTCCGAGCGAAGCATGGCCGTGTCCTGCTGTTCGACCCAACCAATGCCGCGTCGGCCGCCTACAATCCCTTACTCGAGGTGCGGCGGGGCGAGTGGGAAGTGCGCGACGTGCAGAATGTCGCCGACGTGCTGGTCGATCCGGAAGGCAGCCTGGAGAAGCGGAACCATTGGGAGAAGACCAGCCACTCATTGCTGGTCGGCGCCATCCTGCATGTGCTTTACGCAGAATCCGACAAGACGCTCGCCGGCGTCGCGGCCTTCCTCTCCGATCCTCGCCGCACGATCGAAGCGACTTTGGACGCGATGATGGCCACCCGCCATCTCGGCGAGAAGGGGCCGCATCCCGTCGTCGCGTCGACGGCGCGGGAACTGCTCAACAAGAGCGACAATGAACGTTCGGGCGTCCTGTCCACGGCCATGAGCTTCCTCGGCCTCTATCGCGATCCGGTGGTTGCGACCGTGACCTCGCGCTGCGACTGGCGCATCGCTGATTTGATCGCCGACCCGAAACCATCGACGCTGTTTCTGGTCGTTCCGCCCTCGGACATCTCGCGCACCAAACCCCTCATTCGCCTCGTGCTGAATCAGATCGGCCGGCGATTGACCGAGGACCTCCATGCCAAGGACCGGCGGCATCGCGTCCTGATGCTGCTCGATGAATTTCCAGCGCTGGGCAGACTCGACTTCTTCGAGTCGTCTCTGGCGTTTCTCGCCGGCTACGGGATCAAGAGCTTCCTGATCGCCCAATCGCTCAACCAGATCGAAAAAGCGTATGGGGCGAACAATGCGATCCTCGACAATTGTCATGTGCGCGTCAGCTTCGCGACCAATGACGAGCGCACCGCCAAGCGCGTTTCCGATGCCCTCGGCACCGCGACCGAAATGAAGGCGATGCAGAACTATGCCGGCAGCCGCCTAGCGCCCTGGCTCGGCCACATCATGGTGTCGCGTTCCGAGACTGCCCGCCAGCTCCTTACCCCCGGCGAGATCATGCAGCTCCCACCGGATGACGAGATCGTCATGGTGGCGGGAACGCCACCGATCCGGGCGAAGAAAGCGCGCTACTACACCGACCCTCGCCTCATGGAACGCATCCTGCCGCCGCCCGATCCGGCGAAGATCGCCGTCAGCGCGCGGCCGGATGGTTGGTCGGTGCTCAAGCCCCTGAAACCCGATACGGCTTTGGCAGCGGCGACCGAGCCCACCGGCAAGGAAGACGAGGACAAGGCCAATTCGAGCCTTCGCCGGGAACCGGAACTGCCCGACCATATAGAAATCGTCCACGAGAAGAAGGAGCCGGAACCCGAAAACGAGTTTCGGCACCTGCTCGGCGACGATCAGGAAGAGATCGCCCGGCAGCGCCAGGCCATGCGCCGCCAGATGCGCGGCCTCGCGCGCCAGGTTTCCATGGACCCCAACGACACTATTGATATGTGAGGAACGACCTTGCGCGAACGCCTTTGCCTGACCCTTCCTTCCAACCTGCTCGCCCGGCTCAACGATCTTGCTGACCGTCGCAAGCTGTCGCGCTCGGCCGTCGCCGAAGCGGCCATCGCCTCATTCCTGTCGCCCGACGCCCTCGACACGCGCGAAGCCGCCTTTACCCGGCGGCTCGATCGCCTGTCGCGCCAGACGGCGCGGCTCGAACGCGATATGCGGCTGACCGCCGACACGCTGGCGCTGTTCATCCGGCACTGGCTGACTGTCACCCCGCAGCTCCCGCCCGAGGAGAACGCGGCGGCCCAGACCAGGGGCCTCAAGCGGTTCGATGGTTTCGTCCAGACGCTCGGTATGCGACTTCAGCAGGGCAACAGCTTTCTCAGCGAAATCCCCGACGACATTACGCCAAGCATGGAGGAATCCGATGGCTGACCGACCTTGCGGAATCCGAGCTTCCCGCGTATATACTCCAACGTATATACAGGAGGTCGTCATGCCCCATTTCGCCAAAATATTTCAGTCCGGCAACTCGCAGGCCGTCCGGCTGCCGAAGGATTTCCGCTTCGACGTCGATGAGGTGGAGGTTTCGCGGGAGGGTGACGCCGTGATCCTGCGCCCGAAACCCGACGCGACCCAGCGCTGGTCATCACTGCGCGCGGCGATCGAACGTGGGTTCAGCCCGGACTTCCTCGCCGAAGGACGCGAGCAGCCCGCCGAGCAGGACCGGCCCGATCTCGACCGGGCATTTCCATGACACTGCGGCTCCTCGATACCAATGCGGTGATCGCGCTGGTTTCACGTCGGTCCGAAACGCTGCTCCGACGGATCGAGGCCGCCGAGCCGGGTTCCCTCGGTGTCTCGTCCGTGGTTGCACACGAGCTCTACTTTGGTGCCTATCGCAGCGAGAAGATGGAGTTCAATCTGGAGACCTTGCGGCTTCTGTTCGCGGACCTTTCCATTCTCGAGTTTGACCGGGAGGATGCGCGGGTCGCCGGTGAGATCCGGGCAGACCTGAGACGGCGGGGAACGCCGATCGGTCCCTATGACGTGCTGATCGCCGGCCAGGCGAAGGCGCGCAATCTCACGCTCGTCACCAATAATACTGGCGAGTTCTCGCGTATCGTTGGACTGCAAATCGAAGACTGGACTATGAACTAAAAGGTTGGATTTCCCAGATAGCTTTTCATCAATTGGCCCGCACAAGCCTGCCGTTCAACGGAGGCCACGTCCACATCGCTTTTCCAGCCGAACACGATGGCGCGCTGCCCGTCCTCCAAAGCGATGGCATCGGCGCGGTCGGCAATGGAGGACGGCGCCGGCGTCGCGGCCATCTTGGAAAGATCAGGCTCGCCCGCTCGGGCGAGGCGATCTGCTCGCGTGCATGATAGTCACCGCGGATCAGCCGGTTCCTTTGGGCTCCCGGTCTTTGCTATTCACCTACCGCTCGGGACTGAAGCGCGTCGACGAGGCGGTCATGCAGGTTTGGTTCACGCGCAAAAGGCCAAAGCCTGTCCGCCGCGAAGGTCTGCGTGCGGGCAACTATGCCTTCGTCAAACGACGCCCAGCCCAAGGGAACGGCATATCCCGATGAGGCACCGATAGGCGCATGAACAAGCGCTGCCACCGCAATGTGAGGAACGATCATGATCTCTAGCGCAGGCGGGATATCGCTGGAATCCGCGCCCAGTACCTCGTCGAAGGTCCGGTCGATAAACCATGCCGTCTTACCAGGAAACAGGCAGACGGCGCGCAGTTCATTCGTGCTTGCCGGAGCGGCCGCCGCAATCCTGCGGCGGAGATAGGAAAGCGTATCCCTTTGTTGGGTGGTCGCTCCCCAAAGACGGGTCTGCGGGGCGACGGAAAAGACGAACTCCGGCTGCTCCGCGCCGCCGCGCAAACCGTAATCGACCACCTCAAGAAATCGCCGAGCGTTTGCTTCTGTGTAAAGAGGGCCGATGACAGGCACGGTCTTGCGGTCTGCACGCGGCTCGCCCGCCCGTCCGACCGCCTCGCGCCAGTAGCGATTCACGTTCAGGCCGGCTCTTGTGACAAACTCCTTCAGAAAGTCAGGTGCCAGCTCCGCGAGCACCTCGTAGGCTTGCAACGCGCCGACCTGGTTGCCGTTGACCTTCAGGTCATCGACCAGCATTGCCGCCGCGCTCTCGATCTGCGGCCGGTCGGATATCTCATGCTCGGCCCTCCAAGAGCCGAGGTCTATTTCCGGGAGGCTGGGCGCGGACGCCTGTGCGAATACACGCACGCGCACCGGCACCTGAAAACGATCCTTGGGAGCGACCCGGTCCACCGAGTAGAGGTCGCGCTGCTGAATCTGTTCGCGGTCGCGGCGTTCGGCAAGTTCATGGAAAAACCTGCTGAAACGTTCAAATATCCTGTCCCCGACCTTTCCTGTTCCGGCGGGATCCGCGATCGGCAGCTCCGGAAGCGACATCTCCACGGAGTCGATGGCACGCGGTGGTTGCGGCGCGATGGCGAGCAGATCGAATCCGAGGTCGCGGCGGCGTTCCTCGACGGTATAGATGGCAGGATCGTCGGCACCCTCCCTGAAGAGGGCATCGCCTGCGGACGTAAGCCAGAGCCGGCCCTCGCGCCGCTCGATGAATCCGGGTCCCGCAGCCTCGTTGAGGACGTAGCTGATCTCGACCTGCTCGAACCCGAAGAACGCTGCGGCGGACTCCTCCTCAATCCCGGGAACCGCCTTCNCCAGCCGCAACAGGAATTCAAGGCTCTGGCTGACCTTGCCCAGTATCGCGACCTTGTACGCGACCTCATATTTGCGGCAGGGTAGCAGCACGTCATAAACGCCGACCTCCACCTTGCGGTCCTCGTCGGCCGAAAGCAGTTCATATCCCTTCAAACGCAAGAGCGGGCGCGGTTGGTTAGCCATGCGCGCCTCCCTCGGCCCGTGCCTTCCGGGGACGCGACGCCGCTTCCCGCGCAGGCTGCACCCCTGCGCGCCCGATGATATCCTCGGCGCTGACCGCGCGCGCCGCCCCCCGCGTAACCTGCCGCCCGTACGCTTCCGCCATGCGCCCCATCGGCCCTTGCGGAGACCATCGTCCCCGTACGCCTACGACTACCAGCCGGTCCATGGCGCGGCTCACGGCCACGTTGATCCGGTTGGGCGTTGTCAGGAATCCCTCGCGCACGCGGCGGACGCCCGCCTCCATCGGCCCCTCTTCATTGTTCCTTACCAGCGAGAGAAGGACCACCGGGTTTTCCTTGCCCTGGTAGCTATCGACCGTCCCAACCTTCAGGTGGCGGTCCAGAAGATAAGCGAGCGCCGACTGCCGCAGCTTCCGGCGGATGAGGTCGCGCTGCGCGGCGTACATGCAGATCACCCCGATGCCGGCAGGATGCTTCTGCTGCGTGAGCAGCCAGGTACGGAACGGCTCGTGGCTGTGCCAGTCCTCCAGCATCGCCACGATGGCGTCCGCTTCCGCCCGGTTGATGCGGCTCTTGCCGCCTTCTTCCGGCCGTTCGGCGGCGGCTTCGCCCATGCCGTCCGTCTCGATCCACAGCAGCGGGACATCGAGTTCTGCCGGTAGAAGTGCCGGGTCGATTTCAGGAGTCTCACGTCCGGCATGCAGCGGCATGTCGGGATAGAAGGCCTCCGAAACGACCTGTCCGATGGGCGCGAGCATCCGGTACTGTGTCTTGAGCCGCGCACCGCCGGCGGCGCCGTATGGCGTGGTGAAGACGCGCTCGAAATCGCTGCGCTTGATTTCACGCTTCGCTACGCCCGTGCGCTCGGCGACAGCGTTGACGACCTCCGCCTTGTGCTGCGGCTCCAGCTGCGCGTGATCTCCTACAAGTACGGCCCAGCGCGCCGCTTGCAGTGGCACCAGCAGTTCGCTGGCCGTGCAGCGGGCCGCCTCATCGACGATGACAAGATCGAACGCCGTGGCGGTCAGCCCAAGCGCGGTGCGCCCCAGGCCCACGCAGGTTCCGGCGACGATCTGGCGCGTTCCGGCAAGAAAGCTCTCGAAGCTGCGCTGCGCGCGCGAAACGCTGCCTACGAAATCCCGGCCAATGGCGGCAACCCGGTAAAGCCTGTCAAACCGGTCGGCGCCGGCCCCGCGCGCGTGGCGTTGCATGACCGCCTGCGCGACCTCGTCCGGCAATGTTGACCATTCGTGCGCCTCTTCCCCATCGAGCAGAGCCGCGGCATCAAGCCTTTCNAGGTGCCGGCGCAGGGTATCCAACAGACTGTTCAGCCGCTGCTGATCCCCTTCCTCCTGCTGCGTCAGGTCGGCGAGGCTTTCCGTCAGCGGGCGTATGGTCGTCTCGATCGCGGCGATTTCGTCGGCGGCGCTTTCGGGAAGCCCCAGGGCGCTGGCGATCTCCGCGAGGCGGTCACGAAAAGAAGCCCGGAAACGATCCTTGAAACCCTGCTCGACCTTCGGCGTGTGATAGGCGCGAAGCGGCAACGAGACCTGCTCCTCGTCGCGTCCGATCCGCAGGAGGCTCGGCTGCACCCCGCCGTTGCGGAACAGGGTAAGCACCGCCTCGGCCGCTGTGTTCACCGCCTCGTGGGACTGGCTCGCCAGCAGCACGTTGCGCGCCAGCCCTTTCGTAAGGGCATAGTGCGCAAGCGCCGCGATGAAGCGGGTCTTGCCGGTTCCCGGCGGCCCCTGCAACAGCCCGACCGGCCGGTTCGCCACGATACGCGCGAACGCCGCTTCCTGGTCGGGATTGAGCCCGTAGATGCCGAGCGAACCCGCGGCGGGCTGGTGGCCGACATTCGAGGGCAGTGCTCCGGTTCGTGGGTCGAATACACCAAGAAGGTCGCGGGATCGCCCGTTGCCCGCCAGTATCCGGTCAACGGCGTCCGTCCGGCGTTTCAGGCTCTGGCGTTCCAGATGGCTCCAGAAGCGCAGGCGCTGCCCGGCATCGACGATATGTGCCTGGTACGCCATGTTTGTGTCGCTGGCGTCGATCACCGCCAGATCCGACCGCGATGACTGGATGTCGAGCTGGCCGATGCGGCGCCACGCGCCCTTCTTGTCCTGTCGTTCCACGCCGACAGTATCGTGGCGCGCGAACTCGAACGCCCCGTTTTCAAGCTCCATGGGCACCTTGTGACGGCCCGATCCGCGATCGAAGACGCTTTCGATCTGCGCGATACCCTCGATGGTAAGCTCGTTCTCGACGTCGATCAGCGCGCGCCAAAGCGACGGAACGTCGATGGATGCCGGCGCGACGACAGGCCGGACGGCAATCTCCTCGGCAAGGGCGTCCTCGGCCGCCTCTTCCGCGACGGGCGCGGCAGCAGGATCTTCGACATCGACCGGCGCGGGGGCCGACCCCGTCCGTTCCGCCGCTATCCTTTCCTGCACCTCAGGGAGAGCCAGAAGAGGCGCCAGCGCGGACAGGTCGTTCACAATGGCGCTTTCCACCGAAAGGGTGGCCACGACCATGTGGAATTCCTGGGCCGCGCTACGCTTGATCTGACGCTGCTCAAGCTTGCGGCGCCTTGCGAATACGGGCTGCGCGTTGGTGTCTAGCCGGATATCCAGCTCCTCCGCTGCGCCGCGCAGCACGAGGAACAGCGTGCCCCGCGCGGTATCCCGGCGCACGCGCAGGAAAATGTAGCCCTCGTCTGGTTCAATAGGGCCGGTGGCCGCGCCGGCAATGCTGACGGCATAGTGGGCGGCAACACCGCCCACGTCGTCTGCGGTCGGCGCGTTCAGCCGCGCAAGCGCCGCCTCGACCTGGTCGAGAAGCGGCAGGAGCGTAGAAAGGCGCGGCTCTTTTTCCCGGCAGTCCGCGATGGCTCTCGCGATTTCGCGCGCATCGCGCTCGCCCAATCCGGCGCAGGTGAACACTTCCTCTGCTATTCTGGTGACCGCGAACCGGTCACGCTCGAAAAGGCTGCCTGTCGAAGGGGCATAAGCCGCTGTGGTGCGCTCCCCGTCTGCGCGCGGCGAGAAATCCAGCGCGTCAATTAGGATGGGAGCGTTTTCGGCGGACACAACAATATTGGCGGGCGATATGTCGCCATGCCCCCGGCCGTTCTCATGAAGCGCATCGACCGTTCGCGTTAGGCGCTCCACGAACGCCAGCGCCGCCGCAGGCGTGGTAAAGTCCTCCGGCGGTGCGGCCAGCACCGCCGCGAGGGTAGGGCCTTCGACCCAGTCCTGTACGACGGCGATGGAGTCGCCGAGCCACAACGCCTCCCGGACAGTCGGCAGGCCCTCAGGACGGTCGTCCTTTGCTGCGGCTGCCTTGTCAAGAAAGGCCAGGATGGACGCACCCTCGCGCGCTGTGTCGCCCCATGAAGCCTGTTTCCAGAGCTTTACGACAACCGGCGCGCCGTCGTTCTGGCTCCGCCAAATTTCCACGCGGTCGTTCTCTACGATGAGGTCGCCCGACTCCGGAAAGGCCGTCATAAGCTGGCGAACCGACCGGATGGCGCCGCGATGCCGGTCAAGCCCGGAGATGATCTCATCCCGCGTCGGGCGCTGCGCGGTCGCGCGGTTGAACCCCTGCAAGGCCTGGATGGCGTCCGGGTAGCGGCGGGACGGATCGAGTTCCAGCGCCTCGGCGAACCAGTCGTGGAGCGCGCGAAACGTCCCAACCCCATCGATCTCCGAGTTCCACTCCGGCGGACTGCCGCTGGGAATCTTTCCGAACAGCAGTTGGTGGACGGCGACCGCCACAAGGAACACGTCGCGGCATTGGGGTCCACGCTCCACGCCCAAGTGGTCTTCCGGCACATCGACGCTGGCAAGAAACTGGTAACGGGCCTCGCCAAGGGAGTTGACCTCCGGGAAGCGCGCGGCCATCAGGTGCGAAAACTTGGCGGTGGTCGGCGCCTCAAGCCAGATGCTGTGGCCGCCAAGGTCGAGATGGGCGGCATCCTGCCCGTGAAGATTCGCCGCCGAAGCGAGAATTTGGCGCGCAAGTTCGATCTTCTCGGAAGGCGCGAGCCGCGTAGCTTCGGTTTCGGCGAACACGCCGAGCCTCTGCATGCGGCGGCGGCGGTCATAGACTTCCCAGTAATGCACACCCCGCTCCGGATCGTCGATCTTCGGGGGAAGCAGAGTTTGCTCGGCTGCGCTACTGCGATCCTTGAGCCAATGATAGACAGCGTGTTCCCGCCCGGCGATTTCACGGCGTCCTTCCTCGTTCTGGAAACGAGCGTCCGGGCATTTTGTGAAATCCCAAAGACGCAGTGTGCCGAGGTTGTTCTTGTTGCCTTCCTCGACGACCTCATACTCGCGGTATATGTCCTGGGGATGCGAGAATGTGGGCACGTCCTCAGCGGCGAACCGCTCGAAACGCCGCCGTCCCGGCTGGAACGGCGAACTAGGACCGGCATTGAAGAAACGGTGAAGACGCTCCTTCCAGAAGGTATCAGTCAGCGGCGTGGAAAGGTATGTGCCCGGGACATTCCCGAACGCCGCGCGTTCGCGACCGCTGTCCTTCACGATGTTCAAGAACTCGTCGGCGGTCAGAACCTTTGCTTTTTCAGTTTCGGCTATGTCCGTCCGGTCGGCCTTTCCCGTCAGGACGACTAGCCCCTCTATCCGAGGCAGGGGAAGGTCCTTGGTATCAGGCCTCTTCTTGAATTCCGTACTGAGCAGCGGAAGAATATCCCGCGTGATCCCTGCGATCTTGGCGACAGGAGACGGGTCTCTATCGATGCCGTTGAGTTGCCAACGGCCATCTACACTGGAAATCTTCCCGTACCAGTCCTTGAGGTCGATCAGGAATATCCGCCGGTCGGATACAATCACTACATCGATTTCTCGCGCCCGCCCCACACCGAGAACGAGATCAAGGTTCGTGAAAGCATACCAATCGGCAGGCAGGTCGGTCCTAAACCGTTCAATACCTTTGATCTCGCGCTTGTGCACGCCGCGACCGGCGTTTGTTATTTTCATAAAGTCCCACCCAGAACGCTGCTCGAGTTATAATCAGACTTCGACGGATCATCGAAGCCTTTTAATCACCTCTTGTAGAAATCCTTCAGCGGGCCGGGGTTAATTGCGAAGCGCGGGGTGTCGTGAAGTATCTGAGATGGAGGGCGTTGCCGTCGAGACCTGACGACATCTGAACGACCGCTTTCCTAGCCCGGCTGGCCTGAAGCAGTCAGGCAGAAATCCATTCCATGGCGGCGGTTGATATGGACCCACGCGACCGAGCCCGCTTGTAAGCAATAGCTTGATACTTCTGTCACGGATGATTCGGCTCTGACGCAAAGCTGGCGCGCTGCGATTCCGCCGTTCTCCTGTATTACTGCGCTGCACTACTACTACGACCGAAACTTGTTGAATCGGCCCGTTTTGCCGTTCTTTTAGTCATCCCCATCCGGGGACCGCCTTCGCTCTCCTCCCCGGAAACGGGGACGAGATGGCTGGCCAAAATCGCAAACAGGCAACGATGGAACGCGGCGCGCGCATGCTCCGCACCGCGCTCGGGCCTGCCATCTCGGACCTGTTGCGCGACCCCTCCATCGTCGAGGTGATGCTGAATCCTGACGGGCGCATCTGGGTGGATCGCCTCGCCGGGGGACTGGAAGACACTGGCGAAAAGCTGACCCCGGAAGACGGCGAGCGCATCGTCCGTCTGGTGGCCCACCATGTCGGGGCGGAAGTCCATGCCCGTTCCCCGCGCGTCTCGGCCGAACTGCCGGATTCGGGCGAACGGTTCGAGGGCCTGCTTCCGCCTGTCGTCGCCGCTCCGACCTTCGCCATCCGCAAGCCGGCCGTCGCCGTCTTCACCCTCGACGATTATGTCGCCGCCGGGATCATGGCCGAAGCCCAGGCCGCCGCACTTCGCGAAGCCGTCGCATCGCGCGCCAATATCCTCGTGGCGGGCGGAACGAGCACCGGTAAAACCACGCTCACCAATGCGCTGCTGGCCGAAGTCGCCAAGACGCAGGACCGCGTCGTCATCATCGAGGACACGCGCGAGCTGCAATGCGCGGCCGAGAACGTCGTCGCCATGAGAACAAAGGATGGCGTTGCGAGCCTCTCCGATCTGGTCCGTTCCTCGCTCCGCCTGCGCCCCGACCGCATCCCGATCGGCGAGGTCCGCGGTGCCGAGGCGCTCGACCTCCTCAAAGCCTGGGGGACCGGCCNCCCCGGCGGCGTCGGAACGATCCACGCCGGCTCTGCCATCGGCGCGCTGCGCCGCCTCGAGCAGCTCATACAGGAGGCGGTCGTCACCGTCCCGCGCGCCATGATCGCCGAGACCATCGACCTGGTTGCCGTCCTTTCCGGCCGGGGCGCCGCCCGTCGCCTTGCCGAGCTTGGCCGCGTCGAAGGGCTCGGCCCTGACGGCGACTACCGGCTTTCCCCCGCCATTCCAGAGCCAGCCCCGACCCACGATCAAGGAGAACCTGCATGATCCGCCGTGCCTTCCGCGTCCGCCGCCATATCGCAACCGCCACCGCCTTCACCTGGGTCGCCCTACTGACCTCGCCGGCCCTGGCCTCGGGCTCCTCCATGCCCTGGGAGGCGCCGCTTCAGTCCATCCTCGAATCCATCGAAGGCCCGGTGGCGAAAATTGTGGCCGTCATCATCATTATCGTCACTGGCCTGACGCTCGCCTTCGGCGATACCGGCGGCGGCTTCAGGCGGCTGATCCAGATCGTTTTCGGGATCTCCATCGCCTTCGCGGCCAGTTCGTTCTTCCTGTCGTTCTTCTCGTTCGGCGGCGGGGCGGTGATCTGATGGCGACCGTCCTCGAACAGCTCGACGCTGTGCCGGGGTTCACCGCCCCGGTTCACCGGGCGCTGAGCGAGCCCATCCTGCTCGGCGGCGCGCCGCGCTCGGTGGCGATCCTCAACGGCACGCTCGCCGGGGCGATCGGCCTCGGTCTCCAGCTCTGGCTCGCCGGCATCCTGATCTGGGCGCTCGGCCATGTCGCCGCCGTCTGGGCGGCGAAGCGCGATCCGCTCTTCGTCGAGGTCGCGCGCCGCCATCTGCGCGTGCCTGGCCACCTGTCGGTATGAGGCCCGCGCGATGATGAACCTCGCCGAATATCGCCGCACCGCGTCGCGCCTCGCCGACTACCTGCCCTGGGTGGCGCTGGTCGGCCAGGGCGTCGTGCTGAACAAGGATGGCAGCTTCCAGCGCAGCGCCAAGTTCCGCGGACCGGACCTCGACTCCGCGGTCGCCGCCGAGCTGGTCGGCGTCGCCGCGCGCCTCAACAATTCCTTCCGCCGTCTCGGATCGGGCTGGGCGATCTTCGTCGAGGCGCAGCGATCCGAAGCCGGCACCTATCCGAACGATGTCTTTCCCGATCCCGCCTCCGCTCTCGTCGATGCCGAGCGGAAGGCCGATTTCGAGGAGGAAGGCAGCCACTTCGTCTCGGACTATTACCTCACCTTCCTTTGGCTGCCCCCGGCAGAGGAGGCCGCCCGCGCAGAAATTTGGCTCTACGAGGGCCGGGAAACCTCCGGGGTCAACCCTCACGAATTGGTGCGCGGCTTCATCGACCGCACCGACCGCGTGCTGGCGCTGCTCGACGGCTTCATGCCCGAGTGCCGCTGGCTCACTGATGCCGAGACGCTGACCTATCTCCATTCGACCGTCTCGACCAAACGGCATCGCGTGCGCGTGCCGGAGACGCCGATCTATCTGGACGCGCTGCTCGCCGACGAGGCTCTGACAGGCGGGCTCGAACCGCGCCTCGGCTCCGCCCATCTGCGCATCCTCACCATCACCGGGTTCCCGAGCGTCACCACGCCCGGCCTGCTCGATGACCTCAACCGGCTTGCCTTTCCCTATCGCTGGTCCACCCGCGCGATCCTGATGGACAAGACGGACGCGACCAGGCTGCTCACGAAAATCCGGCGGCAATGGTTTGCGAAGCGAAAGAGCATCGCCGCCATTCTGAAAGAGGTCATGACGAACGAGCAATCGGCGCTNGTCGACACCGATGCCGCAAACAAGGCGCTTGACGCCGACATGGCGTTGCAAGAACTCGGCGCGGACATGGCTGGCATCGCCTATGTCACCGCGACCGTCACGGTCNGGGACGAGGACGCCCGCCGCGCCGACGAAAAGCTGCGGCTGGTCGAGAAAGTCGTTCAGTCCCGCGATTTCAGCGTCATGGTGGAGACCGTCAATAGCGTCGACGCCTGGCTCGGCTCGCTGCCGGGCCACGCCTACGCCAATGTGCGTCAGCCGCCGATCTCGACGCTCAACCTTGCCCACATGGTCCCTTCGTCCGCCGTGTGGGCGGGGCCGGAAAGGGACGATCATTTCGGCGCGCCCCCGCTGCTCTATGGCAGGACCGAAGGATCGACCCCTTTCCGGCTTTCACTTCACGTTGGCGACGTGGGCCACACCCTCGTCATCGGTCCCACCGGCGCGGGCAAGTCGGTGCTGCTGGCGCTCATGGCGCTGCAATTCCGGCGCTACCCGCGCAGCCAGATCTTCGCCTTCGATTTCGGGGGCTCCATCAGAGTCGCCACTCTGGCGATGGGCGGGGACTGGCACGATCTCGGCGGCCGGCTGACCGAAAGCGCGGAAAGCTCGGTCTCGCTCCAGCCGCTCGCCCGCATCGAGCAAACGCAGGATCGCGCCTGGGCCGCCGACTGGATCGTGGCGATCCTCCAACGCGAAGGCGTCACGATCACGCCCGAGGCCAAGGAGCATATCTGGACCGCGCTGTCCTCGCTCGCCTCGGCCCCGATCGAGGAGCGCACCATCACCGGCCTGTCGGTGCTGCTCCAGTCCAACGATCTGAAGCTTGCCATCCAGCCCTATTGCGTCGGCGGCCCCTACGGGCGCCTGCTCGACGCGGAGGCNGAGAACCTCGGGGACGCTTCCGTCGTCGCCTTCGAGACCGAAGGGTTGCTTGAGAGCGGTGCGGCGCCCGCCACCCTCGCCTACCTCTTCCACCGGATCGCCGACCGCCTCGATGGCCGCCCGACGATGATTGTCATCGACGAGGGCTGGCTGGCGCTCGGCGATCCCGCCTTCGCCAAGCAGTTGAGCGAATGGCTGGTCACGTTGCGCAAGAAGAACGCCTCCGTCATCTTCGCCACGCAATCGCTCGCCCAGCTCGAAAAGAGCAGCATCGCGCCAGCGATCATCGAAAGCTGCCCGACGCGACTGCTCCTGCCCAACGACCGCGCCGTCGAGCCGCAGATCACCGCGATCTACAGGCGGTTCGGCCTGAATGACCGCCAGATCGAGATCCTGGCTCGCGCCATCCCGAAACGGGACTACTACTGCCAGTCAAGGCGCGGCGATCGGCTGTTCGAGCTGGGCCTGTCCGAAGTCGGTCTCGCGCTCTGCGCCGCCTCCTCGAAATCCGACCAGGCTTTGATCGCCGACATCCTCGCCGAACATGGCCGCGATGGCTTCCTTGCGGCGTGGCTCACGGCGCGCGGCGTCGAATGGGCGGCCGACCTCATTCCCAACCTCACCAACATCGCCGCCGCACCGGAGCCCCTGGCGCCAGAAGCGGTGCTGGCGGCGGCGCTCGACCTTACCGATGCCCTTGAACTCGACCCAGAGGAGATCATCCCATGACCAGATACCGACTTCCCCGTCTCGCCGGCGCTTCCCTGCTTGCGCTCACGCTCGCCGCGCCGCTGGCGCTATCGCCGGTCTTCACCACGCCAGCCCACGCCCTCTTCGGCTTCGGCCGGATCGTTTACGACCCGACCAACCACGCCGAGAACCTTCTGACAGCGGCGCGGACGCTTGAGCAGATCAACAACCAGATCACCTCGCTTCAGAACGAGGCGCAAATGCTCATCAACCAGGCGAAGAACCTGGCGAGCCTGCCCTACAGCTCGCTCCAGGCGCTTCAGCAGAATGTGCAGCGCACCCAGCAGCTTCTCGCGCAAGCGCAGAACATCGCGTTCGACGTGCAGTCGATCGACCAGTTGTTCCGGCAGGACTACGGTAATCTCTCTCTCAACGCCACCGACCAGCAACTCATCACCGACGCGCGCAGCCGCTGGGAAAACACCGTTGGCGGCTTGCAGGATGCGATGCGCGTCCAGGCCGGGGTCGTGAGCAATATCGACGCCAATCGCGCCGAGATGTCCGCGCTTGTCGGCGAGAGCCAGGGCGCTACGGGCGCGCTGCAAGCCACCCAGGCCGGCAACCAGCTCCTCGCCCTGCAAAGCCAGCAGCTCTCCGATCTGATCGCGGTGATCTCGGCCAACGGCAGAGCGGGTGCCCTGTCGGAAGCCGAGCGCGCCACGGCCGCCGAGCAAGGCCGCATCCAGCGCGAACGCTTCCTGACTCCAGGCTCGGGCTACCAGCCCGGCGACGCAAGCATGTTCAACAACTGACGAGACGGAAGGGGGACATCATGGACGGCAAGGTGCTGGCCCGGATCGCGGCCATCATATTCGTCGCCGTCGCCATCACGGCGACGATCATCGAAATGACCCGCGAGGAAAAGACCGGGCCAGCGCCGGCCGCGCCCACGTTCCAGCCAGCGGCGGACTCGCTGCGGCTGGAGCAGCGCCGGTGTCAGGAGCTGGGCGAGGCCGCCGCCAATGACGCCACCTGCCTGCGCGTCTGGGCCGAGACCCGCGACCGCTTCCTCGGCCGCCCGCCGGCACCGGCAGCGCCCACCCCGAACGAAGGGCGGTAAGCCATGGGCGGCACCAGCGTAATCGACAACTTTCTCGGCATCTTCACCAGTTATATCGACAGCGGTTTCGGCCTGCTCGGCGGTGAGGTCGCCTTCATCGCCACGACCTTGATCGTCATCGACGTCACGCTGGCCGCCCTGTTTTGGGCGTGGGGCGCCGACGACGACATCATCGCCCGCCTCGTCAAGAAGACGCTGTTCGTCGGCGTGTTCGCCTACATCATTTCCAACTGGAACAACCTCGCGCGGATCGTCTTCGAGTCGTTCGCCGGCCTCGGCCTCATGGCCTCGGGCACCGGATTCTCTACCGCCGACCTTCTGCGTCCCGGCCGCGTCGCCCAGACCGGCCTCGATGCCGGCCGGCCGCTGCTCGAATCCATCAGCGATTTGATGGGGTGGATCGCGGTCTTCGAGAACCTCGTCCAGATTCTTTGCCTGTTCTTCGCCTGGGCGCTGGTTATCCTCGCCTTCTTCATTCTCGCCGTGCAGCTCTTCGTGACGTTGATTGAATTCAAGCTGACCACGCTCGCGGGTTTCGTGCTGATCCCGTTCGGGCTCTGGGGCAAATCGGCCTTCATGGCCGAGCGCGTCCTTGGCAATGTCGTCTCCTCGGGCATCAAAATCCTCGTCCTGGCCGTCATCATCGGCATCGGCTCAACCTTGTTCGGCCAGTTCACCGCGGGCTTCGGTGGCGCGACCCCGACGATCGACGACGCGATGGCCATCGTCCTTGCCGCTCTCTCGCTTCTCGGCCTCGGTATCTTCGGTCCCGGCATCGCCACGGGCCTGGTCTCCGGCGGCCCGCAGCTCAGCGCCGGCGCCGCCGTCGGCACCGGGCTTGCCGTGGGCGGCGCGGCGATCGCGGCCGGNGGCGCGACCATGCTCGCTGCGCGCGGTGGCGGCGCTGCCCTTTCCGGCGGGGCCGCGCTGGCTCGAGGCGGCGCATCGGCCGCCGGCGCGGCGTCCTCGGCCTATACGCTCGCCTCTATGGGCGAAGGCGGCGCGTCGGGCGTCGCCGCCGGTCTCGGTGGCGTCGCCCGGGCCGGAGCGTCTGCGGCCGTCTCGCCGCTGAAACGCGCCGTCTCCCGCGCCGCCGACAGCCTCAAATCCAGCCACACGGCCGGCGTGAAAGGCGCGTTCGAGACCACCGGCGGCACCTCGACCACGGGGACGCTTGGCGGCGGCGCATCGCAGGGATCTGCAAGCACGCCCTCGCCCGATGGTCCGCCCGCCTGGGCGCAGCGCATGCGCCGCAGCCAGGCCATGAGCCACGGCGTCACGGCGGCCGCTCATGCGATCCGCTCCGGCGACAGCCATGGCGGCGGCTCCTCCATCAGCCTTTCCGAAAGCGACCGCACATGAACATCTTCAAGCGACCCACCACCCATTACGGCAAGACGCCGGAACCCGTTACACCCTATCAGAAGGCCGCTCAGGTCTGGGACGAGCGCATCGGTTCCGCCCGTGTCCAGGCCCGCAACTGGCGCTTCATGGCCTTCGGCTGCCTGATCCTCTCGGCCGGCTTCGCCTCGGCGCTGGTCTGGCAATCGGCCCGCGGCACCGTCGTTCCCTGGGTGGTCGAGATCGACCGCCACGGCGAAGCACGCGCCGTCGAAACCGCCGTCGCCGACTATCGGCCGACCGACCCGCAAGTGGCCTGGCACCTCGCCCGCTTCATCGAGCAGGTACGGGGCCTGCCCTCGGACCCCATCGTCCTGCGTCAGAACTGGCTCCGCGCTTACGAGTTCACCACCGATAGGGGCGCAGTGGCGTTGAACGAGTACGCCAGGTCGAACGATCCCTTCACCCGCGTCAGACGCCAGCAGGTCTCCGTCGAGGTCTCCAGCGTGATCCGCGCGTCGCCTGACTCGTTCCGCGTGGCCTGGACAGAACAGCACTTTGAGAACGGCCAGCTCTCTCGCACCGAGCGTTGGACCGCGATCCTCACCATCGTCCTCCAGCAGCCGCGCACCGCCGAGCGCCTTCGCGCCAATCCCCTCGGAATTTATGTGAACGCGATCTCGTGGTCGCGGGAGATGAGTCAATGACCCGCAATCCTGTCAAAGCCGGACCTACGGCTTTCCGTAAACCCGCCTTGGCGGTTTTCCTGCTTGCTGCAACCACGCTCGCCGGCTGCGCGACCAACCGCACGCCACAGTTCAGCTACGATGCCGACGTGCCGGCGCTTCCGGTCGTCAGGACCGCCGTGACCGACGGCACGCCCCGGCCACTGCACACGCCGCCCGGCTGGACCGTCGCGCGCGGCGGCGCCGCAGCCACCACCCCGGAGGGGCGTGTCGGCAACGCCAATGCGGCCGCTCGTGTCGAGCCGCGCCGGGAGGGCTACTACAACGCGATCCAGATCTATCCCTGGTCCGAAGGCGCGCTGTTTCAGGTTTATGCCGCTGTCGGGCAGATCACAACCATCGCGCTCGAAGCGGGCGAGAGCCTGACGGGCGCGGGACCGATCGCGGCGGGCGATACCACCCGCTGGATTATCGGCGATACGGAAAGCGGCTCCGGCACGACGCGCCGCGTCCATGTGCTCGTCAAGCCGACCCGCGCCGACATCTCCACCAATCTGGTCATCACCACGGACAGGCGCACCTACCTTATCGAGTTGCGCGCGAGCAACGAAACCTGGATGCCGGCAGTGGCATGGGCCTATCCCGCGCCACCGGCGACGCAGCGCGTAACCGCGCCGGCCGCGCCGATCATTCCAGCCGAATCCGCGCGAAACTATCGCTACGGTCTCGCCGGCGACAACCCGCCCTGGAAGCCGCTAACCATCTTCGACGACGGCCGCCGCGTTTACGTGGTCTTCCCACGCGGGATCGTCCAGGGCGAGATGCCGCCCCTGTTCGTCATCGGCTCGGGCGGCGAACCCGAGATCGTCAACAGCCGCATCTATCAGAACGTGCTTATTGTCGATCGCCTCTTCGGCGCGGCCGAGCTTCGGCTGGGCTCTGGCAACAGGCAGCAAACCGTCAGGATCGTGCGCGTCCAGCCGGGCCAGACGGCAGCCACGGGGCAAACCACGGCAACGGGAGGAGCGCCGTCATGAGCGATAATGACGACCGGAAAGAGGAAGGCGTGGAGCTGGCGGGAGCGGCCGACGACAGGGCCGGTTCGATGCGCCTGCGCGCCGAAGCGCCGCGCGTCACGCGCATCTCGCGCAAGGTGCTGATGGGCGCGGGCATGGTCGCCGGCATCGGCATCGGTGGCGCAATGATCTATGCGCTTCAGGGCGTCGATCGCGGCGGCCAGCCGGAGGAGCTGATCTCGACCGACCGCCGCCAAACCGCCGACGGCCTGCAAGGTCTGCCCGGCAGCTATGGCGACGTGCCGCCTCTCGGCCCGCCGCTGCCGGGCGATCTCGGCGGACCTGTGCTTCGGGCGCGCGAGGAAGGCCAGCCCATCCCCGCCACCCCGATGCCGGTTCCTGCGGCCGATCCCGAGGAACAGCGCCGGCTTGCCGAGCTTGAAGCCGCCCGCACCAGCGAGATCTTCTTCCAGATCAGGGCGGGTCAGAACGCCGGCTCAGCTGCGATCCCGTCCGTTCCCGGCATGACCGGGCTGACGGGCGCCGGAACGCAGGACCGGCACCTTGCCTTCCTCAACGCCGAGGTGGATCGGCGCACGGTCGCGCCCGATCGCGTCATGGCGCCGGCCTCGCCCTATATCCTGCAAGCCGGTGCGGTAATCTCGGCGGCGCTGATTACCGGCATCCGTTCGGATTTGCCGGGGCAGATAACGGCCCAGGTGACGCAGAACGTCTATGATTCTCCGACCGGGGCGCTTCTGCTCATCCCGCAGGGAAGCCGCCTCATTGGCGAATACGATTCTGGCGTCACCTTCGGCCAACGCCGCGTTCTCCTGGTGTGGAACCGCCTCATCCTGCCCAATGGCCGGTCAGTCGTGCTGGAGCGCCAGCGCGGCGCGGATGCCTCGGGCTATGCGGGCCTCGAAGATGGCGTCGACTACCACTGGTGGGATCTGATGAAGGCGGCCGGTCTCTCGACACTTCTCGCCGTCGGCGCGGAGCTGGCCACCAGCGACGAGGACCGCCTGATCCGCGCAATCCGCGACGGCGTTCAGGACACCGTGAACCAGGCCGGCCAGCAAATCGTCCAGCGTCAATTGCAGGTCGAGCCTACCCTGACCATTCGGCCCGGCTTCCCGGTCCGCGTAATCGTCGCCCGCGATCTGGTCCTCGAGCCCTATGGAGCCCACTGATGAGCAATCTCAAACTCGGCCCGCTGCCCAAGCGCGGCATCGTGCGCATGACTGTCCCGATGCCGGAGCCGCTGAAGGAAGAGCTCGACCTCTACGCCGCCGAATACGGCCGCCAGTATGGGGAGGTCGACACCGCCACGCTGATCCCGCACATGCTGGAAGCCTTCCTGCGTTCCGATCGCGGCTGGCGCAGCCGCAAGGCCAAGCTCGCTGGCGAGGCCGCAACTGCCGGCGTCGCCAAACTGGCCACCCCCGCAGCGGATCATTGATCGCGTCGTGAGCCCCGCCGTGTTGCCAGATCCCGCGCGAAACTCAGAAATCGGCGCAGCGCCGGATTGTCACTCGATGGCGACCACACCGCACTGAACGGCACGATGTCCTCGGCTGCGGTCAGTGGCCGCAGCGCGAGATCGGCATGCGCCATGCTGGTCCAGCCTTCCGAGACCAGCGTGATTCCTTCGCCGATGGCGACCATGTGCATCAGCGTCTCCACCGTCACATGGCGATAGGTCACATCTGGATAGGTGCTGTAGTCAGCGACGCGCCGCACAATATAGTCATGCACCTCCGGCCCCGGCTCCATGGTCGAGACGATGAAGTGTTCCTTGCTAAGCTGTGGCCAGTCCAGCGCGTTGCTACTTGCCAACGGATGCTTGACCGCCATCGCTAC
Organism: Stappia sp.; assembly: GCA_002722295.1. GTDB lineage: Bacteria > Pseudomonadota > Alphaproteobacteria > Rhizobiales > Stappiaceae > Stappia. The sequence goes on along the minus strand of PBLF01000017.1, from coordinate 35,684 downwards.
ATGGACCCGCTCTTGCCAGAGCTCCTCGACGTCGCAGCCGGCAATCGGCGCGTTGCCGGTGAAAAAGGCTATGTCGAGCTGCCGCGCCCGGATCGCGCGCAGATGTTCGCGCCGCCCGCCATCCTGAATATCCAACTCGACGCCTGGATAGTAGCACCGGTAGGAGGTGATCAATTCTCGAAGGAAACCGCCTGCGAGCGTTGTGATGATGCCGACCCTGACCGTGCCTTCCTCGACCCGGCCGGCCGCGCCGGCGCGCTGCAGGACCACCTCCGCCATCTGGAGGATCGGGATGATGTCGTCGAGGAACCGGCTGCCGGCATCGGTCAGTCGGACGCCCGAGGTAGTGCGCTCGAACAGGGAAATGCCAAGATTGTCCTCGAAGTCGCGCACATGACGGCTGACGCTTGACACCTTCATCCCGAGCGCGCCGGCCGCACCCGAAAAACTCATCTGTTCAGCTGCTGCCAGCACATAGCGTAGTGCCCGCATGTCAAAAGGGAGCCCCTCGGCAGGCCAGCGTACGGGGCGTTCCCAAAGGGGCGAGTCCGATCCGTCCATCGCCGGTGATCGTTCCTCGTCACCTTTGAAGATGCTGCGTCGAGTGATGCTACCCCGCGCGAAGCGATCCTGTCCCCTCACATCGCATATCCGATACTCTGACTCGCGCTTTGGCAGAACCGACCAAACATTGTCGATGTAGGTGCGCCGATGCGAGGGGCTCGGAACTGTCCGGGGCGGCCTCTTTCAGGTTCTACTTGTAAAGTATCGGACCCGCGATCACCTTGCGCAGACGCATGTATCTCTAGGGCTTCTTCAATTGGAGAATCTGGTCCCAATTCTGCCACCATGCTGTCTATGTCATCTGATTTATTGAAGCCGAGAACGCCAAGCCGGCACACTCTGCGTTCATTCGCCCTACGACGACTCTCTATTGGCACCTCCGATCGCAGTCCTTATCAATGCCTTGGCATCGTCACTCGCCCATTCGGCTGGGCCGTTCATGTGTGCGAGAAGGCATCCCTCTTTACTGACGAGCAACGTAACTGGCAGTCCCAACGCCAGGCCCTGTCGCTTCAGGTTGTTGAATAAAACGAGCGTTGGTTCGCGATAAAAACCAAGACTGTCGATTCCAATTTCCTTGAGAAACGCCTTTGGCTTGTCATCTCCGCCGGTATCGACATTCACAGCAATAACCTGGAATTTATCGTCACCCATTTCAGCTTGAAGTTCGTTGAGTGCCGGCATTTCTTCACGACACGGCGCACACCACGTGGCCCATAGGTTGATCAGGAGTGTCTTTCCCGCCAGGTTCCCTACGCTTAATGGCGCTCCGTCAGCGTCACTGAATGTCAAATCGCGCATAGCTAGGGGCTTCTCGGTCGCAAGCATTGCCGCAACCTCACCCTGTGAAGCACTCTTTATCGCTATCATCTGTTCGGACGAAACAGGGCAGCTATCCGGTAAGCCCGCGGTAGCGACGCTCCCTTGATCCTCGTCGGAGAACCCGCCGAAGATAATAACCCCTCCTATTCCAGCAAGCATTCCCGCAAAAATTGCAAAAATGATCAGAAATCTGGTTGATCTATTGGCGTTTTCCTGTGTCAATTTCAGAATACTCCCGAATGTTCAGTCGACATTCTCCCAAATACTCAGAGATCATCCATCAACCTGTTCACGTATCAGGCGTTTCAACTTTGCAAGCATCACACTTGCTTCCTCTTCATAGTCCATCGTTCCGAAGAACCTTCCGTCGGCATCCATCAGGATGACGCTGGCCGTGTGATCCATCGTATAATCACCGCCCTCCAACGGAACTTTCGCATGGTAGATTTTGTAGGCCTTCGCCACGGCATCGATCTGTTCGGCAGTGCCGGTAAGCCCAATGATGCGGTCATCGAAAGCCTCCAGATACTGCTTCATTTCCGCAGGCCCATCGCGCTCGGAATCTACCGAGACGAAAACGAAATTGAGCTTGTCTGCTTCTGGGCCGAGTTGTTCCGCCAGAGTTGTCAGTTCGAACAGAGTGGTCGGACAGACGTCCGGGCAGTAGGTAAAGCCGAAGAATACAGCACTCGGCTTACCGAGGAGGTCCTTCTCCGAGACGGTCTGCCCTTCAGTTCCGGTTAGCCGGAAAGGCCCGCCTACCGTAGCGACGCCCGTGCTTCGAGACTGAACACCTGATTGCCTGTTCTCGGCAATGATAGTGACGGCAGCCAACGCCATCCCAACGGCGAGCACACCCGCTGAGAGCAATCCGATTGTACGCCCGCGCATCAATCTTCACCATCATGCGATAACGCAGAGCCGCCCTGATGATCCGATTGCGCCTGACCCAGGGCTCCTGCGACGAGCTCTACCTCTACCGAACCGGCCATCTCAAATTGAAGAGTGACCGGAACCATGTCGCCCTCCCTGATCGGCTCCGTCAGATCGATCAGCATGAGGTGATAGCCGCCTGGCGCGAGCTCAATCTTGTCGCCGCCAGCAATCGCCATCCCATCCGGCACCGGGCGCATCTTCATGATGCCGTCAGCCATTTCCATTTTATGGATCTCGACGCGAGATGCGGCAGGGGAACTGGCGCCGACAAGCCTGTCGTCGACTGTGCCGTTGTTGACCGCTTCAAAGTATCCACCGCCAACTTTTGCTGCCGGTGAAGTTGCACGGGTCCAAGGATGGTTGATGACGATGTCGCCTACGCTAAATTCGTGAGCAAACGCGGCGGAGGAATAAACAAGAGCAGCAGATGCCGCGAGGATACGGATATAATTGCGCATTGGTTTCTCCATGCAACAGAAGAGGCGCAGTGACACGCCGGGTCGTTTTTCTGTCAGACGGAGAACGTGGGTGGAGCTCGCGCTCCAAGCGCTGGCACGAAGGGGATTTTCGGAGGATCACTCTTTTCGAGCGGCTGCATCCGCTCGCTACGCAAAGTCTGCGGTATCAGCGAGAGCAAATCCACCGATACCGGCTCCAACGTCGGCCCCGATGAAGCCGCCGCCTTACAAAAGGCTGCGCAACAGTCCTTTCCGAGAAACTCCAGGCCGCCTTCTGGGCCGTTATAATCTGTCCCGGATGGGGCGCAGATGATGAAACCCGGATCGGACTCGCCGATCATCGTGATCGTCTTGGCGTAAGCGGAAGCGAGGCCCTGCAGCAAAAGGACGTAGGCAAGCAGACCGACGGCAAGGCCAGTTATCCGACATCCATTTCTGATCCTGCGTGCAAGCTGCATGATTGAATCGCTAAACGAACCGGGCGGCTTTGTCGATATGACAAGCCGCATTGAGCTTTCGGGTTATTCCACACATCAAACGATACGATAACAGGTGCAGAGAACCGCGGCTCTCATGTTTGCAGATCAGATCTGTCCTGCACCGGGATGGCAGCACCTCGCTTCTCCTAGGGCTGGCGCTACCATCCGGTTTTGGTCCGACGTCCAAACTCAGGCGGCCGGAACTGCATCCAGGAGCTCGTCAAAGAGCTTCTTTGCTTTCGGCGGATGCTTGACAGCCCGAGCTTCATCCATGTTACCTGGTGCGCCTACGGCAACAAGCATCACCATTCCCATGCCGTAGTGAGGCGTACATTTCACGCCGTAGACGCCTTCTTTCTCTATGGTGATGGTAATCTCTTCATTGAGTTTGCCCTTGAAGGGTTCCGCGCCTTCGGGCAGCATACCCTTAATGCTTTCGGCATTGTGGGACTTGTCGGTTGGAATGAACGTAACGGTATCGCCGATCGCTGCCGTGACGAAGTCCGGTTCATAGACCATCACGCCCTTCGTTCCCTTATTCAGCATCTGAACCTCATGATTGGTTCCGGTCTGCGCGCGCGCAGGCGATACAGAGACGACTGTCAGTGCGGTCGCACCGGCGAGCATCTCGCGTCTTGTGAACATATCAAACTCCTTAATGTTGTTGTTACTGATGAACCGGTTCCCCTTCCTGACTCGTCATGGTCAGGTTATTTCGATCTTCCGCCTGTCGTGCAGGCGAGGCCCGTTCAGCCGGCGTTCGTGATCGCGAATGCGATATCCGGTAGACCGATGCGGGCGGCATGTTCCGGAACACGGTTCCGAGCAATACTGCGTCCAATCCGGCTTTATGAAGGATGGCGTCCGGGACCGGACACCGCATGCCATAGGTGAATTGAAACAGACTGCTGCCCGGCTCAAGCCTGAGCGCCACGCCCCGGATGATACGATACACGGTCCGGGTTGGCATCGACAGAAGCGGGAGTCCGCTGATGATGGCATCATATCTGGCAGCCTTGCCGATCCCTGCCGCCGACAGCCGGGCAGCGCTGCCCCGGACGATCCGCGCGCCGGGGAAGCCGTTGGTAAGAAGCTCTGCGAAGCTTTCATCCAGTTCGACCAGTGTCAGTTGCTCCTCGGCAAGTCCCTGCGCCAGAAGCGCACGGGTGAAGACGCCTGTTCCCGGGCCGAGCTCGAGAACTTGCCCGGTGGTGTGATCGACGGCCTTTGTCATCAACCGGGCCAGCGAAGCTCCTGAAGGCAGGACCGCGCCCACCATCAGCGGGTTGGCGATCCACTGGCGAAGAAACGTCAGATGCTGCGGCGTCTGAACCACTACCGGGCGCTCCCTAGGTACGGATGCCTCGCCATGCGAGAAGGCGCATCGCATTGGCGGTGACGAGAACGGTCGCGCCGGTGTCGGCAAGAATCGCGGGCCAGAGCCCCGTAATCCCGAGAACGGTCGTTACGAGGAACACGGCTTTCAGTCCGAGCGAGATAACGATGTTCTGCCAGATGTTGTTCATCGTCAGCCGCGACAGGGAAACCATGTTCGCGACGTCCTTCACCCGGCCATGTAAGATCGCGGCATCCGCCGTTTCGAGCGCGACGTCGGTTCCACCGCCCATGGCAATGACGATGTCGGCGGCGGCAAGTGCGGGCGCATCGTTGATGCCGTCGCCGACCTTCGCCACGAAGCGGCCTTCCTGCCGCATTTCCCTGATCATCCTCTGCTTGTCCTGCGGCATCAACTCGGCGCGGGCTTCCATTCCGAGCGAAGCGGCGATGGCTTTCGCGGTGCGGGTGTTGTCACCCGTGAGCATGACAGAGTCCGCGCCCAGTTCGCGAAGAAGCGCGATGCCCTCCTTTGCGTCCTCGCGCGGCTCGTCACGCATGGCGACCAGACCGGCGATCTCCTTGCCGGCAAGAAGCACTGAAACCGTCTTGCCTTCATCGTTGAGCGCAGCGATGCGGACGGAAAGCGTCTCGTCGATCTGAACCTCTTCCCCAGCAGCGCGCGGTGACGCGAGAAACAGCTTCACACCGTCGAGCGTTCCGACCACACCTTTGCCGCCGACCGCACCAGCCTCGGACGCGGCCGTCAGGGGAACGCCCTCGCTTTCCGCCCTCGCAAGAATCGCTACGGCAAGCGGATGGCTGGAGCCGACTTCAAGAGCGGCAGCGAGGCGCAACGTCTCGCGTTCGTCTCGTGCGACACCAACGATGTCAGTTACCTTCGGCTTGCCTTCCGTAAGGGTTCCCGTCTTGTCGAAGGCGACGCGGTTCACTTTGCCGAGATTCTCCAGCACCGAGCCGCCCTTCATCAGCAAGCCGCGTCGCGCGCCCGCCGAGAGGGCGGCGGCGATTGCCGCTGGCGTCGAGATGACCAGCGCGCACGGGCAACCGATCAGCAGGACGGCAAGGCCGCGATAGATCCACGTGCCCCATTCCGCGCCCGCCACCAGCGGCGGAATGATCGCAATCAGCGCAGCCACCACCATCACGCCGGGCGTGTAGTACCTGGAGAAGCGGTCGATGAAGCGCTCGGTTGGGGCCTTGGTCTCCTGAGCTTCCTCGACGAGGGTAATGATCCGCGCAATCGTATTGTCGGCGGCAGCAGCCGTCACCCTCACCCGAAGCACACCTTCCTGGTTGACGGTGCCGGCGAATACGTTGTCGCCTTCTTCCTTGCGTTTGGGCACCGACTCGCCCGTCACCGGCGCTTCGTCGACAGCGCTCTCACCTGACAACACCACACCGTCTGCCGGCACACGATCACCGGGACGCACCATCACGATAGCGTCGACCGCAAGGCTCTCGGCCGGGACGGTCTTCGTCGTCCCGTCTAACTCCAGCAGCGCCGTCTTGGGCATCAATGTCGCGAGAGCACGAATGGATGCTCGCGCGCGCCCGGTTGCAATGCCTTCGAGAAGTTCTCCCACGAGGAACAGGAAAACGACGACCGCCGCCTCCTCGGAAGCATTGATGATCACTGCGCCGACCGCAGCTACCGTCATCAACGTCTCAATGGTGAACGGGCTGCCGTTCATTGCTCCGAAGATGGCCCGGCGGGCGATGGGGATGAGCCCGACGGCCATAGCGACGATGAAGCCCCAAGGCTGCGTCTGGGGATAGATCTGCGCAAGTCCGAAAGCGATCGCCAGTGCGGCACCGCACAGTATGGTCAGTCGCGCCTTAGAGGTTTTCCACCACGGCCCGTCGGAAGGTCCGTGATCGTGCCCATGCAGGCCCGCCAAGGTATCCGTTTGGCCGGTCCTCTCGCTCGAATGATTGTGGGTTCCCTCAGCATGACCGTGGTTGCAATCGGGGCCGTGGCGATGACCTGCGCCTTCCTCGGCGACAGAAACATCTTTTGCTGCAATCGGGGTCGTCTTGTAGCCGAGGCTGCCGACCTTTTTGGCGAGTGCATCGATGTCAACGCGTTCGCCATGGGTAACGGTCATTGTCCCGGCGACAACCGAAACCTTGACGTCTGCGACGTTGTCTAGACGACGTACCGCAGTGTCGATCTTGGTGGCGCAGCTTGCGCAATCCATGCCCTCGACCCGGAACCGGGTCTGGCGTCCATCAGCACTCATGGCCGGCCTCCTGTCATACAGGAGCAAAGCTATAAAACCTCAGGTGGCTAGAGGGTCAAGCACGATTATCGATTTGGTGTGGCTTGTTGACTTTTGCGGGCAGGTCCGTGAACTGGCAGCCAATTTTATGAAAGCGCGGTGTCGTGTTGTCTTTTCTCCGCTGTCGCCATCTGGCCGACTTTACTGTTCCATTAATCACCATCGTGCAGCTTTTCTATATTGCGGCCCAGTTCGGCTCGCACCTTCTTGCCCGCGACCTGTGGGCAGCCGACATGGCGAACTTCATTCGCCCGCACCTTCTCGCTGCTGGAATTGCGCTGTTTGCAATCAGTCTCGTGCCGCGATCCCGGCTTACGCGAGCCGGCGCAGTGATCTCACTTTTTGCCGCCATTTTTCCATTCGTCTTCCTGCCTACCCCAGCCACCGGAGGCGGTGGCAGCCAGTTCACGATTATTTCGGCCAATGTCCTCTCGGACAATCGCAATCCCCGGCCCTTTCTCTCCATCCCGGAAGTCGCTTCAAGTGATATCGTCGTGCTACAGGAAATGCGCCCCGTCTGGCAGGATGCACTGGTCAAAAGCGGATTATGGCGCTTTGAAAGCAGCCGGGATCTACGGGCTAACACTGACATGAAGGTGTTCAGCCGCTTTCCGATCATCAGCGAACAGGTCGTTTCTCAAGCAAGCCGCGACACGGGAGGCCGGCACCCTCTCAGGCTCGAGCTCCTGATCGAAGACAGGCAGGTCATTCTCTATGCTGTTCACGCCCAGACACCACGGAGACCATCGATGTGGCGAGAGCGAGCAGCGTATTATCGCGATCTGACACAAGCGCTTCTGCAGGAAGATGGCGATGCAGCCGTAGTCATCGCTGGAGACTGGAATATGCCGCCTTGGTCGCCCTTCTTTCAGGACTTTCTCGCAGAAACTGGCTACCGAACTACGGAATCGGCGTGGTGGCCTTCACCCACGCGATTCAGCACCCGCTTCGGCAACATTCCGGCCTTGGGCACGCCGATCGACAGGATCGTCATCTCGCCGAATATGGGGCTTGCCAGCCTAGGTCTCGGACCGCGCTTTCAATCCAACCATCTTCCGGTTATCGCGCGTCTTACCCTGCCTTGAAGGATACATTTGCCTCCGATCAGATGCTCGAAAAGCCACGACATGCGACCAACCCCGAGGTCGCCGCAGCAGAACGACGTAGTGTCTTGGCGATCGCGACCAGCGTAAGAAAACTCCAGAAGGGTCCCCTCAGCACACCGGCCGCCACCGTCAATTGGGCAGCGAACAACGTCGGCAATCTTCCGGGTTTGTCGAGCGCCGGAGCAGCCGGCCGGAAGGCGTCTGCGCCCTTGAATAGCCAAGACCGGGCACGAACCAGAGCAAGACCAGACAGCCAAAACCCGGAAGCGTGGACAAGCGACATGAGGTTCAATGGGAGCCTGGATAAGCCTGCCGTGACATTGCGACGCGCAGTCGCAGTAGTGTTAACTTTCCATCAAGGTTAACAATCGATTCTCCTTCTGCGTGGGGCATCCGGAGAATGAGATATTGCGGTCCAAACCGAAAGCCGCTTTCGAGCGACGATCATCGAACCGCCATCAGCGTGTCCTCGCGCTTCTCGGCGCGAGTTGGTTCGTGTTCGGCTTCGCATCGCCCACGGGGATCCAGGGCACCAAATCCGAGTTGGGAATCGCTCCCGGGCCTAATCGCTGGGCGGTATATGTCGAGCAGGCCGACACCTGCTCTCATCTGAAGGAGCTCCGGCTGCCCAGTGCCGCTATTCCTGGCGATGACGAAAACCTGGATCTGGTGCTCGGCGGTCAACGGGTCAACTTGCAGGCGGATCGAGAGGTTTCTTCCACGTCCCAGCGGGTGGTTGAAGAAGCGAAGAAACCACGTCTGATCAGCGTAGCGTATCGGAAAAACCTGGAGCCCCCTGTTGGAGAGCGGGCGTTGGCTTCACGGCTACTTTCGTCGGGGACCGACGCGTCATACTTTCTGCGGGGTTTTTCAAAACAGGCAGATCCCGAAATGGTGGCGGGCCTGTCTACGTTTCATAACCCAGCAGACGACCGTCTGGCCGGTGTGCCGGCGGCGCTTGCCGACCTGGTCAACAACGATGGCGCCGACATCCTGGCCACGGCCTACGCCCCAAAGGACGAATTCCATGCGTCTTCCAATGCCTTCGCGGCTTTACTCGGCGCCGACGAGACAGCCGGTCGCTTCGTTCCGCCCACGATCGAAGGTGACCACGATTGGATGAAACAGCCTCTACCGGGATCAGTCTTCTCGACAGCCGAGCAAAAGTGCCTTGCTACCGCAATTTATTTCGAGGCTCGGGGCGAGGAGGCGAGGGGGCAGGCCGCGGTCGCGCAAGTCATTCTCAATCGGGTGCGCAATCCTGCATATCCAGCAAGCGTCTGTGACGTAGTTTATCAAAATGACAACTGGATCAACAAATGCCAGTTTTCCTTTGCCTGCGACGGCGTTCCGGATGTCATTACAGATCGACGCGCGTATCGTCTGGCAAAGGACGTGGCCATGGCAGTTACCGGTGGGAAGATATTCTTACCCGAAGTGGCGTCATCGACCCATTACAACGCCACCTACGTCAGCCCGCGTTGGGCTCGCTCCATGGAGCGTATGACCCAGATCGGTTCACATATTTTTTACCGCACATTCGGCGGGGGGTGGAGTTAGATCATTGTTAGGGACAATTGGTACGAAATCCCCAGTCGAGCGCAAGAGGATTTTTGTAACGTGGCTGGTGGCACCAGCCTGGCTGGCGATGCTGATCGCAACGCAGCCGGAAGGCTTTGAAACGCTGGGCTACAGCCTGATTGAGTTTCTCGGATTCTTCCTGGTGTTTGTTGCCGTTCTCGGAAGGCTCTGGTGCACTCTATATATCGGAGGCCGGAAGGATCTGGATCTCTGCCAAAGCGGTCCGTATTCCCTTACCCGCAATCCTCTCTATTTCTTCTCCTTTCTCGGTCTCGTCGGCGTCTGCCTTGCGGCTCAAAACATTGTCTTGATGATCATAAGCGCGGTCGCATTCCTGGTTTACTATCGACCGGTAATCAGGAATGAGGAAAAGCGGCTGCTGTCCCTCTTTGGGCCGGACTACATGCTATACATGGCGAGAGTTCCTCGCTTCTTTCCTCGCCTCGATTTGCCGGAAAGCGAAGACACCGTCGTTGTCCACTCTCGGGCATTTGTACGGTCGTTGACGGAAGTCATGTGGTTCCTTGTCGCCATCGTCGGAATTGAAGTTCTTGAAGAACTGCGCCAAGCGGCGGTTATCTCTGGCTGGCAACTCCCATTGTAGGCTGGCCCGCTCCATGTAGTGCTGCGTCGGCGGTGCCACGCTTCACGCTAGGTCCGGCTAGATGCAAATGAGTATCAATTGCCCATCCAGCTGAATTAATTTGACTTTTTAGATCCGTGTTCCTATCTCCCGGCCAATCAGGGAGTAGTCACCGCGCCCGCGCGGGGCCGTGTCAACAGGCTTGCGCACATGCGCATGGCGCGGTCAGCCGATTTAACGGCCCGACGAGACTGTGGCGCCACTGCTCCTATGCGGACGAGCAGGGGTTGGCGCCCGGTAGATGTCCGTCGGGATCACTGTCCAATGTCGCCCTTCACCATTGCCGTACTCGCCCTGAGTATGTCCATCGATGCCTTTGCAGTCTCTGTTGGACGAGGGGCCGCCATCGGCTCGCCGCCCCTGAGAGATGCGTTGCGAACAGGTTTGATCTTCGGCATTGTCGAGGCGACAACGCCCATTCTCGGTTGGATCGCCGGCGTTGCAGCCAGCCGCTTTGTCCAGGCTGTCGATCATTGGATCGCCTTCGCCCTCCTCGCGGGCGTCGGCATTCATATGCTCTACGCGGCAATCTGGGGCTCTACGGATAACTCGCCCAAAGGAAGATCGCTCGCCGCCCTGATGGCGACGGCGGTAGGAACCAGCATCGACGCCATGGCGGTGGGTATCTCTCTCGCGTTTCTTCAGGTCAACATCGTCATCGTCGCGGTAGCAATAGGGTTTGCCACCTTCGTGATGTCCTCGGGCGGCATGCTTGTCGGGAGGCTGATAGGCCATCGCCTCGGCAAGCTAGCCGAACTGATTGCAGGTCTTGCACTTTGCGGCTTAGGGACGATGATCCTGCTCGAACACCTGTCACCGATGTGAAAAGACGCTTGAAATCGTGGCCGCGCAACAGTTTTGCGGCGTCGCTTTCCAAAGGGAGCTGCGACATTTGAACACTTGAACCTCAACCTGCTCGAGGTCCTACCTTTCCGTTAGCGGGGTGCATTGGTTTACTCAAATAGGTTGGATATCGCTATGTCAGGAACGCTTCTCAACTCGCTAGGATCGGGCGCCAAAGCCACCGGGACTCTTTGCCCACATTGCAGGGTCGACCTCGTTATGAGCGAGCGTCAGGGTATCGAAATCGACTACTGCCCGAAATGTCGCGGCGTGTGGCTGGATCGCGGCGAACTCGACAAGATAATCGAACGGAGCGCTGCGGAAGAGGTGCAGTACGCCCAGAGGCAATCTGTTAGCGGACGTACGCAAATGTCCTCACGCAATACATCTAATGACTGCCGCGAAGATCACCGCCGCGACTATCGCGACCATGATCGTCATGGCGGACACCATGGTCGAGGGCACGGTTCTTTCCTCGGCCGATTGTTCGACTGACACCCCGCCAGGAGCGGAACGATGAAAGCTGCGCGCATTGGTCGGCTAAGGTGGTACGCCATTGCCGTGTTGACAACGGCCTCGCCGGCCTATGCCCAATCGATCGATCGCGCGGAGGTCGAGAAGATCGTCCGCGAATACATCATGCAAAACCCGGAGATCATCGAGGAAGCACTTACGGAGCTTGAGAAGTGGAACCAAGCAGCTCAGGCCGAGGCTAGGTCACAAGCGATAGTGGCCGAGACTGATGCGTTGCTCCGAGCGAGCGACGATGTGATCTTGGGAAACCCGGACGGGGATGCTACGCTCGTCGAATTCTTCGACTTCAACTGCGGTTATTGCAAGCGGGCGGCGCCTGACGTCAAGGCGCTTGTCGCCGAGGATCCCAAGCTGCGGATCGTCTTGAAGGATTTTCCCATTCTTGGGCCGGGCTCGGTCGAGGCCGCGAAAGTGGCTCTGTCCGTGAAGCGCGTTGCCGGCGACGCCGTTGCGCGTGATTTCCATGTCAGATTGATGGAAATGCAAGGACAGATAAACGCTAGCCGGGCTTTGGATCTTACCGAAGAGATGGGACTCGACCGCAAGAAGCTGTCGGAAGAAATGGCTACTCCGGCGGTCGAGGCAATCATTGCGGCAAACCTCGCGCTGGCACAGCGGCTCGGCCTGACAGGAACGCCCTCGTTCGTCGTCGGAGATCAAATCATCGAGGGCGCCGTTGGAAAGGAACCGCTTGCCGATGCAATCGAAGCGGTCCGCCAGAAATGAGCTCTCCGAAGACCAATCCTCTGCCTCTTTGGACGGCAAACTTGGTATCCGTCTCGGCGAACTGATCGAAAAGCAGGTTCACGGGCTTCCGGGCCATTTCCGGCAGCCGATCCAGGTGCTCCTCCAATCGATCGACGTTCTGTACGCCCTTCGCCGCTATGATACCGAACTCCGTCATGTGGGCGCGGATCGCGTTGCCGATCTGCGCCCGTTGGCGAACCAGAAAGTCTCACGTGCGGTGAAGAACCAGAACCGATGAGAAGGCTTCGCTCTTGATGGCGACAAACCGCATCGAGGGACGCGTTACGGCCATCACAGATGGCGGCCGCATCCGCGGCGTTTGTCTCCCCGCGCTTCACGTAAGGCGTCACATAGGACGGCGGCATCAGCCGGACATCATGCCCTATCGCCTGAAGCTGGCGCCTTTCCGAAAATGACGCTCTCGGCGAGAAGGAGCCCTGCGCCGCACACGATGCCAACATCTGCCATGTTAAAAGCTGGCCAGTGCCATTCACCAAGGTAGAGGTCCAGAAAGTCCGTTACTCCGCCAAGGCGCAGTCGGTCGACCATGTTTCCAATCGCTCCGCCCGCGATTAAACCCAAGGCAAGCGCGACTATGCGCGACGTCGCTTGCGACATCCAGATCAGGAGCATAACGAGCACAGCCGAAGCGAGGGCGACCAACAACCATTGCGACATGCCGCCAAAAAGCCCAAAGCTCACACCCGTATTTCGTCCCAGGATGATGTTGAAAAAGTCGGTGACCGGAATGACGCGCGGCGGGACCATAACATGGTTCACGATCCACCATTTCGTAGCTTGGTCGACGATAAACCACGAAACCGCTGCAAGAAGGCCAAGACGGATCATACCTAAATCGTTTCTCCTTCGGCTGAGTTCGCGAATGATGCGTGGCCTCCTTGATATTGGGGGCGCTTTCCATGCGGCTGCTCACAAGTTCAAGCGTGCTCATCGCGATACGTTGTAACCCAAGCTCTCCACCGCCTTGAAGACAGCGTCCTGCGATGTCTTCAAGGGATTGAGCTTGACAAGCGCACTATTGTCGATGAGCGAGACCTTGGCAGCCTCAACGCTAGGCAGTGCGCGCACTGCTGACTCGATCTTGTCGACACAGCGTGCGCAATCCATGCCCTCAATCTTGAATTCAATGATCATTGATACTCCCGCTGTCACTGATATTTCCTCTGTATGAGGATGGTGACCAAGCTGGCATCTCTGGTAGCTAGAGGGTCAATAGCCATACCTCAGATTTTCTGCCTGACTTGACGCCTCTGGAGAATTGGCGTTTTCAAGCTTGTCTCGTCTTTCCCTGCCTTCGGGCGATATGCGGGTGTAATCCAGACGGTCAGGAACGTTCTCATGCTCTCTCTGCGGCTTCGATCTCAGTTGGCCGGCATTGCTATCGTCCTTGTGTCGGAAGGCGCGGCGATAGCCATGCCGACCGGCGTCTTCTTGCTCCATCCCGGCAACACGGCCCCCAGCGGAGCCGATTGTCGCAGTCTATCCGCGCGCGTGCGACCCTCCGTCAAAAAGGCAGAAGCATGGTACTGGGGACGCGCGCCTTTCGGCTCGGAGATGGAGTTCTACCTGTTCCTGAGTAAAACTAGGATGGAAACGACATTTTCGGCCGAAGGCGACTACGACACCGGAGAGCTTCGCAATCTGCAGACGAGAGGCGACAAGACGACATTTGAGCTGGTGCCCGACGATCATCCGTCCCAAGTCGTAAGCGGATGGATCGAGCAGAGCCGCGACGGCTCAGTGCTTTCCGTTACGCTACATGACGTTCCCACGATCGCCGCCGAAACGGACCGCACTACCTATTACTGCAGCTTCGATGCGGGCACGCAAATCTGACCGTCAGTGTTCGGTCATGCAGAGATCGTGATTGGCAAGCGATCTGATGACGTAGCAATCCTTCATATGGCCGTCGTGACAGGTGCCGACCATCCGGGTGAGTTCGCGCTCGAGCTGCTGAAGTCGGCCGATCTTGTCACGAACCATCTTCAGCTGGCGCGCCGCAATCTGGTCGGCATCCTTGCACGGGCGTTCCGGATGAGCGCTAAGATCGAGGAGTTCGCGGATAGCCTCAATAGTAAAGCCGAGGTCGCGCGCATGCTTGATGAACGCGAGGCGCTCCCGGTCCGACGTTTCGAACCGGCGCTGGTTGCCCTCCGTCCGGTCTGCGGGCTTCATCAAGCCCATTTCCTCGTAGTACCGTATAGTCGGCACCTTTACCCCGGTCTGCTTCGACAGCTCTCCGATCGTCAGCAAAGCTAACACTCCTTGCTCCAAGTTTCTCTCTCCCCCCAGAGTCATGCTATCCCTATCTTCCTGCAACACGACAAATGGTCCTCCCAGTTGAACAATTTGTGATCACTTTCACTCAGCACGCACCTGTATCGTGAGCGTCATTCGGACAGGGATTCATGAAGCCAAAATTACATCTTTTCCTCTTGGCCGTGGTCGCGGTGCCCAGCATCACCTTTGAAGGCGGTGCACGGGAAATTCAGGTCTCGCACGAGAGTTCGGCGCAAATGCTCCAGATCGAGCATGCCGAGGTGCTCATCTCTCCTTCAAATACGTCGTTGCGGACGATGTATCTGACAATATGGAACGGGACGACCTCCTCAGAAAACCTGATCGGTGTTGAAAGCGACAGCTTTACCGGCGTCACGGTCTTCAGAAATACCTTCGGCCGTCGTGAGCGAATGAATAACGTCCTGATGATTCCGGCCCACGCCGAGCTCAAGATGGTGGAACCGGGAGTTCATCTGGCGCTTGACGGATTTGTCACCAATCCGCTTCAGCCGAACACCATGCCGCTCACATTACGGTTCGAGCGCAGCGGCTCCATCACGGTAAACGCAAAAATTGTGCAGGACAGGAGCGAGCTGACCCACCACCGTCATGGCGAACAAGACACTCCATCCGAGTGACACGCGATGACCGAAGCCGGTCGGTAAACACAAGACTAAACAACACAGGCAGATTTTCGAGGCATTTGAATTTAATTTATCGTATTGATTTTATTTGATTTTTCCCGGCGTCGCGTAGGTTCTCTCCATCAACAGTCGGGGAGACAGGACGATGAGGACTATCTGGGGCACGGCAATTGCCTTTCTCATGCTTTGCTCGGCGGCGGTGGCAAGTGCGGCGCATTACAACCCGACACAAGCCGATCGTCCCAACATGCGGACGTTCGGGACGACCTCAATGCCGTATGGCTATTATGATTATTGTCAGCGTTACAAGGATCGATGCGCGCGCCGGGCGGGAGGAACGATGGTCGAACTCACACGCTCCGCATGGAGCGACATCGTCCGCATCAATGCTGAAGTGAATGGCATTCCCGCCTTGACAGATATGGAAATCTACGGCGTTGAGGAGTTCTGGGAATACCCGACGAGCGCAGCAGATTGCGAAGATTACGCACTTCTCAAACGCCAGCGCCTAAACGAAATCGGCTATCCACTGGGCGCACTGCTGCTCACCACCGCACGAGATGCCAAAGGCGGCGGCCATGCGGTACTCACGGTCGTGACATCTCTGGGTGACTTCATCCTCGACAATCTCGAACAGAAAGTACTGCTCTGGAGCGATGCGAAGATTTACTTCCTGAAGCGTCAGTCCCAGCGGAACCTCAACCAGTGGGTAAGCCTACGCACCGACGAAGAATTTCTTATATCTTCCGGCAACAACCATGCGCCTTCAACCGCTGCCACGAGCGTGAACAGGTAAACCGCGAAGCCTCCGTAGATCATCTCCATGGTGTTATGGCCGAGGCCCAGACATACCAGCGCGAAAACCAGCGTCAGAACGGAGTAGGCGGCGGCACCCGCGGCGAAGAAGGAAAATATGAAAAGCGACATGAACTGGACCGCTGTCTCCCGAGACTGCGGTCCATTGTTTCACAGCAGAATGGAACCGGCCATTCAAGGCTGGGTGATACAGATGTTATCCTGGCGTCGATACCGCTGCGGGAAGGCGCGTCTCGGCCTGAATATGATACAGGCTGAAGCTGAACACCGCGGCAATGAAAAGGACGAGTCCCAGAAGCACGACCATGTTCATTTTTGATCGGCGGCGTGTGATTCGCAGCGTTTCTGCACTAGTCAGATGGTCCAATCTCTTCACCGTTCTAAATTATCTTCAGACCCACAAGCAGGGTTACTCCCTTTAAACCCCAACTGACGCGAGCAACAGGAGGGTCGATGCGGTGATGTGTCGCTCGCAAATTCGTCAGACGCAACCGGCCGTTAACTATGCTAGCAACAGAATAAGGATGGTGTTCTCCGCCGCTCCGAGGCTCGGATCTGGTTCTGTTTCATGTTCTACGCGTTAAAAGCAATTTCCGTCGGCCTTCTTGCCATTTCGCTCAGCGGTTGCGTCTCGAGTGTGCTGGATGTCGACAACAAGGCTTCCCAGCCTATTCCGGCCTTGCTGGTCGCCGAGATGTCGAGAAAGTTGATGTCTCCCTCTTCGCCGATCCTTGTTCGCATTTTCAAACAGGAGAGCGAGCTGGAAATATGGAAGCAGGATCGCACCGGCAAATATGCTCTCCTGAAAACATACCCGATGTGCCGATGGTCCGGGAAACTCGGCCCGAAGACCCGCGAAGGCGACCGTCAGGCGCCGGAAGGCTTCTACCACGTCAATGCGGGAATGCTGAACCCCACCTCCCAATATTACCTGTCTTTCAATCTCGGCTATCCGAACCGGCTTGAAGCGGCACTGGGGTATTCGGGCGACGCCCTGATGGTGCACGGCGCCTGCACCTCCTCCGGATGCTATGCGCTAACGGATGATGGGGTCGCCGAGATCTATGCCGTCGCGCGCGAGGCTTTGAAGGGCAGCCAACAGTCCTTTCAGGTTCAGGCTTTTCCCTTCCGCATGACGCCGCAAAATATGGCGAAGCATCGCGATGACCCCAACTTTGCGTTCTGGACCGACCTGAAGCGCGGCTATGACAGCTTCGAGGTAACGCGTCGCCAGCCCAGGATTTCGCATTGCGGCGGTCGATATGTTGTGGACACAGAGTTTGAGGCCGGGGAGCCGCGCAATCCGCTTGCTGCCTGTCCACCGGCCGTCAACCAGTCTCATCCGGCGATAGCCGGTCGTACGCAAACCGATTTACGACAGGCAGACCTGCTGGTTTCGAGCGGGAGTGCGCTGTCAGCTCATTCTTACGTAGACGGTGGGATGCATCCCAGCTTTCGCAGGCTACTGGAACGGAATGGTCAGGATGCACTTGCGAAGCGAACATCGCCGCGGTCTTCTGTGCCCGTCAGCCGGCCCGACGCAGCGCTCGCGGACCCGCATTCTCCGGACGAGTAACGGACATGTTGCGTGGTTTTCTGTCATTGCTGGTTGCCCTGTTATTGGCCCTGCATTTGAGCGCTGCAGCGTCCATCGCTGCGCCGGTGACAGACAGTCCCCACCTGGTTTCAGCGGATGTCCTAACGGATACAGAAGTCAGTTCGATAATTTCTGCCACCGGCGACAACAATTCCGTACCGGAGCACCTGCCCGTATCCTGTCACGATCATTGTTCCAATCTGATGGCCTGCACCGACCGTCCTTCAGATCCGTCCCCTGGTGAGCCGACCAGGACCTTCGGCCAGTTCAATATAGCTTCAGCCAGCCTCTCTCGCTTACTGCGCCCTCCCCGATAGCAAGGTGCAACGAGTGTGAATACGCGCGGGTTCATCATTGCCCGTCGAGCAGTATCGCACTTCGCCCTTCAGTACGCCCGCAAATCGAGGCGATATCACCAGCTATCAGGAGCGAAGCTTTGAGCTCGAATTATCTAGGCGGGATGCTGTCACGCCGCAAATTTTTCACTGTGGCTGCGGCCGCAACAGCAACCGCAGCCTTGCCTGGGTGCGCGACAACCGAGGATGCGCCCGTCAGTCCGGGTCCAAGCAAACCTGCCGTCGATGCTGGCTATGCACAAATGTACCGGGCAATGCCGGAAGAAGACTACCCGATCCCTGCTGTCGATCTCAGCAAAGTTAAGCGGCGCTTCTATCGCCAGCTTGTCAATGATCCGACAGGCGAGCGGCCAGGGACGATTGTGGTCGATACGTCGGCTTTCCATCTCTATCTGGTGCTGCCCGACGGGAAGGCAATGCGTTACGGCGTGGGGCTGGGACGTCAGGGATTCACTTGGTCGGGCGTTGGCGTCGTTCAATACAAACGGCGTTGGCCGCGGTGGACTCCTCCGGAGGAAATGATTGCGCGACAACCTGAACTGGAGAAATACAGCGCAGCCAATGGCGGCATGGATCCAGGGCTTAACAATCCGCTCGGTGCACGCGCACTCTATATTTTCCAGGATGGTGTGGACACACTTTACCGAATTCACGGCTCGCCAGAATACTGGACCATCGGCAAAGCGGTATCGAGCGGATGCGTCCGACTGATCAACCAGGACATCATCGACCTCTACAATCGTGTTTCGACGCCGGCGCCCGTGATCGTTCGGGGCAGTTCGACCGCATAGCGTTAGCACGAAAAATCA
The DNA here is from genome assembly GCA_002722295.1 of Stappia sp. Taxonomy (GTDB): domain Bacteria; phylum Pseudomonadota; class Alphaproteobacteria; order Rhizobiales; family Stappiaceae; genus Stappia. Next base: position 16,810 of record PBLF01000017.1, on the reverse strand, counting down.
CTTGAACCTCTAGCGGGCAGAGCTTGTAGCCTCCCGCTGTCGAAAGGATCAACTCATGAAACGTCGCACATTTCTTATCGGTGCGTCAGCCACGACCGTGGCTTGCGCACTATCGTCATCGGCCTTTGCACAACCAACCGAGCAAGAGCTCCTCGCGCCCGGCGCGCTACCAGACAAGGTGTTCGGTCCAGACGATGCGCCGGTGACAATCATCGAGTACGCGTCCCTGACCTGTCCGCATTGCCGGACGTTCCATGTCAACGTCTGGCCCGGCCTAAAGGAGAAATATGTCGATACTGGCAAGGTCCGCTTCATCATGCGCGAGTTCCCGTTCGACCCGCGCTCTACTGCCGGCTTCATGCTTGCGCGCTGCGCGGGAGACGAGAAGTGGTATCCAACCCTCGATCTGCTTTATCGGACCCAAGAAACATGGGCCCGCACCTCGGACGGCACGGGCGCAATGAAGTCTGTCATGGGCATGACCGGTATGGACGAAGCCGCGTTCGAAACGTGCCTTCAGAATGAAGAACTGATGCAGCAGGTGCAGGCAGTAGCCGAAACCGGGCGCGGTTTCGGTGTCGATTCCACGCCTACATTCTTCATCAATGGGCAAATGTACAAGGGTGCGCTGAGCGTCGCACAGTTCAGCGAAACCATCGATCCGCTGCTTGCAGCCTCGGGTCAGTAGGAACGCCATCAGATGACAATCTTATCTTCCACCCCGTCGAAAAGTCTGCGCCGGCTCGCCTTGGCCCTTCTGATGGCCACGGCATCCGGTTCTGCATTTGCACAGTCAGACGAGGTTGTCGCCCGCGTGAATGGTAGTGACATCACGCGTGCAGACGTCGCCGTCGCTGAGGAAATGTATAGTCCACAACTTGGAACCATGCCGGCTGATGCCAGGCTTTCCGTTATTGTCGATACGCTGATTGAAATGAAGATCATCTCCGATGCCGCGAAGAGTGCAGGTATCGAAGACCGCGACGACTACAAGCGCCAGCTGCAATTCTTCGAACAGCAGACGCTGCGGGCCATTTTCATGGAGCAGAAGGCCGCTAAGGCCGTTACCGACGACGCTATTCGTCAGATCTACGACCGACAGGTCGGTTCGATGCCGGTAGTTTCCGAGCGGCGTCTGCGTCATATCCTCGTGGCATCGGAAGACGAGGCAAAGGACATCATTACGGCTCTTGGAAAGGGTGGCTCGTTCGCCGAACTTGCAGCCGAACGCTCGCTTGATGCCGTGTCGAAGGTGAACGGCGGGGATTTGGGCTTCGTTGCCGAGGGACAGACAATTCCTGAAGTCGACAAGGCGGCCAGGGGGCTTGAGGCGGGCGACTACACCAAGGAGCCCGTGCGGTCCGCTTTTGGGTTTCACGTCATCCAGCTCGAGGAAAGCCGCGATAGGCCACCGCCTGCATTTGAGCTGGTCGAGCCGCAAATCCGTCAATCTCTGACGGCGGCCGAAGAACGTCGCATTTCGGGTGAGTTGCGGGCCACAGCCAGCGTTGAGAAGCTAGTTCCGGATGTCGCGCCTCCGCAGGAGGATGATGGCCATGACCATTGATCGTCGGGCGTTCGGCTTCGGTCTTCTGGTTGCGGCGGCCGCTTCCCTCACGCCGGTCAGCGCTTTCGCCAACGCTCGAGCTGTCAAAATCGAGCAGCGATTTCTGCCCCAACGGGTCAGACACAATTTCACTGAGCCTGTCGGTACCATCATCGTCGCGCCGCGTGAGCGGTTTCTTTACCTCCTGGAAAGCCCGATGCTGGCACGCCGCTACGGGATAGGGGTCGGCAAAGCCGGGCTGGCGTTCAAGGGCAGCGCAATTATCGAACGCAAGGCCAAGTGGCCCTCGTGGCGCCCGACACCCAACATGATCAAGCGAGACCCGCAACGCTATGCCAAACATGCAGGCGGCGTCGCGGGCGGCCCGAACAATCCCCTCGGCGCGCGCGCGCTCTACCTCTATCGAAACGGACGAGACACCTACTACCGCATCCATGGCACCAACGAGCCATGGACGATCGGCAAGGCGGTGTCGAACGGATGCATCCGCATGGTCAATGATCACGTCCGGGAACTCTATGAGTTAACGCCGATCGGGACGCGCGTCGTGGTGATGTGATGAACCGGAATATCCTCGTCATCGGGGCGGGGCAGGCCGGCCTTGCCGCCGGCTACCACCTGCGCGGAGAAGGCCTTCCCTTCATCATCGTGGAGGAGAGCAACCGCATCGGCGATGTCTGGCGTAACCGATATGACAGCCTCACACTGTTCACCACCCGTCAGTTCAGTGCGTTACCGGGAATGCAAATCCCAGGCAACCGGGACGGCTACGCCAGTCGCGACGAGTTCGCCGAGTATCTGGAAGCATATGCCCGGCGCTTTGCGCTTCCGGTCAAGCTTGGGTCGCTGGTAACGCGCCTGACCCGGTCTACTGACGGTTTCGAAGCGACGCTCTCAAATGGCAAGATCATCGCCGCAACCGATGTCATTATCGCCACCGGAGCATTTCAGGTTCCGATCGTTCCCCCCATCTCAGCGGAATTTGGTTACGAAGTCCTGCAGTTGACGGCAGCAACATTCCGCAACTGCAACCAGTTGCCCGATGGGCCCGTTTTGGTAGTCGGAGATGGAGCAAGCGGACGCGACATAGCGATCGAAGCCAGGAAACGTCAACCAGTCTTGCTCTCCGGCGGCAAATCGCGAAAGCTTCTGCCGGAACACATTCTGGGAAAGTCGATCTGGTGGTGGCTCAGCCTTGTTGGCGCATTAGAAGCACCGGCAACGTCTTTCCGCGGCCGCATAGTCAGAAAAACCGATGCTTTCCCGGACAGGGATATACGGGGCGAGGCATTGCAGAGACGTGGTATCCGGCTCATGAGCCGGCTCGTGGGGGCTGAAGCAGATGTCGTGAAGTTTTCAGACGGCAAACTCGCTCAGGTCCGCACGGTGATCTGGGCTGTTGGCTATCGTGACGAAACCGAATGGGTGGACATCGAAGACGCAGTCGATGCCAAGACCGGTTTCATCCACTCAGAAGGCGTCTCTCCGGTTAAGGGCCTCTACTTCCTGGGGAGGCCATGGCAGCGCAATCGCTCTTCCGCTCTGATCATGGGTGCAGGCCCCGATGCTGCGTCAGTGATCAGGAAATTGAGAACTGATCACGTGCAGGCGTAGCGACACCTCGTCGTTTCCTGACGTAGTCGTCGTCCAGTATACGACAAGAATGGTTTGGTGACAGCGTGCATGCCACACGACGGCACGGTTTCGAGGCCGAAGCTTTCCAAAACATCAGCAAAGCCGCACCCGTGACAAACCGCCTCGCGCGTCCGCTTGGCGGTTGATCCGCTTCGTATATCAACTTACATTCTTTTCAGAAATTTCTGAAATTAATGAAGCTACACACTATGAACCTCTCCCCGACCATTCAGGCCTTCGTCTTGCATTTCGGCGAAATGGGCAACCGCTGGGGCATCAACCGCACCGTCGGGCAGATCTATGCATTGCTCTACGTCTCCCCGAAACCGCTCTGCGCCGACGCCATCGTCGAGGCGCTCGGCATTTCGCGGTCCAACATCTCGATGAGCCTGCGCGAGCTTCAGGCGTGGAATCTCGTCATCCTGAAGCATGTCCCCGGCGACCGGCGTGATTTTTTCACCGCCCCCGACGATGTCTGGCAGATTTTCCGCACGCTCGCCGAGGAGCGCAAAAAGCGCGAAGTCGATCCGACCCTGTCGGTGTTGCGCGACCTTCTGATGCTCGAACCTGTCAATGACGACGAGCGCTATGCCCGCGCGCGTCTTTCCGAGATGCACGGTCTGATCGAACAGGTGACCAACTGGTACGACGACGTCAAGAAACTCGATACTGGGCGGCTTGCGTCACTCCTGTCGCTCGGATCGAAGGTCACGCGGCTTCTGGACGCACGGGACAGGATCATCTCGATAGGACGCGGGCGCAGGAAAGCAGACCGCTCTTGACCGGTTCGGGACCATGAGCGCGCAGGTCACAACCACGGCGCGCGCCGCTACCGATGCCGGTGATCCGTCTGTCCGCGCCGCCGCTCCTGCTGCGTCGACGACGAGGCGCGGCCTGCCCCGTTTCGCCGCCGCCCTTCAGATATCTGCCTCGCTTCTGTGGATACCGCAGGCGGCAGCCATCGCCTTCGCCATTGGCAACATCGCCGATGGCGCACCCGCGCAGGCGGCGATCCTGCCTGCTTTCTGCATCTTTCTGCTTGGAGTCCTGCGCGCGGGGCTCGACCGTGCCGGCACGACCCGCGCCTGGGACGATGCCCGCGTCCGCCTTTCCGCCCTGCGCGCCAATGCCGCCGCCGCCGTCGCAACCCGTTCTCCGCTCGATGCGTCCCGGCCTTCCTCCGGCCTCGTCGCCAGCACGCTCACCGAGCAGGCCGACGACATCGTACCCTGGATCGCGCGGTTTCTGCCGCTGCGCACCCGCGCTGCGGTCGTTCCGCCGATCATTCTAGGCTTCGTATTCGTCTTTTCGTGGGTCGCCGCCCTCGCCTTGCTGATGGCAGCGCCCGTCATACCCATCTTTATGGCGCTGATCGGCTGGCAGGCGAAAGCGGCCAGCGAAAGGCAGCTTACCCGTATGGGTAACATGAACGCCTTCCTTCTCGATCGGCTGCGCGGACTCGCCACCATCCGCGCCTTAGATGCGGTGGATAGTACCGCCCTCCGGCTGCGCGCAAACGCAGAAGAACTGCGAACCTCCACCATGGCGGTGCTGCGCATCGCCTTCCTGTCGTCGGCCGTACTGGAACTGTTCGCCGCCCTGGGTGTGGCGCTGGTGGCGGTCTATGTCGGGTTTCATTTCCTAGGAGAACTGAACTTCGGTGCTTGGGGCGAAAAGCTGACGCTGGCGCAGGGTCTCTTCATCCTGCTGCTCGCGCCCGCCTTCTTCGAGCCGCTACGTGATCTCTCGTCCGTCTGGCACGACCGCGCCGCCGGGCAAGCAGGACTGGAGGCGCTCGACCGCATTACGCGGGGCGGAACGAAAATCGTCGGCGGTCTGGAAAGTACAGCCGTCGAAGTATCCGGTGCGCTTTCGGTGTGGATCGACGGCCTCACCTTCCGCCATGCCGAATCGGCGACCGCGACCTTCAGCGATTTCGTCCTATCCATCCACCCCGGCGAACATGTCGCGGTGATGGCCCCTAGCGGCGGCGGAAAATCCACCTTGCTGGCGCTTGTTGCGGGCCTTTCGTCGCCCGATGCCGGCATCGTCCGGCTTGGCGGCGAACCGATGAACCATGCCAGTGCCGCCCACCTGCGCGCTCGCATCGCATGGCTCGGCCAGCCCCCGCATATCTTTTCAGGTACGCTCCGCAGCAACATCACACTCGGACGGCCAGGCATCGGCACGGGGGACGTCGCCCGCGCCATGGAAGCCGCCCATATCGCCCACCTTGCCGCGCAACGTGGCCATGCGATGATCGGCGAGAACGGAGCCGGCCTGTCGGGCGGCGAGACTTTGCGGCTGGCGCTGGCGCGTGCGGCTGTGGGCATCCGGCCCGGCCTGATCCTTGTGGACGAGCCGACCGCCCATCTCGATTCTGTCACAGCCGCTGAAATTACCGACCGCCTGCTCGCCATCGCGAAAGGGACAACACTGGTCGTCGCCACCCACGATCCCGCGCTTGCGGCCCGCATGGACCGCGTGGTCATGCTGCCCGCTCCTGCGCAAGCTTGAGGTTCCGGCATGAGCCGTCTCTCCGCCCTACGCCCCGTGCTGGCCCTATTCTGGGCCGGTGACCGCCGCATGCTCACCTATGGCACCCTGCTGTCTTTCACCACAGCACTTGCCGGCATTGCGTTGCTCGGGCTGTCCGGCTGGTTCATCGCCGCAACGTCGATCGCAGGCCTCACGCTCGTCACGGCGCTCACTTTCGACGTGTTCATGCCGTCCGCCGGCATCCGCCTTCTTGCCATAGGCCGCACCGCCTCGCGCTACGGCGAAAGGCTTGTCACCCACGACGCCACGCTAGGCGTGCTGGCTCACCTGCGCGAGCGCGTGTTTCGCAGGTTCGCCCGTGCCGACGCAGCACGCGGTCTGGCCGCCAACCCGTCACGGCTCCTGTTTCGGCTCACCATCGATATCGACGCCCTCGATTCGCTTTACCTGCGGGTGCTGGCGCCCGTGCTTGTCGCAGCCGGCGCAGGTCTGGCCGTCACCGCCGCGCTCGCCTTCGTCCACCCCTTGCTCGGCCTTTCCTCCGGCATCGTCCTGCTGGCCGCGGGCCTTGGTATTCCGTTTCTCGCCTCTCGCCGGGCTACAGCATTCGCCCGCCGCCGCGCCCACGCGCTAGAGGCCCTGCGGTCGCGCTCCATCGACCTCGTGCGGGGACAGGCCGACCTTGCCATGACGAATCGTCTTGGCGCGCAGGTTCGTGCCATCGAAGCCGCAGACATTCGTCTGGCCCAGGCCGACCGCGCGCTTAATCGTGCCGAGGCCGGTGCGGGCTTCGGTCTCGGCATTCTATCTGCAGCCCTGCTCGCCGGCGTCCTGCTTGCAGCCGCCTTCCTTGCCGAAGCCGGCGCCATCAGCGCGCCAATCGCCACTTTTGCCGTGCTGCTGGCGCTTGCCAGCCTGGAACCCTTCGCTCTCCTGCGCCGCGGCGCGGTCGAGTTCGGTCGCACACTTCAGGCGGCAACGCGTCTCGGCCCGCGCCTGACGAACCGCTCAGGCCTACCTAAGCTCGGCCGTTCCGCAGCACATGGCATGGCGATCAGGCTGGAGGGTGTAAGCGTCGGCCACCCCGGCGCGGCGCGTTCGGTCCTGTCCGACATTTCCGTCGCCATCCGCCCCGGCGAGCGCATCGCGCTGGTGGGTGCGAGCGGAGTTGGCAAATCCACGCTTCTATCGCTGTTAGCCGGAGAACTGAACGCTTCAAGCGGCAATCTCACTGTCCAACCCTGTGGCCTGCTCACCCAGCGCACTGAGCTTTTCCGCGACACGCTGCGCGGCAATCTCGCGCTCGCCTGCCCCGGCGCATCCGATACCGAAATGATAGCGGCGCTCGAAGCTGCGGGTCTGGCAAGCTATGTCGCATCTCTGCCCGGCGGGCTCGACACGATACTCGGCGAGGGCGGCGCCGGGCTTTCCGCCGGTCAGGCGCGCCGTCTGGCGCTTGCTCGCCTGCTGTTGCGCGATGCGGCCCTCTGGCTGCTCGACGAGCCGACAGAAGGCCTCGACGGTGACACTGCGCGTGACGTGGTCGCGCGCCTCGATGAACGCGCCACCGGCCGCATCCTGGTCGTCGCCACCCACACACGCCGCGAGGCGGCGCTTGCCGACCGTATCCTCGTGCTGCGCGACGGCCGCATCGCCGCCGACGTTGCCCGCGGCACACCCGCCTTTGACATGGAACTCAGCCAGCTGAGGCCCGATTGACATGACCCACCGGAGCCAGAAATGGAACTGAACATCGTCGACCTGTCGCGGCTGCAATTCGCCATCACCGCGCTGTATCACTTCCTTTTCGTGCCGCTCACCATCGGCCTGTCGATCCTGATGGCGATCATGGAAACGGTCTACGTCATGACCGGCCGTGACATCTGGCGCCAGATGACCAAATTCTGGGGTACGCTCTTCGGCATCAACTTCGTGCTCGGCGTTGCCACCGGCATCGTCATGGAATTCCAGTTCGGCATGAACTGGAGCTATTACAGCCACTATGTCGGCGATATTTTCGGCGCGCCGCTGGCACTCGAGGGGCTGATGGCCTTCTTCCTCGAGGCTACCTTCGTCGGCCTATTCTTTTTCGGCTGGGACAAGCTGTCGAAGCTCGGCCACCTCGCCGCCACGTGGGCGGTTGCGCTCGGCTCCAACCTCTCGGCCTTGTGGATTCTCATCGCCAACGGCTGGATGCAGAACCCGGTCGGTTCCGTCTTCAACCCGCAGACCATGCGCATGGAGGTGGAAGACTTCTACGCGGTCATCTTCAATCCCGTTGCGCAGGCTAAGTTCGTCCACACAGTCTCGGCCGGCTATGTCGTCGCCTCCATCTTCGTGCTCGGCGTGTCGGCCTGGTATCTGCTCAAGGGTAGGCACATCGCGCTCGCCAAACGTTCGATGACGGTCGCGGCCTCGTTCGGCCTCGCCGCGTCCCTGTCGGTCGTGGTGCTGGGCGACGAGAGCGGCTACCTTTCCACCGAGCACCAGAAGATGAAGCTCGCAGCGATCGAGGCGATGTGGCACACCGAACCCGCGCCCGCCGCATTCACCGTCATCGGCTTGCCCGATCAGGCCGAGCGCAAGACGCATTACGCCGTCCAAGTGCCGTGGGTGATGGGCCTGATCGGCACTCGCTCACTCACCGCCGAAATCCCCGGCATCCACGAACTGGTTGAACTGGCCGAGACCCGCATCCGGCAGGGTATCATCGCCTTCGACGCGCTCCAGTCGATCCGTGCGGCCAACAACACCGCCGCTATCCCCGACGACGTCGCCGCCCGCTTTGAGGATACCGGACGCTATCTCGGTTATGCGCTCCTGTTGCGTCCCTATCTGGACGATCCGCGCCAGGCGACCGACGAGCAGATCACTAAGGCCGCATGGGACACCGTTCCGCATGTACCGGTCCTGTTCTGGGCATTCCGGATCATGGTCGGCCTCGGCATGTTCTTCATCGTCCTCACTGCCACCTTCTTCTACCTGTCGGCCCGCCACCAGCTTGACCGCTATCCGTGGTTGCTCAAGCTCGCGGTGTTTTCGATCCCGCTGCCGTGGATCGCGGCTGAAGCAGGCTGGATCGTCGCCGAGGTCGGTCGCCAGCCATGGGTGATCGAGGGTGTGCTGCCCACCGCCGCCGCCGTTTCCGATCTTGGAGCGACCACCGTGCTGTTCACCATCGCCGGCTTCGCGGCCATCTACACGGTGCTGTTCATCGTCGAGGTAACGTTGATGCTCGCTGCGATCAGGAAAGGCCCGGACGAAGACCATGAACCCGAACAGAAGCTTCTCCCCGAAGCGCTCGAACCCGCGGAGTAAGCCCTCATGATTCTGCACGAACTCATCGATTACCAGACCCTGCGTCTGATCTGGTGGCTGCTGCTCGGCATTCTCGTTATCGGCTTCGCGGTGATGGACGGCTTCGACCTCGGCACCCAGACCCTGCTGCCCTTCGTGGCGAAATCCGACCTCGAGCGCCGCGTCGTCATCAACGCGGTCGGACCGATCTGGGAAGGCAACCAGGTGTGGCTCATCCTCGGCGCGGGCGCGATCTTCGCCGCATGGCCGCCGCTCTACGCCGTATCGTTCTCCAGCTTCTACCTCGCCATGTTCGCCATCATCGCCGCACTCATCCTTCGCCCGGTCGGCTTCAAGTACCGCTCCAAAAGCGAAAGCCCGCGCTGGCGCGCCAGCTGGGACTGGGCCCTGTTCATCGGTGGCATCGTCCCAACGCTGATCTTCGGCGTTGCGGTCGGCAATGTGCTACAGGGCATTCCCTTCCATCTCGGCCCCGATTTGCGCATCTTCTACGACGGCTCGACCCTGTTGGAGTTGCTCAATCCCTTCGCGCTCCTGTGCGGGCTCCTGTCAGTGACGATGTTGGTCATGCATGGCGCATCATGGCTAGTGCTAAAGACCAGCGGCCCGGTCGCTGATCGCGCCCGACGCTTCGGCACGCTCGCGGCGACGGCCACCGTCGTCCTGTTTGCGCTTGGCGGCCTGTGGGTTGCGGTTGGCATCGAAGGCTACCGCTTCGTCTCCGACATCGTCACCGACGGGCCATCCAACCCGCTCGCAAAGACCGCTGAACAGGGCGCCGGCTTCTGGTTCGCCAACTACGCCGCCCAACCATGGACGCTTGCGGCGCCCGCGCTCGGCTTTGCAGGTTCACTTCTGGCGCTGCGGTTCCTCGCCCTGCGCCGTGAGGTGCTGACGCTTCTGTCGAGCGGGCTGTCGGTTCTCGGCATCATCGCCACCGTCGGACTGGCGATGTTCCCGTTTATCCTACCGTCGTCGATCGACCCGAATTCGAGCCTGACCGTCTGGGACGCCTCATCGAGCCACTTGACGCTATTCATCATGCTGGTTTCGACGGGGATCTTCCTGCCCATCATCGCGCTCTACACCACGTGGGTCTACCGCGTTCTATGGGGCAAGGTGGACGAGAAAGAAATCAGCGATGGCTCCGGCCACGCTTATTAGCCATTCCTGCACAAGTGGAAACCGGTTCTGCGTCCGGAATTGCATAGAAATTTTTGAAACCGCCACATTGGGTCGAAAATCGGGAAGCTGTTTCCGGCTCAATGCGGTTAGAAAGGACAAGCTTCATGTGGTACTTCGCTTGGCTACTTGGCCTGCCGCTCGCTGCCGCCTTCGCCGTCCTTAACGCTATGTGGTACGAATTGGTGGAAGACGATGAAAAAAAGGATGCGTCGTCTTGAATAACGATCTCAGTCGGAGCCGTTCAAATCCGGCAGGCCGCTGCAAGGGAGTACGCACTCTATTAGAGCTCGCGACCTAGAAGATCCGAGCAAGCGGTATAATGATCGCCAGCATGATCGGCTGGGGCAGCAGATAGATCATCAGGCTGTGCTTCCCCATCCAGACGAGTGCATCCCCTGAATGGCCAGCCGGCAAGAAGCGGTCGAGTGCGCTTTCTTTCCTCCTATCGACCAGCACTTTTGTTCCCGCCATCCCGATAAGAGTAATGCCAACCCACGGGAAGATCGGTACGAAATCGTTACTCGGCGGCACGCTCTGCGCAAATCCGATCCAGGCGAGCCAGCGTGTGTCGAAGAGTTCCGACTGCCAAAAAGAAGGGACTAGTACAATGGCAAGGCCAGCGGCAAGACTTAACCACCAAGGTGTACGCTGGAAGAAAGAGCCAACCAATGTTGCGACGGCGATCGCGTGCAGGATGCCGAAGTAAATGAACGTTGCCGGAAAAACGTGCCATGTCACCAGTGTAATGGCTGCTGCTGAGATGCCGATCTTCGCAAGACGGCGCAGATAAGCGGCCGCGCGGAACGGAGTGCGGGACGCCAAAGCAAGTCCGACCCCGACCAGCATCATGAAGCTTCCGGCAAGCACACGCCCGAATCCAAGCCAGAGGGGATGGTATGCGATGCCTGAAATGAAACCAGTAAATTCGAGGTCCCACACAAAGTGGAACAGCACTACGCCGGCAATTGCCAGACCGCGCCACGCATCGACCATGTAAACACGGGATATTGTCTCGATATCGCTTCTCCTCTCCGCGAAAACATTTTGTAAAAGCTCATCCCGCTAGAGGGTCAAGATGTCGCTGCTGCAGCGCATTGACCCTCTAGCGGGATGAGCTTGTATACGCGGGCATGGAATTCGAGATCTCAAATATCGGCGTGGTGGCGGCGATCGCTGCCGGTGCCATTTCCTTCCTGTCGCCCTGCGTGCTTCCGCTGGTGCCGGGCTATGTGTCGTTTATAGCCGGCAACTCCACCCGGGCTGAACGCAGCGATCCGGACAATAAGATGTCCGTCGCCTGGCTGAGTATATGTTTCATCCTTGGTTTCTCGACGGTGTTCGTCATACTGGGAGCGGGAGCCACCGCCCTTGGCCAGTCGCTTCGCGCCTACAGTTACGAAGCCGGCATCATCGGCGGTGTCATTGTCATAATCTTCGGCCTTTTCACCACCGGGCTTCTGCGACTGCCCATGCTGCAAAGGGACGTCCGCTACCACGGCAGCCTGTTCACGGGCGGGCCGACGGGCGCATACTTGCTTGGTCTGGCATTCGCGTTCGGCTGGACGCCTTGCATCGGCCCGATTCTCGGGGCGATCCTGACAGTCAGCGCTGTGTCGGCGACGGCACTGGACGGCGTCGCGCTCTTGGCTCTCTACTCCCTTGGCCTGGGAATACCCTTCTTTCTGGCCGCGCTTTTCACAGATCGACTGATTGCATTCCTTCCCAGCCTACGTAAGACCGGGCGAGCGCTGCAGGTGACCGCTGGCGTCATCATGATCATCATGGGCCTTGCCATGGTGAGCGGCTACATGACCTGGTTCGCGTTCTGGCTGCTGGAGAAATTTCCGGTTTTCGGGTCGATTGGCTAAGACCAGTCAATCGCGTGAAACCTTAGAGGTCATATCGTACCAGCTCGACGAAGGGCGCCGCGAGGATCGACCTGAACCGTCACATGATCGATCGCGTAGCGCTCCTTCAGCCAGGCCGTGATTGCGGAAGGCAACTGAAGCGGATCGCTCCCCGGTGCCGGCGTGACATGAACCGTGGCGACGACGGTGTCGTCCGTCAGCGTCCACGCATGAAAATGACCCGCTTCCTCCACCTCCGGTAACTCGCTGAGTTCCCGTTCGACGTTGCTGGCATACAGCCCGCGCGGCACCGCCTGCAGCAGTACGCGGATCGATTCACTCACCAGTGTCCAGGCCGAGCGGACCACCAGAAGTGCTACCAGAACCGAAAGGATTGGATCGAGGACCGTCCAACCCGTCAGCATGATGCCGATGGCGGCAGCGATGGCCCCAACCGATCCCAGAAGATCGCCGACGACATGAAGCAACGCTCCGCGAAGGTTGCTGTCACCCTGGGAACCTCGCATAAGGATCCAGGCTCCCGCCAGATTGACCAGCAGCCCCACCGTCGCGACGGCGAGCATCGGACCCGCCAGAACCTCAACCGGCTGGTTGATGCGGTCGACGGCTTCCCACGCGATCCAGGCGACCAGAAGAAGCAAGGTCGCTCCGTTTGCCAGTGCGGCAAGCACGCGCACGCGATGGAACCCGTAGGTCCGTGTGTTGTCCGCGGTCCGGCGAGCCACGCGATAGGCGATCAGCGCTAGTAGCAGGGCTGCCGCATCCGACACCATATGGCCTGAGTCTGCGATCAGCGCGAGTGAACCGGAGAGCCAACCGCCGATTGCCTGCACAGCGGCGTAGCTGGCGGTGAAAATGAAGACGAGCCGAATCCGCCACTCATTGCCGGCAGTCACCGATGTTGCGTGGTCGTGGCCGTCATCCTGTCTATTGGTTTGCGAGTTCATTTTTCTATTTCCGCCATGCTTTCGTACCCGTCACAATGCCCTCTCGAATTTTTCCCAACCCCACATGGCTCTGGACCATGTGTCGCGAAGAGTGAACGAACAGGTCAGCCGTTTCGGAATCGGGATGCGTCCCCCTCAACCCGCCAGAAACGGCACAGAGATGCCAAACACGTTCGCGAGCAACGTAAAATTCAGTCCAAGAACGATCGTAGCCCCGATGAACGCAAGACACCGTACGACCGGCCGCATTGCGTATTCGCCCATGACGTCCCGACGAGAGGTGAATATGATGAGGGCTATCATCGGCACAGGCAGGGCGATCGACAACACGACTTGGCTCATTACCAACGCCTGGGTCGGGTTGACGCCCATCGCGACGACCACGAAGGCCGGCACCATCGTGACGAGGCGCCGCAGCCATATCGGGACATGGAAATGTAGAAAGCCCTGCATGATCGTTTGCCCCGCCATGGTTCCCACCACAGAGCTTGAAACGCCCGAGGTGATCAGGGAAACGAGGAACACGGAAGCGGCCGCAGTTCCAAGCAACGGCGTCAACATATGATAGGCGGTCTCGATTTCGGCGACGTCACTGTTGCCCTGATGAAAGGCGCTTGCGGCCATGATGACCATCGCCATGTTGACCATTCCCGCGATGGCGAGGGCGATCACTACCTCGATGTTGGAGTAACGCAGCACCTTGCGGCGGTCATTTTCATTCCGGATCCGGACGCGCGACTGGGTCAGGCTCGAATGCAGGTAGATAGCATGCGGCATCACTGTAGCGCCGATGATGCCGACTGTGATTGTCAGTGCAGCAGCGTCAGGAAGCTGCGGCCTGACCAGTCCGACAGCCGCCTGTCCCCAGTCGACCGGGGCTATCAACAACTCAATAAGGTAACAAAGACCGATGATTGAGACCATCGTACCGATGATCAGTTCCATCGGCCGAAAACCCTGTTTCTCGAATATCAGGATGCCGTATGTCACTGTGGCGGTGACAACCATGCCCCAGAAGATCGGCAGATCGAAAAGCAGCGCAAGACCAATCGCGCCACCGAGAAACTCGGCCAGGTCAGTCGCCATGGCCGCCACTTCGCTGACCGCCCACATCACCCAGACAACCGGCGCAGGAAAGTGGTCGCGCGACATTTCGGCAAGGTTTTTCTCTGTCACGATGCCTAGGCGGGCGGACAATGCCTGAAAAAGCATGGCAATCAGGGTTGCCAGCAGCACCACCCAGAGCAGCTGATATCCATAGCCTGCGCCGGCCTGGATGTTTGTCGCGAAATTGCCCGGATCGACATAGGCGATCGAGGCGATCACCGCTGGTCCGGCAAAAAGGAGGCGACCGGAAATCCCGCGACGCTCGCCGGATAGCACCGCAGCCATCCCGTTGCGCGTGCGCTCTGTGTCGTACATGAGGGTATGTCCTGATGCGGTTGCAAGAGATTTTATAGCTGATGCTATATTATGTGCAATAGGCTAAAATAATAAGTGTGAAGCATGGACTTGGTCCGTTGAGTTTGCCAATTCGTGGAAACAATTTTACCCTTGGCTAAATTTGAGCCTTGAGCTCATCTCTCCGATCAGGTGAACAACCGGTACAGATGACTAAGCCCAACAACTCGCCACCCCGCCCAGCCCAGCACGCGCGGCGCTTCGCGCATGTCCGGGAATGTCAGGCAAGCGCGCTCATCGAGGACTACGTCGAGATGATCGGCGACCTGATTGAAATCAATGGAGAGGCGAGGGTCGCGGACATCGCCGCGCGAATGGGCGTGGCGCAACCTACCGCAACCAAGGCTGTCGCGAGACTGAAACGGCAAGGTTTGGCGACGTCGCGTCCCTATCGCGGAATCTTCCTGACCGAGGAAGGCAAGCAGCTTGCCGACCGGGTGCGGTCACGCCACCTCATCGTCGTTCAGTTCCTGGTCGCCCTCGGAGTGCCGGAGGAAACAGCGGAGATCGACGGCGAAGGCATCGAGCATCACGTGTCGGAGCAGACGCTGGCCGCGTTCGAAAAATTCTTAGGAATGCCCAACTGCACAAAGTGAGAATGACCGATGCGCTTCCTTTATGGCCGTAACGTTCCCTTCTGACGTTCTGGCAGCCCATTTAACAAATCAGGCTGATCCTCGTTGAACGGGTCCACTTCGAAGTCTGAGGCGAGGATGGTTGAGCTGCGTCACAACTAGCGACAGAGCGACGACACTCGTGCTTCGGAGAAAGCCCCAGCCGTCTCCGCATGGCGCAGGCGCTTCACCTGCTTCATGGAGAGCAGTTCGCCCCCGTCAAGCAACCGGGCGATCTCGGCCGAAACCTGATCGGCGGCAATCACCAAAGCGGCGTCGAGGTGGACGTAGCGTTGTGTCACCCCCCTTGGCCCATGCCCGAGCAAGCCGGAGATCGTCAGTTCGCTGAACCCGAGCGATGCCGCAATGCTCGCAAAGGTGTGGCGCAGGACATGCGGCGTCACTTTCTCCAGGCCAGCGCGGCCGCATACTCGGTCGAGAACACGGACGACGCCGATGAAATGGCCGTCACCCCAATCAGCCGGGAAGACGTAGGGCGACGCGCTGCGCTGCCCCTGAGCCATTAGTTCGATGATTGCCGCATCGCCGGCCGCCCTGATCTGCGCACCGGATTTGGTGTCGGGGAAGGCTACGCAATTATCGTCAGGCTCGACCCACTCCTTCCGCATCGCCAGCACTTCCATGCGGCGGAAGCCCGTCAGCAGCATGACGCGGATGGCCGCGAGACCCGTCGGATGCTCGCCCTCGCGCTCCATCTGTTTCATGATCTTGCCGAGATGCCGGACTTCGCCAGCGCTCAGACGCCGCTTCAGCTTATTCGAGGCGATGACCCGCACACCGTTCGCCGGGCTCTGCTCGATGATCCCGAGCCGGCGCGCGTGATTGAGCAGGCTGCGCAACGTGCTGATCGCACGGCCCGCGACGCCAGCACCGCCCGAGGTTTGTCCGCCGCGTCCGGCCCGGCGCTCCTGTGCCGACCTTCCGGCGGCGATGTCAGCCTGAAGGCTCTCGATGTCGGCCAGCCTCAAATGGGCCACGACGCGCGTGCCGATCAATGGCTTGATGTGCTGTTCGATGCGGCTGCGATCGCCGGAGACTGACGACGCCTTGATGGGGCGCCGGTTCCTGCCGAGTAGGCGACCGGCTTCAGCTTCTTCCAGATACCAGTCGCAGACTTCCGCCACCGTCATCCCCTCGCGGGCCGAGCGACGCTCCTGCGAAGGATCGGCGCCGTCAATGACCGAAGCCAGCTTCTTCTTGGCGAGGTCGCGCGCGACCTCGACTGTGAGAACGCCATACTGCCCGATCACGAACCGGCGTGTGCGGCGCTCTATGTTCCGATACTGGATGATGAACGTCTTCGTCCCTGACGGCTTCACCCGCACGCCAAATCCGCGCACATCCGCGTCCCAAACGAAC
This sequence comes from Stappia sp., assembly GCA_002722295.1. Taxonomy (GTDB): domain Bacteria; phylum Pseudomonadota; class Alphaproteobacteria; order Rhizobiales; family Stappiaceae; genus Stappia. Next base: position 336 of record PBLF01000017.1, on the reverse strand, counting down.
ACGTCGCGGTCAGGATCGCGCTCCAGGGCTTCAACGATTCTCTTTGTCAACTTGGGCATCATAAAACTCCTTCGGATCTCGGCATTCTTTTCGTTTGAGCGATCACTACGAAGGAGGCGCGCGAGACCAGCCAAATCTGCTTCCCCACGCAGGTGCAGCATGGCCGGGGAAGCAGGGGGGAAGCAGCAGAACGGAAATCCACGGCGTTTCCAGCGTATGGGCGCGGAAAGCAGTGTCAACGTAAGTTATTGAGGTATAGGGATTTTTCGTAGTTTTGCGGCTTAATACTTGCTGGAGCGGAAACTGCTCGGACGAGTTGCCAAGGTTGGGGTCGTG
>PBLF01000016.1 GCA_002722295.1 Stappia sp. | reverse complement strand
TTTCCTCTGTATGAGGATGGTGACCAAGCTGGCATCTCTGGTAGCTAGAGGGTCAATAGCCATACCTCAGATTTTCTGCCTGACTTGACGCCTCTGGAGAATTGGCGTTTTCAAGCTTGTCTCGTCTTTCCCTGCCTTCGGGCGATATGCGGGTGTAATCCAGACGGTCAGGAACGTTCTCATGCTCTCTCTGCGGCTTCGATCTCAGTTGGCCGGCATTGCTATCGTCCTTGTGTCGGAAGGCGCGGCGATAGCCATGCCGACCGGCGTCTTCTTGCTCCATCCCGGCAACACGGCCCCCAGCGGAGCCGATTGTCGCAGTCTATCGGCCCGCGTGCGACCCTCCGTCGAAAAGGCAGAAGCATGGTACTGGGGACGCGCGCCTTTCGGCTCGGAGATGGAGTTCTACCTGTTCCTGAGTAAAACTAGGATGGAAACGACATTTTCGGCCGAAGGCGACTACGACACCGGAGAGCTTCGCAATCTGCAGACGAGAGGCGACAAGACGACATTTGAGCTGGTGCCCGACGATCATCCGTCCCAAGTCGTAAGCGGATGGATCGAGCAGAGCCGCGACGGCTCAGTGCTTTCCGTTACGCTACATGACGTTCCCACGATCGCCGCCGAAACGGACCGCACTACCTATTACTGCAGCTTCGATGCGGGCACGCAAATCTGACCGTCAGTGTTCGGTCATGCAGAGATCGTGATTGGCAAGCGATCTGATGACGTAGCAATCCTTCATATGGCCGTCGTGACAGGTGCCGACCATCCGGGTGAGTTCGCGCTCGAGCTGCTGAAGTCGGCCGATCTTGTCACGAACCATCTTCAGCTGGCGCGCCGCAATCTGGTCGGCATCCTTGCACGGGCGTTCCGGATGAGCGCTAAGATCGAGGAGTTCGCGGATAGCCTCAATAGTAAAGCCGAGGTCGCGCGCATGCTTGATGAACGCGAGGCGCTCCCGGTCCGACGTTTCGAACCGGCGCTGGTTGCCCTCCGTCCGGTCTGCGGGCTTCATCAAGCCCATTTCCTCGTAGTACCGTATAGTCGGCACCTTTACCCCGGTCTGCTTCGACAGCTCTCCGATCGTCAGCAAAGCTAACACTCCTTGCTCCAAGTTTCTCTCTCCCCCCAGAGTCATGCTATCCCTATCTTCCTGCAACACGACAAATGGTCCTCCCAGTTGAACAATTTGTGATCACTTTCACTCAGCACGCACCTGTATCGTGAGCGTCATTCGGACAGGGATTCATGAAGCCAAAATTACATCTTTTCCTCTTGGCCGTGGTCGCGGTGCCCAGCATCACCTTTGAAGGCGGTGCACGGGAAATTCAGGTCTCGCACGAGAGTTCGGCGCAAATGCTCCAGATCGAGCATGCCGAGGTGCTCATCTCTCCTTCAAATACGTCGTTGCGGACGATGTATCTGACAATATGGAACGGGACGACCTCCTCAGAAAACCTGATCGGTGTTGAAAGCGACAGCTTTACCGGCGTCACGGTCTTCAGAAATACCTTCGGCCGTCGTGAGCGAATGAATAACGTCCTGATGATTCCGGCCCACGCCGAGCTCAAGATGGTGGAACCGGGAGTTCATCTGGCGCTTGACGGATTTGTCACCAATCCGCTTCAGCCGAACACCATGCCGCTCACATTACGGTTCGAGCGCAGCGGCTCCATCACGGTAAACGCAAAAATTGTGCAGGACAGGAGCGAGCTGACCCACCACCGTCATGGCGAACAAGACACTCCATCCGAGTGACACGCGATGACCGAAGCCGGTCGGTAAACACAAGACTAAACAACACAGGCAGATTTTCGAGGCATTTGAATTTAATTTATCGTATTGATTTTATTTGATTTTTCCCGGCGTCGCGTAGGTTCTCTCCATCAACAGTCGGGGAGACAGGACGATGAGGACTATCTGGGGCACGGCAATTGCCTTTCTCATGCTTTGCTCGGCGGCGGTGGCAAGTGCGGCGCATTACAACCCGACACAAGCCGATCGTCCCAACATGCGGACGTTCGGGACGACCTCAATGCCGTATGGCTATTATGATTATTGTCAGCGTTACAAGGATCGATGCGCGCGCCGGGCGGGAGGAACGATGGTCGAACTCACACGCTCCGCATGGAGCGACATCGTCCGCATCAATGCTGAAGTGAATGGCATTCCCGCCTTGACAGATATGGAAATCTACGGCGTTGAGGAGTTCTGGGAATACCCGACGAGCGCAGCAGATTGCGAAGATTACGCACTTCTCAAACGCCAGCGCCTAAACGAAATCGGCTATCCACTGGGCGCACTGCTGCTCACCACCGCACGAGATGCCAAAGGCGGCGGCCATGCGGTACTCACGGTCGTGACATCTCTGGGTGACTTCATCCTCGACAATCTCGAACAGAAAGTACTGCTCTGGAGCGATGCGAAGATTTACTTCCTGAAGCGTCAGTCCCAGCGGAACCTCAACCAGTGGGTAAGCCTACGCACCGACGAAGAATTTCTTATATCTTCCGGCAACAACCATGCGCCTTCAACCGCTGCCACGAGCGTGAACAGGTAAACCGCGAAGCCTCCGTAGATCATCTCCATGGTGTTATGGCCGAGGCCCAGACATACCAGCGCGAAAACCAGCGTCAGAACGGAGTAGGCGGCGGCACCCGCGGCGAAGAAGGAAAATATGAAAAGCGACATGAACTGGACCGCTGTCTCCCGAGACTGCGGTCCATTGTTTCACAGCAGAATGGAACCGGCCATTCAAGGCTGGGTGATACAGATGTTATCCTGGCGTCGATACCGCTGCGGGAAGGCGCGTCTCGGCCTGAATATGATACAGGCTGAAGCTGAACACCGCGGCAATGAAAAGGACGAGTCCCAGAAGCACGACCATGTTCATTTTTGATCGGCGGCGTGTGATTCGCAGCGTTTCTGCACTAGTCAGATGGTCCAATCTCTTCACCGTTCTAAATTATCTTCAGACCCACAAGCAGGGTTACTCCCTTTAAACCCCAACTGACGCGAGCAACAGGAGGGTCGATGCGGTGATGTGTCGCTCGCAAATTCGTCAGACGCAACCGGCCGTTAACTATGCTAGCAACAGAATAAGGATGGTGTTCTCCGCCGCTCCGAGGCTCGGATCTGGTTCTGTTTCATGTTCTACGCGTTAAAAGCAATTTCCGTCGGCCTTCTTGCCATTTCGCTCAGCGGTTGCGTCTCGAGTGTGCTGGATGTCGACAACAAGGCTTCCCAGCCTATTCCGGCCTTGCTGGTCGCCGAGATGTCGAGAAAGTTGATGTCTCCCTCTTCGCCGATCCTTGTTCGCATTTTCAAACAGGAGAGCGAGCTGGAAATATGGAAGCAGGATCGCACCGGCAAATATGCTCTCCTGAAAACATACCCGATGTGCCGATGGTCCGGGAAACTCGGCCCGAAGACCCGCGAAGGCGACCGTCAGGCGCCGGAAGGCTTCTACCACGTCAATGCGGGAATGCTGAACCCCACCTCCCAATATTACCTGTCTTTCAATCTCGGCTATCCGAACCGGCTTGAAGCGGCACTGGGGTATTCGGGCGACGCCCTGATGGTGCACGGCGCCTGCACCTCCTCCGGATGCTATGCGCTAACGGATGATGGGGTCGCCGAGATCTATGCCGTCGCGCGCGAGGCTTTGAAGGGCAGCCAACAGTCCTTTCAGGTTCAGGCTTTTCCCTTCCGCATGACGCCGCAAAATATGGCGAAGCATCGCGATGACCCCAACTTTGCGTTCTGGACCGACCTGAAGCGCGGCTATGACAGCTTCGAGGTAACGCGTCGCCAGCCCAGGATTTCGCATTGCGGCGGTCGATATGTTGTGGACACAGAGTTTGAGGCCGGGGAGCCGCGCAATCCGCTTGCTGCCTGTCCACCGGCCGTCAACCAGTCTCATCCGGCGATAGCCGGTCGTACGCAAACCGATTTACGACAGGCAGACCTGCTGGTTTCGAGCGGGAGTGCGCTGTCAGCTCATTCTTACGTAGACGGTGGGATGCATCCCAGCTTTCGCAGGCTACTGGAACGGAATGGTCAGGATGCACTTGCGAAGCGAACATCGCCGCGGTCTTCTGTGCCCGTCAGCCGGCCCGACGCAGCGCTCGCGGACCCGCATTCTCCGGACGAGTAACGGACATGTTGCGTGGTTTTCTGTCATTGCTGGTTGCCCTGTTATTGGCCCTGCATTTGAGCGCTGCAGCGTCCATCGCTGCGCCGGTGACAGACAGTCCCCACCTGGTTTCAGCGGATGTCCTAACGGATACAGAAGTCAGTTCGATAATTTCTGCCACCGGCGACAACAATTCCGTACCGGAGCACCTGCCCGTATCCTGTCACGATCATTGTTCCAATCTGATGGCCTGCACCGACCGTCCTTCAGATCCGTCCCCTGGTGAGCCGACCAGGACCTTCGGCCAGTTCAATATAGCTTCAGCCAGCCTCTCTCGCTTACTGCGCCCTCCCCGATAGCAAGGTGCAACGAGTGTGAATACGCGCGGGTTCATCATTGCCCGTCGAGCAGTATCGCACTTCGCCCTTCAGTACGCCCGCAAATCGAGGCGATATCACCAGCTATCAGGAGCGAAGCTTTGAGCTCGAATTATCTAGGCGGGATGCTGTCACGCCGCAAATTTTTCACTGTGGCTGCGGCCGCAACAGCAACCGCAGCCTTGCCTGGGTGCGCGACAACCGAGGATGCGCCCGTCAGTCCGGGTCCAAGCAAACCTGCCGTCGATGCTGGCTATGCACAAATGTACCGGGCAATGCCGGAAGAAGACTACCCGATCCCTGCTGTCGATCTCAGCAAAGTTAAGCGGCGCTTCTATCGCCAGCTTGTCAATGATCCGACAGGCGAGCGGCCAGGGACGATTGTGGTCGATACGTCGGCTTTCCATCTCTATCTGGTGCTGCCCGACGGGAAGGCAATGCGTTACGGCGTGGGGCTGGGACGTCAGGGATTCACTTGGTCGGGCGTTGGCGTCGTTCAATACAAACGGCGTTGGCCGCGGTGGACTCCTCCGGAGGAAATGATTGCGCGACAACCTGAACTGGAGAAATACAGCGCAGCCAATGGCGGCATGGATCCAGGGCTTAACAATCCGCTCGGTGCACGCGCACTCTATATTTTCCAGGATGGTGTGGACACACTTTACCGAATTCACGGCTCGCCAGAATACTGGACCATCGGCAAAGCGGTATCGAGCGGATGCGTCCGACTGATCAACCAGGACATCATCGACCTCTACAATCGTGTTTCGACGCCGGCGCCCGTGATCGTTCGGGGCAGTTCGACCGCATAGCGTTAGCACGAAAAATCACTTGAACCTCTAGCGGGCAGAGCTTGTAGCCTCCCGCTGTCGAAAGGATCAACTCATGAAACGTCGCACATTTCTTATCGGTGCGTCAGCCACGACCGTGGCTTGCGCACTATCGTCATCGGCCTTTGCACAACCAACCGAGCAAGAGCTCCTCGCGCCCGGCGCGCTACCAGACAAGGTGTTCGGTCCAGACGATGCGCCGGTGACAATCATCGAGTACGCGTCCCTGACCTGTCCGCATTGCCGGACGTTCCATGTCAACGTCTGGCCCGGCCTAAAGGAGAAATATGTCGATACTGGCAAGGTCCGCTTCATCATGCGCGAGTTCCCGTTCGACCCGCGCTCTACTGCCGGCTTCATGCTTGCGCGCTGCGCGGGAGACGAGAAGTGGTATCCAACCCTCGATCTGCTTTATCGGACCCAAGAAACATGGGCCCGCACCTCGGACGGCACGGGCGCAATGAAGTCTGTCATGGGCATGACCGGTATGGACGAAGCCGCGTTCGAAACGTGCCTTCAGAATGAAGAACTGATGCAGCAGGTGCAGGCAGTAGCCGAAACCGGGCGCGGTTTCGGTGTCGATTCCACGCCTACATTCTTCATCAATGGGCAAATGTACAAGGGTGCGCTGAGCGTCGCACAGTTCAGCGAAACCATCGATCCGCTGCTTGCAGCCTCGGGTCAGTAGGAACGCCATCAGATGACAATCTTATCTTCCACCCCGTCGAAAAGTCTGCGCCGGCTCGCCTTGGCCCTTCTGATGGCCACGGCATCCGGTTCTGCATTTGCACAGTCAGACGAGGTTGTCGCCCGCGTGAATGGTAGTGACATCACGCGTGCAGACGTCGCCGTCGCTGAGGAAATGTATAGTCCACAACTTGGAACCATGCCGGCTGATGCCAGGCTTTCCGTTATTGTCGATACGCTGATTGAAATGAAGATCATCTCCGATGCCGCGAAGAGTGCAGGTATCGAAGACCGCGACGACTACAAGCGCCAGCTGCAATTCTTCGAACAGCAGACGCTGCGGGCCATTTTCATGGAGCAGAAGGCCGCTAAGGCCGTTACCGACGACGCTATTCGTCAGATCTACGACCGACAGGTCGGTTCGATGCCGGTAGTTTCCGAGCGGCGTCTGCGTCATATCCTCGTGGCATCGGAAGACGAGGCAAAGGACATCATTACGGCTCTTGGAAAGGGTGGCTCGTTCGCCGAACTTGCAGCCGAACGCTCGCTTGATGCCGTGTCGAAGGTGAACGGCGGGGATTTGGGCTTCGTTGCCGAGGGACAGACAATTCCTGAAGTCGACAAGGCGGCCAGGGGGCTTGAGGCGGGCGACTACACCAAGGAGCCCGTGCGGTCCGCTTTTGGGTTTCACGTCATCCAGCTCGAGGAAAGCCGCGATAGGCCACCGCCTGCATTTGAGCTGGTCGAGCCGCAAATCCGTCAATCTCTGACGGCGGCCGAAGAACGTCGCATTTCGGGTGAGTTGCGGGCCACAGCCAGCGTTGAGAAGCTAGTTCCGGATGTCGCGCCTCCGCAGGAGGATGATGGCCATGACCATTGATCGTCGGGCGTTCGGCTTCGGTCTTCTGGTTGCGGCGGCCGCTTCCCTCACGCCGGTCAGCGCTTTCGCCAACGCTCGAGCTGTCAAAATCGAGCAGCGATTTCTGCCCCAACGGGTCAGACACAATTTCACTGAGCCTGTCGGTACCATCATCGTCGCGCCGCGTGAGCGGTTTCTTTACCTCCTGGAAAGCCCGATGCTGGCACGCCGCTACGGGATAGGGGTCGGCAAAGCCGGGCTGGCGTTCAAGGGCAGCGCAATTATCGAACGCAAGGCCAAGTGGCCCTCGTGGCGCCCGACACCCAACATGATCAAGCGAGACCCGCAACGCTATGCCAAACATGCAGGCGGCGTCGCGGGCGGCCCGAACAATCCCCTCGGCGCGCGCGCGCTCTACCTCTATCGAAACGGACGAGACACCTACTACCGCATCCATGGCACCAACGAGCCATGGACGATCGGCAAGGCGGTGTCGAACGGATGCATCCGCATGGTCAATGATCACGTCCGGGAACTCTATGAGTTAACGCCGATCGGGACGCGCGTCGTGGTGATGTGATGAACCGGAATATCCTCGTCATCGGGGCGGGGCAGGCCGGCCTTGCCGCCGGCTACCACCTGCGCGGAGAAGGCCTTCCCTTCATCATCGTGGAGGAGAGCAACCGCATCGGCGATGTCTGGCGTAACCGATATGACAGCCTCACACTGTTCACCACCCGTCAGTTCAGTGCGTTACCGGGAATGCAAATCCCAGGCAACCGGGACGGCTACGCCAGTCGCGACGAGTTCGCCGAGTATCTGGAAGCATATGCCCGGCGCTTTGCGCTTCCGGTCAAGCTTGGGTCGCTGGTAACGCGCCTGACCCGGTCTACTGACGGTTTCGAAGCGACGCTCTCAAATGGCAAGATCATCGCCGCAACCGATGTCATTATCGCCACCGGAGCATTTCAGGTTCCGATCGTTCCCCCCATCTCAGCGGAATTTGGTTACGAAGTCCTGCAGTTGACGGCAGCAACATTCCGCAACTGCAACCAGTTGCCCGATGGGCCCGTTTTGGTAGTCGGAGATGGAGCAAGCGGACGCGACATAGCGATCGAAGCCAGGAAACGTCAACCAGTCTTGCTCTCCGGCGGCAAATCGCGAAAGCTTCTGCCGGAACACATTCTGGGAAAGTCGATCTGGTGGTGGCTCAGCCTTGTTGGCGCATTAGAAGCACCGGCAACGTCTTTCCGCGGCCGCATAGTCAGAAAAACCGATGCTTTCCCGGACAGGGATATACGGGGCGAGGCATTGCAGAGACGTGGTATCCGGCTCATGAGCCGGCTCGTGGGGGCTGAAGCAGATGTCGTGAAGTTTTCAGACGGCAAACTCGCTCAGGTCCGCACGGTGATCTGGGCTGTTGGCTATCGTGACGAAACCGAATGGGTGGACATCGAAGACGCAGTCGATGCCAAGACCGGTTTCATCCACTCAGAAGGCGTCTCTCCGGTTAAGGGCCTCTACTTCCTGGGGAGGCCATGGCAGCGCAATCGCTCTTCCGCTCTGATCATGGGTGCAGGCCCCGATGCTGCGTCAGTGATCAGGAAATTGAGAACTGATCACGTGCAGGCGTAGCGACACCTCGTCGTTTCCTGACGTAGTCGTCGTCCAGTATACGACAAGAATGGTTTGGTGACAGCGTGCATGCCACACGACGGCACGGTTTCGAGGCCGAAGCTTTCCAAAACATCAGCAAAGCCGCACCCGTGACAAACCGCCTCGCGCGTCCGCTTGGCGGTTGATCCGCTTCGTATATCAACTTACATTCTTTTCAGAAATTTCTGAAATTAATGAAGCTACACACTATGAACCTCTCCCCGACCATTCAGGCCTTCGTCTTGCATTTCGGCGAAATGGGCAACCGCTGGGGCATCAACCGCACCGTCGGGCAGATCTATGCATTGCTCTACGTCTCCCCGAAACCGCTCTGCGCCGACGCCATCGTCGAGGCGCTCGGCATTTCGCGGTCCAACGTCTCGATGAGCCTGCGCGAGCTTCAGGCGTGGAATCTCGTCATCCTGAAGCATGTCCCCGGCGACCGGCGTGATTTTTTCACCGCCCCCGACGATGTCTGGCAGATTTTCCGCACGCTCGCCGAGGAGCGGAAAAAGCGCGAAGTCGATCCGACCCTGTCGGTGTTGCGCGACCTTCTGATGCTCGAACCTGTCAATGACGACGAGCGCTATGCCCGCGCGCGTCTTTCCGAGATGCACGGTCTGATCGAACAGGTGACCAACTGGTACGACGACGTCAAGAAACTCGATACTGGGCGGCTTGCGTCACTCCTGTCGCTCGGATCGAAGGTCACGCGGCTTCTGGACGCACGGGACAGGATCATCTCGATAGGACGCGGGCGCAGGAAAGCAGACCGCTCTTGACCGGTTCGGGACCATGAGCGCGCAGGTCACAACCACGGCGCGCGCCGCTACCGATGCCGGTGATCCGTCTGTCCGCGCCGCCGCTCCTGCTGCGTCGACGACGAGGCGCGGCCTGCCCCGTTTCGCCGCCGCCCTTCAGATATCTGCCTCGCTTCTGTGGATACCGCAGGCGGCAGCCATCGCCTTCGCCATTGGCAACATCGCCGATGGCGCACCCGCGCAGGCGGCGATCCTGCCTGCTTTCTGCATCTTTCTGCTTGGAGTCCTGCGCGCGGGGCTCGACCGTGCCGGCACGACCCGCGCCTGGGACGATGCCCGCGTCCGCCTTTCCGCCCTGCGCGCCAATGCCGCCGCCGCCGTCGCAACCCGTTCTCCGCTCGATGCGTCCCGGCCTTCCTCCGGCCTCGTCGCCAGCACGCTCACCGAGCAGGCCGACGACATCGTACCCTGGATCGCGCGGTTTCTGCCGCTGCGCACCCGCGCTGCGGTCGTTCCGCCGATCATTCTAGGCTTCGTATTCGTCTTTTCGTGGGTCGCCGCCCTCGCCTTGCTGATGGCAGCGCCCGTCATACCCATCTTTATGGCGCTGATCGGCTGGCAGGCGAAAGCGGCCAGCGAAAGGCAGCTTACCCGTATGGGTAACATGAACGCCTTCCTTCTCGATCGGCTGCGCGGACTCGCCACCATCCGCGCCTTAGATGCGGTGGATAGTACCGCCCTCCGGCTGCGCGCAAACGCAGAAGAACTGCGAACCTCCACCATGGCGGTGCTGCGCATCGCCTTCCTGTCGTCGGCCGTACTGGAACTGTTCGCCGCCCTGGGTGTGGCGCTGGTGGCGGTCTATGTCGGGTTTCATTTCCTAGGAGAACTGAACTTCGGTGCTTGGGGCGAAAAGCTGACGCTGGCGCAGGGTCTCTTCATCCTGCTGCTCGCGCCCGCCTTCTTCGAGCCGCTACGTGATCTCTCGTCCGTCTGGCACGACCGCGCCGCCGGGCAAGCAGGACTGGAGGCGCTCGACCGCATTACGCGGGGCGGAACGAAAATCGTCGGCGGTCTGGAAAGTACAGCCGTCGAAGTATCCGGTGCGCTTTCGGTGTGGATCGACGGCCTCACCTTCCGCCATGCCGAATCGGCGACCGCGACCTTCAGCGATTTCGTCCTATCCATCCACCCCGGCGAACATGTCGCGGTGATGGCCCCTAGCGGCGGCGGAAAATCCACCTTGCTGGCGCTTGTTGCGGGCCTTTCGTCGCCCGATGCCGGCATCGTCCGGCTTGGCGGCGAACCGATGAACCATGCCAGTGCCGCCCACCTGCGCGCTCGCATCGCATGGCTCGGCCAGCCCCCGCATATCTTTTCAGGTACGCTCCGCAGCAACATCACACTCGGACGGCCAGGCATCGGCACGGGGGACGTCGCCCGCGCCATGGAAGCCGCCCATATCGCCCACCTTGCCGCGCAACGTGGCCATGCGATGATCGGCGAGAACGGAGCCGGCCTGTCGGGCGGCGAGACTTTGCGGCTGGCGCTGGCGCGTGCGGCTGTGGGCATCCGGCCCGGCCTGATCCTTGTGGACGAGCCGACCGCCCATCTCGATTCTGTCACAGCCGCTGAAATTACCGACCGCCTGCTCGCCATCGCGAAAGGGACAACACTGGTCGTCGCCACCCACGATCCCGCGCTTGCGGCCCGCATGGACCGCGTGGTCATGCTGCCCGCTCCTGCGCAAGCTTGAGGTTCCGGCATGAGCCGTCTCTCCGCCCTACGCCCCGTGCTGGCCCTATTCTGGGCCGGTGACCGCCGCATGCTCACCTATGGCACCCTGCTGTCTTTCACCACAGCACTTGCCGGCATTGCGTTGCTCGGGCTGTCCGGCTGGTTCATCGCCGCAACGTCGATCGCAGGCCTCACGCTCGTCACGGCGCTCACTTTCGACGTGTTCATGCCGTCCGCCGGCATCCGCCTTCTTGCCATAGGCCGCACCGCCTCGCGCTACGGCGAAAGGCTTGTCACCCACGACGCCACGCTAGGCGTGCTGGCTCACCTGCGCGAGCGCGTGTTTCGCAGGTTCGCCCGTGCCGACGCAGCACGCGGTCTGGCCGCCAACCCGTCACGGCTCCTGTTTCGGCTCACCATCGATATCGACGCCCTCGATTCGCTTTACCTGCGGGTGCTGGCGCCCGTGCTTGTCGCAGCCGGCGCAGGTCTGGCCGTCACCGCCGCGCTCGCCTTCGTCCACCCCTTGCTCGGCCTTTCCTCCGGCATCGTCCTGCTGGCCGCGGGCCTTGGTATTCCGTTTCTCGCCTCTCGCCGGGCTACAGCATTCGCCCGCCGCCGCGCCCACGCGCTAGAGGCCCTGCGGTCGCGCTCCATCGACCTCGTGCGGGGACAGGCCGACCTTGCCATGACGAATCGTCTTGGCGCGCAGGTTCGTGCCATCGAAGCCGCAGACATTCGTCTGGCCCAGGCCGACCGCGCGCTTAATCGTGCCGAGGCCGGTGCGGGCTTCGGTCTCGGCATTCTATCTGCAGCCCTGCTCGCCGGCGTCCTGCTTGCAGCCGCCTTCCTTGCCGAAGCCGGCGCCATCAGCGCGCCAATCGCCACTTTTGCCGTGCTGCTGGCGCTTGCCAGCCTGGAACCCTTCGCTCTCCTGCGCCGCGGCGCGGTCGAGTTCGGTCGCACACTTCAGGCGGCAACGCGTCTCGGCCCGCGCCTGACGAACCGCTCAGGCCTACCTAAGCTCGGCCGTTCCGCAGCACATGGCATGGCGATCAGGCTGGAGGGTGTAAGCGTCGGCCACCCCGGCGCGGCGCGTTCGGTCCTGTCCGACATTTCCGTCGCCATCCGCCCCGGCGAGCGCATCGCGCTGGTGGGTGCGAGCGGAGTTGGCAAATCCACGCTTCTATCGCTGTTAGCCGGAGAACTGAACGCTTCAAGCGGCAATCTCACTGTCCAACCCTGTGGCCTGCTCACCCAGCGCACTGAGCTTTTCCGCGACACGCTGCGCGGCAATCTCGCGCTCGCCTGCCCCGGCGCATCCGATACCGAAATGATAGCGGCGCTCGAAGCTGCGGGTCTGGCAAGCTATGTCGCATCTCTGCCCGGCGGGCTCGACACGATACTCGGCGAGGGCGGCGCCGGGCTTTCCGCCGGTCAGGCGCGCCGTCTGGCGCTTGCTCGCCTGCTGTTGCGCGATGCGGCCCTCTGGCTGCTCGACGAGCCGACAGAAGGCCTCGACGGTGACACTGCGCGTGACGTGGTCGCGCGCCTCGATGAACGCGCCACCGGCCGCATCCTGGTCGTCGCCACCCACACACGCCGCGAGGCGGCGCTTGCCGACCGTATCCTCGTGCTGCGCGACGGCCGCATCGCCGCCGACGTTGCCCGCGGCACACCCGCCTTTGACATGGAACTCAGCCAGCTGAGGCCCGATTGACATGACCCACCGGAGCCAGAAATGGAACTGAACATCGTCGACCTGTCGCGGCTGCAATTCGCCATCACCGCGCTGTATCACTTCCTTTTCGTGCCGCTCACCATCGGCCTGTCGATCCTGATGGCGATCATGGAAACGGTCTACGTCATGACCGGCCGTGACATCTGGCGCCAGATGACCAAATTCTGGGGTACGCTCTTCGGCATCAACTTCGTGCTCGGCGTTGCCACCGGCATCGTCATGGAATTCCAGTTCGGCATGAACTGGAGCTATTACAGCCACTATGTCGGCGATATTTTCGGCGCGCCGCTGGCACTCGAGGGGCTGATGGCCTTCTTCCTCGAGGCTACCTTCGTCGGCCTATTCTTTTTCGGCTGGGACAAGCTGTCGAAGCTCGGCCACCTCGCCGCCACGTGGGCGGTTGCGCTCGGCTCCAACCTCTCGGCCTTGTGGATTCTCATCGCCAACGGCTGGATGCAGAACCCGGTCGGTTCCGTCTTCAACCCGCAGACCATGCGCATGGAGGTGGAAGACTTCTACGCGGTCATCTTCAATCCCGTTGCGCAGGCTAAGTTCGTCCACACAGTCTCGGCCGGCTATGTCGTCGCCTCCATCTTCGTGCTCGGCGTGTCGGCCTGGTATCTGCTCAAGGGTAGGCACATCGCGCTCGCCAAACGTTCGATGACGGTCGCGGCCTCGTTCGGCCTCGCCGCGTCCCTGTCGGTCGTGGTGCTGGGCGACGAGAGCGGCTACCTTTCCACCGAGCACCAGAAGATGAAGCTCGCAGCGATCGAGGCGATGTGGCACACCGAACCCGCGCCCGCCGCATTCACCGTCATCGGCTTGCCCGATCAGGCCGAGCGCAAGACGCATTACGCCGTCCAAGTGCCGTGGGTGATGGGCCTGATCGGCACTCGCTCACTCACCGCCGAAATCCCCGGCATCCACGAACTGGTTGAACTGGCCGAGACCCGCATCCGGCAGGGTATCATCGCCTTCGACGCGCTCCAGTCGATCCGTGCGGCCAACAACACCGCCGCTATCCCCGACGACGTCGCCGCCCGCTTTGAGGATACCGGACGCTATCTCGGTTATGCGCTCCTGTTGCGTCCCTATCTGGACGATCCGCGCCAGGCGACCGACGAGCAGATCACTAAGGCCGCATGGGACACCGTTCCGCATGTACCGGTCCTGTTCTGGGCCTTCCGGATCATGGTCGGCCTCGGCATGTTCTTCATCGTCCTCACTGCCACCTTCTTCTACCTGTCGGCCCGCCACCAGCTTGACCGCTATCCGTGGTTGCTCAAGCTCGCGGTGTTTTCGATCCCGCTGCCGTGGATCGCGGCTGAAGCAGGCTGGATCGTCGCCGAGGTCGGTCGCCAGCCATGGGTGATCGAGGGTGTGCTGCCCACCGCCGCCGCCGTTTCCGATCTTGGAGCGACCACCGTGCTGTTCACCATCGCCGGCTTCGCGGCCATCTACACGGTGCTGTTCATCGTCGAGGTAACGTTGATGCTCGCTGCGATCAGGAAAGGCCCGGACGAAGACCATGAACCCGAACAGAAGCTTCTCCCCGAAGCGCTCGAACCCGCGGAGTAAGCCCTCATGATTCTGCACGAACTCATCGATTACCAGACCCTGCGTCTGATCTGGTGGCTGCTGCTCGGCATTCTCGTTATCGGCTTCGCGGTGATGGACGGCTTCGACCTCGGCACCCAGACCCTGCTGCCCTTCGTGGCGAAATCCGACCTCGAGCGCCGCGTCGTCATCAACGCGGTCGGACCGATCTGGGAAGGCAACCAGGTGTGGCTCATCCTCGGCGCGGGCGCGATCTTCGCCGCATGGCCGCCGCTCTACGCCGTATCGTTCTCCAGCTTCTACCTCGCCATGTTCGCCATCATCGCCGCACTCATCCTTCGCCCGGTCGGCTTCAAGTACCGCTCCAAAAGCGAAAGCCCGCGCTGGCGCGCCAGCTGGGACTGGGCCCTGTTCATCGGTGGCATCGTCCCAACGCTGATCTTCGGCGTTGCGGTCGGCAATGTGCTACAGGGCATTCCCTTCCATCTCGGCCCCGATTTGCGCATCTTCTACGACGGCTCGACCCTGTTGGAGTTGCTCAATCCCTTCGCGCTCCTGTGCGGGCTCCTGTCAGTGACGATGTTGGTCATGCATGGCGCATCATGGCTAGTGCTAAAGACCAGCGGCCCGGTCGCTGATCGCGCCCGACGCTTCGGCACGCTCGCGGCGACGGCCACCGTCGTCCTGTTTGCGCTTGGCGGCCTGTGGGTTGCGGTTGGCATCGAAGGCTACCGCTTCGTCTCCGACATCGTCACCGACGGGCCATCCAACCCGCTCGCAAAGACCGCTGAACAGGGCGCCGGCTTCTGGTTCGCCAACTACGCCGCCCAACCATGGACGCTTGCGGCGCCCGCGCTCGGCTTTGCAGGTTCACTTCTGGCGCTGCGGTTCCTCGCCCTGCGCCGTGAGGTGCTGACGCTTCTGTCGAGCGGGCTGTCGGTTCTCGGCATCATCGCCACCGTCGGACTGGCGATGTTCCCGTTTATCCTACCGTCGTCGATCGACCCGAATTCGAGCCTGACCGTCTGGGACGCCTCATCGAGCCACTTGACGCTATTCATCATGCTGGTTTCGACGGGGATCTTCCTGCCCATCATCGCGCTCTACACCACGTGGGTCTACCGCGTTCTATGGGGCAAGGTGGACGAGAAAGAAATCAGCGATGGCTCCGGCCACGCTTATTAGCCATTCCTGCACAAGTGGAAACCGGTTCTGCGTCCGGAATTGCATAGAAATTTTTGAAACCGCCACATTGGGTCGAAAATCGGGAAGCTGTTTCCGGCTCAATGCGGTTAGAAAGGACAAGCTTCATGTGGTACTTCGCTTGGCTACTTGGCCTGCCGCTCGCTGCCGCCTTCGCCGTCCTTAACGCTATGTGGTACGAATTGGTGGAAGACGATGAAAAAAAGGATGCGTCGTCTTGAATAACGATCTCAGTCGGAGCCGTTCAAATCCGGCAGGCCGCTGCAAGGGAGTACGCACTCTATTAGAGCTCGCGACCTAGAAGATCCGAGCAAGCGGTATAATGATCGCCAGCATGATCGGCTGGTGCAGCAGATAGATCATCAGGCTGTGCTTCCCCATCCAGACGAGTGCATCCCCTGAATGGCCAGCCGGCAAGAAGCGGTCGAGTGCGCTTTCTTTCCTCCTATCGACCAGCACTTTTGTTCCCGCCATCCCGATAAGAGTAATGCCAACCCACGGGAAGATCGGTACGAAATCGTTACTCGGCGGCACGCTCTGCGCAAATCCGATCCAGGCGAGCCAGCGTGTGTCGAAGAGTTCCGACTGCCAAAAAGAAGGGACTAGTACAATGGCAAGGCCAGCGGCAAGACTTAACCACCAAGGTGTACGCTGGAAGAAAGAGCCAACCAATGTTGCGACGGCGATCGCGTGCAGGATGCCGAAGTAAATGAACGTTGCCGGAAAAACGTGCCATGTCACCAGTGTAATGGCTGCTGCTGAGATGCCGATCTTCGCAAGACGGCGCAGATAAGCGGCCGCGCGGAACGGAGTGCGGGACGCCAAAGCAAGTCCGACCCCGACCAGCATCATGAAGCTTCCGGCAAGCACACGCCCGAATCCAAGCCAGAGGGGATGGTATGCGATGCCTGAAATGAAACCAGTAAATTCGAGGTCCCACACAAAGTGGAACAGCACTACGCCGGCAATTGCCAGACCGCGCCACGCATCGACCATGTAAACACGGGATATTGTCTCGATATCGCTTCTCCTCTCCGCGAAAACATTTTGTAAAAGCTCATCCCGCTAGAGGGTCAAGATGTCGCTGCTGCAGCGCATTGACCCTCTAGCGGGATGAGCTTGTATACGCGGGCATGGAATTCGAGATCTCAAATATCGGCGTGGTGGCGGCGATCGCTGCCGGTGCCATTTCCTTCCTGTCGCCCTGCGTGCTTCCGCTGGTGCCGGGCTATGTGTCGTTTATAGCCGGCAACTCCACCCGGGCTGAACGCAGCGATCCGGACAATAAGATGTCCGTCGCCTGGCTGAGTATATGTTTCATCCTTGGTTTCTCGACGGTGTTCGTCATACTGGGAGCGGGAGCCACCGCCCTTGGCCAGTCGCTTCGCGCCTACAGTTACGAAGCCGGCATCATCGGCGGTGTCATTGTCATAATCTTCGGCCTTTTCACCACCGGGCTTCTGCGACTGCCCATGCTGCAAAGGGACGTCCGCTACCACGGCAGCCTGTTCACGGGCGGGCCGACGGGCGCATACTTGCTTGGTCTGGCATTCGCGTTCGGCTGGACGCCTTGCATCGGCCCGATTCTCGGGGCGATCCTGACAGTCAGCGCTGTGTCGGCGACGGCACTGGACGGCGTCGCGCTCTTGGCTCTCTACTCCCTTGGCCTGGGAATACCCTTCTTTCTGGCCGCGCTTTTCACAGATCGACTGATTGCATTCCTTCCCAGCCTACGTAAGACCGGGCGAGCGCTGCAGGTGACCGCTGGCGTCATCATGATCATCATGGGCCTTGCCATGGTGAGCGGCTACATGACCTGGTTCGCGTTCTGGCTGCTGGAGAAATTTCCGGTTTTCGGGTCGATTGGCTAAGACCAGTCAATCGCGTGAAACCTTAGAGGTCATATCGTACCAGCTCGACGAAGGGCGCCGCGAGGATCGACCTGAACCGTCACATGATCGATCGCGTAGCGCTCCTTCAGCCAGGCCGTGATTGCGGAAGGCAACTGAAGCGGATCGCTCCCCGGTGCCGGCGTGACATGAACCGTGGCGACGACGGTGTCGTCCGTCAGCGTCCACGCATGAAAATGACCCGCTTCCTCCACCTCCGGTAACTCGCTGAGTTCCCGTTCGACGTTGCTGGCATACAGCCCGCGCGGCACCGCCTGCAGCAGTACGCGGATCGATTCACTCACCAGTGTCCAGGCCGAGCGGACCACCAGAAGTGCTACCAGAACCGAAAGGATTGGATCGAGGACCGTCCAACCCGTCAGCATGATGCCGATGGCGGCAGCGATGGCCCCAACCGATCCCAGAAGGTCGCCGACGACATGAAGCAACGCTCCGCGAAGGTTGCTGTCACCCTGGGAACCTCGCATAAGGATCCAGGCTCCCGCCAGATTGACCAGCAGCCCCACCGTCGCGACGGCGAGCATCGGACCCGCCAGAACCTCAACCGGCTGGTTGATGCGGTCGACGGCTTCCCACGCGATCCAGGCGACCAGAAGAAGCAAGGTCGCTCCGTTTGCCAGTGCGGCAAGCACGCGCACGCGATGGAACCCGTAGGTCCGTGTGTTGTCCGCGGGCCGGCGAGCCACGCGATAGGCGATCAGCGCTAGTAGCAGGGCTGCCGCATCCGACACCATATGGCCTGAGTCTGCGATCAGCGCGAGTGAACCGGAGAGCCAACCGCCGATTGCCTGCACAGCGGCGTAGCTGGCGGTGAAAATGAAGACGAGCCGAATCCGCCACTCATTGCCGGCAGTCACCGATGTTGCGTGGTCGTGGCCGTCATCCTGTCTATTGGTTTGCGAGTTCATTTTTCTATTTCCGCCATGCTTTCGTACCCGTCACAATGCCCTCTCGAATTTTTCCCAACCCCACATGGCTCTGGACCATGTGTCGCGAAGAGTGAACGAACAGGTCAGCCGTTTCGGAATCGGGATGCGTCCCCCTCAACCCGCCAGAAACGGCACAGAGATGCCAAACACGTTCGCGAGCAACGTAAAATTCAGTCCAAGAACGATCGTAGCCCCGATGAACGCAAGACACCGTACGACCGGCCGCATTGCGTATTCGCCCATGACGTCCCGACGAGAGGTGAATATGATGAGGGCTATCATCGGCACAGGCAGGGCGATCGACAACACGACTTGGCTCATTACCAACGCCTGGGTCGGGTTGACGCCCATCGCGACGACCACGAAGGCCGGCACCATCGTGACGAGGCGCCGCAGCCATATCGGGACATGGAAATGTAGAAAGCCCTGCATGATCGTTTGCCCCGCCATGGTTCCCACCACAGAGCTTGAAACGCCCGAGGTGATCAGGGAAACGAGGAACACGGAAGCGGCCGCAGTTCCAAGCAACGGCGTCAACATATGATAGGCGGTCTCGATTTCGGCGACGTCACTGTTGCCCTGATGAAAGGCGCTTGCGGCCATGATGACCATCGCCATGTTGACCATTCCCGCGATGGCGAGGGCGATCACTACCTCGATGTTGGAGTAACGCAGCACCTTGCGGCGGTCATTTTCATTCCGGATCCGGACGCGCGACTGGGTCAGGCTCGAATGCAGGTAGATAGCATGCGGCATCACTGTAGCGCCGATGATGCCGACTGTGATTGTCAGTGCAGCAGCGTCAGGAAGCTGCGGCCTGACCAGTCCGACAGCCGCCTGTCCCCAGTCGACCGGGGCTATCAACAACTCAATAAGGTAACAAAGACCGATGATTGAGACCATCGTACCGATGATCAGTTCCATCGGCCGAAAACCCTGTTTCTCGAATATCAGGATGCCGTATGTCACTGTGGCGGTGACAACCATGCCCCAGAAGATCGGCAGATCGAAAAGCAGCGCAAGACCAATCGCGCCACCGAGAAACTCGGCCAGGTCAGTCGCCATGGCCGCCACTTCGCTGACCGCCCACATCACCCAGACAACCGGCGCAGGAAAGTGGTCGCGCGACATTTCGGCAAGGTTTTTCTCTGTCACGATGCCTAGGCGGGCGGACAATGCCTGAAAAAGCATGGCAATCAGGTTTGCCAGCAGCACCACCCAGAGCAGCTGATATCCATAGCCTGCGCCGGCCTGGATGTTTGTCGCGAAATTGCCCGGATCGACATAGGCGATCGAGGCGATCACCGCTGGTCCGGCAAAAAGGAGGCGACCGGAAATCCCGCGACGCTCGCCGGATAGCACCGCAGCCATCCCGTTGCGCGTGCGCTCTGTGTCGTACATGAGGGTATGTCCTGATGCGGTTGCAAGAGATTTTATAGCTGATGCTATATTATGTGCAATAGGCTAAAATAATAAGTGTGAAGCATGGACTTGGTCCGTTGAGTTTGCCAATTCGTGGAAACAATTTTACCCTTGGCTAAATTTGAGCCTTGAGCTCATCTCTCCGATCAGGTGAACAACCGGTACAGATGACTAAGCCCAACAACTCGCCACCCCGCCCAGCCCAGCACGCGCGGCGCTTCGCGCATGTCCGGGAATGTCAGGCAAGCGCGCTCATCGAGGACTACGTCGAGATGATCGGCGACCTGATTGAAATCAATGGAGAGGCGAGGGTCGCGGACATCGCCGCGCGAATGGGCGTGGCGCAACCTACCGCAACCAAGGCTGTCGCGAGACTGAAACGGCAAGGTTTGGCGACGTCGCGTCCCTATCGCGGAATCTTCCTGACCGAGGAAGGCAAGCAGCTTGCCGACCGGGTGCGGTCACGCCACCTCATCGTCGTTCAGTTCCTGGTCGCCCTCGGAGTGCCGGAGGAAACAGCGGAGATCGACGGCGAAGGCATCGAGCATCACGTGTCGGAGCAGACGCTGGCCGCGTTCGAAAAATTCTTAGGAATGCCCAACTGCACAAAGTGAGAATGACCGATGCGCTTCCTTTATGGCCGTAACGTTCCCTTCTGACGTTCTGGCAGCCCATTTAACAAATCAGGCTGATCCTCGTTGAACGGGTCCACTTCGAAGTCTGAGGCGAGGATGGTTGAGCTGCGTCACAACTAGCGACAGAGCGACGACACTCGTGCTTCGGAGAAAGCCCCAGCCGTCTCCGCATGGCGCAGGCGCTTCACCTGCTTCATGGAGAGCAGTTCGCCCCCGTCAAGCAACCGGGCGATCTCGGCCGAAACCTGATCGGCGGCAATCACCAAAGCGGCGTCGAGGTGGACGTAGCGTTGTGTCACCCCCCTTGGCCCATGCCCGAGCAAGCCGGAGATCGTCAGTTCGCTGAACCCGAGCGATGCCGCAATGCTCGCAAAGGTGTGGCGCAGGACATGCGGCGTCACTTTCTCCAGGCCAGCGCGGCCGCATACTCGGTCGAGAACACGGACGACGCCGATGAAATGGCCGTCACCCCAATCAGCCGGGAAGACGTAGGGCGACGCGCTGCGCTGCCCCTGAGCCATTAGTTCGATGATTGCCGCATCGCCGGCCGCCCTGATCTGCGCACCGGATTTGGTGTCGGGGAAGGCTACGCAATTATCGTCAGGCTCGACCCACTCCTTCCGCATCGCCAGCACTTCCATGCGGCGGAAGCCCGTCAGCAGCATGACGCGGATGGCCGCGAGACCCGTCGGATGCTCGCCCTCGCGCTCCATCTGTTTCATGATCTTGCCGAGATGCCGGACTTCGCCAGCGCTCAGACGCCGCTTCAGCTTATTCGAGGCGATGACCCGCACACCGTTCGCCGGGCTCTGCTCGATGATCCCGAGCCGGCGCGCGTGATTGAGCAGGCTGCGCAACGTGCTGATCGCACGGCCCGCGACGCCAGCACCGCCCGAGGTTTGTCCGCCGCGTCCGGCCCGGCGCTCCTGTGCCGACCTTCCGGCGGCGATGTCAGCCTGAAGGCTCTCGATGTCGGCCAGCCTCAAATGGGCCACGACGCGCGTGCCGATCAATGGCTTGATGTGCTGTTCGATGCGGCTGCGATCGCCGGAGACTGACGACGCCTTGATGGGGCGCCGGTTCCTGCCGAGTAGGCGACCGGCTTCAGCTTCTTCCAGATACCAGTCGCAGACTTCCGCCACCGTCATCCCCTCGCGGGCCGAGCGACGCTCCTGCGAAGGATCGGCGCCGTCAATGACCGAAGCCAGCTTCTTCTTGGCGAGGTCGCGCGCGACCTCGACTGTGAGAACGCCATACTGCCCGATCACGAACCGGCGTGTGCGGCGCTCTATGTTCCGATACTGGATGATGAACGTCTTCGTCCCTGACGGCTTCACCCGCACGCCAAATCCGCGCACATCCGCGTCCCAAACGAACACGTCGCGGTCAGGATCGCGCTCCAGGGCTTCAACGATTCTCTTTGTCAACTTGGGCATCATAAAACTCCTTCGGATCTCGGCATTCTTTTCGTTTGAGCGATCACTACGAAGGAGGCGCGCGAGACCAGCCAAATCTGCTTCCCCACGCAGGTGCAGCATGGCCGGGGAAGCAGGGGGGAAGCAGCAGAACGGAAATCCACGGCGTTTCCAGCGTATGGGCGCGGAAAGCAGTGTCAACGTAAGTTATTGAGGTATAGGGATTTTTCGTAGTTTTGCGGCTTAATACTTGCTGGAGCGGAAACTGCTCGGACGAGTTGCCAAGGTTGGGGTCGTGGGTTCGAATCCCATCGCCCGCTCCAGTTTGACTTCCAGATCTTGCGAATGTCCGAAGCCCCGTGAGGGGCTTTTTTGCTTTTCGGGGCCACCCCCTGGAAGCCGCACGCGTCAGCGTGCTTCGGCGGGCATGTCGAAAGCCTCCGGCGTTTCCCCCTCCACAAGGCCGGCGATCACGGCGAGCCTGCGCTTCAGGCGCGGCGCGGCGAAGTCGATGAAGCGGCGCATCTTGAGCGGCATCTGCCCTCTCGGGAGATGCACAAGGTGGACCGGCGCAGGCTCGGGCTCGAACGCCTCGAGCACACTGACGAGACGCCCGCTCCGCAAGGCCTCGAACGCCTGATAGTGCAGAAGGCGCACGAAGCCCGTTCCGCGTTCGGCCGCATCGGCCGCCGCTTCCGAGGAGGTCGTCAGCCTGGGCCGGATGGGCGCCTCGATGAACGCTCCCGTCTTCGGGTCGCGAAACCGCCAGTCGGGTCGCCACAGGGGTGCGTTGGTCGCGATCGAGGGCACATCCGCCAGATCCTCCGGCCTTTGCGGCACTCCGTGACCGGCGATCGCCGAAGGGCTTGCACACACGATCGCGCGCATGGCGCCGATCCGCGTCGCGATGAGCCCGCTGTCGGGCAGCGGTCCGATACGCACCGCCATGTCGATGTGATCCTCCACCAGGTCCGCATTGCCGTCGCCCAGCATCAGCTTGACATCGATCTCCGGAAACAGGGCGAGGAACGCGCAGACGACGGGCAACACGTGCAGCCGTCCGAACAGCACCGGCGCCGTGACGACCAGTGTGCCGCGCGGGGCCACGAACTCGCCCGCCGCCGCCCGCTCCGCCTCCTCGACCTGCTCCAGGATGCGCCTTGCCGCGCCTGCGTAGGCGTGGCCCGCATCGGTGAGACTCAGCTTGCGGGTGGTGCGGGTGAGAAGCTGGGTGCCGAGCACCGCTTCCAGGTCCGCCACCTTGCGACTCAAGGTCGGCACCGGAACCTTGAGCGCGCGCGCCGCCGCCGACAGGCTGCCGTGGTCGACGGCCGCGAGGAACATTGCCATGGCATCGAAACGGTCCATGTCGCCTTCTCATTTTCCGGAAAACTGAATTACGAAACTGCCAGATTATCCTGAGGATCGAGAAGGCACATCTTCGTGACATCCGAGCCATGCCGGCTCGTCAACACAGGAGATGACACAATGTCCCGCCTTGCAATTCCCGATCTCGAAACCGCTCCCGAAGCCTCGCGCGGCACGCTGAACGCCGTGCACCAGCAGCTCGGCGTGGTGCCCAACATGTTCCGCCTGCTCTCCTCCAGCCCGGTGGCGCTCGGCGCGTTCATGGGGCTTTCCGGCGGCGCGGCGAAGCTGCTCGACGTCAAGACCCGCGAGCGCATCGCCCTTGCGGTGGCGCAGGTGAACGGCTGTGACTACTGCCTGTCGGCACACACCTATCTCGGCCTGAACCTGGCCAGGATCAGCCCGGAGGAGATCGCCCTCAACCGCAAGGGCGGGTCGACCGACCCGAAGGCGGCCGCGGCGGTCCGCTTTGCAGCCCTGGTGGCGCGTGAGCGTGGCCATGTGGGCGACCAGGCGGTGGCCGAGGTACGCGGGGCCGGCTACTCGGATGCGGAGATCGTCGAAATCGTTCTGGTGGTGGCGGAAAACATCCTCACCAACCTGATGAACATCGTTGCCGACACCGAGATCGACTTCCCGATCGTACGTGCCGCCGAAGCCGCCTGACGGCACGCGGGCCGGCCCCCTCAAGGGTCCGGTCCCGTCTTCGCGGAAATGGTCGCAGAACATGCTTGTCGCGCAGGGGTCCTGCGGATAGAGCTATTTCGATGAAAATCGAAATAGCTGCCAGCCAACTTGCCGCCCTCGGCAATCCGACCCGTCTCGCCCTCTACCGCCTTCTGGTTCGCGCCGGACCAGGGGGGCTTGCCGTCGGCGAAATCCGGGCGAGGCTCGGCATTCCAGGCTCCACCCTGTCGCATCACGTGAAGGCGCTGGCCGCCGCCGGCTTGCTGGACCAGCGACGCGACGGCACGACACTGCTTTGCACGGCCACCTATCCGGCGATGAATGCGCTGGTGGAGTTTCTGGTGGGCGAGTGCTGTGCGGACGCCGAACCGGATGAGCGGCCGTGACCACGATGGCCTCCCTCTCCCGGCACGCCGGCACCTACCCGTCATGGGCGCTTGCAGCCCTCGGCGTGACCCAGATCATCGGATACGGGACCCTCTTCTACTCGTTCGCCACCCTCGCGCCGGACATGTCCCGGGATCTCGGCTGGAACGAGGAATGGATCTTCACCGCGCTGACGGTCGCGCTTGTCGCGGGCGGGCTTGCCGCGCCCTACGCGGGGCGCCTCGCCGACCGCCACGGGGCAGCCAACGTCATGTCGCTCGGTTCGATCGCCGCCGCCCTCGCGCTCGCCGGATGCGCGATGGCCAGCGGCCCTCTGACCTTTGTCGCCGGCCTCGTGACCATGGAACTGGCCTCGGCCTTCGTGCTTTATGCCGCCGCCTTCGTCGCCATCGTCCAGGGCTCGGACGGCGAGGCGCGCGGACGCATCACCCATCTGACGCTGATCGCCGGCTTCGCCTCGACCATCTTCTGGCCCCTGACCGGCTGGCTGGCCTCGTTTCTGGACTGGCGCGACGTCTACCTGGTCTTTGCGGCGCTCAATCTGCTGCTGTGCCTGCCGCTGCATCTCTCCATCCGCAGCATACGCCCCGGCGGGAACGGCCGGACGCCTTCAGGCGACGCACCCGGTCGGGCGGAGCCCCTCGAACCCGCACTGGTTCCCCCCGCCGAACGTCCGCGCCGCCTCCGTTTCCTGTTGCTGGCCATGGCGGTGGAGGGGTTCGTGCTCGGCTCGATCCTGGTGCACATGATCCCCCTGACCCGCCATCTGGGGCTTGGCGCGGATGCAGCCTGGCTCGTCAGCCTTTTCGGGCCGGCACAGGTGGCAAGCCGGCTGGTCAACATGGTCTTCGGCAGCAGCCTCCGGCAAGCAACGCTTGCCGCGATCGCGGCGGCCCTTCCGGTCGCCGGGCTGGTGCTTCTTCTCATGACGGGCACGCTCGCCGGTGCCGCCGGTTTCGCCATCCTGTTCGGCATGGGCTCCGGACTGATCAGCATCATCGCCGGAACCGTGCCGCTGGAACTGTTCGGCCGCGAGGGATACGGACGGGCCGTCGGTCTGCTCTCCGCCGCGCGCCAGCTCGCGACCGCGGTCGCGCCCGCGCTTCTCGCTCTCATGATCGCGCGTCTCGAGGCGGTGCCGGCACTGTGGATCGTCACGGTCGCCGCGGGCCTCGGCTTTTTTCTCTTCGCGCTGCTTGCCGTCTCCGTGCAGCCGCGCAAGGAGGCCGGCGCCTCGAGCGGTCCCGCACCCTTGTGAATTCCACGCGCCGGCGAGCCGCCCGCTCGTGCTATGGCAGGGGCGACACTTCCGGAAGGACCCGCCGCCCATGCAGCTTCAGGCGATCACCTATTTCAACGAACTCGTGCGCTGCCGCTCCATCCGCCGCGCCGCACAGGCGCTTGGCGTCTCGCCCACCGCGATCAGCCGCCAGCTCGAGAACCTGGAGTATCACTTCGGCGCACCGCTGGTGGAACGCAGCGCGCGCGGCATCGTGCTCACGGCGGCAGGCGAGCAGCTCGCCATCCACGCCCGCACCGCCATGCGCGAGTTCGAGCAGGCCCGCCAGTTCATCGACGACATGCGCGGCCTCAAGCGCGGCGCCGTCTCGGTGCGGGTCAACGGCGCCACGGGCGGAGCGATCATGGCCGACTGTGTCGCCGAGTTCCACAAGCTCTATCCAGACGTCGAGGTGGCCATCGCCGAAGGCTCCGCGCCCGAGGCCCTCAATGCCGTCGCGCAGGGCGAGGCGGATCTCGCCCTGACCATCTTCTCGCCGGCGGACAGCCGCGTGACCGCCCGCTGCCGCCATCCCCTTTCCCACGCCGCCGTCATGGCCCCCGATCATCCGGCAACGCGGAAGCCCGTTTTCGAGCTGGAGGACCTCGTGCGCTACCCGCTTGCCATGCCGGACATGTCCTTCAGCGTCCGCCGGGTGATCGAGGAAACGCTGAAACGCGCCGGTCACCCCCCGGCGCATGTGTCCTTCGCCGTCTCCTCCATCGCCATACAGAAGGAACTGGCGCGCCTGCGGGCCGCCGTCCTGGTGCTTCCGCCCCTGTCGATCGCCCGGGACATCGACGCCGGCCTGCTGGTCACCCGACCGCTCGCGCCCGGCCTCAAGATCGACACCCACCTTCAGCTCGGCCTGCGCAAGGGTGCGACACTCACCTTCGCCGCCGACCGTCTCGCCACCCATGTCGAGGCACGCCTGCGCGCCTACCGTGAAAGCGGTGTCCTGGGATGACCGAGCTTTAGTGCAACGGTTTCGGCAACACCATGACCACAAAATTCGCATTGAATTGACACTCGCGACGGATGCAGGCTGAAGGCACCGGATGCAGTCCCGTCCCGCACGGCCGCATCGCCGTCTGCCCGGTCCCGCGACCGGCTAGCCCGAGTGGAACACATGAGTGAATTGCTGAGCCTGACCGCCCGCCAGATCCTTGCCGCCTATGCGGACGGATCGCTGTCCCCGCGCGACTACATGCAGGCGATTGTCGATCGCGTGGAGGCGGTCGAGCCGAAGGTCGCGGCACTGTGGCTGTNCCGCCCGGAGGAGGCGCTCGCCGAGGCGGAGGCCGCTNCCGAACGCTGGGCGAAGGGCGCCCCGAAGGGTCCGCTGGACGGCCTGCCCGTCACCATCAAGGAAATGATCGCCACAAAGGGCGACCCGGTTCCCAACGGGACCGCGGCAAGCAACCTCACGCCGGCGGAAGACGACGCTCCTGCGGCAGCACGCCTGCGCGAGGACGGCGCGATCTTCTTCGCCAAGACCACCGCGCCCGACTTCGGCATGCTGAGCTCGGGCCTGTCGAGCTTCCACAAGCTGTCGCGCAATCCCTGGGACCTGTCGCAGAATCCGGGCGGCTCCAGCGCCGGCGCCGGAGCCGCCGGAGCGGCCGGCTTCGGCCCCGTGCACATGGGCACCGACATCGGCGGCTCGATCCGCATCCCGGCCGGATGGTGCGGGCTGTTCGGCTTCAAGGCGACCCAGGGCCGCGTGCCGGTCTACCCCCATTTCCCCGGCCGGTGCCATGGTCCCATGACCCGCTGCGTGGACGACGCGCTGGTCGTGATGCCGAGCCTGGCGCGCCCGGACTGGCGCGATGCCACCTCGGTTCCTCCCGAGACGCTGGACTGGAACGTGCCGCCCGCCACCGTGCGCGGCAAGAAACTCGGACTGCTGCTTGACGCCGGCTGCGGCCTGCCCGTCGACAAGGACGTGCGCGCCGCGATCGTGGCGGCCGCCGAGCGTTTCGCCGCCGAGGGCGCCGAGATCGTGGAGATCAAGCCCTTCATGACGCAGGAGCTGCTGGAGAGTCTGGTCTCCTTCTGGCAGGCGCGCTTCTGGGCGAAGATCAGCGACATGACGCCGGAGCGGCGCACCCGCATCCTGCCCTTCATCCTGGAGTGGGCCGCCGGCGGCAAGGAGCTGGACGGCGCCGCCGTGGCGGTCGCCTTCGAGAACACGATCGCCATCCGCGATGCCGCCGCCCGGGCCCTGCACGGGTTCGACGCGATCCTCTCGCCGGTGAACCCGACATCGAGCTTCCCGGCGGAACTGGCCATGCCCAACAACGACCCGCGCCATGCCATGGAGCACATCGGCTTCACCATGCCGTGGAACATGGGTGACCAGCCGGCCTGTTCGATCCACTGCGGGATGACCTCGACGGGCATTCCGGTGGGCCTGCAGATCGCCGCGAACCGGTTCGACGACCTCGGTGTCCTGGGCCTGGCACGCGCCTTCGAGGACTGGACCGGCGCCATCACGGAGTGGCCGGACCTGTGATCATGACCGCGCCCGCACGTGCTCCGGCCCCCGTGCGGGCGTCAGTTCTGGCCCAGATCGCCCGGTCCCAGATCGCGCAGGTTCTGGCTGACGACGGCGGCCGCCGCCATGACATGCGGGGCCACGTGCCGGGCGAAGGCGTCGGGCTCCCACTCCGAGAGCGAGCCGGCCACGTGGATCGCCGCGATCGGGCGTCCGTCGCGACCACGAATGGCGGCGCCGACCGCGACTTCCCCGAGCAGGATCTGCTCGCTGGCCAGCGCATAGCCCTGACGCCGGACGGTGGCGAGCATGTCCCGGATCTCATCGGGGTCGGTGAGCGTGCGCGGCGTGACGGCCCGAAGCGGCGCGCGCGCCAGCACATCGTCCACCTCGTCGGGCGACAGGCCCGCCATGATCGCCCATCCGCCGGAAGTCGCATGCAGCGGCACCGACTGGCCGACGAGCGTGGACATCAGGATCTCGCGCTTGCTGAGCAGGCGCCGGGCGTAGACGAGGCGAAGATCGTCGCGCAGGCTGAGATCAACGCGCTCCCGCACGGTGCGGCGGAGTTCCAGAAGCACCGGCGTTGCGCGCACGATCACCGGATCGAACCGCTGGAAATCCCGCGAATGATCCAGGATGCGAAGACCCGGCACATAGCCGGTGTCGGCCGGATCGCGGTCGAGATAGCCCAGTTCGCGCAGCGTGTGGACGATCCGTTGCACCGCGCTGCGCCCGACGCCGGAAATCTCGGACAGTTCGCCGAGCGACAGCGGATGCTCGGCCACGTGGAAGGCCGACAGGACGTCGAGCGCGCGCGCCACAGACTGGACGAAGAGCGGATGCTCCCGGTCCACGCCATCCGTACCCCGGCCCTTCTCGAAGTCCGGGTCGCTTTCGCTGCGCATCGCCATGTGCGTTCAACTCCCTGCTGGTCGTCTCTCCCGCGCCCCTTCGCTCTTGCCGCCCCCACCCTGCGTGGAAAGGCCATTGACGAAAGTGGCAGGGCCAGCCTAACCTAAAAAGCAATACAGGTATATCGCACAGTGATACACCTTTCGACCATATGCCGCCCTCAGGATGGACTGGCCAGGATGCTCCGCCGAGCCGCGGAAACGCGCGCAACCGGCACGGATGCACAGGCGCACTCCATCCACGTCCATGCCCGGAGGCTCCCATCGTGACCCGACGCGTCGCTCTTGCCGGTTTCCTGCATGAGACCAACACCTTCGCTCCGACCCGCGCGACGCTGGCCGAATTCGAGCATGGCGGCGGCCACATTCCGCTCAGCCGCGGGCAGGAAATTCTCGACCGCAGCCCGGGCGTGAACATCGGCGTGGCCGGTGCGCTCGAGGTCGCCTCCCGCGAGAACTGGGAGCTCGTTCCGCTGCTGTGGACGGTGGCGATCCCCTCCGCCCACGTGGAGCAGGACGCCTTCGAGGCGATCATGGGCGAGATCCTGGAGCGCCTTGCCGCCGCCGGCCCGCTCGACGGCGTTTATCTCGACCTGCATGGCGCCATGGTCTGCGCCCATGTGGACGACGGGGAAGGCGAGATCCTGGAGCGCGTGCGCGCCGCCGTCGGGCCTGACGTGCCGATCGTCGCGAGCCTCGACCTGCACGGCAACACGACCCGCCGCATGGTCGAAAATGCCGATGTTCTCGTCGCCTACCGCACCTATCCGCATGTGGACATGGCCGAGACCGGCCGGCGGACTGCCGAGCAGCTCGTGCGGCTGATGAACGGCGAGCGGTTCGCCAAGTCCATGCGCCGGGTGCCCTATCTCATCCCCATTCCCTGGCAGTGCACCTTCATCGAGCCGGCCGCCAGCCTCTACAGGCTCGTGGGCGAGCTCGAGGGTGGCGCCGTGTCCTCGACCTCGGCGCTGACGGGCTTTCCCGCCGCGGACTTTCCGGAGTGCTCGCCGGTGGTGCTCGCCTATGCGAGCGACCAGGCGTCGGCCAATGCCGCCGCCGACCGGCTGCTGCGCTTCTTCGAGGAAAACGAGAGCGCCTTCGCGGGCAAGGCCTGGTCGCCGGAAGAAGGCGTGCGCGAGGCCATGCGCCNGGCCGCCACCGCCTCGCGTCCCATTGTCATCGCGGACACGCAGGACAACCCGGGTGCCGGCGGCGATTCCAACACCGCCGGAATGCTGCGTGCGCTCGTGTCCGAGGGCGCGACCCGCGCGGCACTGGGCCTGATGGTCGACCCGCAGGCGGCGGCCACCGCTCATGCGGCCGGTGTCGGAAACGAGGTGGAGCTGACGCTTGGCGGACGCACCGGCGTTCCCGGCGATGAAGCCTTCACCGGCACATTCCGCGTCGAAAGCCTTTCGGACGGACGCTTCCGCACGTCCGGACCGTTCTACGGCGACACCTGGATGGACCTGGGCCCCTCGGCCTGTCTCTCCATCGGAGGGGTCAAGGTGGTGCTGGCAAGCCGCAAGGTGCAGCTCGCCGACCAGGAGATGTACCGCTACGTCGGCATCGAACCGACCGAGCAGGCGATTCTCGTGAACAAGAGCTCGGTGCATTTCCGGGCTCATTTCCAGCCCATCGCGGAAACCATACTCGTGTGCACGGCTCCAGGTCCCATGGCGCTCAACGCCTACGACCTCCCGTTCCGCAACCTGCAGCCCGGGATCCGGCTTTCGCCGCTGGGTCCGGGCTTCGAGATACCTCCGGAGGCCGCCGCATCGAGCTGAGGCCGCCGGGAGGGAGCGCCACGCCAACAGGTCCAGAAACAAGGCCGGGGCGGGGTGCAGACTGGCAAGAACCGACCAGACATGAAGGGGAACACGCATGTTGGAAGTGAAAAAGAGGACGCGTTCGCGCACTGCGATGCGCCGGACCGTCGGTGGCATGCTCGCCGCCGCGATGCTGGCCTCGACCGGCGTCATGTCGCCCGCCTCGGCCGAGGAGAAAGTCGTCACCGCGGTGATGCACTCCGGTCTGCGCGTGCTCGATCCGGTGCTGACCACCGCCCATATCGTGCGCGATCATGCCTACATGATCTATGACGTGCTCATCGCGCAGGATCACGAGTTCAAGCCGCAGCCGCAGATGGCCTCCTGNACGGTGTCCGACGACAAGCTCGTCTACACCTTCACGCTGCGCGACGGCCTGAAGTTCCACGACGGGGCGCCGGTCACGGCCGCCGACGCCGTGGCATCGCTCGAGCGCTGGGGCAAGAAGGATTCCGGCGGACAGCTCATCTTCGACCGCACGGAGAGCCTGACGGCGCCGGACGACAAGACCATCGTCTGGACACTCAAGGAGACCTTCCCGCCGTTCCTCGACACGCTGTCGAAGCAGTCGGCGCTGCCGCCGTTCATCATGCCCAAGCGCGTCGCCGAGACCCCGATCGACACGCAGATCACCGAGACCATCGGCTCGGGTCCGTTCAAGTTCGTGGCCGACGAGTACCAGCCCGGCGTGAGCGTCACCTACGAGAAGTTCGACGACTACGTCCCGCGCGACGAGCCGGCGGACTGGATGGCCGGCGGCAAGGTCGTCAAGGTCGACAAGGTCAAGTGGGTCACGCTCCCCGACGCGCAGACCGCGCTCAACGCGCTGATGTCGGGCGAGATCGACTACATCGAGCAGGTCCCGGTCGATCTTCTGCCGATCCTCTCCTCCTCGGACGAAGTCACGGCCGAGGTTCGCGATCCGCTCGGCTTCCAGACCATCGGTCGCATGAACTTCAAGTATCCGCCCTTCGACAACCAGAAGGTTCGCCAGGCGGCGATGATGGCGCTCAGCCAGGCCGACGTCCTCGGCACGCTGATCGGCAATCCGGACTACTTCAAGATCTGCGGCGCGATCTTCGGCTGCGGCACGCCGCTCGCCGACGACACCGGCTCCGAGACGCTGGTCAACGGCGGCGACATCGAGGGCGCCAAGAAGCTCCTGGCGGAGTCCGGCTATGACGGCACGCCGGTCGTGCTGATGCAGCCGACGGACGTGGTCACCCTGACCGCGCAGCCGGTCGTGGCCGCCCAGGCGCTGCGCAATGCCGGCTTCACCGTCGACATGCAGCCGATGGACTGGCAGACGCTCGTTACCCGTCGCGCCTCCATGTCCAAGCCCTCGGAAGGCGGCTGGAACATCTTCTTCACCAACTGGGGTGTTCCGGAGATCAACTCGCCGCTCATCAGCCCGATGCTGAACGGCCGTGGTGACGGCGCCTGGTTCGGCTGGCCCAAGGACGACAAGATCGAGGCCCTGCGCGACGAGTTCATCGCCGCCGAGACCCCGTTCGACCAGCTCGAGGTGGCCAAGAAGATCCAGGCCCACACGCTGGACAATGTCCTCTACATCCCGCTGGGCCAGTACCTGACCCCGCAGGCCCGCTCCAACAAGCTGGTGGACATGATCCAGTCGCCGGTGCCCGTCTTCTGGGGCATCGACAAGGAAGACTGATCCTTCAAGGCAATGCGTGGCCCGGCTCGTCCGGGCCACGTGTCTTGCGGCCACCCTCCGGCCGCGGCGAGACCGTCCTCCTCCCGGGCCGGCGCCGCGTGCGAGGGTGCCGCCTGACCGTCCGGGCCTGCCCGGCTCCGGTGACGGTTTCGGGACATGTCCCGGCGCCTGTTCCCGGACCCCGTTCTCCCGTGGCATCCTGCCCGAACCGATCGCCGCTTCCGGACCGATGCACCGGCCGGCGAACCTGACTGGAAGGGGGCTTCCTCCCGATGATCGGATACATCCTCCGCCGATGCCTCGCCGTCATCCCCGTGATGGCCATCGTCGCGATCTTCGTGTTCCTGCTCCTGCGCATGACGCCGGGCGACCCGGCGGCGATCCTCGCCGGCGACGCCGCGACGCCCGAGCAGCTGGAACGCATCCGCACCTCGCTCGGCCTGAACGACCCGCTCATCGTTCAGCTCGGCACCTGGGCACAGCAGCTCGCCCGGGGAGATCTCGGCATCTCCCTGATTTCCGGCACGCCGGTGGTCGAGATGATCGGACAGCGCATCTGGCCGACCATCAACATCGCCCTTTTGACCATCACCCTGTCGGTGCTGCTCGCCGTCCCGATGGGCGTCGTTGCCGCGTGGCGCCATCGCACCACCGTCGACTACATCGTGATGACCTTTTCCGTGCTCGGGTTTTCCGTGCCGGTCTTCGTCATCGGCTATCTCTTCATCCAGGCCTTCTCGATCGAGCTCCGATGGCTCCCGGTCCAGGGCTACACCTCCCCTTCGGAGGATTTCGCCAAGTTTCTCTCCAGGGCGATCCTGCCGAGCCTGACGCTTGCGACCATCTATGTGGCGCTGATCGCGCGCATGACCCGTGCAAGCATGCTGGAGGTTCTGGGCGAGGACTTCATCCGCACCGCCCGCGCCAAGGGCGTCGCGGAGCGCGGGGTCCTCTTCCGCCACGCGCTCAGGAACGCCGCCGTCCCGATCCTGACCATCATCGGCACCGGCTTCGCCCTGCTCGTGAGCGGCGTCGTGGTGACGGAGAGCGTGTTCAACATTCCCGGCATCGGCCGTCTCACCGTCGACGCGATCCTGGCCCGTGACTACCCGGTCATCCAGGCGATGATCCTGCTGACCAGCGGTCTCTACGTGCTCATCAATCTGCTCATCGACGTGTCCTACAGCCTCATCGATCCGAGGATCCGCTACTGATGTCCGGCCCACAGAATCCAGAGTCCGGAATGCAGCCGGCCCTCGGCCTGCTTTCCCTGCCCCGGTCCTGGCGCCTCGGCGTCGGCCCGACCATCGCGGCGATCGTGCTGCTGCTCATCGTCGTCGCCTGTGCCACGGCGCAGCTCTACATTCCCCACGACCCGCTCACCATCAACGCTCTGAACCGCCTCAAGGGACCGAGCGAGGCCCATCTCCTTGGCACCGACGCCTATGGCCGCGACATCTTCTCGCGCGTCATGGTGGGCGGCCAGATCTCGCTCGTCATCGGCATCACCGCCGCCTTCGTGTCGGTGGTTCTCGGCCTGCTGATCGGCCTCGTCTCCGGTTTCTTCCGCGTGGCCGACGCGATCATCATGCGGATCATGGACAGCCTCATGGCCATCCCCTCGATCCTGCTCGCCATCGCGCTCGTCGCCCTCAACGGCCCGAGCCTGTGGTCGGTGATCTGCGCCATCACCATTCCCGAGGTTCCGCGCGTGGTGCGCCTTGTTCGTTCGGTGGTGCTGAGCGCCCGCGAGGAGCCCTACGTGGAAGCAGCCATCGCTCTCGGATCCTCGACACCGAAAATCCTGTGGCAGCACCTGATGCCCAACACGCTGGCCCCGCTCACCGTGCAGGGCACCTACATCTGCGCCTCGGCCATTCTCGTGGAAGCGATCCTGTCCTTCCTCGGCGCCGGCGTGAGCACCGAGATCCCGACCTGGGGCAACATCATGGCCGAGGGGCGGATCTACTTCCAGCTCAAGCCCATGCTGATCTTCTGGCCCGGCCTCATGCTGTCGCTGTGCATCCTGTCCATCAATCTGCTTGGCGACACGGCCCGCGACCTGCTCGATCCGCGCCTCAAGAAGCGGGAGGCCTGAGATGAAGTTCAAGACCCGTAACTTCGACGACGCTCCCGTCGTCCTGTCCATCGAGGATCTGGTCGTCCAGATCGCCAACCGGCCCGACCACCAGGTTCTCAAGGGCATCAGCCTCGAGATCCGGGCGGGCGAGACCGTCTGCCTCGTCGGCGAAAGCGGATCCGGCAAGTCGGTGACCTCGCTCGCGACCATGGGCCTGCTGCCCAGGGGCGCCCTCGAGGTCGGGGGCGGACGCATCCTGCTCGGCGACCGCAACCTGCTCGACCTCGGCGTCGGCGACATGCGCGAGATCCGTGGCCGCGACCTGTCGATGATCTTCCAGGAGCCGATGACGGCGCTCAATCCGGTGATGCGGGTAGGNGACCAGATCGGCGAGGTGCTGGACACCCACCTGCGCCTCCCGGCGCGCGAGCGGCGCCAGCGCATCCTCGACATCATGGACCAGGTGCACCTGCCGGACGTGGAGCGCATCTTCACCTCCTATCCGCACGAGCTCTCGGGCGGACAGCGCCAGCGCATCATGATCGCCATGGCGCTGATCCTGGAACCGAAGCTGCTCATCGCCGACGAGCCGACCACCGCTCTCGACGTCACCACCCAGCAGCAGATCCTCGGCCTGATCGCCGAACTGCAGGAGAAGCACGGCACGGCCGTTCTGTTCATCACCCACGACATGGGCGTCGTCGCCGAAATCGCCGACACCGTTCATGTCATGCGCTACGGCGAGATCGTCGAACGCGCCCCGGTGGAGACACTCCTGCGCACGCCCACCCACCCCTACTCGCGCGACCTGCTCGCGGCCGTGCCGAGCCTCATTCCCCGCCACGCGGGCAAGGTCGACACCGGCAAGGGCCGCGACGGCAGCCACGAGGAGGTACTCCACGTCACCGACCTGGAGAAGGCCTACGGCAAGTCCGGCTGGTTCGTGAACCGCGAGCCGACCCGCGCCGCACGCGAGGTGTCCTTCGCCATCGGGCGCGGGCGCACGCTCGGGATCGTCGGGGAAAGCGGCTCGGGCAAGTCGACCGTGGCGCGCTGCATCATGCGCCTCATCGACCCGACCGGTGGAAGCATCAATGTCGCCGGGCGCGAGATCGCGACGTTGTCGCGGCGCGAGCTGCGTGACGTGCGCAAGCACGTCCAGATCGTGTTCCAGGACCCGTTCCGCTCGCTCAACCCGCGCTGGACCATCGGGCACAGCCTGATCGAGGGGCCGCTGAACTACGGCGGCTCGCGCAAGGAGGCACTGGCGCGCGCGGCGGAACTCCTGGAGATCGTCGGACTGCCCGCGGATGCGCTCGACCGCTATCCGCACCAGTTCTCGGGCGGGCAGCGCCAGCGCATCGCCATCGCCCGCGCCATTGCCATGGAGCCGGACGTGCTCGTCGCCGACGAGGCGGTTTCCGCCCTCGACGTCTCGGTCCAGGCACAGGTGCTGGAGCTTCTCGAGGACCTGCAGAAGAAGCTCGGCATCGCGATCCTCTTCATCACCCACGACCTGCGCGTGGCGGCCCAGATCTGCGACGACGTCGTCGTCATGCAGAAGGGGCGCATCGTCGAGCAGGGCACGGCGAGCGAGGTGCTCGCCCATCCGAAGCACAGCTACACCCGGTCGCTCATCGACGCGGCACCCGGTCGCGGCTGGGACTTCGCAAACTTCACCGAACTGGCCCCGGCAAGCGCCTGAGGTCGAAAGGGACGGAAAAATGGCAGTCATTCCCCGCATTTCCGAGTTCGCCGGCGATCTCGTCGAGATCCGCCACGACTTTCACATGCATCCCGAGATCGGTTTCACCGAGACGCGCACGTCCGCCAAGGTGGCCGAGCTGCTGACCGCCTGGGGACTGGAGGTGCATACCGGCATC
Organism: Stappia sp.; assembly: GCA_002722295.1. Lineage (GTDB taxonomy): Bacteria > Pseudomonadota > Alphaproteobacteria > Rhizobiales > Stappiaceae > Stappia. The sequence goes on along the minus strand of PBLF01000016.1, from coordinate 93,257 downwards.
GGCAAGACCGGCGTCGTCGGCGTGCTCCAGGGAACGAAGGGCAAGGGCCGTTCGATCGGCCTGCGCGCCGACATGGACGCGCTGCCCATGGACGAGCACACCAATCTCTCCTTCCGCTCCAAGACGTCCGGCGTGTTCCACGGCTGCGGCCATGACGCCCATACGACCATGCTGCTCGGCGCGGCGCGCTACCTCGCCGAGCACCGCGACTTCACGGGCCGTGTTGTCTTCATCTTCCAGCCGGCCGAGGAGGGTCTCGGCGGGGCCCGCGCGATGATCGAGGACGGACTGTTCGACCGCTTCCCCTGCGACGAGATCTACGGGATGCACAACAACCCGCTCGCGGAGGAGAACGAGGTCGGCGTGAAGCCGGGCGCGGCCATGGCCGGCGCGAGCTTCTTCGACATCACCGTGCGCGGCGTCGGCAGCCACGGTGCCGCCCCGCATCACTCCAAGGACCCGATCGTCATCGCGACGGCGCTCGTCCAGCAGCTCCAGTCCATCGTCTCGCGTAACGTGCCGCCGACCAGCGCCGCCGTTTTGTCGGTGACGCAGATCCACTCCGGTTCGGCCTACAACGTTGTGCCCGACCAGGCTGTCGTTTCCGGCACCGTGCGGTACTTCGAGGACGAGGTCCGCGACATGATGCACGCGCGCATGGAGGCGCTCTGCGCCGGGCTTTCAACCGCCTATGGCGTCGAGATCGTGCCCGACATCCGGCCGATCTTCTCGGTGCTGAACAACGACCCCGCCCTGTCGGAAGCCTATATCGCCGCCGCGCGCGAGATCGTCGGCGAGCCGAAGGCCTCGCTCAAGACCGAACTGGTTTCCGCGAGCGAGGACTTCGCCGACATGCTCCAGATCGTGCCCGGCGCCTATTGCACCGTCGGACACAAGGGGTCGGTTCCGGTCCACAATCCCGAGTTCGTCATCGACGACGACATGCTGCCGGTGGGCGCGAGCATCTACGCGCGCATCGCCACCGACCGGCTTGCCGTCTGACCCTTCCTTTCTCTCCTTCCTCAATCCGGCCGCGGCCCCGCGCCGCGGCCCCATGACTTGACGGATCCGCCATGACCAGCTTCAAGGACCTTCCCTTCGACACCAACGAGATCCTCGCCGGGCTGAAGCCCTGGATCGAGTGCGAGAGCCCCACCTTCGACGCCGCCGCCGTCGACCGGATGATGGACCTCGCCGCCTACGACCTCGCGGTCGCCGGCGCGCATGTCGAGCGCATTCCCGGTCGCATGGGCTTCGGCGGCTCCGTGCGGGCCACCTTCCCGCACAAGGACGCGGGCAAGCCCGGCATTCTCGTCTCCGGCCACCTCGACACGGTCCATCCGGTCGGCACGCTGGAGAAGCTTCCCTTCCGCGTCGAGGAAAACCGCTGCTACGGCCCCGGCATCCTGGACATGAAGGGCGGCAACTACCTCACGGTCGAGGCACTGCGCCAGATCGGCCGCGCCGGCCTCGAGACGCCGCTGCCGGTCACCGTGCTGCTGACGCCGGACGAGGAGGTGGGAACCCCCTCCACCCGCGAGTTGATCGAGCAGGAAGCGGCCAAGAACAAATACGTCATGGTGCCCGAGCCCGCGCACCGCGACGGCTCCGCCGTGACGGGACGCTATGCCATCGCGCGCTTCAACATCCGCACCACCGGACGGCCGAGCCACGCCGGCTGGGCGCTGGCCGACGGCCGGTCCGCGATCGCCGCCATGGCGCGCAAGGTGCTGGAAATCGAGGCCATGACCACGGAGGACTGCACGTTCTCCGTCGGCGTGATCCATGCCGGACAGTGGGTCAACTGCGTCTCCTCCTTCTGCGACGCGGAGGTTCTGTCCATGGCCAAGCGCCAGGAGGATCTCGACCGGGGCGTGGAGCGGATGCTCTCGCTTTCCGGCGAGTACGACGACGTCATCGTCGAGGTGACACGCGGCGTCACCCGGCCCGTGTGGGAGCCGGACGCCGGCACGCTGGCGCTCTACGAGGAAACCCGCCAGGTCGCCTCGGAAATCGGCTTCGACCTCACCCACTGCTCAGCCGGCGGCGGCTCGGACGGAAATTTCACCGGCGCCATGGGCATCCCGACGATCGACTCCATCGGCGTTCGCGGCAAGGATCTGCACACCCTCAACGAGCACATCTACATCGACAGCCTCGTGGAACGCGCCCAGCTCATCGCCGGGCTCATGCTGCGCCTGGGCTGAGGGCGAAGATCTCGCGGCGCGGCTTTGGCGTTGATGCCCGCGCCCGGGGATGCTAGCTCAGAAGCTCAAGGTTTTCTGACCCAAGGGAGGTTGATGTGAAAACACGTCGTTTGGCATTCATCGGTGCCGTTATTGGTGGTGTGTTCGCGGCCGGCATGGCTCTCGCCCAGCAGCCGCAGTTCTTCCGCATCGGCACCGGCGGCACCGCCGGCACCTACTATCCGATCGGCGGCCTGATCGCGAACGCGATCTCCAATCCCCCGGGTTCGCGTCCCTGCGACCAGGGCGGATCGTGCGGCGTTCCTGGCCTCATCGCCACGGCGCTGTCGGCCAACGGTTCGGTCGCCAACGTGAACGCCATCGCCGGCGGCACGCTGGAGTCCGGCTTCTCCCAGTCCGACGTGGCGACCTGGGCCCATTCCGGCACCGGCATCTGGGAAGACCGCCCGGCTGTCGAGAAGCTGCGCGCCATCGCCAACCTCTACCCGGAGACGATCCACCTGGTCGCCTCGGCGGACAGCGGCATCAAGGGCGTCGCGGACCTGGAAGGCAAGCGCGTCTCGCTGGACGAGCCGGGTTCGGGCACGCTGGTCGACGCCCGCATCATCCTCGAGGCCTACGGCCTGTCCGAGGACAAGGTCGATGCCCAGTACCTGAAGCCCGACCAGGCGGCCGAGCGCATGCGTGACGGCGCCATGGACGCCTTCTTCTTCGTCGGCGGCTTCCCGGCCGGCGCCATCGCCGAGCTGGCCAGCCAGCACGACATCACCCTCGTGCCGATTTCCGGCGGCGAGGCCGACGGCGTGCGCGGCGAGTACACCTTCTTCGCAAAGAACGTGGTCCCGGCCGGCACCTACGAGGGCGTCGAGGGCGACGTCGAGACCCTGTCCGTCGGTGCCCAGTGGATCACCAGCGCGGACCAGCCGGAAGAGCTCGTCTACGAGATCACCAAGGCGCTGTGGAACGACAACACCCGCAAGCTGCTGGATGCCGGTCACCAGAAGGGCCGCCAGATCACGCTCGAGACGGCAACCGACGGTGTCGGCATCCCGTTCCATCCGGGCGCGGAGAAGTTCTACCGCGAGGCCGGCGTCCTCAAGGACTGATTCCGAAGCCATATTCGCGACAAGACAAGAAGCGACCCGGTTCCTCGTCGAGCCGGGTCGTTTTGTTTGCGGTGGCTTGACGCCGGCTCTAACCTAACGGCAAAGCAATGCCCGGCCCTGACCGGCCGGAATGGCGCAGACCGCCCTGAAGAGGCGGCGACCAGACGAGGGACTGACGAATGGGGGCGACACCCGACACCGAGCGCGCCGAAGCGCTGACCGAAGCGGAAATGAAGGAGCTCGAGGAGCGCTTCGACCCGGAGGTCCGCTTCCGGCCACTGCCGAGATTCCTGGCCGGCCTCGCCGGCGCGGCACTCTTCGTGCTGTCCTGCTATCACTACTACACGTCGGGCTTCGGCATCCCCCAGGCGACCACGCACCGGGGTCTGCATCTGGCCTTCACGCTCGGGCTGATCTTCCTGCTCTTCGCCGCCTGGGGCAGCGAGAAGGAGCCGCGCTCGGGCCTGCTGCAGCCGCTCGGGCTTCCCCTCTATGACTGGCTGCTCGCCATCGCGGGCGTGGTCTCGGCCTTCTACGTGCCCTGGATCTTCAACGAGCTCGCGTTCCGCGTCGGCGCTCCGCTGCCCATCGACGTGATCATGGGCACCATCCTCATCGTCACCCTGCTCGAGGCCACCCGGCGCGCCATGGGCTGGCCGCTGCCGGTGATCGCGCTGCTGTTCATGGGGTACGCCTACTTCGGCCAGTCCATGCCCGGCATTCTGGTCCATCCGGGCGCGAGCTGGACCAACATGGTCAATCACCTCTACCTCACCAGCCAGGGCATCTACGGCACTCCGCTGGGCGTGATCTCGACCTATGTGTTCCACTTCGTCCTGTTCGGCGTGCTCGCCACCCGCATCGGCCTCGGGCAACTCTTCATCGACCTCGCATCGGCCCTTGCCGGCCGCTACTCGGGCGGCCCGGCCAAGGTCTCGGTGCTGTCCTCCGCGATGCTGGGCTCGATCTCCGGCTCGTCCATCGCCAACACGGTGACCACCGGCTCGCTGACCATTCCGGCGATGATCCGGATCGGCTACCCGCGCCACTTCGCGGCGGCCGTGGAAGCGGCAAGCTCCACCGGCGGCCAGATCACGCCGCCCGTCATGGGCGCCGTCGCCTTTCTCATGATCGAGTATCTCGGCGTGCCGCTGACCACGATCCTGACGGCGGCCCTGGTTCCCGCCTTCATGCACTTCTTCGGCGTGCTGGTGCAGGTGCACCTGGAGGCGAAGGCGCGCGGCCTGCGCGGCCTGACGAAGGAAGAGCTTCCCGTCGCCTGGACCGTGTTCAAGGCCGGCTGGCTGACCACGTTGCCGCTCTTCGTGCTGGTCGCGATCCTGCTTTCCGGCCGCACGCCCTATGCCGCAGCCTTCTGGGGCATCTCCGCCTGCATCCTGGTGCTGCTGATCCAGAACGTCATTCGCCACGATCTGTCCGACGCGCTGAAGCGCAGCGTGCACGACCTGTGGGACGGCTTCGTCGTCGGCGCCAAATACTCGCTGTCGGTGACGGCAGCGGCCGCCCTTGTCGGCATCGTCATCGGCGTCGTCACGCTGACCGGCGTCGGCTTCAAGATCGCCTACATGGTGACCTCGGTCGCCGCCGAATGGGCGCAGGACGTCAACGGCTGGCTCTCGGTGCTTCCGTTCCAGCTCACCAGCGTTGAATCCCTGACGCTTCTGTTCACGCTCATCATGACCGCCGTGGTCTGCATCCTCATGGGCTGCGGCATTCCCACGACGGCCAACTACCTGATCATGATCGCCGTCGCCGCGCCGATCCTGAGCATGCTGGGCGTGCAGCCGCTGGTCGCGCATTTCTTCGTGTTCTACTTCGGCGTTCTGGCGGACATCACGCCACCGGTGGCGCTCGCCGCCTATGCGGCCGCCGGCATCGCGGGTGCCAATGCGTTCAAGGCGGGCAACACGGCCTTCCGGCTCGGCATGGGCAAGGCGCTGGTGCCCTTCGTCTTCGCATTCTCGCCGTCGATGCTGCTCGTGGTGGACAATTTCTCCTGGCAGGAGTTCTTCCTGGCCACCGCCGGTGCCATGGCCGGCATCTGGATGTTGTCCTCCGCCTTCGCCAACTGGCTCCTGGGGCCGCTCCACGGCTACGAACGCGCCCTTCTGGTGGTGGCCGCCATGCTTCTCGTCGCGCCCAACCTGATCGCGACGCTGATCGGCATCGTTCTGGTCCTGCCGGTCTTCGCCCGCCAGATCATGGACCGCCGGCAACCAGCCTGAACCGGTACGTCTTTTCGGAAGACGGAAAAGGCCCCGCAACCGGATGGCTGCGGGGCCTTTTCATGTCCGTACTGACGTCGGCGACGGAGTGGCCCGTCAGAACCGGGCCGAGAGGCGCGCGGTCAGGGAATGCTCGCGGGCGTCCTCCGCGATCTGGCCGCTATATCCGAGAGAGAGCCGCGCGCTGTCGTTCAGCGACAGCGACGCGCCCGCCTCCACAAACGCCGCATCGCGCGAGATCGGCGCGCCAGCGACCGTGAACGGCGTGCCGCCGGCAAAGCTGGCGGTGGTGAGCGGCGTCACGTCGCCAAAGGCATGACGCCAGCCGAGCGCACCCGTCAGCTCGAGCGGCAGCGTGCCGAGCCCGACGCTTGCGGACCCGCGTGCGCCCAGCGTCGTGAAGGCCGTCGACATGTCCTGCGACTGACCCGCAAGGGCCGCAGCGCCCCCCGCTTCCGTGAAGCCGTCCGTGTCGAGCCCCACCCACGCAAGACCCGCGAAGGGCTCCACCGTGCCCGGACCCATGTCGAAGGCCCAGCCAGCCTCGCCGAAGACCTGCGCCGTTCCGGCACGGTAGCCCGCCGTCGGCGCGCCGACGAGCGCCCCCACCGCCACGGTCCGGTCGCTTTCGATGTCGCTCCAGCTGTAGGAGGCGCCACCACGCAGCGAGAGAACCCCCGCGCCGGCGGCAAACGAGCTGCCGCCGTAGGCGCCAAGATGATAGCTGTCGGCCGACGCGCTCGAGCCGCGTGCCGCCACGTTGAGTTCCGTGCGGCTGTAGCCGGCGAACACGCCAAGACGCGTCTCCTCGAAAGCCGCCACGTCCGCGCCGATCAGGAACCCGCCGGTGTTTTCGCTCACCGACGCCGCATTGCCGTTGCCGTCCTTGCGGGTCCAGGAGCCGAAGCCCTCTCCCCAGACCGCCCAGCGGTCCGCCGCCTCGGGCGCGGGCGCCGCAAGGACCCTGTCGGCGGGAGATCCCGTGCCGGACGCCGCCGCATAGCCCAGAATGGGAACCACCGGCGCGGCACCGCCCGCGCCCGAAGACCGCAGGCGGTTGTTCACCGTCGTGCGCAGCATCCGCGCGCCTTCCACGAGGCTCGACTGCAGGCTGGCATGCACCTCGCCGGACAGGCTGTCGAAGGACGCGCCAAGCACCGACGCGTTGTCCGGCAGGGCCGCCGCCGCGTTGAACACGGCATTGCCGGCTCCGGCCGCCTCGGCCGCCGCCGCCGTGGCCCGCTGGTTGGCGGTGCTCACCTTGTCGGAGAAGCTGATATCATTGCGTGTGAGAGTCAGGTCGACGGTGTAGTTCACCCGGTCGTAGACCAGCGACGCATCCAGGAACGCATAGTCGGAGGCGACGCTGTCGAAGGAGCCCGTCAGGCCCGTGCCGCCTTCAAGGATCCGGTAGGTCGCGATCGGATTGTAGCTGCCGGCAAAGCCGATGTGCTGCACCGTGCCGCCGTTGATGACGATCGCGCCGGAGGCAATGGTCTTGTCGCTGGAGGTGCCCGCGGGATCCACCTCGACCTCGTAGATCGACCCGGCGTTGAAGGTCGCGTCGCCCGCCACATTGATCGTGCCGATGGAATTGCCGGGGCTGAGAATGCCGCCGGCATTCACCGTGGTCTCGCCGACCGTGCCGGTGCCGCCAAGCCGCGCGCCGCCCGCGAGCGTCGTCGCGACCGGCGTCGAGAACGTTCCGTTCACCACCAGCTTCGCCGTGTTGGCGATGCTGATGCTGCCGAAGTCGATGTCCGAGCCGGTCAGCGTCAGCACGCCCGACGTCAGGTCGAGCGTGTCGGCCTGCACGCCGCCGGACAACGTCCAGGCGCTGCCCGCCATGGTCAGCGTGCCGAACCCCTTCAGGTCCTCGTCCTCGCTGCCCGTCCCCTTCAGCGTCAGCGTGTCTCCGCTGTCCGCCTGAACCTTGCCGATCAGGTTCGAACCCGTGTCCAACGTGAGGTCGTAGCTGATCGTGCTGCTTTTCGCGATGGCGAATCCGCCATTGCTTGTCGCCTCGATCGTTCCGGAGTTGAGGATGGTCGCATGGCCGGTCGAAGCCAGGGTGCTGTCGTTCGTCATATACAGCCCGTGGCCACCGCGAATGGTACCTGCGTTGGTGATTTCACCTTCCGTGAGGCCGTAAAAGAGAACGCCGTTGTTGCTGCCTTCCAATGTCCCCGTCGACGTGTTGGTCAGGCTCGCGTCGGAGACGTTGTAGAACAGGGCGCCATGGTACTTCGTGCCGGTGATCGAGCCGCTGTTGGTCAGAGTGGCCTTTACACTCGACATCTCATACCAGTTGCCGAGCCACACACCGGTGTCCGCCGACATTGTCCCTGTCTGCGCATTGATCACCGTGCCGGACTTGGTGAAATAGACGGCGCTGGTATCGAAATTCATCAAGTTGGTCGACGTGATCGAACCCGCGTTGTCCAGAAAGGCAGCGGACGACTGGACATCGATCACGATGGAATCCGAGGAGATCGTTGCCCCTGCGCGATTGTATATGGTCGCGTCACCCATGAGGTAGAGGACACTCAGATTGCCCGTGTTGTGTATGCTTCCCGAGTTGTCGATGTAGTTCGTGCCCGTGCCCGGATTCTGAATGGCGCCCTCGATGGAGGCTCCGGCATTGTTGGTGAGCGAGACGCCGCCACTGGTGACGAGCAGGCCGAAGTCCTCACCCTCGATACGTCCGGAGTTGCCGATGGTGATCCCGCCGGCGGAGAATACGGCGGTGCCGCCATCAAGGGCCTCGATGACACCCGTCGTTCCAACGGTGATCGTATCGTTCGCATGGGAGGCGATGGCGCCGCTGCCCGGCCCGTTCGAGCGGATCGCGCCATCGATCAGAAGCGTCCAGGCGGAGGTGCCCGTCCCCAGCGCGCTTTGCGAGGCGCCGCCGAGAACGATCGACCCGTTCTGCGTCAGCAGAAGAGTTCCCCCGCCGGGATGCAGGGTGTCCATGAGGATCGGGACCGTGACGGTGTTGTCGATCGTGACGTCCGGCGCCGCCCGGGCCGCGTCGCCCATCGGCACGACGCAGGCCAGCGAAAGCCCCGCCAGGGCCGTTCCCGTACGCAACCTGGAAAGAAAGCAGCGCCGACGCCCGGCCTCACACCGCTCAAGCACCGCTTCTTGCAACAAATCGTACATGACGCCCCCCAGCGCATTCATGTCATCCGCCCCGCAGACCGCCTCGCGCACGCGGATGCTTCAAGCATTTCGACAAGGAAATTCCTTTGATTCTCAATCTCTAGGTCCCCGCGAGGAAACCGGCAATCACAGGAATCTTTCATTCGGACGACCGGCCGGGGCCGGAGACGGACCCTCATCGCACCGCGACCTGAAAGTGACCTCTCGCCGAAAGATCCCCTCCGTCCTCACGCCGGCACCGCTGCGTCACACGCGCTGCAATCCTGCGCGTTTTGACGCCGCCCGTTGCGCGAAGGTAACACTCCCGTCCGCCTCACCGGCTGCGCGGGATCAGTCCGACGTCCATCCTGTCCGGCGTGATATTGCTTTGAGCGCCGCTGCCCGAACAGTCCTCAGGGAAGACGAGATCGACATGAACAGGCGCATCTTCTGCTTCTGGACCGGCACAAACGAGATGCCGGAAAACCGCCGGCGCGGGCTGGAGAGCCTGCGTGCCAATTCGGGCTGCGACGTCGAGCTGATCACGGCCGGGGACGTGGCAGCCTTCGTGCGGGCGGCCGACCTGCATCCTGCCTACCCCTTTCTCAATCTCGCCCACAGGGCCGATTTCCTGCGCTGCCACGCCATGCTCCGGCATGGCGGCGGCTATGCGGACATCAAGCCGCACCACGCGAGCTGGTTGCCCGCCTTCGATCTTCTCGAGCGCGACGAAAGGCTCATGGCCGTGGGATACGGCGAACCCGGCGACGGCGCCATTTCCAACATGTACAGCTCGAGCCGGGAGCTCGGCGAACCTCTCCACCGTCAGGCCCGGGCCTGGCTGCACCGCAAGTGGCTGCAGGCCCAGTATCCGTATCTGATCGGCTGCTGCGCCTTTGTCTTTCGCCCCGATACGCCCTTCGTCCGCGCCTGGTGGAGCGAAATGAACCGCCGCCTCGACGCCCTGCTGCCCGCCCTGCGCGAGAACCCGGCGCGCTTGCCGAAGGAACGTCCTGGCGACATGATCGACGGCATGCCGTCGCGCTATCCCGTTCCCTGGACGCATGTCTTCGGCGACATCTTCCATCCGCTGACGGGGCGTTATCGGCAACGGCTTTCTACGAGCCTGCCTCCGCCGGACTTTCACGACTACGAGTGAAACGCCGGTTCAGCTCGACCCGCGCACGACGAGTTGCACGGGCACCTCCAGGCTGAGCCCGTCCCCGGTTCCCGGCCCCTCGCGGGGTGTTTCCAGGATGCGCACCACCGCCTGAACGAAGTCCGGCACCGACTGCGCCACCGTGGTCAGTGCATGGGACGGCCAGCCGGCCTCCGCGATGCCGTCGAACCCGATCACCGCCACGTCGTCCGGGACCGCCACGCCCAGTTCGTGGCGGGCGGTGTTGAGAAAACCGAGCGCCGTGCGGTCCGTGACGCAGAAGGCCGCGTCCACGAGCCCGTCCGGCAACAGCGCACGCGCGGCGGCCGCCCCGGCGGCATAATCGTCCGCCCCGTCCGCGATCTCCCGGCAGGCGATGCCTGCCTCGTCCATGCGCGCAAGAAACCCCTGCGCGCGCCGCAGCCGGGTCGGCGTGCGCGCGGCGCTTCGGATCACGACGGGCCGCCTGCGCCCGCGCGCCAGGAAGTGCTCGCCGGCCATGCGGCTACCGCCCACATCCTGCGTGCGAATGCGATCCACAACCATTCCGCCGGCATCCCGGTTGACGAGGATCATGCGCTGGTTCCCGCGCTGGCACTGCTCCACGATCTCCGCCGGCGGCGCGCCCGAAAGAACGACCACCGCCCGCACCCGGTACTCGAGCACCAGCGTCATCAGCGCGCTCATGTCCCGCGCACCCGCATTGAGCAGAAGCGTGTGCAGGCCACGCTCCATGAGCGCCGCGCTCAGCGCATCGAGCTGCGTCGCGATGAAGGGTTCGCTGAGATTGGACACGACCAGCGCCACGAGATCCGACGGAGCCCCGTGCAGGCTGCGCGCCAGCCGGTTGACGCTGTAGCCGAGCTCCTCCGCCGCCGCCACGACCTTTCGCCTCACCGGTTCGGAGACGCTCGCTCCGGGCGTGAAGGTGCGCGACACGGCCGAACGCGAGACCCCCGCGCGCCGCGCCACATCGAGCGCCGTGACGAAACCGCCCCGCCCTGCCGGAATTCCCTCGCTCATATCCGTCCCGCCTTCCCGTCACGCGAACAGCGATAAAAATAAGCCGGCTACAAAATCCCCGGATACCTTCGAGCGCCGTCATAAAACTGAAGCACGTCCAGCCTAGTTTGCACACGTGTGCAGTCAAGCTCAAACACGCTTCAGGGATATATTTTTTCCTGAAAATACAATGCCTTGGGAAGTAAATCCGTGGTCGCCATCAGCCTCGACACCGTCTCCAAATCCTATGGCGGAAAGCCCGTCCTGTCCGACGTGTCACTCACCGTCGAGGACGGTGAATTCGTCGCCATTCTCGGCCCGTCCGGCTGCGGCAAGACCACGCTCCTGCGCCTGATCGCCGGCTTCGAGACGCTGGACGACGGCGCCATCCGCCTTGGCGGCGCCACCGTGTCCGATGCGCGCGCCACGCTGCCGCCGGAAAAGCGCAACGTGGGCATCGTGTTCCAGAACTACGCGCTGTGGCCGCACATGAGCGTCGCCGACAACGTGGGCTACGCGCTCAAGGTCGCCGGCCTCTCCCGTGGCGAGCGCGACACGCGCGTGGCGAGCGCGCTGGAGACCGTCGGCATGAGCGATCATCGCGACAAGGCGCCAACCGCGCTGTCGGGCNGTCNGNGCCAGCGCGNGGCNNNGGCGCGCTGCCTTGCCGCCGGTCCCTCGGTGATGCTTCTCGACGAGCCGCTCGCCAATCTCGACGTGCACCTGCGCGCCTCCATGGAACGCGAGTTCGTCGACTTCCATGCCCGTACCGGCGCCAGCATGGTCTACATCACCCACGATCAGGCCGAGGCCATGGCGCTTGCCGACCGCATCGCGGTGATCGACCGGGGCCGGCTGATGCAGTACGCGGCGCCCGAAACGCTCTACCGCGAGCCCGCGAACGACATGGTCGCCGCCTTCATCGGAAACGGCCTCGTGCTGCCGGCCGATGACATCGCCACGCTCGGTTCGGGCCGCGCCACGGCCAGCATCTTCGGCATCCGCCAGACGCTGCGCTGCGCCCGCACCCAGGCGGCACGGGCCTCCGGCACGGTGAATGTCCATCCGGCCGACCTCGCGCTTGCCGAANCCACCGATGACGGCTTCGCCGCCACAGTGGAACGCGTCATCTTTCGCGGCGGCCACAAGCAGATCGAGTTCCACGCCGATGCCAGCCCCGACCTGGCGCTGACCCTGAACGCCCCGACAGACCGATCGCTTGCGCCCGGAGACCGGATCTCCGTGCGCATCGAAGACGGCTGGGTGATCCCAGCCCGAGCCTGAGCCCTCCCGCTCCAACACCGAGGTACTTCCATGCGTCTTGCAGCATCCGCCCTCACCCTTCTGCTTCTGGCGGGCACCGCCCACGCCGAGAAGCTCGTTCTCTACACCTCCCAGTCGCCCGAGCAGGCGCAGCAGACGGTCGACGCCTTCCAGGCCGAGCATCCCGAGATCGAGGTCGAGTGGACCCGCAACGGCACCTCCCAGCTCATGAACGTGCTGCGCGCGGAAATCGCCGCCGGCGACCTGAAGCCGGACGTCCTTCTCGTCGCCGACACGATCAACCTCGGCCAGCTCAAGGCCGAAGGCCGCCTCATGGCCTATCCGGAAGCCAAGGTCGGCACCTACGACAAGGGCACCTACGACAAGGACATGACCTTCTTCGGCACCAAGGTCATCTCCACCGGCATCGCCTACAACACCCAGTCGGCCGAGCCGGTCGAGACCTGGGCCGACCTTCTCGTCGAGGAAAACCGCGGCCAGATCGCCGTTCCCTCGCCGCTCTACTCGGGCGCCGCGCTGAACCACCTGCACGCGCTCATCAACGCCCCCGAAATCGGCTGGGACTTCTACGAGAAGCTCGCGGAGCTCGACATCGCGCCGGAAGGCGGCAACGGCCCGGCCATCAAGGCTGTCGCGGGCGGCCTGGCGAAATACGCGATCGTCGTCGACGCCAATGCACTGCGCGCCAAGGCCAAGGGCTCGCCCATCGACTTCGTGTTCCCCAAGGACGGCGTGAGCTTCATCACCGAGCCGGTCGCGATCCTGTCGACGGCGAAGGAGCCCGAGGCCGCCAAGGTGTTCGTGGACTTCCTGCTCTCGCGCAAGGGCCAGGAACTGGTCGCCGAGCAGGGTAACCTGCCGCTCGATCCGGAAGTCGCCTCGCCGGAGGGCTTCCCGAAGCTGAGCGACATCACGCTGCTGCCGATCGACGCCGGCCAGGCGGTCGAGACCGACGCGGCCGTGCGCGAGAAGTTCACCGAGATCTTCGGCGGCTGAGGCGATGTCCGACATCGCAACGACAATGTCGCGGGGGGGCCGGCGTCTGCCGGCCCTTCTGCCGTCCTCGCAAGGGGCCGTGCTCGTCCTCCTGCTGCTGTTCGTCGCCGCCCTGTCGCTGGCGCCGCTGGTGCGCCTGGCGGTCACGGGGATCGCGCCCGCCGGCTTCATCGATCTCGACCGTCTCGCCGATCTCCTGCTGAAACGCCGCGTCGTCACCGCGACACTGAATTCGCTCCAGGTCGCCGCCCTGTCGACCGTGATCGCCGTCGCGCTCGGCACGCTTGCCGCGCTGCTGACCGCGCTCACCGACATGCGCGCCCGCACAGCCTGGGTGTTCGGCTTCGTGCTGCCGCTCATGATCCCGCCGCAGGTCACGGCCCTTGCCTGGGTGCAGGCCTTTTCGCCGACGAGCCCCGTGCTCGGCGCGCTCGGCCTCGCCCTGGAGCCCGGTGCCCGGCATCCGCTGTTTTCCGCCACGGGCATCATCGTTCTTCTCGGCCTGACCAACGCCCCGCTCGTGTTCCTGACCGTGCGCGCGAGCCTTGCGCGCCTGCCGGCGAGCCTTGCCGAGGCCGCCCGTGCCGCCGGCGCGGGAAACCTGCGCCTCGTTGCCACGATCGTGCTGCCGCTCGCCCGAGCAGGGCTTCTCGCCGGCGCCGGCCTCGCCTTCGTCTCGGCCATCGGCAACTTCGGCATCCAGGCGATGCTCGGCATCCCGGCACGCTTTCCGACCCTCGTCACGCTGATCTACCGCCAGATGAATGCCTACGGCCCCTCCGCCCTGTCGGACATGGCAACGCTCGCCCTGCTCCTGTCCACGGTCACGGTCGCGGCCCTTGCCTTCGCCGGCTGGGCCGGACGGCGCGGCAACCTTCAGGTCGACGGATCCGGCGGCACCATCCGCATTCCGCTCGGCCGCGCCCGCCCGATGGTCGAGGCCGGCGCCTGGGCCTTCCTCGTCGCGACGCTCGCGCTTCCACTCTCCGCGCTTGTCGCCACCTCGCTGGTCTCCGGCTACGGCCAGGGCCTCACGTTCGAGACGCTGACATTCGAGCACTACGTCAACGCCCTCTTCCGCCACAGCCAGATCCGCGAGGCCTTCGCCACCAGCTTCACGCTCACCGGCGCGGCGGTGGCGATCCTGCTCGTCGTGTCGCTGTTCCTCGGCTGGTTCCTGACCTTCCGCCGCGGACCGGAGGTTCGCGCGGCGCACATGGCGGCGGAACTCGCCTACGCGCTGCCCGGCGTCATCCTGGGCGTTGCCATGATCCTGTTCTTCCTGCGGCCGCTGCCGCTGCTCGGCTTCAGCCTCTACGGCACACCCTGGATCATTCTCGCCGCCTATCTGTCCAACTTCCTGGCGCTTGCCCTCAGGCCGATCCTCGGCGGTTTCGCGCAGGTGGACCGCTCGCTCGAGGAGGCCGCCCGCGTCGCCGGTGCCGGCTTCCTGACACGCATGCGCGACATCATCGCGCCACTGGTCGCGCCCTCGCTCTTCGCCAGTGGCATCCTCGTCTTCATGACGGTGCTGAACGAGATCCAGGTGTCGATCCTGCTCGTGTCCTCCAGCACCCGCACCATCGGCCCGATGATCGTCTTCCTCGACGAGGCGGGGTCCTCCACGCTCGCGGCGGCCGTCGGCTGCCTCATGGTGCTGGTGGTCTTCGCCCTGATGCTGGCCGCCTCGCTGGCCTCCCGCCGGTTGCCGAAGGGAGCCCTGCCTTGGCAAGACTGACCTGCGTGAGCGGCATCAACGGCAAGCTCCCCGCCGCCTTCCTGCTGGAGACGGCAGGCGCCCGCCTGCTGCTCGACCTGGGCGAGGGCCCCGAACCCGGCGTGCTGCCGGACCTCACCGGCGTGGGTGAAGTGGACGCGATCCTGATCTCCCACGCCCATCAGGATCATTGCGGCGGGTTGGACCTTGCAGCCCGGCTCGGCAATCCCCCGGTCCACGCCACGGCGACGACCTTTCGCCTGATCGAGGCGGAGTACGGCGCCGGTTTCATTCCCGGGGACAGGCGACGCCTGCTGCCGGAAAGCGGGCCCGCGACGGTCTGCGGCGTACCGCTCACGCTTGGCCGGTCAGGCCATGCGCCCGGCGGCGTCTGGATCCATGCGGATGCGGCCGGCGGCATCCTCTACACCGGCGACTGGAGCCGGGAATCGACGCTGCTGCCCTTCGACAGCCCGCCCCCCGCGCGCGTTCTGGTCACCGACGCCTCCTATGGCGACCGGGACGAGCCGCTGGCCGACCAGATCGAGCACATCGCCCGCGAGGCCTCCTCCGGCGCGGTGCTGCCGGTTCCCGCCGGCGGGCGCGGTCCCGAGGTGGCGCTCGCTCTCGAGGCCAGGGGGCTGGCGCCAAGACCCTGCCCGCGCCTTGTCGCCGAGCTTCGCGACATCGCCGACGGCCGGGTCGCGGGCGTTTCCGCCCGGATCGCGCGCGCAGCCGCCCGACTGGCGGATGCCACGGCGGGACGGACCGACGACTGGCATCCCTCGGACGTCATCGTCGCGGCCGGCTCCAACGCGGAAACGGGCTTGCCCGCCGACCTTCTCGCGCGCATCGGCGAGGGGTTCCGCTTCATCTTCTCGAGCCATGTTCCGAAGGGAACGCCCGCGCATGACCTGCTGCGCACGGACCGCGCGAGATGGTTCGCCTGGAACGTCCACCCGTGCCTCTCGGACACGCTGGCGCTTGCACGGGAAACCGGGGCGGAGCATGTCCTGCCCGTCTTCGCCGCCCGCGAGACCATGACCGGGCTCTGCACCGCCCTGGGGGAGCGCCTCGTGCTTGACCCCGTCCTCGATCTTGGCCCATCACGGCCTGCCGAACGCACCGGATCCCGCGCCTCATGACCGACCACGCTCCCCTTCTCGCCCCGCATCTGGAAGAAACGCAGGAAGACCGGCTGCCGGTGCTGCTTCCCGTCGCCGAAATGCCCGGCGCGACGCTCTACCTCGGCAACCGGATCGCCGCCGACGACGGAGCCCTGCTTCTGGAGCGCGGCATCACCTCGACCATGAACCTTGCCGTCAACATCGAGATGGCGCCGCTGACGCTTGCCGACGGCACCGCCGTGCGGCGCACCCATGTCGGGTTGATCGACGGCAGGGGAAACACACCGCCCCACCTTCTGGGCGCAGCACTCGTTCTCGCCGGCATCCTTGGCCAGGAAAGCCCGGGCAAGAGCCACTATCCGCCGCACCGTGCCGGCAACGTCCTGGTGCACTGCCGGGGAGGTCGCTCGCGTTCGGTGAGCGTCCTGGCGCTTTACCTCGTGCTTGCCTGGCCGGAACTGCATCCGGATCTCGAAACGGCGTTCCGTCACCTGCGGCACCTGCGCGGCCTGCCCGCGAGCCAGCCCAACGCGAACATGCTCGCCCTGACGGATGCCGCCCTCGCCCTTTCCGGCGGACCGGGACTGCTCGCCCGCTGACGCCCCGCACAGCAAGGGCGACGCCGGTCAGTCGTCTCCGGATCCGGCCTGCCTGAACGCGGACGCGGCATCGATCAGCGTCGCCTCCTCGCGAGCCATGTAGTCCCGTGTCACCGGCAGCGCGTGGTTCGTCTTCGCGATCTGGATCTGGAACACCATCAGGTCCTGCCAGCGGAAGGCGGCTTCCGATCCGGCGAGATAGAAATCCCACATGCGGCAGAAGCGTTCATCGAAGCGCTCCGCCGCCTCCTTCCAGCGCGCATGGAAGCGCTGCCGCCAATGCTTCAGGGTCTCGGCGNAGNGCAGCCGCAGGATCTCGACATCGGTGACGACGAGGCCCGTGCGCTCGATGACCGGCAGCACCTCCGACAGCGCCGGCATGTAGCCGCCGGGGAAGATGTACTTGCGAATGAAGGGGTTCGTCGCGCCAGGCACGCCGCTGCGGCCGATCGAATGCAGAAGCATCACGCCGTCGTCGTCCAGAAGCCGCGCGCAGGTCTCGAAGAACTGCCGGTAGTGGCTCACGCCCACATGCTCGAACATGCCGACCGAGACGATACGGTCGTAGCGCTGCGACAGGCTGCGATAATCGCGCAGCTCGAACGACGCCCGCGCCGCCAATCCCTCCGCCTCCGCGCGGGCGCGGGAGACCTCGTGCTGGTCGCGCGACAGCGTCACACCGGTCACCGAGGCGTCGAAGCCGCGCGCCAGATAGAGCCCCATGCCGCCCCAGCCCGAGCCGATGTCCAGGACCCGCAGGCCCGGACGCATGGCGAGCTTGGCGGCGATATGGCGCTTCTTGGCGAGTTGTGCCTCGTCGAGGCCCGCGTCGGGACTTGCGAAATAGGCGCAGGAATACTGCATGTCCTCATCGAGGAAGAGCCGGTAGAAGTCGGCGGACAGATCGTAGTGATGCTGGATGTTGCGCGTCGCGCGGCCCGCAGGGTTGTACTGGTGCAGCCGCCGGCCGAGCATCCGCAGCCGGTCGATGGTCCTCGCGGCCAGGCTTGGCGCGCTCTCGTCCCCCATGTTGAGGAACACCACCTTCAGAAAATCGAGCAAATCACCCTGAACCACCTCGAGGTCGCCATCCATGTAGGCCTCGGGCGCGGCAAGCATCGGATCCAGCGCGATGGCAAGAGCCGCGCGCCGGGTTCTGATCGCGACATGAACCGGTGTTCCGGTTCCGTCGCCATAGGTTCTGGTCGTCCCGCCGGGTCCGCTGAAGGTCAGCGTGCCGGTTCGGATCAGGCGGGTCAGCAGGCGGTCGAGCGGTCGATCCATGGTCGTCCCTTTCGGCGGGTGACACGGCGGCTCATGGCCGTCCGGCCCGGCGGCGGGAAGAAGAAGCTGATTGCGCGTCGGACAGGACAGGGCACATGGACGCTGTTCCGGATGCACCGGGGTGTGTCGTTTCGTCTCCGGTGCGCGGACCGTGAAAATCCGCGCGGCGGGCTGACGCGGCTTCCGCCGCGCCTCATGCAATGCAATCCACTTCAGGTAGTTTGACCCGATCCGCGCAACGGTCAAGCCCGCGACACGGCGCCCCCTTGCATGACGGCTCCACAACCGCATGGTGGAGGACATGACCATCCGGTGCGCGATACCGCCGAAAACGCCGGCCACCAAGAGCCGTGAGGCCCCATGACCGAGTTCCTTGCAAGCCTTGCCGCCTTTCTCGCGGCCCACGCGATCCCGCCGCATCCGCGCGTGCGGCCGCGCCTGATCGCCGCCTTCGGCCGGCGTACCTATCTCGCCGCCTATTCACTCCTCTCGCTCGTGCTGCTTGTCTGGCTGATCTCGGCGGCCAGCCGCGCGCCCTATGTGATGCTGTGGGAGCCCGCCGCCTGGCAGGCGCATCTGGCGCTCACCTTCATGCCGCTTGCCGCCTGGCTGCTGATCGCGGGCCTGAGCGAGCCCACGCCGCTTTCAGTCTCGCTCATGGCCCCGCCGGACCCCGCCGACGACTGGCGTCCGGGGCCGGCGGCAAGCGTTGTCCGCCACCCGGTTCTCGCGGGCTTCCTGCTCTGGGCACTGCTGCATCTCGTGGCCAACGGCCATCTCGTCGCGCTGATCCTGTTCGGAACCTTCGCCGCCCTCTCGCTCGGCGGCATAGCCCTGCTCGACCTCAGGGCGCGGCGCCGGCTCGGGCCGGATCTCTGGCGCCGGCTCGCCAGCCGGACCTCACGGGTTCCCTTCGTGGCACTCGTCTCGGGACGCGCGCGTCCGGCCTTCGGGAGGCGGGACCTCGCGATCCTCGCCCTCACGCTGGCGCTCTTCGCCTGGTTCCTGCTGCAGGGGCACCTCTGGCTGATCGGACGTGATCCGCTCGCAAGGTTCTAGGGTGTGGATCCATAAACGAGGGTGCGGACGCACCCTGGGCGTTTCAGCCGTCCTTGTTCTCGCCCGTCTCGACGGTGTGGCGGGCGACAAGCGGCATCTGGGACAGCGTGAACACGATGGTCAGCGGCATCACGCCGAAGACCTTGAACGACACCCAGAAATCCGTCGAGAAGCTGCGCCAGACAACCTCGTTGATGACGGCCAGCACGAAGAAGAACACGCCCCAGCGGAAGGTGAGCTTGCGCCACCCCTCGTCGTCCAGGTGGAAGACGCTGTCGAAGACATAGCCGAGAAGGGATTTTCCGAACGCGAGCCCGCCAAGCAGGATCGAGCCGAACAGCACGTTCACGATGGTCGGCTTCAGCTTGATGAAGAGCTCGTCGTGCAGCCACAGGGTCAGCGCGCCGAAGACGAGTACGACCACCCCAGAGACCACGGGCATCACCGGCAGGCGCCGGGTCAGCGCCCAGGACACGGCCAGGGAAAGCGAAATCGCCACCATGAAGACCGCGGTGGCGAGGAAGATCGGATCCCCCAGTTCCTTCAGCACCGGAAACTGGTCTGCGAGCGCCGCACCGCGCGAATTGGCGAAGAAGAACAACACCAGCGGCCCCAGCTCCAGCACGAGCTTGAGCAGAGGCGAAAGTTCCTTGCGGCCTGGTTCGTTCGGACCCTTCTCGAATTCCATCAGCTGCCGCTCTCCCGTCCCGCGATCGCGTCGGCGAAGTCCTCGGCCCGGAAGGGCTCCAGATCCTCCACACCCTCGCCCACGCCGATGAAATGCACCGGCAGGCCGTGCTTTGCGGCGATGGCGACGAGAATGCCGCCACGCGCCGTGCCGTCGAGCTTGGTCATGACCAGGCCGGTGACACCGGCCGTCCGGCCGAAGATCTCCACCTGGTTCATGGCATTCTGCCCCGTCGTCGCATCCAGCGTCAGGATCACGTCATGAGGGGCGGTCTCGTCGTGCTTGCGGATCACGCGCACGACCTTTTCGAGCTCGGCCATCAGTTCGGCGCGGTTCTGCAGCCGCCCGGCCGTGTCGACGAGAAGCACATCGACCCCCTTCTCGCGCGCCGCCTTCATGNCGTCGAAGACGAGGCCGGCCGCGTCCGCGCCCGTGTCGCGCGACACCACCTCGGCGCCGGTGCGTTCGCCCCAGATCCTGAGCTGCTCGACCGCCGCCGCGCGGAACGTGTCGCCCGCCGCGAGCATCACCGACTTGCCCTCGGCGGCGAGCTTCGCCGACAGCTTGCCG
Organism: Stappia sp.; assembly: GCA_002722295.1. Lineage (GTDB taxonomy): Bacteria > Pseudomonadota > Alphaproteobacteria > Rhizobiales > Stappiaceae > Stappia. The sequence goes on along the minus strand of PBLF01000016.1, from coordinate 73,069 downwards.
ATCGTCGTGGTCTTGCCCGTGCCGTTGACGCCGACGAACAGGATCACCTGCGGCGTGTGATCGCCCCTGACCTCCAGCGGCCTGGCGACCGGCTCCAGCACCTTCGTCACCTCCTCGGAGAGAATGCGGCGCACCTCCTCGGGAGAAATTTCCTTGTTGAAGCGCCCGTCGCCAATGCGGTCGGTGATCGCCATCGCCGTGTCGAGGCCGAGGTCGGCCTGCAGCAGCAGGTCCTCCAATTCCTCCAGCGTCGTGGCGTCGAGCTTGCGCTTGGTGAAAAGCGAGGTGATGCCGCCGGTCAGCGATGCCGACGAGCGCGCCAGCCCGTCGCGCAGGCGGGTCAGCCAGGAGCGGCGCGGGGTGGCCTCGGCTGGGGCTTCGGGCTCGGCGGATGCCCCGGTCTCCGCCTGCGGGGCGGGATCGGCGGGAGGTTCGGTCGGCTCGGCGCTGTCGGCAGCCGCCTCGTCTTCGCTCTCACTGTCCGCTCCGGCGTCGGCATCCGGTGCAGCGTCCATCGCCTCCGCGAGTTCGCGGGCGATTTCCTCGTTCGCCTCGGCTCCCGTGGCCGTTTCCGGCTCCGGCTCCGCCGCGATCTCGACCCCGGCGTCGGACGCCGGCGTCACGGGCGCGGCCACCGGCTCTCCGGCCTGCTCGGCCCGGGTATCGGTCGCCGTGTCGGGAGAGCTGTCCTCATCGGGTGCGGATGCGGGCGCGCCTCCGTCCTCCGGGAGCTCCTCGCGAAGCGCCTCGGTTTCGGGCCGCTGCTCGTCTTCAGGCGTCGGCTTGCGTCCGCCGAAGAGGCGTCCGAGAAATCCGCGCTTGGTGTCGCTCATGCTGCCTGCTGCCTTGCCGGAGTTGCCAGGAGATGGCGCCCGGTATGCCCGGTGACGGTCAGCTTTACAAGGTCGCCGGCCTGAAGCGCGGTGTCCTCGAACTCGACCTGGGTGAACTGCTCCGAGCGGCCAAGCCCCTCACGCTCCACGAGAACCTCGCGCGTGCGCCCCACCTCGCCGTCCAGATGCGCGAGCAGCGCCGCCTCGCCCTTCTCGCGCAGCCTCGCGGCGCGCTCCTTGACGATGGCGCGGCCAAGCTGGGGCATCCGCGCCGCCGGCGTGCCCTTGCGCGGCGAGAACGGGAAGACATGCAGATGCGTCAGCCCGCAATCGTCGACGATGGCGAGCGAATTGGCGAACATCTCCTCCGTCTCGGTCGGGAAGCCGGCGATGATGTCGGCACCGAACACGACGTCGGGACGCAGGCGACGCACCTCCTCGCAGAAGCGGATCGTGTCGTCGCGCAGGTGCCGGCGCTTCATCCGCTTGAGGATCATGTCGTCGCCCGCCTGAAGCGACAGGTGCAGATGCGGCATCAGCCGCTCTTCCTCGGCGATCGCCCGCATCAGCGCCGGATCGGCCTCGATGGAGTCGATGGACGACAGGCGCAGCCGCTTCAGGTCCGGCACCAGCTTGAGGATCTTCTGCACCAGGTCGCCGAGCTTCGGGGTTCCGGGCAGGTCCGCGCCGAAGCTGGTGATGTCGACACCGGTCAGCACCACCTCGCGGTAGCCGTTTTCCACCAGGCGGCGGATCTGGTCGACGATGACACCGATGGGCACCGAACGCGAATTGCCGCGTCCGTAGGGAATGATGCAGAAGGTGCAGCGATGGTCGCAGCCGTTCTGGACCTGCACGAAGGCCCGGGCGCGCCCCTCCAGCCCGTCGATCAGGTGACCCGCCGTCTCGCGCACGCTCATGATGTCGTTGACGCGGACCTTCTCGCTCTCCTCGATGCCGAACTGCGCCACGCGCCCGTAGGAGGCGCGCTCCAGCTTCTCGGTGTTGCCGAGCACCAGGTCGACCTCGTCCATGCCGGCGAATGTGTCCGCCTCGGTCTGGGCCGCNCAGCCGGTGACAATGATGCGCGCTTCCGGGTTCTCGCGGCGCGCCTTGCGGATCGACTGGCGGGCCTGGCGCACCGCCTCCGCCGTCACCGCGCAGGTGTTGATGAGGATCGCGTCGCGAAGGCCGGCGGCCTCGGCCTCGCGCTTCATCACCTCGGACTCGTAGGAGTTGAGGCGGCAGCCGAAGGTGACGACGTCGATGCTCACTTGACCACCTCGAGGATCGGCCGGTCGCCGGGCCCGGTTCTGGAATAGGTGAGCGTCTCGCGCTCCAGCACACCCTCGAACTCGATTTCCGTGTCGCCGGTCATGAGGATGTGATCGTCCGCCTCGCGCCACTCGATGAGAAGCGGCCCGCCGGGCAGGTTGACCGTGACCCGCCGTCCCGTGCGGTTGTCGCGCGCCGCCGCGACCCCGACCGCGCAGGCGGCGGTGCCGCAGGCCCGGGTCAGCCCGACCCCGCGCTCCCACACCTTCACGTCGATCTCGTGGTCGGACAGGACATGCGCCAGCGAGATGTTCGCGCGTTCCGGAAACATGGGATGGTTTTCAAGAAGCGGACCGACGCGCTCCAGATCGTAGGCGTCGATATCCTTCACCCAGAAGATCGCGTGCGGATTGCCCACATTCACCACCGAGGGCGTATGCAGGATCGGCGCGTCGATGGGGCCGATCTGCAGTTCGATCGCCCGTGTGTCGTGAAATTCCTCGGCAAGCGGGATCTCGTTCCAGGCAAAGCGCGGCACGCCCATGTCGACGCTCACCCGGCGCGGATCGTCCGTCGCGAAGGCGCGGAGCAGGCCGGCGTTGGTCTCGATGGTGACCCGGTCGACCCCGCGCTCCTCCATCAGCAGCCGCCCGATGCAGCGCGTGGCNTTTCCNCAGGCGTCGACCTGGCTGCCGTCCCGGTTGTGAATGCGCATGAAGGCATCCGCCCCGGCGGGGCTCGTCTCCACCGTGATCATCTGGTCGAAGCCGATGCCGCCGTCGCGCGCGCCGATCCTGCGGATCTCGTCGTCATCGAGCCGCACGGGTTCGCCACGGGCGTCCCAGACAACGAAATCGTTGCCGAGCCCATTCATCTTCAGGAAGGGTATGCTCTCGCCGCCCATGGTCCCGGAAATCCGTCACATGCCGGACATGCCGCTGATGCCTGCCCGGGAGGTTTCGACCTTGCCCGCGCCGCCCGGTACCGCCCGTTCCGCCTTCATGGCGGCGTCGGGGCCCGGGACAAGCGCCTCATGGCGGGTCCGCGCTCGATGCGGCCCGCCGGTCCGGTCTTCTGTTGCACGACTATATGGCGGAAAAGCGCGCGCGGTTCCAGTGCCCGCGCGCGCCATTTCCTCGTGTCCGCGCCACGGAGCGCGTGTCAGAACCGCGCGCCCTCGCGAATGAAGGTGCCGTTCTGCAGGTCGTTCACCGCCTGGATCAGTTCCTGGCGGGTGTTCATGACGATCGGTCCGTGCCAGGCCACCGGCTCGCGGATCGGCGCGCCGGAGACCAGCAGGAAGCGTACACCGTGCTCGCCCGCCGTCACGGTCACCTCGTCGCCGGTGCCGAAACGCACCAGCGTGCGGTCGCCCGACATGTCGCGCACATGCACCTCCTCGCCGTCGACCTCCTTTTCAAGCAGCACGCCGAACGGACGCGAGGCATCGCGGAAGGACGCCGAGCCCTCGAACACATAGGCGAAGGCCTGCCTGTAGGTATCGACCGGCAGCCGCTTGGTGCGCCCGGCCGGCACCGAAACGTCGAGATACTGCGGATCGGCGGCGATGCCGTCGACGGGACCGTTCCGGCCCCAGAACGATCCGCAAATGACGCGCACCACCGTGCCATCGTCGTCGACGATCTCCGGGATCTCGCCGGAGGGGACGTCCTGATAGCGCGGGCTGGTCATCTTCAGCGAGGACGGCAGGTTCGCCCAGAGCTGGAAGCCGTGCATCCGCCCGTTCGGATCGCCCTTGGGCATCTCCTGGTGCATGATGCCGCTGCCGGCGGTCATCCACTGGATGTCGCCCGCCCCCAGCGAGCCACGGTTGCCGAGGCTGTCGCCATGGTCGACCGTGCCGGACAGCACGTAGGTGATGGTCTCGATGCCCCGGTGCGGGTGCCAGGGGAAGCCCTTGCGATAGTGTTCCGGGTCCTCGTTGCGAAAATCGTCGAACATCAGGAACGGATCGAACTGGGTCGGGTCCCCGAAGCCGAAGGCCCGGTGCAGATGCACGCCCGCGCCCTCGAGCGTGGGCTTCGCGGCGGTAGACTGGACAACTGGTCTGACGGACATGGCCTGTCTCCTCGTGTTCCGCGCGCCCGCGCCCTGCGGGGGCACGGGCCGCTATGCGGATCCTCAGACACAAAGATAGGCGTCGGAGAGGCCCGCGTCAGCGTGTACCACGCGGACGCAGTGTTCACGCCACGGTTGACAGTCCCCGGCCCGGAGCCCGGCTCACACGCTGACCACGAGCGGCGTTTCGGGCCCGATCCTGTCCAGAAGCAGCCCCATGTCGCGGCGGGACACCGCGATGCAGCCCTCCGTCGGCGTGTAGCCGGGCCGGGCAATGTGAATGAACAATGCGCTGCCGCGCCCGGCAACCGGCGCGAGCACGTTCACGTCTGGCACCAGCACCACGTCGTAAAGCCCGTCGTCGCGCCACATGCGCTCGTGCGAGGCGTCGAAGGGCAGCGCGACGGGCCGGTTGTAGGCGGCGTGGCCCGGCGCATCACACCAGCCCAGCTCCGGCGACAGCGGCACCATCGGCAACCGCGTGCGCGGGCGGACCATCCGGTCGGGGCGGTAGAAACCGAAAAGCACGGGAAACACACCCGTCACCGTCTTGCCGTCGCCCTCGCGCTTGGAGCGGGTCATGCCCGAACGGCCCAGCGCACACGCGAGCGTGATCGCCCCGACCGACAGCCGTCCTTTCGTGGCACGCGCGCCGCTTGCCCGCACCACGCAGGGCGTTTCCCCGCCACAAGGGAGAGGGGCGCGGGCAAAACGGGCGGCCGCCAGGCGGGCGCGGGCGGCAAGCAGGGCTGGAACCATCACCGGACACTCAAGGTTGCGTGAACGAGATTTGTTGCGCGCCGGGCCGGGAAACGTCAATCCGGGCTCGCGTGATCGTGTTCGCTTGCCTAAGTGTTGCGAAGCGGATTTGAATGATCCGGCGGAGGGTTGGCGAAACACGCCGGCCGGACGATCCACCGGAGTCAACGGAGGACCCACGATGAGCGCACGCAAGATCCTGATCGTCGACGACGACGACGACCTGCGCGAGGCTCTGGTCGAGCAGCTTTCGCTCTACGACGAGTTCGAGACCCGCGAGGCCCCCAACGCCGCGACCGGGCTCCAGCTCGCCGAGAACGGCCATGTGGACCTTCTGCTGATGGACGTCGGCCTTCCCGACATCGACGGGCGCGAGGCGGTCAAGCTGCTGCGCAAGAAGGGCTTCAAGGCGCCGATCATCATGCTGACGGGCCATGACACTGACAGCGACACGATCCTGGGGCTGGAGGCGGGCGCCAACGACTATGTGCCCAAGCCGTTCAAGTTTGCCGTGCTTCTGGCGCGCATCCGCGCCCATCTGCGCTCGCACGAACAGAGCGAGGACGCGGTGTTCACCATCGGGCGCTTCTCCTTCCGTCCGGCGCAGAAGCTCATGACCGACGAGAAGGGCTCCAAGATCCGACTCACGGAGAAGGAAACCTCGATCCTGAAGTTCCTTTACCGGGCCGGCGAGAAGCCGGTCACCCGGGACGTGCTGCTCACCAAGGTGTGGGGCTACAATTCCGGCGTGACCACGCACACGCTGGAAACCCACATCTACCGCCTGCGCCAGAAGGTGGAGCGCGACCCGTCCAGCGCGGAGCTCCTCGTCACCGAGGGCGGCGGCTACAAGCTGGTTCCCTGAGGGCGCAATGCGCCGGCGGAACGAGGCGAACGGGGCCCGCCCTCAGGCGGCGGCTTCCGCGCCCCGGCCGACGATCTCCACCACCTCGCGCATGATGTCGGTGAGCTGGAAGTTCTTCGGCGTATAGACCGCCGCGACGCCCATGGCGCGCAGCCGTGCCGCGTCCTCGTCCGGAATGATGCCGCCGACGACAACGGGAATGTCATCGATCCCCGCCGCCACGAGCCGCTCCATCACGTCGCGCACCAGCGCCAGATGCGACCCGGAGAGGATCGAAAGGCCGATGACATGCACGTCCTCCTCCAGCGCGGCATTGACGATCTGCGCCGGCGTCAGCCGGATGCCCTCATAGACCACCTCCATGCCGCAGTCGCGGGCACGAACCGCGATCTGCTCCGCGCCGTTGGAGTGGCCGTCGAGACCGGGCTTGCCGACGAGGAACTTGAGCCGGCGCCCCAGCTTGCGCGACACCGTGTCGANGGCCTCGCGCACCGGGGCAAGCTCGCCCGCATCGGCCCGGGCCGCCTTGCCGACCCCCGTCGGCGCGCGGTACTCGCCGAACACCTCGCGCAGCGCCGCCCCCCATTCGCCCGTGGTCACGCCGGCCTTCGCCGCGGCGATGGACGGCTCCATGATGTTGGAGCCCTCGCTGGCCGCGCGCTTCAGCACCTCAAGGGCCTCGGCCACGGCCGCATCGTCGCGCGCCTCGCGCCAGGCCGTAAGGCTCGCCACCGCCTCGCCCTCCACATGCTCGGGCACGGTGAGGATACCGCCGTCCTCACCGGCCGACAGCGGCGAGGGCTCGGTCTCGGTGAAGCGGTTGACCCCGACCACCACCTGCTCGCCCGCCTCGATGGCGGCAAGCCGGTCCGCGTTGGAGGCGACCAGCGCCTGTTTCATGTAGCTGGTTTCCACTGCCGCGATGGCCCCGCCCATGGCCTCGATGCGCTGCAGTTCAGCGCGCGCGGCCGTCTTGAGATCCTCGACCTTCGCCGAGATCTCGTCCGACCCGTCGAAAATGTCGCCGAACTCGAGAAGGTCGGTCTCATAGGCCAGGATCTGCTGCATCCTGAGCGACCATTGCTGGTCGAAGGGACGCGGCAGGCCCAGCGCCTCGTTCCAGGCCGGAAGCTGCACGGCCCGGGCGCGGGCGTTCTTCGACAGCACCACGGCCAGCGCCTCGATGAGGATGCGGTAGACGTTGTTCTCCGGCTGCTGTTCGGTCAGCCCCAGCGAGTTCACCTGCACCCCGTAGCGGAACCGGCGGAAGCGCTCGTCCTCCACGCCGTAGCGGGTGAGGCAGATCTCGTCCCACAGCTCGGTGAAGGCGCGCATCTTGCAGATTTCGGTGATGAAACGCATGCCCGCGTTGACGAAGAAGGAAATGCGTCCCACCGCCTCTGGGAAGTCGTCCGGCTCGATGGCGCCAGACGCCCGCACCTCGTCCAGGATCGCGATCGCGGTCGCCAGTGCGAAGGACAGCTCCTGCACCGGCGTCGCCCCCGCCTCCTGCAGGTGATAGGAACACACGTTCATCGGGTTCCACTTCGGCATCGCCCGATAGGTCCAGGCGATGACGTCGCGGGTCAGCCGCAGCGAGGGCGCCGGCGGAAAGACGTAGGTTCCGCGCGAGAGATATTCCTTGATGACGTCGTTCTGGGTCGTGCCGGAGAGCTTCGTCCGGTCCGCTCCCTGTTCGTCCGCCGCCGCCGCATAGAGCGCCAGCAGCCAGGGAGCGGTGGCGTTGATGGTCATGGACGTGTTCATCTGCTCGAGCGGGATGCCGTCGAACAGCGCCCGCATGTCGCCCAGATGCGCGACCGGCACGCCGACCTTGCCCACCTCGCCCCGCGACAGCACGTGATCCGGGTCGTAGCCGGTCTGCGTCGGCAGGTCGAAGGCCACCGACAGTCCGGTCTGCCCCTTGGCGAGATTGCTCCGGTAGAGCGCATTGGAGGCGGCGGCCGTGGAATGCCCCGCGTAGGTGCGGAAGATCCACGGGCGATCACGCCCGCCCGCTGTTGCACCCGTCCGCTTCCCGCCCGTCTCGCTCATCTTTTTCTCCCGCAACCGGGGCTCTTCGTGCCGTTGCCGGCGGCCCCTCCCATCCTGTTCGCCAGCCCCCTGGGCAGCGGTCCGAAACCGCCCGTCCGGCGGCCTGCCGCCCACGGTGGCGTGTCCCTCCCGGACACACAATCCTATTGCAATGCAAAAATCACTCTTGGGCAAACACGAAAATTAAGCAATAGTCGAATAGCGGAGCATCCGTTTTTCGAACGATAGTTTCGTGAAGCTGGCGAAACATCGCTTCCGCCCGTCAATTCGGGCTGAAATGATGATGCATTGCAACATGATGCGGCCACCCGTCATCCCCCGCAAGGCGGGATCGGGTGGGGAGGAATGCCCGTTCCGGCCGGACTGGGGGCCGGGGCGGCGCCACGGAATACGGACGGGAGGACGACAGCAGAATGGCCACAGCGCAGCAAGCCAACGACAATCGGGAAGCGGGAGACCGTCCTGTGAAGGATCTCTATGAAATCGGCGAGATCCCGCCGCTCGGCCATGTTCCGAAGAACATGTACGCCTGGACCATCCGCCCGGACCGTCACGGTCCGCCGGAAGAGGCGATGAAGCTCGAGGTGGTTCCCACCTGGGAGCTCGACAGCCACGAGGTGCTGGTCCTGGTGATGGCGGCGGGTGTCAACTACAACGGCATCTGGGCCGGGCTCGGCGAGCCGATCTCGGTCTTCAAGGTGCACGACATGCCCTTCCACATCGCGGGATCGGACGCATCGGGCATCGTCTGGGCCGTCGGCTCCAAGGTGAAGCGCTGGAAGGTGGGCGACGAGGTCGTGATCCACTGCAACCAGGACGACGGCGACGACGAGGAATGCAACGGTGGCGATCCGATGTTCTCGCCCACCCAGCGCATCTGGGGCTACGAGACGCCGGACGGCTCCTTCTCCCAGTTCTGCCGGGTGCAGTCGCAGCAGCTCATGCCGCGCCCGAAGCACCTGACCTGGGAGGAGAGCGCCTGCTACACGCTGACGCTCGCCACCGCCTACCGCATGTTGTTCGGCCATGCGCCGCACCAGCTTCGCCCCGGCCAGAACGTTCTCGTGTGGGGCGCCTCGGGCGGTCTTGGCGTGTTCGGCATCCAGCTCGCGGCGGCGGCCGGCGCCAATGCGATCGGCGTGATCTCCGACGAGGACAAGCGCGACTACGTGCTCTCGCTCGGCGCCAGGGGCGTGATCAACCGCAAGGATTTCAACTGCTGGGGCCAGATGCCCAAGGTGAACTCGCCCGAATACGCCGAGTGGCTCAAGGAGGCGCGGCGCTTCGGCAAGGCGATCTGGGAAATCACCGGCAAGGGCAACGACGTGGACATGGTGTTCGAACACCCCGGAGAGGCGACCTTCCCGGTCTNCGCGCTGGTGGTGAAGCGTGGCGGCATGGTCGTTTTCTGCGCCGGCACGACGGGCTTCAACATCACCTTCGACGCCCGCTACGTGTGGATGCGCCAGAAGCGCATCCAGGGTTCCCACTTCGCCCATCTCAAGCAGGCGTCCGAAGCCAACAAGGCCGTCATCGACCGGCGCATCGACCCCTGCATGAGCGAGGTCTTCCCCTGGGACGACATTCCCGCCGCCCACACCAAGATGTGGAAGAACCAGCATGCTCCGGGCAACATGGCCGTGCTCGTGAACGCGCCGGTGACAGGGCTGCGCACGCTCGAGGATGTCCTTGCCGCGGGGCGCGAGTAAACGCGCCCCGGCGATTCCGACCCGGTCGCGGAGGCGGGATGCCGCCTGCCTCCGCGACACTCTTCCGGCACTCGACAGGAGCCGGCACGCGTGAAAGGCTTTTTCAATCGCTGCCGTGTATACGCTTCGCTCGCGCACCGAACGCACGTGCCTGCCTTCAAAAGGCCTCCGGAGCGTTCGATGACACCCGGCGTGTGCCATGCCGCCCGTCCGGCGGCTTCTCCCCGAGCGAGGCCCCATGACCTTTCGCGCTTCCTTTCCCCTCATTCCCCTTGCCGTCGCCGGCGGTCTCGCCGCCGCCCTGGGGGCCTGCACGCCCGACCGCGCGACCGTGCCGCCCTATTACGCCGACCTTGCCCGGGTCGATGCGCAGGTGGATGCCGCCACCGCGGCCCAGATGATCTCCAGCTATCGGCAGAGCAACGGCAAGCCGCCCCTTACCGTCGATCCCGCGCTGATGCAGGCCGCCCGCAAGCAGGCCGTCGCCATGGCGGAGGCCGGTGACGTGCGCGCCTCGCTGCAGCCCGGCAACACGCTGAAGGCCCGCCTTGCCGCCGTCGGCGAGCCGAACACCCACGCCGTCGAGAACGTCAGCGCCGGCTACCGCACCCTTGCCGAGGCCTTCTCCGGCTGGCGGGAATCCCCCTCCCACAACGCCGTTCTGCTTGACGACAAGGCGACCCGGATGGGAATCGCGACGGCGCATTCCTCCGGGTCCAAGTACCGGGTGTTCTGGTCGCTGGTGCTTGCCGCACCGCCGACCGCCCGGTAAACCTCCCCGGTCGCCGCGCGGGACGGCGGCCGGCACAACCGAACGAGACCAGATGATCGACGGACTTCCCCCCGCGACGAGCCTCGAAGCGCTTTCGGACCGCTTCCGCTGGCAGCTCCCGGACAATTGCAACATGGCGTGGCTGGCCTGCGACCGGCACGCCGCCGTCACGCCCGACCGGCCGGCGCTCATCCACCTGGGACCGGGAGGCGAACGCCAGTCCTGGACCTACGGCCGGCTCGCGGCCGCGTCCAACCGGCTCGCCAACGCGCTCGCCGCCAATGGCGTGGCGCGCGGCGACCGGGNCGCCCTGCTCTTGCCCCAGGCGCCCGAGACCCTGCTCACCCATCTGGCGGTCTACAAGCTCGGCGCCATCGCGGTGCCGCTCGCCAGCCTCTTCGGCGCCGATGCCCTGCGCTATCGCCTCACCCATTCAGGCGCCTCGGCAATCGTCACGGATGCCGCCGGCCTCGCCAAGATCGATGCGCTCGACGACGCCCTGCCCGACCTGCGCCTGCGCATCCTCACCGGACCCGTCGCCGGCGCCTTGCCTGCGGGCACCGCATCCTTCGACGCGCTTCTCGCCCGGGCAAGCGAGCGCTTCGACGCCCGCGTGAGCGGGCCGGACGAACCGGCGCTGATGATCTACACCTCCGGCACCACGGGCCAGCCCAAGGGCGCGCTGCACGGACACCGGGTGCTGCCCGGCCATCTGCCCGGCATCGCCATGTCGCAGGAGTTCATGCCGCGCGAGGGCGATCTTCTGTGGACGCCCGCCGACTGGGCCTGGGCGGGCGGTCTGCTCAATGCGCTGTTTCCCGCCCTCACCTTCGGCGTGCCGGTGATCTCGGGCGGGCTTGCCCGCTTCGACCCGGAAGAGGCCTTCGCCCTGATGGCGCGCGAGAAGGTGCGCAACGCCTTCATTCCGCCGACAGCGCTGAAGATGATGCGCGCCGTTCCCGATCCGCGCGCGCGCCATCCGCTTGTCCTGCGCAGTCTGGGTTCGGCCGGGGAGGCGCTCGGACGCGAGACCTTCGACTGGGCCATCGCGGAGCTCGGCCTTCCGGTCAACGAGTTCTACGGCCAGACCGAGTGCAACGCTGTCATCGCCTCCTGCGCCGGTCTCGGCGTCAGCCGCTCCGGCGCCATCGGGCGCGCGGTGCCCGGCCACGAGGTGGCGATCGTCGACGAGGACGGCGGCAGGCTCGCCCCCGGCGAACAGGGCCAGATCGTGGTGCGTGCTCCGGATCCGGTCATGTTCCTCGGCTACTGGAACGACCCCGACGCCACCCGGGCCAAGTTTCTCGGCGAGTGGATGCTCACCGGCGACCAGGGCATTGCCGACGAGGACGGTTATATCCGCTTCGTGGGGCGCGACGACGACCTCATCACCTCGGCCGGCTACCGCATCGGCCCGAGCGAGATCGAGGACTGCCTGCTGTCACACCCGGCCGTCAGCCTTGCGGCGGCGGTGGGAAAGCCCGACGCGCTGCGCACCGAGATCGTCACCGCCTTCATCGTTCCGTCAGAGGGGGTGACGCCCGACGCCGAGCTTGCGGATCGTATTCGCGACCATGTGCGCACCCAGCTCTCCGCGCACGAATATCCGCGCGAGATCCACTTCGTCGACGCACTGCCGCTGACCACGACCGGAAAGGTCATCCGCCGCCACCTGCGCGAGCAGCTGTCGAAGGAAACGCTCGCCGCCGGATCGGTCTGATTATCGCGCCCCGCGCCTGCGTCTCAGCGCATCGCGCAACCGGCGGGCAAGGGCGCGCGCGCGCCCTTCAAGCGCGATGTCGCGGGCACCAAGCCACACCCGCCACCGGGCACCCTGCGCCGTGGAACAGAGCCCCGTGCCGCAGGACACCTCCCCGCGCCACAGCGGCGCGATCATCGCGTGTCCCGGAATGGCGAGCGAATCCGCGCCCGTGATACCGGTCTCCTCCGCCCCGTCCAGGGTCGCGCGCATGGCCGCCCGTGCCACCTGGGCGCCGGGCGAATAGGCGTCGAACGCCTCGTCATGGGCGATCTTCCAGGCATGGAGCCTTGCACCGTCGCGAATCTGCACCAGCATGGCGACCGGCTTGTCTCCCAGTGCGATGCGGTCGATCACCAGCCGCCCCCGTGCCGCAAGCGACAGAAGGAAGTCCCGCGCGAAACCGGCCCGCGCGGGCTCGACGGCAAGCGCGGTTCCCGCACGCCCCTTCCAGCCCGAGGCCTCCAGGTCCAGGAACGCGTCGATGGCCGCCGCATCCACCTTGCCGGCGCCGATCCGCGTGACCGTCAGCGGCCCCTGCTCGGCAAGACGACGCCCCAGCCGGCGCAATTCCTTGCGCCGGTGCGCCCGAACCCCGGCGAACTGCGCCTCTCCCTCGCGCCCGGTCGCATGTCCGGCGCGAACGCTCCGCCCGGCCACGCGAAAGGCGCCGTTCCCCTGTTGCACGGCCGCGCGAAGCATGTCCGCCACCGGTCCGTCCGTCCGCAGGAAGGGCAGGGCGACCAGCCGCGTTCCACACGCCCCGGCCGCCCCTTCAAGCAGAAATGCGAGCGCCGCCACGGCGGCGTCCCGGCCAAGGCGACCGTCCACCAGCGGCGTGCCGAGCGGCCCGTAGGCTCCGGCGAGCCCGCAGGCGGCGGGCATGAACAGTCCGGCGCGCCCGCGGCGAACGGGCAGCAACGCGAGACAGGCGCCGGCGCCATCGCGCACGGCCACCACATGCACGCGCCCGCCGTGATCGNCACCCTCCAGATAGGGCAGCAGAAATTCGGGCCGGAAGAAGGGGTTGGGCTCGAGCGCGGCATCCGCGAGCCGCGTCCAGGCGGGCAGATGCGGTTCCGCCTCGTGCGGCGCGAAGACGACAAGCGACAGTCCGGCCGCGCCGCCAACGCCCGGCACGAGCGTCAGGTCGGGCCGTACGGGCGGCTGTCCTGCGGGCGTCTCCTCCACCATGCGCTCCACGTTTGCCACTGTCGGGTCCCCGCTTTCTCGTCGCGCATCTCGCGCAAAACGCGTGACCCCACTCTGCCACAGCCGGACATCCGGCGCGCGGACAGGCTTAACCCTTGGTTAACCGACGGACCGTCTCACACGGCCCCACCATCGCCGCTGCCGCGCCACACCAGCGGGTCGACCCCGAGGCGTCTCCGCGCCTGGCAGGCGAGCGCGCCGGCCTCGAACACCATTGCGCTCGCGGTCGCCACCGCCGCGCCGAGGATGCCGAACAGCGGGATCAGGGCGAGATTGAGCGCCACATTGAGCACGAAGGCCGCCATGTAGACGCGCGCGCAGGCGGACTGCTGGTCGGCCATGGTCAGCAGTGCGTCCACGGGCCCCACGGCGGCGCGCGCCAGCACGCCGACGAGCAGCACCAGGATCACCGGGTAACCGGACAGGAACCCGGGCCCGAACAGCGACAGCAGGAAGGGGCCGGCGAGCGCCAGGACGCCGCAAAGGGCGAGCGTCGGCCAGAAGGTCCAGCGCGCGGCGGCATCGACCAGCCGGGCGAGCTCCTGTCCCTCGCCGGCATGATGCAGGCGCGAGAAGCGGTGCGCGGTCGCCGAGCGCACGGCGAAATAGACGAAATGGGCAAGCGCCGGTGTCTTGGAGGCCGCGAAATAGATCGCCACCTGGTCCGGCGGCAGGAAGAAGCTGACCATCACCACGTCGGCGCTGGTGATGAGCTGGAAGAACCCCTCGACGAAGAGAATGGGCAGCGACAACCGCAGCCAGATGCCGAAGGCGAACGACTCGCGCGCCGGCCGCCGCCTGGGCGCGTCTCCGCGCAGGCGCGCCAGCTTGCGGGCCACGACGAGCCCCTGCACGAGGGTCACGCCCCAGGTGGCGACGATGGTGACGAGACAGGCGGAGGTGGCGGTGGCCGGGGCACCCCACAGCACGGCGCCGATCATGCCGAGAAGGATCGCCAGCGGCCGCCAGATGAAGGTCGGCAGCATGGCGAGCAGCGTCCAGTCGTGGGCACGCGCGATGCCGTCCTGGATGCTGCCGATGGTGAACATGGGCAGGCAGACGGCGCCGAGCACCAGTGGCAGGACGTAGTAGGAGGCGATCAGGTCGCCGGAGAGATGCACGACGGCGATCCCGACGAGCGCCACCAGCGTCGCGGCCAGCCCGCCGGCCGCGCGGCTTCCCGCCAGAAGCGCCGTCAGCCGATCCTCGTCGCCGGTCGCGCGATACTCGGGAATGAGCCTGAGGACGGAGGAGGAAAAGCCGAGCGGCGTGAAGATGCCCAGCACCACCACGAAGGTCCACACCACCGCATAGATGCCGTACTCGTGGCCACCCATGAGCCGGGCAAGCAGCACCTGCATCACATAGGCGAGGGCGGCGCCGAAAATGCGCGTGGCGAAGACGACGAGCGCCATGCGCTNCGCGCGCGCCTCGTCGGCCTCGCCCGACAGAACGCCGCGCAGCCGCCGCCCGACGGGCGCAAGGCGCGTACGCAGCGGCGACGGCAACACGCGAAGCGCCAGCCGTTCGAGCATGGCTTCGACGCGCGCGCCCGCCCCCGGGGAAGCCCGCCTCGTCACGTGGCGCGCCCCGCCCGTGCCTGCCCAGAAAGATGAGGGGTCCTCGCCCGCGTCATCCCGTTCCTTCCCCTTCCACTGTCACGGCGCGCGGTTTTCACCGGCCGCGTCCCGGATCATCATGCATTCCCTACATTTAACATTCCTTGCGAGACCGGCCGAAGTCCCGCCTCGGGCAAGGCTCACGATTGCGTGAAGGGTTTTCGGGTCGCCGCGACCGCTGCTGGGGACGAGCCCGGACGCTTGCGCGAAATCTCGTCGTTTCCTCTTGCGCGGCGCGTCCGTGTCCGCTATCAAGCGGCCACCTCGGCACGGGTCCCGGTCAGGGCGGAACGGCTTATGCCACGACGTCCTCTCGCATGTCTGGCGGGAACGGGCCTCCTGATCCGGGGGACGGAAGCGCGCTTCCGTGCGGCGAAGCGCAAGAGCGTCTCGCAAGACAGACATGACATAGCGGGCAACCTTCGACCCGCGTTTGGTGCGCCGGTGTAGCTCAGTTGGTAGAGCACGTCATTCGTAATGATGGGGTCGGCGGTTCGAGTCCGTTCACCGGCACCACTTTTCGTTGCCCTTCTTCATTCAGCCATCGCAAGGCTTCAGGGAAGCTTGACGCGCCAGGCATTTGAGCGGAACCTCCCCCTCTGGTTGAACCGGGAGGGTGGGAAATGCCGGGTCGAACGCTTGCAAGTCTTTGCAACTTGGCCGTTCTATCATTGGGTTCCTTGGCTTTCTCGATGGGGAACCAGGCCGTTTGGGCACAGACCAGCGCTTCGGAGAGTGACAACCTTTGGTACGCCTCGCCAAACGTCGCTGTTGTATCCAGGCTACCCTTTGATACGCGGTATTCGATCCATCTGTCCGGATCCGACGACTTCGACCATCGCGTCGAGGTTCTGCGCGACATGCGCCCGATCTCACATGCCGCTTCGGCACTCCAGATCGAGGAAGAAGCAACCGCCGTGGTTTCCGGTCGCGACATCGGCATCCTCGCCCGCGCCGTCGCACTGCCTCCGAACGTTCCCCGTGGAGCATACAGCCTCCATGGCCTTGAAAGGGGCAAGCTGGAATTCAACAGGTGGGGAGGCGCACTGGGCGTAAGGCTCATAAACCAGGACAGCACAACCGCACCGATGGACCTTCCGGTCATGCGCTTCATGAGGCAACAGTTCCTGCGTATCTGTATCGACGGAGTGCTGCCGGTTGCAAACGCCTCCGGTTCGACAAGGCAGCCGACCCCGCTCATTGCCGTCTCGGTCGACAACAAGCTTATCTTGCGCTCCGCCCAAGGAGCTCCGGCAAGACCCGCACTCTGGCGACGAGGCTGTGTCGATACGGTGGGGCGCAAGGTTGACGTCACACTGGTCGAAGTCGCAATGCCCGACGCGGAACCGCCCACACCGCGCGGACCACATCGCGTGACCGGAAGGATTTTTTTCGCCGACCTTTCCGACGTGCGAGCAGAAGTCGATCTGGCAAACGCCCCTTTCCCCTACCGGCCACCCTCAGGAAGCCGCTTCTCCGCCACCTGGAGTTCCAGTCTGCGGCAATCGGTGATCGCCTCGGACCTCCCGGAACCCCGACGGTATCTCCTGACCATGGACGCCTCCGCAGATGGAACTCCCGCCAACATGCGAGTATCAACGGAGTCGGGGATGGAAAATCTACAGCTCCACGATGGCGGTGGGCTCGCCATGGAGGCAGCAGGCATTCGGCTTGAAGGGTTGCCGACATTCGGCACCTTCACACTGCTCGGATATGGCGGGAACGACTTCAGTTCGGTGCAGTTCGCGGTTGAGGGAAATCCACGACACGCCAACAGCTACATGCCGACGAACATGCTCGCCCGATTCGACCAGCGTCAGTTTGTGCGGCTTTGCGTCGACCGCTCGCTTGCAACCGGGGACTCCTTTGCCGCTCCGGAACAGTCTGTCGCCAGACGCCCCCATCTCGTGCCGTTCCGCGACGGGCAACCGCTTGGACCATCAGGTCGAATTGCTGCCATGGACGCCGGCTGCACCGACTTCGTCGCCTGCAGCATTGACGCCGGGATGCTTGGCGACAAGCTGGTTCAGGGAAACTGGCGCATGGATGCAACGCTCCACTACCGCCCGCTGCAGGGAGCGGCGTCCTCCTGCCCCTGATCTACTTCATCGTGACAGGTAGGTCGTCTTGATCTGGTTGGCGATCTTGGCGAATTCGGCCACCAGGGCCTCGTTGCTGTCAGCGCGGTAGTAATTCTCCGAGCCCGATGCGCAATGGGCCATCACCTGATCCGCCGCCGAGCCCCTGTAGATCTGGAAGCCGACCGAGATGACGGTGATCCCCTTGGCCTTGATCGCGTCGCAGAGCGCCCTTGCACGTGCGCCACTTTCCGCAACATCATACTGGGCAATCCAGTCATAGTTCACTCCCCTTTCCCGGTCGGGCGAGAACCAGGTGTTGAAATCGCCGTCGGTCATCACGACCAGGTATTTCAGCACCCGCTCGTCGCTCGCCGGAGCCGGTGCGCTCCTGGCGGGCCACAGCGACGACCATGTAGACGACAGCGCGTACCAGCCCCAGGCGATGCCCGTCTGGCCCGCCGTGTTGCCGCTCGCCCCCAGCCGCGAAATCTCGTAGAGCAGCGTCCCCGCCTGTGCCGAGGAGCCCGGATCGAGCGTCAGCGGCACCATCTGAGCCGACGGGCAGACATAGCTGGAAGAATAATTCAAATAACCCCGCCGATCGCGATACCAGGCCCGGTTCCAGCCGGCCTGCTGGGCGCCGGGGCCGATGGGCGCGACCGAATAGGAGGCGTCCGTATAGGCCTCCGGCCCGTCGCGCTCCGTCACGCAGCCGGGGTAGGAGGTGCGGCTGGCGTTCGCGCCATCGGTCGCGAGAGCCGCCCTGGCCTGGCCGATGTTGACGCCCGCGCTGTAGGGCACCATCGCGATGCGCACCTTCTCGTTGGTGTCGGCGGATCCTGGTGGAATGAGCGTGTTGACGAAGCCGGCGGCGGCCTGCCGCAGGGCCGAGATCTTGGACCCGCCCATGGAGCCGGTCACGTCGACGACGAGCGCCGCCTCGACGCTCTTGGGATAGATCGCCTGTGCCGCGGCACTCACCGACAGCTCCGTGGGCCCCATTCCCGCCAGCCGGATGAAATAGGTGGGAACGTCCGAACGCGCCGAAACGGAGATCCTGCGCGCCTTGGTGTCGATCTGGGGATCCTCGACGACAATGGCGACGCCCGGGATCGCCGAACCTTCCGCGTTGGCGCCGAAATAGGCCTCGTAGTTGTCCTCGAGAAACTGCTTGATCTCGCCGTCGGTCATGTTGCGGGTGGAAAGCTCGCGCGCCACCGCCAGCATGGCCGCGTCGAGCCCGCGCGCGATCGCCTGGCGCTGGTTGACCGCCCGGGCGAAATCGATGCCCGCGCCCGCCACCACGATCAGGAAGACCAGCACCAGCGCCAGCATCGGCAGCACGGCGCCGCGCCGGTCCGCCGAAAACCGCCGGACAACACCGCGAAACCGCCCCTGCAAGGACTTGCGTAACCCGTTCATGCGCTCGCTCTCCTGCGCCGTGGAAGGCGCACTCACTCGCGCGCGACTATCGCATGACGGAGCGTGCGGGCGGGTTAATCCGCCCGCGCGTCGGACGCGGATTTCGGAGGAAGGGTTGATGCGGCGTTAACGCGACCGCCGAAAGGCCGAAGGCTCAGGGCTCCAGCTCGGTGTCCCAGTAGAGGAAGTCGAGCCAGCTTTCGTGCAGATAGTTCGGCGGGAACAGGCGGCCGTTGTTGTGCAGGTCCTGCACGTTGGGCGCGAAGGGCATGTGCATGGGCCACATGCCGATGTCGGAGCAGGACTTGTTGGCCTTGCGCAGGTTGCACGGCGAGCAGGCGGTGATGACGTTGTCCCAGGTGGTCTGGCCGCCCCGGGACCGCGGGATCAGGTGATCGAAGGTCAGCTCCTCGCGGGAGCCGCAATACTGGCACTGGAAACGGTCGCGCAGGAAAACGTTGAAACGGGTAAAGGCAGGGTGCCGGCTGGGCTTGATGTAGCTCTTGAGGGAAACGACGCTGGGAAGCCTGAACTCGCTGCTCGGACTTCGTACGGTAACGTCATACTCGGAGACAATATTGACCCGGTCGAGGAAAACCGCCTTGAGGGCGTCTTGCCACGACCACAGCGACAACGGGTAATAGGCCAGCGGACGGTAGTCCGCATTGAGCACCAGGGCCGGATGCGCCCCTGGAGAGATGGCGACGTTCACACCTTCGCTCCTCATGCCGACGCATCGGAATCACCGAAGGGCGATCCCGGATCGCAGGCATAGTGTAGAGCGAGAGTGACAGTCTTGTGAAGTCCGTATGCGACGCAGCGTCAGCATGGCCCGCGCGCGGAAAATCCGGCCGCGCGCGGGGATATCGTTCCGGATCAGCCCCTGGGCCACTCGCGGATGTCGACGAAATGGCCGGCGATCGCCGCCGCCGCCGCCATGGCCGGCGACACCAGGTGGGTGCGGCCCTTGAAGCCCTGGCGTCCCTCGAAGTTGCGGTTCGAGGTGGAGGCACAGCGCTCGCCCGGCGCCAGCTTGTCGGCGTTCATGGCAAGGCACATGGAACAGCCCGGCTCGCGCCATTCGAAGCCCGCCTCGAGGAACACCTTGTCGAGGCCTTCCGCCTCGGCCTGCGCCTTCACGAGGCCCGAGCCCGGCACGACCATGGCGTTGACGCTCTCGCTCACCTTGCGCCCGCCGATCACGGCGGCTGCGGCGCGCAGGTCCTCGATGCGGCCGTTGGTGCACGAGCCGATGAACACGCGATCGACCGGAATGTCGGTGATCTTCGTGCCCGCCGTCAGGCCCATGTACTCCAGCGCGCGGCGCTTGGAGGAGC
This sequence comes from Stappia sp., assembly GCA_002722295.1. GTDB lineage: Bacteria > Pseudomonadota > Alphaproteobacteria > Rhizobiales > Stappiaceae > Stappia. Next base: position 53,292 of record PBLF01000016.1, on the reverse strand, counting down.
GGCGGTTTTCGTCGGCGATCTCGTCCGGATCCGGCACCGTTCCGGTCACCGAGACCACGTCCTCCGGGCTGGAGCCCCAGGTGACGATCGGCGGCAGGTTGGCCGCGTCGAGACGGATCTCCTTGTCGAAATGCGCCCCCTCGTCGGTGAACAGCGTCTTCCAGTAGGCGACCGCCTGGTCCCACGCCGCGCCCGTCGGCGCCTTGGGACGGCCCTTGATGTACTCGAAGGTCTTCTCGTCCGGCGCGATGAGGCCGGCGCGCGCGCCCCCCTCGATCGACATGTTGCACACGGTCATGCGCCCTTCCATGGACAGCGCGCGGATCGCCTCGCCGGCGTATTCGATCACGTGGCCGGTGCCGCCGGCGGTGCCGATCTCGCCGATGATCGCCAGCACGATGTCCTTGGCCGTCACGCCCTCGGGCAGCGTGCCCTCGACGAGAACGCGCATGTTCTTCGCCTTACTCTGGATCAGCGTCTGGGTGGCGAGCACATGCTCCACCTCAGAGGTGCCGATGCCGTGGGCAAGCGCGCCGAAGGCGCCATGGGTGGAGGTGTGGCTGTCGCCGCACACGATGGTCATGCCGGGCAGGGTGAAGCCCTGCTCGGGGCCGACGATGTGCACGATGCCCTGCCGGTCGTCGGTCTCGCTGTAGTACTCGACGCCGAACTCGGCCGCGTTCTTCGCCAGCGTGTCCACCTGCAGCGCCGACTCCGGATCGTCGATGCCGTGGCTGCGGTCGGTGGTGGGCACGTTGTGGTCGACGACGGCGAGCGTGCGGCCGGGCTGGCGCACCTGGCGGCCGGTCATGCGCAGGCCCTCGAAGGCCTGCGGGCTGGTCACCTCATGCACCAGGTGGCGGTCGATGTAGAGGAGCGACGTGCCGTCCTCCTGCGTGTCGACGACATGGTCGTCCCAGATCTTGTCGTAAAGGGTGCGTGACGCGGTCATGGCTGGCTCCTCGAAATGAAGGGCTGATGTCTTTGGCGCGCGCGCAAGGCGCGCCCGGATCGGAAAAAGACGGCGTCCGGCGCGCGGATGCGCGGGCCTAGCCGTGGACCTGAAGCAGGGGAAGGGCGCCGGCGTCGAAGGTCGCGCTCAGGCGCGCGTGGAACCGGGCGGGAAGGCGGCGCGCGTCCTGCAGCACGACGCGCACCAGAACGCGCGCGGATCCACACCGCGCGCGCGCCGTGGCGCCCCGCGCGACGGGTCTTTCCATGCTGCGGTCCGAAACCGTCCGCACTCTCACGCCATCCCTCGAACTCGCGCGCGAAACGTCATCCAGAAGGCCCCGGCCGCGCGACCGTCCGGGAACCCGTGTGCCCATCCCCCTTCAATGGCGCAAAACGGCGAGCCGGGTCAAGGCGCGCGTGGTCCGCGCGCCCGTTGCCCATGCGTCAGTTCATCATGTCCGGCAGGAACAGGACCAGCGCCGGGATCGAGGCGATCAGTGCCAGGCGCACCACGTCGGCGAGCACGAAGGGCACGATACCGCGAAAGATCGTGCCCATGGGCACGTCCGGCATCACCGTCTTCAGCACGAAGACGTTGAGCCCCACCGGCGGGGTGATGAGGCTGATCTCGGTGACCACCACCACCACGATGCCGAACCAGACCAGATCGAAGCCCAGCGCGGCCATGACGGGCGCGAAGATCGGCACGGTCAAAAGCACCATGGACAGGCTTTCCAGCACCATGCCGAGGAAGAGGTACACCACCAGCACCAGCGCCAGGATCGCCTGCGGCGGCAGCTCGGAGGCCCGCGCCATGTCGGACAGCGCCGCCGGCAGGCCGGCGATGTTGACGAAGCTGGAGAACACCAGCGCCCCGATGAGCACCATGAACATCATGGTGGTGGTGGCGGCCGTGTCGGCCAGCGTCTCCAGCAGGGTCGACCAGGTCAGCCGGCGCCGCGCCAGCGCGATCAGGAACGCCCCGCTCGCGCCGATGCCGGCCGCTTCCGTCGCGGTGAAGACGCCGGCGTAGATGCCGCCGATCACCAGCGCGAACAGCGCGAGGATGCCGGTGACGCCCTTCAGCGCGGCAAAGCGCTCGCGGTAGCTCATCCTCTCGGCCGGCGGGCCGGCCTTCGGGTTGAGCCAGCACACGATGCGCACCGCCGCCATGTAGCCGAGAATGCCGAGCGCGCCCGGCACCACGCCGGCGATGAAGAGGCGGGCGATGTCCTGCTGCGCCGTGACGCCGTAGAGCACGAGAATGACGCTCGGCGGAATGAGGATGCCGAGCGTCCCGCCCGCGGCGATCACGCCGCTGGCCAGCCCGTCGTCATAGCGGTAGCGGCGCATCTGCGGCAGCGCCACCTTGCCCATGGTGGCGGCGGTGGCGAGCGAGGAGCCGCACACCGCGGAAAAGCCGCCACAGGCGACCGCGGTTGCCATGGCGAGCCCGCCCCTGCGGTGGCCGAGCCAGGCATGACAGGCCGCATAGAGCTCGTCGGACAGCCCGGCCCGCGTCACCAGGTTGCCCATCAGCACGAAGAGCGGCACCACGGACAGCGAATAGGACAGGCCGGTGTCGAAGGTCGTCTGGCCGATGATCGCCATGGCCGGCATGAAGCCGAGGATCATGGTCAGGCCGAGACCGCCGACCAGCGCCATGGCGAAGGCGATGGGAACGCCGGCGAACATCACGACGACGAGAATGAGGAGACCGGGAAGCCAGGTGTCCATTGGGGGCGGGATCCTTGCTCGGCCGGAAGCCGCCCGTGCCGGGCGCTTCCGCGACAGTCAATCGGGTGAGGGCGGAACGGGCCGGAGGCCCGCGCCGGATCGTTTCGCCGGGGCGGGGTTCAGCCGTCGCGGCCGGGCCTCAGCGCCAGCCAGGCGGCCACGAGTGCTGCCAGCCCGCAGAACACCGCCATGAGTGCCGCGACCGGCCCGAGCGGAATGCCCAGATAGACCGTGGCATCGCCATAATTGGTGTAGTCGCGCGCGCTCACGCCGAGCCGCCACGTGAAGAGGACCAGCATCACGGCCGTGACGAGGCTCGCCGCCCGGGCGAGCACCGCACGCACCCGGCGCGGCATGCGCGAGGTGAAGAGGTCGACCGTGACGTGCTCGCGCCGCGCCGTGACGATCGGCAGGCCGACGAAGATGACGAGGGCGAGCAGCACCTCGGTCAGTTCGAAGGCGCCGGGCAGGGGCGCGTTGAACAGGTAGCGGCCGATCACGTCGACGAAGGTGACCAGCATCATCACGATCAGCAGCAGGGCGGCGGCAAGCGAGAGCCCCCGCACCGCCCAGCGCGCGGGGGCCGACGCCCCGGCGCCGTGACGCGCCGGGGGTTCGGTGCCCGAGCCCTTGACCGAGGTGCTCATTTGGCGGCGGCGACCTCTGCCTTGAGCATGTCCATCGCGGCCTGGCCGTCGATGCCCGCGGCCTTGGCGGCCTCCATGAAGCCGGCGTTGACGCCTTCGAGCTTCTCGGTGATGGCGGCGGTCATGGAGTCGTCGGCCTTGGAGAGCGTCACGCCCTTGTCGAGCATGGTCTTGGTGCCGGCCGCATCCGCCGCGTCCCAGGCCTTGCCCGCCATGCGCGCCATCGCCTCGCCGGAGACGGAGTCGATCGCCGCCTTGTCCTCGTCCGACAGCCGGTTCCACGCATCGCGGTTCATCACCACGAAGAACGAGGTGTTGTAGAGGCCGCCGGGCACGGAGATCCCGTGGCGGACCACTTCGTCGATGCGGAAGAACGGCACGGACTCGGCCGGAAACAGGATGCCGTCGGCCACGCCGTTGGCCAGGATCTCGTACACCTGCGGCGAGGGCGCCTGCACGCCGATCATGCCGAGACGCTGGGCGATCTCGGAGACGATGCCTCCGCCGATGCGCATCTTGAGGCCCGCGAGGTCCTCCAGCGACGCCACGTCCTTCTTGGTGGTGTAGATCATGCCCGGGCCGTGGGTGAAGACGGTCAGCAGCTTCACGCCGTCATGCTCGCCGGCCTTGTCGAGCATCGCATTCTGGACTTTCCAGTAGGCGACGGAGAGCGCCTCCGCGCTGTCGGACAGGAACGGTCCCTCGACAAGCGAGGTCAGCTTGAAGCGGCCCGGCGTGTAGCCGTGCACGCTGTAGCCGACGTCCGCCACGCCGGAGCGGATCAGGTCGAACTGCGCCGGCGGCTTGCCGATCGGCGAGGCCATGATCTCGACCTTCACGCGTCCGTCCGTCGCCTCGGCCACCTGCTCGCCCCAGGGCGCCAGGATGTCCTTCACGATCGGATGCGACGGCGGCAGCCAGTTGGAGACGCGCAGCGTGGTCTCGGCGTCGGCCGGACCGGCAAGGCCCAGCGCCGCAACGCCGGCAAGCATGGCAAGAAATTTCCGCATTGTGTTCCCCTCTCTCACACAGGACCGCGCTGCGGGTCAGGCCTTCTTTGGGTCCTTGACCGGGTCGCGGCCGGTTGCGTCCCGCGCGCCGAGGGCATCCTCGGCGATTTTGCGGAGCATATCCAGTTTGATCTTGCCGAGCGCGTTGCGCGGCAATTCCTCCACCATAACAACGGATTTTGGGTGTTTGTATCGCGCCAGGCGGCCGTTGAAACCCGCCAGGACGCCCGTTTCGTCCACCGCTTCCCCGGCCTTCGGCACGACGACCGCGACCGGGCTCTCGCCCCAGCGCGGATCGGCGACCCCGACCACCGCCGCCTCGCCGACGATCTCGATCTCGCGCAGGACGCGCTCGAGTTCGGCCGGATAGATGTTCTCGCCGCCGGAGATGATGACGTTCTTGATCCGGTCCTTGAACCAGTAGACGCCGTCCGCGTCCCGCATGGCCAGGTCCCCGGTGCGGAACCAGCCGTCGGCGAAGCTCTCGGCTGTCGCGTCCTCGCGCCCCCAGTAGCCGCGCGTGATGTTGCCGCCCATGAGCTGGATCTCGCCGATCTCGCCCGTGCCGGCCTCCCGGCCGTCCGCCATCAGGCGCACCCGCGTGCGCGGCCCGGCCCGGCCGATGGAGCCGAACTCGGCAGCCGCGTCACCAACCCGCTGATAGATGGAGACCGGTCCCGTCTCGGTCGCGCCATAGACCTGCAGCACGGGAACGTCCCGCTCGATGAAGGGCTTCATCAGCGAATGGGGAACGTCCGAGGAGCCCGTGGCCACCAGCCGCAAGGAGGCGAGATCCGCCCGCGACCAGTCGGGATGCGCGATCACCGCCGCAAGCGTCGCGGGAACGAGAACGGTGAGCGTCGGGCGTTCCTCGCGAAGCGCTGCAAGCGTCGCGGCCGGATGGAACCTGTCGTGCAGGACCACCGTCGCGCCTTCGCGCAATGCCGGGGTCGTCTGGATGTTGAGCCCGCCCACATGGAACATGGGCAGCACCGTCAGCACCCGGTCGGCGGCCGTGATGTCCTGCATGTGGCAGGCATTGTCGGCATTGGCGGCAAGCGCGTCTTGTGTCAGCACCGCGCCCTTCGGCCGCCCGGTCGTGCCCGAGGTGTAGACGATGAGCAGCGGCGCCTCGCCGTGCCCCTCGCCGGAGCCCGGACCAAGCGCGTCGAGACCGGCGGTCTGCGCGATCAGCCCGCCCTGCGCCGGGTCGACGAGCCGCGCCCCGGCGTCCCCGGCGATCACCGCCGCCGTTTCCGCGTATTCCGGGTGATGCAGCAGGAGCCGCGCGCCGCAGTCCGCCACCGCATGGGCAAGTTCCGGCGGCGCCAGCCGCCAGTTGAGCGGCACCAGGATCGCACCGAGCCGCGCGCAGGCGAACAGCAGCGCCAGCATGTCCGGGGCGTTGGTTCCCAGATACGCGACGCGTTCGCCCGGCAGCACGCCCTCGTTGTCGCGCAGGTGACGGGCGATGCGCCCGACCGCGCCGGCCAGATCGCCATAGGTCAGCGTCTCGCCGGCGAAAACGATGGCGGCCTTGTCGGGCGAGGCCTGCGCGTGGGCCTCGATCCAGGTGTCGATCGACGTCACTCGTCGGTTTCTCCCGGCAGGTACAGGCTTTCACGGCCGATGCGGTCGAGGCAGATCTCGGCCGTCCACGGCAGCATCAGCGAGCCGCAGCGGCTGTCGCGGTACATGCGCTCCAGCGGCAGCGTCTTGAGCATCGACTGGCCGCCACAGGTGCGGACTGCGAGCTGGCAGATCTCGTTGGCGTTCTCCATCACCGTGTAGTGGGCGGCCCAGGCGCGCAGCATCTGCTCGCGGGTCGGATCGGGGCGCGCCTCGGAGATCGCCTGGAACCACAGCGCCTTGGTCTGTTCCAGCATGATCTGCATCTGGGCGACGCCGATCTGCTTGGTGGGGAACATGCGCCGCTTCACCGGCGGCAGGCCGGGCCACTCGCCGCGCAGGTATTTCACCGTGAAGTCGTAGGCCGCCTGGGCGATGCCCATGTAGGTCGGCGACAGTGTCATGAACATGTGCGGCCAGCGGTTCGCCGCCTGGTAGTAGACGCCGCGCGGCATGAGCTGGGCGTCGTCGGGCACGAACACGTCCTTGAACAGCAGCGTGCGCGAGACCGTGCCGCGCATTCCGAGCGGATCCCAGTCGCCCACCACGGAAACACCCTCCGCGTCCGCGGGAACCGCGATGTACATCGTGTCGCGACGCGAGGGCTTCTCGCCCTCCTTCATCTCGCCGCAGAGCACGCCGTAATAATCCGCGTGGCCCGAGAGCGAGGCGAAGATCTTCTTGCCGTTGATCAGGAAACCGCCGTCGACGCGCTTCGCCGACGTGGAGAAGGGAGCCGCGCCGGCGGCCGCCGCGCCGCCTTCCGAGAAGGGCTGCGAGTAGATCGCCCCGTCCTTCAGGATCCGGTCGTAGTGCACGGCCCGGCGGGTCCGGTGCAGCTCGCGGTCTTCCGCGCCCATGTCCAGATCGTCGGTCAGCGCGCCGGTCCACAGGCAGGAACACACGTGCATGTTCCACGTCAGCGCCGTTGCGCCGCAATAGCGCCCGATCTCGGCCGCCGTCATCATGTAGGCACGGAAGGGCGCGCCGTGGCCGCCGTCCTCCTTTGGCACGCAGATGCCGAGCAGCCCGGCCTCGTGCATGTCGCGGTAGTTCTGCGTCGGGAAGGTCGCCTCGCGGTCGTAGTCGCCGGCACGTGGCGCGAATTTCGCCGCCGCGACGTTGCGGGCCAGCGTCGTGAGCTCGCGTTCCTGGTCGGTGAGGCGGAAGGCGTCCGGGTCAAAGATCGGCTTGTCGTCGCAAACCGGAACGGCCTCGCCGCCAATGGTCACGTTGATCGTCATCAGGAGGCTCCCTGCCCGTTGCTTGTCTGAAGGATCGTGTCGAAGAAGAAGCCCTGCAGCAGGTCGGTGTACGCCTGCGGGCATTCCAGCGGCGCCAGATGGCCGATGCCCTCGAACTCGGCATAGCGTGCCCCGGCGATCTTCTCCGCCATCTTGCGCATGGTCGGCGCCGGCCCGTTGCGGTCCTCCGACCCCGCCACCACCAGCGTCGGCACGGCGATGGCCGGCAACGCCTCGCGCCGGTCGAAGGTGGCGAGACAGCGGATCGCGGCGCGGTAGGTCGCCTCGGGCACGCGGGACATGGCCTCGGTCGCGAGCGGGATCGCCGAGGGCNCCCCCCTGCTGCCGACCAGGTCCGGCACGAAGGCGCGCGCCAGTTCCGGGATCGTGCGCCCCTCGTCCAGCGGCGCCAGCCGTTCGGCGACGAAGCGCGTCTGGAAGGACCCGTCGCGGCTGCCGAAGGAGGCAACCGTGGCGGACAGCACCAGCGCCTTCACCCGCTCGGGATGCCGGGCGATGAAATCCTGCGCCACCATGCCGCCGATAGAATGGCCGACGAGCGTCGCGCGGGCGATGCCGAGCCGGTCGAGCAGGGCCGCGAGCGCCTCCGACAGGCCCTCGAAGGTCATGGGATCGATCAGCCCGGTCCCGCCGTAGCCCGGCAGGTTCCAGCCGATGGCGTCGACCCCGGCGCCCAGCCCCTCGAGCTGTGGCGCGAACATCTCGGCACCGGCCCCGATCCCGTGCAGGAAGACGACCGGTTCGCCTCCCCTGGTCACGCGGATGTGGTCGGCCTGTCCGGTCGTGGCGGTCATCTCAGGGCCTCGATCACGTCGCCCTCGACCACCACCGGCTCGCCGTCGAGCGTGATCGTGCAGCCGCGCACCGGGATGTCGAAATGCCCCTTGGTGTAGCGGCCGGCGAACTCGTTGGCCCCGGTGGAGAAGAGGAAGTTGCCGGAATAGGCACGCACTTCCGTGCCGTTGGTCTCGCGCTGGTCGTACATGGTCAGCGCCTCGTAGCGCGCCGCCTCGTTCATGCCGAAGCCCACATGCGCGACCGCATAGGCCTCGCGCTCGCCCCAGGCGGCGAGATAGCGCCGCGTCAGCTCCGCGTCCGTTCCCTCGCCCTCGATGGCGGTCACATAGTCGTCCTCGATGGTGAGGCGGACGGGCTTTTCCAGATAGCGCTTGAAGGTGAGATTGATGTCGCCGGCGTCGAGCACCAGCGTGCCGTTGACGCTGTGCGCCGCCGGGAAGGACACGACGAGACCCGCCGGCCAGTGGGCGACCGAGCCCGGCCGGTCGCACCAGCCCCAGACGCCGACCGTCGAGGCCCCCTCCATCGCGACCGTCAGGTCGGTGCCGGCGGCGGNGGTGACGCGCATCTCCTTCGCCTCGCGAATGAGCTTCACCGCCCGGCGGACGCGGTCCTTGTCGCGCTCGGCCGGCAGCAGGCGCTCCAGCGCCTCGGGATGCTCGTTGGAGATCATCAGCACGCGCGCGCCGTTCGCGATCACCCCGGGCAGTTCGGGCGCGTGCAGCAACCCCTCAACCGTGAGATCGACGACAAGACCGCTCGCCGCGAGCGCGGCAATCGCCGCGTCCTGCCCGGTCAACGCCACCGAGGCGCCGGTCGAGCGCACGGGAACGGGCGTGTCCTGGCGCGGCGTCGGCACCACCACGTGGAACACGCGCGCGCCGAGACGCTGCAGCGCGAGCTCCGCGATGTGAACGTTGAGGGCACGCGACTGGGTTTCGGAAAGGATCGCGACGGTCTCGTCGCGGGCGACCTTGCACATGGCGAACACGCGCTCGAACGCGTCGATCCATTTGCCCTCGATGCGGTCGGCAAGCATCGGCAACTCCCCCTCTGGCCGGCGAGGAACCTCGCCCGACGTCCGGTCATTCGCCTGTCCGCCGGTTCCGGCTGGATGTTGCGCGCGGCCTCCCGATCCGCGCATCAAGCGAAAAGAACTTGGACGAGCCTAGCAACATCGTTATTATATGAAAAGGAATATTTTTAGGCATGAACTTTGTTCCGGCGCCGCTCCGGCGGGCGCCCGGAACGGGAGGCACGACCGGCACCGGCACGCGCCGGAGCCCAGGGAGGAGGGAAACGCCATGCACGAGGACACCGCCAGGGCGCCCGTTTCGGGGCAGCGCGCGCTCGAAGCCGATCCGCGCCGGTTCCGCGCAGCGCTCGGACGCTTCGTCACCGGCGTCACCATCGTCACCACGCTGGACGCTTCCGGGCGCCCGGTGGGCCTGACGGCGAACTCCTTCAACTCGGTCTCCCTAGATCCGCCCATGGTGCTGTGGAGCCTGGCGCGGCGGTCGGCCAACCTGCCGCTGTTCGAGGGTGCCTCGCACTACGCGATCAACATTCTCGNCGCCGACCAGCACGCCCTGTCGGATCGCTTCGCCCGTCCCGTCGAGGACCGTTTCGCCGGTGTCGACTGGACGCCCGGCGTATGCGGGATGCCGGTTCTCGCAGGCGTCACGGCGGTCTTCGAATGCGTCAACGACACCCGCGTCGACGGCGGCGACCACGTCGTCTTCCTCGGCCGGGTCGAGGCGTTCGAGGAGCAGGACCGGGTTCCGCTCGTCTTCCATTCCGGCCGCTATGCCCGCCCCCACTACGCGCTTCCCGCGGACCGGGGCTGACATGAGCGACAGCGATTCCGCCCGGCCCGGGAACTTCGTCGACGGCTACCTGCTGTATCTGCTCGCGCGCGCCTCCAGCATCGCCAGCGCGGGCTTCCACGAGGAGCTTCGCGGCCTTGGCGTTCCGGTGCCGGTGTGGCGGGTGCTCGCCTCGCTGAAGGGAACGGACGGGCTGACCGTCGGTGAACTCGCGCGGCGCTGCCTCGCCAACCAGCCGGCCATGTCCAAGACGGTGGAGAAGCTCGTCGCGCAAGGGCTCGTCGCCCGTCGCGCCGACACCCAGGACCGCCGCCGCACCTGGGTCCGCCTGACCCGCGCCGGCGAAACGCGCGTGGACGAACTGATCGCGCGCGCCGAGGCGCATCAGGCGCAGCTCGTCTCCACGCTCGGCAAGGACGGGGCGGACGCCCTGCGCACGGCGCTCACCCGGGTGATCGCGTCGGGCAAGGACGATCCCTGCTGACATGAGGAGGGAGGTGGGGCGGCCGCAGCCCCGCCACCTGCGACAGCCCGCCGCAGGCAGGCTCCTTACTGATTTGATTCCGCTACGTCAGATTTGCAGCGTATTACCCGAATGTCTCGGTTCGCCCCCTTCCGGCTTGGCTGTATGGTCAGGGCTGAGACGGCGCGCGCGCACGACCCTGCGTGGCGCTTCGTTGGCCGGAGCCGCAGCTTGCGCGGTGGCCGGCAGCCGGGATGGAGGGGGAGTTGGCCCGAGGCGCAGGAGGAGCGCTGAAGGGCTTTGCGGCACCGGTTGGAGCGGGTGCCGCGCCCGGTCATGCGCCCGCGGATGCGGACATGTCCAGGCGGCCGGCGAGGCCGGACTTTCCCGAAAACGTCCCGTGCACGCGAGAAGTCTTGAGTGGAGGAAATCTCATGAGCACTGGAAATGACTCCGGCAAGGCCTATTGGAGCGCAAATCTCGCTCTGATCAGGATCTGCCTGATTATCTGGTTCGTCGTATCCTTCGGATGCGGCATCCTTCTTCGCCCCCTCCTGTCCGGCATCAAGGTCGGCGGAACCGATCTCGGCTTCTGGTTCGCCCAGCAGGGATCGATCCTCGTCTTCCTTGTCCTGATCTTCTTCTACGCCTGGCGGATGAACACGCTCGACCGCCAGTTCGGCGTCGACGAAGAATAAGCGGGAGCCTGAACACATGGACCAGACAACCCTCAATTACATCGTCGTGGGGCTTTCCTTTGCGCTCTACTTCGGCATCGCCATCTGGGCCCGCGCCGGCTCCACGGGCGAGTTCTACGCCGCCGGTCGCGGCGTCCACCCGGTTCTGAACGGCATGGCCACGGGCGCCGACTGGATGTCGGCCGCCTCGTTCATCTCCATGGCCGGCCTGATCGCCTTCACCGGCTACGACAACTCGACCTTCCTGATGGGCTGGACCGGCGGCTACGTGCTGCTCGCCATGCTGCTTGCCCCGTATCTGCGCAAGTTCGGCAAGTACACGGTGCCGGAGTTCATCGGTGACCGCTTCTACTCGACCGCCGCGCGCGTGGTGGCCGTGATCTGCCTCATCGTCATCTCGGTGACCTACGTCATCGGCCAGATGACCGGCGTGGGCGTGACCTTCGCCCGCTTCCTTGAGGTGGACGTGACCACCGGCCTGCTCATCGGCTCGGCCGTGGTGTTCGTCTACGCGGTGCTTGGCGGCATGAAGGGCATCACCTACACCCAGGTGGCGCAGTACTGCGTGCTCATCACCGCCTACACGATCCCGGCGATCTTCATCTCCATCGCGCTGACCGGCAACGCCATTCCGCCGCTCGGCCTGTTCGGCGACCACACCGAGAGCGGCCTTCCGCTTCTCACCAAGCTCGACCAGGTGGTGACGGATCTCGGCTTTGCCAGCTACACCGGACACCACTCCAACACCTTCAACATGTTCCTGTTCACCATGTCGCTGATGATCGGCACCGCGGGTCTGCCGCACGTCATCATCCGCTTCTTCACGGTGCCGAAGGTGGCCGATGCGCGCTGGTCCGCGGGCTGGGCGCTGGTCTTCATCGCCCTGCTGTACCTCACCGCTCCGGCGGTCGGTGCCATGGCGCGCCTCAACATCATGGACACGATCCAGACCGGCGAGGTCGGCTCTCCGGAGGGCAACCTGCTCTACGCGGAGCGTCCGCAGTGGATCAAGAACTGGGAAGAGACCGGTCTCCTGTCGTTCGAGGACAAGAACGGCGACGGCCGCATCCAGTTCTACAACGACAAGAACGCCGACTTCGCCTCCAAGGCCGAGGAGTTCGGCTGGGCCGGCAACGAGCTGACGGTGAACCGCGACATCCTCGTGCTGGCCAATCCCGAGATCGCGCAGCTTCCGGGCTGGGTCATCGCGCTCGTCGCCGCCGGCGGTCTCGCCGCCGCGCTGTCGACCGCGGCCGGCCTGCTGCTCGCCATTTCCTCGGCGATCTCGCATGACCTGGTCAAGTCGGTGTTCAACCCGGAAATCTCCGAGAAGGGCGAGCTGATGACCGCCCGTATCGCGATGACCGGCGCGATCCTGCTGGCGACCTACCTGGGTCTCAACCCTCCGGGCTTCGCGGCCCAGACCGTGGCCCTCGCCTTCGGTCTCGCCGCGGCGTCGATCTTCCCGGCGCTGATGATGGGCATCTTCTCGAAGCGCATCAACTCCAAGGGCGCCATCGCGGGCATGCTCGTCGGCCTCGTGCTGACGGTTGGCTACGTGTTCACCTACCTCGGCATGTTCTTCATCCCGGGCACCAACATCCTGCCGAACACGCCGGACAACTGGCTCTTCGGCATCTCGCCGGCCTCCTTCGGCACGGTGGGTGCGGTGTTCAACTTCCTCGCCGCCTATGTGGTGTCGATGCAGACCGAAGAGCCGCCGCAGGAGATCCAGGATCTGGTCGAGTCCGTCCGCGTTCCGCGCGGCGCGGGTGGCGCGACCGGGCACTGATCCCGAAAACCGGAGCGAGGGGCCGCAAGCGGCCCCTCGCGCATCCGCCCCTCGCGGGCCGACGAACCCCGCCACCGGCGGGGGTTCCTGCAAGAGGGGCCGGGCACGCCGCCCGCGCCTGATGAAACAGGCTGGCGTGACCTCGTCGGGCCTGTGAAACTGGTCCGGGATCCTGCCGCGCGACCGCCTCTTGCGTGGCGGCACGCCCAGGCGACACCGGGAGGACTTGCCGGACAATGACCGACGACGACCACATCCCCGAGACCGATCCGGCGCTTGCGCTGACCTTCTTCCAGCGCCATCACCCCTTCGACCTGCTGCCTCCCGACGAACAGCACCGCCTCGCCCAGGACGCCCGGCTCGAGGAGCACCCCGACGGCGACCGGCTGTTCGGTGTCGGCGACACGGTGCAGGCACTCTATGTCGTCGAACGCGGCGCCATCGACCTTGCGTCGGAAGAGGGAATGCTGATCTCCAGATGTCTGCCGGGCGAGGTCTGCGGCGCACGCAGTCTCCTGCGCGGCGGCGTGGCCCAGCTCACCGCGACCGTGAGCGAACGGGCGCGCCTGCTGGTGCTTCCCGCCGCCGTGTTCCACGACCTGCGCGAGCGGTTTCCAGCCTTTCTTGCCTATTTCGACAGCCTCCGGGACGCAGGACGGCGCACAGCCGCCATGCCCGCCGAGGGCTCGATCGGCGAGATCGCCACGGCTCTCAGGGACCTGATGACACCCGATCCGGTGATCGTGACCGCCGAACTGCCGGTGCGCGAGGCGGCCCGCGTCATGTCGGAGCGCTCCATCTCCTGTCTTCTGGTCGGAACACCGGAGCGTCTCGAGGGAATTCTGACAACCGGCGACCTCACGGCACGNGTGCTGGCCGAGGCCCGCGATCCCGCCTCGCCGGTCGGAAGCGTCATGACCCGCGATCCCCGAACCCTGCCGCCCGAGGCCTGTCTCTTCGACGCGCTGCTGGTCATGAGCGGGAGCGCCATCGGGCACCTGCCCATCGTCGAGGACGGCCGCCCCGTCGGCATCGTCACCCGCACAAATCTCGTGCGCCGCCAGTCGCTCACCGCCGCCGCCCTCGTCTCCGACATCGCGCGCCATGACCGCATTGAGGATCTCGCCGCCGTTGTCGCCCGGGTGCCCCGGCTTCTGGCCCAGCTCGTCGGCGTCGGTGTCGAGGCGTGGAAGATCGGTCATCTGGTGACCTCGGTGACCGATGCGCTGACCCGGCGGCTGATCGAGCTCGCGCTGGCGAAACTCGGCCCGGCGCCCGTCCCCTTCCTCTGGCTTGCCTGCGGCTCGCAGGGGCGCCGCGAGCAGACCGGCGTCTCGGACCAGGACAACTGCCTGATCCTGGACGACAGTTTCGACCCCGACCGCCACGACGCGTGGTTCGAGGCCTTCGCCCGCGAGGTTTCGGACGGGCTTGACGCCTGCGGCTACTATTATTGCCCCGGCGACATGATGGCGACCAACCCGCGCTGGCGGCAGAAGGCCTCGGTCTGGCGCGACTATTTCGCCGGCTGGATCGCGCGTCCCGATCCCATGGCGCAGATGCTCGCCTCGGTCATGTTCGACCTGCGCCCGATCCACGGCGAGACGGACCTCTTTGCCGGAATGCAGTCGGAAACGCTGGAGGCGGCGCGCAAGAACTCCATCTTTCGCGCCCACATGACCGCCAACTCGCTCAAGCACACGCCGCCGCTCGGCCTGTTCCGCGGCTTCGCCCTGATCCGCAGCGGCGAACACAAGGACACGCTCGATCTCAAGCTGTCCGGCGTGGTGCCGATCGTCGACCTGGCAAGGCTCTACGCGCTCACCGGCGCCCTTTCCCCGGTCAATACCCGCGAGCGGCTGATGGCCGCGCGCGAGGCGAAGGTGCTGAGCGCCTCCGGCGCCGACGACCTTCTCGACGCCTACGACCTCATCTCCAACATCCGGCTCGAGCATCAGGCCCGACAGGTGCGCGACGGCGGCAAGCCCGACAACTTCATGGCACCGAGCACCCTCTCGGCCCTGGAACGCAACCACCTGAAGGACGCCTTCGGCGTCATCAAGACCCTTCAGTCGGCGATCGGGCACGGCAACCAGATGGTCTAGCCATAGCCTGGATGAATGTCTCCGCACGTCGCGGCAGCCACAAAAGGCGAAATCCGGGCCGCCGGACCTGTTCGCACTTGCCCCGCGCGTCATCCTCTCGCACCCTGTTTCCAGGATGACCCGTCCGCCTCCGACTGCCCCGGCCCGGAACACGCCCGTGCCGCGCCGGCCAGCCAGAAAGACCGACCGCCCATGTTCTTCCTGCTTTTGAGTACCATCGCTCTCGGCGCCGTCATCGCCGGCATCGTGATGATCGCCAACCGCGCCCTCGGCGGCCGTCTGCCGCGCTGGCTCGCTCCGGCCGCCGCCGGCCTGGGAATGCTCGTCTTCACGATCTGGATGGACTACGGCTGGTTCGACATGACCTCGCGCGGCCTTCCGGACGGCATGATGGTGGTCTCGAGCTACGAAACCTCGAATACGCTTCAGCCCTGGACGCTGGTCAAGCCCAAGATCAACCGGTTCGCCGCCATCGACCTCGACACCGTGGAGGCGAACCGCATCGAGCCGCGCTACCGCCGCGTCCGGCTCAATCTCTTCACCCGCTATGAGCCGGTGCGCCAGATCACCCAGCTCTACGACTGCGAGGGGCGCGGCCGCATCGACCTTCTCCCCGGCGAGACGCTCGATCCGACGAACGTGGCCGACATGGCCTGGGCACCGGTCGGCGACGACAGCCGCGCCCTTTCCGCGTTCGAGGCGGTGTGCCGCAAGGAGATCGACCCCGCGCGGGGATAAGGGCGCATTTGACCGCCGAAGAGGGGGGCGCGGCCGGACCACCGCCGGCGGTCGGGATCCGGCGTCCGCCGGTCAGGTCCGACCCGGCAATCCGAAAAGGAATTCGATCAATTTTGCCGCGATTTTGCGCTCCCCTTGCGCAAAACGGGCTCCTTGAAAAACAGCGGGCGACGGTGCGATGGCACCGCCGCCCGTTTCAATTCGTGCCGATCGGGGCGTCTTGTCCCCCGCCTCAGCGGTTCCGGCTCAGCGGTTCTGGCGGTTCTCGATCAGGTCGTCGACCACGGCCGGATCGGCCAGCGTCGAGGTGTCGCCCAGGTTCTCGAAGCTGTCCTCGGCGATCTTGCGCAGGATGCGGCGCATGATCTTGCCCGAGCGGGTCTTCGGCAGACCCGGCGCGAACTGGATCAGGTCCGGCGAGGCGATCGGACCGATCTCCTTGCGCACCCAGTCGCGCAGCTCCTTGGCCAGCGCGTCGCTCGGCTCCTCGCCTTCCATAAGCGTCACATAGACGTAGATGCCCTGGCCCTTGAGATCGTGCGGGTAGCCGACCACGGCAGCCTCCGACACCTTCGGATGGGCGACCAGTGCCGATTCCACCTCGGCCGTGCCCATGCGGTGACCGGACACGTTGATCACGTCATCGACGCGGCCCGTGATCCAGTAATAGCCATCCTCGTCGCGACGACATCCATCACCGGTGAAGTACATCCCCTTGTAGGCGGAGAAATACGTCTGAACGAAACGGTCGTGATCTCCGTAGACCGTGCGCATCTGCCCGGGCCAACTGTCGGTGATCACGAGGTTTCCTTCGGTCGCGCCCTCCAGGATCGTGCCTTCCGCGTCGACAAGCGCCGGCTGGACGCCGAAGAAGGGACGCGTCGCCGATCCCGGCTTGAGCGCGGTGGCGCCGGGAAGCGGCGTGATGAGAATGCCGCCGGTCTCCGTCTGCCACCAGGTGTCGACGATCGGGCAGCGCTTGTCGCCGACGTGGTCGTAGTACCACTGCCAGGCTTCCGGATTGATCGGCTCGCCCACCGAACCGAGAATCCTGAGCGAGGACCGGTCGGTCTTTTCCACGTGCTCGACGCCGGCGCCCATGAGCGAGCGGATCGCGGTCGGTGCCGTGTAGAAGATCGACACCTTGTGCTTGTCGACCACCTCCCAGAAGCGGGCGGGGGACGGGTAGGTCGGAATGCCCTCGAACATCAGCGTGGTCGCGCCGTTCGCGAGCGGACCGTAGACGATGTAGGAATGGCCCGTGACCCAGCCGACGTCGGCCGTGCACCAGTAGATGTCGTCGTCCTTGCAATCAAAGACATACTGGTGGGTCATCGAGGCATAAACCAGATAGCCGCCGGACGTGTGCAGCACGCCCTTGGGCTGGCCGGTCGAGCCGGAGGTATAGAGAATGAACAGCGGGTCTTCCGCGTTCACCTCGACCGGCGTGCAGGTGTCCGACACCCGCGCGGCCTCCTCGTGGTACCACACGTCGCGGCCGTCGCTCATGGCCACGTCGCCCCCGGTGCGGCGCACCACGACCACCTTGTCCACGTCGAGCTTCTCGACCGCCCTGTCGACATTGGCCTTCAGCGGCACCTTGCGTCCGCCGCGCAGGCCCTCGTCAGCGGTGATGATGACCTTGCTCTCGCAGCCCGAGATGCGCTGCGCCAGGCTGTCGGGCGAGAAGCCGCCGAAGACCACCGAATGCACCGCGCCGACGCGCGCGCAGGCCAGCATGGCATAGGCCGCTTCCGGAATCATCGGCAGGTAGATGGTGACGCGGTCGCCCTTCTTCACGCCCATCGCGTGAAGCACGTTGGCGAAGCGGTTCACCTCGGCGGCGAGTTCCTTGTAGGTGATGATCTTGTGCTCGGAAGGATCGTCGCCCTCCCAGATGATGGCGGGCTTGTCGCCGCGCTCGGCCAGATGGCGGTCGACGCAGTTGGCGGCGACGTTGAGCGTTCCGTCCTCGAACCACTTGATCGAGACGTTGTGCGGATCGTAGCTGGTGTTCTTCACCTTGGTGAAAGGCTTGATCCAGTCGATCCGCTTGCCGTGCTCGCCCCAGAACGCGGCCGGATCGCTGATCGAGGCCTGGTACATTTCCATGTACTTGTCGTTGTCGACAAGGGCGTCGGCGGCGATCGCCGCCGGAACCGGATAGACGGTATCGGACATTTGGATCCTCCCAGAAACAGTCGCGGCGCTCTCTTGCGCGCAGGCGCCGGAGGCTGCGGGCAGCCCGGGTCAGCGCGCCGGTCGTCGGCCTGCATTATGGTGATGCGGACCGTGGCCGTCCACTTCGCGCGCTTCGTTCTTTCGTCGGTTGCGGAAGAACCCTTACGCGCGCTGCGTCAGCCTCTCCGCCCGGCGCGCGTCATGTCCCCGGTCACGACAGAATGCCGATCGCGAGCCCCTGAACGAGCAGCACCACGAGCCAGTGTCCGCNGTCGATCAGGGTCAGCATGACCGGCCGNCGCTCGAACCTGTGATTGACCAGAAGCGTGGTCAGGACGAAGCCCGTCCAAACGAGCCCGGCCGACAGAAGCCCGTTCGCCGGCGTCACCGGGCCGGCATGATAGATCACGCCGGCGAAGACGAAGGCCATCAGGAGTTCCAGCAGGAAGGTCAGGCAGAGAACCACCGGCGACGGCTTTCGCGCGGCACCGGAAAGCCCGGCCGCACGGGCCCAGAGGCCACCCAGCATGCCATACCAGAACGACCCGGCGGCGAAGGAGGCGATGGCCGCGCCGAGCACGGCAAGAAGATTGATCCCGTCGAACATCATCGCGCTGGTTCCCCGTATTGCCCGGCGTGGTCCGGATCTTCACGCCCGGACCGTCACATCCTACCCAAGGTCGTCGAGAACCACACGCCGGCCGGCGGCGTCCCCGGCCAGAAGATGTACCAGAACGATGAGGGACTTGCGCGCCCCGCGCGGCAGTGGCGGACCACGGCGCCGGCCGTCTCGGTCGATCTCCCCCAGCCAAACGATACGCTCGGCCTGGGCATCCGCGGCCTCGGGCCGCTCCAGCGCCACGACCGCCCCCGGACATTCCTCCAGACGGTCGAACGAAACGCGCGTGAACAGATAGCGGCGCCCTGAGGCGCCGACCAGGTAACGGTACCGGTCGCCAAGCCCGAGATCCTCGGCGGCACGCGGGGCCGGCCCATCGCCGGCCGGAGGCCGTGCCACCACGCCGCCTTTCGTCATGGCGGCAATATAGAACGTATCAGGAACAGGCGCTACAGCAAAAACACTCCGCGACCGCCCGCGCCCCCTGCGTCAGTCCTTCGACCCGGGCACCGGCAGTCCGCGTTCGGCGAAACGCTCGGCAACCCGGTCCGTGACGGTCGATGCCGGACCTGCCTCGATCGCCTCGCCGATCAGCCGGTCGGACGCGGCCTCGATCGCCCCGACCATCTCCTCGTAGAAGGGCTCGGTCTCCAGCCCCGGCTGGATCGGCGGCAGGAATTCCACCAGCACCGTCCCGGGGTACAGGCACCAGCCACGGCGCGGCCAGAACAGGCCGGAGTTCAGGGCCACCGGCAGCACCGGACAGCCGATCTTGCGATAGAGATGGGCAACACCGTACTTGTAGCGAGGCTCTTCGCCCGCGCCGCGCCTCGTGCCCTCCGGAAAGATCAGGATCTGGCGACCTTCCGCCACCGCCTCGCGCGCCCGCTCGGTCATGGCGGCCAGCGCCGCCGAGCGCTTGCCCCGGTCGACCGGGATCTGGCGGTACTTCATCGTGTACCAGCCGAAGATGGGGATGTACTGGAGCTCGCGCTTGAGAACATAGGTCGGCGAGACGAAATGCGGCAGCAGCGCGAAGGTCTCCCAGGCCGACTGGTGTTTCGCCGCAACGATGCAGCCCCCCTCGGGAATGTTCTCCAGCCCGCGAAACTCGACCTTCACGCCCGTGATCACCCTGAGCAGGAAGAGGTTCATCCGCGCCCAGAAGGGCACCACGGGCCAGCCTGTCTTGCGCGGCAGCACGAAAACCGGCAGCGCCAGGATCATGAGGGCCAGGGTCGAGAGATAGAACAGGGCCTGAAAGACGAGCGAGCGAAGAAGGATCATGAACGGAACCGGCCGGCGGATGAGGTCGTGACGAAAGAGCAGGCCGGCCACGGCACATGACCCGGACGGCAGCCCGCCGCGCTGGCGCCGCTCATCCCGGCACCTTGCCGGTCGCGGCGGCGATGCGAAGCCAGGTCAGCATATACTTCATGTGCTCGCGCAGAAGAAGCAGCGAGACGGTCGGGTCGAGATACCAGCGGTCGAGTTCCATGCCGTTGGCCTGCACCGCGACCGGAAGCAGGTCGACGTCGCCCGCAACCGAACGCAGTTCCAGCAGCGCGCGCGGCATATGGTATGCGCTGGTGACGATCAGCACGCGGGCGTAGCCGTTGTCGTGCACCCATTTCGCCGTTTCCTCGGCGTTCTGCAACGTGTTGGAGGCGATCCGGTCGAGATCCACGCAGCACGAGAAAAGCGCCATGTCGCTTTCCGTCGTGCTGACGATCTGACGCGGCGTCGTGTCGGGATGCACGCCGGAGATGAGCAGGCGCTCGGCACGCCCCTCCGCCAGCAGGTCCAGCGCGACCTTGACCCGCTCGCTGCCCCCCGTCAGCACCACGATGGCGTCGGCGCTGGGGGCGGCCGCCGGCGGATCGTCCCGGCTGAGGCTCGCCACCCTGTGCGCGAACTGGACGAAATTTCCAAGCGCCAGACCGATCGCGACGGCAAGGGCGACAAGCAGGAGACCCGGGCGCCAGCGCCGGTGCGGCAGCGCCGCGGGCGGGACCGGGGTCTTGGCATCCGGGCACGACGTGTCGCCGGCCGGCCTTTCGACCGGTCGGGCGGCATCTCCCTCCAGTGTGCCCATGCGGGCCTCGGCCCGTGGATCCGTCTCGCTCATGTCGTCGTCATGATCACGGCATTTGGCTCGAAAATCGAGCCAACCCTGCCGATATTGCCGTCTCGCGCAAGCCCCGCGCCGTTTTCCACAAGCCCGGCCGCCGCGCAAGATGCTCCTTGCCCGCGCGAATGCCACGTCAACACGGCGAAAAAAGGGGCATCACCCGGCATCGACACGAAAATCCGGCGTGTTCAGGCGAACCGTGCGAAAAACCTGCGAAACGCCGCCCGGCAGGAGCCGGCAACCCGCGAAATGCCGCGCCGCAGTGCCGCCGCCGCCCGGTCGAAGCCAGCGCGCCAGCGGCGCGCGCGCGTCTCGGCACCGCGCACCTCCCAGAAGAGATAGCGCATGGCCAGGATGACCAGCAGCGTGAGACCCCAGGCCATCAGCGTATCGGACAGGAAATGACCGCCGAAGGCGACCCGGTTCGCCGAAAGGGCAAGGCACAGCGGCGCGATGAGGAGGGCGGTGGTTGCCCGCCAGCGCGCCGGCACCAGAAAGACCAGCGAAAACAGCCAGAAGCTCGCCGACCCTTCGCCCGACACGAAGGAACAGTTGGTTCCGCAATGGTCCGTGATCCGCCACACCGAGACATAGGGCGCATCGCCCCCGAAGGCCTCGACCATCACCGGGCGCGGGCGGCCCCAGTTGTTTTTCAGGATGGCGTTGACGAGAAGTCCCGGCCCCAGCGCCAGCGTCGTGATGAGAAACAGCGGCGGCCGCAGCGCGATACGCCGACCCGCCGCCGGCCAGAACGCGGCGAGCAGCACAAGCAACNGCGAGCAGATGGCGATGAAACGCACCAGGAACGGTCCCAGTTCGCGAAGACGCATCAGGGCCGGCGTGGTTGCGGCCCGGAACCCCTGTTGCGGATCGTGGAACAATCCTGTCGTGGCGAGATCGACCGCCGGGAAAAGCAGAAAGAACACCGAGACAAAGGCAATCCAGGCAAGTCCGGCCAGCATCAGCGCGCCTGTCTCGAACGCGGCGAGCCGCGCCAGGAAGCGACCGGATGCGGAAACGGCCCTTTCGGACGCAGGGGACGGATCGGACGGCATCGGGCCTCCTCGGATGCCTCGCATCCCGCCCTTTGCGGGCAGGACGGCGCAGGCGTTCGCTTGCCTGCCCGCCTTATAGCCGCGCGCGTTCGGCCCGTCCAACGGGCCCGTCGCCACTGGAGAGCGACCACCAGCCCGCTGGCACGGGATCGCCCGATCAACTAGTGTGTGGCCCAGTAAACGAGGCATGCCCGCGACACTTTCGCGCAGGAGAGGCGACGATGAGTTTCATTCCCGATGCGGCGACGCTTGCCGCGTTCACCGCGGCNGTGCTCGTGCTGGTCATGACCCCGGGACCGGACATGACGCTCTTCGTCAGCCGCGCGCTGACCCAGGGACGTGCATCCGGACTTGTGTCCGTGCTTGGCACCAGCACGGGGAGTGTCGTTCACACACTCCTCGTCGCCTTCGGCCTTTCGGCGCTCCTTGCCGCATCCGCCGAGGCGTTCCTCGTTCTCAAGGTGGTGGGAGCGCTGTATCTGCTCTGGCTCGCCTATCAGGGGCTGCGCCACGGGTCGGCCCTGAGCGTGGCGGCCAGGGCCGACACACCGCGCGTGCCGCTTGGGCGCGTCTATCTGACGGGGTTGCTGGTCAATCTGCTCAATCCGAAGATCGTGCTGTTCTTCCTGACCTTCCTGCCCCAGTTCGTTGCCGCGAACGATCCGGACGCGGCTGGAAAGCTCGTCTTCCTGGGTCTTTATCTGGTGGTGCTGTCCGTCCCGTTCTGCGTTGCCATGGTCCTGATGGCGGAAGGGTTCTCAAAGGGCCTGCGCCGCTCACCGCGACTGATGCGCGCCATCGACTGGCTGTTCGCGGGCGTGATCGGCGGCTTCGCGGTCAAGATCCTGATGACCAGCCGGGGCTGACGGCGAGCCGCGACGTCAAGCTCTTGCCGTCTTTGTGGCCATGCTGCTTCGCGACGTCATCAACACGGACACCCGGAAGACCTTGAAGGCAATGAACATGCATGGATCGGGACGGGACGCGGCAGGCTCGGCAACCGCCGCGCCGACCGTGCCGTGCCTTGCCGCCGTGCTTTTCCTGCTTGCCGTCCCGGCCGGGGCGGAGGTTGCGGAAACGTCCCTTCCGGCCGCCTGCACCGCCAACCGGGTCGCTCCCTTCGAGGATCGCAGGCTCGCCGGTCCCGACATGCGCGGCGATTTCACCGATGCCCAGGGGCATCTTTTCGCCCAGGCGGATCTCGTGCCGCTGGACACAACGGCTCAGCCGGCCATGCCTGCTCGCGACCTGCGGTTTCACGACATTGCCGGACGACCGGACCGCTGGAACCGCCGCACCGGCCTTCTGCTCGATGCCGGCGACGGGTCCTGGCTCGCGCTGGACGAGGTAGCGAGCGGCCGCGCGGGCGTTCTGCCCGCAAGGCTTTCGCCCGCCTGCCTGGCCCCGCTTCTCGCGGCGGAGGAAACCGCCAGACGCGCGGGACGTGGCGCGTGGGCGGATCACCGCGTTCCAAAGGCCTCGGAACCGGACACCATCACCCGGCTGACCGGCCGTTTCTCGCTGGTCGAGGGGCGGGTTCTCGGCGTCGGCGAGACCCGCTCAACCCTCTACCTCAACTTCGGATACCGCTGGCGGGACGACTTCACCGTCACCATATCTGCGTCCAGTCGCGAAGAATTCGCGGCCGCCGGGCTTGACGTTGCAGCCCTCGAAGGGGCAGCTATTCGCGTTAGGGGCATCGTCCAGACACGCGACGGCCCCCTCATCAAGGTCTCCCACCCCGCGCAGATCGAGCGGCTCGACAAGGATGGAATGCGCCGGTGACCAGGCGTCTTCTTCGTGACATACGGCGGCCGGAGGGCCTGATGCGCACCGGCGTGCTTCGCGGAGGCCTCGGCACGGCCCTGCGCGCCACAGCCGCCCTGCTGCTTGCGGGCGTCCTCACGGGCTGCCAGTTCTCCGGCTCCTCGCCCATCGACATCGGCTCAGCGAAGCCCGGGACCCTTCGCCCCGGCCTGTCGGCCGATCTGGGCGCGCGCGAGCATCCCCGGGTCGTCGCGACCTATGGCGGCGTCTACGAGGACCGTGGCGCGGAGCGTGCCGTCGCGCAGGTGGTCGGCCGACTGGTCGAAGCTTCCGACGATCCGTCGCAGGCCTATCGCATCACCATCCTCAACTCCCCCGCCGTCAATGCTTTCGCGCTGCCGGGCGGCTATCTCTATGTCACGCGCGGGCTGCTTGCGCTTGCCACCGACACCTCGGAGGTGGCGGCCGTTCTCGCCCACGAGATGGCCCATGTCACCGCCAGCCACGCCATCAAGCGCCAGCAGCGCGCAGAGGCGACGGAACTCGCCGGCCGCGTGCTCGGCAATGTCGTGCGCGATCCCGACCAGGCCAAGGCGGCGATCATCTCCTCGCAGCTGTCCTTCGCCCGCTTTTCGCAGATCCAGGAACTGGAAGCCGATGCGGTCGGCGTGCGAACCCTCGCCCGCGCCAAGTACGATCCCTTCGCCGCCGCCCGTTTCCTCACGGCAATGGGCCGCTTTGCCGCGTTCCAGAGCGCGGCCGGAGCGGGCAAGGGCGCACCGGACTTTCTGTCCTCGCATCCCTCCACGCCGGAGCGGATCCAGACCGCGGTGCGCGCCGCCCGCCAGATCGGCGCCCCGGGCCTCGGCGAACGAGACCGCGACGCCTATCTGACCAAGATCGACGGAATGCTCTATGGGGACGATCCGCTCGAGGGCTTCATTCGCGGGCGGACGTTCCTGCACAAGGCGCTTGGCATCACCTTCACCGCGCCGCCGGGATATGTGCTCGAGAATTCGCCCGAAGCGGTGCTCGCCAGCAATCCCCAGGGAACGGCCCTCCGCTTCGACGGCACGGATCTGACCGACTTCGAGTCGCTGACCGCCTACATGACAAGCGGCTGGATCAACGGGCTGGTGCGCGACAGCGTGCGCGAGCACACGGTGAACGGGCTCGCCGCCGTGACCGCATCGGCCGTGACCGACGGCTGGTCCTTCCGGATTGCGGTGGTGCGCATCGGGCGCACCGGCTATCGCTTCATCTTCGCCTCGCGCAACGGGGGCAGCACCTTCAACAGCGACTATGAACGCACGCTCGACACCTTCCGCCAGCTTACGCCGACCGAGGTCGTGCGCCTGCGCCCGCTCAGGATCAAGGTGATCCGCGCCGATGCCGGCGACACCGCCGAGCGGCTTGCCGTGGGCATGAGCGGGGTCGAGCCCGAGCGCCGCCTCGAGCTGTTCACGATCCTGAACCAGGTGGAGCCGGGCCAGCCCATTCCCGCCGGAACGCCGCTGAAACTGGTGGTCGACTGACCGGCGGGCGAGCCGTGGCCGCAGGCGTCAGTTCCCGTCGACCTTGCGATAGGGCTGGGCCTGAAACCCCGTCAGATACGCCAGCGACCCCAGACCCGAGGCGATCTGTTTCGCCGCCTTGAACGCCTGCCGCTTGCCGCGCGCGGGCGTCACCATCATCACGATCGCGAGCGGTGTCTCGAACAGGAGCCCGCCGAAAAGGCGCCCCAGCCCCTTCACGAGGCTGCGTCGCATGGCAGCGGCGCGCCCCGAACGCTTCTCGTGCAGGCGCGAGATGTTGCCCGCCACGCGAAAGGTCCGGTTGAGCTGCCAGCCGAGCCGGATCCGGTTTTCCGGCACGAGTTCCTCGACCACCGCCTCCCCGATCCAGATGATCCGTCCGCCCGCATCATGGACACGGGTGAAGAAATCGGTGTCGCTGCCGCCGGTGAACCGCATGGAGCCGTCGAAATGCAGCCCCAGCCCGCCCTTGTCCGGGTCCCGGAACACGCGGGTCTCCACAAGCGTGTTATGGCCTTCCGCCTTCGTCAGGACAGTACCGGTCGCGCGCTTGTTGACCTGCTTCGGCAACATCCACGCGGGCGTCTGCGGCGGGAACGTGTAGAGCACGCGCCCGTAGTGCACCTCGGCCGGATGACTGCGCGTCGCCTCCGTCATGGTCTTCAGCCAGCCCGCGTGGGCAACCTCGTCGTCATCGACGTAAAGCACCCGGTCGTAGCCGGCTGCTTCGGCGAAAACCCCGCAACGGTCGCGCGCGAAGGGAATGCCGAGCTCGGGTTCGAGAACGTAGTGGATCGTCCAGCCGCTCTCCCGCGACACCTCTTCGCAGACCCCGCGCGACGTTTCGCGGTCGTGGTTCTCCACCACGACGACATCGGCACTCACCCACTCCGGAACCTCCTGGGAGACGACCGAGTTCAGACACTCGCGCAGCAGGCGCGGGCGTTCACGGGTACAGATCGCCACGCAGAGCTTCATGCGGCTTGTCCTTGTTGCATCTTCGGTTTCGTGCGGCCCGAAAGGGCATGCGCGTGGTGTTGCGCGGAACGTCGCCCCGTTTGCGGATCCACACCCTAGATCAGGATCCAGCCGCGCGGAAACAGCTCGTCCACATAGACCTTTCGCAACTCGTCCCGCGCGAACCACTGGCGCGGCGCGATCACCTGGCGCTCGGGATTGCGGCCGAGCCACGCTCCCCACCAGCTGAAGCTCGAGTTGGCCGTGACATGGTGCGCACAGCGGCTCATCAGGAAAAGGTCCTGCTCCCGCGACTGGTCGCGCACCAGCACACGGTTGGGCCAGTGGGCGGTGAGATCGTCCGCCGCCTGCATGTCGTCGGAAAACACGACGAACGTCGCGCCCGGCACCAGCCGCTCCGCCAGCGCCATCGCCCGGTCATAGTGGTCACGCCCCAGAAGCCCGTGCACGCTGGTTGCATTCGGGTTGGTCATGTAGTCGCCGCGACGCACATGCACCGAAACACTCGCCGGATCGTTCGCGGCCGCCAGAAGTGCGGGCTCGATGGTCGGCGCGACGCGCGACAGGTCGAACAGCGCGCGTATCTCGCCCTCGCAATCGGAGAAGAAACGCTCTGACTGGAAATATCCGGCCAAATAGGTGCCGGGACCGATCTCGAAATAACCGTCGGCATGACAAAAGCTGTCCGGCATGAACACCGGACCCGGCCAGAGCCGGTGCCTCTTCTTCGGCTTCACCGAACCGGAGCGAAGCCGACCAAGGAGGCCGCCCCCCTCGGGCCTCCAGATCTCGGGCTCGATCCCGAAAAGGTCGAGACCCATGGCCGCATGATCGAGCGGCATCTCCAGCGGGTCGATCAGCAGTCGCGTTCCAAGACGCCGCGCGGCGGCATGACCGGCCGCATACTGGAACATCTGGTTTCCGAGGCCGCCCCAAACGCGCAGGCAGAGGGGAGCCGGTGCCTCGCCGTCCTTTCCCCGCGTCGCATCGCTCGTCATGTCCTGGTCCAAGCCGCAAGTCCCTGCATGATACCCGTGCCGCATGCCGCGCGCGTGAGCACGCCCGGCCGGCGGCCAACGTCTTAGTCGTCCGCGCGCGACGCGACAAGCACCCATGCCGACCCTGCGTCCGCCAGCCGGGCCGGATTGACCAGGATCAAGGCCGGGGCGGGGGAATCATGCATTCAATCTTGCGAATATCTTGAACGGTGCGCACCCGGTCGCGTGACTGCGGCGGGAGGAGGCGGAAATGGACCTGACCGGCCTCATGGAGACCATCGGGGAGGCGGAAACCTCCGCGCTTGGCGGGCTTCTCATCGGCATCGCCTTCGGAGCCTTCGCCCAGAAGAGCCGCTTCTGCCTGCGCGCCGCCGCCGTCGAGTTCGCCCGTGGCGAGATCGGAAGCCGGGTGGCGATCTGGCTCATCACCTTTTCCTGTGCCGTGTTCCTGACCCAGCTGCTGATCTTCCAGGGCACCCTTGACGTGTCCGAGGCCCGCCAGTTCGCCGCCCGGGGCTCACTCTCGGGCGCGATCCTGGGGGGTGCCATGTTCGGCTGCGGCATGGTGCTCGCGCGCGGCTGCGCCAGCCGTCTGCTCGTGCTGTCGGCGACCGGCAACCTGCGCGCGCTGCTCTCCGGGCTGATCTTTGCCGTCACGGCGGAGGCCTCCATCCACGGCATCCTGTCACCGCTGCGCGACCGGATCGCCGGCATGTGGACCGTCGGCGGTCGCGAAGCGCTCGACCTCCTGGCCATGTTCCGTCTGCCGGAAGGCTCCGGGCTTGTGATCGGCGCGCTCTTCATTGTCGGCACGATCGGCTTTGCCCTGCGCGCCCGCCTGTCGCCGCGCGGCTGGCTGGGCGCGGCCGGCGTCGGTGCCACGGTCGCCGCCGGCTGGTGGTTCACCTACGAACTCGCCACACAGGCCTTCACACCCATGAGCGTGAAGAGCATGACCTTCACCGGGCCGTCCGCGGACACGCTGATGGTCGTCCTGACGCCCCCCGGATCCAACATCGATTTCGACGTCGGTCTGGTGCCCGGCGTCTTCGTCGGATCGGCGCTGATGGCGCTCTTCTTCCGCGAATGGAAACTGGAGGGCTTCCGCGACGGCCATTCCATGCGCCGCTACATCGTCGGCGCGGTGCTGATGGGCTTCGGGGGAATGCTGGCCGGCGGCTGTGCCGTGGGAGCCGGCGTCACCGGCGGCTCGATCTTCGCGCTGACCGCATGGGCAACCCTGTTTGCCATGTGGGCGGCCGCCGGCCTGACGGATCTCCTGGTCGACCGGATCGCCGACCAGAGGACAGCCGCCGATCCGCTCGCCCCCTGAGGACTGCCCGGCGGGGGATCCCGGCCTTACCAGTCGTGTTCGCTGCCGTTCCATTGCAGGAAGCGGCCCGTATCGGCGGCTTTCAGCCCGGTGACGACGGAGAAGATCCCGCCGGCGCTTTCCTCCACCGCGATATCGGCTCCCGAGCCGCCCATGTCCGTGCGCACCCAGCCAGGGTGCATGACGACAACACAGATGTCATCATCGGAAAGATCGAGCGCCAGGCCCTGCATCGCCTTGTTCAAGGCCGCCTTGGTCGAGCGATAGGCATAGGCGCCGCCGCGCGGACGCGCCATGGACCCCATCTGGCTCGAGATCGTCACGATGCGCGGATCGGTACCCTTGCGCAGATTGCCGAGGAGACCCAGCGCCAGCCGCATCGGGCCCATCGTGTTGACGCGAAACTCGTGGTCCCAGGCTTCGAAGTCGAGATCGTCGAGACTCTGGTGTTTGCCGAGAACACCCGCATTGTTGAGCAGCAGGTCCACCGGCCGCTCGCCGATGGCTGCGACGAACGAGGAAACGGAGGCCGGGTCCGCGACATCAAGCGCGTGAACGGCAAGCGCGTCGGGATTTTCCGAAGCAAGCGCGGCCAGTTCCGGCGCGCTGTCGGGATTGCGGCAGCCGGCGACGACCCGCCAGTTGCCAGACGTCACGAACAGGCGGGCAAGGGCGAGGCCGATGCCGCGATTGGCACCGGTGAGAACAACAGTCTGGCGCATGTCGGAGGACTCCGGTCGGGAGAGGAGGGGTGGGCGAACCCTGGCCCGCCGGCCGCGCATCGGTCAAGGGCGGTATCGCTGTCGCTCTTCCCGCATGAAGGCGTCGGCGCGGCACCGGTCGCGTCAATACCCCTTCTGGCGCCGGCGCAGGCTTACCTGCCGGTTGGACACCTCGATCGCCTGATCCAGCGTGACGACGCCACGCGCCTCGAGCAGACCGAAGAGCTTGAGCAGGACCTCGGCGGTCGCCAGCGCATCGCCCAGCGCCGTATGGCGCGCCTCCTGCGGGATGACGATGCCGAACCGCTCCGCAAGCGCGTCGAGCGTCAGGCTCTCGCCCGCGCCGAACAGGTGGCCCGCAAGCAGCACCGTGTCGAGCACCGGCTGGTCGAAGGCAACGCCCGACGCCTTGCGGTTCCGGGTCAGGAAGGTCATGTCGAACGCGGCATTGTGAGCAACGAGCACGCTGTCGCCCACGAACCGGTGAAAGAGGGGAAGAACCTCGCCGGCGGCCTGCGCGCCGGCCACCATCTCCTGTGTGATGCCGTGAACGCGGGTCGAGGCGGCCGGTATCGGGCGGCCCGGATCGATCAGCGTGTCGAAGGCCTCCGAACGCAGCACCCGTCCGTTTACGATGCGCACCCCGGCGATGGACACCAGTTCATCGCCGCGCGAAGGCTCGAGCCCGGTGGTTTCCGTATCGAACACGACGAAGGAAAGGGTCCGCAGCGGCGCCTCGCCCATGGAGGCGGGCGCGGGACGCGCGAAAAGGTCGAAATCGTAGAACTCCGGCCGTTCCGCCAGGGGCGAAAGCGGCGCCTGTCGCGGGGCCGGCTCCTCGCGTCCCGGTGCCAGCGCAAGCGGGAGGCGCACCCGCGCCGTGCCCGCCTCGTCCCGGTCCGGCCACATCTCGGTCTTGTGCCGGCTCAGCACGTCGTGACCGGTCATGGCTCCGAGACTGTCGTCCAGGGCCTCGTCGAGCCAGGCTTCCAGCAGCGCCACGGACATCGGCGCGCCTTCGTGCAGGATGTCGAGTGAGGCCCCGGACGCCCGGCGGTTCATCACGAGGCGGAAATGCCGCGTGCCGGTCTCCACCGCGATGCGGTTGACGATGCGGTCCGCGAGTTCCACCACCGACGCGCTGTCGCAGGACAGCCAGAGCGTGTCGCCGCCGCTCTCGAAGGTAAGAGTGCGCCCCTCGGACCGCCGCGCCGCGATACAGTCGAGCAGGGTGGTCGAAAACACCTCCGTCATCGGCCATGCACCGGACAGGAGGTCGCCCGCGACCTGGTCCAGCCGGTCGAGACGCTCGCCAAGGACCCGGGTTTCCTCCGCCACGGTCTCGCGCAGGCCGGCAAGGTCACCGCTTTCGGCCTCGCCTGTCGCCGCCGAACGGCGCAACAGCACCTCGGCCGCCATGGAAAGCGCGGCGACGCGCTGGCGCATGTCGCGTGTCACGTCCTGAAGCAGGCGGTCGCGCCAGATTCCGGCCGCGAGTTCGTCCGTCACCCGGTCGAAGGTGACCACATAGCCAATCGGCCGTACCCCCTCGGGATCGAGCACCAGCGACATGCGGCCCCGCACGCTCTCGTGCCCGCTGACCGTGGCCGAGATGAAGGGCGCGGCCAACCCGTCCCGGTGGGTCTCGTGGCGGCGGCTGGCGAACCGGCGGGTGAGTCGCTCGAGCGCATGACGCAGCGGTTGGGCAACGAACAGGTCGGTCAGCGGCCGACCAAGACCACAGGAGGCCCCGTTCGCGCTTTCAAGCAGGCTCCGGGCAAAACGGTTGTAGAGCAGGATGCGGTGGTCGAGGGTCGAGATCACCACGCCCTGTTCGAGATCGCGCAGCACCGCCTCAAGCCGCCCCTTCTGGCGTTCGGCCTCCAGCGTTGCAGCATTCACCCGCGCCTCCACGTCGCGGCGCGCCGCCGCAAGCTCCTGCGAGGCCTCCCGCAGGGCCGGGGCGATAAGGCCGAGATAGCGGGCGCGGGCATCTTCCGCCGGAACCTCCGCGCCGGCGTGAACGGCCGCGCTCAGCTCCGCCCCCAACCGCTCCAGCGGACGGGCGACATGATCGTCGAACTTCAGCCAGACCCAGGTGACCAGGCCGGCGAGCACGAAGCACGACACCAGGCCGGCAAGCGCCAGACGGTCCGCCAGGTCCTCGGCCCCGCCCCGCGCGACATAAAGCCCGGCGCCCAGGAGAACCGCCAGGATCCCCGCGACGATCAGTGCGAAAAACAGAAAGATGCGAAACCTGAGGCTCCAGCGCTCCACCCCTCCTTGCCGGCCCGAAGGGCGCGGCATGTCCCCGCCGGAAGAGGAGGGGGCGTCCCGGGACACGGTCCGCGTCACGCGTCGAGCCTGGCCACGGCATCCCGACCGGTCATGGTGTCCCTGCCGGTCAGGCGCGCCAGCGTCCGGGTCAGGTCCCCGGCCAGGAAAGGCTTGCCGAGAAAGGCGTCGGCCCCGAGCGCCAGCGCCTTCTCGATATCGACGGGCCTCGACATGGCGCTCATGAACACCAGCGGCAGGCGCGCGGTCTCGGAGCGCCCGCGCACGTCCTGGCACAGCGCGTAGCCGTTTCCGTCGGGCAATGCCGCATCGACAAGCATCACATCAGGGCGCGCCTCGGCCAGCCGCCGATGCGCCTCCTCGAGTGAAGCGGCGAGATGCACGGCATAGCCGTCCGCCTCGATCACTTCCTTGAGAAAGCCGGCCAGCGCGGCCTCGTCGTCCACGATGAGCACATTCGCGGTCATGATGAAGTCCTCCCGGGGCCATATAATGGTCCCGGTAGCCGCCGGTTTCCAGAACACCCTTCGTCTATACGTGAAGCTGCTCAGGGAGCGGCGTCCGCCGGACAGCCCCACGGGGCATGACAGACCGCGTCCTCTCCGCTACAAGGGCGGCCATCCACCCACAGTCATCGCATGAGGCGAAACGGCACATGACCGGCGAGAGCATTGCCCCCTTTCTCGGCACCTGGGTCCTCGATCTCGACGAGAGCGAGTTCGACCAGAGCGACCTGCCCAAGGCCGCGACCTGCCGCATCGAGGAGGAGTTCGGCCTCGTCACCATCCGCCATCAGGTGGTGACCTCCGAGGGCGAGACCGTGGAGGGCGAGATCACCGGCGTTCCCGGCGGTCCCGGAGAGCGCCTCTCGGAAAGCGGCCTGGCCGACCGGCTGACGCTGACGTTCGAGAACGAGCGGACCCTGACCTCCCAGGCCACACGCAACGGCCGGGTGCTCATGACCGCCAGGCGGATGCTCTCGGAGGACGGCGCGACGCTGGAGATCGAGCAGACCGTCGTGGTTCCCGGCGAGGGCGAGATCGTCAACACCGGCTTCTACCGCCGCGCTCAGTAAGGGCCGTGCGCGCTCAAAGCAGCCCCGGCCACCGCATCACGACAAAGAGCATCGTGAGAAGCGCCAGCGACACGATGCCGGCGGTGCGGAACCGGGAAATGGNTCCGCGTGAGTCCACCTCCGCCAGAAACCTCCAGGCGGGCACGAAGCGCAGAAGCACCGCATTGAGCAGGAACAGGGCGAGAATGACCATCTTGGCCTGGAACGCCTGGTCGGAGGAATGGGCGAAGGGACGCTGGGAAAAGAGCGCCAGACCGCTCGTCACGCAGATCGCCAGCATCCACCAGGACATGCCGCCGAGCACCCGGCGCAGGTCTTCCAGCGGCACGCGCTGCCACAGACCGATCAGCCTGAGATCGAGCATCACCTGTGCGCCGGCGAAGAGCACCGCCGACAGGAGATGCGTCACCCTCACCGCCTCGCGCAGGTCGGCGGATCCCGCGAGCCAGGCGGCCACGGACGAGTCGGCGAAATAGTCGAGGAGAGGCGCGAGCTCCTGCATGAACAGAACTTCCGGCGGCGGGCGGGCCGGCGGACTTGTCCCGCACACCCGCAAGGTTGGCATTCCCGCGAACTTAACCGGATTCCCCCGGTGCGAAACCCCGCAACACCGTTTCGCGCCAGAGGGGAAGCCGCCCCGCGAATCGCGCGGGGCTGGCATTGATCCTCGCGCTCGGGCAGGATGGCGCGCCGGCACGCCGGCCCGTCCTGAAACAGCAGTTCCCGCACACCCCATGACCGACCGACACGAGCTCCAGATCCTCCCCCGCGTACGCGCCGGCGACGAAGCGGCGGCGACCCGCATCTATTGCGAGGCACTGGCCCAGAAGCTCGCCCCGTTCTTCGGCACGGCCGCCGGGGCGGCCGAGTTTCTCACCCCCCATCTGAGGGCCGACCGTGCCGTGACCGCCATTCTCGACGGGCGGATCGCGGGGGTAAGCGGCTATCACCTCGATGGTGCCGGCCTGTTCGAGCCGCGCTTCGCCCACTTCAGGGCCCGTTTCGGGCTCGGCGGCGCCACCTGGCGGGTGTTCGGCCTGTCGCTTCTCGAAAAGGAGGAGGCCACCGACACGCTCGCCATGGACGGGATCGCGGTGGCGGGGCACGCGCGCGGACAGGGCATCGGAACCGCACTTCTCGCGAGCGTGGCGGGCATCGCGCGCGCCGCCGGCAAGAAGCTCGTGCGGCTCGACGTGATCGACACGAACCCGAGGGCCCGCGCGCTCTACGAACGTTTCGGCTTCAAGGCGAGCGGCACGCGCGATCTCGGGCCCTTCCGCCATATCTTCGGCTTTCGCACGGCGACCTCGATGACGCTCGACGTCGAGGGAGGCGGTCACGCGTGAGCCCGGACGCCGCAAGCCCCGACGACGCCGTTGATACGCCGCCGCGCCGCCTTGACCGGCCGGCGATGGCCGTGGTGCTGCTCATCGTCGCCGTTTTCGGCCTCGCGCAGGGCCTGACCTATCCGCTGCTGTCCTTCATTCTCGAGCGCCAGGGCCTTCCGGCCTGGCTGATCGGCGCGAACGCGGCGATGATGGCCTGCGGACTCCTCGTATCCGCTCCACTCATTCCCGGCCTTGCCGCAAGGCATGGCGCGGCACGCCTCGCGCTGGTCGCCGCGCTGTCGCTCGCGGTGCTCTTCGCCGCCGTCGGCCTGTTCCAGTCCGTGTGGATCTGGTTTCCGCTGCGCTTCCTGATGGGGCTTGCGATCAACACGCTCTACATCGCCAGCGAGACCTGGGTGAACCAGCTCAGCCCCGACCGCATCCGCGGCCGGATGCTCGGGCTCTACGCGACCGCGCTCGCCGCCGGCTTCGCGGCCGGTCCCGCCATTCTCGGCATCACCGGAACCCAGTCGCTGGCTCCCTTCGCGCTCTGCGTGGCAATCACGCTGGTGTGCGCAACGCTCATCGCGACGATCCGCAACCGCCTGCCGCGCTTCTCGGCGCATGACGGCGGATCGCTGGCCCGCGTTGTTCCGCAGATCGTCTTCCTGATGGCGGTCACGGCGACGGCCGCCGCCTTCGATCAGGCGATCCTGACGATCCTCCCGGTCTATGGTCTCGCCCACGGACTGGACGAACGCGCCATCACAACCGCGCTCGCCATCATGGTCGTCGGCAACATCCTTTTCCAGGTCCCCATCGGCGCCGCCGCCGACCGGCACGGCCCCAGGCGAATGATGGTGCTTTTGTGCCTGCTGACGATCCTGGGCGCCGGCCTGCTTCCGGTGCTCATCACCAGCACGCTTGCCCTTTGGGCGATGCTCTTCGTCTGGGGATCCGCCGCCTACGGCATCTACACCATCGCGCTGATGGAGCTCGGCCGGCGGTACTCGGGCGCCATGCTGATTTCCGGCAATGCGGCCTTCGCGCTGATGTGGGGCGCGGGCGGCTTTTCCGGCCCCGCGCTCGCGGGACTTGCCATCGATGCCGTGGGCACCATCGGCCTGCCCATCCTGCTGGCGCTCACCTATGGCGCGCTGCTGGTGGCGACACTCCTGCGCCGGGAACGGTCCCGCCCCGTGGCGGGCGAGGCCGGCGGCACGCCTCAGTAGCCGGTCGCAAGCGATCCCTGCCGGCGGGGATCCGCCGCACCGGCCAGTCCGCCCGGCACCACCATCACCGACTGGGTCGAACCCATGGTCGCCTTCTCGGCGATCGTGTGGCCCATGCCCTCCAGAAGCTTCAGCGTGTCCGGCGAGAAGCCCTCCTCGATGCGGATCTCGTCGGGCAGCCACTGGTGATGCATGCGCGGCGCCGCGCTCGCCTCGGCAATGTTCATGCCGTGGTCGACCACGTTGAGAATGACCTGCAGCGTCGTGGTGATGATCCGGCTGCCCCCGGGAGAGCCGGTGGCGATCACCGGCCGGCCGTCCCGGAAAACCAGCGTCGGGCTCATGGAGGACAGCGGCCGCTTGCGCGGGGCGACCGCATTGGCGTCTCCGCCGATCAGCCCGTAGGCATTGGGAACACCGGGCTTTGCCGAAAAGTCGTCGAGCTCGTTGTTGAGCAGGATGCCGGTTCCGGGCGCGACCATGCCGACGCCATAGGAGAAGTTCAGCGTGTAGGTGTTGGAGACCGCGTTGCCGTNCTTGTCGATCACCGAGAAGTGGGTCGTCTCGTTGCTCTCGTAGGGGGCGGGGTCCCCGGGGCGGATCTCGCCCGCCGCCGCCGCGCGTTCCGGATCGAAGTCCGCCATCCGCCGCGCCGCATAGTCTTTCGAGGTGAGCCCGCGCGCAGGCACATCCACGAAATCCGGATCGCCGAGATATTCCGAGCGGTCCGCATAGGCGCGCTTCATCGCCTCCGCCATCAGGTGCATGGTCTTCGCCGAACCGAACCCGGACGCGGCGACATCATGCGGTTCGAGCATGTTGAGGATCTCGACGATATGCACGCCGCCCGAAGAGGGCGGCGGCATGGAGGCGATCTCGTATCCCCGGTAGTTTCCGGTCACAGGCGCGCGCCATTTCGCCTCATAGGACGCAAGATCCTCTACCGACATCGACCCGCCGGCCGCCGCGACACGCGCCGCCACCGCCTCGGCCACGGGCCCCGCGTAGAAGCCGGAAACGCCCTCCCGCGCGATCCGTTCCAGCGAGGCGGCAAGCTGCGGCTGCCTAAGGATCTCGCCGGTGCGATAGAAGCCGCCATCCTCCTTGTAGAAGATCGCCGCCGCGTCGGCGTCCTTCGACAGGCGCCCATGCACCCGCTTCAACGACCCCGCGAGATCGTCCGAGACGGGGAAGCCCTCCCTGGCAAGCGCGATCGCCGGCGCGATCAACTCACCCAGCGTGAAACGGCCGCTGCCGAAGCGCTCATGCGCCGCGGCGAGCCCCGCGACCGTTCCCGGCACGCCGATCGCGAGCCCGGTGTACCGCGACTTGTTGCTGTCGGCATTGCCTTCCTCATCCAGGAACATGTCCCGCGAGGCGCCGGCCGGTGCGAGTTCGCGATAGTCGAGCGCATGGGTTTCACCGGCCGCGCCATCCGCTCCGGCCATGTGGATCATCATGAAACCGCCACCGCCCAGGTTTCCGGCGCGCGGCAGCGTGACGGCAAGCGCGAAGCCGGTCGCAACGGCCGCGTCCACCGCGTTGCCTCCGGCCGCCAGAATGTCGCGTCCGACCGTGCTGGCGAGCGCCTCCTGCGAGGACACCATGCCGTTTCGCGCAAGCACGGGGTGAAACCGGTCGCTGCCGGACAGGATGGGAGCCGGCGGCGGGCCGCCGGCCTCCTGCGCCAGGGCTCCGGCACCTGGAAGGCTCGCGGCAAGCGCGAGGGCGACACCCACGACGAGTGATGCAAGTCGCGGCCCGGACGGGCGCGCCCGTCGATGAAGATGCGTCATCGGGAAATCCTCCTTGTCGCGCAATGCGCTGCTTGGAGGCGAGTTTGAACCCGGCGGCCGTTCCGGGCCAGCCGCAAAAACTGCCGATACCGCAAATGAAAACGCGGCCGGATCGCTCCGGCCGCGTCAAAAGTCCGTCCGATGAAGGCGCCGTGACCTCAGGCGGCGGCCTTCTTCGGGGAGATCAGGCCACGGTTCACCAGAACCTCGGCGATCTGAACGGTGTTGAGCGCCGCACCCTTGCGCAGGTTGTCGGAGACGACCCACAGGTTCAGGCCGTTCTCGACGGTCGCATCCTCGCGGATGCGGCTGACATAGGTCGCGTCCTCGCCGGTCGCCTCGTAGGGCGTGACGTAGCCACCGTCTTCCTGCTTGTCGACGACGAGAATACCCGGCGCCTCGCGCAGGATGTCGCGGGCCTCGTCCGGCGTGATCGGACGCTCGAACTCGAGATTGACCGACTCCGCGTGACCGATGAAGACCGGCACGCGCACGGCGGTGCAGGTGAGCTTGATCTTGGGATCGAGCATCTTCTTGGTCTCGGCCAACACCTTCCACTCTTCCTTGGTGTAGCCGTCCTCCATGAAGACGTCGATGTGCGGAATGACGTTGAAGGCGATGCGCTTGGTGAACTTCTCCGGCGTGATCGGATCGTTCACGAAGACCGAGCGGGTCTGGTTGAACAGCTCGTCCATGGCGTCCTTGCCGCCACCGGAGACGGACTGGTAGGTCGAGACCACGCAACGCTTGATGCCGGCCGCGTCATGCAGCGGCTTCAGCGCCACCACGAGCTGCGCGGTGGAGCAGTTCGGGTTGGCGATGATGTTCTTCTTGGTGAAACCGGTGATCGCGTCGGCGTTCACCTCCGGAACGATCAGCGGCACGTCCGCGTCGTAGCGCCAGGCCGAGGAGTTGTCGATCACGACGCAGCCCTTGGCCGCGATCTTCGGCGCCCACTCCTTGGCGACCGAGCCGCCGGCGGACATCAGGCAGATGTCCACGTCGGAAAAGTCGTAGTTCTCGAGCGCCTGGCAGACGAGCGTCTTGTCGCCATAGGAGACCTCGACACCCTGGGAGCGGCGCGAGGCGACCGGAACGACTTCGCTCGCCGGAAAACCGCGCTCCTCGAGAATGTCGAGCATCTCCCGGCCGACATTGCCGGTGGCACCTACGACTGCAATCTTGTAAGCCATTGACTTGTTTCCCTTCCTGGCGCTCCCCGCTCACCCGCCCGCGACGGCGTCATGCCAGCGGTCCGGGATCCTTCCGGTCCCCCGTCGATCCGGGGGAGCTCGGAACGGGAGGGCCTTCAGAACGTCGTTTTGCGGGTCGTCGTCGTCGTCAGGCCGGCTTTTGCCGAGACAGTCGCGGCAGATGCGCGGGAGTTGCCACCATGCGCGCGCACGGCATCCATGACTGCGAAGGCAGCGCGGGAAACCGGGGCAGCAGAGGCACGACGAGCGGACATGGGATCCTTGATGATCAGGAAATCCGAGCGAATTGTCCGGCCGTTTGCTGCCCGCGGGAGCAGGTCGCGTCAACCGGAACGCCGTTTACATGGCCCCATCGCGGGTGATTGTCAACAGGAAGGCCGGGGCGCGCCCAAGGCCCTGACGCCGGGCCGGAGAGCCGCGTCTCAAGGCAGGTCGAGGCGGAACCGCAGCAGCAGGGTGCGTTGAAGGATCGAGCGATTGTCGTCGGAAACCACCGTCAGAACGGTATGCCCCTGCGCATCGCGATGAACGGCGAGGCCTTCCATGTTGTCGATCTGATCGGTGAAGCCACCCTCGAGCAGGACGGTGCCAACCGCGCGCGCGCCGGGAAAGATCTCGGCGGCGGGAATGAGGCGAAGCCGCATGCCGATGCCGTGGCGCAGCGTGAAGCGACGCTCCAGCAGCAGCGCGTCTCCATTCGGCAGCATGGCCAGGTCGGTCGCGTCATAGGAGGCATCGCGTGCCACGGTGAAGGTGCCCGGGCGCGGCCCGCCGATCAGGAAGCCCGGCATGTCCGCCGCGTTGTCACGCCCCCGCTCGGCGATGACGAGCAACGTTCCGGCAAGCGGTCCCTCGCTCACCGAGGCGATCGCCTCCATCCCCTTGTTCGACCGCAGATGGCTGATGCCCTCGGGCAGCGCGACCCGGCGCCCGCGCGCCTCCGGCTCGAATGGCCAGGGGAAGGCGTAGATCTCGTGCACCCGCTCGACGGAAACGAGAAGTTCACCCGCCCGCCGGTCCAGCGTGACCGCTTCGGTGTCGCCCCGGTCCTGGTTGAGAAGGGGAATGCCGTTCGGCCCGATCATCGGTGCGATGCGGACATCGCGCAGGTTGGTGGGACGACCGTCCGCGTTGCTGTCGATGCGCCCCTCGACCCAGAGCGCATTGTCCGTGACGGCAAGCATCCGCGATCCGTCATCGGACACGATCAGGCCAGACAGCCCGCCGAGATTGCGGTTTCCCGAGAGAACCTCGAGACCGCCGAGAAAGGTCAGCGGCCCGTAGCCGTCGGTGTCGCGCCCGATCGAGAAATGCTCGATGCGCTTGATGCGCACCGTGACGTCCTGCGCGGGAATGGTGGCCGCACGCGCGCCGGCCTCGGGCCAGGAGACGGCAAGCGCGAGCCCGAGCACCACGAGAAGGACCGTGGCGGCCCGTCCCAAGAAGTGCACGACCCCCGATGCCGCGACCCGGCGGCGCTCAGCGGCCACTGCGTCCCCGCCCGCGACGGCGCACCGGCTGGGTCGTCAGGTCGTCGAACAGATCCGCGAGCTGGTCGGTCATGGCGCCGGCCAGTTCCTCCGCGTCGACGATGGTCACCGCCCGCGAGTAATAGCGCGTCACGTCGTGGCCGATGCCGATGGCGATGAGTTCGACCGGGGAACGGTTCTCGATCTCGTCGATCACATAGCGCAGGTGGCGCTCCAGATAGTTGCCCGGATTGACCGAGAGCGTGCAGTCGTCGACCGGCGCGCCGTCCGAGATCATCATCAGGATCTTGCGCTGTTCGGGACGGCCGAGCAGGCGTTTGTGCGCCCAGTCCAGCGCCTCGCCGTCGATGTTCTCCTTCAGCAGCCCCTCGCGCATCATCAGGCCGAGATTGCGTCGCGCACGCCGCCAGGGCGCATCCGCGGACTTGTAGATGATGTGGCGCAGGTCGTTGAGACGGCCCGGCTGGGCTGGCTTGCCGGCCGCAAGCCATGCCTCGCGCGACTGGCCGCCCTTCCACGCCCGGGTCGTGAAGCCAAGGATCTCGACCTTGACGCCGCAACGCTCCAGCGTGCGCGCCAGAATGTCGGCGCATGTGGCGGCCACCGTGATCGGCCGTCCGCGCATGGAGCCGGAATTGTCGAGGACAAGCGTCACCACCGTGTCGCGGAAATTTGTGTCGCTCTCCTGCTTGAAGGCCAGCGGCTGCATGGGATCGATAACCACGCGCATGAGACGCGCGGTGTCGAGCAGGCCCTCTTCAAGGTCGAACATCCAGGAGCGGTTCTGCTGCGCGAGCAGCTTGCGCTGCAACCGGTTGGCGAGCCGCGCCACCGCGCCCTGCAGGTTGACGAGCTGCTTGTCGAGATGGCCGCGCAGCCGGTCCAGTTCGGCCGTGTCGCAGAGTTCCTCCGCCGTCACCGTCTCGTCGAAGCGCGTGGTGAAGACCTTGTAGTCCGGCCCCGGAGGCTGGTTGGAGAAGGGCATGTCCCGGCGCGGGCTCTCGCCGGGCTCCTCGGCCTGCTCGGCGTTCTCGTCGTCGGTCAGCTCTTCCAGGTCGCCGTCGAGACCGTCCGTCTCGCCAGCGTCCATCTCCTCGCCGGAGGCTTCCGTCTCCTGCGGCGCGCCTTCCTCCTCGCCGGCGTCTTCCTCGCCCTCGGCGGAGGTCTCGCCGCGATCGGTGTTGCCCTCGCCGTCCTCGCCCTCGGCCTCGTCGTCCTCGCCGGCGTCACCGAACTCGTCGTCCATGTCGAGGGAGGAGAGGACCGAACGCACCTGCCGGGCGAAGTCCTGCTGGCTTTCCATGCTCTCGGCGAGCGAGTCGAGCGCGTCGGCCGCCTTCTCCTCGATCCAGGCGCGCCACTGGCCGATCATGGGCTCGGCAGCCTTCGGTGCCGGACGGCCCGTCAACCGCTCGCGCACCATGTAGGCGACCGCCTCCTCCAGCGGGGCGTCCTCGCGGCTCGCCACGTCGGAATAGGCGGCCTTGCGGCACCGGTCCTCGAGCATCGCCGACAGGTTGTCGGAAACGCCCGGCATCCGGTTGGCGCCGACAGCCTCGCAGCGGGCCTGCTCGACCGCGTCGAAGATCGCCCGGCCCATGTCGCCCTGCGGCACCAGCTTGCGGTGCAGCGCGGGATCATGGCAGGCGAGCTTCAGCGCCATGGAGTCGGCCATGCCGCGGGTAATCGCGATCTCCGCCTCGCTCAGCCGGCGCGCCGGCTCCGGAAGGCGCGCGGTGTGCCCCGAAAGCGACGGCCGGTCGGAGGTGTACAGCACCTCCAGTTCCGGATCGCCGGCGATGGCACGCATCGTCTCCCCGATTGCCCGCTTGAGCGGTTCGGTGGTCGGCTTCGGCTTTTCGGAAGGCGGATTTCGCATTTTCAGTCGCTTAGCTCATCACCACGTTGGCGGCGGACTCCGGCAGTTCCTCGCCGAAGCAGCGCTGGTAGAACTCGGCCACCAGCGTGCGCTCCATCTCGTCGCACTTGTTGAGGAAGGTGACGCGGAACGCGAAGCCGATGTCGCCGAAGATCTCGGCGTTCTCCGACCAGGTGATGACCGTGCGCGGGCTCATCACCGTCGACAGGTCGCCGTTGATGAAGGCGTTGCGGGTCATGTCGGCGAGGCGGACCATGCGCGAGACGGTCTTGCGCCCTTCCTCGCTCTGGTAGTGCTTGGCCTTGGCCAGCACGATCTCGACCTCGTTGTCGTGCGGCAGATAGTTCAGCGTCGTCACGATCGACCAGCGGTCCATCTGGCCCTGGTTGATCTGCTGCGTGCCGTGATAGAGGCCCGAGGTGTCGCCGAGGCCGACCGTGTTGGCCGTGGCGAAGAGACGGAAGGCCGGATGCGGGCGGATGACGCGGTTCTGGTCGAGCAGCGTCAGGCGGCCGGAGACCTCCAGAACGCGCTGGATCACGAACATCACGTCCGGACGGCCCGCATCGTATTCGTCGAACACGAGGGCGATGTTGTTCTGCAGCGCCCAGGGCAGGATCCCGTCGCGGAACTCGGTGATCTGCTGTCCGTCCTTGAGGACGATGGCGTCCTTGCCGACAAGGTCGATACGGCTGATGTGGCTGTCCAGGTTGACGCGGATGCAGGGCCAGTTGAGGCGGGCGGCCACCTGCTCGATGTGCGTCGACTTGCCCGTGCCGTGATAGCCGGTGACCATCACGCGGCGGTTGCGCGCGAAGCCGGCCAGGATCGCAAGCGTCGTCTGGCGGTCGAACAGGTAGTCCGGGTCGAGATCCGGCACATGCTCGCCGGGCGTCGAGTAGGCGGGAACGGTCAGGTCGGTATCGATGCCGAACACCTCCCGCACCGAAACGGTGGTGTCGGGCAGGTTCTCGGCGGAAATCGTCGTGTCAGTCATGGATCCTCCGCTGGCCCGCGGGAGAACGGGGCCGGGACAGCTAATCTTGAGTCCGCGTCTGCGGACGGAAACCGGCAGGAACGTCCGTTTCCGGACCGGCGGGCCAGGCCCGTTGCACCCTCGCGCGCGGGGCGGCGGCCGGATCCGGGATCCACACGAATGCCACGCGGGAATCGTGCGTCTGCGAACGTCCTTCTCGAAGCCGACTTGGCGTCCGGGCAGTGCCCCCGGAGCGGACGAAGCACGGCTTGGGGACACTAGCCCCACAGTCCGGCGCGGCCAAGCGAAAATGGTTGCCCGCGCCAGCATCGCCGCAGGCACCGGCATGTGTCAGCAAAGACCCGCCTTCTTGAGCAGGGAATAGGCCTGGATGATCTCGCGAAGACGGTCCTCAAGCGAGCGGTCGCCACCGTTGGCATCCGGATGAAGGCGCTTCACAAGGTCCTTGTAGCGCGACTTGATCTCGGCATCCCGGGCCGTGTGGGGGAGCCCCAGCGTGTCGAGCGCCTTCGCTTCCAGCGGTTTGACCTTGGGCCGGCGCGGGCCGTCCCGGTCGCCACCGCCGCGCGATGACGAAGTGCCGTGCCGCCGAGCCTCGGCCCGCGCGCGCGCCGCCTCTGTCGGATCCATGTCCGACCACGCCCTGGCGCCCGCGCCCTTGGCGTTCACGCCCATCTTCCAGGTCGGCCGGTGACCGGTGAGCGCATCGCGCTGATAGGCGCGCGTCTCGTCGTCGTCCATGCCGGAGAAGTAGTTGTACGACTTGTTGTACTGACGCACGTGCTCAAGGCAGAAATGATAATAGTCGCCTTCCGCCCCGCGCCCTTTCGGCGCCCTGTGAGCGGCCGGCGCCGCGCATCCTTCCCAGTCGCAGACGCGCTCGTTCGCCCGTGCGCGGACCTCCTCGTCCGTGCGAGGCTTGATGCGTATCCGGTCGAAAATGTCGGAAGTCACCGGTCCGTGTCCGTTGTCCGTGGTCTCGATCCGGCCGGCCACAGCAGCCGGGCGGGATCCCGCTGCCGCGCGCGGCTGCGGGAAAGGGAAGGTCCGGCGGGCATCGAGCGGTCCGGCCGGACGCGGAAGCTGCATAGATAGGCGCGGATCGCCCGCTTCGGCAAGATCTTGACTAAGGCAAAATTGGCTGCACATGAATGGGCATGAGCATTCGAGATCATATCGAGCAGAGCCTCGCCGACGCCTTCTCCCCCGAACACCTTGAGGTGATCGACGAATCCGAGCGCCATCGCGGTCATTCCGGCTGGCGCGAGGGCGGGGAAACCCACTTCCGGGTCCGAATTGTCGCGCCGGGCTTCGAGGGCATGACCCGCATCGCCAGGCACCGGGCGGTCAACACCTGCCTTGCCTCCGCCTTCGACCAGGGGATGCACGCCCTGGCGGTTGAGGCACGCGCGCCGGGCGAGCCGGATCCGCGCGGCGGCGGCCGGGCCTCGGCGCCCGACTGAGAAACGCTCCCGGCCGGTCCAAACGTCAGTTGGCGGGAACCGTCGGCGGCGGCATGGCTCCCACGGCGCCCACCTGGCGCACGGACCCGGCGACGCTCTTCGACAGCGGCAGGATCCTGAGCCGGGTGATGCGGTTCTTCTCCCGCTTGAGCACCGTGAAGCGATAACCGTGGAAGGTGAAGGCCTGCCGCTCCTCGGGGATCATCCGCGCCTCGTGAATGACGAGACCAGCGATGGTCGTCGCCTCGTCGTCGGGCAGACGCCAGTCCACGGCGCGGTTGAGATCGCGGATCGGCACGCTGCCGTCGACGATGATCGACCCGTCCGGCTGCGGACGCACGCCCGCGAGCTCCACATCATGCTCGTCGGATATCTCGCCGACGATCTCCTCCAGAATGTCCTCCAGCGTGACAAGGCCCATCACCTCGCCATACTCGTCGACGACGAGTGCGAAATGCGCCTTGCG
This sequence comes from Stappia sp., assembly GCA_002722295.1. Lineage (GTDB taxonomy): Bacteria > Pseudomonadota > Alphaproteobacteria > Rhizobiales > Stappiaceae > Stappia. The sequence continues at coordinate 9,076 of PBLF01000016.1, read as the reverse complement.
CTTGAGGAACGCGTTGAGCTGGTCCTGAAGGCTGGTCGTCTCCGGAACGAACCAGGGCGGCGAGGCAAGCTGTTCCAGATCGATCCCGCTGCCGTCGCCTTCCGCCTTTGCAAGGGCGCGAAGCAGATCCTTGGCGTGCAGCACGCCGATGTAGTTGTCCGTCTGCCCGCGCCAGAGCGGCAGGCGGGTGTGCGGGCTTTCCAGGGCGTCGTTGATCAGCGTCAGGGGATCGTCGTCGGCATTCAGGGTGCGCATCTTGGTCCGGTGGACCATGACGTCGGACACCTCGAGATCCGCAAGGTCAAGAAGGCCGCCGATGCGGTCGCGCTCCGCCTTCACGAGGCTGCCCTCGAGATGCTGCAGATCCACCGTGCCGCGCAGTTCCTCATGAGCCGAGAGCGCGTTGGACCCGTCGCCGGCATTGACGCCGAACAGGCGCAGCAGCGCCCGAACGATCACCTCCACGCCCATCACCACCGGACCGAACAGGATCACCACCGGTCGCACCAGCGGCGAAACGGCAAGCGCGAACCGGTCGGGGTTGGAGATCGCCCATGTCTTCGGCAGAACCTCCGAGAAGATCAGGACCAGCGCCGTCATGACGAGGGTGGCATACACCACGCCCGCATCGCCGAAGAGGTTCAGCAGAACGTTGGTCGCCAGCGCGGAGGCGAGGATGTTGACCAGATTGTTGCCAAGGAGCAGCGCGCCAATCAGCCTTTCCCGCACCTGGATCAGCGCCGAGACGTCGCCGGCGCGTTTGTCGCCGCTCTTTTCATAGTGCAGCATCCTGGCCCGCGACGCGGCCGTCAGAGCGGTCTCGGAGCCCGAAAAGAAGCCCGAGAGCGCCAGAAGCACCACGATCGCGATCACCGACAGCCACAAGCTTGCGTCACTCATCCAAAGGGCTCCCTCGGTCAGCCGGTCTTGCCGCCCGCCAGTTCCTCGGCGAGGAACCCGTGCAGGGTCTCGCGGTCGATACCGCGCTCGACATAGGCCTCTCCGATGCCGCGCGCGAGGATCAGCGTCAACGCTCCACGGCTGACCTTCTTGTCCTGCGCCATGATGTCGAGGAACGTGTCGGCCGGCGGCATCTGGCCGGGCACATCGGCGATATGGGTGGGAAGGCCGGTCGCCGCAAGATGACGCGCGACCCGTTCCGCGTCCTGCGGCGCGCACAGCCCGAGACGCGCGGACAGCGTGAAGGCGAGCCGCATGCCGATGGCCACGCCCTCGCCATGGACGAGACGCGTGCCGTCATAGGCGACGATGGCCTCCAGCGCGTGACCGAACGTATGGCCGAGATTGAGCAGCGCGCGGTTACCCGCCTCGAACTCGTCTTCCGCCACCACGCGGGCCTTGGCGGCACACGAGCGCGCGATGGCTTCCTCGCGCGCCTCGCCGCCGGAGAACACCTCGCCGTGGTTTTCCTCCAGCCAGGCGAAAAACGCCGCATCGCCGAGAAGGCCGTATTTGGCCACCTCCGCATAGCCGGCGCGAAACTCCCGCCGGCTCAGCGTGTCGAGCAATCCGGTGTCGGCGAGCACCAGCGCCGGCTGGTGGAAGGCGCCGATCAGGTTCTTGCCATGTCGGGTGTTGATGCCCGTTTTGCCGCCGACCGAACTGTCCACCTGCGCGAGAAGCGTCGTCGGCATCTGCACGAAGGGCATGCCCCTGCGCACGCTCGCGGCAACGAAGCCGGCCAGGTCGCCGACGACGCCCCCGCCCAGCGCCAGGATGGCGTCGCCGCGCTCCAGCCGCGCCTCCAGGACCCGGTCGCAGACCGTCTCGAACACCTCGAACCGCTTGCTCGCCTCGCCCGGGGGCAGGAGCACGGCCGACTGGGCGATACCGGCCCGCGCCAGCGCCTCCTGCAGCGCCTCGAGATGGAGATCCGCCACCGTCTCGTCGCTGATGATCGCCACGCGAGCGCCGGGAAGCGTTTCGGCCAGGCGCTCGCCGGCCTCCGCCAGCAGGCCGCGACCGATCAGGATGTCGTAGGACCGCGCGCCCAGGTCCACCGCCACGCGGCGGCGCTCGGAAGTCTCGCGGGGCGCTGCCGCGGAAGGGGAGAGGCTCATCGGGAACTCGCTTGCGGGATGTCGTCCGCACCGGCCGTGACCGGAGCGAGACCGAGGTGGACTTCGAGCGCCTCGACGATCTCGAGAACGACCGCGTCATGGGGAACGTCGCGGGACCAGACCATGACGTCGGCCTCCGCGTAGACCGGCTCGCGCTCGGCCAGGAGACGGGCGAGTTCGCCCCTGGGATCCGGATGCTCGAGCAGTGGGCGGGTCGGCCGGCGCCGCACCCGCTCGTAGATGACATCGAGCTCGGCCCGCAGCCAGACCGCGATGCCCGCCTCGGCGATCGCGGCGCGGGTCTCGCCGTTCATGTAGGCACCGCCACCGGTCGCAAGGACCTGGGCGCCGTTGCGCAGGAGCCGCGCGATCACCCTTTGCTCGCCCGCCCGGAAATAGGGTTCGCCGTGCTGGGCGAAGATTTCCTTGATCGTGAGATTAGCGGCAAGCTCGATTTCGGTGTCCGCGTCGACGAAGGGCAGCTCCAAAGCACCGGCGAGACGACGTCCGACGCTCGACTTGCCGCATCCCATGATGCCGACAAGAACGATGGCGCGGCCATCGAGCGCGTCGACCAGACGACGCGCGCGCCCTTCCTCGAGGGCTCTCGATTGTGCGGACATGACGCTGGCGACCTCCCGTGTTCGTCCCTCGCTTTGCCCTTGCAGTGGCCGCCTCGTCAAGTCCGCTTGGCGTGACGCGTCTTGCAAAGACGGTCGGGATTGTCCAAAAAACCCGACGGAACTGCCTGCGGAGCGCCGATGCCGACCCTGTCACGCCTGATCATTGTCCTCGTGCTTCTGGCGGGTGTCGGCACCGCCTCGGTCTATGCGCTCGGCACCTATGTCGAGCCGACCCCGCACGAGATCACCGTGCGCCTCAAGATGGACGGTTTCGGACGCTGACGGCAAGCCACATGCGCCCCGATGCCGGAGAGCGGGAATGACCAGCGACGCGGTTCTCATCGAAAGCTTCCTGGAAATGATGTCGGCCGAACGCGGCGCGGCCGACAACACGCTGGAAAGCTATCGGCGCGATCTCGACGCCTTTCGCGAACATCTGGGCCGGACCTCCATGCTCAAGGCATCGGGAACCGATGTCACCGACCACCTCGCCGCGCTCACCGCGCAAGGGTTCGCCGCCTCGACCCAGGCGCGCCACCTCTCGGCGCTGCGCCAGTTCTACCGCCATCTCTACGCCGACGGCCTGCGCGGCGACGATCCCACCCGCACGATCGCGACACCGAAGAAGCGAGCCACCCTGCCGAAGGTCCTGAGCGAGGACGAGGTCGAGCGGCTGCTTGCAGCCGCCCGGGACGCCGCGCAGGCCGCCGTCGGCGACACGGATGCCCGCGCCCAGCGCGCGGCCCGGCTGCACGCGCTTCTCGAGGTCATCTACGCCACGGGCCTGCGCGTGTCGGAACTCGTGGCGCTTCCCGCCTCCGCCGCCCGGCGCGAGGAGCGTCTCATCGCCGTGACCGGGAAGGGCGGCAAGGAGCGTCTCGTGCCGCTCAGCGAAGCCGCCCGGACCGCCATGCGCGGCTATCTCGCGCTCCGGCAAGCCGCCGGACGCCCCCCCTCGCGCTGGCTGTTTCCCTCCCATGGAGCAAGCGGCCACCTGACCCGGCAGGCGTTCGCGCGCGACCTGAAGGCCCTCGCGCTCCAGGTCGGGATCGACCCGGACGCGCTTTCGCCCCACGTGCTGCGTCATGCCTTCGCCTCGCACCTTCTGGCCAATGGCGCCGACCTGCGCGTGCTGCAGCAGCTTCTGGGACACGCGGACATCTCCACCACCCAGATCTACACCCATGTACTCGACGAACGCCTGCGCGCGCTTGTCGAGACCCATCACCCTCTCTCGCGGCGAAGCTGAGCCCCGGCCGGGCCGCGTCAGGGAGAGACACCCGCGCCGCGCCCCAGCGCCACCCGATAGTGTGCCCACATCAGGCGCGCGGCGGTTGCCCGATGCGGCGCCCAGCGTTCGGCATGACCGGCAAGCACACGGGGCGAGGGGCGTTCCGGCAATTCCAGAACATCCCGCACGGCTTCCTGCAGCGCGACATCTCCCACAGGAAAGATGTCCGGATGACCGGCGCAGAACAGCAGGAAGATATCCGCTGTCCACGGACCGATGCCGCGCAGCGCGAGCAGGGCGGCCCGCGCCTCCTCAGCGGGCGCGCCGGCGAGATCCGCGAGATCGAGACCGCCTTCCACCGCCTCCGCGACCGCCCGCAACGTGGCGACCTTGGCCCGCGACAGGCCGATGCCGTCGAGATCGTCATCAGTTGCCCGGGCGAACCCGGCCGCATCCAGCGGATCGAAGCGCGCGAACAGCCGCGCATTGATCGCCGTCGCACTCGCAACCGAGACCTGTTGCCCCACGACAATCCGCGCCAGTCCAGCGAAATCCGCCGCATGTCGCCTGAGCGGCAACGGCCCGGCCGCCTCGGCAATGCGGCGAAGCCCGGGCGCAAGCGTCAGCAGCGCGGCAAGCTCGCGCGCCAGATCCCGCTCGTCGTGGATGCCATGCGGATGGCCGGAAATTCCGGGTCTTTCTCGCGCCGCCATGCTCTTCCCCCGTGTTCACATCCGGTTTTCCCGCCAAGGACCGGCGCGTCAACCCGCTTTGCGAGGTCTTCTCCGTGCGCGACGATTGACCATGCGGTTCTTTTCGCCGATTGAGGCTGCATGACGCGTCCGGTCTACCGCTTCGCGCCGTCCCCGAACGGCCTCCTTCATCTGGGTCACGCGCTGTCGGCGCTGCTCAACGATGCCGCCGCGCGCGCGGCACGGGGCAAGCTTCTGCTGCGGATGGAAGACATCGACACGACCCGCTGCACGCCGGCGTTCGAGGCCGCGATCCGCGCCGATCTCGCCTGGCTCGGCATCACGTTCGACGGTCCCGTCCGTCGCCAGTCGGAGCATTTCGACGAATATCACGAAGCCGTTGAGCTCCTGCGGAACAGGGGCCTCGTCTACCGGGCCTGGTTGACGCGCGGCGAGATCCGCAAGGCGGTCGCCGACCACGAAGCAAGCCGGGGCACGCCCTGGCCGCGCGATCCGGACGGCGCACCGCTGTATCCGGGCGACCTGACGGTCCTTGGCCAGGCGGAAATCGACCGTCGCGAGGAGGAGGGCGCGCCCTTCGCGCTGCGTCTCGACATGGCGCGCGCCTGCGCCGCCGCCGGCATCTCGACACGGCAGCCGCTCACCTTCACCGAAACGGACGCCGACGGTCGCGAAACCCGGGTAACCTGCGAGCCGGCGGCCTGGGGCGATGTCGTGATCGCGCGCAAGGACGTGCCGACGAGCTACCATCTCGCCGTCACCCTGGACGACGCGCGTCAGGGCGTCACCCATGTGCTGCGCGGACGCGACCTCTTCGCCGCCACTGACGTGCACCGGCTGTTGCAGGTGCTTCTCGGGCTTCCCGAGCCGGTTTACCGCCACCACCGGCTGATCCCGGGCCCCGACGGGCGCAAGCTGTCGAAATCGAACGGGGACACGGCGCTTTGCGCCTTGCGCGAGGCCGGTGCGACACCGGCGGAGATCCGGACGATGGTCGGCCTCGGCTAGGAGGTGGCCCCTCACCCGGCGAGGAAGAGCATCCAGAGGCCCGTGGTGACGACGGCGAGCCCGGTCGTCAGCGTGATCGAGTTGGCGGACATGGCGTGGCCGGTACCGTAGCGGTTCGCGAAAAGGAACGCGTTGATGCCCGTCGGGCAGGCCGCCGTGAGCGTGGCGACCGAAATCCACAGCGGCGGCATGTGCACCACGTAACGGGCCATGATGAAGACGATGGCCGGCATCACCCCGATCTTGAGCGTGCTGAGAACCAGCCCCGGCGCCAGGTTTCCGCGAATGCCGTAGGACACCATGCTCATGCCGAGGGAAAACAGCGCGACGGGAATGGTTGCGCTGGCGATGCGTGACAGCACCTCGGAGAAGACACCCTCGATGGGAAGTCCGGTAAACCGCCAGGCCACGCCGCAGGCGATGCCGATGACGATCGGGTTCGTCGCGAGATTCTTCAGGACACCCGTCACGAGCTTCGGAAGCGGCTGGGGCTCCTGGGTGCCGTCGAGCACGGCGGCGCGCTCCATGAGCAGCGCACAGGCAACCGTCATCACCGGCAGATGGATGGAAATGAGGATGAACAGCGGCACGAGGCCCGCCTCGCCGTGAACGGCCGTGACGAGCGGCACGCCGACGAGCGCGGTGTTGGCGAAGGCCGCGTTGATCCCGCCAATGACACCGGCGCGCGCCTCGCGGCGGAACACATGCCCGATCAGAAGCGTTCCCAGCGTCCACGTAATGGCGACGCCGGTGAAATAGGAGAACCAGAACCCCCAGGGCGACACGCCGCCCAGATCGCTTGTCGCCAGCGTGCGGAAGATCATCACCGGGATCGCCACCACATAGACGAAACGTCCGAGGCCATCGCCGATCGAGGCTTCGAGAACGCCGGTGCGCGCGGCGGCGTATCCGAGACCGATCAGGATGAACAGCGGCAGGACGATGGTGAGGATCTGCAGGACCATGATCGCTCTTTCGCATGGCGCGCGCGCAACGACAAGCGCAACCGCCTTTTCAGGCGCACCTTGCCCCGAGCGACGCATGTGTCCACTTGATTTGCCCCGCCACGCTGGCAAAGTGCGGCTCAAGGGGTCAGCCCCGTGCCCGGCGTGCGTGCGAACCTTGCCGGCCGGATCCGATCGACCGCTGATCCGAGGGGCCTTTGTCTGATGACGATCACGAATGAAAGCGAGCTGGCACCGGACGAGACGGCGGTGCTGCTGCACGACCTGCGCACGCCGCTCGCCGCGATGCGCACGGCGGCCGAAATCGTTGCCGGCGAGCCTCTTTCACAGCGTCAGGCGGATGCGCTTCACACGCTCGAACTTGCGATCGACTCCCTGCTTGCCATCACCCGCAACGCGCTCGACGGCGCACCGGCCCCCGCCCGCGCAACGGCGGAAACCTCCGCGCTGGAGACCATCGACGCCGTTGCGGATCTCTTCGACCCCGCGGCGCGGTCGCGCGGTCTCACGCTGACGCGTGACCTCGACGGGGATCTCGCCGCCTACGGCCTGTCGGATCCGCTCACCCTGCGCCGCATCCTCTCCGTCCTTCTGGACAATGCGCTGAAATACACCGGCGAGGGGGGAGTGCGTCTCGCCGCCACCGTGCATCGCGGCGGCCCGCGCCCGGAACTCGACCTGACACTGTCCGACACCGGCATCGGCATCGAGGACGACGAGCGCGCGACGCTGTTTCGGCCCATGAGCCGGGGACGACGGGCCAGGGGCCACGCGGCGGGCTCCGGCCTTGGCCTGTGGAGCGCATCGCGCCTCGCGCTGGCCTGCGGCGGCATGCTGGACCTCGTCGACACCTCGCCCGCCGGCAGCACCTTCGCGCTGCGCCTGCCGCTTGTCGCGCCCGCCCAGCGCGAGGCCGGCGACGCGACCGCGCCGATACAGGCGGACGGCCATGAAACCGTCAGGCCGGCACCCTGCGTTCTGGTTGTCGACGACAGCGCCACCAACCGGCGCATGATCGAAGTGATGCTGGAGGCGGCGGGTTTTCGCGTGGTCCTGGCCGACGGCGGCGCCGAGGCGCTGGCGTGTCTCGCTCATGCGCCAGGGCCCGATTGCGTGCTTCTGGACCTGACCATGCCGGACATGTCAGGCCTGGAAACGATAGAAGCCATGCGCGCGCTGGAAGCGGGCGCCTGTGTTCCGGTGATCGGCATTACAGCCGCTGTGGTTCCCGACCGCGCCAGACTGTCGCGCGCCGGCTTCACCACCGTGCTGGACAAGCCGGTGGCTCCGGCCCGCCTCATCGACGCCATTGCCCGGGCCATCGACGGGTCGCGGGCCGAAGACGACTGATCGCCTGCCAGCCAAGCAGGATCCTCAGATCACGACGATGCCCGTATGCTTGGCCTTGTGTTCGGGCTCGACATGGATCGTCGTGCGCGAACCCGGAATGTCCCTGGAAATGGCTTCCTCGACCCGGTCGCAGATCTCATGCGCCCGATCGACGGTCATGTCGCCCGGCACCACGAGATGAAAGTCGACGAAGATGACGTGGCCGGCGGAACGGGTGCGCAGGTCATGCGCCTCGATGGCACCCTCTCCGGCGGAGGAAATCACGTCGCGGATGCGCTCCTGGAGCGAAGGCGCGACCGCCTCGTCCATCAATCCGCCGAGCGACTCCTTCATGAGGCCCCAGCCCGACCAGAGAATGTTGAGCGCGACAAGCCCGGCGAGGATGGAATCGAGTTCGCGGATGCCCGTCAGCATGACGAGCACCACGCCGCCAAGCACGCCGATCGAGGAGACCACGTCCGTGAACAGGTGTTTGCCGTCGGCGACGAGCGCCATGGAGCGGTGGCCGCGCCCGATGCGCACGAGCACCAGTGCCCAGACACCGTTCAGGACGGTGGCCAGCAGGTTGACCCCGAGCCCCTCGGGCGTGAAGTCGACCGGCCCGGGATCGAGATAGTTCTTCCAGGCCTCATGGGCGATGGACAGGGCCGCGAGCACGATCAGCACGCCGACGAGAACGGCGGCCATGTATTCCGCCTTGTGGTGGCCGTAGGGATGGTTGCTGTCGGCGGGTTTCGCCGCGAACCAGACCGCGAGACAGGCGGCAACGGCGGAGGCCACGTTGACGATGGATTCCAGCGCGTCGGAGTAGAGCGCCACGGATCCGGTCCAGCGATAGGCCAGATACTTCAGCGCCAGAACGGCAAGACCCACGAAGATACTGGCAAGCGCGACGCGCAGTCGAAGGCTCATGGATGGCCGTCCCCGATCCGATTGCGTCCTCGCAGAACGGATTGTCCTGCGTCGCCGGGACAGGCCTAGCCAATTTTTCTCGCCGTGACAAACCTGTTGACCTGCCCCCCGATCGTCCCTCGTTCATAATGAGAGTCTGTGGGTTTGAGATTGGTATTCTGGCCGGTCCTTCTGGGCAAGCGCGCCGGGCGTG
>PBLF01000015.1 GCA_002722295.1 Stappia sp. | reverse complement strand
AAATGCCGATGATCTGCTCGTCGGAAAACCGGGATCGTCTCATTGCCTGTCTCCTTCTTCAGGATGCAGGCTAACCTCAAAGCGAGTACAATTCAGGGGAGCAGGTCATCCAGCCTCTCGGATGCGGCATACCTCATGCGTCGTCGTCCCCACCCGCAATGACGCTTTTTTTGAGAAGATGGCTCTCCAGCGTCAGATCGGCCACGCATTTCTTCCTCCCGGAATAGGGAGTTTATTGGAGATGTCCCGCGAGTACCGACATATCTACAACTGCGAGAGGAAGGCCTGACCGGCGACAGGAGACCCCAGGAGCCGGTGCGCCCGCCTGCCCACGGTACGCCGACCTCCTGCCACCGGTGCGTCGTGTCATTGCGGCTGAAGCCGCTCCATGACCTGCTTGAACACCTCGACGGGCCGATAGGGATACTCGATGAACCCGTCGACGCCGGTCTCTGCGAGCCCGTCCTTCTGCTCCACCGAGAGATTGGGCGGTGAGAGCATGATGAGCTTGGCCTTCAGCGTGCTCTTCTTCTCCTCCTTCACGATGTATTTCAGGAAGTAGTGCACGACCTTGGAATAGTTCAGGAAAACGAGATCGTCGTGATCGAGCGAAACCTCCTTCCTGACCAATGCGTCTTCCGCGACGAGATTGACCTCGCAGCCAAGCTCCTCGAGCGCGGACTTGATCGGCACGGTCACCTTCGCCGGACCCGAGACAATGGCGATCCGGAGCGGCCCCTTGACGCTGGACTTCTTCAGGATCGCCTCCTGGATCTTCAGGAGCTGGGACTTGTAGACGCCGTCGATGCGCGCGACCTGCGACAGTCGCGACTCCACGGTGGCGAACAGAAGGTCGTAGTCGATCGGCTTGGTGAGATAGTCGTCGGCCCCGAGCCGCTTGCCGGCGATCACGTCGTCACGGGTGGCGAGCGCGGTCAGGAAAATGAACGGCGTGCGCTCCAGGCGTGGAAAGTCGGCGCGCACGCGCTGCAGAACCGCGCGGCCGTCCATGCGCGGCATCATCAGGTCGCACAGGATCAGGTCCGGCGTTTCGCTCTTGAGGATCTCCAGCGCCTCCGCGCCATTGTTGGCCGCAATCGTGTTGTAGCCGAAGTCCTTCAGTTCCTCGACGAGGTCGGCCAGAAGGAGCCGTTCGTCCTCGATGCACATGATGCGTGGTTTCTGGGTCATGATGCCAGCCCTCCTTCCGCGCGGTTGTCATTGGTTCCCGCCATCGTCTCCAGCTCCTCAAGAAGCCGTGGCAGGCGGATCTCGACGCTTGTCCCCTCCCCGATCGTGCTGGTCACCTCGACCCGCCCTCTGTGCTTGCGCACGATCATGTCGGTCATGTTGAGGCCGATGCCGGTGCCGGCAATGCCGCTGGAGGTGGAGGCACGGAAATAGCGGTTGAAGATCTTGCCGATCTCGTCTTTCGGAATACCGACACCGTGATCGGTGACCTGGATGACGTTGCACTTTTCCTCGACCCTGCAGGAGACCTCGACCCTTTCGCCATCGGGCGAGTATTTCAGCGCGTTGGACAGAACGTTCATGAGGCTCTGCTCGAGCAGCTTCCGGTCGATCATCGCGTCCTCGTCCAGGTCCCCGAGATCGAGAGTGATCTGCCGCTCAGGCGTGATCCGCGACTGGCGGGAAACGAGCGTCTCGACCATCTCCCGCAAGGGGGCCCGGTGCAGGTCGAGTTCCAGATGCCCCGTCTCGGACTGCGAGGCATTCAGGAAGCGGTTGATGAGATACTGCATCCGCTCGACGGCATCGCGCACGTTGCCGATGCGCTCGACCAGTTGCTCCGGCTCGATACGGTCCGCCCGGCGCAGGATCCGCTGCGCGGCGCTGTCGATGATCGCCAGCGGCGTGCGGAACTCGTGCGAGGCCATGGAGACGAATTCGCGCTGCATCTCGTTGAGCTGAACCTCCTGGCGCAACATGCGCACCAGTTCATCCGCATGGCGCCTCAGCTTCGCCGTCTGTGCCTTGAAATCGGAAATGTCGGTGAACTTGTAGATGTGGCCGATGTCGCCGGCCGGGCGGCAACTGACGCGGAACCACTTGCCCGTCGACATCTTGTGTTCGAGCGCGCCATCGCCTTCCAGTTCGAGAAGGTCCTCGACCAGATGGCGCCCTTCACGCTCGCGAAGGAACTCGAGGAGATCCGCGCCCTCGGCGACCGGGGTCCGCGTGTCCTCGTAGATCCCGCCCATGGCCCGGTTGACGAACATCGTCCGGCTGAGCGGATCCGTGATCACCAGACCGTCGCGCACCGCATCGATCGCGGTCACGAGCAGATTGCGCCCGCGCTCGATCTCGCGGGTCCGCTCCTCCAGACGCGTCTCGAGAAGGTCGTTCTCCCGGCGCACCGCCTGCTCGCGGTGGTGAAGGTCGGTTACATCCGTGCAGATCGTCACGAAACCGCCATCGGGAAGCGGCGTTCCCTGGATGCGGATCACGGTGCCGTCGTGGCGGATCCGCTCCAGTTCATGCGGCTCGCGGCCACTGGCGACCCGGCACCGCTCCTCGATGATTTCCTCGACGTCCCCGTCGCCGTATTCGCCACGCTCCGCATTGAGACGAATGAGATCGGCCAGCGTGGCCTCGCCTTCCACGAAGCTGTCGGGAAGCTCGAAAAGCCGGCGCGCGGTATCGTTCAGCAGCACGAAGGTATGCTGTGCATCCATGACGGTGATGCCATGGTGCACGGAACTCACGATGTGCCGCAGCAGCGCACTGTCGGACCAGTCATGGCGGGTCGAATTCGTCACATCGCACCTCCGTCAAAGAGGGGCAACGTAGGTGAGTCCCTTTCAAGGGACAGAAAAAACAATCGCGAAAATTTTAGAGATCTCGAATTTTAGGCAGTCTTCCCTAGAGATCTTCGTCCATACACACCATCAGAACTGCCATATCTCCGTAGTTTCCATGATGCACCGCAGCAAAAGACACTTTCTCGCGTTGCAGGTCGGCGACCGCGAAAGCGAACTCAAAGGTAGGATGCGATGAGGTTTTCGACTTCCTTGTCGCGCGAGCTCTCGCTCTTGCCGCCGATGACCACGGCGATGATGCGCCGCCCGCCCCGGTGGGCCGAGGCCGCGAGGTTGTAGCCGGACAGGCTGATGTAGCCGGTCTTCAGCCCGTCGACGCCGGGAACGCGGCCGAGCAGGTTGTTCGTCGCCTCGAAGGTGCGCCCCTTGTAGGTAAAGGAGCGCGCCGTGAAGAAGCGCGCCTGACGGGCGTGACGGGTCTTGAGCGCGCGGGCAAGGATCGCCATGTCGCGCGCGGTCGTGACCTGGCGCGCGTCGGGCAGGCCGGACGCGTTCACGAAGCTGGTACGCGTCATGCCGAGCGCACGCGCCTTGGCGGTCATGCGCGCGGCAAACGCGCTTTCGGAGCCGCCGAGTTTCTCCGCGACCGCGACCGCGACATCGTTCGCCGACTTGACCGCCAGGGCGCTGACGGCCTGGCGCACGGTGAGGTCGCCCCCGGCAACGAGCCCGATCTTCGCCGGCGGCTGGCGCGCGGCATGGGCACTCACCGGGATCGGCGTGTCCATGCTCACCTCGCCCCTGTCGAGCGCGTCGAAGAGCAGGTAGAGCGTCATCATCTTGGTAAGGGATGCGGGATAGCGCAGCCCGTCCGCGGCCTCCTCGTGCAGGACACGTCCCGAGGCGGCGTCGATGACGATGGCCGAATGCGCCCTGGCGACAGCCGTGCCCGGGTCGGAACGCACCGGCGTCTGCGTCGCGGAGGCATAGGAGAGCCCCGTCCCGGGAAGCGGGGCAAGCGACTCCCGCGTGACGGCGGCATCCGCCGTCCGCGAGGCCGAACGCGCCGTTGCCTGTCCTCCGCTCTGCCCGGTGCTCTGGCAACCGGCAAGGACAAGTCCGGCAAGCGCAAGCGCCAGATGTCCACGCCACGCGGCACGCTTTCCTCGCACCGAGCCGTTCGCCGCCCTGTCGCTCACATTCGCCCTCATCGTTCGTGAAAGTCGGCCAAGGGGCCGAAAACCGGCGCCACCTTATCCGAAGGCAGCACAGGGCAAAAGGCCGCTTACGCGGCCCGTGAACAAGAGACGGGGTAGAGAACCCGGGGGCAAGGCGTTCGCGTGCGAACCGCCTCAGGCGGCGCCGGCCACCATGGCGAGCGGGCTGTTTTCCTCGCCCGGCATCGCGCCGCCGCTGGCGGACAGCGCCTCGGCCAGGTCGATGAAGAGCTTCGCCGGCAGCGGCGGCGAGAAGATGTAGCCCTGGGCGGCGGAGACACCCAGTTCGCGAAGGCGCTCGATCTGCTCCATGTGCTCCACGCCCTCGGCGATGATGCCCATGCCCAGATTGTCGGCCAGTTCGACCATCGTGTCGACGATGGTGGTGGAGTTGTCGTCGGTGCCCAGGCTGTCGATGAACATCTTGTCGATCTTGATGATGTCGATGCCCAGCTTCTGCAGGTAGGCGAAACCGCCGTGGCCGGTGCCCACGTCGTCGAGCGCGACGCGCACCCCGAGCGCCTGCATCTCGGCGATGATCTTGCGCGCGGTTTCCATGTTGGCGAGCGGCTGGCGCTCGGTCACTTCCATGACGATCTGCTGGAAGGCGATCTTCGACCCGCCGTAGATTTCCTGGATGTCGTCGATGATGCGCCGGTCCTCGAAGTGGCCGGCGAAAAGGTTGATCGACAGCTTGAAGTCCGGATTGCGGTAGTAGAGGTCGCCGACCTCCTCGCAGGTCTTGCGCATGATCTGGCGCGTCATCTCGAACACATGGCCCGAGGTCTCCGCGAAGGTCATGAAGGCGCCCGGCGAGATGATGGTCCCGTCCGGCCTCTGCCAGCGCATCAGCACCTCGCAGCCGCGCAGCCGCCCGGTCTCGATGTCCATGACCGGCTGGTAGAAGGGGACGAACTCGCTCTTGCGGATGGCCTGGACGAAATCGTCCTCCGCCTCGCTCTCCGGTCGCCAGGAGAACCACACGCCGACGGCGACGAGAAGGATCGCGACACCGACGCTGGCAATCGCCGCGACCACCTTGAGGTCGCGAACCAGCATCTCGGCCGCGAATGCCGGCACTGTCACGTCGGCCGACATGGGATATTTGGCCGATGCGACGCCGACTACGAGCTGGCGCTCGGCGGCCGTGGCATCAAGGCTGTTGCTCTCACCCGATCGCAGCCAGACGACACCGTCGCCAAGGCGCAGATCCACATGGCGATAGGGGCGCAGGTACTCGGGGCCCGGGTCGATGGAAATCGCCACCGGCGAAATCTCTGCCAGCAGGCGCTGACCGTTCCCAATACGCCAGCTCACGAGGGCGACACGGGTGCCCTCGTAGATCTTGTCGCGCATGCCGATTCCCACAAGCGGCGAATCGGACTGGAGCATGGGCAGCACCGGCTTTCCGCTCGTCGCCTCGTCGGGGACGTTGCACATGAGAACGCCGTTGGCATCCACAACGCCGATCATCTGCACGAAGGGCGCACCGAGCAGCGCCGAATGGAAGGCCGCCCGGTCCATGGCAGCGCAGGTGACGAACCCGCCCTGATGCAGTTGCTGAAGCGCGGAAACGGCGTCGCCGATGGCCTTCTCGGCGCGCAGGACGTAGCGCTCCGCGATGGCGCGCATCTCGTCTTCCGCCTGCCGTTCGGCGTAGTTGCTCAGGATGTAGTTGGCCACCACGAGAGGCGCGATCGCCACCGCAATTGCGATCAGCAACGTCCTGAAGAAGAGTGCATAGCGTCTGGACACGCGCGTTTCCGAGATTGACCGATGATCCCAATATGCACAGGCTTTGGTAAATGACCCCTGAACGGGGAAAACGAAAGCACAAGAATTCCGGACGCTTGGCACATCAGCGCGACGATGCCGACCTCCGCCCGCCCGCCTCGATTTCAGAAGGATCCGCCATGCAGGCATTGTTCATCGGCCAGGCCTATATCGACATCACGTTTCTCACGGACGAACTGCCGACCGGCGACGAGAAGACCATCGCGCGCGACTATGCGGTGAGCTTCGGCGGAAACGCGGTGACGGCCGGCTTCGCAGCCGCGCGGCTCGGATCGAAACCGGAAATCATGTGTTCGCTCGCCGACGACTGGCTGGCGCGCATGTTCCTGGACATGGCCGCCAAATACGGCATCCCGATCCACGGGCGGAAGGTTCACGAATCCTCCCTCTCCTTCATCATGCCGAAGGACGGAAAGCGAGCGATCGTGCGCTGCCGCGACGACGCCTACCTGCATCCCTTCCAGCCGCTCAACCTGGAAGGCTGCCGGGCGCTGCATCTCGACGGGCATATGCCCGACGCGGCCCTGCACTACGCCAGGGCCTGCCGGGAAGCCGGCATCCTGACCTCCCTCGACGGCGGCGCGGTGCGCGCCAACACCGAGGAACTCCTGCCCCTCATCGACGTGGCGGTGGTCTCCGCGCGCTTTTGCGAGCAACTCGGGCTCGGCGTCGACGAAACGCTGGAATACCTGCGCGCCAAAGGGTGTCACGTCGGCGCGGTGACGCTCGGCGAGAAGGGGATGCACTGGTACGAGGGCGACGGCGCCCTGCGGCACATGCCCGCCCTCGACGTCCCGGCGGAAAAGGTTGTGGATACGAACGGCGCCGGCGACGTGTTTCACGGCGCCTATGTACATCATCACCTCGCCGCCCCGGACGCCGGCTGGGAGGAGCATTTCCGCTTTGCCCGCGCCGCCTCCGCGCACGCCATCCAGCACCTCGGCAACGAGGCAAGCATGCCGCGGGACGAGGATGTGGCAAAGGCCATGGGACAATGGCCGGAAAAGGCAATGTCCGTCACGGTTTAGTCACGCTCGACCGCCAGCGTGCCCCTGTCGCGGGCGTGGGACCGGGGCTCGCCGGGGCTGGCGGGTTGTCCTTGCCCGCCAATTGACGCAAGGTATCGCTGGCCCGCAGGCAGGGAGCGGACTTGAAAACACCGATTCTCGGAGACGACTGGATGAATCACCTCACTTCCCGTTCCGCCCTTGCCATGGCGCTCGCCGTTCCGCTCGTGCTCCCTGTCCCGGCGCTCGCCTTCGAGGCGAGCGGCAACGACATCGCCGACCGGTTCATGGAGATCATGGAAGCGGGCAACGCCACGGTTACCGGCTATGACAGCGTCGCCGAAAGCGGCGACACGGTCACCATCACCGGCCTGGCCACCACCATCAACGAAGGCGACGACGCCGCGAAACTCTCGATCGCCTCGACCGCGATCACCGGCGGCCAGCTCGCCGACGACGGCGGGCTGAGCGCCGGCGCGCTTGCCATGACGCAGGTGCGCGTCGACGGCAAGGACAAGGGCGACGACATCGCCATCACCGTCGAGACGATCACCATCGCCGACCCGGTTCTTCCCTCGGCGGCGAGCGTCGGCAAGGCGGCCGCAGGAACGGTGGCGCCGGGCTACTCGCGCGCCGAGCTGTCCGACATCCTCATCGACGCCGGCGACCAGGGTCGCATTCCGGTCGAGCGCGTCGTTGCGCGCATCGACCGCATGGACGGCGACCTGCCGACCTCCGGGTCCGTCGACCTGGAGGGCATCCGCATCTCCCAGGACATGCTCGATGACGACGAAAAGAAAACCCTCGCCGAACTCGGCTACGAGGAGCTGACGCTGTCAGCCGGCTTCTCGGGCGACTGGGATCCGGCAAGCGGGCGGCTCGACGTGACACGCCTGACCATGGGCGGCGACACGTCGGCAACCATCGACGCCAGCCTCGTGCTCGGCGGCCTCACCCGCGAGGTGGTCGAAAAGCTCGACCAGTCGCAGGAGGATCCCCAGCAGGCCATGGCCCTCATGCAGGGTCTCACGCTGGAGCGCATGACGCTGCGGATCGACAACGCCTCGCTCGTCGACCGGCTGCTCGACAGCCAGGCCAAGTCCTCCGGCATGAGCCGCGCCGATTTCGTCGCCCAGCTTTCCGGCGCGCTGCCGATGATGCTCTCGGTGCTCAACAACGCCGACTTCCAGACCAAGGTCGCCGCCGCGGGCACCACGTTCCTCAACGAGCCGAAGTCGCTGTCCGCCGTCGCGTCGCCCGCCAACCCGCTGCCGCTGGCGCAGGTGATGGGCACCGCGATGATGGCGCCGCAGATGCTTCCGGACATCCTGAACGTCACCATCGCGGCCAACGAGCCGAAGGCCGACCAGTAAACCATCACGAACGTCCGCACCGGCACGGCAGCCCTTTGCCACCCTGCCGGTGCGTCCACCTTCATACCCAGACCGCACCCGTAGCGGCCGCCGGCACCGCCACGCCCCGCGTGGCCCCGAACGGCTCGCACGGAAGCTTCGGAGATCCGTAAATGAAAGCCATGCCTGTCCTTTCCCGCAATACGTGCGCGACGAAGGAACGCTCCACGCAGCGTCGCCGACTGCTGGCCCTGACCGCCAGCCTCGCCATTCTTGCAGGCCCCCTCACCGCCCCGGCGCACGCCAATGATGCCGTCAAGGCGCTCGACAGCTTCCTCGAGACCGCCAAGGCATGGGGCGCCTCGAGTGGCGAGTACGGCGAGGTCAACGAGACCGCACCGAACGACGCCGTCATGCGCGACGGAAAGCTCGGCTGGGACCTCGCCTTCAAGCTCGGCGACGCCGACATCGACCTCGACATCCGCCTCGAGGCCCCGGAAGTTCGCCTGTACGGAGCAAAGATCGACGACAAGGGCTATTCCTTCGACAAGATCGAATACCCCGGCGCAATGACGGTGAGCCTGTCGGGCGGCGTGACCGAGGACGGCAAGCGCAAGTCGTTCAACGCGGTCTTGACCCAGTATGATGCAGTGACCACCGGTATCTTCCAGCCCCGACTGGAGCTTGCGGAGGATGCCGAACACCCCGTGTCACGCTTCAAGCCGATGCTGCTGGCATTCCTCGACATGCGCATCGACGAGAGTTCCGCGCGCCTGATCGAGATGCAGGTCGAAAACCAGGGCAGCACGCAGAACGACCGCTATGAGGGCATTACTTACAAGGGGCTCGCCAACGGGCGGATCGAGGAGCAGCGCATCGAGAAGATGACCTCGGTGCAGTCGTTCCCGCTGTCCGACGGCGCGGATGCCGAGCAGTTGGAGATCAAGCAGGAAACCGGCGCCTATGTGGTGAAGGGAACCGATATCCGGCCGCTGTACGAAGTGCTGAAGATCGTCCCCGCCGGCACCGCCGCGAACGACACGATCATCGAGAGCCTGTCCTCGGAAGACATGAAGATCTCGGCCAAGTTCGGCCAGTTCACCGTCGCCAGCACGACGGCAAGCGGCATCACCCTCGACACGGATGTGGAGCCGGTGGACGCGCTCGCCATCGGCGATCAGGCCATGCTTGGCACCCTGCCCAAGGACGAGGCCTCGCTGGTCGACCTCGGCCGCAAGGCGCTGGACATTCTCGACGGGTTCACCGTTGCCTCCATGGCAATGGACACGATCGCCGTCACCTCCGACTTCGGCAACGGCACGATCGACCGCATCGCCGTGAACGACGCGTCCTACCGGGGTCTCGGGCACGGTGAACTGACCGGTGTCGACGTCGCCGTCAAGGAGGACAACACGACGGTGAAGCTCGACTCCTTCACCCTCGACGGACTGACGCTCCCGCCGCTGGCCAACTACATCGACATTGCCCTTGCCACGAAGACCGGGAAGCCGAACATCCAGGAGATCCTCGCCGTGGTGCCGATGCTCTCCGGCATGGAGATGAAGGGACTGGACGTTGCGTCCGACGACCTGCCCGGCCCGATCAAGCTCGACAGCTACTCGCTGTCGATGGACGGCTTCATCGACCCGATCCCGACCTCCATCGCCATGAAGACCGTGGGCGCTCAGATGCCGGTCGAACTGGTTGACGACCGGAACGCGCGCAAGCTCCTCCAGCGCCTCGGCCTGACCCAGGTCGCCTATGCGGACGAGCTTTCGATCCGCTGGGACCCGGACACGCTGAAGCTTTCCATCGACCCGATGACCATGTCCATCGATGGTGGCGGCTCGGCAACCTTCACCGCCGAGGTCGGCGGCATCCCGCGTCTAGTGTTCGAAAACCCGGAGAACGCGCAGGCCGCGCTCGCCACCGCGACGCTGATCAGCGCCCGTCTTGAGGTGAAGGACGCGAAGCTCGTCTCCGCCTACATCGAGGGCGAAGCGGAAAAGGCCGGCATCTCCGCCGAAACCCTTTCCAACGCGCTGGCCGACCAGGCCGCCGCCGGCATGGGGCCGCTCGCCGGCACCCCGTTCGCCAAAGACGCCGAAGGGGCCGTGCGTGCTTTCCTTGCCTCGCCCGACGAGCTGGTGGTCGAGCTTTCACCGAACGCTCCGGTGCCGGTGACCCAGATCCTCGGCCTGGCGGCCACCTCGCCCGGCGGCATCCCGGACCTGCTGGGCGCGGCGATCAGCGCCAACAACTGATCCGCGTTCCACCACGGAAACGCCTGCAAGATGCCCCGTCCGGTTTTCCGGGCGGGGCTTTTTTGCGTCCGGTCACCGCATGGCGAGCGGAAACGCGCACGCGCCCATCACCTGCCACGCCGAAGCGTGACTTCACAAACCGATTCACGAGTCGGGGGAAACCGTTAGGAGGCGTTCTTGTCGTTGAACTGCAGGTCGCAAAGGCGCTTGTAGAGACCGCCTTCGGCGACGAGCGCCGCATGGGTGCCGCGCTCGACAACGCGTCCCTTGTCCATGACCACGATCTGGTCGGCCTCGCGCACGGTGGCGAGGCGATGGGCGATCACGAGCGTGGTGCGCCCCTTCATCAGCCGCGACAGCGCTTCCTGGATCTTGGCCTCGCTCTCGGAATCGAGCGCGGAGGTTGCCTCGTCCAGCAGGAGGATCGGCGCATCGCGCAGGATCGCGCGGGCGATGGCCACGCGTTGGCGCTGACCGCCGGAGAGCCTGCCACCGCCCTCGCCGACGCTGGCATCGTATCCGCCGTCGAGACCGAGGATGAACTCCTCCGCATTGGCCTCGCGCGCGGCCTGGCGGATGTCGTCCTCGCTCGCGCCCGGACGGCCGATGGCGATGTTGTCGCGCACGCTCAGGTCGAAGAGGAACGTGTCCTGCGAGACGAGCGCGATCTGCGCGCGCAGCGACTGGAGGCCGGCCTCGCGAATATCGGTCCCGTCGATCAGCACCCGACCGGCGAGCGGATCGTGGAAGCGCTCCAGCATGGCGAAAACGGTGGACTTGCCCGCGCCCGACGGTCCGACGAGCGCCGTCACCTCGCCCGGACGAGCCTCGAACACGAGATGGTCGAGCGCCGGCGCCTCGCCATACCGGAAGACGACGTCGTCGAAGGTCACCCGTCCCTCGCCAAGCCGCAGCGGCGCGTCGGGTGCCGTGTCGCGCTCGCCCGTCTCCCGGTCGAGCACCTCGTACATGAGCCGCACGCCGACGAGATGGGCCGACAGGTTGACGTTGAGACGCGCCAGCCGCCGGGCCGGATCATAGGCGAGCAGAAGTGCCGCGATGAAGGAGACGAACGAGCCCGGATCGCTGCCAAGCTCGATGACGGAATAGCCGCCGTAGAGGATCACCAGCGCGATGGCCATGCCGCCGAGCGTCTCCATCACCGGCGAGGTGCGGGCCGACAGGCGGGTGATCTTGTTCGCCTGCGTCTCGACATCGGCCACCGCCTGGCCCATCTCGTCGCGCAGGCGCTGCTCCACGGCGAAGGCCTTGACGATGCGGATGCCGGAAATCGTCTCCTGGGAGATCGAAAGGATGCGCGAGAGTGAAACAAACTGCGACTTCGCCACACGGCGGACCCGACGCACGAGCTTGCTCACGACGATGATCGCCGGCGGGGCGATCACCAGGGCGATGACGCTCATCAGCGGATCCTGCAACACCATGACGCCGACGAGGGCGATCACCGAGAGAAGGTCGCGTCCAAGGGCGGTGACGACGAGGTCGAGAGCGGCACGCGCGGCATTGGCGTTGTGCGACAGGCGCGTACCGAGATCACCGATGCCGGAACTCTCGAAGAAGGCGACGTCCTGGCTCGTGATGGCGTTGAACAGCCGTCTCTGGATCTGGGCGACGATGGCATTGCCGATGCGCCCCAGAATGACGAGCTGGCCGTAGGAGGCCGCCCCCTTGACCAGGAACACCACGAGCACGAAGACGGCGATGGCGATCACCATCGCCCCGTCGCGCGCGACGAAGATCTCGTTGATGACGTCCTTGAGGACCCAGGCGCTCGCCCCCGTCGTGGCGGCGACGAGGCCCATGCACACGAAGGCGAGCGCGTAGAGCGGCGCGAAGGCCCGCGCGTTCTCCGTCACCAGACGGCGGATCAGCGCGGGCGCTCCGTCCGCATCGGCAAAGAGCCAGGCTTCCAGACGCTTGCGCAAGACGTGTCACTCCGCCGCGGAGCTGATCCGCGGATCAGCCCTTCTCGGGCAGGTTGAGCCGGATGTGCAGCTCGCGCAACTGCTTCGGAAAGACGTCCGAGGGAGCGCCCATCAGAAGGTCCTGCGCCTGCTGGTTCATCGGGAACAGGCTGACATCGCGCACGTTCTTCGCGCCCACGAGAAGCATCACGATGCGGTCGACGCCGGCCGCCATGCCGCCATGGGGCGGGGCTCCGTACTGGAACGCGCGGTAGAGACCACCGAAGCGCTCCTCCACGTCCGCCCTGGTGAGACCGACCTTCTCGAAGGCGGCGACCATGAGGTCCGGCGACTGGTTACGAATGGAGCCCGACGCGATCTCGTAGCCGTTGCAGACCAGATCGTACTGGAACGCCTTGATGTCGAGCGGGTCCATAGTCGCCAGCGCGTCGAGGCCGCCCTGGGGCATGGAGAAGGGGTTGTGCGCGAACTCGACCTTCTTCTCGTCCTCGTCCCATTCGTAGAACGGGAAGTCGACGATCCATGCGAGCGCGAAGCGGTCGCGGTCGATCAGCTCCAGCTCCTCGCCGACGCGCGTGCGCGCCTTGCCGGCGAAGTCGGAGAACTTCTTCGGATCGCCCGCGACGAAGAAGGCCGCGTCGCCGGCCTTGAGGCCGAGCTGGGTGCGGATCGCCTCGGTGCGCTCCGGGCCAATGTTCTTGGCAAGCGGACCCGCGCCCTCGAGCGTTTCGCCCTCCTCGCGCCAGAAGATGTAGCCAAGCCCCGGCTGCCCCTCGCCCTGCGCCCAGGAGTTCATCCGGTCGCAGAAGGCGCGGCTGCCGCCCGTGGGAGCGGGCACCGCCCAGACGGCGTTCTTCTCGTCCTCGAGCATGCGCGCGAAGATCTTGAAGCCGGAGCCGGCGAAATGCTCGCTGACGTCCTGCATCTCGATCGGGTTGCGCAGGTCCGGCTTGTCGGAGCCGTACTTGCGGATCGCCTCCGCATAGGGAATGCGCGGGAAGACGTCGGTGACGGGCTTGCCCTTGGCGAACTCCTCGAACACGCCGCGCATGACGGGTTCCATCGTGCTGAAGACGTCGTCCTGCTCGACGAAGCTCATCTCCAGGTCGAGCTGATAGAACTCGCCCGGCAGCCGGTCGGCGCGCGGATCCTCGTCGCGGAAACACGGCGCGATCTGGAAATAGCGGTCGAAGCCCGACATCATCAGCAGCTGCTTGAACTGCTGGGGCGCCTGCGGCAGCGCGTAGAACTTGCCCGGATGAAGACGCGAGGGCACCAGGAAGTCGCGCGCGCCCTCCGGCGAGGAGGCCGTCAGGATCGGCGTCTGGAACTCGGTGAAGCCTTCCTCGCCCATGCGGCGGCGCATAGACGAGATGATGCGCGTGCGCGTCATGATGTTCTCGTGCAGCGTCTCGCGACGCAGGTCGAGGAAGCGGTAGGTCAGACGGATGTCTTCCGGATACTCCGGCTCGTTGAAGACCGGCAGCGGCAGCTCGCGCGCCGAGCCCAGGATCTCCAGCTCGCGAATGAAGAGCTCGATGCGCCCGGTCGGCAGCGTGTCGTTGATGGTCTCGTCGGTGCGCTTCTTCACCTCGCCGTCGATGCGGATGCACCATTCGGCTCGCACGCTCTCGGCCAGCTTGAAGGCGGGCGAATCGGGGTCGACCACGCACTGGGTCATGCCGTAGTGATCGCGCAGGTCGATGAACAGGAGGCCGCCGTGATCTCGCACGCGGTGAACCCAGCCGGACAGGCGCGCGGTTTCACCCACGTGGGTTTCGCGCAGTTCTCCGCATGTGTGGCTGCGATAGCGATGCATGACGTCCTCGAGTGCCAGGTCGTGAAAAGACGCGCGGACGGGATGGGAACCGCGCGGGGACGCGCCGGAGAGAGCCCGGCAACGCGCCGTGCACAAGCCATGGCAGGGCGACAAAGTCAAGGTCGGCGCGGGACGCGCGCCCGGCACCGCCGCCTCGCCCGCCCGGTGTGACGACCGGAACGGGCCCGCCGGACGGGCCTCGAACGATCCGACGGAGATCGGCGGTTTCGTGGCGACAAGCGGGCAAGCATGAGATATACGTCGCGATTACCATGAATATTATCACAAGCACCAAGGACCTCGCCGACGTTTGTCGGCGGCTCGCCACTCATGATTTTGTCGCGGTCGACACGGAGTTCCTCCGCGAAACGACTTTCTGGCCCAAGCTCTGCGTGATCCAGATCGCGAGCATGGAAGAGGCCGTGATCGTCGACGCACTCGCCGACGATCTCGATCTGGAGCCCTTTTTCGAGCTGATGCGCGATGAAAGCGTCGTGAAGGTGTTTCACGCCGCCCGCCAGGACATCGAGATCATCTATCACCGCGGCGGGCTCATTCCGCACCCGCTGTTCGATACCCAGGTCGCGGCGATGGTCTGCGGCTTCGGCGACTCGATCTCCTACGACCAGCTCGTGCACCGGGTGACGGGGGAGCGCATCGACAAGTCGTCGCGCTTCACTGACTGGACGCGCCGGCCGCTCACCGACAAGCAGCTCGCCTACGCGCTGGCCGACGTGACGCATCTGCGCGACGTCTACCACTTCCTGAAGGCCAATCTGGCCGAGCAGGGACGCAGCCACTGGGTCGGCGACGAGATGGAGGTGCTCACCTCCGAGAACACCTATCGCACCGACCCGGAGAACGCCTGGAAGCGGCTGAAACTGAGGGTGCGCAAGCCCATCGAGCTCGCGGTGCTGCAGGAGGTCGCGGCCTGGCGCGAGCGCGAGGCGCACAGTCGCGACGTGCCGCGCAACCGCATCGTCAAGGACGACGCGATCTACGAGATCGCCGCGCAGCAGCCGACGAGCCAGCAGGCCCTCGCCGCCCTTCGCACCATGCCGCGCGGCTTCGAACGCTCGCGGGCCGCGGAGGAAATCCTGGGCGCGGTGAAGCGCGCGCTCGCGATCCCGAAGGACAAGCTCCCCGAGGTGCCCAAGGGGCGCTCGGCGCCGGACGGCTCGGCGGCGGCCGTCGACCTGCTGAAGGTTCTTCTGAAGCTTGTCAGCGAGGCCAACGGCGTCGCCGCGAAGGTCATCGCGACGGTCGAGGACCTGGAGAAGATCGCGGCCAGCGACGAGGAGGCCGATGTGGCCGCCCTGAACGGCTGGCGCCGGGAGCTCTTCGGGGAAGCGGCGCTGAAGCTCAAGCGTGGCGAGATGGCACTGGCCTTCAACGGTCGGAGGGTCATCGCCGTGGAGCAGGACGCACCGCTGCTGGTCAAGCCCTCCTCCGAGGGCGGGCGCAAGAAGCGCAGCCGCTCCCGGGCGGCGAGCGTGCCGGGCTGATCCGCCGCCACGCTGTCACCGATCCGAAAAAGGCGCGTCGGGCTTCCGCCCCTCGCGCCTTTTCTGTTTCGGATATCCTTGGGCCGGATACCCTTGAGCAGGTTTTCGCCGGAACGTCCCGGACAGCTTGCTCCCGACGGATCAGGGTCGCGCGGAGATCCTGGCCTTGAGGCCAAGAAGACGGCCGAACTGGTTGGCGCGCTTGGCAAGCCGTTCCCCCTCGAGGGCGGCAAGTTCGCCCGGCAGCACGATGGTCATTTCCCCGTCCTGAACCTCGACGCCGATGCGCGGCAGGATGCCGGCAACAGAAGCGCTGAGCACCGAGGCAAGGCGCAACGCCCCACCGAGCAGGCGGGCACGCTCCTTGAGACGCGTATGGGCGAGCTCGCGGATGCGGGGTCCCAATGCATCCTCCACCAGTCCCTGATGGCGGTAGAACACCGAAAGCGCCAGATAGGCCCGCCCCGGATGGTCGATGCCCACGAAACCGGCGTTCGAGATGATGTTGAGGCTCTGTTCGCCGCGATAGTCGGGATGCGCGCGCCAGCCGATATCCGACAGCAGGCAGCCGGCGGCACGCAGGCGGCGTTCGTATTCGGTCTCGTCGATGCCGACGGCGGGGAAGATGCGATCCGTCCAGGCGATGAGTTCCTCGCCGTAGTCGGGTGAGCGCGCGCGCAGGATGGAGAGCTCACGCGCGGCGGCGACCAGTGGATCGAGCCGGCGGGTGTCCTCCGGCATCAGGTCGTAGAGCAGCCCCTCCCTAAGGCCCATGGCGGACATGACCACGCGAGCCGACTTGGTGCGGCGCAGGACCTTTTCCATCACCGTCGCGCCGAAGGGAAGAAGCTGGCGGCGCGCGCGGGAAACAACGTCGATCATGTCGAGCGAGTCCGGATCGCGCCGCGCCACATGCTGGCAGAACTCGATCGCCTCCTCCGCCTCGATGCAATAGTCGTGCATCACATGCAGCGGATAGCCGTTCTGGTGGAGATGCAGGCGGGCCAGCGAACGCCAGGTCCCGCCAACCGCATAGAAGGTCTTGTCCGATCCGATCGGCAGCCACTCGACACCCGAAAGCGCGTCGTCCGCGAGCTTCTGCGCCCGGGCGATCTTGCCGTCCGAGGCCTCCTGCAACCGGATGCCACCAAGCGGAAGGGTCTGTCCCCGCCCGATCTCGTCGTGCTTGAGCTCCACGAGTTCCAGACTACCGCCGCCGAGATCGCCGACGATGCCCTCAGGCCGCCAGATACCGGAGACGATGCCGAGCGCCGCGAGCCGCGCCTCGTCGCGCCCCGTCAGAACGCGCACCGACGTCCGGCAGATGCGCTCCACCTCTGCGATGAAGATGGAGCCGTTGGTGGCGTCGCGCGTGGCGGCGGTTGCAAGGATGTGAAGGTCGGTGACGCCGATCTGGTCGCACAGGCGGCGAAAGCGCACCAGCGCCTGCAGTGCCGTGCGCTCCGGCCCCTCGGCGAGACGACCGGTCGCGGCTAGTCCGCGCCCGAGGCCAGCGAGCACCTTTTCATTGAAGAGAACCGTCGGCGAACGCGCGAGGCGTTCGTAGACGACAAGGCGGATCGAGTTGGATCCGATATCGATCACCGCGACGGGGCCGGTTCCATTCAACCGGCCCCGCACGAGTCCATCTGGCAGCCTGTCAGCCACGCTTTGCCGGCTCCGTGATCGATTTCGGACTGTTTGCGCGCAGCGACTTGCCACGGCCGGAGAGAGACGGATTTGTCATGAAATACTGGTGTGCGTTGAACGGCTTCTCGCCGCGGCCGGCGCGAACGCGCTCGTGACCGCCGTCCGCCAGAAGCCGCCAGCTCTGCTGGTTGTCCTTGAGGCTCGCGACCATGATCTGGTCGAGAACCTGCTCATGCACCGTCGCGGTCCGCAAGGGAGCAAGCGTCTCCACGCGGCGGTCGATGTTGCGCGGCATCAGATCCGCCGAGCCGATATAGACGACCGAATTCGGCGAGGGAAGCCCGTGTCCGTTGCCGAAGCAGAAGATGCGGCTGTGCTCCAGGAACCGGCCGACGATCGACTTGGCGCGAATGTTCTCCGACAGGCCGGGAATGCCGGGACGCAGGCAGCAGATGCCGCGCACGACAAGCTCCACCTGCACGCCCGCCTGGCTCGCCTCGTAGAGCGCGTCGATGATCTGGGGATCGACAAGCGAGTTCATCTTCATCCAGATCTGCGCCGGACGCCCGGCCCGGGCGTGATCGGCCTCGGCTGCGATCATCTTCATGATGTCACGGCGCAGCGTCACCGGCGAAACCATCATGCGGTTCAACTCCACCGGCTCGGCGTAGCCGGTGATGTAGTTGAAGATCTTCGCCACGTCGTGGGCGAGATCCGGATCGGCGGTGAAATAGGACAGGTCCGTGTAGATGCGCGCGGTGATCGGATGGTAGTTGCCCGTTCCGATGTGGCAATAGGTGCGCAGTTCGCCATGCTCGCGACGCACCACCATCGACAGCTTGGCGTGGGTCTTGAGCTCCAGGAAGCCGAAGACGACCTGCACGCCCGCGCGCTCCAGGTCGCGCGCCCAGCGGATGTTGGCCTCCTCGTCGAAACGCGCCTTCAGCTCGACGAGCGCGGTCACCGACTTTCCGGCTTCCGCTGCTTCCGCCAGCGCCTTGACGATCGGCGAGTTGTTGGACGTGCGGTAAAGCGTCTGCTTGATGGCGACAACGTCAGGATCCTGCGCAGCCTGGCGCAGATACTGGACCACCACGTCGAAGGACTCGTACGGGTGGTGGACGATGATGTCCTTCTGCTGGATCGCCGCGAAGCAATCCCCGCCATGCTCGCGGATGCGCTCGGGAAATCGAGGCGTATAGGGCTCGAACTTGAGGTCGTCGCGATCCACGGAGACAAGCTGGGACAGGTTGTTGAGTGCCAGCAGCCCGTCGACCATGAACACCTCGTCCTGGTCGACATGCAGCGCATCGGCAACGAACTCGCGCAGGGAGTCCGGGGTCGAGTGCTCGATCTCGAGGCGGATCACCGACCCGCGCCGGCGCCGTTTCAGCGCGCTCTCGAACAGGCGCACCAGATCCTCGGCCTCCTCCTCGATTTCCAGATCGGAATCGCGGATGACGCGGAAGGCGCCACGGCCACGGATCTCGTAGCCGGGGAAGAGACGCGTGATGAACAGGCCCAGCGCGTTCTCGATGGTGATGAAACGGTCTCCCTCGACACCATCGACGGCAGGCAGGCGCACGAAGCGGTCGAGCTGCGCGGGAATGCGCAGCAGCGCTGTCATGCCGCGCCCGCCCTTTTGCGGCGCCAGCTCAAGCACCAGCGAAAAGCCGAGGTTGGGAATGAAGGGGAACGGATGGGCGGGATCGATGGCCAGCGGCGTCAGAACCGGGAAGATATGGCCGAGGAAGTAGTCCTCCAGCCACTTGCGGTCGGACGAGGTGAGATCCCCCTCCTCCACCAGCGACACGCCGACGCCCGAGATGATCTTGCGCATCTCGCGCCACACGCCCTGCTGCTCGTTCTGCAGGGCGAGAACGGCGGAGGGGATGCGCTCAAGCTGCTCGGCCGGCGTCAGTCCGTCGATGGAGCGGGTTCCCACCCCCTCGCGCAGCTGCGCGCGCAGGCCCGCGACGCGGACCATGAAGAACTCGTCGAGATTGTTGGCCGAGATCGACAGGAAGCGCAGCCGCTCAAGTGCTGGATGGGAGGTGTTTTCCGCCTCCTCCAGCACACGGCGGTTGAACTGCAGCCATGACAGCTCGCGGTTGATGAAACGGCTCGGGTGTCCGCCCAGCGCCTCGGCCGCGTCGGACGTGCGCGCGGCAGCGGTCTGCCCCTGGGCTGCCTCGTCCGTGGCGTTCGCCTGTGTCGCCTCAACGGTTGCGTCGTTCATTCATGCCTCCTGCGCCCGGATCCGTCCGGACCATCCCGGTCTACTACAGCGCGGAGCCTATAGAAATGGTTTGACGGTTTTGCATCAACGCCCGCCCCCATCGCGCGGATCGCCTACCGGGCTGTGGACAGGGCGTCGAGCACCCTTGCGGCAAGCGGTCGGGTGATGCCGCGCCCGGCCGACAGCGATGCCCGGTCCAGCCGGTCCACGATGTCCTGGGCGGCGGCGAGCGAACGCTCCATGCGAACCACCAGATAGTCGACCACAGCCGGATCGACATCGATCTGCCGGTCCGCGAAGAGCTTGACCAGAACCCGGCTCAGCAGTTCGTCGTCCGGCTCGAGAATTTCCAGCGGCGTGGCGGCACGCAGGCGGGAGGCGAGGTCGGGCAGCGTCAGCCCCCAGGACTGCGGCCATGTGCGCGCCGTGACGAGCAGATGCGCGCCATGACCGCGCACCGCGTTGATGAGATGAAACAGCGCCGCCTGGTCGACGCCCGCATGGGCATCCTCCACGGCGACCGCTCCGTGCCGGGCGAGCGCATCCGCTTCCGTCTCCACCAGATCACGGGCGTTGACGATGACCGCGCCGCTGATCTCTTGCCACACATGGACGAGATGGGTCTTGCCCGAGCCGACGGGGCCCGCCAGAAGCACGACCGGCGACGGCCAGTCCGGCCAGGACTCGATGAGCGAGACGGCGGCCGCGTTCGAT
Organism: Stappia sp.; assembly: GCA_002722295.1. Taxonomy (GTDB): domain Bacteria; phylum Pseudomonadota; class Alphaproteobacteria; order Rhizobiales; family Stappiaceae; genus Stappia. Next base: position 60,353 of record PBLF01000015.1, on the reverse strand, counting down.
GCTCCGGGCAGGAAGTCGTCACGCCCGAAGGCGGCCTCATGCGGCAGCACAAGCGGGATCTGGTCCAGCGCGAGAGGCTTGGTCTCAGCCATTGCGTGTCTCCCCAGCCATTCCTGTTTGCCCGTCGCCGAGCGCGTCGGGGTATTCCGCCGCGCCGGCCTGCCCGGGCGCGCCTGCATAGAGGCGGCTGTGAAGATACTGCGAGAGCGCGAAACGCGCGAGCACGCCGATCATGGCCGAGGCGGGAACGGCGATCAGCATCCCCACGAAGCCGAAGAGGTAGCCGAAGGCGAAGAGCGCGAACATCAGCCAGACCGGGTGGAGGCCGACGTTGGAGCCGACAAGCTTGGGCTGCAGGATGTTGCCTTCCAGGAACTGGCCGGTGGCGAAGACCACCAGCACGGCCACAACCATGGGCCAGTCCGGCCAGAACTGGACAAGCGCGACCCCGAGCGAGACGACGAGGCCCAGCGTCGCGCCCACATAGGGAATGAAGCTGACGAGGCCGGCGCCGATGCCGATGAGCAGGCCGAAGTTCAGCCCGACGGCGACGAGGCCGATGGCGTAATAGGTGCCGAGCAGGATGCAGACGCTCACCTGCCCGCGGACGAAGCCCGCGACCGCCCGGTCCATCTCGCCTGCGAGCCGGCGGATCGTCGCCTGATAGGGGCGCGGCAGCCAGCTGTCGATGCGCTCGACCATGTGGTCCCAGTCGAGCAGCAGATAGAAGGCGACAACCGGCGTCACCACGAAGAGCGATATGACGGACAGCAGCGCCTGGCCGCCGTTCCAGATCGACTTGGCGAAGCTCGCGACCCAGCCGGCCCCCTCGCCCAGCAGCGAACCGACATTGGACTTCAGGTCCTCTCCCCCCATTCCGAAAAGGGAGAACACGCGTTCGCCGAGATTGTCGCTCACCAGCGACTGGAGCGAATTGACCAGCCCGGGAAGCGCCTTGAGGAAGCCGGAAAGCTGGTTGCCGAGCAGCGGCAGCATGAGAAGCAGAACCAGCAGGAAGATAAGCACGAAGGAGACGAGAATAATCAGCGTCGCGCCAAGACGCGGCAGGCCCATGGCCTCCAGCCGGTCGGCGACGGGGTCGAGCAGGTAGGCCAGCGCCATGCCCGCCACGAAGGGCAGCAGGATGGGGCTGAACAGATAGACGAAGGCAACAAAGGCGATGAAGGACCCAAGCCAGAAGTAGATCTGTCGCTGCAACGTCACGGTATACGTGCCCCTTCTTCCGCCCCGCCCCGGATATCCGGGACTTTCGGGTGGTCGCCGCCTGTGGGAGAACGCGGCCGACCGTGTTCTGGCAGATAGGCAGGCGGCGCAAACACCGTCAAGCTTCGCACCGCGTCATGCCCGCTTTCCGCAGGATTTGCGCCGGCCGGGCACCCCAAGTGGCGTTCCTCGTCCGTCATCGGCGCAAGATCCGTTCCTTTTGCCGCCCAACGCCTGTGCAAGGCTGGCGGTTTCACTTGCATTCCCCTTTTTCTGTGTTTGTATGCGCGCTCTTTCACAAAGAGCCCTTCACAAAGAGCACCTGGAGACGAATGCGATGAGCGCAGCGAGCCAGCCCCCCCGCAATGGCCTGAGCTATGCGGATGCCGGTGTCGACATCGACGCGGGCAACGAGCTCGTCCGCCGCATCAAGCCCTTCGTCAAGGCGACGGCACGGCCGGGCGCCGACAGCGAGATCGGCGGGTTCGGCGGCCTGTTCGACCCCAAGGCGGCGGGTTTCGACGATCCCATCCTGGTCGCGGCCAATGACGGCGTGGGCACCAAGCTGAAGATCGCCATCGACAGCGGCGTCCATGCGACCGTGGGCATCGACCTTGTGGCCATGTGCGTCAACGACCTTGTCGTGCAGGGCGCCGAGCCGCTGCTCTTCCTCGACTACTATGCCTGCGGCGCACTCGACCTTGAGGTCGCCAGCGACGTGGTGAAGGGCATTGCCGAGGGATGCCGCATCTCCGGCTGCGCGCTGATCGGCGGCGAGACGGCCGAGATGCCGGGCATGTACCGCGCGGGCGACTACGACCTGGCCGGTTTCGCCGTGGGCGCGGCGGAGCGTGGCGCGTTGCTGCCGCGCGCCGATGCCGCCGAGGGAGACGTCCTGCTCGGGCTCGTGTCGTCGGGCGTCCACTCCAACGGCTTCTCGCTGGTGCGCAAGATCGTGGAAACCAGCGGCCTGACCTGGACCGATGCCGCTCCCTTCGCGCCGGGCGCGACGCTGGGCGAGGCGCTGATGACGCCGACGCACATCTATGTGAAGCCGCTTCTCGCGGCGATCCGGGCCAACGACGGCATCAAGGCCCTTGCCCATATCACCGGCGGCGGCCTGCCGGAGAACCTGCCGCGCGTGCTGCCCGAGGGGCTGGCCGCGCGTATCGACCTGTCCGCCATCCCCGTGCCTCCGGTCTTCGGCTGGCTCGCCGAGGCTGGCGGCGTCGTGCAGAGCGAGATGCTTCGCACCTTCAACTGCGGCATCGGCATGGTGGTCGCGGTCGCCGAGGATCAGGCGGAAGCGGTCGCCGAAGTCCTGCGCAAGGAGGGCGAGAACGTCGTCACGCTCGGCAGGCTCGAGACGCGAGACGGTGACGCCGTCGTCTTCGACGGGGCGCTGGGCCTGTGAGCTCCACACCCGCACGCCGCCGCACCGCGATCCTCGTTTCGGGCCGCGGCTCGAACATGACAGCGCTTCTGGACGCGGCGTCCGATCCGGACTATCCGGCGGAGATCGCGCTGGTGCTTTCCAACCGTCCCGGCGCTCCGGCTCTGGACAAGGCGGAAGCGGCCGGCATCGCCACCGCGACGATCGATCATCGCGGCAAGGGCGGACGGCAGGCGTTCGAGGAACTGCTCCAGGGTGAACTCGAGGCCCATGGCATCGAACTCGTCTGCCTTGCCGGCTTCATGCGTCTTCTCACGCCCTGGTTCGTGGAACAGTGGACCGACCGGCTGATCAACATCCACCCTGCCCTGCTGCCGTCGTTCAAGGGGCTGGACACGCATGCGCGCGCGCTTGCCGAGGGCTGCAAGATCCACGGGGCGACGGTGCATTTCGTGCGCGCGGAAATGGACGCCGGTCCGATCATCGCACAAGGCGCGGTGGCGGTCGCCGACGACGACACGGAAGCGAGCCTCGCGGCACGCGTGCTCGCCGTCGAGCACGAGATCTACCCCCGCGCGCTCGCGCTCGTCGCCTCGGGCGCGTTTTCCATCGAGGGAATGCGGGTGGCGCGCACCGACCGTGGCAATGCCGAGATCCCCGCGCTCATCGTGCCTTCGGTCTGAGACAGGCGTTCAGGCGCTTCTCGCGGCCACCATGCAGGCCCGGCGCTCCTCTTCGAGCGGCTTCATCTCCACCGCCCACCAGTCGCGGTAGAGCCAGGAGCGGGCACGCGGCGGACGCGCCTCCAGAACCTCCATCGACAGGATCCGGTCTGAGCGGAAATTGCGATAGGCGCCGCGCAATTCGCACCAGGCTGCCAGAACCCGGGCGCGCTCGAAGAAAGCCAGCACGATGGGCCAAACGACACGCCGTTCCGGCACGCGGCCCGGCACCTGGTAGACGATCTCCAGCTTGCGCCCCGACCGCAGGCCCTCGCGCAGTCTTGCAAGGCAGATCCGGTCCTCCGGCGGCAGCGCCGCCGATGGCGCGTAGAGCGGGGCATCGAGAAACCCCTCCCGCAGGTGCGCGGGCAGCACGGTCGCGATCTTGGCCACCGCGTCCCGCGCCGTGCGGGCTAGGGCCGCGTCGCCCCGCCCCTCCGCCATGCGCAGGCCCAGCATGACCACTTCCAGTTCCTCCGCCGTGAACATCAGCGGGGGAAGATCGTAGCCCTCCTCCAGCACATAGCCGATGCCCGCTTCCCCGCGAACAGGGACCCCGGTTCCCTCCAGTGCGGCGATGTCGCGATAGATAGTCCTCAGCGAGACCTCCAGTTCCTCGGCGATGGCCGCCCCGCTGACCGGGGCGCGGGCGCGGCGCAGGATTTGCAGGATCTGCAGCAGGCGGTCGGCACGACGCATGGAACCAAGCTACGGTTGGGAAAAACATGCTGACACTATGCTGTCAGCACGCCTGCCCTACAAGGTCGCCGATACAACGGAGACCCCCGCCATGCCTGAACTTGTCGACTTCCCCACACCTGCCGGCCTGCGCAGCCTTTCGCCCTTCGGTTACAAGGCGGAGGCGCTGCTTGCCCTGAGCGGCACGGACTACACCAAGATCCCGCCCGCCCCAGATCTCATGCCCCATGACAAGATACCGGTGCTGCGCGAAGACGGTCGTCTCATCCCCGACAGTTCCCTCATCCAGAACCATCTCGAAGACAGCGGCAGGCTTACCTGCGACAGCAGCCTCACACTGCAGGAACGCGCCATCGCGGAAGCCTTTCGCCGCATGGCGGAAGAGCACCTGCGCTGGGTTCTGGCCTACACGCGCTGGATGGAGCCCGCCTGCGAGGCGGTGATGAGCAGCCTCGCCTTCGGCCATCTGGACGAGCCGGCCCGGCGCGAGACGTTCCTGGCCGTACGCGGTGAGGTGAAGCACACGCTTCACGCACAGGGACTGGGCCGCCACACACCGGACGACCTCTACCGCTTCGGCTGCGACGATCTCGATGCCCTCGCCGTGTGGCTGGACGACAAGCCCTTCTTCATGGGCGACCGCCCGACCAGCGTGGACGCGACGATCGCCGGGCTGCTTTATGCCCTGCTCTGCCTCGAGGTGGACACGCCGCTCATCCGCCATACGCGGGCCATCCCGACCTTCGCGGCCTATGTGGTGCGTTTCGAGCAGACGGTCTTTCCAGGCGCGACGCAGATCCCGGCACACCTCGCGACCCTGGCCGAAACCACGGCCTGAGACCGCCGCGCGAACCGGCCTGCCTCAGGCCGGGCGCACCCAGATGGCGGTGTCGTGGAAGGCGGCGCCGCCGTAGGGAGCGATGGTCTCCGCCGCGGTCAGGGTATTGATACCGCATCCGTCCGGGTAGGCGTCATTGGGCCAGATGCCTTCGGCGATGACCACGCCGGGCCTGAGGCCCTCCGTCAGCCTGAGGTGCAGCGTCACCGCGCCGCGCCGGTTGCCGATACGAACGAGCGCACCGTCATCCAGCCCGAGACGGTCGGCGTCCTCGCGCCCCATCATGAGGTCCGGCCGGCCCTCCTTCTTCCGCGACTCCGGCGTCTTGTTGAAGGTGGAGTTGAGGAAGGAACGCGCGGGCGCCGTGACGAGACGGAAGGGATGTTCCTCGTCCGCCTCGTCGATCACCGCCCAGTAGTCGGGCAGAGCCGGCATGGCGGCGAACGGTCCCATGGCGCCGTCGTTGGGCGCCGGCACGTTCGTCCAGTCGGGACGGAAGCGGAATTTCCCGTCCGGCCAGGCAAAGCCGTCGAGGTAGTGCGCCTGCTCGAAGGCCGGCTGACAGTCGATCCAGCCGTCGCGCTCGAGTTCCTCCAGCGAGCCGAAGTCCGACGCCTTGAGCATCCAGTCGATGTGCTCGCGCGCGCTCATGGCAAAGCCGGGATGTTCGGCCGCCCCGACCCGCCGGGCGATCTCGTTGAGCACGAAAAGGTTCTCGCGTGTCTCGCTCGGCCCCTCGGTCAGCTTCGGCCCCAGCAGGATGTACTGGTGTCCGCCCCCCTTGTAGACGTCGTCGTGCTCCAGGAACTGGGTCGCGGGAAGGACGATATCGGCCATCTTCGCCGTCTCGGTCATGAACTGCTCGTGCACGCAGACGAAGAGATCCTCGCGCGCGAAGCCCTGCTTCACCAGGTCCTGCTCGGGAGCGACGGAAACGGGATTTGTGTTCTGGATGAGCATGGCGGTCACCGGAGGACCGCCCCTCAGTGCTTCCGCGTCGCCCGTCAGAACCCGGCCGATCTGGCTCTGGTCGAGCTGGCGCACGGACGGGTCGACGAGGCTCTTGCCCTCGACCATCGACTTGTCGAGCGTGTAGATCGCGCCGTTGTTGTGGAAGGCGCCGCCGCCCTCATGGGCCCATGCGCCCGTCACCGCCGCGATGCAGGACGCCGCGTGCATGGACACGGTGCCGTTGCGCGAACGGGTGAAGCCGTAGCCAAGACGGAAGAAGGTGCGCTTCGTCTCGCCCACGAGCCGCGCGAACGCCTCGATCTCCTCGACCGAAAGGCCGGTGATCGCCGCCGCCCACTCCGGCGGACGCGTTGCGACATGGGCCTCGAGATCGGCGGGACAATCCGTATAGCGCTCGAGATAGGCGCGGTCGGCATAGCCGTCGCGGAAAAGCACGTGCATCACCGCCACGGCCAACGCCGCATCTGTGCCGGGCTTGAGAACCAGCCCCATGTCCGCCTGTTTCACGGTCTGTGTCGGATAGACGTCGATCGCCACGATCTTCGCGCCGCGGCTCTTTCGTGCCGTGATCGCATGGGTCATCACGTTGACCTGCGTGGAAACGGCATTGGTGCCCCAGATCACCACCGCATCGGCACGCGCGATCTCGCGCGGGTCGGGTCCGGCAAGCCGTCCCGTGCCCGCGATGTAGCCGGTCCAGGCCGGGTTGGTGCAGATCGTGTCGAACTGGCGTGAATAGCCCTTGGCATGGCGCAGCCGGTGGATGGAATCGCGCTGCACGAGCCCCATGGTACCGGCATAGTGGTAGGGCCACACGCTTTCCGCCCCGTGTGCCGCCTCGGCCTTGAGGAACGCCTCCGCGACCGCGTCGAGCGCCTCGTCCCAGGAAATCTCCTCGAAACGCCCTTCCCCCTTGGAGCCAACGCGCCGGAGCGGCTTCGTCAGACGGTCGGGGTGATAGAGCCTGTCGGCGTAGCGTGCGACCTTGGCGCAGATGACGCCGGCGGTATAGGCGTTGCCCTTCGCCCCGCGCAGGCGGCCGATACGACCGTCGGCGCCAACCTCCACCTCCAGCGCGCAGGTGGAGGGACAGTCATGCGGACAGGCCGAGGCCCTGAGGACGGGTGCGTTCATTGGGAGTTCCGGGCTCGCGGATGTGAAACTGGCCGGCCAAGGTCCGCGATCGCCCCAAGTCCTGTCAAGAACCAGACCGGCAAGAACCAGCGCGGCACGTGGACCCACAAACGACGAAAGCCGGCCATGTGGCCGGCTTTCGCATATCGAAACCTTTGAAGGCGGCTTACCGGATCAGCCGACGATCTCGGTGCCGGAGAACCAGAAGGCGATCTCCTCGGCGGCCGTCTCGGGGGCGTCGGAGCCATGCACCGAGTTCTCGCCGATGGACAGGGCGTGCGTGGCGCGGATGGTGCCCTCGGCCGCGTCGGCCGGGTTGGTGGCGCCCATCACTTCACGGTTGCGCGCAACCGCGTTCTCGCCCTCGAGAACCTGCACGACGGTCGGGCCGGAGCACATGAAGTCGACCAGCTCACCGAAGAACGGACGCTCGGCATGGACGGCGTAGAAGCCTTCCGCCTCGCGGCGGGACATCCACACGCGCTTGGAAGCGACGACGCGCAGGCCGGCCTCTTCGAGCATTGCGGTGATTGCGCCGGTCAGGTTGCGCTTGGTCGCATCCGGCTTGATCATCGAGAAGGTGCGTTCGATCGCCATATCGTTCAATCCTGTATCGCTCGGCCCTGTCGTCGGGCGCGTGTCATTCGTGCGTGTCTGTCGGGGATGGCGGAGACAAGCTCCACCGCCGCCTGGCGGCTGCAACCTGAACCCGGTCGCCGGCCGCGCTGTCGTGATCCCTGGCCGGACGAGCCGGCGCACCCTGCGTATAGCCGGGCGCCGCCCGGCCCGCAAGGCCGCAGCGCGCGGGTCGACGCAGGGTTTCCCCGCTTCGTGACGCCAGAGTTTTGCCGGCTTACGCCGCAGCGGCAGGCGTTGCCCTTGCGTGCCCGTCGTAGAGATCCAGGCAACGCTCGAACCACTGCCCGACCGGCGACGCCGGATCGACCATCTGGAACGGGCTCGACACCCGCGCCCACTGCAGCGTTCCGAACAGCAGATAATCGGTGTGCAGCGGTGCGTCCCCGCCGATGAACGGCTGGTTTTTCAGCATCAGGTGCATGGGAAGCAGTGCGGTCGCAAGATCCGCGAGCCGCTCGTCCCGGTCCGCCTGCACCTCTTCCAGGGTCGCCCCGAACCGCTCCTCGCGGGTGGTGCGGAAGTAGACCTGATCCTCGGGGGCGAGAATGTCGTGGATGTCACGCACGACCATTCGCACGATACGGCCGCTGATCGACGCATTGGCCCAGGATTCGATCAGTCTCGCGGCCGCGCGACCACCCTCACCACCGAACAGGCTCGGCCGGTCGGGATAGGTGTCTTCCAGATAGCAGGCGATGTCCCAGCTTTCGGAGAGCACCTTGTCGCCATCGACCAGGACGGGCACCGTGCGGCTTACCTCGGGCGCGATCTGTGCGATCTTCGTGAAGGGCGTCGGACGCCGTTCGAAGGCAAGCCCCTTGTGCAGGAGGGCCATTCGAACACGCCAGGCATAGGGGCTGAAACAGCGGGCGCTGTCGGCACCGCACAATTCGTACAAAACAAGACTCACCACGTCTCTCCCATGTGGCCGGACCAGATCGGCCCCGCACACTGACGCCGGCCCGTCCAGATTGCAAACCCGCTTGTTTTCACAAGCATGAAGAAAAGCTCACGCAAACACGCAAGACGTCAAATCCAGTTGGCAGACAACCCGCACAAATCCATTCCGCAAAGGGAGGAAAAGCTAATCCGCCCAATATCGATCAATCTTCTCATGAATTCGCCGAAATGACCGGACAAAAAATTCCGCATGCCGCACAATATTCATCTCAATATTGATGTATACTTCGAATTTATTACACATGTATAGTGAAATTTCCCTTCAATAAAATCGCCCAAAACGCACCGGAAAGAGAAAAACGCCAGCCATGAGCATGAGCATTTAACCGCTTTTCAAGAATTCGGGTTCATCAATACAGAATATTCTCTCACCTTGAGGCTTACAGGTCCCATGTCCATCAAACAGAAAATGCTCGCGCTCGTCGGCGGAACGCTGGCAGCCCTGCTTCTTGTCGCCGGTGTGCAGGTTTACTCGCTTTACGGCTCGATGATGCATGATCGCCGTGAAATGGTCCGCACTCAGGTCGAAACCGCAACCACGATGGTGAAGGCCATCGCGGAGGAGGCCAGGGCCGGCAAGATGTCGATGGACGAGGCTCAGCGCGTCGCGAAGAGCCTTCTGACCTCCATGCGCTTCAACGAGACCGACTACTTCGTGGTGATCGATTCCGATCCGGCGAACCAGGGTGTGGTCGTGACCCACCCCAACGCGAAAATCGTGGGCAAGAACCTCTGGTCCGCCAAGGATGCCAACGGGTCCGAGTATGTGATCGGCCAGATCGAGGCGGCCCGGGCCGGCGGCGGTTTCACCGACTATGACTACCCGCGCCTCGGTGAGACGGAGCCTTCGCCGAAGGTTGCCTATACCGACGGTTACGCTCCCTGGCACTGGGCGATCTCGGCGTCGCTCTACGTCGACGACGTGACCACCGCCTTCTATGGCGAGTTGCTGGAAAGCGCGATGTGGGTCATCCCGCTCATCGCCCTGATCGGCGCGGCCGCCTTCCTTCTGTCCAACAGCATCACGCGTCCGATCGCGGCGATCACCGAGGCCATGCGGCGTCTGTCCGGCGGTGACCTCTCCGTCCAGATCCCCGGCGTCGGCGGCAAGGACGAGATCGGACACATGGCCGATGCGACCGAGGTCTTCCGCGAGAGCATGATCAGCAGCCGCAACCTCTCCGCCGAACAGGCGAAGGAGCAGCAGGTCCGCGAAGAGCGCGCAAGGCGCATCGAGGACCTCACCCGCCGCTTCGACGAGAGCGCCGCGAACCTGCTGGAAGCCGTCACCGCCTCCGCCACCGAGATGGAGCAGAGCGCGCGCGGCATGGCCGGCATCGCCGACGACACAAACTCTCGCTCCGCGACCGTCGCGTCCGCCGCGCAGCAGGCGGCGGCGAACGTCCAGACCGTCGCATCCGCAACCGAGGAACTCTCCTCCTCCATCTCCGAGATCGGCTCCCAGGTTTCCAAGTCCTCGCATATCGCCTCCCAGGCGGTCACCGAGGCCAAGCGGACCGACAGCCAGATCCAGGGACTTGCAAACGCGGCGGAGAAGATCGGCCAGGTCGTCAGCATGATCGCCGCCATCGCCGAGCAGACCAACCTGCTCGCCCTCAACGCCACAATCGAGGCCGCGCGCGCCGGAGAGGCCGGCAAGGGCTTTGCCGTCGTCGCGGCAGAGGTCAAGGAGCTCGCCTCCCAGACCTCAAAGGCGACCGAGGAGATCACCTCGCAGATCTCCGCAATCCAGAGCGAGACCCAGGTCGCCGTCGGTGCCGTCCAGTCCATCGGCAAGACCGTCGAGGAGATGAACGCAATCGCAGCCGCCATCGCGGCCGCCGTCGAGCAGCAGGGCGCCGCAACCGGCGAGATCGCCCGCAACGTCGAGGAAGCCTCGCGCGGCACCCAGGACGTCACCGACAACATCCTCGGTGTCTCCCATGCCGCCGGCGAGACCAAGGAAGCCGCCGGCCACGTGACCGGCGCCGCCTCCGCCGTCAGCCGCGATGCCTCCGCCCTCAAGGCCGAGGTCGAGACCTTCCTCAAGAGCGTGCGCGCCGCCTGATACAGGCGCAAAGCCGCAACAGCACACAAGGCCGCCACCGGGAACACCGGCGGCGGCCTTTTTTCTTGAAGAAGAGCTGTATCGGCCTGACGTGACGTGGCGAACCCGGACACCTTGCGTGCCGCAACCGGCCGGCAGGGTCACGGCTCCTTTGCGCCGCACAACGATTTCCCCTCGCCCGTCCCCGCAGGCCGGGGTATCACTGGTGCCCCACCCGACGTTCCCCGCGCAGCTTTCACTTCAAGAGGATAGACATGCTTCCGTCGACAGACGCGCTTCTCGACGGCCTTCTGGACTGGGTGCGTATCGAGACGCACACGCCCGACACGGCCGGACTCAACTCGATCATGGACCTCGTCCAGAGCCAGGCGGAGGGCTTTGGCGCCACCTGCCAGCGCTTTCCGGGCCGGGACGGCAAGGGCGATCACCTGCTGGTGCTCTCGCCCTGGGGCGACCACGCGCAGAAGGGCGTTCTGCTGCTGAGCCATCTCGACACGGTGCACCCCAGGGGAACGATCGAGCACGACCTTCCGATCCGCATCGAGGAAGACCGCTGCTTCGGCCCGGGCATCTGCGACATGAAGGGAGGCGCCTTCAACGGCCTCGCGGCCATGCGTGCCATCGCCGAAAGCGGTGTCACGCCGCCGCTGCCGGCCCGCATCCTCTTCACCTCCGACGAGGAGGTCGGCAGCCCGACCTCACGCTCCCTGATCGAGGATCAGGGCAAGCACGCGAAATATGCGCTGGTGACCGAGCCGGCACGCAACGGTGGCCATGTGGTCACCGCGCGCAAGGGCGTCGGCCGCTTCACGCTCAAGGTCGAGGGACGTCCTTCCCACGCCGGCGCGCGCCACTGGCAGGGCCGAAGCGCGGTGACGGAACTCGCTCACCAGATCATCGCCCTCGAGGCAATGACCGACTACGACCGCGAGATCACCGTGAACGTGGGCGAAATCACCGGCGGCACCGGCACCAACGTCGTGCCGCAGTTCGCACAGGCCGAGATCGATCTGCGCGTTCCCACCGCGGAGGCCGCGGACGAGATGGTCGCGCGCATCACCGGGCTGACCCCGAAGACCCCGGACACGAAGCTCACCATCACCGGCGGCATGAACAGGCCNCCGTTCGAGCAGAGCGACGCGTCGAAGGCCCTCTTCGATCACGCCTCGACGCTTGCGGCCGAAATCGGCTTCGAACTGGTCGGCGAAAAGACCGGCGGCGGGTCCGACGGCAATTTCATCGCGGACCGGATCCCGACCCTCGACGGACTGGGCCCGGACGGAGACGACGTGCATACGCTCAACGAGCACATCTTCGTTTCGTCCCTGAAGCCGCGCATGCTGCTTCTCAAGCGGCTGATGGAAACGCTGTCCTGACCGCTCGCACGCGGTGCGACACTCAAAGGGCGGGCGCTTCCGGCGCCCGCCCTTTTTCGTGAGCAATGACCCGTCGCACCGCCTCGTCAGGCGTCGGCGAGCCGACGCCCGTCGGAGCCGAAATAGTGCAGGCTGTCGAGGCCGCAGCGCAGGTGGATCCGAGTCCCCTGCCCGGGGATCGCCTCATGGGCGGGAACGCGGGCGATGACGCGTTCTCCATCGGTGAGCGACACATGCAGCAAGGTCTCGGCCCCGAGCGCCTCGGCAACCAGAACCTCACCGGAGAGCACCGCCACATCCGCCTCGCAGGGCACGAGATGCTCCGGCCGCACGCCAACGGTCTCCGCCCCCCGGGCCGGGTCAGCGGTTTCCGCCACCGGCCCCAGAAGCCCGGCCTCGCGCAGCCGCGTGACGGACAGGAAGTTCATGGGCGGCGAGCCGATGAACCCGCCCACGAAGATGCTCGCGGGTTTCTGGTAGACCTGAAGCGGGGTTCCGACCTGCTCCGCCGCGCCACCGTTCATGACGATGATCCGGTCGGCCATGGTCATGGCCTCAACCTGGTCATGGGTGACGTAGATCGAGGTCACGCCAAGCCGGCGCTGGAGCGTCTTGATCTCGACGCGCATCTGTACGCGCAGCTTGGCATCGAGGTTCGACAGCGGCTCGTCGAAGAGGAACACCTCGGGCTTGCGCACAATGGCGCGGCCCATGGCGACACGCTGGCGCTGGCCGCCCGAGAGCGCGCGCGGGCGACGCTCCAGATAGGGTTCCAGTTCGAGCACGCGCGCGGCCTCGCGGACCCGGGCGTCGATCTCATCGCGCGGGGTTTTCCGGTTGCGCAGCCCGTAGGCCATGTTGTCGTAGACGCTCATGTGCGGATAAAGCGCGTAGTTCTGGAACACCATGGCGATGTCGCGCTCGGCCGGCTCGACCTCGTTGACGACCCGTTCGCCAATGCGCACGTCGCCGGCGGTGATCGTTTCCAGGCCGGCAACCATGCGCAGCAAGGTCGACTTTCCGCATCCCGACGGTCCCACCAGCACCAGGAACTCGCCGTCGTCGATATCGAGCGACACGCCCTTCACCGCCTCGAACGCGCCACCGTAGACCTTGCGCACGTCATTGAGAGAAATCATTGCCATGAGATGTCGCTCACTTGTCGCTCTCGGTAAGGCCCTTGATGAACCAGCGCTGGAACACCACCACCACGACAACGGGCGGCAGCATGGCCAGGATCGCCAGGGCAAAGGCCTGATTGTAATCGGGAATCTGGGACCCAACCCAGACGAGGAGGATCTGCTTGATGCCGCGCACGAGGGTGAAATNCCCCTCCTCCGTGGTCATCATCATCGGCCACAGGTACTGGTTCCAGCCGTAGACGAACATGATGATGAACATGGCGGCGATCATCGTGCGCGAGACCGGAAGCAGGATGTCGACGAAGAACTTGAACGGCCCCGCCCCGTCGATGCGCGCCGCCTCGAGCAACTCGTCCGGCACCGACTTGTAGAACTGGCGGAAGTAGAAGGTTCCGGTCGCGGAGGCGAGCAGCGGCACGATCAGGCCCGTGTAGGAATTCAGCAGCCCCAGCTTCTGAACCACCTCGTAGGAGGGAACGATGCGCACCTCCAGGGGCAGCAGCAGGGTGGTGAAGATCACCCAGAAGAAGAACGTGCCCATCCGGAAGCGGAAATAGACGATCGCATAGGCGGCGAGCATGGACAGCACGATCTTGCCGACGGCGAAGCCCACGCCCAGGATCATCGAGTTCATCACCATGCGCAGGCCCGTGACCTGGCCGGTGAACCCGCCCTTCTTGACCAGAACGTCGGTGTAGGTGTCGAGGAAATGCCCGCCCCAGGTGGCCTGGAGCCCCTCGCGGTGGATTTCCACCGCGTCATGGGTCGAGGTCAGGAAGGCGATCGCCACCGGCCCGATCATGAACAGCGAGCCGAGGAGGAGAACGATATGATCGGACAGCTTCACACGGTGCATGACACGTCTCCTCAGCCGTAGTGCACGCGCCGCTCGATGAAGCGGAACTGGAAGATGGTGAGAACGAAGACGATGACCATCAGGATCACCGACTGGGCGGAGGACCCGCCGATGTCGTTGCCGCGGAACCCGTCCATGTAGACCTTGTAGACAAGCGTGATCGGATTGTTGGCCGGCTTGTCCTTCACCACCACGTCGACGATGCCGAAGGTGTCGAACAGCGCGTAGGTCATGTTGATGATGAGCAGGAAGAACGCGGTGGGCGCGAGCAGCGGCAGCATCACCGTCCAGAAGCGGCGGAAGCCGGAGCGGCAGTCGATGGCGGCGGCCTCGCGAATGGCGGCCGGAATGGCCTGAAGCCCGGCGAGGAAGAAGATGAAGTTGTAGGGTATCTGCTTCCACACGGAGATCGTCACGAGCGCCAGGCCGGTGTCGTAGTAGTCGAGGCCGAGCTTGTAGTCCCAGCCGAGCGACTGGGCGAAGCGCGCGAAGGGGCCGATGTGCTGGTCGAAGAACATGACGCCGATCAGGCCCGCCACCGGCGGCGCGATGGCGTAGACCCACATCAGAAGCGTCTTGTAGGTGGTGGTGCCGCGCAACACGTTGTCGGCCTTGACCGCCAGCAGCAGCGAGATCGACAGCGACAGAAGCGTCACGATCACCGTGAAGAAGACCGTGAAACGCGCGATGCGCAGATACTCGCTCGACCCCAGAACATCGGCGTAATTGTCCAGGCCGACGAAGGTGGAGCCGAAACCGAACGGATCCTCGAGATAGAAGGACGAGGAAATCGCCTGCACCGAGGGCCAGTAGAAGAAGATCACGATGACCGCGAGCTGCGGCAGCAGAAAGAGATAGGGCAGCGTCTTGCTGTCGAACTGGACACGTTTCATGGCGATGCGGGTGCTCTCGTGGAGGCGGGCGGCACGCGGGAAGAGCGCCGGCGCGGCTTTTGGCCGTCACGGGCGAAGGCCGGGGAGTTTCCTCCCCAGCCAGCCGTCGGGTCCGTGAGGCCGGCTGTTCAGCCGGCGGTCTTGGCGAAGCGGGCGAGCAGCTTGTTGCCCTCTTCCTGAATGGTGGCGAAGGCATCGTCCACCGACGTCTCGCCGGAGAAGACCTTGCCGAACTCGCGCTCCATCACTTCGCGGATCTGCGGGTAGAAGCCCATGCGGTAGCCCTTCGACCACTCTCCGCCCTTCAGCATGAGCTGCTGGATGCCGACCTCGGCCTGCGGCAGGCGGTCGTAGTGACCGTCTTCCTTGGCCAGCTCATAGGCCGCCTTGGTGATCGCGACGTAGCCGGTGGACTTGTGGTAGAAGTACTGGATCTCGGGCGAGGTCAGGAACTGGAAGAACGAAGCGGTGCAGTCGTTCTCTTCCTTGGACTTGCCGTTGAAGGCGAACAGCGCGGCGCCACCGATGAACGTGTTGGTGCCAGCGCCCTCGACGGAGTCCCAATACGGCAGGAAGGTCGCCGAGAACGGCATCTGGGCGGTCTTGAGCAGGCCGCCGAAGGAGCCCGAGGACCCGATCCACAGCGCGACCTTGTTCTCCTCGAAGGGCTTCTGGTTGTCCGACCAGCCGGCGCCGTAGTAGCCGAACAGGCCGTCATCGTACCAGGCCTTCAGCTTCTCGAACATCATCTTCTGCTCGGGCGAGTCGACGAGGATCTCGGTGCCCTTGATGCCGTCGTAGCCGTTGTTGTTCGTGGCGAACTGCAGGTTGTGACGCGAGTGGAAGTTCTCGACGAACTCCCAGGTGAGCTGGGTCTGGACGAGCGGCACATAGCCCGCGTCCTTCAGCTTCGGGGCGATGGCCTCGAACTCTTCCCAGGTCTTGGGCGCCTCGACACCGGCCTTCTCGAGGGCTTCGGTGTTGATGTACATGATCGGCGCCGAGGAGTTGAACGGCATGCCGATGAACTTGCCGTCCTTGTCCGCGTAGAAATAGCGCACGCCCTCGATGAAGGCCTCGCGGTCGAAGTCGTGACCGGCGGCCTTGATGAGGTCCTCGGCCGGAATGACTGCATCGCCGGCGTTGATGATCGTCGCCGCGCCAGCGTCGAACACCTGAAGGATGTTGGGCTGCTCGCCAGCACGGAAGGCGGCGATGCCGGAGGTCAGGGCCTCCTCGTAGGTGCCCTTGCTGACCGGCGTCAGATGGCAAACGTCCTGGGCGGCATTGAACTTCTCGGCGATCTCGTTGATCACCTCGCCGTTGCGCCCGCCCATGCCGTGCCACCAGGAAATCTCGGTGGCGGCAAACGAGGCCGAGGTGGAGGAAAGAAGCGTCGCGATGGCGACTGCGCTGACAGCGCTCTTGCGAATGACCATGGGTTCGAACTCCCCGTTTGACCCTATCGGCCCCGCCCGCTTGTCGTGTCCGGGCAGGACGCACACGATTTCGGCGCGAACGCCCGAAGGGAACGCGCTGCCGCTCTCGTAGGGTTTTCGTATGAAAGGCCAATGTCGTTCACATGAACGTTCGGCAACACTTCCGTGACGTGTGTTCGCGATGCGGACGCGCGCGGGGAGAGTGCGGCGTTTCCGCTTCCCGGGAGAGCGAAGAGTCAAGGGGGCGGAGGCGATTCAGGTGCGTTTTCGACAGGAGCCGCCGGCAATTCACATGCCCCGGACGGCAGGCGCGCGCGCGAAGGTCAAGAGGCTTTCATCCTTGCGCCGGCTCCGGTACGACTCCCCCATCAACGGGGAAAGCAGATGACGGTACCGGCACCGGCGAACGACCAGAACGCCGCCTCCATGCGCGTCTCGCCGCACAACGCGGAGGCGGAGCGCCAGCTTCTTGGCGCGATCATCGTCAACAACGAGACCTACTACCGGGTATCGGACTTCCTCGAGCCCGGGCATTTCTTTATCGCGCCCCACCGCGAGATCTACGAAAAGGCCGGCACGCTCATCAAGGCGGGCAAGGTCGCTTCCCCGGTCACGCTGAAGACGTTCTTTCCCCAGGACGCCAAGATCGCCGACCTGCCGGCGGCCCAGTATCTCGTGCGCCTTGCCGCCGATGCCACGTCCATCATCAACGCCGAGGACTACGGCCGCGCGATCTACGACCTCGCCATCAGGCGCAACCTGATCCGCATCGGCGAGGACATGGTCAACATCGCCTATGACGCGCCGATCGACATGCCGCCGAATGCGCAGATCGACGATGCGGAACGGCGCCTGTTCGAGCTGGCCGAGACCGGGCGCTCGGACGCGGGCTTCGTGTCCTTCGGCGACGCGTTGACCTCGACGATCGAGATGGCGGCGGCCGCCTACCAGCGCGAGGGCGCGCTTTCGGGCCTGTCCTCGGGCCTGCGCGACCTCGACGGACTGATGGGCGGACTGCAGCCCTCGGATCTCATCGTGCTCGCCGGACGCCCGGCAATGGGCAAGACCTCGCTTGCCACCAACATCGCCTACAACGTCGCCGAGGCCTACATGGCCGAGGAACAGCCCGACGGGACGATCAAGGCGGTCAATGGTGGCGTCGTCGGCTTCTTCTCCCTCGAGATGTCGGCCGAACAGCTCGCCACACGTATCATCTCGGAGCAGACGGAGATCTCCTCGTCGAAGATCCGCCGCGGCGACATCTCCGAGCATGACTTCGAGAAGCTCGTGGCCGCGTCCCAGACGATGCAGACCGTTCCGCTGCATGTCGACCAGACCGGCGGCATCTCCATCGCGCAGCTTTCGGCGCGCGCCCGCCGTCTCAAGCGCCAGCGCGGCCTCGACCTGCTGATCGTCGACTACATCCAGCTCCTGTCGGGGTCGTCCAAGAACCAGGGCAACCGCGTGCAGGAGATCACCGAGATCACCACCGGCCTCAAGGCGCTGGCCAAGGAGCTGAACGTTCCCATCATCGCGCTGTCCCAGCTTTCGCGTCAGGTGGAAGCACGCGACGACAAGCGCCCGATCCTCTCGGACCTGCGCGAATCCGGCTCCATCGAGCAGGACGCCGACGTGGTGATGTTCGTGTTCCGTGAGGAATACTATCTCGCCAAGACCATGCCCGAGGAAGGCACGGACGACTACGTGAAGTGGATGGACAAGCTGGACCGGGTGCGCAACCGCGCCGAGGTCATCATCGCCAAGCAGCGTCACGGCCCCACCGGCACGGCGAACCTGCACTTCCAGGGCGAATTCACGCGCTTCTCCGACCTCGCCGACCCCGACCGTTTCCCGGAACCGCACGAATGAGCAAGGGCACGGCCGCGACCCCGGCGCCTGGCGACAACGGCACCATCACCATCGACCTGGCCGCGCTGGCGCGCAACTGGCGCGCGCTGGCCGCGCGCACCGCTCCGAACGGCGAATGCGGCGCGGCCGTGAAGGCCGACGGGTATGGCCTCGGCCTCGACAAGGTGCTGCCGACGCTGCTGGNCGCCGGCTGCCGCACCTTCTTCGTGGCAACACCGCACGAGGGAGAGGCCGCGCGCGCGCTTGCTCCCGACGCGGTCATCTATGTGCTCAACGGGCTTTATCCCGGATCCGCCGGCTTTCTGGCCGCCAATCGCCTGCGCCCGGTCCTCGGCTCGCTCGACGAGCTACGCGAATGGCAGGCGTTCGGTGAGGCGACCGGCACGCAACCGCCCGCCGCCCTGCATGTGGACACCGGCATCAGCCGCCTGGGGCTTTCGGCCGACGAGGCGCGTACGCTCGCCGGCGACACCAAGGCGCCCTTCGCCCCCGAACTGGTGATCTCGCATCTTGCCTGCGCGGACACGCCGGCCCATGCGCTCAACGCGCGCCAGCACGCTCGCTTCACCGAACTTGCCGGCCTTTTCCCCGGCGCGCGGCGTTCACTCGCCAATTCCGCCGGCGTCTTCCTCGATCCCGCGTTCCACTTCGAGCTTTCCCGGCCGGGCATCGCGCTTTACGGCGCAAGGGCAGCGGAAACACCGCACAGCCGGCTCGAGACCGTCGTGACCCTTCAGGCCCGGGTGCTGCAGACACATGTCCTGCGCGCCGGCGAGACCATCGGCTACGGCGCCAGCTACACGGCGAAACAGGACACGCTGGTGGCGATGATCGCCGCCGGCTACGCGGACGGATACCTCCGGGCCACCAGCGGCAGCGACAGCAAGGCCGGCGCCGAGGTGCATGCCGGCGGAAAGCGCCTGCCGGTGATCGGCCGGGTCTCCATGGACATGCTGGGGATCGACGCGAGCGCGCTTGGAGCGGACGGCATCGCACGCGGCGACATGGTCGAGCTCTTCGGACCGAACATGCCGGTGGACGACGTGGCGGAACGCGCCGGAACAATTCCCTACGAGCTTCTGACGAGCCTCGGGGCCCGCTTCCGCCGCATCTACCGCCCCGCCTCCGGCGAGGCCGGCGGCTGATGGCGCGCAAGGGGACCAGCTTCGTCTGCCAGAACTGCGGCGCGGTCACCGGCAAATGGGCCGGGCGCTGCGAGAGCTGTGGCGAGTGGAACACCATCGTCGAGGAACGCGAGGGCGCGGGCGTGGGCGGTTCGCCCAACGCGATCTCCAGACGACGGGGCCGCGTGGTGCCCCTCGTCGGCCTTGACGGCGAAAGCGAGGCACCGCCACGCATGGTGACCCGGGTCGGGGAACTCGACCGGGTCACGGGCGGCGGCTTCGTGCGCGGGTCAGCCCTGCTCGTGGGCGGCGATCCGGGCATCGGCAAGTCGACGCTTCTTATCCAGGCCGCCGCGCGCATCGCCCGGCTCGGCCACCGGGCGGTCTACATCTCCGGCGAGGAGGCCATCGACCAGGTGCGCCTGCGCGCACACCGGCTCGGCCTTACAGACGCACCGGTGGGCCTTGCGGCGGAAACCAGCGTCGAGGACATTCTGGCGACGCTCTCCGCCGGCCCCGCGCCCGACTTCGTGATCATCGATTCGATCCAGACGCTTTGGACCGAGACCGTCGAATCGACTCCGGGAACGGTGACACAAGTCCGGGCCGCCGCTCAGGCGCTCGTACGCTATGCCAAGTCCAGCGGCGCGACGGTGATCATCGTCGGCCACGTGACGAAGGACGGCCAGATCGCGGGACCACGCGTGGTCGAGCACATGGTCGACGCGGTGCTCTACTTCGAGGGTGACGGCGCGCACCAGTACCGCATCCTGCGTTCGGTCAAGAACCGCTTCGGGGCCACGGACGAGATCGGCGTCTTCGAAATGACCGACAAGGGGCTGGCGGAGGTGGCAAATCCCTCGGCGCTGTTCCTTGGCGACCGCAACAGCCGAACGCCGGGATCGGCGGTCTTCGCCGGNATCGAGGGCACGCGCCCGTTCCTGATCGAGATCCAGGCGCTGGTCGCCCCCTCGCCGCTCGGCACCCCCCGACGCGCGGTGATCGGCTGGGACAGCGCGCGTCTTTCCATGATCCTGGCGGTGCTGGAAGCGCGCTGCGGCGTGCGCTTTTCCCAGAACGACGTCTACCTGAACATCGCCGGGGGAATGCGCGTGACCGAGACCGGCGCCGACCTTGCCGTCGCGGCCGCCNTCGTCTCCTCGCTCAGCGGGGTTGCCCTTCCGCCCGATTGCGTCTATTTCGGCGAGGTCGGCCTGTCCGGCGCCGTGCGGGCGGTGTCCCAGGCGCAGAGCCGGCTCAAGGAAGCCGTCAAGCTGGGCTTTCCCGATGCCTTCGTGCCGGAGGCCAATGCGAGCGACGGCAAGGGCGGTGGAAAAGGCGATGGCGGGACGGTTACCGGCCTCGCGGATCTTGCGGATCTCGTCGGCCGCATCGCAGCCGGCTCCGTTGGAGGGGACGACTGACGCGACCGGCCGGACGGGCGGCGCGAAACAGGATATGATCGCCGCGTGGCGAACCGCACACGACCCACGCGGTNTGACAAGTGGGTCGACCATCTCGCTCAGGGACCAGGCCGGGCAATGCCGATAACGCTTCTCGACGGAATCCTCATCGTCATCATGCTGCTGTCCGCGGTTCTGGCCATGATCCGCGGCTTCGTGCGCGAGGTCCTGTCGATCGCCTCATGGGTGATCGCCGCGGTGGCCGCCTTCTTCCTGTACGGTCAGGTCCTTCCCTTCGTCACGCCACACATCAACGACGACAGCGTGGCGCTCGGCGTTTCTGTTGCGGCCGTGTTCCTGGTCACGCTGATCGTGGTGAGCTACATCACCATGCGCATCTCCGACTTCGTGCTCGACAGCCGCATCGGCGCGCTCGACCGCACGCTCGGCTTCGTCTTCGGCGCCCTGCGCGGAATGCTCCTCGTCGTCGTGGCCATGCTCTTCTTCAACTGGTTCGTGCCGACGCCCGAGCAGCCCCAGTGGATCGCCTCCGCCAAGTCGAAGCCCATGCTCGACGCGATCGGCGACAAGCTTGTCGCCGCGCTGCCGGAGAACCCGGAAGGCACCCTCATGGACCGCATCCGCACCCTGCGCGAGAAGAACGGTGGTGGCGCGCCGGCCAATGCGTCCGCCACGCCCGACACCGGCGAGAACGCGGGCTACACCGACCGCGAGCGCCAGGGGCTGGAACAGCTTACGACCTCGGGGTCGAGCGCGAACTGATCCGCGCATCGGGGGGACGAAAAGCCGGCCCGCGGACATCCGCGCGTCGGCGAAAGCCAATGGGCACGCGCCGTTCGTGACGCGTGCCGGACACCGGAACGCCGGGGGCCTTACCCGCACCCGGCCGTCAGGAGCAAGGCAATGGCCGACGCCGTGACAATGAATGCCATGACCCACAATCCCGTTTCCACCGACTTCACGCGAGAAGAGCTCGAGGGTGACCGCCTGCACGAAGAGTGCGGCGTGTTCGGCATCCTAGGCCACGAGGATGCCGCCGCGATCACCGCGCTCGGCCTTCACGCGCTCCAGCATCGCGGCCAGGAAGCGGCCGGCATCGTCACCTTCGACGGCACCCAGTTCCGGTCCGAGCGTCATCTGGGCCTCGTCGGCGACCATTTCTCCGACGCCGATACGATCGGCAAGCTCGAAGGGCCCTACGCAATCGGGCACGTGCGCTACTCGACGTCCGGCGAGACGATCCTGCGCAACGTCCAGCCGCTCTTCGCGGAGCTCGACGGCGGCGGCTTCTCGATCTGTCACAACGGTCATTTCACCAACGCGATGACGCTTCGCAAGAAGCTCATCAAGGACGGCGCGATCTGCCAGTCCACCTCGGACTCCGAGGTGGTGCTCCAGCTCGTCGCACGCTCGCGCAAGGAGAAGATCGTCGACCGCTTCATCGAGGCGATCACCCAGATGGAAGGCGCCTATTCGCTGGTCGCGCTGACCAGCAAGAAGCTCATCGGCGCGCGCGATCCCTTCGGCATCCGTCCGCTGGTGCTCGGCGACCTGAACGGCGCGCCGATCTTCGCCTCCGAGACCTGCGCACTCGACATCATCGGCGCCAAGTTCATCCGCGAGGTCGAGAACGGCGAAGTCGTGGTGTGCACTCCCGGCGGAATCGAGAGCCACTTCCCCTTCGGTCGGCGCCCCGCGCGGCCCTGCATCTTCGAATACGTCTACTTCTCGCGCCCCGACTCGATCCTCGGCGGGCGCTCCGTCTACAACGTGCGCAAGGAATTCGGTCGCCAGCTCGCCCGCGAGACGCATGTCGAGGCCGACGTGGTGGTGCCCGTTCCCGATTCCGGCGTTCCGGCGGCGCTCGGCTATGCCGACCAGTCGGGCATTCCCTTCGAGCTCGGCATCATCCGCAATCACTATGTGGGCCGCACCTTCATCGAGCCGACCCAGCAGATCCGCACGCTCGGCGTCAAGCTCAAGCACTCGGCCAACCGCGCCCAGATCGAGGGCAAGCGCGTCGTCCTGATCGATGACAGCCTCGTGCGCGGCACCACCTCGGTGAAGATCGTGCAGATGATCCGCGACGCGGGCGCGCGCGAGGTTCATTTCCGCCTCGCCTCGCCTCCGATCCGGTTCTCCGACTACTACGGCATCGACACGCCGGTGCGCGAGAAGCTGCTTGCGGCCAAATACAGCCTCGAGGAGATGCGCAGCTATATCGGCGCCGACAGCCTCGCCTTCCTCTCGGTGGACGGCATCTACAAGGCCATCGGATACGAGGGACGCGACGCGGAGCAGCCGCAGTTCACCGACCATTGCTTCACCGGCGACTACCCGACGCCGCTGACGGACATGGCCGAGGATGGCGACATCCCGCGGATGCCGCGTCTCGTCGAAGTTGGATGAGGAGAGAATGAGCAAGCGTTTCGAAGGTCGTATCGCCGTCGTTACCGGCGCCTCGCGCGGCATCGGCTATTTCACCGCCCGCGCGCTGGCGGCGGAGGGCGCGCATGTGGTCGCGATCGCGCGCACCGTCGGCGGTCTCGAGGANCTCGACGACGAGATCCGCGCGGCTGGCGGCCAGGCGACGCTCGTGCCGGTGGACCTTACCGACTACGAGGCGATCGACCGGTTGGGCGCAGCCCTCTACGAACGCTGGAAGAAGCTCGACATCCTGATCGGCAACGCCGGCATCCTGGGCGGCCTCTCGCCGCTCGGACATGTGGACCCCAAGACCTGGGACAAGGTCATGGCGATCAACGTGACCGCCAACTGGCGCCTGATCCGCTCGCTCGATCCGCTGCTGCGCCAGTCGGACGCCGGGCGCGTGCTGTTCATGTCCTCGGGCGCGGCCCACAAGTGCAAGGCCTATTGGGGCCCCTACTCCGTCTCGAAGGCGGCGGTCGAGGCGCTGGTGCGCACCTATTCGGCGGAGACGCGGCAGACGCCCGTTACCTCGATGCTGGTGAACCCCGGCCCCATGCGCACCGCAATGCGCGCGGAGGCCATGCCGGGCGAGGATCCGGAGACGCTTGCGCATCCGTCCGAGATCGCACCGTTCATGCTCGACCTGGTCTCACCGACCAACACCGCCAACGGCCAGCTCTTCGACTATCCCTCGAAAGAGATCCGCGACTTCGTTCAGGTCACCTCCTGACGCATCAGCCGGGCGCGCACGCTTTCGCGTGCCCGGCGATTTGTCCTTCCTGCGGAGCTGCCGCCTCCCTTTCATCGAGGCCGGCACAGCGACGGGCTCCGATGGAAGGCTCTTGTTCTCTGAACACGAAATTACGCAACGTAATATTGTATCGCAAAATACACACTCGGCAATTTTGACGAGACGTAACCGCCATATATGTGGCGCCTCGCCCTCCTTCCAAAATAAGCTTTTGCATGTGGGGTGCGCTTGCCGTCCAGGCGTTGCGTGCGGGTGGTTTTCATTCTGAATTCAGGAAATTACGCATGAATGCTTGGCGTCTTGTGCCTGGAGCGTGTCTCCCGGCCCTTCTGTTGTGTGGCCTCACGGCTCTTTCGGAGCCCGCGCAAGCCGAGCCGGCGCCGACCTATTCCTCGCCTGGCTGCACCGCGGTCAACGGCGGCGTTTTCAATCTCGTAGCCACCCCAGCGCAGCAGTATCGTTCCCATGTGCAGAGCGGGTTTGTCCCGGGTGACCAGCTGACGTTCAGCATCTCCGTCACCGACACGGGGGCGGATCAGTGGTGGATCACCAATGAGAAGAACACGCTCCTCGCCGACACGAGCAATACCAGCGGCACGCGCGTCTACACGGTAACCGGCACGGACGACACCACGCTGACCGAAGTCGTCCGAGTGCAGTCCAATGCACCGGTGACGAGAAACATCACCGTCACCGCGAGCTGCTCGCCCGGACCGGCGCCGGCGCCGACCACCGACGACAGCGCCGCGCTGACGAACGTTCAGACGACCGGCTCGCGCATGGCGGCAAGCACCTCGGGCGCGGCGATCACCGAGGCGGCCTCCGCCGGCACGAGTGCCGCCTTCGGCGGTGCCACGCCTGTTTCCGTCGGGCCGAACGGCATCACGCTCAATTTTGCTGCGAACCCAAACCATCGCACGAGCGGTGCCTTCAAGGCGCTCGGCTTCGCGGACGATGGAACGCGGCTGCCGGAAGAACAGCAGCGCTTCAACATCTGGGCCAACATTCGCGGAAGCTGGCTGACCAACAGCATTGACGGCAGCCACGTCAACGCCACGATCGGCCTTGGCTACAAGGTCACGCCGGACCTCGTGCTGGGTGCCTTCGCCGGAGCCGAAACCTTCGACTATGACTTCGACACCCTGGCCGGCAAGCTCAAGGGCACCGGTGGCACGGTGGGTGCCTATGCGGGCTGGCGAATGCTGCCGGCGCTGAGGCTCGACGGCATGGTCGGCTGGAGCGGGCTGAACTACGATGCGACCGCAGGCGCCGCGACGGGATCTTTCGATGCCTCGCGCTGGATCGTCTCGGGTGGCCTGACGGGCAATCACCAGTTCGGCGACATTCTTCTCGCACCCGCCGCCAAACTCTATGTCCTTTGGGAGAACCAGGACGCCTACACCGACAGCCTCGGCACGGCGCACGCGAGCCTCGACTCCTATGTCGGTCGTGCCTCGCTCGGCGGACGCGTCAGCAAGGCCTTCAACGCGGGCGACGGACTGATGCTGACCCCCTATCTCGAGCTCTACGGCGACTGGCGCTTCTCCGACGACAACGCCGCCGTCGGCACGCCCGACACGGGCGCCGAGGACGGCCTGTCAGGCCGCACGGGCGCCGGTTTCTCCCTGTCGAGCCCGCGCGGTCTGGCCGTCACGCTCGGTGGCGAGGTGGGCGGCCTTGGCCAGGACACGCAGATCTGGTCGGCGTCCGGCCGCCTGAGCATGCCGTTCTGAGGCATCGCACAGCCCCACGAACGGAAAAAGGGCCGGCAGCAATGCCGGCCCTTTTTCGTTGGTCCCTGCAATGAAATCCGCTGCCCGCAACACAGGGACGGCGCAATCGCGCGGCCCTACCGGCTTCGGCTTCGTTGCCTACTGGATCTTGCGCTTCTTCGCCTTGGCCGCATAGGGGTTCTCGCCCTTGCGATAGCTCAGCCTGATCGGTGTTCCCGGCATGTTGAACGCCTCGCGCAGGCCATTGACCAGATAGCGGGTGTAGCTGTCGGGCAGCGCCTCGGGACGCGAGCAGAAGGCGATGAAATGCGGCGGCCGCGCCTTGACCTGCGTGAGATAGCGCAGCTTGATCCGGCGGCCGGCAACGGCGGGGGGCGGATGGTGCACCAGCACGCCGTCGAGCCACCGATTGAGGCGGGCGGTGGACACCCGGCGGTTCCACATCTCATGAGCCTGGAAGGCAGCCTTCATGAGCTTGTCGAGACCGCGTCCGTGCAGGCCCGACATGGTGACGATCGGGACACCGCGGATCTGGTTGAAGTAGCGCTCGTTGGCATCCGCGATGGCCTGCATGGCTTCCTCGCGGTCCTCGATCAGGTCCCACTTGTTGACGGCGATCACCACGGCACGCCCCTCGCGCGCCACGAGCTCGATGATCTGCAGGTCCTGCTTCTCGAAGGAGATCGTCGCGTCCAGCGTGACGATCACCACCTCGGCGAACTTGATGGCACGCAGGGCATCGGCGACGGAAAGCTTCTCAAGCTTCTCCTGAACGCGCGCCTTGCGGCGGATGCCGGCGGTATCGAAGAGCTTGACGTGCTTGTCGTGCCACATCCAGTCGACGGAAATGCTGTCGCGGGTGATGCCGGCCTCGGGACCCGTTAGAAGGCGCTCCTCGCCAAGCATCCGGTTGATGAGGGTCGACTTGCCGGCATTCGGCCGCCCGACGATGGCCACGCGCAAGGGCCGCGCCGCCGTTCCGGCTTCCGGTCCCTTGGCTTCCTCGTCCTCGTCTTCCTCGGTCTCGACGCTCACATCGACATGGGCGAGCGCCTCCTCGCCGGCATGGGAGGCATCCTCCGCCTGCTCGACAATGGGAAGCAACGCATCGTAAAGGTCGGACAGCCCCTCACCGTGCTCGGCGGACATTGCGATGGGATCCCCGAAGCCGAGCCCGAAGGACTCGTAGAGCCCCCCCTCCCCGGCGCGCCCTTCCGCCTTGTTGGCGATGAGGATCACCGGCGTGTCGGTGCGCCGCAGGATATTCGCGAAATGGGTGTCCGACGGCGTCA
The DNA here is from genome assembly GCA_002722295.1 of Stappia sp. Lineage (GTDB taxonomy): Bacteria > Pseudomonadota > Alphaproteobacteria > Rhizobiales > Stappiaceae > Stappia. The sequence continues at coordinate 33,375 of PBLF01000015.1, read as the reverse complement.
GGCCGGCACGCGCATCGATGACGAAAAGGACGGCATCCGCATCGCGGATGGCCTCGTCCGTCTGGGCGCGCATGCGCCCCTCGAGCGAACGGGCGTCCGCCTCCTCGAGACCGGCGGNGTCGAGGATGGTGAAGCGCAGGTCACCCAGGCGCGCGTCTCCCGCGCGCCGGTCACGGGTGACACCCGGCGTATCGTCGACAAGCGCGAGACGCTTGCCCACGAGGCGGTTGAAGAGCGTGGACTTGCCGACATTCGGCCGCCCGACGATGGCGATGGTCGCAGACACGATGTTGAACCCGAATTCTCGAAAGCCCGGCAGGAATAGCGTCAACGCCCGCCATCAGCAAGAAAGACCGCATCCGGGTCCCCGTTCCGGGCCGGATGCGGTCTTGTCGATTGTCGAACACCCCGAAAGGGCGATCAGTTGAAGGCGACGACCTCGCCCTTGGCCGTGATGGTGACCATGCGCCCGCCGGCGATGATCGGTGTCACATAGATATCCTCGCCCGTCTGCGACGTGCCGAGGATCTGGCCGGAGGTCGCATCCAGCCGCGCCAGGCGGCCGTCGCTGGAGACCGCGACCAGAACACCGTTCGCGAGAACCGGTCCGGCCCAGTTGATACGGCCCTTCTTGCGGTTCTCCACATTGGGCAGAACCGTGCGCCACACCGGCTCGCCGGTCTTGCGGCTGAGCGCCACCATCCGGCCATCGATGTCGATGAGGAAAACGGTGCCNCCCGAGACGATCGGCGTGTGCTGGGACCCGACGTCCTGTTCCCAGATGCGCTCGCCCGTCTTGAGACGCGAGGCGACGACGCGGCCGGAGACGCCGGAGGCGATCACGAGGTCGCCGTCGATCACCGGGCTCGCGGCAACGTCCGTCAGGCCGGCCACGGCGCTGGTACGGTAGGAGCGCGTGACGCCCTCGATCCAGCGCGGCTCGCCCTTCTTCAGGTCAAGTGCCATCACCTCACCTGAGGTGAAGGGAACGACAACGCTGCCCGCCGCAATGGCCGGATTGGCGTAGGCAAGAAGGCCCGCGGATTCGGCGATGCCGGTGTACAGCCAGCGCTCGGTGCCGTCACCCTGGGCAACGGCGTGAACCTCGCCTGTCTGGGTCACGGCGACGACCGTGTCACCGGCCGCGGCCGGAGCCTGGCGGGCCGGAGCGGAAATATCGACGCTCCACAGCACGGCACCGGAACCGGCATCCAGGGCGGCAAGCTGGCCGTAGCCGGTGGCCGCGAACACGCGCCCGTTGTCGAAGGCCACGCCGCCGCCGGATGCCACGTCGTTCTCGCCCTCGGGCCGCAGATTGCGGGTCCAAAGGCGGCCGCCGTTGGTCGACAGTGCCGTCACGACACCATTCTGATTGTAAACGAAGATCCGGCTTCCGTCGGTGACGGGACGCGCGGCGATGCGCACCGAACCCGAAAACAGCCCGCCACCGCCCGCACTCACGGACGAGCGCCATGCGTGCCCACCGGAGATCGAAGCCGCGACGTTGCCCGGGTTGTTGGCGGCGTTTCCGGCACCCTGCGTCCAGGTCACGCCGGAGGCGGAACCGATGCTCGCCTTTCCGCCAGCGGCGGCGTTGACCGGATCCGTGTTGTCGAACAGCGCCTCGCGCTCACCCGGCAGCACCGTCTCCTTGGAGAAGGGGTTGAGGTCCGACACGGTCTCGCAACCTGCCAGCGCCAGAGCACCGGCGACGACCAGCGCCGTCCTGATCGTGAAAGCACCCATTACGAATCGGCCTCTTTGTTCGGCGTTCCCTCTACCGCGTTCAGCAGCTCAACAAGCGTACCGGCCCTCGACACGATATCGCTGGCAGCCCCCTCGCCCTCGATGATGCCGTTCGCCCATTCCCGGGCCTGCTCGAGGTTGCCGGATTTCCAGGCGGCGAGCGCAAGTCCCTCCTGGGCGAGGAAGCGCCAGGCATTGCCCTCGTCCACCAGTTCCTTCAGGCGCTGCGTCGCCGCGTCGAAGTCCTGGGCATCAAGTGCGAGGTATCCGCCACGCAGCCGCGCCACATCGCGAAAGGCACCGGGCAGCGATCCGTCGGCGGCGATCGCGTCGAACGCGGCACGCGCCTCGTCCACACGCCCCGCCTCGGCCTCCAGCGACGCGGCCCGCAGGCNCGCCAGGGCGGGATAGCCGCCCGTCGCGTCGGACAGTTCCTCAAGCTTCGCGGCGGCCTCGTCATACTTGCCGTCCTCGGCAAGCTGGCTCGCGGTGACAAAGACGTCACCGGCCTGACGCGCGGCCTGCTCCTGCCAGTAGAGCCAGCCGCGATAGGCCGCGGTGCCCACCACGACGAGCACGGCAAGGGCAATCAGGTAGATGCCGAAGCGATCCCAGAGGCGCTTGTAGCGCTCGTGCCTGATTTCCTCGTCGACCTCGCGAAAAATGTCCGACATGCGCTGAAAATTCCTGACGATGACTGTGACGGATCGGCCCCGGGCCGAAGCGGCGCCACCATATCCATTTGCCCGGGACCTGGCAAACGGCCTTTGCCCGGCCGGCACCTGTGAAAAAGGACCGTCCCGCGCCCATCTCCCAAGCTCCCCGCCTCCCTCTCGCGCCATCGTGGCGCAAGTGAGGCAGGGCGCCCGGATCGGACGGATCTACATGACCGGAACGCCGATGAGCAGCGGGTGCAGCCAGAGCACGAAGGCGACATAGATCCCGAGCCCCACGACCAGGGCGATGGCATCGGAGCCGGCCGAAACCGTCGCCGCACCCGCGCCTCCGGCCACGCCGCGTCGCTTGAGCGAAATCCGGTCGATCACGCCCCAGGCGAGAAATGTCCCGAAGAGAAGCACCGACGCGAGATCCCCGTTCGCGAGAAGATGTGCGAAAGCCCAGATCTTCACCGCCAGGATCATGGGATGACGTGTCCGCTTGCGAATGTGCCCGGTCGGCAGATAGGCCGCGACCAGAAGAACGAAGACCGGAACCATGAGCAGAAGGGTCAGGTGACGTGTCCACACGGGCGGATACCACAGGGCCACCGGACCGGCGGCGCGTGCCATGCCGTAGCCGTAGACGATCGCAACGAAACCGATTCCGGCCAGAATGCTGAAGGCGATCCTGTACCCCGCCCCTCCGAAACGGGAGACAAGGGCCTCGCGCCGGGACGCGAGAACCGGCAGCATGTGTGCCCCGAGAAAAAGAATGAGGCCGATCAGCAGAAGTGTCATATTGCGGTAACCTCGCGCATGGCTGGGTGTCTTGGCACTGGATTGCCCGCACAGCGTGACAGGGTCAAGACTGCAGGGCGGCGTATCGGCACCGCGACACGATGGCTCAGGCAGGGGCTCAGGCAGGCAAAGCTTCCGTCGCGCCCGAAAGGGCATCACCAGAAATCACCCCAAAGCTTGCCAGAAACCGCCGCATATGGGGTGGATTGTTAAGGCAAAGCAGTCTTATTTAACGTCAGAGTCTCGCTTCGGGAGCGGCAGAGCCATGTCCAATCTTGAGCGGCGCGCAAGTCCGCGCCACCGCACGCTGAAAAGCGGAAAGATCGTGCTCGACAACAATATCAGTGTCTACGACTGCCGCATCCGCAATCTTTCCGAGCAAGGCGCGCTGCTCAAGCTGCCCAGCACAGTCGGTGTGCCGGACACTTTCCTGCTGCAGATCGTCAACGAGGATATCTCTATGAAGGCGCATGTTCGCTGGCGTACCGCCACCGAGCTTGGCGTCCAGTTCGACGAGCCTCTCGACATCCTCCACGGCTGACAAGCGTTCGCCGTCGCCTTGCCCTAACGCATGCCCAATTCACGTCCCGAGCCCGTTTCCGCGTGTCGGTCGCACATTGAGGGCGCGCTCGCCCTCAGCCGGGAAGCCGGCTGGCCGCACACGCGCGACGACTGGTCGTTCTTTCTCGCCCTGTCCCGGGGCCTGGCCCTGCTCGATGGCGACGAGGTGGTGGCGACCACTCTCGTCACCCCCTTTGGCCCGGTGGTGGCCGTGAACATGGTGCTCGTCGCACGTGCCCGGCGTGGCACGGGACTCGGCCGACACATCCTCGAAAAGGCGATGACGCTCGCGGACCCCGACGAATGGAGGCTCGTCGCGACGCCCGAGGGCGCTCCCCTTTATGAAAAACTCGGTTTTCGCGACGCGGGGCGAATTGTCCAGCATCAGGGCATCGTTCGTCCGCCGGCAACGCCGCGCCGGGACGGAAAGCCAGATGACGCCCGTCCGGTTGCCGCCGGGCTCGCCGACCTTGAAGACTTCGCCGCCGCCGACCGCAAGGCAGGCTCGCACGACCGCAAGGACCTTCTCGCCGCGTGTCTTCGCAAGGGCCGCGCGCTGAAGCTTGTCAGGGGCAGTGCCCTTTCAGGATTCGTCATCACTCGCCCGTTTGGTCTTGGCGAGGTTGCGGGACCGCTCGTCGCGCGCGACCTTGCGAGCGCCCGCAGCCTGCTGGCCGCTGTTCTGGACACGTCCGCGGGTCGGTTCCTTCGCGTTGACACGGATGCCGGATCAGGGCTCGGCGACATGCTTGAAGAGCATGGCCTCAATCCGGTCGGCGGGGGTACGCGAATGGTCCTGAGCCGACACCCGCTTGTCACGAGCCGGGACTTCTCGACCTTTGCGCTTGCCGCCCAGGCATTCGGATAAGATGCAAGGCTTGGCGGGACGTCTTCGCGATTGGCACCATAGCATTTGACAAGCGTGCTCCGATGGACGGAACTGTCGGCCACCTCTTGCACTGACCCGAGCGGGTCAGTCGCTTCTCCAGTCCGGGTGACCCGCATGACGGCTGAAAGCGCGCGACAGCAGCGCCGCTTGCTTTTTCTCCTGACCTCTATCCTGGCGGTCAACCAGCTCGACCGTCATATCGTCAACATCTGCCTGGCTGCGATCGGCGCCGAGTTTTCCCTCTCGGATACCGAACTGGGTCTGCTCGCCGGCCCCGCCTTCATGGTCGCCTATGTGATTTTCGGATTTCCGATCGCGCGTCTTGCCGTGAGCTTCGACCGTCGCAACATCATCGGCGTCTCGATGATCGCATGGAGCACGCTCACGCTGATGATCGGCATGGCACAGAGCTTCGCCCAGCTCGTGTTGCTGCGAATCGGCGTGGGCATCGGCGAGTCCGGCGCGGTGGCCACCTCCCACGCGATGATTTCCGATCTCTATCCGCCGGAACGGCGCGCCAGCGCCATCTCGACCTTCATGACCGGCGCCAACATCGGCCTTCTGCTCGCCTTCGTGCTTGGCGGTCTCATCACCCAGACGCTTGGCTGGCGCTACGCCTTCGTCTTCGCCGGGCTGCCCGGCCTGGTGCTCGCCGCAATCCTGCTGACCACGACGAAGGATCCGGAACGCCGGAGCCTTCCCGGAGAGAGCGACGACAGGCGTGCCCTGATCCGGCGCACGCTGGCGCGCATCGCGCCCGACCCCGGCTTGCGGAACCTCACGCTCGCGATAGGCGTCAACGGCATCGTGACCTTTGCGATGCTGACCTGGACCGCGACGTTCCTCATCCGCGAGCACGGGGCCACGCCGCTTGCGGCCGGTGTCATCCTGGCGTTCGTCGCGGGGGTCGTCGGGGGACTCGGCACGTTCTTTTCCGGGCGCCTGGCCGATCACCTCGCCCGACGCGACCCGCGCCACCGCATGACGCTGCTGGTGGTCGCGACCTTCGCGGCGAAACCCTTCGCCATCGCCTTTCTGCTGACCGACTGGCTTCCGCTGGGCGTTCTGGCCCTTTCGATCTCGGTGCTTTTCTCCAGCGCCTACTGGGGGCCGACGCTTGCGCATCTGCACGGCGGTGTCGACGCGGTGATGCGGCCCATGGCCACGACCATGGTGCTGTTCTGCTACAATGTCCTGGGTATTGCCGTCGGGCCTGTCATCGTCGGGGCGATCAGCGACCTCGCCGGGGGCACGCAAACCGGTGCGGGTCTTCGGTACGGACTCGTCACGGTGCAGATCGCCGGTCTTCTCAGCGCCTGGTTCTACTGGAACGTCCGCCGCAGCATGGCCGCTCCTACAGAATGAGCCTGCGGTCGATCCCCTCGCGAATTTCCTGGAAGGCATCCTCGATACCGGCACGCAGCCACACGTGGCTCGGATCCGCGGACAGGCTGTTCTTCCAGGTCATGTAGTACGCCTGGGCACTCGGCATGTCGAAAGGCAGGCGGTACAGGTCAATCGGATAGATGCGGGCAATCTCGACCGCGAACTCGATCGGCATCAGCCCGATCAGGTCCGTGGTCGCGATGATGTGCGGAAACGACCAGAACTTCGTCACCGCATAGGCGATATGACGCTTGATCTGATGCCGGCGGATCACCTCGTCGACAAGAAGATTGGCGCGCATTTCCGGTGAAACCGCGACATGCCCCGCGCGCTCGTAGTCCTCGAGCGTCAGCTTTCCCTGAATTTCCGGGTGCCCCTTGCGCACCGCGACGACGGTTTGCGGAACGCCAAGGGCCTGACAGGCGGCATCGGAAGTATCGGCAAGATACGGGCCGATCACGATGTCGAGCGAGCCGTCGTTGAGCCTCTGGGCCGGGGTGCGCTTGTCGTAAATCGGCAGCGCCTCGATGGTAACCGTGCGATTGTGCTGAAGCTTGCGCACCAGTGCCGGCATCACCACCGGTTCCAGCATGTCGGCAAGCGCAATACGGAAATGACGGGTGTCCGTGTCCTGGTCGAAGCTGCGGCTGTCGGCGATACCATCGTTGATGAGCGCCATCGCCTTGCGTACCGGCTCGATGAGCTGCACGGATTTGGGCGTCGGCTGGACGCCCCTGCCGGCACGCACGAAAAGCGGGTCTCCCAGGGACTCTCGCAGACGCGCAAGCGAATTGGAAATGGTCGGCTGGCTGACGCCGAGCGTGCGGGCCGCCGAGGAGATATTGCCTGCGGAATAGATGGCCTCGAAAACCACGAGAAGGTTCAGATCGAGATTGCGGACATTGTTCGGCACTCTGGGCGACCCCGATCGAACGATTTTCCAAAGCCGGACCGGTCCGATCCCGGTCACTCGGCAACATGCGTCCGGCCGGGCGCATCTCGCCTCCCGGCAACATCTGCATCTGATCCCGGACACTGGAAAGCCACGGCCTGACTGGCCGGGAATCGGAGAGGTCATCAACCGGACTGATCCGCTTACGGTGCCGGATTATGACCAAAGCGGCAAGATGAAACGCCTAGCCGCTTCCCGAACGCTTTGCCGAACTCTGCCCCGCAGGATGCGGCCGGAGCGCAAAATCCGTCAGGCGGGGCGCAAAACAGCTCCGCTCTCTTTGCGCACTCACGGCTTGCGATATATGGATCCAGTCGGCAATCATCATACAAACACCACGTCGTGTGCAGGCCTGCCCATGCAGGCCGGATCCGGCGAGAGGGAGGAGAAGCATGAGTGAATTTCGCGTCGCCCTGGTCGGACTGGGTTCGATGGGACTTGGCATGGCCCGGTCGCTGGTGCGGGCGGGGGTAACGACCCATGGCTTCGACGTGACCGCCGAGCGTGTCGCGCAGTTCCAGGCGGAAGGTGGCGCGACCGGGACGCTTGAGGACGTGGCGGGACGTGCCGACGCGCTCGTGGTCGTGGTTCTGAACGCGGCCCAATGCGAGGACGTGCTCTTCGGCGCGGCGGGAGTCGTGCCGGCCATGAAGCCTGGAAGCGTCGTCATCGCCTGCCCCACGGTCGCGCCGGAGTTCGCGCGTGCCATGGCTGAACGCTGCGCCGGTCATGGCGTGCTCTATCTCGACGCGCCGATCTCGGGCGGCGCCGCACGCGCGGATGCCGGAACGCTCTCCATCATGGCGGCGGGAACGCCGGACGCCTTCGCGGCGGCGCGCCCCGTGCTGGACGCAACCGCCGAAACAGTCTTCGAACTCGGCCGCGAGGCTGGAGCCGGGTCCGCCATGAAGGCAGTCAACCAGCTTCTCGCGGGCGTGCATATCGCCACGATGGCGGAAGCCATGGCCTTCGGCATCACCCAGGGAATCGAGCCTTCCGCGTTTCTGGAGGTGATTCCGAAATGCGCCGGCACGAGCTGGATGCTGGAGAACCGTGCACCGCATGTCGTGGATGCTGACTACACGCCGAAAAGCTCGGTCAACATCTGGCCCAAGGACCTCGGCATCGTCCTGGACATCGCACGCTCGGCTGGCTTCGAAGCTCCTGTGACGTCGGCGGCACTCGAGCGTTTCAAGGCCGCCGCGGAGATGGGCCTGGGTGGCGAGGACGACGCCGCCGTGATCAAGGTCTATGCCCGCGCCGCCGGTCTCACCCTTCCCGGAGATGCATGAGGCCCGCGCCTTGCTCCCCCGTACGGACGCGTGCCACGCTCGCGCGGCCGCCTGCCGACAACGACATGAACTGAGGACTTCGACCGCATGACGACGGTTCTTGGCTGTATAGCCGACGATTTCACCGGCGCGACCGATCTTGCCGGACTTCTGGCCCGAAGCGGCATGAAGGTGAGCCTGCGCATGGGCGTTCCCGAGGAGGCCCCTTCCGACACGGCCGCCTTCGAGGTGATCGCCCTCAAATGCCGGACCTCCCCGGTCGCCGAGGCGGTCGCGGAGTGCCGGGCAGCCCTCGACTGGCTGCAAAGGGCCGGAGCCCAACGCTTTTTCTGGAAGTACTGCTCGACCTTCGATTCCACGGCGGAGGGCAACATCGGTCCGGTCGCGGAGGCGCTTATGGCGGATCTCGGCGCGGCGCAGACCATCTACTGCCCTGCCTTCCCGGAGAACGGCCGCTCGATCTACATGGGCAACCTCTTCGTCGGGCGCCAGCTTCTCGCCGAGAGCCCGATGAAGGACCATCCGCTGACGCCGATGCGAGACAGCAATCTTGTGCGGCTCATCGAGCCGCAGGTGACGCGCCCTGCCGGCCTCGTCGACCGGCTGACAGTGGCACGCGGGTCGCAGGCGGTGCGCGAAGCTCTCGATGCGTTGCGGGCCGATGGCGTTGCCCACGTGGTGGTGGATGCGATTGCCGACGAGGACCTGGGCGTCATCGCCAAGGCTTGCCGCAATGACCTGCTCATGACCGGCGGCAGCGCGCTGGCCATGCCCCTGCCCCACCTCTACGCCGAGGACGGCCTCATGGCCGCCGACACCGGCGGAGCGACAAAACCGGACCTCGCCCGCGACGCCATCGTGCTTTCGGGAAGCTGCTCGGCCATGACGCGGGCACAGGTCGCGGCCTATTCCGCGACCGGCGCGCCGACGTTTCGCCTCGATCCGCTCACGCTCGCCAGTGAAGGGCCGGCGGAGGCCCTGGACTGGATCTCCAGGCAGTCGCTCGACGCCGCGCCCCTCGTCTATGCGACGGCGGAGCCGGACCAGGTGCGCGCCGCCCAGGCGGAGCTTGGTGTCGCCCGCGCCGGTGAAGTCGTCGAGGCGGCCCTTGCCGAGATCGCAATCGCCGCAAGGGAAAAGGGCGCCAGGCGTTTCGTCGTCGCCGGGGGCGAGACCTCCGGAGCGGTCACGAAGGCACTCGGGATCGACCGGCTTGTGATCGGCGCGGAAGTCGCCCCCGGCGTGCCCTGGTGTTTCGCGAGAAGTGGCGGCGCGGATGTGGCGATCACGCTGAAGTCCGGCAACTTCGGCAAGGAGAGCTTCTTCGCCGATGCCCTCTCCCGCCTGGAGGAAACGTCATGAGCGAGGAAGCCCGGCTTCGCGAGGAAATCTGCCTGCTCGCCAAATCGATGTTCGACCGGGGGCTGACCGGAGGGTCCACGGGCAACATCTCCGCCCGGACGCCGGATGGTGGTCTGCTGGTCTCGCCGACGGGCACGTCCTTCGGTCGACTCGATCCCTCGCGCCTAAGCCGCTTCGACGCGGACGGCCGGCAGATCGGCGGCGACAAGCCGACAAAGGAAATGCCGCTTCACACAGCCTTCTACGACACACGCTCCACCGCCGGTGCGGTGGTGCATCTGCACTCCTGTCATTCGGTGGCATGGTCGCTGATGCCGGAGGTGGACGAGGACAACTTCCTGCCACCGCTCACGCCCTACGCCATCATGAAGCTCGGCAAGGTGAAGCTCCTGCCCTTCTTCATGCCCGGAGACCCGGCCATGGGCGATGCCGTGCGCGGCCTTGCGGGAAAACGCAGTGCCGTGATGCTGGCCAATCACGGCCCGGTCGTCGCCGGCAAGGATGTCGAGGCCGCCTGCAACGCCATCGAGGAACTGGAAGACACCGCAAGGCTCGCGATCCTCATGCGTGGCCATCAGGCACGCCGGCTCAGCGATGACCAGGTGCGCGCGCTTGTAACGAAATTCGACGTGGAGTGGGATACGTGACGACATTTTCCGCCAATCTCGGCTTCCTCTGGAACGACCGGCCGCTTCCGGACGCGATCCGCGCCGCGAAAGCGGCTGGCTTCGATGCGGTCGAATGCCACTGGCCATACGAGTTCCCGGCCGGGGAGGTCGCGGCCGCTCTGTCCGAAACAGGGCTGTCGATGCTGGGGCTCAACACACGGCGCGGCGATGTCGCCGGTGGCGAGAACGGGCTTTCCGCCCTTCCCGGTCGCGAGGCCGAGGCGCGCGCGGCGATCGACGAGGCCATCGCCTATGCCCGTGCGACGGGGACCGGCGCGATCCATGTGATGGCCGGCTTCGCGGAAGGAGACGACGCACGCGCCACCTTCTGCGCGAACCTTGCCTATGCCTGCGAGCAGTCAGCTCCACACGGCATCACCATCCTGATCGAACCCCTCAACCGCTATGATGCCCCGGGCTACTTCCTGTCGACCACGGACCAGGCCGGGGCGATCATCGAGAGCGTGGGAGCGGCCAACCTGAAGCTGATGTTCGACTGCTACCACGTGCAGCTCATGGAGGGCGACATCACCAACCGGCTGACGCGCCTGCTGCCCGGCATCGGTCACATCCAGTTCGCGTCCGTGCCGGACCGCGCCGCGCCGGACCATGGAGAGCTGAACTACGCCCATGTCTTCGCGACCATCGACGGGCTCGGCTGGGACCGGCCTCTCGGGGCCGAATACAAGCCTGGCGCAGATACGGACGCGACGCTCGACTGGCTGCGGAAAGCGCGCTGACGCGCGCCTTCCCTCATCGCCCGCGTGAAAGCCGGTTGAACGCCAGCCGCATCTGCTTTTCCGCCTCCACGATGAGGAAGAATGCCATGCCGATGGCGACGACAAGCACGCCATCGGCAAGCGGGACACTTGCCGTCCCGAAAACGCCCTGCATCGCCGGGATATAGGTGATGGCAAACTGCGCCAGTGTGACCGTGACAATGCAGCCCCAGACGACGGGGGTGCCGCGCGCCGCCTCGAACGTGAGCGAGGCGCTGCGGGCATTGCGGATGTAGAACAGGTGGAAGATCTCCAGCACCACGAGCATGTTCATGGCGAGCGTACGTGCGAGTTCGGGCGGATAGCCCCGATCGACGGCATAGGTGTAGACGCCGTAGACGGCCGCAAGAAACAGGCCTGAAACCAGAGCGATGTTCCAGACGATCGCGCCTGTCAGGAGCCCTTCGCTGCGCGGTCGTGGCGGGCGGGACATGGTGCCCGGCTCACTGGGCTCGAAGGCAAGAGCGAGCCCGAGCGTGACCGCGGTGACCAGATTGACCCAGAGGATCTGCACCGGAGAGATGGGCAGCGCCGCCCCAGCCAGCAGGGCGACGATTACCGTCAGGGCTTCACCGGCGTTGGTGGGCAGGGTCCAGTTGATGACCTTGCGGATGTTGTCATAGACCGTGCGTCCTTCGCGTACCGCCGCGACGATCGAGGCGAAATTGTCGTCGGCCAGCACGAACTCCGCCGCCTCCTTGGCCGCTTCACTGCCCTTCATTCCCATGGCGATGCCCGCATCGGCGCGCTTCAGCGCCGGAGCATCGTTCACACCGTCGCCCGTCATGGCAACCGTCAGCCCTTGCGCCTGGAGAGCGCTGACGAGCCGAAGCTTGTGCGCCGGGGAGGTGCGGGCGAAAATGTCGGTGGCGACGGCGCTCACGGCCAGTTCGGCATCATCCATCGTGTCGATGTCCGCGCCGGTCAGAACCCCTTCGCAATTGGTCAGGCCGATCATCGAGCCGATGGCGCGTGCGGTGGCGGCATGGTCCCCGGTGATCATCTTCACGCCGATGCCGGCCGCATGACACTCGGCGACCGCCGCAATCGCCTCGGGGCGCGGCGGATCGATCAGCCCGACCAGCCCAACCAGAGTGAGGCGACCGGACAAGGCATCGTGAACGAGCGCCTCCCCCGCATCCGGGGCCGGAGCGACGGCAAGGGCCAGAACCCGCTGCCCCCTCGCGGCAAGGCGCTCCACCTGCTCGTGCCAGAAATCGGCGGCGAGCGGTTTCACGCCGCCATCCGCCGTGCGTTCATCGCCGCACAGTGCGATCACGGCCTCCGGCGCGCCCTTTACGTCGACGCGCGCCGTCCCGTCGGCCTGGCGATGATGAACGGCCATGTAGCGATGCGCGGCATCGAAGGGAATGGCATCCACCCGCTCCCAGCCGGATACATCCGCCTGTATCTTCCCGGCGAAGGCGAGCAGCGCGCCCTCCATCGGGTCACCCTCGACCCGCCAGTCTTCGCCCTCGTTCTGAAGCTCCGCGTCATTGCAGAGGGCCGTCGCGCGGGCGCATTCAACGAGCACGGAATGCTCGCGCGGATCAGCTTCCGCGTCCTGCCAGAGGACCGCTCCCTTCGGCGCATAGCCCTCTCCCTCGATGACATAGTCATGCCCGCAGGCGGCAAGTGCCGCGACCGTCATTTCGTTGCGGGTCAGCGTGCCGGTCTTGTCGGAACAGATGACGGAGACGGCACCAAGCGTCTCGATGGCCGGAAGCCGTCGCACGATGGCATTGCGCCTTGCCATGGCGCGCACGCCGACCGACAGCGTGATGGTGAGAACGGCGGGAAGCCCCTCCGGAATCGCGGCGACCGAAAGCCCGACCACGGACATGAAAAGCTCGCCGAAATCCGCATGGTCCAGGAAATAGCCCCAGACGAGCAGGCTTGCCGCGATCAGCAGGATGAACACCGTCAGCCAGCGCGCGAAAAGATCCATCTGGCGCAGCAGCGGCGTGGTCAGGGTCTCGACAGAGGCGAGAAGCCCGGAGATATGGCCAACCTCCGTATCTGCGCCGGTGGCAACGACAAGCCCGCGCCCCGCGCCGGCGGCCACAAGGGTGCCGCTGAACAGCATGGAAGACCGGTCGCCGAGCGGCGCATCCGGGGAAACCGGAGCGACCGCCTTGTCCACCGGCACGGACTCGCCCGTCAGGACGGCTTCCTCCGCCTTCAGACCGTGGGCGGTGAGAAGCCGCAGGTCCGCGGAAACACGGTCACCCGCCTCGACAAGCACGATGTCACCCGGAACAAGGTCCGCCGCATCGATGCTTCGCCGCTCCCCGTCGCGCATGACCGTCGCATGAGGCGCGAGCATGTTCCGGATCGCCGCCATGGCCTCTTCAGCACGGCCTTCCTGGATGAAACCGATCACGGCATTGACGATGACCACCGCGACGATCACGGCCGTGTCGACCCAATGGTCGAGCAGCGCCGTCACGCAGGCCGACGCGATCAGCGCATAGATGAGGACATTGTTGAACTGGGTGCCGATGCGGGCCAGCAGGCTGCGGCCGGCGGGCGCGGGCAGACGGTTGGCACCGTGAGCGGCAAGGCGCCGACCCGCCTCCGCGTCATCCAGGCCGCGCGCGGATGACCTCAGATCCTCAAGGCACGCTCCGGCGGAACGTGCATGAAAGAGCCCTCGATCCGGTTGAGCGGTCATGGCGGTCACCTTCCTTGTGCAGCGCAATATGCGCTGACCAGATGAAGGCATGATGGCGCCTCATTGCAACCACGCAGGATTGCGGATGCCGCAAGGCAAGCAGGGGATGCAAAGCGGAACGGGACCACGCCCCATCCCGCTTCGCATGTTTCGGAAAAGGCTTCAGGCGCTGGCGTCGAGATCCTTCGCCACCGCATCGAGAGCACCGGCGAAGACGTCGAACATCTCGTCGATCTGCGGTTCGGTGATCACGAGCGGCGGGCAGAACGCAAGCGCGTCGCCCATGTTGCGCGAGATGAGGCCACGCTCCTGAAGTTCGCGGTTGAGCCTGCCGCCAAGCGCGCCCGGCGCGTCGGCGTGCTTCTCGTGCGCCACCTCGATGGTGCCGATCAGGCCGAGACCGCGCGTTTCCACCACCAGGGGGTGATCGGCGAACGCATTGAGGCGCTCGATGAACCGGGGGCTCACATCCTTGACGTGCCCGACGAGATCACGCTCCTCGATGATCCTGAGGTTCTCCAGAGCCACGGCGGCGGCAACCGGATGGCCGCTTGCCGTGTATCCATGGCCCCAGGTGCCGATCTTGTGGCTCTCGTCGGCGACGGGCCCGTAGACCTTCTCGTTCACCAGCAGCGCGGAGATCGGCAGGTAGGAGGAGGAAAGCTGCTTCGACAGCGTCATGATATCCGGCTCCAGGCCGAAGGTCTGGGTGCCGAACATGTTGCCCGTGCGCCCGAAACCGCAGATCACCTCGTCTGCCACGAAGAGGATGTCGTACTTCTTCAGAACCGGCTGGATCGCCGCCCAGTACCCTTCCGGCGGAACGATGACGCCGCCGGCGCCCATCACCGGCTCGGCGAAGAAGGCGGCAACCGTCTCCGGTCCCTCCGCCAGGATCAGTTCCTCAAGATCCGAGGCGCAACGTTTCGCGAACTCGGCCTCGCTCTCGCCCGGCTTCGCCACCGTGCGGTAATGCGGACAGGTGGTGTGGCGCACCTGCTCGATGGGAAGGTCGAACGAGCGGTGGTTGTTGGGAAGACCCGTGAGGCTCGCCGCCGCGATGGTCACGCCGTGATAGCCCTTCACGCGGGAGATGATCTTCTTGCGCTCCGGCTTGCCCATGGCGTTGGAGCGGTACCAGATCAGCTTGATCGCGGTGTCGTTGGCTTCCGATCCGGAGTTGGTGAAATACGCCTTCGACATGGGAACCGGCGCCATGCCGACAAGCTTCTCGGCCAGTTCCACCGACGGTCCGTGCGACTTGTGGGTGAACGTGTGGTAGTAGGGCAGCTTCTCCATCTGCCGCACGGCCGCGTCGATCAGGCGCTTTTCGCCGAAGCCCACCGCAACGCTCCACAGACCCGCCATGGCCTCGATGTAGCGCTTGCCGTTGTTGTCTTGCACATAGATACCCTCGCCGCTGTCGATGACGAGCGGGCCGGCCTCCTCGTGCTTGCGGGCATCGGTATAGGAGTGAAGCTGAAAGGCCACGTCACGGGCTTCGATGGAATTCGGAAGTTGGGTCATGTCACACCTTGCGCGTGGTTGCGGCGGCCAGTTCGTCGCGGCTGGCCGTCAGGTAGATTTCCGCGTTGTCCGAAAGCGACGGCCCGAGATAGCCGCCCTCCTGGATCAGGGTCGTGGGAAGCTTCATGCGCACGATCTCGCGCGCCATCGTGTCGAATCCCTTGCCCGTCATCTTCACAACCGAGAGCGGGTCGTCCATCGCCATGTCGAAGCCGAGCGACACGACAAGCGCCTCCGCCCCGAACGCACGGATCGCGGCCAGCCCCTCCCGGAACCGCCCGAGAATGACGTCCTCCCCGGCGCCCGGATCGAGAATGAGGTTCAGCGTCGCGCCCTCGCCCTCGCCTTCTCCTGTTTCGTCCGGATAGCCCAGATAGTAAGTCGGATAGACGTCCGGATCGACGTGAAGCGAGCAGACGAACACGTCCGCGCGCTCGTAGAAGATGTCCAGCGTACCGTTGCCCGTATGCGTGTCGATGTCCAGAACCGCGACCCTGGAATACTTGCGACGAAGCGCCTCGGCGGCGATGGCTGCGTTGTTGAAGAAACAGAAGCCGTTCGCGGCCTCGCGCATGGCATGATGCCCCGGCGGGCGCGACAGGCCATAGACCATCCTCTCCCCGCCGCAAATGCGCTCCGCAGCCTCGATGGCCGTCTGGGCCGACCAGTAGACCGCCTCCCAGGTGCCAGCGGTCAGCGGCGTCGACGTGTCGGTCGTGTACCAGCCGAGCTGACCGTAGATCGACGAAGACCGGCGGCCGGGACGATGGCCCGGGTGATAGGTCGGAATGGCCTCCGCATCCCCCGCCTCGGCGCGGAATCGCTCGTGGGCATCCTTCCAGAAGTCGACATAGTCGGGATCATGCACCCGCTTGACGATATCGAGGCCGAAGTCGCGCGGCTGCTCGATCGGAAAACCGTTCCTCGCCAGCATGTCGCGGATGAGCACCGCGCGCTGGGGCTGCTCGGGATGCGGAATATAGGCACCCCGACGAAAGTAACGTTCGGGATCGTGCAGGAGCTGTCGCTCGTCGAAGATCGCTTTCATGTCCAGGGCCTCTCCCTCAATATCCATCCTCGCGGCAGACGGCCGTTTCCGGCATGCGCCCCGCCAGGACGTCCTTGACCGCGGCCGCGACCTGTTCGGCCACCAGACGCGGGGAACTGTCGCTCGCCTTGTGCGGCGTGATCAGGATGCGCGGATCCCGCCACCAGTGGTGCTCCGGCGGCAGGGGCTCCTGGCGAAAGACATCGAGCGATGCCGCCGAAAGCCGCCCGCTGTCGAGCGCCGCATCAAGATCCGCATCCACTAGATGATCGCCACGCCCGAGCTGGATCAGGACAGATCCCTCCGGCATGACCGAAAAGAGTTTCCCGTCGAGCACGTCGCGGGTTTCCTCCGTCAGCGGCAGGACGTTGATCAGGATCCGGCTTTCAGCGGCGGTATCGCGGATGGCGTTCGCCCCCACCTCGAAACGGACTCCCGGCGGCGGCGCTTCATCGCGCGGCTTGCGCAGGGCGGCAACGACGGGAAAGCCCAGTGTCGCCACACCCCGCGCCACGGCCTTGCCCATCAACCCGTAGCCAAGCACGCCGACCGTGCATGTCCTTGGAGCGGAGAACCCGGCGTAGCGCCCGACGCCAAGCCATTCGCTTGCGGCCTCGGCCTCGAGAAAGGCTCCCATGTTGCGATGGTGCCAGATCACGTGCCAGGCGGCGAAGCCCGCCATCAGCGCGCCCTGGTCCGGGTCCCGCAATCGTGTGACCGCGACATCCGGCGGCAGGCTCGGGCAGGCGAGAAGACTGTCGACGCCGGCCGCGATCGACGAGACGAGAGCGAGATTGCCGTAGGGCGTGAAAGCGTCATCCTCCGGCTTCCACGCAAGCGCGAAGCGGATCCGGGAGGGATCCTCGACCTCCTCCGGCGACAGCAGGCGCACACCCGGAGCAAAGCGCTCGAACACATCGCCGAAAAGCGCCTTCAGATCGAGGTTCTTCGACAGGCAAACACCTTCCACCGGTCCGGAGTCAGCCCGCATCGCGCGCGCCCTCCCCGCCGTCATCGATCTTCTCGAGCCCGCACCACTGCGCGATGAAGAGCGCGATGGTGCCCGTGACCCGCCTGATGGACTCAAGGCTGACGCGTTCGTCGAAGCCGTGAACGCTCTCCGACCTGGGTCCGTAGACGAGACAGGGCATTCCCGCATAGATGACGAAGACACGGGCATCGAGATAGGCCGGCGTCACGAAACTGGTGAGGTCCCGCTCGCTTGCGACCCGATGGGACCTGGCAAGCACCTCTTCAGCATCGCTTCCTTCCTCGAGCACGTAGCCGCGTGCGAAGAAGCCGTTCCAGGTCACCTTGGGCAGGCGGTTGCCAAGGAACGGGTCGTCGGCAACACGCGCCGCCAGATGTTCCTCGATCTGGCGGGCACGCGCGGCCGGATCGTCGCCCGGATAGATGGCGATGCGGCATGAGAGCCGGCACCAGGCCGGCACGGAGGACGCCCAGTCACCTCCCTCGATCTTGCCGACGTTGAAATTGATCGGGTGGTCCAGCTCGGCGAAATGCGGATAGTTCGCCTTCTCCGCATTCCAGTCCTCGCAAAGATCCTTCAGCGCCTCGATGACCCGATATCCGGCCTCGATGGCATTGAACCCGGTTCCGGCGGTGCGCACGTGCACCGGATGTCCCGCGACCTCGACCTCGAACCAGAGCACGCCGACATTGGCGCGCACCAGTTGCTCCTCGACCGGCTCGGGAATGATCGCCGCATCCGCGGTGTAGCCCTCCACCAGACAGGCGAGAGCACCGTTTCCGGTACACTCCTCCTCCACCACGCTTTGAAAATGCACGCGTGCGGCCGGCTGATAGCCGAGCCGGCGCAACGCATCGAGGGCGTAGAGATTGGCGGCGATGCCCGCCTTCATGTCGCCGGCGCCGCGTCCGTAGAGCCAGTCCCCCTCCCGCTTCGGCTCATACGGGGGCGAGACCTCCCACATGTCATGCGGGCCTTCGGGCACCACGTCCATGTGGCCGTTGAGGATGAGCGATCTTCCTTTCTCTTCACGCGGACGGTGCGTGGCGACCACATTGACGGCCTCGGAATAATCGACCGCCACCGGAGAAAAGCCCGGATGGTCGTGGATCTTGTCGATGTCGATGGCGAAGGTCGACACGTCATAACCGCGTTCCGCCAGAACGCCGGCGATGAAATCCTGCGCCGGCTTTTCCGCGCCGCGCAGCGAAGGATAGCGGACAAGCGCCTCGGTGAAGGCGATCTGGTCCTCGAAGCCGTCATCGACCGCCCGCAGAATGTCGCGAGCCAGGGAAGCGTCCAGCATTTTGTCCTCGTGTTCCTGGAGAACCGCCGCCGGGACCGGCGACGGCAAATCAGACAGCGGCGGCGAGTTCCTTCTCGCGGCCCGGGATCGCCTCGATGAGGCTTTTGGTATAGGCGCTCTGCGGCGCGTTGAAGATACGGTGTGCGGGCCCGATCTCCACGATCTCGCCCCGCTGCATGACCGCGATGCGATCACAGATCTGGGCGGCCACGCGCAGATCATGGGTGATGAAGACCAGAGACAGGTCAAGCCGTTCCTTGAGATCGGCGAGAAGGTCCAGCACCTGGGCCTGGATCGACACGTCGAGAGCGGACACCGCTTCATCCGCCACGATCACCTTGGGCTCGAGCGCAAGCGCCCGGGCGATGCCGATACGCTGTCGCTGGCCGCCGGAAAACTCGTGCGGGAAGCGATCGATCGCCGCCGCCCCCAGGCCGACAAGTTCCAGCAGTTCCGCCGCCCGCTCGTAGGCCCGCCCGCGCGGCTCGCCGTGGGCGATCGGACCTTCCGCGATGATGCGCCCGACACGCGCACGCGGATTGAGCGAGGCATAGGGATCCTGAAAGATCATCTGGATCGACTTGCGCGCCTTGCGCAGTCGCTCTCCCGAGAGCAGCGCCATGTCCTCGCCATCCATCAGGACCGCGCCGGTGTCGGTTTCCTGCAGACGCACGAGGCAGCGCCCGACGCTCGACTTGCCGGACCCGCTCTCTCCGACGACCCCCAGCGTCTCCCCCTGATAAAGGCGGAAGCTCACGTCCTTCACCGCGTGCACCACCCGCGCCTCGCCCCCGAAGAGGCCGCCGCCGGAGCGGTAGGTCTTGGACATGCCCGTGACTTCCAGAAGCGGCGTGCCCTTGCGCTGGTTTTCCTCCGCATCCGTGGCAAGACGCGGGATCGCGGCAATGAGTTCACGCGTGTAGGGATGGCGCGGATTGTCCAGAACCTCCCCGGCCGTTCCCTGTTCCACGATGCGTCCGAGCTGCATGACCGCGACCCGGTCGGCGATTTCCGCCACCACGCCGAAATCGTGGGTGATGAACATCACCGCCATGCCATGGCTCTTCTGCAGCGTGCGGATCAGGTCGAGGATCTGGGCCTGGGTGGTCACGTCGAGTGCGGTCGTCGGCTCGTCCGCGATGAGGATCGACGGTTCGAGCGCCAGCGCCATCGCGATCATCACCCGCTGGCGCTGACCACCGGAAAGCTGGAACGGATAGGCCTTCGCGGCCTTCGCCGGCTCGGGAATGCCGACCTCGTCAAGGAGTTCGACCGCCCGCGCCCGGCGTTCGCGCGGCGTCAGCAGGCCATGTGCCTCGAACACCTCGGCGATCTGGTCCTCCACATGCATCAGCGGGTTCAGTGCCGACATGGGTTCCTGGAAGATCATCGCCATCTTGCGCCCGCGCAGGTCCAGACGCTCGGCTTCCGACAGGGTGAGAAGGTCACGTTCCTCGAAGAGGATCCGTCCTCCGACCGGGCGCACCAGATCCGGCAGAAGACCCATCATGGCGTTGGCGGACATGGACTTGCCCGACCCGGATTCACCCACGATGCAAAGGATTTCGCCGGCCTTGAGATCGAGACTGACATCCTCGACCGCGAACTGCCTGTCGGCGCCCGCCGGCAGTGCTATGCGCAGATCCTCGATCGAGAGCACCGTCTCGCCGCCGGTCGGCTGGTTTGTCTCGCTCATGATCGCCTCCTCACTCGCCACGCCGCGCCAAACGCGGGTTCAGGGCATCGTTCAGGCCCTCGCCGATCAGGTTCAGCGCCAGAACCGTCAGCAGGATGGCGACACCGGGGAAGAACGAAAGCCACCAGGCCTGGCGGATCACCGTGCGCGCGGCGCCGATCATGTAGCCCCAGGACATCAGGTTCGGATCCCCGAGCCCCATGAAGGAAAGCGAGGATTCCAGCAGGATCGCCGTCGCGACCATCAGGGAAGCCAGCACGATGATCGGCGAGATCGCATTGGGCAGGACCTGTCGCACGATGATGGTCAGATGGGTCTGACCGGACAGGATCGCCGCCTCGACGTATTCGCGGGCCCTGAGCGAAAGCACCTCGCCACGCACCAGGCGCGCGACCGGTGGCCAGCTGACAATCGCGATGGCCCCAATGATCGATACGATGCTCGGCTCGAAGATCGCCACGAGCACAATGGCGAGGGCAAAGCTCGGGACCGTCTGGAAGAACTCGGTGATGCGCATCAGCGCATCGTCGACGAAGCCGCCGAAATAGCCGGCGGCGGCTCCGATCGGAATGCCGATCAGCAGGGCCGCCAGCGTGGAGACAAGCCCGACCATCAGCGACACCTGAGCACCGTGGGCGAGCCCGGAGAGCACGTTGCGGCCCAGCGCGTCGGTGCCAAGGGGCAGCGCCTCGTTCGACAGCGGCGGCAGGAAGGGCCGCTGCACCATCTTCCAGGGAGACTGGGGAAAGAGCACCGGCGCGAGGACGGCGACGGCAACGACCAGGGCCAGGATCACGACGCCCATGACGGCACCGCGATGACGGCGGAAGCGGTTCCAGAACGCACGCATCACGACACCCGAATGCGAGGATCGACGACACGATAGAGAATGTCGGTGATCAGGTTGAAGAGAAGCACCATGGCCGCGGAGATGAAGAAGATGCCGAGGAGCAGGTTGTAGTCACGCTGCGCGAGTGCCTCGAACATCAGCCGGCCGATGCCGGGCCAGGCGAACACGGTTTCGGTGAGCACCGCGCCGCCGACAAGCTGGCCGGCCTGAAGTCCCGCCAGGGTCACGACGGGAAGCATCGCGTTGCGGAAGATGTGACGGCGCTGGATGACGCTGTTGGGAAGCCCCTTTGCGCGCGCGGTCTTCACGAAGTCGAGGCGGCTGACCTCCAGCATCGAGGCGCGGGTCATGCGCATGTAGACCGCCATGAAGAACAGCCCGAGCGTCGTCGCCGGCAGGATCAGGTGCTGGCCGATATCGAGCACGCGGGCAAAGCCCGTGTAGTTCGCGCCCACGGTCTCGTAGCCGAAGCCCGGCAGCCAGTTCAGTTCGACCGAGAAGACCAGAACCGCCATCAGGGCGGCCCAGTAGAGCGGCGTCGCGTAGAAAAGCAGCGCCAGAACCGAGATCACGGTGTCGGACCACTTTCCCACCCGGGCGGAGGCGATGACGCCGAGCAGGGTGCCGAGCAGCAACGACATGACGAAGGCGCTCAGCGTGAGAAGGAGCGTCGCCGGCAGGCGCTGGAAGATTAGGTCGGCGACCGGCATCTGCTGGCGATAGGAGAAGCCGAGATCGAACTGCAGCACGCCGCCAAGATAGAGCCCGAGCTGGGTGAGCAGAGGTTTGTCGAGACCGAAGCGCTCGCGCAGCTGCTCGATGAAGATCTCGTCGGCCGCACCGGCCTCGCCCGCCATCACCGCCGCCGGATCACCCGGAGCCGCATGGATCAGGAAAAAGTTCAGGACAAGGATGGCAACCAGGATGATCGCCGCCTTGACCAGACGCATGAGGATGAATCTCAACATCGGGACCGGACGCGCCTTGAAGGAGAACGGACACCGCACCGCACGCGCGCCGTGAACCGGCTATGCCGGTCCGGCCCGCCCGCACCGGTTCGGCACGGAGTGGCGGAACGTGGCTGGACCGCGCGGAACCGGGAGGTCTCCCGCCCGCGCGGCCGTGGCTTTCGTCTTGCCTATTTCTCGATATAGGCGTCCTTGAACCCGTCGTTGACGCCGATGGCGGTCGTCACGAGGTTCTTGACGTTGCAGCGATAGATCGTCGGGAAACCGAGTTCGAGAAGCCACGCCACCGGCACATCGTCCACCAGCTTCTTCTGGATCTCGTCATAGAGCTCCTGACGCTCCTCCTTCGTCACCGCGACGGCCGCCTTGGCGAACATCTCGTCGATGTTCTTGTTCGAGTAGCCCTCGACATTGTTCCAGGGCGACCCCTTGGCAATGTTCGTCGAAACGTAGGTGCGCGAGACACCAAGCGCGGGATCGCCGTACTGGTAGAGGTACGTGAAGGCGAGATCGTAGTCCCACTCGCTGATCTTCTGGTTCCAGCCGGCAACGTCGGTGGCGACCATGTCGACCTTGATGCCGACCTCCTCAAGGTTCTGCTTGATGGCCTCGGCCCAGCGCTGCCAGGTCTCGCCGTAAGGCAGCGGCAACAGGCGCACCGGCGTGCCGTCGTAGCCCATCTCCTTCAGCAGCGCGCGCGCCTTGTCCGGATCGTAATCATATTTCGTGACGTCATCCGAGTAGAAGCGCGTGGACGACGAAACCGGACCGGTCGCGACCTTGCCCAGACCGTTCCACAGCGCGTCGCGGGCGAAGTTGCGGTCCATGGCATACATGACGGCCTGGCGGAAACGCACGTCGGCGGTCGGGCCTTCCCGATTGTTCAGCCACATCCACGACAGCGGACCGAAATACTCCCAGCCCTTGTCGGTGACACAGGAATTCTCGAGTTCCGTCAGGCGGCCGACATCGAAGTTCTCGACCGAGCCGCCCGGCAGGATGTCCACGATCCCCGTCTCATAGGCAACGGCACGCGATGCCGCATCCGGGATCACGTGCCAGTAGATCTCGTCGAGGTGAGGCTTGCCCTCCTCGTAGTAGTCCTCGTTCTTGACCAGCAGGATGTGGGATCCCTTCACCCACTCCTGGAACTTGAACGGCCCGGTACCGATGGGCTTGTTGTTGGCCGGGTTCGTCTTGAAGTCGGTGCCTTCATAGATGTGCTTCGGGATCATCGGCATGGTGCCGACCTCGAAGATGCCGATGAACGGCCCGAAAGGCTGCTTCAGCTTGAAGACGACGGTGTGCTCGTCCGCGGCGGTGATCGACTCGACATGCTTGAGCGAGGCGCGAAGGCGCGCGTGCGTCTCCCTCAGGAACACGTCGGCCGAAAACACGACGTCATCGGCGGTGAACGGCTCCCCGTCGTGCCACTTGGCATTTTCCTGCAGGTGGAAGGTGTAGGTGAGCCCGTCCTCGGAAATCTCCCAGGACTTGGCAAGCTGCGGCATCGCCTCGAGCCCGGTCGTGTAGCGCAGCAGGCCCTCGTAGATATTGCCGGCCACCATCTGGCTCGGGCCGTTCTGGATGATGCCGAGCATCAGCCCCGGCGGTTCGGGCTGGATCACCACGTTGGCGCGCCCTCCGTCGACGGGTTCGGCATGAAGCGCCGTCGACATCAGCATGGCGGCGGCAAGCGTCGTCAGTCTCTTGAACATTGCGGTCTGTTCCCCTCGGTAATCGGCGGCCGGGCTTTTGCCTCGTGTTTCCGCCTCCTCTGGCCGGGCTCTGGAAAACCCGGGGCCGGATCAGTTCACGAGATCCGGGTAGTGCTTCAGCGCCAGGCGCTGGAAGGCCTCCCACTGCGGGTCGGGCCTGTTGGCGGAGTGTTTCTCGCCCCACCCCTCGTACTGGCGGGCGGTCTTTTCCGCGAGCTCGGGATCGATGCGCCGCTGCACGCCACCCGACGACATGATCGCCAGTTGCGCCTTGCAGGTGCGCTCCATGTTGAACATCAGCGAGAAGGCTTCGCCGACGGAGCGGCCGCACGTCAGAAGCCCATGATTGCGGAGGATCATCACGTTGCGTTCGCCAAGGTCCGCGACGAGGCGCTCACGCTCGGCGAGGTCCAGCGCAATGCCCTCATAGTCGTGGAAGGCAATGCGGTTGTGGAACTGCAGCGACCACTGGTTCAACGGCAGGATCCCCTCGTCCATGGAGGAGATCGCAACGCCCGCCACCGTATGCGTGTGCAGCACGCAATGCACCTCGGGGCGCGCCGCGTGAACGGCCGAATGGATCGTGAAGCCGGCCTTGTTCATCCCGGAACCATGTGTGTCCCGCAGCACGTTGCCATCGATGTCGACGGTCACGAGGCTCGAGGCGGTCACCTCATCGAAACGCAGCCCATAGGGATTGATCAGGAACGCATGCTCCCCCTCCTCCGCCGGAGCCTTGCAGGAGATGTGGGTGAAGATGCTGTCATCCATTCCGAAATGGGCGACCAGGCGATACGCGGCGGCGAGCTGGATGCGCTCGATCGGCTGACCGGCGTCGGCGGAAAGCGCGGTCGCGGCGGAACTCGGAACTGACATCGGAACCTTCCGGGTCTGGGCGCCGGCAGCGGCGCGGGAAACGTGTCTGTGTGGAAACGTCGCACAAGGCCGGACGCCTACCTGCGACATTCCGTCATACGGGAAAGCTGGCACGTGGCGCGGCTCAATGTCAATTGTCGACAATCTTCAATTCCTGCTCCATTGTTGGGCAGATTGCGCGGTTGCGAACCACCGCCGTTCGGATCACAAGACGGCCCTCGCAAGGCGCGGGGGGTGTGGTTTCCGCTCCGCATCACGAACCGCTCGTGGCGCCGGAGCGGCAGCCGGCGTATCGACGTCCCGGGCGACGCGAGCGCGATTCCGGCATCCCTCACGAACGCGGATGCAAGGACGAACCGAGATCCCGGCGGTATGTTTCGCCGGAAGAAACGATGGGCGAGATGGACGACGGCAAACTTTTCTCGATGGTGTCCGCGACCGATCTCGTGACCCAGATCGCGCGCCAGATCACGGAAGCGATCGTCGCGGGACGGCTGAAACCGGGCCAGCGGCTCACCGAGCTTCAGCTTTCAAAGGAATTCGGCACAAGCCGTGCGCCCGTGCGAGAGGCCGCGCGTCTGCTGGAAAGCCAGGGACTGGTGGTGTCGAGCCCACGGCGCGGCTTCTTCGTGCGCACCCTGACGGCGTTCGACCTGCGCGACCTCTACGAGTTGCGCATCGGGCTGGAGCTTCACGCGGGAGAACTGGCCATCGAGCGGGCGAGCGACGCA
Source organism: Stappia sp. (assembly GCA_002722295.1). Lineage (GTDB taxonomy): Bacteria > Pseudomonadota > Alphaproteobacteria > Rhizobiales > Stappiaceae > Stappia. The sequence goes on along the minus strand of PBLF01000015.1, from coordinate 7,898 downwards.
GCGATCGAGGACCTGCGACGACAGATCGACACGCTCTACGAGCTCGCCGACGACGGATCGGTGGAACGACAGATCTTCGAGGACTTCGCCTTTCACCGAATGCTCTGCACTGCCAGCGGCAACGCCCGGCTGCTCAAGGTCTACGATGAACTGGCAAACGAAATGCGCGCCGGCATCACGCTCATCGGCAAGCTCTACGACGATCCGCACCGCATCGCCGAAACCCATGTTCCCATCGTCGAGGCGCTTGCGCGGCGGGAGCGCGACACATTGCGTGAGGCGCTCGTGTTCCACATTGCAACGGCGCAAAAGGCGGTTGTCCGCCTCTTCGACACGGTCGGGCCGGAGCAGGTGGAGAGCCGATAGCACCCGACTCCCGACATGAATGGCGCCACGCAGGGGCTCCCGGCGTGGCGCTCAAGCTTGTCTCAGGTCCGAGAAGACGGATCGTCTCAGAACAGGCGGCTTCCGTCCGGCACCTTCTGGTCAGGCTTGAACAGCACCACCGCACCGTTCTCGTCGGCGAAGCCGAGCGTCAGGACCTCGGACATGAACTTGCCGATCTGGCGGGGCGGGAAGTTCACCACCGCAGCGACCTGCCGGCCAAGCAGCGTCTCCGGCGTGTAGTGCTCGGTGATCTGGGCGCTGGTCTTCTTCTGACCGATGGTTGGCCCGAAATCGATCACCAGCTTGAAGGCGGGCTTGCGAGCCTCGGGGTAAGGCTCGGCTGAAACGATGGTGCCGATGCGGATGTCCACGGCCAGAAAATCGTTGAAAGCGATCTCCGGCGCGGCCGGTGCGTCAAGCGTGTGTGTGGCGTGCATGAGGCTCTTCCCTGGCTCTGGCTTGCGAAACATTGTCCGCACGCGCTCCCTAAAGATATCCCGCGCGAACCTAACGGCTTTGATTTCAAAGAAAAGCCTCTCGTCGCAAGCGCACTCCCGGATCTTTGTTGATCAGACGCTTCATGCCTGGCGATGGCGCGCAAACCCGTGTCCGCCGGCACTGAGCGTCACGCAAAACGCCACCGCAAGCAGCGCCAGCACGCTCGGCGCGAAAGCCCCGACACCCAGACGGTCGAGCAAGAGCCCTCCGACGATGCCTCCGCCCGCGATTGCCGTATTCCATGTCGTAACAAGCATGGACTGGGCGAGATCGGCCGCCGGGCCCGCGGTCTTGGCGCTCGCCGTCTGAAACAGCGTCGCGCAGCCGCCAAAGGCCAGGCCCCACACGGCAACGGCACCATAGATGACCGCCGGATTGTCTCCCCTCAACCAGAGCGCCACCGCCGAGCACGCGAAGAGCGCGGTGCTGAGGAGCGTCAGCTCCCGCAAGCGCCGGTCGATCAGAATACCCACCACCCAGATGCCGATCAGCGACGCAATGCCGAAGACGAGCAGGACGGTGTCGGTGCGCTTCATCATGCCGGCACCGGCAAGGAATGGCGCGATATAGGTGTAGAGGATGTTGTGGGCGAGCACGAAGGTCAGCACGACAAGCAGGACCTGACGGATCCCGGGCAACAAGAACACCCCCTTCAGTGACCGGCGCGCACCTTCCGGCGCCCCGGGGAAATCCGGCACCCGGGCCAGCACCCAGAAGACGAGAACCACCGTCAGGACACTCATCACCCCGAAGCAGGCCCGCCACCCGATCAACGCCCCAAGAAAGGTTCCCGCCGGCACGCCGAGCGAAAGTGCCAGCGGCGTTCCCGCCATCGCGACCGCAATCGCCCTCCCCTTGAGATGTTCAGGCGCCATGCGGGCGGCGTATCCGGCCGCCAGCGCCCAGAGCAGGCCGGCGGCGACGCCGGCCACAAGGCGTGCCACAAGCGTCAGCGCATAGCTCCCGGACAGCGCCGTGACCGTGTTGGCAAGCAGAAAGCCGACGATCGCGGCAAGCAGAAGCGGACGGCGGCGGTATCCCTGGGTGTACGCCGTCAGGGGAATGGCGGCGGCAAGCGATCCCACCGCGTAAACGGTGACGAGCTGGCCAGCGGCAGCCTCCGAAACGCCAAGGCCGGCACCGATGGCAGGCAGCAGCCCCGCCGGCAACGCTTCGGTCAAAATGGTGATGAAGGCCGCCATGGAAAGCGCCAGCAATCCACCCCAGGGCAGGCCTTCGCCCGCGTATGACGTGGACGAAGCTCCCGGAAATGTGCCTTCACGGCATTCGCGCCCGCTCATTCGCCGCCCTCCCCGGGGACCGCCTCGACGTTGACGATGAACACGGTGGGATGCGGTGTGGCCGAAAAGCGGGCCCGGTGGGGAACAGTCATGCAAAACCTCGTTTGGACATTGCGATATCGCCAGAGGTGGCATGGTGCGCCTTCCGGAAAAACAGGCTTCAATTCTTCTCACTTCGGACTATCATGTCCGCAATCATGACCCTTCCCACGGACAGTCTCGGCGCACTCAACGTTTTCGTGCAGGCAGCGGAAACCCGCAGCTTCACGGCAGCCGGACGACAGCTCGGCATCTCGTCGTCGGCCGTCGGAAAGGCGGTCGCCCGGCTGGAGGAGCGCCTTGGAGTGAGGCTGTTCCATCGCTCGACGCGCGCGATCACGCTGACGCCGGAAGGCAGTCTCTTTCTGGAACGGTGCAGACGGATTTTCTGCGAAGTGGAGGCGGCCGAACTGGAACTCTCGCGGACGCGTGCGCATCCGCGCGGTGTGTTGCGCGTGAGCCTGCCCGTGGTCGGCATGCTGATGATGCCCACCCTCTCGGCATTCATGCATGCCTGGCCGGACATTGAGCTCGACCTCGACTTTTCCGACCGTCTTGTCGATGTGATCGAGGAAGGCTTCGATGCCGTAATCCGCACGGGCGAGGCGAGCGATTCCAGGCTCATGACCCGCGTGCTGGGGACATTCGGTTACAGGCTGGTAGGTGCTCCGGCCTATTTCGAGAAAAACGGGACGCCCGAGACACCTGGCGACCTTGCCGCGCACAGGGGCCTGTTTCATCGCTATCCGCAGACGGGCAAGCTGGAGGATTGGCATCTCGTCGACGACGACGGGAAGCCGGTCCCCGCCCCGACAAGGACCGCCGTCTCGAGCGCAATCGAACCTCTTATCGACCTCGCCGAGCGTGGCCGCGGGCTGGCCTGCCTGCCGGAGTTCGCCGTATCGGACAGGCTGACCAGGGGCACACTCACAAGTGTGCTGGACGACAAGGTCGGTCACTCGGGAACCTTCCGGATCCTCTGGCCCTCGAGCAGGCACCAGGCACCGAAGCTGCGTGCCTTCGTCGATTTCATGGCCGCCAACCTTCTTTCAGAAACGTCGAGGTCGACATGCGCGTAGTTCTCACGGGGAGTTCCGGGCGGGTCGGTCGTGCGATCTTCAACGCCCTGGCCGGGCATCACGAGGTCATCGGCCTGGACCGCTATCCGTTCTCGACCACGCATGTCGTCGGCGATGTCGCCGACAAGGCCGTGCTGCGCCCACTTCTGAAAGGCGCCGACGCGGTGATCCACACCGCCGCACTGCATGCCCCGCACGTCGGCGGTGTCCCAGACGTGGAGTTTCAACGGGTCAACATCGAGGGAACCCGAGCCCTTGCCGACGAGGCGATGGCGGCGGACGTCAAGCGACTGGTCCTGACCAGCACGACGGCCTTGTACGGGAACGCAATCGTGCCCGGCGCCTGCACGTGGGTCGACGAGGCGACGGTTCCCGTTCCGAAGAGCATCTATCACCGGACGAAACTGGACGCCGAACACATCCTTGAAGGTATGGCCCGCCCGGGTTTCGATGTCCGGGTGCTGCGGATGTCGCGGAGTTTCCCCGAACCGGGGGACGTCATGGCCGCCTACAGGCTGCATCGCGGGATCGACGTCCGCGACGTGGCCGAGGCCCATCTCGCAGCACTGACGAACAGCGGGCCGCACTTCCAGCGCCACATCATTTCGGCGACGCCGGTCTTTGCGAGGCAGGATTGCGAGGCCCTGGCGAGGGACGCGGCACCCGTCATCCGGCTGCGCGCACCACGGCTTGCCACGGCGTTCGAGCAAAGAGGCTGGACGCTCCCGCTCACCGTCGACCGCGTGTATGATCCCGGCCCTGCGCGACATGCACTTGGCTGGCAACCCCGCTTCGGCTTTTCCGAGGTGCTGTCGCAGATGGACCGGGGCAGCCTGGAAGTCCTGCCGGCGGGCTCGCGTATCGACAGGAAGCCGGAATAGGCCTCGTGTGCCTCCGGTCTGTGGTTGCCTTTCCAGTGAAACCGGTCGCCCTGACCAAAAGTCAGCCGAGCCCCGCTTCCCGCATGATCCATTGCCTGAATGCCGCGACTTTCGGCACAGCCATCTTGTCCGGCTCGACGACGACAAAATACCTGTCAAAGGTCCGCACCGGCGCATCTATCGCGAGCATGATGCTTCCGGCGGCCAGAAAACGGCTTGCGTAAACGTCGCGCACGACGGCAAGCCCCTGTCCGGCAATCGCCCCTTCGATCAGCAGGGCGTCATCGGCATAGCTCGGTCCCTTCGCCGCGTCGCGGGACGGCCCGACGCCATTTGCCTCGAGCCAGGTCAGCCAATCCGCCCGGTCCCGATCCTGCAACAGCGGGTAGCGCAGACACTCCGCCGGCTCGGCCAGGGGCATGCCCGACAGAAGGGAGGGGCTTGCAACCGCGACAAGGCGCGGGGTGAGCAGAAGGGTCGATTTCAGACCGGGGTATTCCCCGGACCCATGACGAAGCGCCACATCCGCCATGCCACCGGATACGTCCGCGAGCTGCACCGAGGTTTCAATCCGGATCTCGATCTCCGGATGCAATGCCGCGAAGCGACCGAGACGCGGCGCAAGCCAGCATGTGGCAAAAGACGGCGTGGTGCTGACAACCAGCGAGCGCGGTCCCGGCCGACGTCCCTCGAACAGGTCCACGGCGGCATCGATCTGGGCGAAGCCCGGCGCGACCCGACGAAACAGTTGCAGGCCCTGCGGCGACAGCTTCACCGTCCGGTTTCCACGCTCAAGGAGCCGAACGCCGAAACGGGCCTCCAGCGCCTTGACCTGCTGGCTGACGGCGCCCGGCGTCACATTCAGCTCTTGTGCCGCACGCTTGATGCTGCCCTGGCGGCCAACTTCCACGAAGGTGCGCAGGGCGCCGAGGGATATGAATGACGTCATCCGAGACAGTTTAGATAAACTAAATCATTCGACAAGTGATCTGGTTTGTATCGCCTCGGCCGGAATGTATCTCTGCCCACATGCAAACACCTCCCTCTCCTTCCGAATACATCTCGCCAGCCCTTGTCCGCCTGCTCGCGGTCGGCGCGGGAGCCGCAGTCGCCAACAGCTACTACAATCAGGCATTCCTCGGTTATCTGACCGCGGATTTCGCACTGGTGGCCGGGGCGGTCTCCATCGTGCCGGTTCTGACCCAGGCCGGCAATGCGTTCGGCGTGCTGCTGCTCGCCCCCCTCGGCGACCGGATGGAGCGCCGCTCCCTCATTCTCATGACCATTGCCGCGCTGGTGATCGCCCTGGTTGGGGCCGCCGTATCGCCGGGTTTCGCCTGGCTCGCGCTTGCCAGTCTCGCGGTGGGTCTCTTTGCCACGGTGGCGCAGCAGATCGTTCCCCTGGCGGTGCATCTGGCCCCGCCGACCGGACGCGGCCGCGTTCTGGGCACTGTCACGGGAGGCATCCTGATCGGCATCCTGCTTGCCCGCACGGTCAGCGGAACGATTTCGGACCTTTGGGGCTGGTCGTTCGTCTTCTGGTTCGCGGCCGTCTTGATGATCGCAATCGGAGTGGCGCTCGCAGTCTGGCTCCCCCGCGTCCCGCCAACGACGGACATGAGCTATCCGCGCCTGATCGGCTCGCTCTGGACGCTGGTGCGCACGCACCCCGTTCTCAGGCGTGCAGTCACGGTGCAATTCCTGATTTTCGCTGCCTTCATGGGCTTCTTGTCGAATCTCGCGCTGCTGCTCGCCGAACCGCGCTTTCAGCTCGGCGGCACGGAGGTCGGCCTGCTCGCCCTCGTGGGTGTCGCCGGGGCCCTCGCCGCGCCGATTGCCGGCGGCTTCGCCGACCGTCGCGGGGAAGGCCTCGTGGTCTCGGCGGGCGCGGGACTGGTCGTGTTCGCCTTCATGATCTTCGGGTTCTGGCAAGGCTCCCTTGCCGGACTGGTGGTGGGCATTCTCGTGCTGGACCTCGCCGTGCAGTCCTCCCAGGTCGCCAATCAGGCACGCGTCTATGCGCTGGATCCGAACGCCCGCAGCCGGCTCAACACCGTGTTCATGGCCTGCATGCTTGCTGGCGGTGCCGTCGGCGCCGGCCTTGGCGGGGCCGCCTATGCCATTTCGGGCTGGACCGGGACGTGCATTTTCGGCGCGACCTCCGCCGGCCTCGCACTGGTCATCTCCCGGGCACCACGGCTTCCGGGTCTCGACACACGTCGAACAGATCCACATCCCTGAAGTCAAAGTCCACAAACATTCGTTTTTATGAAGATCGAACGACGCCTACTCTTGGTCCAAACGGATCTCTGGAGGCGTTTTCATGACGGTTGAAACGGCAGTCGGCTTCATCGGCCTCGGTACGATGGGCGAACCAATGGCGCTGAACCTGGTCGGGGCCGGCACACCGCTCGTGGTGTGGAACCGGACGCGCGAGCGCTGCGCCCCGCTGGAACGAGCCGGCGCTCAGGTTGCTTCCGATGCCACGGACCTCTTTGCGCGATGCGGAACTATTATCCTGATGCTGGAGAACGACGCAGCGACGGATGCGGTTCTGGACAGGCATGGCCCGGGCTTCGCCGCGCGTGTCGCAGGACGGACCATCGTTTCCATGAGCACGCTTTCGGCGGAGTATTCGAGTTTGCTGGCCGATGACATCGGCGCCGCCGGCGGGTGTTACGTCGAGGCCCCCGTCTCGGGTTCGCGAAAGCCGGCCGAGGCCGGTCAACTGGTCGGCATGCTTGCCGGCGACCCCGAGGTTTGCGCCCGCCTGCGACCGCTTCTGGCTCCCCTTTGCAAGGAAATCGTCGACTGCGGGGCGGTGCCCGGCGCGCTTCACATGAAGCTTGCGGTCAACACGTTCCTGATCACTCTGGTCACGGGACTGGCGGAGGCCTCGCATTTCGCCGCGCGGCACGGTCTCGACATGACCCGGTTCACGGAGATCCTGAACGCCGGTCCGATGGCCAGCGACGTCTCCAGGATCAAGGCGGAAAAGCTCCTGGCGGGCGATTTCTCCCGTCAGGCGGGTATCGCCGATGTGCTGAAGAACAGTCGCCTCGTCGTGGAAGCCGCCCGGTCCGCGGAGATTGCCTCCCCCCTGATGGACGTCTGTCTTGATCTCTATGGCGAGACAGACACAATGGAGCTTGAAGAAGACGACATGATATCGGTCATTCGCGCCATCGACATGCGTACGGAGACCGGTTCCCGCTGAAGGCACCGCCGCGCATGATCACCTCCGCCCTGTCCGAAAATCTCTCGGGCCTGCTTGTCATTCTCACGATCTTTACGGTCGGCGTCGCCAGTCCCGGTCCGGCGACACTGATGATCCTCGGGACGGCCATGGCACGCGGCCGGGCACCGGCGGTTGCCTTGTCCCTTGGCGTCGTGCTCGGCTCCATGGCCTGGGCAACCGTGGCGGCGCTCGGCTTCGTCGCGGCACTCAAGACCTCGGCGACCCTTTTTACCCTGCTGAAGGTCGCCGGCGGCCTGTACCTGCTTTTTCTTGCGTTCAAAGCCTGGCGCTCCGCCCTGACACCCGGCGTCGAAGCCAGGCTCCGCGCCTCCGGAAGCAACAGGCCGCTTTCCTGCTTCGTCCAGGGACTTCTCCTGCATCTGACGAATCCGAAGGCGCCGCTCGTCTGGATGGCCACGCTTTCCGTGGGCGGGCTGAACACCGCTCCGCTGCCTTTTCTGGCCACGGCGATCCT